>NZ_JAYGFK010000027.1:0-229727 GCF_046581935.1 Pseudomonas sp.
CCTCAAATTAACCCTCAAACCTGAGCAGGGACGCTCAGTGAAACGCCGGAAGGCAACTTGAAGTGGCTTGCAGCCACTTCGACAGCAGGCACACTTGATCGGCAGGCTGCCGCTGAAGCTACTTTTTCAACAGAATCGGCCGACACCGGCCTGTAACCACCCTTCCCCCTGCCGAACAACCATCTCAAATGCATCTAGGCCTAATCAATCAGCAGCGTTGGCTCGTAAATCACCCCAGTAACCACCCACAAAAAACCGCCAGAATTTGGCGTTTTCTTGTGACCGCAGACCTTTACTGCTGCAACTCCTGCTCGCTGAACATATCGCTAAACAGCATGCTCGACAGGTAGCGCTCGCCGGAGTCCGGCAGGATCACTACGATGGTTTTGCCTTGCATCTCCGGCTCGTTCGCCAGGCGTAGGGCGGCTGCCATGGCTGCACCGCAGGAAATACCGCAAAGAATCCCCTCTTCACGCATCAGGCGCAGGGCCACAGCCTTGGCATCGTCGTCAGTTACCAGCTCAACCCGGTCGACCATGCTCAGGTCGAGGTTGCGTGGCACAAAGCCCGCGCCGATGCCCTGGATCTTGTGCGGGCTAGGTTTGACCTCTTCACCGGCGATGGTCTGGGTGATTACTGGCGAGCTGATCGGCTCAACTGCTACCGAGAGAATCGGCTTGCCTTGGGTGTTTTTGATGTAACGGGAAATACCGCTGATGGTGCCGCCGGTGCCGACGCCGGATACCAGCACATCAATTGCACCGCTGGTGTCATTCCAGATTTCCGGGCCGGTGGTTTTTTCATGGATTGCCGGGTTGGCCGGGTTATTAAATTGCTGCGGCATAAAGTAGGTGTTGCTATCAGACTCGGCGATTTCCGTCGCTTTATCGATGGCACCTTTCATGCCTTTGGCGGGCTCGGTAAGCACCAGTTCGGCACCCAAGGCCTTGAGCACCTTGCGCCGCTCCAGGCTCATCGAAGCCGGCATGGTCAGTAATAACTTATAGCCGCGGGCAGCAGCCACAAAGGCCAGGCCGATGCCCGTGTTACCAGAGGTCGGTTCAACAATGGTCATGCCGGGTTTAAGCACGCCGCGCTCTTCCGCATCCCAGACCATGCTCGCGCCGATGCGGCACTTCACCGAGTACGCCGGATTACGCCCTTCTATCTTGGCCAGGATGGTTACACCTTTAGGCCCGAGGCGGTTAATCATCACCAGCGGTGTGTTGCCAATGGATTGCGCGTTGTCTGCGAAGATGCGGCTCATAGCGGGTCCTTTTTCATGCGTTGCCGAGTAAGCTCTCAAGCCTAAGGCCGGTTCGAGCGGCAGTCCAGCCATGCCAGCACCCGGCAGGAAACCTATTGTTATTGGATAAGTCTGTTTGTTTATGAAGAAGCGCTACCGAATTCCCCTCTGGACACTGCTCAGCCTAGCCATCGCCCTGATAGCCCTGCATGTCGCCCTGCCCTGGCTACTGCGCGACTACCTGAATGACAAGCTGGCCAATATGGGCGACTACCGTGGCCAAATCAGCGATATCGACCTGGCGTTGTGGCGTGGGGCTTACCAAATCAACGGCCTGCATATCGTCAAGGTTAACGGCAAGGTGCCTGTGCCGCTGCTCGAAGCCCCAGAGATCGATCTCTCCGTCAGTTGGCGGGCGCTGTGGGAATCGCACAGCGTGGTCGCCGAAGTGGTCTTCGTACGGCCGCAGCTAACCTTTGTCGACGGCGGTAACGCAGCCGACTCCCAAACCGGTGAAGGCGTCGATTGGCGCGCGCAACTGAAAGGCCTGCTGCCCATTCACATCAACGAAATCCGCATACAGGACGGCACGCTGGCCTTCCGCAACTTCAGCGCAACCCCGCCGGTAGACCTGCAAGCCAACCAGATCAACGGCCGACTCCTCAACTTGAGTAACGTCAACGTGGCCGATACACGGCGACCCGCCAGCCTACAGGCCAACGCCAACATATTTGAGCAAGCGCCGCTGCAGATCAGTGCCAACTTCGACCCGCTCGGCCAATTGGATGATTTCGACCTGCGCCTGCGCATCACCGATGTTCAACTCAAACAGCTCAACAGTTTTACCCGCGCCTATGCTGACTTCGACTTTGCCGCCGGACAGGGCGATTTCGTCATGGAGCTGGATGCCCAGCAAGGCAAGCTCAAGGGTTACGCCAAGCCACTGCTGCGCGACATGGAAATCTTCAACTGGCAGCAGGATGTCGCGGCCAAGGACAAGAGTCTGCTTAGCGGAGCCTGGGAAGCCTTGGTCGGTGGTAGCAGTTGGCTGCTGAAAAATCAGCGTAAGGACCAATTCGCTACCCGCATCGACATCGACGGCGATCTCAAAGCCTATGACGTCAGTCGCTGGCAGGCCTTCAAGGCGATTCTGCGCAATGCTTTTGTCCAGGCGTTCAACAACCGCTTTGACAGCCAATAACCGTGACAGAAGCCAAGTGACCCGCCATTCAGTGACTGAATGGCGCGTCTACGTTCACAGTCGCCAGGGCTGCGCGTTATAGTCTGCTTTTCAAATACTGAACCCGCGGGTATGGCCCTGCGCGTTACCGTTCGAGGATTTACCGATGAAGTTCGAAGGCACCCAGTCTTACGTCGCCACCGACGACCTCAAGCTCGCGGTCAATGCCGCCATCACCCTGGAGCGCCCGTTGCTGGTCAAAGGTGAGCCGGGTACCGGTAAAACCATGCTGGCCGAACAACTGGCCGAATCCTTTGGTGCGCGCCTGATCACCTGGCACATCAAGTCCACCACCAAGGCCCACCAGGGCCTGTACGAGTACGACGCCGTCAGTCGCCTGCGCGATTCGCAGCTGGATTCGGACAAAGTCCACGACGTGCGCAACTACATCAAGAAAGGCAAGCTGTGGGAGGCCTTCGAGGCCGAAGAACGGGTGATTCTGCTGATCGATGAGATCGACAAGGCCGATATCGAGTTCCCCAACGACCTGCTGCAAGAACTCGACAAGATGGAGTTCTACGTTTACGAGACCGACGAGACGATCAAGGCCACTAAACGCCCGATTATCATCATCACCTCGAACAACGAAAAAGAACTGCCGGACGCCTTCCTGCGCCGCTGCTTCTTCCACTACATCGCCTTCCCAGATCGCGCGACCCTGCAGAAAATCGTCGACGTGCACTACCCCAACATCAAGAAGGATCTGGTCGCCGAAGCGCTGGATGTATTCTTCGATGTGCGCAAGGTGCCGGGCCTGAAGAAGAAGCCCTCCACCAGCGAACTGGTCGACTGGCTGAAACTGCTGATGGCCGACAATATCGGCGAAGCGGTGCTGCGTGAACGCGACCCCACCAAAGCCATCCCGCCACTGGCCGGTGCTTTGGTGAAGAACGAGCAGGATGTGCAGCTGCTGGAGCGCCTGGCCTTTATGAGCCGCCGCGCCGGTCGTTAAGCGTTGCTAGCCCAGTAGAAGGAAAGTCCATGTACAGCGGCAGTTGCCTTTGCTCTGCGGTGAAATACCGTATTGATGCCCCGATAGAGTCGGCGAATCATTGCCATTGCGCTATGTGCCGAAAAGCTCATGGTGCCGCATTCGCCACCTTCGGCAACGTGCGCAGGCGGGACTTTCACTTCACCCAAGGCGAGGAGTCGTTAGGGGTCTATATCTCCTCGCCGGGGGTAACGCGAACCTTCTGTAAAAATTGTGGCTCGTCCCTGCAGTGGTTCAGCGAACACGCCCATCCGCAATGGCTCTCGGTGGCGCTGGGCACACTGGACACGCCTGCGGGTGAAATCGCGCAGAAGCATATTTTTCCGGAATCGAAAGCCGACTGGTACGCCATCAATGATGGCCTGCCATTGGAGCGGCGCTCCTAGCGCCACGGGCAGATAAAATCACGAGGATGCAGCCATGCTGCTCAACCTATTCAACGAAATGCGCGCCGCCAAAGTGCCGGTATCGGTACGTGAGCTACTCGACCTGATCAACGCGTTGAAGCACAACGTGGTGTTCGCCGACATGGACGAGTTCTACTTCCTCTCGCGCACCATCTTGGTCAAGGACGAGCGGCATTTCGACAAGTTCGACCGTGCGTTCGGGGCCTACTTCAAGGGCCTGGAAAACCTTAATCAGCACATCGAAGCACTGATCCCCGATGAGTGGCTGCGCAAGGAGTTCGAGCGCTCGCTGACCGATGAAGAGCGCGCCAAGATTGAATCCCTCGGCGGCCTGGACAAGCTGATCGAGGAGTTCAAGAAACGCCTCGAAGAGCAGAAAGAACGCCACGAAGGCGGCAACAAGTGGATTGGCACCGGCGGTACCAGCCCGTTCGGTTCTGGCGGCTTTAACCCGGAAGGCATTCGCGTAGGCGACGCGGGCAAGCGTCAGGGCAAGGCGGTGAAAGTCTGGGATCAACGCGAGTATAAAAACCTCGACGATCAGGTCGAGCTGGGTACGCGCAATATCAAGGTGGCCCTGCGCCGCCTGCGCAAATTCGCCCGCCAGGGTGCTGAAGACGAACTTGATCTCAGCGGCACCATCGACCACACCGCCAAAGACGGCGGCTTGCTGAATATCCAGATGCGCCCAGAGCGCCGTAACGCAGTGAAGCTGCTGATTCTGTTCGACATCGGCGGCTCGATGGACGCCCATGTCAAAGTCTGCGAAGAGCTGTTCAGCGCCTGCAAGACCGAGTTCAAGCATATGGAGTATTTCTACTTCCATAACTGCGTGTACGAGTCGGTGTGGAAGAACAACCTGCGCCGCACCTCAGAGCGCTTCTCCACCCAGGATCTGCTGCACAAGTACGGCGCGGACTACAAAGTGGTCTTCGTCGGCGATGCCTCGATGGCGCCCTACGAAATCACCCAGGCCGGCGGCAGCGTCGAACACTGGAACGAAGAGCCGGGTTACGTCTGGATCAAGCGCTTTATGGAGAAGTACAAAAAGCTTATCTGGATCAACCCCTACCCCAAGGACACCTGGGGCTACACCGCCTCGACCAACATCATGCGTGAGCTGTTGGAAGACCAGATGTACCCGCTAACCCTGCAGGGGCTAGAAGACGGGATGAAGTTCCTCTCCAAATAAAACCAACGGGCCTAACAAGGCCCGTTGTTCTTTTGCCGGTTTTAACCGGGATGGCTATCGCTGCCAATCAGGCAGTCGACCAATTCAGCGGCGAACCTGGACAACAACTCACGCTTACGTACGCAAACCTGCAAGTCGCGCTGCGCCCACGGCTCGTCCAACTCGATCACCGCCAGCGGTACATCGGCTAATGCACTGCTCGGCACCAGGCCGATGCCAACGCCAGCGCTGACCATGCGGCACACGGCCTCAAAGCTGCGTACCTGAATCCGCACTTCAAGGTGCCGACCAAGTGCCGCCGCTGTGTTCATCGTAAAGGTATGAATGGCCGAGCCTGAATGGAGCATCACAAAGGGATAATCCAGCACCTGCGCAAAAGGGCTACTGACCCGGGCGGCAAGCGGGTGCGCGACGGGGGCAATCAGCACTAATCGATCTGCCCGATAAGGCATCAGCTCAACATCAGCGCCCTCGATCGTCCCGGCCACCACACCAACTTCCACCTCGCCACGCGCAACCGCCATCAGCACCTGTGGGCTGCTGTGCTCCTCCAGGGAAATACTGACTTGCGGATGACGCTGTAAAAAAGCCGAAAGGCTGTCGGGTAGAAAGGTATGGGTGGCATGGGTGTTGGCCCACACACTGACATGCCCGCGCATACCTTTAGCGTAGGGCGTGAGGTCGGCATGCATTTGTTCGAGCTGGGCAAATACCTGCCGTGCATGGCGTAACAAGGCCTCGCCCGCACGGGTTAGGCTGACGCCACGGGGTTCACGAACCAATAGCGGCGTACCAATCGACTCTTCCAGCACGCGCATACGATGGCTGGCCGAAGAAGCCGCCAAATGCACGCGCTCGGCACCGCGAGTGAGGTTTTTGGCTTCGGCAATGGCGACAAACAAACGAAGATCAATCAGGTCGTAATGCATAGCCTTAGTTAAATCCGAACGATCAGTTATGAAAAAGCCAATTCTATCGGGATTCTATACCCTGCATCATTCGCCACAGCACAACCCTTTAGGACTTTACCTGCCATGCCATGGAAATCCTGGTCAGCCGAACGCATGGGTATCGCGCTTGCGGTACTCGCTGCATTTGGCTTCTCGTTCAAAGCGATCTTCGTCAAATTGGCTTACGCCGCCGCACCGGTAGACGCCGTCACTTTACTAGCGCTACGCATGAGCTTTGCCCTGCCAATCGCGTTGTGGGCCACCTTGTGGTTGTGCCGCTCCGCACCGCCGCTCACCCGCAAGGATTGGGGCATGCTGATCGCACTGGGAATTTTGGGCTACTACGGGGCCAGCATCCTTGATTTTATTGGCCTGCAGTATATTTCGGCGGCACTTGAGCGCTTGATTCTGTTTATCTACCCAACCATGACCGTGCTGATCGGTGTGCTGTTTATGGGCAAGCGCTTGGAGAAACGCCAAGTTGTAGCGTTACTGCTGTCCTACGCAGGCATCGGCTTGGCGTTCGCCCACGACCTGCAAGTGGCGGATGACATGCATATCGTACTGGTCGGGGCGGCATTCGTGTTCGGCTCTGCGCTGTCCTATGCGCTGTATAGCGCTGGGGCCGAGGTGGCGATTCACCGCCTGGGGACCATCCGCTTTGCGGCGTTGGCGATCATAATTTCCACCTTCGCGACGCAGATTCACTTCCTCGTGACACAGCCTTTTTCCGCACTGCAGCAACCTGTAGAGGTGTATCTGTACAGCGCAGCGATGGCGATTTTCTCCACGGTGCTGCCGGTGTTCTGGCAATCAGCAGCCCTGCGCCTGATTGGCTCGGCGCGCACAGTGCTGATTGGCACACTGGGGCCCATTCTGACGATTGTGTTTGCCTGGCTGTTGTTGTCCGAGCCACTTTCGCTGGCACAACTGGCCGGAGCTGGCCTGGTTTTAGCGGGCGTACTGCTGGTGTCTCGGCGCAAGCTATTACCCATCCAGCCGCCTGCTAGCGAGGGCGTTGGCGTTGGCGTTGGCGTTGGCGTTGGCGTTGGCGTACAAAACAGCAAGCAGGCGCTTACCGCGCAACCCACCTCAGGCCAATAGGTTGGCCTGATAAAGACGATTGGCTAGATACTCTTAGCGGGGCAGACCCACCGCACGCAGCAACGAAATTGGCGCTGAGTGCAAAAATCGCCATGAGCGCTTTTTGCTCTCGCCCGGTGATTGGCCGCTATGGATGACAAGCCACCAAAAGTTGCGCTGGTTCACCTGCCGCCAGATTAAGCAGTGGTAATGTAGCATCGTGTTACATTTACCCAACCGCTGTTATGGAGTTCCCATGTCGATCAAGGATTCGATCCTGGCTGCCGCATTGGCTGCTTTCCTACCTTTCCTGTCTTTTGCCCATGCTGATGATGTGCCCGTCGAGGAAAGCGTGCATGCCGACGAAGACGTCCAGGGCATAGACCCCGAGGCCTTCGTCGCCAGTCTGAACTTTCAGCATGGCCGCATCGTGCTGGGCAAGGGCTTGGCCACACTCAACCTGCCCGACTCGCTGGTGTTCCTCGATAGCGAGAACGCCCAGCGCCTGCTGGTCGACGGCTGGGACAACCCACCTGACGAAGTTCCGCCGCTGGGCATGATCCTGCCAGCCGGCATTTCGCCGCTGGCCGATGAGTCCTGGGGCGTGACGGTCGAGTATGAAGACAGCGGCTACGTATCCGACGAGGACGCCGCCGATATCGATTACGGCGACATGCTCAAGGACATGCAGGCCGACATGCGAGAGAGCAATGTCTGGCGTGCCGAGAACGGCTACGAACCGATCGAGCTGGTCGGCTGGGCCGCCGAGCCGCGCTACGATGCCGAAGGCAAAAAACTGCACTGGGCCAAGGAGCTGAAGTTCGGCGATAGCGACACCAACACCCTCAACTACAACATCCGCGTGCTGGGCCGTAAGGGCGTGCTGGTGCTGAACTTCGTCGCCTACATGGACCAACTGGCGGAAATCGAGGCCAATGTCCCGGCGGTACTGGCTGCAACCGAATTCAATCCAGGCGAGCGTTATGCCGAGTTCAACCCGGATCTGGATACCATTGCCGCTTACGGCCTGGGTGCGCTGGTAGCGGGCAAGGTCGCCGCTAAGACCGGTCTGCTGGTTATGCTTCTGGTGCTGTTGAAGAAGTTCTGGATCATTCCAGCACTACTGATCGGCTTGCTGGGCAAGCGCCTTGGCTTGCGCAAGAAGCAAAGCGTGAGCGAAGAGGCCAGTGCGCCCGTGGCGGCTGCAGCCGAGACCACGCCGGAGGAGCCTGCGCAGACAGTGATGGACCTGAACAAACCGGACGACGCGAACAAGCGCTGAGTTCGACGTGTGGGAAATGTGATGCACAGGAATGCGTTTCACGGCGTTTGCCGTGCTGCTGGCTGGGATCAGGACGGAACGCAGCATGAGAGGCAACCATGCGCGACTGGGCCTTCGCCGGGGATGCCAACCGGTTGACCACCAGCGCAGATTTCGTGCGGGAACGCATTCCTAATATGCCTGCGGTCGGCTTGCCGATCAGCAGTGCGTTGGACGAAAAACGCCTGAGCGACATGTCGCTCATGTTCGCCGTCGGCTATGTGAAGGCACGCGAGAAGCCGGATTATTGCTTCGACTATACCGAGAGGATGCTGGGTCAGTTGATGCAGGAGTAAGCCAACGGCCCGTCTACCAGTAATTAGAAAAACGCCGCGAACCCTGTGCATGTTTCGCGGCGTTTTTCATTGCAGCTGGACTTACTTAGACAGGTACGTCATCCCATCTTCCAGGGCCTGCAGGCACATGCAATCTTCGATCAGGTCACGCAATAAGCAAGGGCGCCGATGAGCCCTTGCTGTTTTCCAACTTAGCGCCAGTGCCGCTGCTGCACCTTCTGGCTGCGGCCAGCGCCAAACAGCGTGCCTGCCAACAGTGCCAGGCTTTCCAGCAGCCAAGCCAGCAACAACGCGCAGGCAATCCCCCAAGCAATGGCCTCAGGAGCCAGCAGTACTTGGTAGCGATAGGCGGCGGCGGTTTCTTCTAGCAGCTCATGATCTGCGGCTGTGGCCAGGTGCCAAACCTGAGCATACCAAGGCCCTTGCATCGCTTTGGATTCGCGCTCAAGCAATGCCGAGCGCTCGACCAGCGAGCCCACGCTTTGTGCATCGCTACGCATCACTGGATCATTGCTGGCCTGGTAATGGCCAACCAATGCGTCCATATCACCTTTGAAAAAGCGCTGAGCCGTATCCCGAAAGCCTTTGAGCGCCAGATCTGCCTCGATGCGATGGGCTTCGACGCGCTTGCTGTAATCGTCGATAAACCCCGGCACCTGCACCCCAACCAGCAGCCCAAGGGCAAACAAGGCCAACCGCAGATAACTTCTAAGCATTACTCCCCTCTCCCCTAAATTTACGTCGATCAGCTCGTCACGCCCTGCGCGACACACTCACCACCGCGCCACAAACGCCACTCGCCAGGCTGGTATAGAGTCCAGCTCTCGTTATTGGTTAGCGGGTCAGTGGCCACTACCGTGACCACATCATTGGGCGTGGTTTCTGCCTGAAAATCCACCTGCATGTCGGCATCTTTCAAATGTGCCGGACCGAATGGTGCACGCCGGGTGATATGCGCCAGCTTGCTCGAACAGAAGCTGAACAACCACTCGCCATCACTGAGCAAGCAATTGAAAACGCCATGCTGGCGATAGCCGACGCAGGCGCTGACCAGGATCGGCAGTAATTTTTCCACCGCAACCGGCTCAGGGAAGGCCTGGCGCAGACGATTAAGCAGGTCACAGAACGCCGCTTCACTGTCGGTGTCGCCAATCGGCCGGTAATTGTCCAAAAGCGGGACGAAGTCCGCCAGTTGGCCGTTGTGGGCAAAACACCAATTGCGTCCCCACATCTCGCGCACAAAAGGATGGGTATTGGCCAGGCAGACGCGACCGACATTGGCCTGACGAATATGGCCAATCACCACTTCACTCTTGATCGGATAACGCTGCACCAGCTGCGCCACCTCTGATTCGCTGCTGGCTCGTGGGTCCTGAAACAGGCGCAGACCACGGCCCTCATAAAAGCCGATCCCCCAACCATCGCGATGCGGACCCGTGCGGCCGCCGCGCTGCATCAGGCCGGTGAAGCTGAAAACAATATCGGTCGGCACATTGGCGCTCATGCCCAACAATTCACACATTGCGTAACGCCTCGCGCAGTTGCTGCGCCTCAATCGTCAAGCGCGTTTCGATACGTTTACGCGCCAAGGGTAGAAAACGCGTCAGGGCACGCCAGAGCAACTGCATGGCATCGCCGCTGCGTCGTGGAATCAGGTGTAAATGCAAGTGCGGCACATGCTGATTGGAAGCCGGCCCGTCGTTAATCAAAAAATTGATGCCCTGCTCGCCATAACCGACCGCACGCAAGGCCGCAGTAATGCGTTGCGCCAGCGGCAACAGCTGCTCACAGGCAGCGGTGGAAAGGTCTTTGAGAAAGGGCGCGTGTTCCCGACTGACGATCAGTACGTGAGCCGGACGCAAGGGGTAGATATCCAGTAAGACTATAAAGTGTTCGTTTGCATAAATTTGTGCCGAAGGTAATTGCTCGGCAGCAATTGCACAAAACACACACTCCATAAAACATCCTTATCCCTGACGGACCGTGCTCAAGAGGCTTTGCGCCACATGGTTAGCGCATTACAGGCGCGGCTCGACGCGTAAACGGCGGTCACCACGGGCATCGTAACGGGTGTCGCCATGATCCTGCTCATCACGCATTCGCTCGCGCAAAGTCGGCTCGTGATCTGCAACTGATGTCGGGCCTTTACGCCCTTGCCACCAGCGTTCCACGGGCCAACGTACGGCGACAAACAGCAGATACAGCGCAAACACGATCATGCCGTACATGCTCAAATCAGCCACCGCGCGCCAGGCGTTGCTGCCTACATGCAGCAGTAAATCCATCGCCGTGATGGTGATCGACGGGGCAAACTGCTCTTTGCCTGGGTCAACAATAGTCGGACTGAAAAGCAGCACCAGAACCAGCACACGCAGCGGCTCACGCAGGTAGCGCCACATCCAACTGGTCAGACGAAACCACACCAACAGACAGCCAAGCGCCGCAACTAGATAGGCGCCCCAGGCAAGCATGTAGTCGTTCTCATTCATAGAAAGCAAATTCTCTGACATTGAGGGCCGATCGGCTGTGCAGGCGCATATGCGCGCAGATTCCAGCGACCAATAGGCGAAGTGGCGCTTATGATAACGGCTTTTGCCTGTTTCGGCGTCCCCGCTGTCGGCCGCCACAACCTATTGGAGTAAACCCATGTCCTTGGCCCCCATCGCCCGCGCCGACAACGCTGCCGACCCTTACCGCTGGCTGGAAAACCGCGACAGTGCGCAGGTTCTCGATTACCTCAAGGCAGAAAACACCTACCTGGAACAGCAGCTCAGTGATCAACTGGCGCTGCGCGAAACACTGTTTGAGGAAATTAAGGGCCGCATCAAGGAAACCGATCTCAGCCTGCCGTCGCCTTGGGGGCCGTACCTGTATTACCAGCGCACCAATGCCGGCGATGAATACCCACGGCATTACCGCTGCGTTAAACCTGCCGATGGCTCGCTGACTGTCGATGAGCACAGCGAGCAGTTGCTGCTTGATCCCAATGCACTGGCCGATGGCGGTTTTATCTCGCTGGGTACTTTTAGTATCAGCCCTGACCATCAGCGCCTGGCCTACAGCCTGGACACCAGCGGCGAAGAAACCTACCAACTGTTCGTCAAACAACTGGACGACAACAGCCTGATCGAGCTGCCCTTTGCAGACTGCGACGGCAGCATGACCTGGGCCAACGACAGCCAAACCCTGTTCTTCGGCGAACTGGACGACACCCACCGACCACACAAGCTCTACCGTCACTGTCTCGGCAGCGACTCCGCCGAGTTGGTGTTTCATGAGCAAGATGGACGATTCTTTCTGCATTGCTACCGCAGCAGCTCCGAACGCCAATTGATCCTGCAACTGGGCAGCAAGACCACCAGCGAAGCCTGGGTGCTGGATGCCACCACGCCGCACGCTGCTTTCCGCTGTGTCGCTCCACGTGAAGACGACCACGACTATGACGTGGACCACGGCATGCTGAATGGTCAATGGACCTGGCTGATCCGTAGCAACCAGCACGGCATCAACTTCGCCTTGTTCAGCGCGACTGAAGCGGCCCCGAGCCGCGCACACTGGCAGCTACTGCGCGCCCATGATCCGCAGGTGATGCTGGAAGGCGTCAGCCTCAATCAACAGGCGTTGATTCTCAGCCTGCGGGAAAACGGCCTGCCGATTATTGAAGTACAACCGCAAGGCCAAGCCGCCTACCGCGTGCAACTGCCCGATGCGGCCTACAGCCTGTATGTGCAAGACAGTCTGGAGTTCGCCAGCACGGTGATTCGCTTGCGCTACGAAGCGCTCAATCGCCCCGCACAGGTTCGCCAATTAAACCTGGCCAGGGGTGAGCAACGGGTGCTCAAGCAAACGCCGGTACTGGGCGACTTCGATGCCGACAGCTATGTCAGCCAACGCCTGTGGGCGACGGCGGCAGATGGCACGCAGGTGCCGATCAGCCTGGTAGCCAAACGCGACGTACTGGGCAGCAGCGCCCCGCTCTACCTGTATGGCTACGGCGCCTATGGCGAAAGCCTCGACCCGTGGTTTTCCCACGCGCGGTTAAGCCTGCTCGAGCGTGGTTTTGTCTTCGCCATCGCCCATGTACGTGGCGGCGGTGAACTCGGCGAAGCCTGGTATCGCGCTGGCAAACTGGAGCACAAACACAACTCGTTCAGCGACTTTATCGCCTGCGCCGAACACTTGATCGCGCAGGGCTACACCAGCCCAGCACAACTGGCGATCAGCGGTGGTAGCGCCGGCGGCCTGCTGATCGGCGCAGTGCTTAACCAACGTCCCGACTTGTTTGTAGCGGCCATCGCCGAGGTGCCGTTTGTTGATGTGCTCAACACCATGCAAAACCCCGATCTACCGCTGACGGTTACCGAGTACGACGAATGGGGTGACCCGAACCAGCCGGAAGTATTCACACGGATCAAAAACTACGCGCCCTACGAAAACGTCCAGCCCCAGGCTTACCCAGCGATTCTTGCCGTGGCCGGCTACAACGACAGCCGGGTGCAGTACTGGGAAGCCGCCAAATGGGTGGCCAAGCTGCGCGCGCAGAAAACCGACGACAACCTGTTGCTGCTGAAAACCGAACTGGACGCTGGCCACGGCGGCATGAGCGGCCGTTATCAGGCCCTCAAGGATGCGGCGCTGGAATATGCCTTTGTCTTCAAGGTTCTGGGTCTGGGCTAGGGCCTGTTGCCGTTTTACTCATCTGGTTCGCTCAACGACTTGGCGTTGCGCTCGCGCTGCTCTTGCAGCAATGGCAAGTCCTTATCGCGACGCTGCTGGCTAGGCTGGGCTGGCATAGCCTGTTTGAGCAGCGGCGGATTATTTGCTCTAGGGGCTGGCAAGTGTTGTGGCGTAGTTGTCGGGTAAGGTTGTGGTGTCGCCGTACCTGGGCCACTTGGCGTGGGTGCTGCGGCCGGCATTTTCGGCTGTTGTTGAGCCAGCAGCGAGGTGCTGGCCAAGGTACTCAGGACCAATAGCAAAGTGTTCAGACGCATCATGACATCTCCTGTGCGGTTCCCTTTTCGGCCACAGCGCTGTCGTAAAGTGCCGCTCCGGCAGTTCTCACTGACGGCTGGTAAGGCTAGACTGCGGCAAAGCCCCACCCAACGAGACGCCTGATGAGCAGCGATAAAAACCCCTCCGCCACCAGCAAGCTTGACCGCATCCTCGCTGAGTCCCAGCGCTCGCGTGAAGAAGGCTACCGCGACAAGGCGCTGAAGATGTACCCGCACGTTTGCGGCCGCTGCGCCCGCGAGTTCTCCGGCAAGCGCCTGAGCGAGCTGACCGTGCACCACCGCGATCACAACCATGACAACAACCCGCAAGACGGTTCCAATTGGGAACTGCTGTGCCTGTTCTGCCATGACAACGAGCACTCGCGCTACACCGACCAGCAGTACTTCAGCGAGGGCTCGCTGAGCACCCCAAAGACCGCTCAGGCCACCCACAACCCCTTCGCCGCGCTGGCCGGTTTGATGAAAAAGGACGACTAAGCCTTTCTTAGCGCTGACGTCCAAACCACAGCAAAGCCACCAGCGCAGCAGCCGGCAGAGCAGCACCCGCCATGGCGATAACCAGCCAGCCCGCCGCTTCATACAGCGGGCTGGCTAACGCAGAGCCGATGGCCCCACCGATAAAGATGCTGGTCATGTACAGCGCGTTAAGTCGGGCGCGGCTGGCTGGGTCGAGGGCATAAACTGCGCGCTGACCCAGGACCATGTTCATTTGCACCGCAAAATCGAGAAATATGCCTGTCAGGGCCAAGCCAATTACGCTGTAGCCAGGGCCGCTGCAACTGAGCAGAAAAGCTAGCGAGGCGATGATCATCGCCACGATAGAGGCCCGGCGCGTATGCCCGGCGTCCGCCAAGCGCCCGGCTAGCGGCGCAGCCAGCGCGCCAATCGCGCCGACCAGGGCGAATATCGCAATCTGCGTTTGTGACAAGCCATGCTGGCGCGTCAGCTCAATCGGTGCCGCCGTCCAGAACAAGCTAAAACTGGCGAAGAACAGCCCCTGATAAAGCGCCCGCTGACGCAGTACCGGTTGAGTGCGCAGCAAGGTAAGCAACGAGCCCATCAGTTGCCCGTAAGTAGCCTTGTGCGCCGGCTGGCGAGTGGGAATGGTCAGCGCGATGACCACAATGATCGCCAACATCAGCAGCGACGCTGCGACAAACACCATCCGCCAACCAAAATGATCGGCCACCAAGCTCGATATTGGGCGAGCCAACAGCACACCGAGCAGCAGTCCGCTCATGATGTTGCCAACCACCCGCCCGCGTGATTCTTCTGGGGCCAGGTGCGCGGCCAAGGGAATCAGCATCTGCACCGACACCGAGCTAAAGCCGATCAACAACGACAGCGCGAGGAACAGGTTAGGTTGGCTAGTCAAGCCCGCCGCTAACAGGCCGACAGAAGCGATGATAGCGGTGCCGATCATCAGCTTGCGGTTCTCCAGCAGATCCGCGAGCGGCACCAATAGCAGCAAGCCGACGGCATAGCCGATCTGCGTCAGCGAGACGATCATGCTGGCGCTATGTGCACTCAGGCCTACAGAAGGCGCAATCAGCTCGACGATTGGCTGAGCGTAATAGAGGTTGGCGACAATCGCGCCGCAACAGAACGCAAATAGCAGCACCAGACCGCGAGTCAATACATGGGGCGTTTGCGCCAGTTGCGGTGTACTTAAATCAGTCATGTCATATCCACGCCAGAAAAGTATTTAGTAGGCGATATAGCCCTGCACACAGGCGCAGAGGCTTAGCGGTGATGCGTATAGCAATGGCGCTCTAATGGCGACCTCTGCAAAACGCGTGTCGCCAAATTACTGTCAGAGCGGCTGCGGGAGAATCAGCCAGCGTCGCAAAGCAGCTTTGCTGAAAACGCAACGCCGACGTTACTGGCTGTTGAGCAACAACTCTTCAAGGAAGTCGATAAACGCAGCCACCCGCCGCGAGCCACGATGATTAGGTAGGTACAGAGCATTAATTGAAGTACGCACCTCCCCCGGATTGATTTCGTACTCCTCAAGCAAACGGGTCAGACGGCCACTAGTAACATCCGCTTTCACCAGCCAATCTGCCAGCAGAGCAATGCCCGAGCCTGCAAGAGCCGCCTCACGGAGCATGTCGGCATTGTTACTGCGTAGCCGGCCACTGACCTGCACAGAAACAGCTTCACCATCGCGAAGGAAGCGCCAGTCCTGCATGGCATGGCCATAATCAAAACGCAGGCACTGGTGCTCTTGCAGCTCTTCAGGCGTCTTCGGCAGCGGATTGCTTGCCAGGTAATCGGGGCTGGCGACCAACCAACGCTGGAACTGCCCGATGCCGCGGCTGACGATATCGTCGTTGCGCACAGTGCTGCCCAGGCGTATCGATACATCTATCCGTTCGCTTAGCAGCTCGCTGATTTCATCGCTCAGCGTCAGATTGATTTCCAGGCCAGGATGCAGCGCCAGCAAGCGGCCCAGATGCGGCGCGATAATACGCCGGCCGAATTCGACCGGTACGCTGACTCGCAGTAAGCCAACAGGCTCATCGCCACGGTCAGCAACCTGAGCGTCGGCTTCGGCTACCGCCGCAAGAATCGTGCAGGCTTTTTCGTAATAGGCCGCTCCTGCTTCAGAGACGCTAATCTGCCGGGTAGAGCGATTGAGCAATACCGTACCCAGCTCGGCTTCCAGCGCATCGACCATGCGCGTAACCGATGAAGTGGCCACCCCAAGCCGCCGCGCAGCTGCAGAAAAGCCCTTGGCGTCGACGGTTTCGACAAACGATCTGAGAGCCAATAGCTTATCCATAACGGGGTCCCATACAGCGCAGCACGGCAGGCGATTGCCCAGAGCCTGGGTTATGCGAAAGGCGCTCATGCTACAACAGCCATCGGCCTATTTGTCCGATCACCCTGACCGTAATGCAGCAAGGCTTTATACTCGCGGCCATTTTTCTTGATGGCCAAATGTTGTGGCAAACAAACGATACAGCTGCATCGGGTTGTTCAACCCAAAATCCCCAGAGAATGTCGGTTCGGTAATGCGCGCGGCCGGCTGCTATGGCGCGGCCTCGGTGTTTTACAGCGGCAAACGCTATGCCCGTGCCCGCGACTTCGTCACCGACACGCAGCGCATCTATATGGATATTCCGCTGATTGGCGTTGAGGACCTGCAGCAGATCATCCCCATTGGCTGTACGCCGGTGGCCGTGGAACTGGTCGAAGGCGCACGGCCATTGCCGCAATACACCCACCCTGACCGCGCCATCTATATCTTCGGCCCGGAAGATGGTTCGCTGAGTAAAGAGGTGCTCGACTGGTGTGAGGACGTGATCTACATCCCCACACAAGGCTGCATGAACCTCGCTGCCACCGTTAACGTGGTGCTCTACGACCGCATGGCCAAAGGCATCAACACCAAGTCCGGGCCCGGTCTCAAGTAAACCCTAGATGTTGCCGCTTCACTCGCAGCAACGCGGTTCGCGATGAAACGGCAACAGCCCCTAGCGCAACAACTTGCTGTCCAACACCTTGGAAGCTGTGCCCATAACGTTTTCGCTGATTTCGATAAAGTCTTTGGTGCTGGCTTTATCCAGTCGCATCAGGCCACGGGCGACGTCATCCAGCGAGCGGGGTTGGGTGCTGCCCTTGGTGGCCTGACGGATTTCCCGGTCAAGCTCCTGCAGTAGCAATACGGCGCGAGCTGTCACTGGACCATTGGAGTTGTCGGTACGCAGGCTTTTTACCGGTTTGCTCCAGCTAATCAGCTGTGCACGGATTTTCTGATAGCGGTCCTTACTAATGCCGCCAGCCCGACGCATCAACTCGATGGCGTAATACTCAGCAATGCCTTCGGTGATCCAGTCACTGCGATCATGGGCGCGAATACGGCTGAACACATGCACCAGTTCGTGCACTAGGGAGCTGGTGCCATTCTCACTGACCAGTGGCCGATCACTTTGCATGTAGTAGGAGTTGGTCGCTGACAGGCCGCCGCGCCACATCGGGTCACCCGCGCCAACAATCAGCAACTTGGCCGGGTCGCGGGGAAACACTTCCTGCGCATACGGCCAAACAAAGGTCAGCAAGGTCATGATGTCCATGCGCCGCATGCCCTCACCTACTGGCGCGGCAATCGCTATGTCGGTTTGCCCGAGCTGAGCACGGCGAGTGCCGATCTTGCCTGCGACAATCCAGCCAGTCGGGCGGTCGAATTTGCGCTGCGCGTTATCGATGCGGAACTTGTTCTTACCCACCCTTGGCCAGCCAGTTTCGACACTTTTCCAACCATCAGGCAGATCGAACTGCAGGCGCGAAACCAGCTCGGTTTTGTCAGCCTGGCGCAGTTTTACTGCCGGCACCAGGTCATCGCCACGCAGCAAGGCCCAGTCTTTGGTAATCCGCGCATCGAAGCGGCCAGGGCTGCGCTCGTGATTGATACGTACGCGGTAGGTCAGGCTCGCTTTGCCCTTGGCCGGCTGCCAGGTGCCCTGCGCGGGGCTGTCTTGGGTCCATTGGCCGTCAGCCTTGAAATCACTGTAAGCACCCTGCTCACCCAGATTGAACGCCAGGCTATGCACCGGCGCGCCATCGGCCAGGGTCAGGCTGACCTCCGCCTGCTCGGTATCTGGCAGAAAGCGCACGCGGTAATCCAAATCGACCTTCTTCGCCCACAGCGGCGTGCTCAGGCTTAGCAGAACAGCAGACAGCAGCAAACGGCGCATCAGCATGGCAAAGCTCCACAGTGCAAAAGATTGGCTCAGACGAGTTTAGGCTGGCATTGATCGAACAGGTTCAGAGGCCGCAGAGAAAATAATGTGCGAAGGTCAGGCTGGTTGCATCGCGTAATGGCCAAACACAGTCACCGGTTAACAACCTATCAGCCAGCGCGGAAGATCATATGATCCTCCCAATCGTCCTCGGCCACGCTGTTTTCGCTGAGCATACGCCCCGCCTGGGAAATACGTTGTTTGTGCACCTGCTCAGGGTCACCACAGACCAGGTGATGCCAGAGCAGCAAATCCTTGCCCTCACTGACTAGACGATAGGCACAGGTAGGCGGCAACCACTGGAATTGATCCGCTTGCGCCGGGGTGAGTTGGATGCAGTCCGCGACGAATTTGCGCCGGTTGCTGTAGTCGGTGCAACGGCAGGTATTCAGATCAAGGAGTTTGCAGGCGATGCGCGTGTAATAAACGCTGCCATCGTCCTCATCCTCAAGCTTTTGCAGGCAGCACAAGCCGCAGCCGTCGCACAGCGATTCCCACTCGTCCTGATCCAGCTGTTCGAGGGTTTTGCGTTTCCAGAAGGGTTCGACTTTGGCGGCCATGGCAAGGGTACGGTGAGCTGTGAAAAGGCCGGCAGTCTAGCGGCTAGGCCCACAACGGCCAAGGGCGGCGAGCCGAATGGTGCAAGCTGTTCCTGCAAACAGAGATGGGAGCGTCAGTAACCGCGAGCGAAGTCCACCAAGCCGCGTAATTCAACACCCGTGCGCCAGCGCGTCAGGTTATCGACAAACAGCTGCGCCAGCAGACGCGGATCAGTCGGGGCCGAGCTGTGACCCGTCAGCAGCAAGTGCGGTGCAGCCCAGAACGGATGCCCCGCAGGCAATGGTTCTTCACGGCACACATCAATCACCGCGCCCGCCAGTTGCCCTTGTTGCAGCGCGCTCACCAACGCCTGATCGACCACCGCAACACCGCGCCCAGCATTGATAAACAGCGCGTTGGATTTGCAGCAGGCGAACAAGGCAGCGTCGTAAACATCCTGAGTTGCTGGGGTGTTCGGCAGCAGGTTGATCAGGTAATCAGCCTCGCCAACCAAGCGCGGCAAATCATCAAGCCCTGCCACCTCAGCAAAGGGCGGCAACTGCCGTGCGCTACTGGCAATGCCATACAGCTGAATGCCGAACGGCGCGAGAAACTGCGCCACGCTCAAGCCGATATCACCGCAACCGACGATCAGCGCCTTACGCCCGGCCAGGCTATGCGGCAAACGGTTGTCCCAGCGTTGCTCATGCTGCGCGGCCAAGCGGCTAAACAGCTGCCGTTCATGAGCCAGCAGATGACACAGCACATACTCCGCCATGACCTGACCGAAAATGCCGACCGCACGGGTCAGGCGGTAATTGCTCGGTAAGTCTGCGGCCAGCAATGGCGTGATGCCCGCCCAGGTCGACTGCAGCCACTGCGGTTGCACGCCCTGGCGTAGCAACGGCGCGAGCAAATCCGGCTGACCTAGCCAGACGGGGCACCTGGCAGCATGCTCAGCGAGTTCGTCGGCGCGATCGCTACAAATCAGCTCCAGCTCAGGCGCCAATTCGCCCAGTAACTCGGAATACAGTGCCTGATCAGCTTCAGCAATCAACAAGCGCATAGGCGCACTCACAGTGGCGGACATAGTCATTACATCGGGTCGTTACGGCGTAGCAACTCATCCGGCAGGTGCTCGATGTATTCATCTTCCGGTGGCGGCATCTGCAAGTGGTAGCCCTGCTCGTCAAGATTGCCCAGCACCTTGTGTATGTCTTCACGGGCCAGTTCGCGTTCGGGGGTCAAGACCAGTTCGAAAGCCAAGGCCGGTGGACCAAACGCCAGCAGGAGGTTTTCCGGCACACGTTTGAGACCATCGCTGCGCAGCACGTAGAGGTACATCTCATTTTTGCGCGGGCTTTTGTAAATCGAGCAAATACGTTTCACGCGGACTCTCCGGTTGCAGCCAGGCAATCAAGCAGCGCCTGGCCCATCAATTCACGCCGCCAGCCGCGCAGCGAATCTGGCAGTTGGTATGGCCCGTGGGGATAGCCCGTTTTCAGCAGGGCTTCGAGGGTTTTCTTGCGCAACATCAGCTCAGGGGCGATGTTCAAGCGCTCCCCTTCACGCTGGCCAATAGCCCGCAGCTTCTTCAACAATGTTGTGGCGTCCAGCGGCAACGGCTCGGGCAATGCCTCGGGCCACTCGGTTTGCGGGGTGTCAGCGGCCTGCTTAATCAAGCGCAGAATAAATTCGCCGTCTTGACGCACGGTTTTCGGGTGCATGTCCTCGATGCGCGCCAAAGCCACTAAATTGTCCGGCTGAGTGCGCGCCAGGGGCCATAGCGAATGCTCGCGAATAATCCGATTACGCGGCTGGTTGCGCTTACGCGCCTGCTCTTCACGCCAGGTGCACAGTGCCTTTAAGACCGCCAACTGTTGACGGGTAAGTTTCCATGCCAGCTTGGCTTCGCGATAAGCCAATTCAGAGTCGACTTCCCGGTTAAGGTTGTTGACCAACTCGGCACCGTCTTCCAACACCCAGGCATATTTCTCGGCAGACAGTTGCTCCTTGAGACGGCCATACACGTCAGCCAGGTGCAGCACATCCTCGGCGGCATAACTGACTTGAGTGGCCGACAACGGCCGTTGTAGCCAGTCGGAGCGGGTCTCGCCCTTGGGCAATTCAATATCCAGCACCGCTTGCACCAGGCGCGAATAACCCATGGAGAAACCGAGATTGAGGTAACCGGCGGCTAACTGGGTGTCGAACAGCGGCGCTGGCAGGCTGCCGGTCAGGCGCAGAAACACCTCCAGGTCTTCGCTGCAGGCATGCAGCACCTTGACCACGGTGGGGTCTTGCAGCAGCTCGGTAAAAGGAGCCCAGTGGCTAATCAACAGCGGATCAATCAAGTACGCCCGCTCGCCTTCACTGACCTGTAACAGGCCGGCAATCGGGTAGAAGGTATCCACCCGCATAAATTCGGTATCGACTGCCACAAACGGCAGGCTCCGCCAAGTTGCACAATGCTGCGCCAGGCTGGCGTTATCGCCGATCCACTGAATATCAATCGCCACGCGGCTCTCCCCTCAAGAATGCCGCGCAGTATATATCGCTATGCCGCATAGACGGACATTCACAATGCGCGGCGCGACAGAGAAGCGCTATTCTTCTGCACTGCGTTTACAGGCGACACTTTCACAATAGGGATAACGAGAATGAAGAAACTGCTTGGCCTGCTTGTGGCCCTGATTGCCGCTGCGGCGATCTATCTTATTGCCACGCCCAGCCCGATTGACCCGCTGGCCTGGGATGCCCCGAGCCCCCCAACGCTAACCGGCGTACTGGAACCCAACGACACGCTGATGAAAACCGAACTGCTCGGCCGAGGCCAAGTGCACGGCCCGGAAGACACGGCCGTCGACGCACAGGGCCAGGTCTACAGCGGCCTGCATGACGGCAGAGTCGTGAGGATCAAGGCTGATGGCAGCGTAGAAACCTTCGCCGACACCCAAGGCCGACCACTGGGCATGGATTTTGACGCAAATGGCAACCTGATCGTCGCCGATGCTTACAAAGGCTTGCTTAGCATCAATAGCCAAGGACAGATCAAGGTATTGACCACCGAGGCGCAAGGTGTGCCCTTCAAGTTCACCGATGACCTCGATATCGCCCGCGACGGCACCATCTATTTCAGCGACGCCTCTGCCCGTTTCGAACAACCGGACTACCTGCTCGACCTGCTCGAAGCCCGCCCCCACGGCCGCCTGCTCAGCTACAACCCGGCCACCGGCGAAACCAAGGTGCTGCTCAAGGACTTGTACTTCGCCAATGGTGTGGCGTTATCGGCCAATGAAGACTTCGTTCTGGTCAACGAAACCTACCGCTATCGCATCACTCGCTACTGGCTGAGCGGCGCTAAAGCCGGCACTCACGATATTTTTATCGACAACCTGCCCGGCCTGCCGGACAACCTGCAGGGCGACCGCAAGGGCACTTTCTGGGTGGCCCTACCCAGCCCGCGTAAAGCCGATGCCGACTTCCTTCACCGCCACCCCTGGCTGAAAGCACAAATAGCCAAACTACCGCGCTCCTTGTGGCCCAAGGCCGTGCCCTACGGATTTGCTATCGCTATCAATGAGCAAGGGCAAATCATCCAAAGCCTGCACGACACCAGCGGTAGCCACCTACGCCTGATCACCTCGGTCAAACCCGTGGGCGACTACCTGTACTTCGGCAGCCTGGACAACGACCGCATTGGTAAGCTGAAAATCCGCTGACCTTTCTACCGCAGGCCCTGACAACACGTGACAGTGGCCTGCGATGCACACAACGCCTCATCAAGCCGCGCTTCGATACTTTCGACCGGTTTTCCTGATTCAAATCAGCACAAGCCTTAAACCGGACGTTTGCACGGGGAAATCACTGCTATCTTGATAATTCCCACCTTTTTTGCAGGCTTTTGTCATGGATATAAACGCCCTGTTCTCTCAAGTTAACAGCTTGCCCTCCATCCCCCGCGTCGCTCAGGAACTGATTCAGCAGTTCGATAACCCCCACACCAGCCTGGACAGTGTCGCGAGCAATATTGCCTTAGACCCAGTGATCGCCGCCAAGGTACTACGCCTGGCCAACTCCGCCCGCTTCCGTGGCTCCCGGGAATCCAGCAGCGTTGAAGATGCGGCTATGCGCTTGGGCTTCAACACCCTGCGCACCCTGGTACTGGCATCGGCGGTGACTGGCGCGTTCCAGGCACCACCGGGTTTTGATATCAAAGGGTTCTGGACACACAGTTTTCAGGTCGCCAGCATCAGCCGATTGCTGGCGAAGAATCGCGGTGTCGCTGTAGAAACCGCCTTCACCTGCGGCATGATGCACAACATCGGCGAGCTACTGATCCAGACCGGGGTGCCGGAGCTGGCCGAGCGCCTCAATCAGAACGGTAAGGATGTCGATGCAGCCCAACGGGTGGCGCTAGAGACCCTGCAATTGGGCTTTGGCTTCCCTGAGGTGGGGGCTGAATTGGCGCGACGCTGGCAACTGCCAGACCTGATCCAGCAGGCTATCGCCTACCAAAGCCGGCCGCTCCAAGCACCAGCCGACATGCCATTGCCTCGGGTGCTGGCACAATCGGTATCGATTGCCGAGGCCCTGCGTCAACACCCCGGTGAAATGACTAAGGCGGTAGAAACCCTGCAAGGCCCGCTATTTGAAGGGCTGGACGTCGTCAGCTTGCTAGAAGAGCTGCCGGTGATTCTGGAAGCCGACAAAGGCTTTGCTGAGCTACTCGGCTAAGCCCAGCTGCACTGAGCACCAACCGACGCTCAGTGCAGCTACTTGCTAGCAATCCAGATCGTGTGCCGCGTACCCTTGTTGCCATGGGCATAGACCTGCACTTCTTCTACTTTAAAGCCCGCCTTACGCACCTTATCGCTGAACTGCTGATCGGCACTCGCCGACCACACCGCCAGCACGCCTTTGGGCCGTAGCGCCTGATAGCAGCGTTGCAGTCCCTGAGCCGAATACAGCCAACCGTTGCGTTTCTGGGTCAGGCCTTCGGGACCGTTATCGACATCCAGCATGATCGCGTCATAACGCTGATCGGCGCTCTTCAGGCAATTGGCCACGTCGTCCTGAATCACGCGGGTACGCGGATCAAGGATCGGGTAACCGGCCTTGGCTCCCAACGGGCCGCGATTCCACTCCACCACACCCGGCACCAACTCGGCCACCTCGACCTCGGCCGTCTTACCAAGGTTCTGTAAGGCGGCGGCCAGGGTAAAGCCCATACCCAGACCGCCGATCAGCACCCGTGAGTCCGGTCGACCAGCGACCTTCTTGCAGGGAATCGCCGCCAACGCATCTTCAGAGCCATGCATGCGGGTGTTCATCAATTGACCACCATCGCCACCGGCAATCTTGATGACAAAATCCTCACCATACTCGAACAGGCACAACGCGCCAGAACCATCAGGAATCGGGGCGGTGTCGAGCAATACAAAACGCTTCATGGGCAGAGGCAACCTAGCTGAGTACAAAACAGGCGCGCAGCATGCACATAAAAGGGCCAAGATGCAGCGCCTGTTAACAGAATTTCTTCTGCATCACGCCTCTGGGCCGCGAAACCCAAGGCTATGATGCGCACTGCCCCTTTATCTACAGGATGACTGGTATGCCCCTCGCACAACTGATCAGCGCCGCCCAACTGCAGCAGCGCCTTGGTCAACCCAACCTGCTGATTCTCGATTGCCGCGCCGCCCTGGATGACCTGAGCTACGGCCAGCGTAGCTATGTCGAAGGGCATATCCCAGGAGCGCAATTTGCTGATCTGGAGCGTGATTTGTCGGGGCCGATTCATAAGGGCATTACCGGCCGCCACCCGCTGCCAGAGCCCGCGCAACTGCTGCAACGCCTACGCGAATGGGGCATGCATACGCACAGCGAAGTGGTGCTATACGACGACAATCCCGGTGCCTTCGCAGCCCGCGCTTGGTGGCTACTGGCCTGGCTGGGCAAGCGCGAAGGCGTGTACTTGCTCGATGGCGGGCTAAAAGCCTGGCGTGAAGCGAGTGGTGCTCTGACTACTGAGTTACCCACGCCAGCGCTAGGCACATTCAGCGGTAAGCCCGATGCCAGCCTGCTGATCAACGCCGTACAGCTACAACAGCGTCTCGGCAACAGCCAAATGACCCTATTGGATGCGCGCGGCCTGCCTCGCTTCAAAGGCGAAGTAGAACCCATCGACCCAGTAGCCGGACACATCCCTGGCGCGCAATGTGCCGTGTTCACTGACAACCTCGACAGCGACGGCCACTTCCTCAGTGCCAGCCAACTGCACAAACGCTTTGCTACTTATCTCGCTGAACGCCCTGTCAGCGAGCTAGTCGCCTACTGCGGCTCCGGCGTAACCGCCTGCCACAACCTGTTCGCCCTGTGCTTGGCTGGCTACCCGCTAGCGCCGCTATATGCCGGTTCCTGGAGCGAATGGATCACCGATGACGCTCGGCCAGTGGCCACTGGTGACTGATGGTCGCTTTGCTGGTTGGCGTGTGCAGGCAGTGCTACGTCAGCGGCTGCGGTTAAGCACCGGTTGGAATATAGGCAATAACCGAAAGCCGAAAACAATTTAAAAACAGCCCTTTACAGTGAAAAGGTCGCACTACACTTCAACATGAGCGGCTAAACCCGCTCCCGGTGGGGCCTTTTCAAAATAACTCGAAGCAGCCAGCGCCCCAGCTACATCGGTCACCTTACGCCGAGGGCTATATGGGAATTGCCGCCTGCGAGTTAAGCCAGTACGTCATCCGCCCTACCCTGCTTTACTTGGGCAGTTACTCAATCGCTGCCGAAGCGTTGTTGCCCGGAACCGCCGCCAGCCAATCCGGGCTTGGCTCAGCCCTAGACGACAAACACGGCCATGGCCTTTACCGCATCGCCGCAGAGCGTCACCAGCAGCTCTGGGATAAGCATCTGGCGCTGGACCCTGACCTCGCCAGCCAAGTACGTGGGCTCGCCAGCCAGCATGCCTTTCTTGCCGCACCGCATCTGGAACTGACCGTCAACCTGCGTTACGCCACGGCCATTGCCTGGATGCTGATCAACGCCGAGCACCGCGAACTACCAGCCGCCGATGACCTGCTCGGCATGGCGCACGTTTGGCGCAGGGTATTCAAACCCCACGGCCGCAGCAAAGACTTTATCGCGGCCTGGCAACGCTGCATCGGCAACCTAAGCCAGGTCGCCTGAGCCGGTAACTAGCGCGAGGCATTGTCCGACAATATTTTCGTAGTTAGCAGAAAATAGCAGCATTTAAACCCATAAAGCGCTCAATATTTGGAACTTCAAAGACTGGCATGGGTCATGAAAAGTTGCTAGTTTTCGCCCCCGCTAAACGCTAGGAGTTCTCCGTGACGAGAAGAGCCGTCAAAACCTGCCTGTCCCTTGTCCTTGTTTCTGCCGCAACCCCTGGCTTTGCCGGTGGCTTTGCAATTAACGAACAGAGCATCAGCAGCATGGGCACCGCCTACGCCGGCCGCTCCTCATCTGCCGATGACGCCAGCACTGTATTCGGCAACCCAGCCGGCATGGCGCGCATTAAGCGCGAGCAAGTCAGTGGTGGTATTGCGCTGCTCCAGGCAAAGACCGATATCGACAACGCCAGCGGCTCTGCCAGTGGTAGCAATGACGGCGATATGGTGCCGTTTATCGGCGCACCCATGGCTTATTACGTCAAACCGCTGGACGATAACTGGAGCTTCGGTCTGGGCCTGTATGTACCGTTCGGCTTGGTTACCGATTACGAGCGCAACTTTCAGGGCCGCTACCACGGCGACCGCAGCGAAGTGCGGGTGATTACCCTGCAACCGACCCTGAGCTATCGCTTCACCGAGCACCTATCGATCGGTTTAGGCCCCACCATAAACCGCATCGACGGCGAGCTGACTTCTGCTATTAACAACCCAATTCCCGGCGCGGGTGACGGCAAGGTCAAGATCAAAGGCGATGACACCGCGCTGGGCTACAACGTTGGCGTGTTGTTTGAAATCACCCCACAGACTCGTTTCGGCCTGACCTACCACTCCAAGGTGGATTACCGCCTGAAAGGTGAAACTAAGGTTTCCGGCCCAGGCGTCGTGATTGGTTCGTCGGCCGGTACCTACGATGCATCGCTTGAGCTGACCACCCCAGAATCGGTGGATTTCTCGGTAACCCACGATTTGAATGCCGACTGGACCCTCTATGCCGGCAGCACCTGGACGCGCTGGAGCCGATTGGAAGAAATCCGCGTCGATAACAAAGGTGTAGGCGGTGCCCTGGCAGGTGCCCTGACCAGTATTAACGAACCACAGAACTGGCACGACACCTGGGCGCACGCCGTGGGCGCGGCCTACAAGCTGAATCGCCAGTGGACCCTGCGCGCTGGTTTTGCCGTAGATCAGTCACCGACCAACAACACTGACCGTTCACCACGCATCCCAACCGGTGACCGCACCATCTTCAGCCTGGGCACAGCCTGGAGCCCAAATGATGATGTCACTATCGACCTGGCCTATTCCTATCTCAAGGAAGACGACACACAGATCACCCGGGACGACTACAGCGCTACCTACAAGAACACCGCTCATGGCCTGGGCGCACAAGTGACCTACCGCTTTTAGTTTACTGATCGCATAACGCAGCACGCACGCGGCGCGGAAAACTGAGCCGCGTGAGCACACCAACAACAGTGCGCAACACACGCCCCTAGGGCGCAGAAGCAATGGCCTTTTCCACAGCGGCAATCAGTGCCGGATCATCCGGCTTGGTGCGGCTGGAAAAACTCGCAATTACCTTGCCCTGCCGGTCGACCACATACTTGGAAAAGTTCCAGCTGGGTGCCTTGCTCTGTGCAGTAAGCGCCTTGAACAGTGGGATTGCTGCTGGGCCGGTGACTGGCTGAGTTTCAGTCATGGCAAAGGTCACGCCGTAGTTGACGTAACAGACCTTGGCCGTTTCTTCGCTGCTATCAGCCTCCTGACGAAAGTCATCGGAGGGCACGCCTAGCATCTCTAGCCCCTGCCCCTTATAACGCTGGTAGAGCGCTTCAAGGCCTTTGAACTGCGGGGTAAAGCCACAAAAACTGGCGGTATTAACCACCAGCAAGGGTTTGCCGGCGAACGCTGCGCATAAGTCGATACGTTCCTGGCTACGCAACTTCTGCAAGTCACCCTGCAACAACGCCGGGCATTCAGAGGCCTGCGCAGCACTCACCCAGGCGCTTAGCATGACAAGGATAAACAGGGATAAACGCCACATAGGGATCACCTTGATGGAATAGGCAGAGCCAGGGATTACCTCAGCAAACACCCAGGCCCAGTTGCAAAAATGCCAAACCGCTTTGCAACCAGCCCCACCAAGCCAAACCCAGAAGCAACATGCCGCCCATGACCAGAGCGGTATTCAAACCATAGTCAGTATTCATACCATCGCCTCTTGTTGTTGCAAGCGTGCCACTGGCTGCTCGCGTACCGGCCAGTTCAGAGCTGCGGCCAGCAAGCTAAGCAGTACAGCAATCTGCCAGACCAGATCATAACTGCCCGTCCGGTCATACAGGTAACCACCCATCCAGCCACCGAGAAAAGCCCCAAGCTGGTGGAACAGAAACACAATACCGCCGAGCATCGACAGGTTACGCACCCCAAACAGCGTCGCCACCGTGCCATTAGTTAACGGCACCGTTGAAAGCCACAGCAGCCCCATAGCCACACCAAAGGCATAGGCGCTCCATATTGTTAGCGGGGCCAGAATAAATGCCAAGATAACCACCGCACGAGCCAGGTACAGAGCACTGAGCAAGCGCGGTTTGGACATCCGCCCACCCAGCAGGCCCGCAATATAGGTACCAAAGATATTGAACAAGCCCACCAGGGCCAACACCGTGGTGCCAACCATTGCCGGCAGGTGCTGATCGACCAGATAGGCCGGCAAGTGCACACCGATAAACACCACCTGAAAACCACAGACAAAAAAACCTAATGCCAACAACCAAAAACCCGAGTGAGTGCATGCCTCACGCAGCGCCTCAGCCAACGTCTGCTGCGGACCTACGTGTGCTAACGGGGCGTCTTTGAGCATCGCGGCCAACGGAATAATCAACGCAACCAGCAACCCCAAAGCCATCAGCGCCACCGACCAGCCCTGCCAACTAAGCAAACCCAGGGTGCCAGGCAACATAGCGAACTGGCCGAACGATCCGGCCGCCGCTGCCATGCCCATCGCCACGCTACGTTTTTCCATCGGCACAGAACGCCCCACTACGCCGAGAATCACCGAGAACGAGGTGCCGGACAAACCAATACCAATCAACACACCGGCGCTCAGCGACAAGCTCAAGGGCGAGTCGGCCAACCCCATACACCCCAAACCGATGGCATAGAGAATGCCGCCAACAATCACCGTAGGTTTAGCGCCGAAACGATCCGCCAGCGCCCCGGTAAACGGCTGCGTAAGCCCCCAGATAAGGTTCTGCAAAGCAATGGCAAAGGCAAAGACCTCTCGCCCCCAACCAAACTCGGCACTCATCGGCGGCAAGAACAGACCAAAGCCATGCCGAATACCCAGCGACAGAGCCAGAATCAACGATGCGCCGAGCAGAATCCACAGACTGCCACGCCCGATGCTTTTCATAAAAAGTCCTTAACTGTAGAGCCGGGTAGATTGGCCGGCCGGAGCCAGCCAGACAAGTCGACCAAGGGCTAATCAAAGGCCAAAGGAGCGGCATTAGCACGCTGACGGAAGAACTGCAGCAACTGCTCGCGGTAATCGGCAAACACTTGCGGCGGCAACCAACGCCGGTAGATATCCAGAGTGCGTTCCGGGTTAGCCGACTCACCGCGAATGGCTTGATCAAGCAGACCCGTCATGCGCTGACCCCAAGGCGTTCGCGGGCAATAAATCCCCAACGCTTCCAACTGCGAATGCTCACGCAGCGGAACACTCACCAATGCATCACTCAAATTAGCGTCGCGCATCATCTCGCTATGGATCAGTGGGTAATCAAATACATAGTCCAGGCGATGGTTGCTGACCATCCGTACGAGGTTCTCCCCGCCTAAACTCCCACCCAACTCAGCAATGCTTCCCTCAGCCAGCGCCTGCGCCAAACGCTGCCGAATCGGCTGCGGATAAACCCGCCCCTTAGACAGAGCACCACGCAAATACGGATTAGCAAATAACCAGTCAAGGCTAACCTGACCGCCCTCAATCAATAGCTGATCTAGGCTCTGACGGCGCACCAACACCTGAATGGGCATGCCCCCGACGTAGGGTATGAAATAACCAGCACTGTCCCGCTCAGGGGTTTGCAGTTGGCCAATACTGCAGATTTTGCCCTTACGGCTAATACGTTGATCAACACGACTCATGGGCAGCACGACATAACGCATCTGCAAACTCGGCAAACGCGCCGCCAGCAATTGCAACGCTTCAACCAGCATGCCACCGGTCACTTCGCCGTCGCGCAGATTGAACATGCCAGGAATCGGTACAGCGCCCCAACGCAACTCTTCGGCATGCAGTGTGGCGGTGTTAGGTATTAGCCAAAGCAATACCGAGAATGCCACTGCACAGCACAGGCTAAACACGATAAGACATCCCTGATAAAACCGCGGTAATAGTAAGCAAGTGGCGGTTAAGAGCGTGTCTACAGCCGACTGTGCATCGCCGACACCTTGATAAAGCAGCGTTTAAAAAGCAAGAGCAACCCGCACAACTCCAATAATTTTTACGAACAAAAATGCGCTATCACCACACGCCCACTAGTTGCGCAGTGCCGCTTAAGCTTGTCATTACATTCCCCTACACATACAAAAAGGCGAAGGGCTGCCCCCTCGCCTTGGTTTACTCAGCCCAGATCAGGCATTACCAGCGCAGCGATACCGTCCCCAGCAGGGTGCGCTCGTCACCCCAGTAGCAACGACCGGCGTTGTTGCAACCAGCCACGTACTCCTTATCGAAGACGTTTTTGGCGTTCAGGTCCACCGACCAGTTTTTGTCGATGTCATAACCAATGGCCGCATCGACCAGGGTTACGTCGCCAGTATCGAGGCGACCGTAAAGGCTCGCAGGGGTATAAGCGAAGGTGCTATCGAAGTGACGCACACCACCACCCAGACGCAGGCCGCGCAAGCCACCATCGAGGAAGCGGTAGTTAGCCCAGACCGATCCCTGATTGCGCGGCACACCAGTCATTTGGTGATCTTCAACCCGCGAATCCGGCTTATCCTTGGTGATGCGTGCATCGGTGTAGGTGTAGGCTGCGGTGATATTCAGGCTGGCATTGATATCGCTGTTAACCTCCAACTCAACACCCTTTGAACGGCTTTCGCCGACCTGACGGTAATCATTAATTGCCGAATCAAAGTAAGTGTCATCTTCTTTACGCAGGTCGAACACCGCAGCGGTGAACATAGTGTTCCAGCCCTTGGGCTCATACTTCAGGCCCACTTCGTATTGCTCGGCCGTGATCGGATCTAGCGCGCCACTAGCGCTGCTAATCTGCTGCACCGGAACAAAGGAGGTGGAGTAGCTGACATAGGGCGACAGGCCATTGTCGAACTCGTACATCACACCGGTCTGCCAGGTGAAGTCGCGGTCGGTGTAGTCCAGCTCGGAATCGGCGTTACTGTACAGGCTACTGGGATCACGCTTGTTGCGATACTGATTGTCGACCGTGTCGAAGCGCCCACCGAGCAGAAAAATCCAGTTTTCGTACTTACTCTGTATCTGGCTGTAGATGCCAGTCATCTGCTGATCAAGCTGTGCATTTTGCACGGTGAGCGACGCGTTCGGTTCGCTCTCCCAGTTTGGGTCAAACACATCAATTGATTCTCCAGGGCCAGCGCTCCAGTCCTGATTGAACGAGGTGCGGTCAAAGCTCGCGCCCAGCAGCCAGGTGTGCTGCAACGCCCCGGTGTCAAACTTGCCTTCCAACTGGTTATCCAGTGAGTAGGTGATGGACTTGTTGTAGCGATCGTAAACCGTCATGCCCACTGTCTTACCAAACCCGGCGTTACTCAGATCCCCTGGCCAGGTTTCATTACGCTGGATACGCGACTGCATATAGCGCGAGTTCTGGCGGAACTGCCAGTCGTCATTGAAGCGGTGGGTGAACTCGTAGCCGGCGGTCCAGACCTCACGTTCGAAGGTGTTCCAGTCCTCGTTGCCGAGAAAAGTGTCCTTGTCGATCTTGCCGTTGGGGTTGCTCAGCAGCGTACCCGACGCCGGCAGACCCAGTTCGAGTTTGGTGCGGTCCTTCTGGTAGGTGGACAGCAGGGTCAGGGTGTTGAACTCGTCGAAATTGAAGGTCAGCGACGGTGCGATATGCAGGCGGTCGTCCTGCACATGGTCGACCTGGGTGTCGGCGACACGGCCGACCATCACCACGCGGCCGAGAATATTGCCGCTTTCATCGAGCGGGCCACCAACGTCCACATTGAGCTGGCGACGATTGTTGGAGCCGTAGCTCAGTTGTACTTCGCCCTGGGACGCCGCAGGCGGACGCTTGCTGACTAGGTTAACCAGACCACCCGGCGCGTTCTCGCCATAGAGAATCGAGGTCGGGCCACGGAACACTTCGACGCGCTCCAGGCCATAGGGCTCGCTGGTGGTGTCGTAGCGGTTGCCCTGCACGCGCAGGCCGTCGCGCAGCAGGCCGTAACCGTAGTCGGTGGCGTTGAAGCCACGGATATAGAACAGGTCACCGGCCAGGCCGTCACCAGCGGCGAAAGGTGGCGCGAAGATGCCTGGCACGTAGCCGAGCACGTCGGTCAAGGATTGTGACTTCTGGTCTTCGATACGTTTGCGGGTGACCACGGAGACCGAACGCGGCGTCTCGGACAGCGGCGTACTGGTCTTGCTGGCGGTCAGGCTTTTGGCTGCCTTATAACCAAAGTCAGGGCCTTGCGGCTGGTCCTGCACCCCGGTGACTGTCTGTTCAGGCAGTGTAAGGGCATCTACATCCTCAGCTTGCGCCGCAAATACAGCACCGTGGCACGTAGCAGCAATCACCACGGCCAAGCATTTCAGTTGAAACCGTCCCTCGCCTAGCACTTCCTTCGACATTGTTTTCTCCCCTTAGCCCAAGGGCCAACCAATACAGCTGGCCAACAAAAACGTTCGCTAGGGTAAAGAACATTGACGAGAATTTAAACAATAATGATTATCATTTATTTTACATGCAAGCACGCAACAAGGCACTGCGCTATTCACTGCGGATATGCGGAAAAGGATTCAACAGTTACCGAATGACTTTCTACCCCAACGCCTGTGAGAGTCGAGAGAGCCTGCCATGGCTCGATTGCACCCTGAATAAAACATGAAACTGCAGCGGCAAAGACGTCTCATCACATCACTGGTTGTACAACCGTAATTAAGCATTCGCCTCACAGCTTTGGCGCAAGGCCACAATTACAGAGCCAGGGTTATCAGAACGGCGCACTCAACCAGTTCAAGCATTGCTCCCGCTGTGTCACCGGTGGTGCCGCCTAGCCGCCTAATCAACTCCTGGCGCAAGCAGATAAACACCAACGCCGCCGCGCCCAAAGCCAATACAGCAGAACCGCCGAACAGCATCATTACAAGGCCATGTACAACCAGCACCCAGATAAGCGGACGACGTGGCAAGTGCTCAGCCAGAGCCTGACCCAAGCCACCCGCGCGCACATACGGCGTGGTGAGAAACAGCAGCGGCAACAGGCTGCGCGCCAGCCAAGGCACCAAAACCAGCAGCCACCCGGAGCCGTTTTGCAGCAACGCCACCAACGCGGCGAATTTCAGCAACAGCACCAGCACCAGCACAACCACGGCGATAGGTCCGCTACGCGGGTCCTTCATGATGTCCAGGGTACGTTGCCGGTCGCCAAAGCCACCCACCCAGGCATCGGCGCTATCCGCCAGGCCATCCAGGTGCAACCCCCCGCTGATAGCTACCCACAGCGTCAGAAGCAGCGCCGCCTGCAACAGTACTGCGGTATCACCCAGCAGGTGCTGCGCGGCGAGCAGCAGCAGGCCGATAAACAACCCCACCAGCGGGTAGAACAACAGCGACCGCCCGATCTGCTCAGGTGTCGGCATACCAGCCAGTGTCACCGGCAGACGAGTAAGAAACTGCAGGGCAATCCACCAGGGCGTCATGCCAACTCCCGGAGTTCGCCCTGGCTATCCAGGCTCAGTTGAAAGCGCTGGGCATGAGCAACCGTTACCTGCAACAGATCATTGCGCGGCAAACCACGCGCCCGCGCCAGCAGTAGACGGATCACCCCGCCATGGGTAACCAGCAGCAACCGCTGGCCGGCATAGTCCGCTTGCAAGCGCTGCAACGCCCTCAACACCCGCGCCTCAAAGGCCAGCAGCGGTTCACCCTCTGGCGGGGTGAAGCCATAAGGATTACGCCAAAAATGCCCCAGCGCGTCGGCACTGGTCTTCATCAAGTCAGCCGTATTGCAGCCTTCCCACGCGCCAAAGTGCAGTTCCTGCAGATCAGCTTCAAAACTCAGAGGCAGCTTTTGTTGCGCGGCCAGTTCCTCGGCAAAACGCGCACAACGCTGCAACGGTGAGCTCACCAGGCGGTCCCAGCGACTGCCATCGGCCACCGCCGCGCGCAATTGCGCCCAACCAGTAGCGGTCAAGGCGTCGTCCAGGCTGCCGCGCAAGCCGCCGCCCAACTCTGTTTCGCCGTGCCGTAGCAACTCTAGATAAACCGTCATGCCGGGCGATCAGCCACAGCCGCCTCGGCAAAAGTGGCCATATCGTTGTGCAGGCTGCAAGCCAGCTTTAACAACGGTACGGCCAAAGCCGCACCGCTGCCCTCACCTAAGCGCAAGCCCAGATCCAACAGCGGCTCGGCCTGCAAGGCCAGCAGCACACGCTGATGACCAGGCTCTGCCCCGCAATGGGCAAACAGCAGCCACTCGCGGCAACTCGGATTAACCCGCACGGCCAACAGCGCCGCAACGCTGCAGATAAACCCATCAACCAACACCGTAATACCGTGCTGCGCACAGGCGAGATAAGCCCCTACCAACCCGACAATCTCAAACCCGCCAAAGGCACGCAACGCGTCCATCGGGCCATTGATTAACGCGCAATGTAAGGTCAGCCCAGCATCTATAACCCTGGCTTTGTGCGCGACCCCGGCGGCATTTAAGCCCGTGCCGGGCCCTACCAACTCGGCTGCTGGGCAGTCCAGCAGCCAACAAGCCAGAGCAGTAGCGGCAGTGGTGTTACCAATGCCCATCTCTCCGCCAATAAACAGCTCACAGTCCTTCGACTGCGCCCGCAGCACGCTGTCGCGTCCCGCCTCGAGTGAGGCAATCATCTGCGCAGAGGTCATGGCCGGGCCTTGCAGAAAATTCTGCGTGCCGGCACCGATATGTAAATGACGCACCCCAGGTAGCAACTCCAGCGGCAGCGCTGTGCCCAGGTCGGTGACCTCCAGCGCCGCGCCTAGCTGCTTGGCCAACACACTGATGGCGGCACCTCCAGCAACAAAGTTACGCAACATCTGCCCAGTCACAGCCTGTGGGAAGGCAGAAACGCCTTCGGCGACAATACCGTGGTCGCCCGCAAAAATGCTGATGGCCACATGCTCAATACGGGGCCGCTCGCGGCCTTGCAAAGCAGCCAGCTGAATCACCAAGCTTTCTAGCTGACCGAGGGAACCGGCCGGTTTGGTCAATTGCAGCTGACGCGCTTGCGCTTTATTGCGGGCAACGTGATCCAACGGCTGACCCGGGCCTTGCCACCACTGCAACATCATAATGCGTCCCCCTTGAGTACCATCGGTAAGCCAGCCACGCAGAACACCACCCGCTGACAACGCTCGGCCAACGCCTGATGCAACCAACCGGCTTCATCGACATAACGCCGAGTCAATTCACCCAACGGCACCACGCCCAGCCCCGTTTCATTACTGACGAAAATAATCCGCCCCGGCAGATCCGCCAGGCTCTCCAGCAGCGCAGTACGTTCAGTTTCTAGGCGCGCCTGATCTTCCAGCATCAATAGATTGGTCAACCACAGCGTCAGGCAATCCACCAGCAGGCAGCGGTCGGTGGCGGCATGCTCACGCAGCACCTGAGCCAATGCCAGCGGTTCCTCAACCAGTTGCCAGTGCGCCGGACGCCGCTTACGGTGCTGGCCAATCCGTGCACACATCTCGGCATCCCATGCCTGGCTGGTGGCGATATAGGTGACTGCCAGAGCCGACTCGCTCGCCAGTCGCTCGGCCAGCCGACTCTTACCGGAACGGGCACCGCCGAGAATCAGTTCATGCATAACTCACCTTTCTTGAGACTGTTTCCGGGCTATAGGCCGCAAAGTTCGCGCAGCTTGTTGTTATCCAGATGCTGCTCGACCAAATCGGCCAGGCGCTCAATATCACGCTCGCGAAGGGCGTGATAATCCACCGCCTGCACCTCACGCAGCCCGGCCCAACGCAGCAAGGCGTTGCACGCTTCACTGCGTTCAAACAGGCCATGCAGATAAGTGCCAAGCACCTGGCCGTCGGCGCTCACTGCGCCGTCGCCCCGGCCATCGTCCAACTGCACCGCTGGCGCATCCAGGGCCGCGCCACTGCTGACCCCGGCATGGATTTCGTACCCACTGACCGGGGCATTTTCCAGACACAGTTGGCCGCGCACATTGCGCAGCTGCTTTTCCGCTGCCAACACAGTGGTGAAATTCAACAAGCTCAAACCTGGGCTTGAACCGGCCGCCCCTTCCAACCCCTGCGGGTCATCGATCTGCATACCAAGCATCTGCAAGCCACCGCAGATACCAAGCAGCTTGCCGCCGTAGCGCAGGTGCTTGTCGATAGCCGCTGGCCAACCCTGCTGACGGAGAAACGCCAGGTCCGCGCGGACACTTTTCGAGCCGGGCAAGATAATCAGGTCCGCAGCGGGGATCGGCTGGCCGGGGCCAACAAACGTCAGCTCGACCTGGGGATGCAAACGCAGCGGATCAAAATCGGTGTGATTGCTGATCCGTGGCAACACTGGCACCACAACCTTGAGCACCTCGGCCGCCTTGACGCTCTGGCGGCGGTCGATGGCATCTTCTGCTTCCAGGTGAAAATCCATCAGGTACGGCAGCACGCCAAGCACCGGCTTGCCGGTGTACTGCTGCAACCAATCCAAACCCGGCTGCAACAAGGCAATATCACCGCGAAAACGGTTGATCACAAAACCTTTAACCCGCGCTTGCTCGCTCTCGGAGAGCAGCGCCAGCGTACCGACCAAGTGCGCAAACACCCCGCCCTTGTCGATATCAGCAATCAGGATTACCGGGCAATCCACGGCCTCGGCAAAGCCCATATTGGCGATATCTCCGGCACGCAGGTTGATCTCGGCAGGCGAGCCCGCGCCCTCCACCATCACCACCGGGTAAGCAGCACTCAGACGCTGGTGCGACTGCAACACGGCTTGCATCGCCACGGCTTTGTAATCGTGGTACGCCACGGCATCCATGCTGCTCAGGGCGCGGCCATGGATGATCACCTGCGCACCAGTGTCGCTGTTGGGTTTGAGCAGCACAGGGTTCATATCGGTATGCGCTGCAAGGCCGGCGGCTTGCGCTTGCACGGCCTGGGCGCGACCGATCTCGCCACCCTCGGCAGTTACCGCACTATTAAGCGCCATGTTCTGTGGTTTGAACGGCACCACCGCAACGCCCTGGCGTTTGAGCCAACGGCATAGCGCGGTGACCAAGGTGCTTTTGCCGGCATCGGACGTGGTGCCCTGCACCATCAGCGTACTCATGCCAACTCTCCGGCAAAGGCTGCAAGCGCCTGCTGCAAGCGCTGCCAGCCTTGCTCATCTGGCGGCAGGCCAAAGCGCAGGCTCAGCGGAGCCTCGAACAGCCGCGTGAAAATCCCCTGTAGCGCCAAATACTCATGCAGCAAGGCCGCCTGCGGGATGCAGCAAAACTGAAACAGCGCGCAGCCACCTGTCGGGCTGAAGCCGTTAGCACTCAGCAGCGCGGCCAAACGCTGAGCATCGGCCAGCAGGCGTTCACGCTGCACCTGTTGACTGGCATGATCCTGCAGCAACGCAGTAGCCACCACCCGACTCGGCCCACTGATCGCCCAAGGCCCAAGCAACTCGGCCAACTGCGCCAACAGTTGCGCCTGAGCGAAAACAAAGCCCAGGCGCAGCCCGGCCAACCCGAAGAACTTGCCAAACGAGCGCAGCACAATCAGCCCCGGCAACTCAGTGAACGCCGCCAAGCTGCAATCAGGTGTGCAGTCGATAAACGCCTCATCCACCACCAGCCAGCCGCCACGCTCGGCCAAGCGGCGGTGCCACTCCAACAAACGCTGAGGTTCGATGCGCCGACCAGTCGGATTATTCGGATTAACCAGCAACAGCACATCGAGGCGCTCCAGCGCGCGCTCAATGGCGCCCTCGCTGATTTCTAGCAGTCGATGCCCCTCACGCTGCCAGGCGGCAGCATGCTCGGCGTAGGCCGGCGAAACGATGCCCACCGTGACATTGCTCACCAAACGCGGCAACGCCTGGATCGCGGCCTGCGAACCGGCAACCGGCAACAGGTTGGCCACCCCGTAATAATCTCGCGCGGCGATTTCTAGGCCATCCTGCTGCTCGGGCAAGCGCGCCCAGGCAGTAGCGGGAATCGCTGGCAGCGGCCAACTGTAGGGGGCAATACCGGTGGACAGGTCCAGCCAATCGGCCAGCGCGATGCCATAACGCAAAGACGCCGCCCGCAGGCGACCGCCATGTTCAAGCATAGAAAAGCCCCCAGAGCAGCAGCAGCGCCAACCATAGCAGCACGCCGCCGTTAACCAGATTGACTGCGCGCTCGATATCCTGTGCTTTGGGCTGCGGACCAGCGCCCAACTCAGGGCGCACATGCAACTCGCCGTGATACTCCGCCGCACCACCCAGGCTGACGCCAAGTGCACCAGCCCCGGCCGCCATCACCGGGCCGGCATTCGGGCTGTCCCATAGTGGCGCTTGCTGCCGCCAGCAGCGCAGCGCCAGCTTGGTCTGCCCCAGCAGCGCGTAAGTCACAGCAACCAGCCGCGCGGGGATGTAATTGAGCAGATCATCGATCTTCGCCGCCGCCCAACCGAAACGCTCAAAGCGCTCATTGCGATAGCCCCACATGGCATCCAGGGTATTGCTCAGGCGATACAGCACCACGCCCGGTGCACCGGCCAGAAGAAACCAGAACAGCGCCGCAAAGACCGCATCACTGCCATTTTCCAATACGGACTCAGTACCCGCACGGGCCACTCCCGTACTGTCCAGTGCTGCGGTATTGCGGCTGACCATATAACCGACGCGCTGACGAGCCAGCGCCAGATCGCCCAGCCGCAGCGCCTGAGCCACCGGCATAGCGTGTTCGCCCAGGCTTTTCAGGCCCAGCGCGGCGTACAGCGCGACAATCTCAACCAACCAGCCCAGGCCGCTAATCTGGCTCAGCAACCAGGCGAGCAAGGTCAGTGGTAAAACCGCCAAACACCAGGCCGTGACACCATGGCTGCGCCAACCAGTGCCTGCCTGATTGAAACGTTGCTCGATGCGTCCCGCCAACCGACCAAACGCCACCAACGGATGCCAGCCCCGGGATTCGCCAAACAGCGCATCCAGCGCGACCCCGGCGCAGGTGCTAAGCACCAGGCTCATGGCATGCCCCAGTGGTTTTCAAATAACAACTCGCCCAGCGGCCGCGGCTTAGCCCAGCCTTCCTGCACCAGCATCGGAGCATCATAGAACGCCTCTACCGGCCCTAGGCAGAGCACCGCCAGCGGTTTGCTACCCACGGGCATACCGAGCAAATCGGCCAGCGCCTGCGGCTCGAACAACGACACCCAGCCGAGCCCCAAGCCTTCGGCGCGGGCCGCCAGCCAGAGGTTCTGGATCGCGCAAGCGAGCGAGGCTTGGTCCATTTCCGGTAACGTGCGCCGGCCAAATATATGCGCTTCGCGGCCGTCCATCAGGGCGACGACCAGCAGTTCAGCGCAGTCGCGAATACCCTCGACCTTGAGCCGCATAAACTCATCGCTGCGCTCACCCAGCGCCTCGGCGGTGCGCACGCGCTCCTCCTCCACCAGGCCGTGGATCGACTCACGCAAGGCCGGGCGAGTGATACGAATAAACCGCCACGGCTGCATCAAACCAACGCTGGGGGCCTGATGAGCCGCTTCCAGCAAACGGGCGAGCAGCTCCGGTGCCACCTCGCCGCCGCTGAAGTGGCGCATATCACGGCGTTCGGCGATGGCGCGGTAAACCGCTGCACGCTCTGCAGAACTGAACGCGTGTTCGCTCATACCCCGGCTCCAGGACAAAACAGCGCAGCGGCGGCCAGCGGATCAGACGGCAAATAGAAGTGGATATACGACGCCGTAAGCCGGCCCTGGCGATAAACCGCCTCAGATGTGCGCTTGTAATTCGGGCATTCGCCACGGGTTAGCGGTTGTAGCTCACTGCTTAACGCCGAGTAGTGGAAGCTGTGACCACGCAACAGCCCCTCCGGCAGTTCGGCTTGCTGCAAAGCCATGGCGGTCATGCGCGGTTGCAAGGTCGCCTCGCCAGTTAACAGGCCGAGCATCTGGCCGCTGATACCCTGCTTATCGGTCAGTTTGTCGAGCAGATACAGCATGCCACCGCACTCGGCATGGATCGGCTTACCGGCCGCATGGTGCGCGCGAATCGACTCGGCCATCGCCTGGTTGGCCTCAAGCTGCGCCAGGTGCAACTCCGGGTAACCACCCGGCAAATAGAGGCTGTCGACCTCAGGCAGGCGCGCGTCTGTCAGCGGTGAAAAGAAGTGCAGTTCAGCGCCCAGTTCGCGCAGCAGGTCAAGGTTGGCCTGATAGAGAAAAGCAAAGGCGCTGTCACGCGCCACGCCGATACGCACCCCATTCAGCAAGCGTGCAGGCTTGATCGACTCAGGCGGCGCGAAACTAACCGCTGGCGGCAAGTCGGTATCGGCGCTGGCAGACAAGGCATCGGCGGCGGCATCCAGGCGTGCATCCAGATCGGCCAACTCAGCGGCCTGCACCAAGCCAAGGTGGCGGCTGGGCAAACCAACCTCGGCACTGCGCGGCAAGGCACCGTACCAGCGAATTGACGCTGGCAAGGCATCACGCAAAATCTCGCCATGCCGCGCACTGCCCACCCGGTTGCCGAGCACCCCGGAAAACGGCAGGTCCGGCTGAAAGGTCGCCAGACCATGGGCCATCGCACCGAAAGTCTGCGCCATGGCCGAACCATCAATCACGGCCAACACCGGCACGCCAAAATGCCGCGCCAGATCAGCCGCCGACGGCGTGCCATCGAACAGGCCCATCACCCCTTCAATCAGGATTAGATCGGCTGCGCCAGCCGCCTCCCAGAGCAAGCGACGACTCTCGGCGGCACCGACCATCCACAAGTCGAGCTGATACACCGGCGCACCGCTGGCGCGGGCGAGAATCATCGGGTCGAGAAAGTCCGGGCCACACTTGAACACCCGCACGCGCTTGCCTTGGCGTGCATGCAAACGCGCCAAGGCGGCAGTCACCGTGGTTTTGCCCTGGCCTGAGGCTGGCGCCGCGATCAATAGCGCCGGGCATTGGCGGGCGGCAGCGTGGCTCATCAGAACTCCACTCCCTTCTGCGCCTTAACCCCAGCCTTGAAGGCGTGCTTGACCAGGTTCATCTCGGTCACGGTATCCGCCGCTTCGATCATCCCCGGCAACGCGCCCCGCCCGGTCACTACCACATGCTGTAGTAGCGGCCGTGCTTCGATATCGGCGAGTACTGCGTCGAGTTCCAGGTAGCCGTATTTCAGGGCGATATTCAGCTCGTCCAGCACCACCAGGCCGACAGCCGGATCGTTCAGCAACTGCGCGGCCACGGCCCAAGCTTCGCGGGCTTTATCGATATCCCGTTGGCGATCCTGGGTCTCCCAAGTAAAGCCCTCGCCCATCACGTGGTAGCTGACCTCATCAGGGAAGCGACGAAAGAAGGCCTCTTCGCCCGTGCTGGCCGCGCCCTTGATAAATTGCACCACGCCGACCTTGAGGCCGTGGCCCAAGGCACGGGCAACCATGCCGAAAGCGCTGCTGCTTTTGCCCTTGCCATTGCCGCTGTGCACCAGCAGCAGGCCATATTCATCCTGAGCTTGGGCAATCTTTTCATCGATCAGGGCTTTCTTACGGGCCATGCGCGCCTTGTGGCGGGCGTCACGCTCAATCGATTCAGTCATCACTCATGCTCACTACGGTCTGATCAGCCACAGCTATGCCAGGCGGGTAAACGGTCGGCAAAGCAAGATGATAGGTCAACATGCTGCTCCACCGCCGCAAGGCGATCTGGCTGGAAAAAGCACGCGGAGATAGAGAGAACGCGGGATCACGCACAGCGCAACCACACGCCAGACAACGCCCTCCGCGATGCCGTGGACTGCAACAGGCCGGTCTCCGGGCTTGTGAGCGAACCTTGAGGTTCTCAGAACCTACTTATGATCTAGCGAGCTAGAGATGAACGGTGGCGAAAATGGCCGAAGAAGCGGAGTTTGCTGATTGTAAATGAGCATTCCGAGGCCGTTTTCAACGCCGTTTAGCCGACGCGCAGCAGATCATAAAAGGTTCTAAGCCGCGCCTTCCCATGCTTAAGCACAGTGGCATTAGCGGCGTTTAACTCACTTACCGTTGCGGGGGCAGCGTCGGAATAGCTGGCGTAGAAGCGCACAACGCACCGACTTCCCTGTTTCACCCCGCAAACGCATAGCGCTGGAGGCACCTGTTACAAGGCGCGAAGGGTAGAGAGTTCGTGATTAGGCGTCAAACGAATGCGACTCAACTTCAACGTTTACGGCACAGCGTCAAACCGTCGCCCAGCGGCAGCAGTGATAGATCGATGCGTGTATCGTCGCGCAACGCCAGGTTCAGCGCCTGAATCGCAAGCGTATCGGCGCTTTGTGGGTTTGCCTCCAGCACTCGGCCGCTCCACAAGGTGTTATCAAACAGAATCAAGCCACCCTGCCGCACCAGGCGCAAAGCATGCTCCAGATAGGTTGGGTAATTGGCCTTGTCGGCATCGATAAACAGCAGATCGATACTTCCCGCCAAACCCTCTCCTTCAAGAGCCGCCAGCGTCTCAAGGGCCGGCGCCAAACGCTGTTCGATCCGCGTACTGAGCCCGGCCTCGCGCCAGTAGCGCTCAGCCGTGGCGTTGTACTCACCAGGAATATCACAGCAGATCAGCCGACCCTCCTCCGGCATGGCTTGAGCCATACAAATGGCGCTGTAACCGGTAAAGGTGCCGACTTCGACGATGCGCCGCGCGCCCATCAGCTGGACCAGCAAGGCCATAAATTGCCCTTGTTCAGGGGCAATCTGCCAGCGCGCGGTGCTCAGTTGCGCGGTCTCCTCACGCAGGCGCTTAAGCAGCGGCGTTTCACGCAAGGAAACATCCAGTAGGTAGCGATGCAGAGCCGCATCAAGATTAAGCGTTTGGGTGGTCACACAAACTCCCCTCAGCAATCCCGATAGCTAACGCGCCTCAAGGATTACCCGCCAGCTCCGGGGTGAACACGCGCTTGGCATTCAGGTAGGTACGTTGCCAGTAAGTGTTGCTCAAGCTGTCCAGGCGCACGGTACCGCCAGTGGACGGCGCATGTACAAAGCGCCCATTGCCGACATAAATCCCGGCATGGCTGACCTTGCTACCGCCGCTGGTGGCGAAGAACACCAAATCGCCACTTTGCAGGGCTTCACGGCCAATGCTCGGCGCACGCATGCTAATCAGTTCACGGGTTGTACGTGGCAAGCGAATGCCCGCCGCATCGCGGTAGACATAGCCAATCAAGCCACTGCAGTCGAAGCCACCATCCGGCGTATTGCCGCCATAGCGATAAGGCGTACCCACCAAACCCAGCGCGCGAAACAAGACATCGTCAGCATTGCCGTTAAAACTGCTAATGGCAGGCTGCACAACTGGTTGTGGTTGGACTGGGGCGGGAGCATGGCTGGAGCAAGCGCTGAGCAGCGCTGCAAGTACCAGCAAGCTGAAACGGGTGATAGCGGTCATGGACAAGCCAACCCTGAGCGAGATGCGCCCTACTCTGCCGGCTTGCACAACGTAGTGCAAGCTTTAGCTTTGCTTAGTAGGTGATTGAAAACTATCGAGATGCATCAGAAGCGGCAGCAGTTGAGCAATTCAACTGCTGCCCAAAGGCTTAAGGGTGACGAACCAGCATATCGTTTGGAGCCATCGCCAGGGCGCGTTTGGCCTCAATAAAGGTGCGCTTCCAATAGCGATCATCCAGGCTATCGACCCGCACACCGCCGCTACGGCTGCTTGAGGAATGGATGAATTGATCATCACCTAAGTAGATACCCGCATGACTGACGCGACCACGACCATTGGTGCTGAAGAACAAAAGATCGCCTGGCTTAAGCGCATCACGCTCAACCAGCGGTGCATCGATATTGATCATGTCGCGGGTAGAGCGTGGCAACTGCATGCCAGCTTCTTCTTTGAACAGGTAGCCGATAAAGCCGCTGCAATCGAAACCAGAACTCACCGAGCCGCCACCAAAGCGGTAGCGTGTACCGACCAGCGACAGACCATGGGAAAGGATGCTGTCCGCCAGCTGAGGCAGTTTGTAGGATTTTTCTTCAGTAAAGTCGCCAAGCGCGGCTTCTTTGGCTTGTTCATCAAGCTCATCAAGCTCTATCGAACTTGGCGAAAACACAGCCGACTGGCTTGCCAGCTCTGGCTGTGGCGCGTGGTTGGCGCAAGCGGCCAGAACCACAGAAAGTGCAATGGGCACGAGGGGTGCGAGGCGTTTTAGCATGGGCACGGCCGTGTCTATAGAGTTCACAAGAGCGCGACTATGCCTTCTATGACATGCATTTGCAAATTCTATGGATCTAAATGTGACTTAGTAGTTCCGGCAAAACATCTAACGCCCGCCCTTGCAGATGCACGTCCACGCGACTGCTCAAGTCCGTACGCTGCGGGTTGATTTCCACAGTAAAGCCGCCAGCCTGCCGCGTACGCATTAGCGGCTCAACGATATACGGGAAGCTGGCGCTAGTACCGACACTGATCACCACCTCGAAGCCTTTGCGCACCTCGGCGTAAAGTGTGTCTATCGCCTGCTCAGGCAGCATTTCCTCAAACAGCACCACCGGTGGGCGCAGCACTCCGGCGCACTGTCGGCATTTGGGCGGTAACGGCCGACTCAAATGCTCAGCCAATTCGTGATCAACTGCACCACAAGACTGGCAATACAGTGGCGCCAGATCGCCATGAATTTCAATTACTCGCTCCATCGGACTACCGGCGGCACGGTGGTAACCGTCGATATTCTGGGTTAGCAGCCAGCATTGCGGCTTTCGCCGCTGCAACTCGGCGATGGCGTAATGCCCGGCATTAGCCTGCGCACCCAGGCAGGCTTTACCCAGCTCTGCCAGGTATTTCCAGCACAACGCTGGGTCACGCTGCAACATAGAGCCGGACAACGCCGCCTCAATCGGCAAACCTTCAGCGGTGTGACCGTTATACAAGCCACCCAGACCACGGTAAGTGGGCAACCCGGAGTCGGCGGACAAGCCCGCGCCGGTTATCAGCAAAATGCGCTCAGCCTGGCGAAGCTGCTCTGCGACCTGCTTGATTGCCTGCTCCATGGTCAAACGACCTCAGTGGTTAACTGTATGCGCGAGCATCACCGACAGCTGACACAGTGGCCGCCCGCTCTGCTCATGCCACTGATTGAACGCAGCTTGCACGGCGGCCAGCTCCTTCAGGCTGGTCGGGGCCTTGTCGATAATTTTCTGCGCTTTTAGCGCGGCGACCATGTCATCGGTCGGCAAAAACGTATCCTTGCCGACCATGCGCAGAAAACGCGGCGCGGACAACCCGCCGAGCTGGCTGCCGTGCTTGGCCAAGTACTTCCACAGACCGACGATATCGCTCACCGGCCAGTCCGCTATCAGCGCACCGAAGCTGCCCTTGTCCTGGCGCACATCGAGAATGAATTGGGCATTGCGCGGCACGCTTTTGAGCTTGCCCAGGTGGCGAATGATGCGCGCATCCTGCATCAGATTTTCCAGACGCTCAGCGCCCATCAACACCACTTTTTCCGGGTCGAAGCCGAAGAACACCTGCTCAAACGCCGGCCACTTGGCATCCACCAGGCTGTGCTTGAGGCCTGCGCGAAAGACCCGCAGGCTCAAAACCGACAGGTATCGATCATCACTGATCGCGCGCAGTTCGCGAGGGCTAAGCGGCTGCGGCAGGATCGATTCCAGCGCAGCGGCCGAGCCGAAGCGGTTCAAGCAGAATTCGTTAAGCCATTTGTAATCACGCATCGGGACTGCCGGCCTTAGTGGGTTTGCAGTTTGTAGGGAGCGGCGAAGCTGCCGTCGCTAACTCTGATGAACGTACTGCCGTTACCGCCGAGCAACTGGATACGACCACTGAAATGGCCTTTCACGCCCCAATCATCAATCGAGTCGATGGTCAGGCTAAAGGTGTCCTCTTCGGGACGAAAGGCGGACCAAATGGTGGTGCCACGGTTCTTGCCATCGGTGATCTGCTGGATCGCATAACGACTGATCAGCTTGGAACCGGGCAGCACATAGGTACCAGGCACGATCTGCTTGCCGAGACTCCACAATTCGATGTCGTAGCTTTCACTCGAACCGGTGTGGTAACCGCCGACTACCAAGTGTTCACGGCTCTCACCCAGCTGCGCGTTCAGTGGCCCGTTGAACGTCATCGGCTTGCCGTCGAACCTCAGGGTCAAATGCCCCTTTTCAGCAGAGCCGCCGCAGGCAGATAGCAACAGACATACCAGCAGTAACAGCGCAGCGCGCATACGCACCCTCCTCAATAATTCGCGCGAAGCTTACAGATTCATCACGTCGACAAAGCGTGACGTCGCGCTGTCGTCGATTTTCAGGCTCTTGAAGTCAAACAGGTTACGGTCAGCCAGTTGCGATGGCACCACGTTCTGCAGCGCGCGAAACATGATTTCGGTACGCCCCGGCGACTTGCGCTCCCAGTCCTGCAGCATCTCTTTGACCACTTGGCGCTGCAGGTTTTCCTGCGAGCCGCAGAGGTTGCACGGGATGATCGGAAATTCTTTGAGCTGGCTGTAAGCTTCGATATCCGCCTCGTTGCAGTAAGCCAGCGGGCGAATCACCACGTTGCGCCCATCGTCGGCACGCAGTTTGGGCGGCATGGCCTTGAGGGTGCCGCCGTAGAACATATTCAGGAAGAAGGTTTCCAGAATGTCGTCGCGGTGATGCCCGAGGGCCATCTTGGTCGCGCCGATCTCATCAGCGAAGGTGTACAGCGTGCCACGGCGCAGACGCGAGCACAGCGAGCAGGTGGTTTTGCCTTCCGGGATCTTCTCTTTAACGACCGAGTAAGTGTCCTTCTCGACGATGTGATAGGGCACGCCGATGGACTCTAAATATGCCGGCAGCACATGTTCGGGAAAGCCTGGCTGCTTTTGGTCCATGTTTACCGCTACGATCTCGAACTTGATCGGCGCGACCTTCTGCAGGTGCAGCAGCACGTCAAGCATGGTGTAACTGTCTTTACCGCCGGACAGGCAGACCATGACCTTGTCGCCATCTTCAATCATGTTGAAGTCGGCAACGGCTTCGCCGGCCTGGCGACGCAGGCGTTTTTGCAGTTTGTTCTGATTGACCGAGAGGGTGCCCATGGTGCGCTGGAATCCGGAGGGTTACGAAAGTGCGGCATTTTACCCAGAAAGCGTGACGCGCCCTACCCCGCAGTTGCTTAAATGCTAGGCTCGGCCGATGAATGACGATTTAAACCCCGACCTCGATCTGTCCGAACAGCTGCTCCAGTTGCTACGCGCCGCGCCCGCTGGCCTTGGCGAGTACCAATTGATCCAGCAACTAAAAGCACGCCACTGCACGCACATCCCCAACCTGCCACTGACCGACCACCTGGTGCTGTTCCGCACCCATTTCCTGCTGTTCAACGCCCTCTATCGCCTGCGTGAAAAGCTCTGGGCGACGCAAAGCGGTTATCTGCATATCAGCGCGTTAAACATCCAGCTTCTGCCCTACCAGCCTGGCAGTGCGCAGCTGAGCGAACATGACCCACTGCGCGACTACTACCTGGACATGAGCCAGCTACGCGATACCGACGAGCAAGATGTGGCCAAGCTGCTGCACAGCTTCTGGTCACGCATGCAGGGCGGCGAGGAGGAGCAAGCGGCTTTAGAGCTTTTCGAACTCACAGACAGCGAGCAAACGCTCAGCCTGCCGGTCATCAAGCACCGCTACCGACAACTGGTCAGCCTGCATCATCCGGATCGAGGCGGCAGTACAGAGCGCTTGCAGTCGATCAACAAGGCTATGGAAATCCTCGAACGTTATTACGGCCGCTGTTGAGAGTTCGATTTGCTCTAACGTCACGCCGTTGTCATGTTTAATCGCTGCCTATACTGCGACATACGGTCGCATAGGTTCGGCCTCGCACCTGATAACGCTGCACACGCAAATCAGGCGCTGAGCTGGGGGGCGATCGCTATACCAAAAGGAGATCTGACATGATCCATCATGTTTTGGGGCTGTTCACCCATCCCGATCAGGAATGGCAGGAAATCCGTGGCGAAGAAGAATCTATAAGCCACATGTACCTCACCCACGTACTTGTACTAGCGGCGATTCCCGCTGTATCCGCCTATATCGGCACGACCCAGGTTGGCTGGGCCATCGGCGATCGAGCACCGGTGATGCTCACAGAAGCCAGCGCCATGCAAATGACCATCATGACTTACCTGGCCATGCTCGCCGGGATAGCCGTAATGGGAGCGTTCATCCACTGGATGGCACGGACCTACGACGCCAGCCCGAACTTCACCCAGTGCGTAGTATTTGCCGCTTACACCGCTACACCGCTGTTTATCGGCGGGCTCGCAGCGCTTTATCCACACCTCTGGCTGGCCATGGTGGTCGGCACGGCGGCCATCTGCTACACGGTCTACCTGCTCTACGTAGGCATACCAGCCTTTATGGGCATCCCCGAAGATGAAGGCTTTATGTTCTCCAGCTCGGTACTGGCAGTGGGGCTGGTGGTACTGGTTGCGATGATTGCCTGTTCGGTAATTCTTTGGGGCTTTGGGGTCGGCCCGGTATACACCAGCTAGCAGCTCAATGACTGAAAAACCACGAAACCACCAACAGGTGGTTTCGTCGTTTCAGGGCTGCGCAACATCCATGGCTTGGGCATAATCGCCATCCACGTCGCGATAGCCACCTTTTATGCCCGAACACCTCCTGAGCCGCGTAGAGCACTGCTACCAGCAGGCAGAAGCCTTCTTCAAGCAATCCTTTGTCCGTGCCGAAGTGAGTTTCAAGCTGCGTGGACAAAAGGCTGGCGTGGCGCACCTGACGGAAAACAAACTGCGCTTCAACCCACAGTTGTATCGGGAAAACCGCGAAGACTTTCTCAGGCAGACCGTGCCCCACGAAGTCGCACACCTGATCGCTCACCAACTGTTCGGCTTGAAGATCCAGCCCCACGGCGAAGAGTGGCAGCTGATTATGCGCGGCGTGTATGAACTAGCGCCCAACCGCTGCCACAGCTATGCCGTGCAGCGGCGCGCGGTAAGCCGCTATATCTATCGCTGCAGTTGCCCGCAAGGCGAATTCCCCTTCTCTGCCCAGCGTCACGCCTTGGTCAGCAAAGGCCGGCGCTACTACTGCCGGCGCTGCAAAGTGACGTTGAGCTACACCGGCGAACAGCGCATCGAATAACCCGTCACAGCAGTTCAAGCAGCTATAAAGACGTTATTAACCGCCACCGCAGCTCAAGGTGGGCACTTAGAGCACGTAACGCAACACAGCGACAAAATGCATCAAGCTGCCGCCCATCACGAACAGGTGCCAGATGCCATGCCAGTGACGGAAGCGGCTGTCATAGGCGAAAAAGATAATCCCCACCGTGTACAACACCCCGCCACCCGCCAGCCAAATAAACCCTGCCGTACCCAACGCTGCAAGCAGCGGTTTGACGGCTACCAGGACAATCCAGCCCATCACCGCGTAGAGCACAATCGACAACACCCGCGCCTCGGAGCGTGGTTTGATCTCTTGCAGCATGCCCAGCACCGCTAACGTCCAAACGATGCCAAACAGCGTCCAGCCCCACGCGCCATAGAGCGTTACCAGACAAAACGGCGTGTAACTTCCAGCAATCAGCAGGTAGATCGACAAATGATCAAGCTTGCGCATCACCACTTTCGCCCGTCCCTGAACGCTGTGGTAAAGCGTGGAGATGCTGTAGAGCAACACCAGCGTCAGCCCATAGATCGCCACACTGATGATTTTGCGTAAATCGCCATCCAGGCTTGCCAGCACCAGCAACCAAACGGCCCCCATGCAGGCCAAAATTGCCCCGACCAGATGGGTCCAGGCGTTAAAGCGTTCACCGTGATACATGTTGTGTTCCCGAACGAGCTACCAGGCTTATGCCGGAAAATTCAGCATTTGACGAGCACACATTGCAGCAAACTAAACACTCAACGCGCAATCAACGCCGTTCAAGCGACCACCTTAGCGTCCTTGAGCTGAGCGATCTGCTCGCTGCTGTAGCCCAATTCGAGCAAAACCTCCTCGGTGTGCGCGCCCAGTGCTGCGCCGATATGCCGGGGCGCAGGTAAACCGCTGGAGAATTTGATGGGGCAGGCGATTTGTGATTGCGCGGAATTGCCTGCACGCGGCACCTCAGCGACCAAGCCACGAGCCTTGATCTGCGGATGTTCGACCGCTTCGCCGAGGTTGAGCATCGGCTCCACGCAAGCATCCAGCTCGGCAAACGCTTGGCTCCACTCAGCAAAGTCGCGTTTTTCAAACTCGATTTCGATTTCGCGTTTAAGCGCTTGCTGATCCTCCGGCTTCTGCGACAAGCCGCGCGACGCCAGCTCAGGGCGACCGATAGCCGCGCAGAATTGCTGCATAAATTGCGGTTCCAGGCTGCCAACTGAAAACCAGCGACCGTCACGGGTGCGGTAATAGTCGTAAAAGCTACCGCCATTTAGCGCCTGGTTCTCCATCGCGGGCTCCACGCCTGCGGCCAGATACCCCGCGCCAGCCATGCCGTGCAGGCTAAAAGCGCAGTCAGTCATGCTGATATCCACATGCTGGCCTTGCCCGGTCACCTGACGCTGGATCACTGCAGCCAACAAACCAATCACCCCATGCAGCGAGCCGCCAGCAATATCCGCCGCCTGAATGCCTAACGGCAACGGCCCGCTGTCGCACCGACCGGTGTAACTGGCAATACCAGCCAGAGCGAGATAGTTGATGTCATGCCCGGCGCGATCCTTGTACGGGCCGCTCTGGCCGTAGCCCGTGATCGACACATAAATCAGGCGCGGATTGATCGCCTTCAGCGCCGCATAACCAACGCCGAGTTTATCCATCACGCCTGGGCGAAACTGCTCAAGCACGATGTCGTACTCCCCCACCAGCTGCTTGACCATCTCCACCGCCTCGGGCTTTTTCAGGTCTAGGGCGATGCAGCGCTTGTTACGATTGAGATAGGCATGGCTGGCCGATACGCCGCCGTCATGCGGCGGGAGAACACGCACCAGGTCCATGCGCGAAGGCGACTCAACCCGTAGCACCTCGGCGCCCATATCCGCCATCAGCAAAGAGGCAAATGGCCCCGGTAGCAGGGTGGAGAAATCCAGCACTTTCAGCGAAGACAACGGGCCTGACATAACCGCTCCTTGGGTGTTTTTAATGCTGAGATATATCGCTGCGCTCAACCAAAACCGCGCGTTAAAGCTTCATGCCGCGACTGATGATCTCTTTCATGATCTCCGAGGTGCCGGCGAAGATGCGCTGAATGCGTGCGTTCGCGTACATCTTGCAGATCGGGTACTCCCACATATAACCCCAGCCACCGTGCAGTTGCACCCCTTCATCGACCACTTTGCCCAGCAGTTCGGTAGTAAACAGCTTGGCTTCGGCGGCCACTTCCGGGGTGAGCTTTTTTTCGTTGTGATCCGTCACGCAGCGGTCGACGAACACCTGGGCAACGTCGATCTGCGTGCGCATTTCCGCCAGTTTGAAGCGGGTATTCTGGAAGTGCGAAATCGGCCGATCGAAGGCCTTGCGCTCACGCACATAATCGATAGTCACTTGCAGCGCCGCCTCGGCCGCCGCCACCGCGCCGCAGGCGTTGGTCAGACGCTCCTGGGTGAGCATGTTCATCAGGTAGAAGAAGCCGGCTTTGGCGTCACCCAGCAGGTTGGTCTTGGGCACTTTGACGTTATTGAAGAACAGCTCGGCGGTGTCCTGGCTCTTCATACCAAGTTTTTCCAGCTTCTTGCCACGCTCGAAACCTTCCATGCCGCGCTCGACCAGAAACAAACCCATGGCGTGCTTATTCGCCGGATCAGTCTTCGCTGCCACGATCACCACATCGGCAAGCAGGCCATTGGAAATAAACACCTTGGAGCCGTTGAGCACGTAGTGATCACCCTGCTCCACCGCGCTGGTGCGCATACCAGCCAGGTCGGAACCAGCGCTCGGCTCGGTCATTGCAACCGCCAAAATCAAATCGCCGCTGATGATGCCCGGCATAAAACGCGCCTTTTGCTCGGTGCTGCCATACTCGGCGATATACGGACCACACAGCGCCGAGTGCAGCGGTAGCATAAAACCCGGTTCGTTAATCTTGGCCAGCTCCTCGCACATGATCTGTTCATAGCGAAAATCCTTGAGCCCGGAGCCGCCATACTGCTCATCCGCCCAGGGCAACAGAAAGCCCATTTCGCCGGCCTTCTTCCACACCTCACGGCTAACCACGCCAGCGGCTTCCCACTCATCCTGATGTGGCACCACTTCCTTCTTCAGAAAGGCGGCGAACGCGTCGCGGAACAGATTGTGCTCGGTGTCGAAAATAGTGCGCTGCATGCGGAGTTGCTCCCTGAGCTGAAGTCGTGACGCAGGTTAGGCCGCGCTTGCCCAACGCCTCAATGACCCATGTGCTCAGCCTGGATTGACCCAAACGGTCATAGCCGCAATAGCGCTCAAGCGAATGCTGCAGACGAAAAAAAGCCCGCCAATAAGGCGGGCTGTTCAGCAACCACACAAATACGTCAGCTCAGCTCGGTCTTGGCCGCCAGTGGCACTGGCTGCGCCTTACCATCGCTGGCCAGCTCACGCTGCAGGGTTTCTTCATCCAACTCCTTGACCCACTTGGCCACCACGATAGTCGCCACACCATTACCGATCAGGTTGGTCAACGCGCGAGCTTCGGACATAAAGCGGTCGATGCCCAGAATCAGCGCTAGACCAGCAACCGGCAAGTGGCCAACAGCCGACAGCGTTGCCGCCAACACGATAAAGCCGCTACCGGTCACCCCGGCCGCACCTTTGGAAGCCACCAGCAACACCAACAACAGGGTGATCTGATGAGTCAGGTCCATCGGCGTATCGGTGGCCTGAGCGATAAATACCGCCGCCATGGTCAGGTAGATCGAGGTGCCATCCAAGTTGAAGGAGTAGCCCGTCGGAATCACCAGGCCCACCACCGACTTCTTCGCGCCCAGCTTCTCCATTTTGGTCAGCATGCGCGGCAATACCGACTCAGACGACGAGGTGCCCAGCACAATCATCAACTCTTCGCGAATGTAGCTGATAAAGCGCAGGATGCTAAAGCCATGACTGCGTGCGATACCGCCCAGCACCACGAGGATGAAGAATACGCAGGTGATATAGAAGCAGATCATCAACTGCCCCAACTGCACCAACGACCCCACGCCGTATTGGCCGATGGTGAAGGCCATGGCACCAAAAGCACCGATGGGCGCGAGCTTCATGATCATGTTGATGATGCCGAACATCACCTGAGCAATACGCTCGATAAACTCCAACACCGGCCGGCCAAACTCACCCATGCGCTGCAGCGCAAAAGCAAAAAGCACCGAGAAGAACAGCACCTGCAAAATATCGCCATTGGCGAATGCACCCACGACGGTGCTTGGAATCACGTTAAGCAGAAAACCGATAGTCGTCTGCTGCGCACCTGCAGAGGTATACGCGGCAATGCTGCTGGCATCCAACGTGCTTGGGTCGATATGCATGCCAGCACCCGGCTGGGCCAGGTTGACCACAATCAGGCCAATTACCAAGGCAATGCTGGAAACAATTTCGAAGTACAGCAGCGCCAAACCACCGGTCTTGCCGACGGCCTTCATGTCCTGCATCCCTGCAATGCCACTGACCACGGTGCAGAAGATGATCGGAGCAATCACCATCTTGATCAGTTTGACGAAACCATCGCCGAGCGGCTTAAGCGCCACGCCGGTTTCCGGGTAAAAATGGCCGAGCAAGATGCCGACGGTGATGGCAAAAATTACCTGCACATAGAGCATCTTGTAGAACGGTTGACGTGGCGCAGCAAGCGGCGTATCGGTCATGGCAGAGGTCCTAAGCGATGCTACGCGGCATCGTCCATCGACACCGGCAACACCCGAATAAACGCTATCCCCTTAGCTATGGGGGTTTGTTATAGGCGCGCACAGCGCAACCTTGCCCGGGCTATAGCAAGCTCCTTGCCACTTTAATAATTACGCTTAAACCCCTATAAATCAGTGATTTATAGCCATATTAATGGCTAGCGACTGGCTAATCTGGCGGATTCCCGCACGGCCATCACCCTGGCGCTGGCGGATATCCCGCGTTCAACAACCGCACCAGCCCGCAATGGCTAGACCAGCACAACTTGTTGCACAGCCCAACAGGTGGCTAAGATCGACGCGCCTTCATCGACGAGCGACCCCCATGCGCGAACGCACCATCGCCAGCCACTTTGTCCGCGCCGCCTTGCGCGGGGCCGAGCGCCAAGGCCACGACTGCACGCCGCTGCTGCGCCAATTGGGTATCCAACCAGCCTTGCTTGATGAACCACGCGCACGCATCGCCCCCGAGCAATTCGCTCGCCTGGTACAGCTGCTGTGGGAAAGCCTCGACGACGAATACCTTGGCTTTGGCCGCCTGCGTAGTAAGCGCGGCACCTTTGCCATGATGTGTTACGCCATCATCCACTGCCATTCGCTGGAAAAAGCCCTGGGCCGAGGCACACTGTTCTACAGCTTGTTTCCCGAAGCACCGACCATCAGTATTCAGCGCGAAGGCGACTGGGCGCGGCTAAGCGTGGACGACTCAAGCCTCTGCGATCCCGACCATTTCCTACTGGAAAGCCTGCTGGTCATCTGGCATCGCCTCGGCAGCTGGCTAATCGGCCAGCGCATCCGCCTCGAAGAAGCCACCTTCACCTACAGCCAACCCGCCCACGCCAGCGAATATGAATTGCTGTTCCCCTGCGCCCGACGCTTCTCGGCTGGGTGCACCAGCCTGCTGTTCCAGGCCCGCTACCTGGCCATGCCACTGCTGCAGGACGAACGCACCCTCAAGCAATTCCTCCAACACTCCCCCGCCGACCTGCTGGCCCGCCCGGACGGCGGCGACAGCCTGATCAGCCAAATCCGCCGCCTGCTCGGCCGTGACTGCAGCAACTGGCCAGACCTGGATGCCGTAGCGCAACACCTGCACATCAGCCCACAAACCCTGCGCCGGCATTTGCGCGAAGAAGGCTCCAGCTTTCAAGAACTCAAAGACCACCTGCGTCGCGACCTGGCCATCTACCACCTGGGCCGCGACGACCTGGCGATTCAGGACATTGCCGAACAACTGGGCTTCTCCGAACCCTCAGCGTTTCATCGAGCCTTTAAGAAATGGACAGGGCTAACGCCCGGAGCTTATCGAGCGCAGGAAGTATGACTAGGGCTCAGTCGACGATCGAAAATACCAACGCCGAAAAAGCGCCCTCATTAGGTTTTCTCGCCCTAATGGAGAATGGAATTGCCCGGAGATCACCCAATGTTTGATACCGCATCGCTACTTCTCGGCCTCGTATTTAGCTCAATTGGGCTTGGCTACTTTATGTACGGAAAGAAGCAAGAGAATGTTGTGGCGAAGTACAGTGGTATCGCCTTAATGGTGTATCCCTACTTTATCGAGAACAAATACGCGGTACTGGCAATTGGTGTTGTATTGCTGGCGCTGCCCAAAATAATCAGACGCTAGCCGGCTATGGCTCCCTCCTCACGCTCGCTTGGTTGCCCTGGAATAACCTATGCACAATTCTGCTATGCCAGACACCAAACAAAACGCTCTTAGCCTGCGACTGAATGCCGGCATTGTTGAAATCCCACTGCATTACATGAGAGGCGGCACCTCAACGGGCGTGGTGATTTGGCAAGCGCTGTTACCTCACGCGGAGCATCTTCGCGCCGAATTACTACGCCACTTGATGGGCGTTCCGCTGTCGGGTCATCAGCCGGGTAATCGTCAGATCAGCGGCCTTGGCCGTGGTCCTGCCACCAGTAATAAAGTGTTTTTGGCGCACGTTGAAGAGACGCCGACAGGTCGCCAGATTGTGAGCACGCTCGCCCAACTGGCCAGTGATCACAGCGATATAGATTGGAGCGTAAATTGCGGGAATATGTCGTCTGCATTGCCACTTTGGGGCATCGATACGGGCTTGATCGAAACACCCGCCAGCGGCACCTGCGAAATAAAAATAAAGAACACCAATACCGGCGTAGTGACGATCGCCCGGATGTTGCGCGATGAACGTGGTCGGTTTGTAGACGCCGAAATTCCTGGGGTTAATGGCGCTTTCCCGCGCGTTGACTTATTTCTGCAATCCCCTGTAGGGAATAAGACTGGCGCGCTGTTGCCAACAGGCTTGGCGCTGGAGAGCATCGCCGCCGGGCACGACGTCTCCTGTATCGATGTCGCGGTACCCATGGTGATTGCTGATGCAGCCAGCTTTGGCAAAACGGCCCACGAGCCAATAGCCGAGCTAGAGGCAGACCCGATATTTATGGCGCAGCTCAGGCACGTGTGGATTGAGGCGGGGCTGAAAATGCGGCTTCGCCGCCGTGATGGTGAGCTTATGACCCGCGCAGACCTGGAACGAAGCGAAACCATGCCCAAGGTGTGTATCGTTGGCACCCCGCGCCATGGCGGCAACATTGCCGTGCGCTATTTCACCCCACAAACCGGCCATGCTTCGATGGCGGTGTCCGGCGGTTGCTGCCTAGCGGCGGCGTGCCTGCTGCCGGGAACCACGGCACACAATGTGGCAAGAGGCATTGCCAAACCGACGTCTGTGTTTGCAGATATCGAGGTGAGCATTGAAAACCCGGCAGGCAAGCTGGACACAACAATCAGTGCAAAATTTGGCGGTAGCGAACTTGAGATTCAAGCCGCAGCCTATCGGCGCAGTGCGCAAATTTTGATGCGTGGTTATGTGCCGCTGTATAGAGCGTCGAACGAGCTGGTGGATGCCCTGTGCCAGCAGCTCTAAACAGCGCCCCCCTCCTCCAGCTCTGCATCTGGCGAATAAGAGCTGAAGAGAGCGGCCAATTTACGTATGTAGCTTCCGGCGTGTGTGTAACTACATCATGCTTACTTCAATTGATTGGCAAACCGCTCAACAGCCGCCACCACTTGTCTGGCACCATCTTGAATCTCAACAATCACCGCGCCTGCTTCATTGGCAAGCTGCAAGCCTTGTTCAGCCTGGCCGCGGCTGCTAGCCATGTCGCGCACAGTTTCATCAACCAGTGCCTGGTTCTGCTGCACCACACTGACGATTTCTTCGGTCGCAGTGCTGGTGCGGCCAGCCAGTTGCCGAACCTCATCAGCCACCACCGCAAATCCCCGCCCTTGCTCGCCCGCCCGCGCGGCTTCGATAGCGGCGTTCAGCGCCAGCAGATTGGTCTGCTGGGCGATCCCGCCGATGGTTTGCACAATGGAGCTGATAAGCAGCGATTGCTTGCCCAGCGCCTCGATACCTGTCGAGGCTGACTGCATCTCTTCAGAAATCTTGCGCATGGTCAGAACAGTGTCCTGCACCACGGCTGCGCCACGCTGAGCGCTGAGATCGGTTTGCTGTGAAATCTCGAAGGCAACGCTCGCGGCCTGACTGACTTCAGCCTCGCGTTCAACCTGCTCGGTAACCAGTGTGGCGAATTTAACCACCTTATAAAGCTTATCTTGAGCATCACGCACCGGGTTGTAGGTTGCCTCCAACCACACCACCCTACCGCCACTATCGATACGCTTGAAGCGACTGGCGATAAACTCACCGCGGTTGAGCCTCTCCCAAAACGCCTTGTACTCCGAAGAAGCTTCATGCGGCTCGCAGAACATACTGTGGTGTTTACCCTTGATCTGCCCGAGGCTGTAACCCATACCGCGCAGGAACTGCTCATTGGCGGTGAGTACATGCCCGCCCAAATCGAATTCGATTACCGCCGTAGAGCGCAACAACGCCTGAATAAATGCAGCGTTTTCAGCGGCGACATCGACAGCCTCGGTAATATCCGTGCCGTAGCATTGGATGCTGAAAAGCTTGCCACTTTCATCACGCAGTGGCTGCCACATGGCGCGCATCCACGCCAGCTTGCCGTCCGCCTTTATGAATCGGTATTTATCAATGACTGACTCGCCTTTTTGCACCGCATTTCTGAGGTTGCGGTAGCAGTCGAGTTGCTTGACGTACTCCGGGACCAGTTGATCCATGCCACGCCCCTCAAGCTGCTGCGCCGTATAACCCAGCATTCGGGCAAAATTATCGTTAACCTGTTTAATGCTGAAATTGGCATACAGCGTTACGGATACCATGCGTGCGTCCATCCCGTTTTGCATCTGCCGGCAGATCGCCAGCTCGGCCTGTAATGCCTGTATTTCATTTTTCAGACGCGTATTAAACATGACAGCACCGAAACGAATAGAGATGGTCTTAGTATCGGCACAGACACCGTTGGCGTTAGGCCTATACGCATGAAATGCGATTTATTTTTGTCACATTTTTGGGAACGAAATAAGACGTAATAATTGAGAATTGCGGCGACTATTCTTGCCGATATCCGGGGAGGTTAACGCAAGTCATGCACGTCACTTTTTACCCCCTCACAACCTGCGTGCGCTGACTCCAGCGGCGACGAACAAAGCGGCCAATACGGCCAGCATCGGCAACCAGCCAGCATGCTCCCAGATGTACCCTGCACTGTAACCAATCACACTGGAACCCAGGTAGTACGCGCACAGGTACAACGCCGACGCTTGCGCCTTTGCCACTGGAGCGCGCTGCCCTACCTGCCCACTGGCGACCGCATGGGCAGCAAAGAAGCCGAGGGTGAACAAGGCCAGGCCGACTACGGCAGCGCTCAGCCAGGGCGTGGCACAGAACGCCACACCTAACAACATGATACCGATGCCACCCAGTAGCACGCGACGCGCACCAAGCCGTGGCACCAGCCGCCCCGCCCAGCCCGCGCTGAAAATCCCCACCAGATAGACCGTAAACAGCAGGCCAATCAGGCTGGACGACAGGTTGAACGGCGCGGCCGCCAAACGGAAGCCAACATAGTTGAACAAAGCGACGAAACCGCCCATCAACAGAAACGCCAGCAGAAACAACCGTCGCAGCTGGCCGTTAGCCAAGTGCACGGCAAAGTTGCGCAGCAAACCGCGCAGCGAAAGCGATTGCGCTTGAAAATGCCGCGACGGTGGCAATAACCAAATAAACAACACCAAGGCTAATAGCCCCATCCCGGCAATACCTGCCAAGGCCAACGGCCAGCCACCCAGATCACTGAGCAAACCAGCCAGCAAACGCCCAAGCAAACCACCTAAGGCGGTCCCGCCGATATACAGCCCCATCGCAGCCGGCAGCGCCTCGGGGTCAAATTCCTCGCCGACATAGGCCATGGCCAAGGCAGGCAATCCGCTCAGAGCCAGGCCGAGCAAAGCACGCAACCAGAGCAGGTGATCCCAGCTATCAACCAACGCGCAGGCAATTCCCAGAAGCGATGCCAACCCCAGAGCGGCGGCCATCACTGGCTTGCGTCCCCAGCTTTCCGCCAGTGCGCCGGACACCAGCAGGCAGACCGCCAAACTCAAAGTCGTCAGTGATAACGCCAGGCTGCTAGTCGCCGCTGACACGGCAAAATGTGCGGCCAATAGCGGTAACAGCGGCTGCACACAGTAGAGCAAGGCAAAGGTGGCAAAACCGGCACAGAACAGCGCCAGAGTGGCACGCCGGTAAGCGGCAGTGCCGCGCATCAGGTGCGCAGATGAATCAGTAACAGGCATTGGCAGGCTCACAAAACGGCTCTAAATCGGCCATTTGGCAGGTTAGCATGCAGCCTGCCTTAGGGGCTGTGCGTTAGCCGCATAGCCATTATGCCGATGACGAACAATGCACCCAGCTCCGGGTAAAAATGCTTGTTTCACACAGTTATTGGCGAAAGAGTGGCCACCGGATCAGTAGCCAAAAAAAACGGGAGCCCAAACGGGCTCCCGTACTCATTCTCAGAGAAATGCCGGTACAAACCTCACGCATGCACCAGCTACAACCTCACCTGCATCTCCAAAGAAACGCATGGCCAAGTGTGGCAAAAAAAACCACGGCACTCCGTTTAGCTTTGTTGCCGCTCTGCAACGAATTGTAAACAGCACAGATGAGTGGTCGGCGCGGCAAGCACACGGCAAAATGCCGCCCATGAATGAAAACTACCTCCCTGCATGTTGCACGCCGCTAAGAGAGCACTGGCCATTGGCGCATCCACTGCCGTCGCTGCGCCTTATTAGCACCCACTTTGACCCCGCGCTCTTGCATGTCGATGACTTCAGCCGTTGTGCAATCTCGCCGGTCAAGGGCGTTGCCAAGCGCCAAAGCGAACACCTCGCTGGCAGGCTCTGTGCCCGCGAAGCCTTGCGCCAGCTCACCGGCACAGCGTCTACGCCAGGTATTGGCGCAGACCGAGCCCCGCATTGGCCAAGCGGCACGCTCGGTTCAATCACCCACGGTAGCAATTGGGCCGGGGCAGTGGTGGGCCATTGCACGCAGTGGCGCGGACTAGGCCTGGATGTTGAACGCATCATACCGGCCAGCCGGGCTGAGCGATTGGCCGGAGAAATCCTCACCCCAGCCGAGCTGCAGCGCCTGCAAGGCATGAGTGATGAGCAACGAGCCCTGCGCATCAGCCTGACGTTCTCGCTCAAGGAGAGCCTGTTCAAGGCGCTCTACCCGCAAGTACTGCAACACTTCTATTTTCAGGATGCCGAGCTGCTCAGCGCTACCGCCGACAATAAAGCCTGTATGCGCTTACTGATCGACCTACACAGCGACTGGCCCGCAGGCAGTGAAGTGGCTGGCCAGTTTGCTGAATTCGATGGTTTTCTACTCAGCCTGATCAGCATCCCACGCTGATCTGTTCGCCGTAGCGCCCAATGCCAGGGGCAAATCCGCTAAACTCGGCCGATTGCCGCCTGGAGTGCCCTATGCGCGAAGATTTAAATCAAGGCCTGATCGATTTCCTCAAGGCCTCACCCACCCCCTTTCATGCCACCGCCAGCCTCGTTCAGCACCTTGAAGTGGCTGGTTTTCAGCATTTGGACGAACGCGCCAGCTGGCACACCGAAGCCGGTGGCCGTTACTACGTGACGCGCAACGACTCCTCGATCATCGCCTTCAAACTCGGCAAACGTTCGCCACTTGAAGGCGGTATCCGCCTGGTTGGCGCCCATACCGACAGCCCATGCCTGCGGGTCAAACCGCAGCCGGAACTGCAGCGCCAAGGCTTTTTCCAGCTCGGTGTCGAAGTATATGGCGGCGCACTGCTGGCCCCGTGGTTCGACCGCGACTTGTCGCTCGCTGGGCGCGTCACCTACCGCCGCGATGGCAAGGTGGAAAGCCAGCTGATTGATTTCCAGAGCCCGATTGCCGTGATCCCCAACTTGGCCATTCACCTTAATCGTGAAGCCAACCAGGGCTGGGCGATCAACCCACAAAACGAGCTGCCACCGATCCTCGCGCAGATCGCCGGCGATGAACCGGCCGACTTCCGTGCCCTGATCACCGATCAACTGGCCCGTGAACACGACTTCAGCGCTGATGCGGTGCTTGATTACGAGCTGAGCTTCTACGACACCCAGAGCGCCGCGGTGATTGGTCTGAACAGCGACTTTATCGCCGGCGCGCGACTGGACAACCTGCTGTCCTGCTACGCCGGGCTGCAAGCGCTACTGGCGGCGCCGGATGAAGAAAGCTGCGTACTGGTGTGCACCGACCACGAGGAAGTCGGCTCTTGCTCAGCCTGCGGTGCCGACGGCCCGATGCTCGAACAGGTGCTGCGTCGCGTACTGCCGGACGGCGATGCCTTCGTGCGTACCCTGCAGCGCTCGCTGCTGGTCTCGGCTGACAACGCCCACGGCGTGCACCCCAACTACGCCGACAAGCATGACGCCAACCACGGCCCAAAGCTCAACGCCGGTCCGGTGATCAAGATCAACAGCAACCAGCGCTACGCCACCAACAGCGAAACCGCCGGGTTCTTCCGTCACCTTTGCCTGGAAAACGAAGTGCCGGTGCAAAGTTTCGTCACCCGCAGCGACATGGGTTGCGGCTCGACTATCGGCCCGATCACCGCCAGCCAACTGGGCGTGCGTACCGTAGACATCGGCCTGCCGACCTTCGCTATGCACTCGATCCGCGAACTGGCCGGCAGCCATGACCTGGCGCATCTGGTGAAAGTGCTTACTGCGTTTTACGCCAGTGCTGAGTTGCCCTGATCGATGCCCCATAGAGCGGACATGCCGAAGGCTTGTCCGCCATCTGCTCGCCAGATTCGTAGCCCGGATGCAATCCGGGACAGACTATTAGCGTAACAACCGCTCCCGGATTTCATCCGGGCTACGGGCCTGCTACTCCGGCACCTCGACGCTCACATGCAGGGCGTCGTGGCGCCAGAATTCCAGGTCGCAATCAATCAGCCGGCCGTGTTGATCACGGTTGATCCGCACGATGCGCAGCGCCGGACTGCCAACAGCCACCTTTAACGCCGACGCCGCTTCGCTGTGCAACGCAGTGGGCACCATATCGAAACGCACCCGGCCGTAATGAATGCCGTACTCGCTGGCGTACAACTCGGTCAGCGAGCGGGTCAGGTCGTAATCCAGAATGCCGGCAAAGTAGTTGGGATTGAGGTAATGCTCGACGTACAGCACCAGTCGTCCGTCGATACGCCGCGCACGACGGATCTGATACACGCTGGACAGCGCCGGCAAGGCCAATAGCAGGCAAATCTCGGCGCTGGCCGGAATCAGCTTGGCACTCAACACTTCAGTGGCCGGCACTCGGCCTTGCTCACCGACCATCGCGTGAAAGTGGCTACGTACCAGCGGGTTGTAAGCCACGCGGGGAGGCGAAACAAACCAGCCGCGCCGTTCCTCACGGTAGATCAAGCCCTGCGCTTCAAGCTGGCCCAAGGCCTCACGCAAGGTGATCCGTGTGGTATCGAATACTTCGCTGAGCTTGCGCTCTGCCGGCAGCTGACAGCCCGACTGCAACAGGCCGTGTTCAATCTGCTCTTCCAATGCCCGGCATATAGCAGTGACTGCCCGCGGCGCTTCATCACGCATCAAGACCTCCATTATTGGACTAGTCCAGCCCCATTTAAGGGCAATAACCACTGCCTTCAGCGGACTTAAAAGCATGTTTCAAGTTTAAGCAGTCTTGATGAACAGGCTATGACAATAATCTTTCAACACATCCAGAAATCAGTAAAGTCCGGTTTTAAGAGGCATTAATCGCCTATTTGACGATGGTCTACGCTTGCAGATCACTAACCAGAAATATCAGCGCACAGCTGACCAATCACCAACGGACATAAAACCGTCATTAAACAAGCCTAAATTGGCTCAAGTTTTGCTGATCTAGACCAGACCATTCATATCGCAAAGGAGTTTCCAATGAAACAACTGCTGATGGCTTCACTGATGGGCTCGGCCATTGCCCTGGCAACCTCGGCCATGGCCGCCGACATGGATATGCAGGCACTGGAAAAAGCTGCACGTGCGGAAGGCGCGGTGAATAGCGTGGGCATGCCGGACTCCTGGGCCAACTGGAAAGACACCTGGGTTGACCTGGAGAAAACCTACGGCCTCAAGCACATGGATACCGACATGAGCTCGGCCCAGGAAATTGCCAAGTTCGCCGCTGAAAAAGACAACGCCACCGCCGATATCGGTGATGTGGGCGCAGCCTTCGGTCCTATTGCTGTGCAACAGGGCGTCACCCAACCGTTCAAACCCAGCAACTGGGAGCAGATTCCTGCCTGGGCCAAGGATGCAGACGGCCACTGGATGCTCGCCTACACCGGCTCCATCGCCTTTATCGTCAACAAGCAACTGGTAAAGGATATTCCGCACTCCTGGGCTGACCTGAAAAAAGGCACCTACAAAGTCAGCGCTGGCGATGTCAGCACCGCTGCACAAGCAGTTAACGGCGTATTGGCTGCCGCTATCGCCATGGGCGGTAATGAAAGCAACGTTAAACCGGCGCTGGAATTCTACGGTGAGCTGGCCAAGCAGGGCCGCCTGTCGCTGGCTAACCCAACCATCCAGACCCTGGAAAAAGGTGAAGTGGAAGTCGGCGTAGTGTGGGACTTCAACGGCCTGTCTTACCGCGACCAGATCGACCCAGAGCGTTTTGAAGTGCTGATCCCATCTGATGGTTCGGTTATTTCCGGCTACAGCACCATCATCAACAAATGGGCAAAAAACCCCAACGCCGCCAAGTTGGCGCGTGAATATATCCTCAGTGACGCCGGCCAGATCAACCTGGCCAAAGGCAATGCCCGGCCGATTCGCGCTGAGCACCTGACCCTGCCGGCCGACGTACAAGCCAAGCTGCTGCCGCAAGAACAGTACGCCAAGGTCCAGCCGATCAAGGATCCAGCTGCCTGGGAGGCCACGTCCAAAGCACTGCCGCGCCTGTGGCAGGAACACGTCATCATCAACATGAACTGATGCCGCTGCGATGCCATTAAACCGTAGCCCGGATGTAATCCGGGCTACGACCGACACGAGATCAGTCAATGAAACACAACGTCATCCTCGTGGTTCTGGATGGCCTGAGCTATCAGGTGGCTCAGCATGCGCTGGGTCATCTGCAGGCTTATTGCCAAGCCGGACGCGCCGCACTGTATAAGCTTGATTGTGAACTCCCAGCCTTATCCCGCCCACTGTATGAAACGATTTTGACCGGTGTTGCACCCATCGAGAGCGGCATCGTCAATAACGCTGTATCGCGCCTGTCGACCCAGCGCAGCATGTTCCACTACGCCCGCGACGCTGGCCTGATTACCGCTGCAGCGGCCTATCACTGGGTCAGCGAGCTGTATAACCGTTCCCCTTTCCAGGCCGCCCGTGATCGCCATACCAGCGATACCGAACTGCCTATCCAGTACGGCCACTTTTACTACGCCGACCACTACCCGGACTCGCACCTGTTCGCCGATGCCGACAGCCTGCGTCAACGCCATGCACCCAACTTGCTGCTGGTGCACCCGATGAATATCGACGATGCCGGCCACAAACATGGTCTGGACAGCGCGCAATACCGCAACAGCGCACGCATGGCCGATGTGCACTTGGCCGAATATATCCAGCCCTGGTTGGATGCCGGCTATCAGATTCTGGTGACCGCCGACCACGGCATGAACAACGACCGCTCGCACAATGGCCTGCTGCCGGAAGAACGCGAAGTGCCATTGCTGGTGCTCGGTAATGCGTTCAGCCTTGACCCCAACGCCCAGCCCAAACAGTTGGAGTTGTGCGGTACGGTCTGTGAGCTGCTCGGCGTAGCCCACGACAAACCTGTCTGCCGGGAGCTTTTATCGTGATATCTGCCCTGCGCGGCAAATGGCTGGCCTTGCTCTGCCTGCTACCATTTGCCTTGTTCTTTATCGCCTTTCAGATCGCCCCGCTCATCTGGGTGGCCAGTAACAGCCTGCACACCAGCGAGGGTTGGGGCCTGGGGAACTTCAGCGAAGCCTTTGCCTCGCCCTTTTACCGCCAAGCTATGCGCCACAGCCTGGAAGTAGCGTTCTGGTCGAGCTTGATCGGCATCAGTATCGCCATTCTCGGCAGTTACTCGCTGCGCCAGGTCGACAGCAAGTTGCGTGATTTCGTCATGGCGTTTTCCAGCATGACCAGCAACTTCTCCGGTGTACCGCTGGCGTTTGCCTTTGTCATTCTGCTCGGTTTTAACGGCGCGCTGACCATTCTGCTCAAGCAGGCGGGGATCATTGAGGACTTCAACCTCTACTCGAAAACCGGGCTGATCGTGCTCTACAGCTACTTCCAGATCCCCCTGGGTGTGTTGCTGCTGTATCCGGCCTTCGATGCCCTGCGTGAAGACTGGCGCGAGTCTGCCGAACTGCTCGGCGCGAGCAACTGGCAGTTCTGGCGTTATGTCGGCCTGCCGGTACTCACCCCAGCTCTGCTCGGCACCTTTGTGATTCTGCTGGCCAACGCCCTGGGGGCTTACGCCACGGTGTATGCGCTGACCACCGGCAACTTCAACATCCTGCCGATTCGTATTGCAGCCATGGTTTCGGGCGACATCTTCCTTGATCCGAATATGGCCAGCGCCCTGGCAATGATTCTGGTCGGGCTGATGACCCTGATTACCCTGGTTCACCAATGGCTGCTGCGCCGGAGCTACCATGTCTCACGCTGAAAAACGCTCGCCGCTGTTCCACCAGTTGGTGGTTTACACGCTGATGTTGATTTTGCTTATGCCGCTGCTCGGCACCCTGCTCTATTCACTGGCAACCAGCTGGTCGGCGAGCATTCTGCCCAGCGGGCTGACCTTCAAGTGGTACGTGGAGTTGTGGAGCGATATGCGCTTTCTGTCGGCGTTCGGTCGCTCTTTGCTGGTGTGCTTTGCCGCACTGGCTTTGTCGTTGGTATTGATTCTGCCGCTGCTGTTCGTGGTCAGTTATCACTTCCCCAAGCTCGATGCCGTGATGAATGTGCTGATCCTGCTGCCATTCGCCATTCCGCCGGTGGTCTCCTCGGTGGGTTTGATGCAGCTATTTGCCGGTGGTCCGCTGCCGATCCTTGGCACACCGTGGATCCTGATTGGCTGTTACTTCACCATCGCCCTGCCGTTTATGTACCGCGCGATCAGCAACAACCTGCAGGCGATCAACCTGCGCGATCTGATGGACGCCGCCCACTTGCTGGGTGCCAGCACCTGGCGCGCGGCCTTTATGGTGGTGCTGCCCAACCTGCGCAAAGGCCTGATGGTTTCGGTATTCCTCTCCTTTAGCTTCCTGTTCGGTGAGTTCGTTTTTGCCAACCTGCTGGTCGGCAGTCGCTACGAAACGCTGCAGGTGTACCTCTACAACATGCGCAACGGCAGTGGTCACTTCACCAGCGCCCTGGTGATTTCCTACTTTATGTTCGTGCTGCTGATGACCTGGGCGGCTAACCGCCTGAATAAGGACAAGTCATGAGTTATCTGAGTATTCAAGGCCTGCATAAAAGCTACGGCACCACATCGATTTTCAGCGATATCAACTGCGAGATCGACAAAGGCGAATTCATCACCCTGCTCGGCCCATCTGGCTGCGGCAAATCCACCCTGCTGCGCTGCATCGCAGGGTTAACCGGCGTCAATGGCGGGCAGATCCTCCTCGACGGCGAAGACCTGGTGCCGGTTGCCCCGCAAAAGCGTGGCATCGGCATGGTGTTCCAGAGCTACGCGCTGTTCCCCAACATGACGGTGCAGCAGAACGTCGCCTTTGGCTTGCGCATGCAGAAAGTCAAAGGCAGCGAGGCTGAACAACGAGTCAAGGAAGTGCTGGAGTTAGTCGAACTGAATGACTTCGCCAACCGCTACCCGCAGCAATTGTCCGGCGGTCAGTGCCAACGTGTCGCCCTGGCGCGTTCGCTGGTTACCCGCCCACGCCTGCTGCTGCTTGACGAACCCTTGTCGGCGCTGGATGCACGGATTCGCAAGCACCTGCGTGAGCAGATCCGCAACATCCAGCAGGAGCTGGGCCTGACCACCATCTTCGTCACCCATGACCAAGAAGAAGCGCTGGTCATGAGCGACCGCATCTTCCTGATGAACGGCGGCAAAATCGTCCAGAGCGGCGACGCCGAAACCCTCTACACCGCGCCGGCCGATGCCTTTGCCGCCGGTTTTATCGGCAACTACAACCTGCTCGACGCCGATGCCGCCAGCCGCCTGTTACTGCGCCCAATTCATAGCCGCGTGGCGATTCGCCCGGAGGCTATCCAGATCGGCGCACAGGGCAGCATCGAAGGGCAAATCCGCAGCCATCGCCTGCTCGGCAACGTAATCCGTTACAGCGTCGAAGCCCGCGGCGTCGAACTGCTGGTGGATGTACTCAATCGCTCCCCCGCTGACCTGCACGCCCGTGGTCAGCAGATCAACCTGAACATTGAAGACAACGCTATTTGTGAGGTGGCCTGATGGCCCTGGCAATTTTCGACCTGGACGAAACCCTGATCGGCGGCGACTGCGCCAGCCTCTGGACCCAGGAAATGGTCAAACTCGGCTGGGCCGACGCTGACAGCTTTATCGCCCGTGAGCAGGAGCTGATGCGCCTGTATGCTGCCGGCGAACTGGCCATGGAAGACTACATGGCCTTCACCCTCTCGCCCCTGGTTGGCCGCACGCCGGAAGAAGTTGCGCATGTGGTCGAGCCGTTTGTTGAAGACGTGATCGAGCCGATTTTCTACAGCGACGCCACCCGCTGCCTGGCCAACCACCGCGCCGCCGGCGACCGGCTGCTGGTGATTTCCGCCTCGGCGCATTTCCTGGTCAGCGCCATTGCCGCGCGCCTGAAAATCGAGGAAGTGCTGGCCATCAACCTGGAAGAGCAACATGGCCAGTACAGCGGCCGTACCCAGGGCGTACTGACCTACCGCGAAGGCAAGGTCAGCCGCCTGCGTGATTGGCTGCAGGAACAAGGCGAAGTGCTCGATGGCGCCTATTTCTACTCCGACTCACGCAACGACCTGCCGCTGCTGCAAGTGGTGGAAAACCCCCATGTGGTCAATCCCGATCCAACGTTGCTGGAGCATGCGCAACAGGCTGGCTGGCCGGTGCTGAGCTGGCGCTGATTTACCGCAGAAAGTGGCGCAAGTGCATAAGCACAGGCTATAAAGCGCCACGTTCCCAGTAGTGCGTGCGCCTTTATGCCCAACGATTCCCCCTTGACCGCCTACCAACACGCCATCGACCACGACGGTTTTAAATCCGACCCCGCGCAGTGGCTGGCAGCCCAAGCCCTGCACGACTGCCAACAAGCCTTGCAGCAGAATCCCACAAACCAAGCCGTGCATGGCGTGTACCTGTGGGGGCCGGTTGGCCGTGGCAAAACCTGGCTGATGGACATTTTCTACAAAGGTCTGCAAGTCCCGGCGCGGCGTCAGCACTTTCACCACTTTATGCGCTGGGTGCATATGCGCCTGTTCCAGCTCACGGGCACGCCTGACCCTTTGCAGGCGCTGGCGGTGGAGCTGAGTCACGAGGTCCGCGTGCTGTGTTTCGACGAGCTGTTCGTCAACGATATCGGCGACGCGATCATTCTCGGACGCTTGTTTCAGGTGATGTTCGAGCAAGGTGTGGTGCTGGTCGCCACCTCGAATCAACCACCGGAACTGCTCTACGCCGAAGGGTTCAACCGCGAGCGCTTTCTACCGGCAGTGGCAGCCTTGCAGCGGCATATGCAGGTGGTGAGCATCGATGGCGAGCAAGACCATCGCCTGCACCCCGGCACTGCGCAAATCCGCTACTGGGTCGCCACGCCGGGCTTGCCCAGTGTGCTGAGCAGGCAGTTCAGCGAACTGGCCGCCGGCAAGCCCAGCAGCGATCAACCCTTGAGCGTGGGCACGCGAACTGTCGCAATAGTGCGCAGCTGCGCCGACGTACTCTGGTGCCGTTTTACCGATCTATGCGATCAGCCGCTGGCCGCGCAGGACTTTATCGCCTTGTGCGACCGTTTCCGCGCCATCTTGCTGAGCGAAGTGCCGAACCTGAGCAGCGCACAACGCGAGGCGAAAATCGCCCGTGGCACCGAAGACGGTGTGGAGCGCGTACACGCGGGTGATCGGCAATTGCCGGCGCTGTCAGTCAAGGATGACAGCGTGCGACGCTTTATCGCCCTGGTGGATGAGTGCTACGACCGCAAAGTGCCGCTGTATCTCGAAGCCCAAGTGCCCTTGGCTGAACTCTATACCGAGGGTTACCTGAGTTTCGCCTTTCGCCGCACCCTGAGCCGCCTGCAGGAAATGCAACTGCAACGCTTCGGTGCCTAAACCGGCCGCTTAGCCGGCAAACAAAAGCCAGCACTGCTGGCGGTTGCTCAATCACGCTGCAACGCGGACAATCCTGTACAAGAATACAGTGATCAACGCCATGCCCGCCTTGCTGCCTCCCGAACTCTATTACCTCAACAACTTCCGCACTGCACTCGCCTGGGTGGCCGAGCGCTATGCCGATTTGCTGACAGCTGAAGAGCAGGTCTTTATTACAGCCTTCCATCAGCTGGAATGGCAGGCACAGGCGCTATTGGTGCGGATGATCATGCGCCGAGGCTGTCATTTCCGCCTGAGCAAACTCGACTACGCGGAAATTGGCGACTGCCTAAGCGCTGCCAAAGCCTTACTCAAATTGGACTGGGTGAGCGAACAGGCCGCGCTGAGTACCACTGAAATTACCGACTTGCTGCGCAAGGATGAACTGCTGCAGCACCTGCCCGTAACGGACCGGCGCGCCGCGCAGAAAAAGAGCGAGTTGATCGAGCAATTGCTGGCTCAGGCGTTACCCGCGCAAGCCTTTGCCGACTGGTGCCCGGGCCTGGATGATCGACTGCTGAGCCTGCAGGTCAGTGAACTCTGCGACCGCCTGCGCTTACTGTTCTTTGGCAATTTGGCGCAGGACTGGTCCGAGTTTGTCCTGGCCGATCTCGGCATTTATCGCTACGAGGCCGTGGACATCAGCCCGCAGTCGCGTGGTTTTCAGTGTCGGCAAGATGTCGACGACTACCTGCACCTACGCGAACTAAGGCTGCGCTTTGCCGAAGGCGAAGCCGTCGAGACGCTGTTGCCAACCCTGCTGACCTTCACATCAGCCAACCCTTATCTGTGCAGCCGGCAATCCCGCCTGTTGTTTCAAATCGCCCAGCAACTGGAAAAGCAGGGCGAGCTGGATGCGGCCCTGCCCCTCTATCAGCGCAGCGCCCATGAGCAAGCACGCTGGCGGCAGATTCGGGTGCTCGAACAACTGGGGCACGATGCCCAGGCCCATGAGCACGCGCTGACTTTCAGCCAACAGCCTGGCAGTGATGAAGAAAGCCAACGCCTTGAGCGCGCGCTAACACGCTTGAAGCGCAAACTCGGCTTGCCAGCAAACCCACGACCCAAAACACCTGCCCCGTCACGGCTCGACCTGAACTTGCCAGCACCGGCGCATGGCAGCGTGGAAATCGCTGTGCGCGATCACCTGCAGGAGGATGACGCGCCGGTGTACTACGTGGAGAACACCCTGCTCTGCAGCTTGTTCGGCCTGCTCTGTTGGGATGCCATCTTCGCGCCATTGCCCGGCGCGTTCTTTCATCCCTTTCACAATGGCCCGGTAGATCTTCACAGCGCGGAGTTTTACCCGAGACGCCAAGCACTGTTTGATGCGTGCTTGGCGCGGCTTGAACAACCCGACTACCCGCAGCTGCTGCTTGAGCGTTACCAGGCCAAATTCGGCATCCAGTCACCGTTCGTATTCTGGACGCTGCTTGATGAACCCTTGCTGCAAATGGCCCTGCAGTGCATTCCCGCGCAGCACCTACAAGCCTGCTTCAAGCGCATGCTGCTAGACCTCAGAGCTAACCGCGCGGGCATGCCTGACCTCATTCAGTTTTACCCGCAGCAACAGCGCTACCGCATGATCGAAGTAAAAGGCCCCGGCGACCGCCTGCAAGACAACCAGAAACGCTGGCTAGCGTTCGCCGCGCAACACAGCATTGCCGTCGATGTGTGTTACGTGAGCTGGCTTGAAGCATGAGTTATCGGGTCGCAGTACGCGCGCTGTGTGAGTTCACTGCCAAAGAAGGCGACCTCGACCTGCGCTTCACCCCGTCGCCCACCGCCCAGGAAGGCATGGCCGGCCATCAAACCGTGGTCGGCCGACGAGGTGAGCACTACCTCGCCGAATACCCCTTGAGCGGCAGCTATCAAGGGCTGCTGGTCAGTGGCCGAGCGGACGGCTATGACCCGGTGGCCAATCGCCTGGAAGAAATCAAAACCCACCGTGGCGACATTAGCCGTATCCCCGCCAACCATCGCTTGCTGCACTGGGCACAGGTCAAGGTGTATGGCTGGCTGCTCTGCCAGCAACTGGGTTTGCCAAAGCTGGAGCTGGCGGTGGTGTATTTCGACGTCATGAGCCACGCCGAGCATGCGTTTGTTGAAGAACTCAGCGCCGGCCAATTGCAACTCTTCTTCGAACAACAGTGCCGGCGCTTTCTGTTCTGGGCGCAACAGCAGGAAGCCCACCGCGAACAGCGTGACGATTACCTGAATACCTTGAGCTTCCCCTACCCGCAGTTTCGCCACGGCCAACGCCAGCTCGCCGAAGCGGTGTATCGCAGCGCCCGTGACGGCCACACCCTGCTGGCACAAGCCACCACGGGCATCGGCAAAACCCTCGGCACGCTGTTCCCGCAGCTCAAGGCCATGCCCGGCCAGCAACTGGATCGGCTGTTCTTCCTCACGGCCAAAACCCCCGGCCGGCGCTTGGCCCTCGATGCCTTGCACAGCCTGCGCGAACCCGAGCTTGCGACACCGTTACGCGTACTCGAGCACGTCGCGCGTGATAAAGCCTGCGAGCACCCGGACAAAAGCTGCCATGGTGAATCCTGCCCGCTGGCCAAGGGCTTTTATGATCGACTACCCGCCGCCCGCCTCGCCGCCTTGGAGCATGGCTGGCTAACCCATGAGCAGGTTCGGCGCATCGCCCTGCAACATCAGGTGTGCCCCTACTACCTCAGCCAGGAACTCTGCCGCTGGGCCGATGTGGTGGTGTGCGATTACAACTATTACTTCGACATGAGCGCCCTGCTCTATGGCCTGACGCTGCTCAATGAATGGCGCGTCGCCGTGCTGGTGGACGAGGCGCACAACCTGGTCGACCGCGCCCGAGGCATGTACACCGCCGAGCTTGATCAAGCCTTGTTTCACCAACTCTGCCAGCGTGCACCAGGCGGCTTGCGCAGCGCCCTGCAACGGGTCAGCCGACACTGGGAACAACTCAACCGGATGCAGGAAGGCGACTACCAGATTTATCCGCTGATCCCTGATCTATTTGTTGCCGCGCTGCAAAAGGCCGTCAGCGCGATCACCGACCACCTGACCGAACAACCCAACGGCAACGAGCCCATCCTGCTGCAGTTCTACCTGGATGCCATGCTGTTCTGCCGCCTGAGCGAAGCCTACGGCCCGCACTCACTGTTCGACATCAGCCGGCAAACAGCCCAGGCGCTGAGCATCGACACCACCTTGTGCCTACGCAACGTCGTTCCCGCGCCGTTTCTGGCCAGTCGCTTTAGCGACGCACATACCTCCACGCTGTTTTCCGCCACCCTGCGGCCAGACAACTATTACCGCGACCTGCTGGGCCTGCCCGAAGAAGCACAATGGCTGGACGTGGCCTCGCCCTTCGCCGCCGAACAGCTCAGCGTGCGCGTAGTGCGCAACCTGTCGACCCGCTACCAACATCGCGCTTCCAGTCTGGCCCCGATCTGCCGCCTGATGGCGCAACAGTACCGACAGCAACCCGGTAATTACTTGGCGTTCTTCAGCAGCTACGCCTACCTGGAGCAGGTGCGCGAGTTGTTCCGGTCACTGCACCCAGAGATTCCCACCAGCGTGCAAACCCGCAGCATGAACGAGGGCGAGCGCCAGAGTTTCCTCGATAACTTCACCCTGCACTCCGAGGGCATTGGCTTTGCCGTGCTCGGCGGCGCGTTCGGTGAAGGTATCGACCTGCCTGGCAAACGCTTGATCGGTGCGTTTATCGCCACCCTCGGCCTGCCGCAGGTCAACGAGGTTAATGAAGAAGTCAAAGCGCGCATGCAACAGATGTTCGGCGAGGCGCATGGCTACGATTACGCGTACCTCTATCCCGGCATCCAAAAGGTCGTGCAAGCCGCCGGCCGCGTGATCCGCACCACCGATGATCGCGGCGTGGTCTACCTGCTCGACGATCGCTTCGGCCAGAGCAAAATCAAAGACCTGCTACCGGCCTGGTGGAAGGTCGAGCCATACCGCCTGTGATGCGCTAAAACGCCTCTCGGCGTCCACAACCGGAGATATAAACCGAGCAAACCACATGCAATAAAAAGGCCGCTCGAAAGCGGCCTTTTCAATCCAGCAACAACGCTAGTCAGCCAAACGCCAAGTCGTAGCGCCCTTGCTGTCTTCCAGCACCACGCCCATGGCGGTTATCTGGTCGCGGATGCGGTCAGACTCAGCCCAGTTCTTCTCGGCGCGAGCTTGCAGACGCGCCGCGATCAAGGCTTCAACCTCAGCCGCATCAACCTTGCCAGCAGCACCTGCCTGCAGAAACGCCTCAGGCTCAAGCTGCAGCACACCCAGCACACCCGCCAGTTCCTGCAAACGTGCAGCAAGACCAGCAGCCGCGTGCACATCGCTGTCACGCAGACGGTTGATCTCACGCGCCAACTCGAACAGCACGGCGCAGGCTTCTGGCGAGTTGAAGTCATCGTCCATGGCCGCAGCAAAGCGCTCAACAAAGGCCTCACCGCCCGCCGCAGCGACTTTAGGCAAGCCTTTGAGTGCGTTGTAGAAGCGCTCAAGCGCGCCCTTGGCTTCGCGCAGGCTGTCTTCGGAGTAGTTGATCGCGCTGCGGTAGTGGCTGGACACCAGCAAGTAGCGCACCACCTCTGGGTGATACTTCTCCAGCACCTCACGAATGGTGAAGAAATTGCCCAGGCTCTTGGACATCTTCTCGCCATCCACGCGTACCGCGCCGGCGTGCATCCAGGCATTGGCGTAAAGCTTGCCGGTGGCCGCCTCGCTCTGCGCGATTTCGTTCTCGTGGTGCGGGAACACCAGGTCCGGGCCACCGCCGTGAATGTCGAAGGTCTCACCCAAGCAGCAGGTCGACATCACCGAGCACTCGATATGCCAGCCTGGGCGACCTGCGCCCCACGGCGACTGCCAGCTCGGCTCGCCCGGCTTGACGCCCTTCCACAAGACAAAATCCAGTGGGTCCTGTTTGGCTTCATCAACCTCGATGCGCGCACCGATTTTCAGGTCTTCGATTTTCTTGCGCGACAGCTTGCCGTAGCCGACGAATTTGCCGACGCGGTAATACACATCACCATTGCCGGGGGCATAGGCAAAGCCTTTGTCGATCAGGGTTTGAATCATCTGATGCATGCCGGCGATATGATCAGTGGCGCGAGGCTCCTGATCGGGTCGCAGCACATTCAGGCGCGCTTCGTCTTCATGCATGGCCGCGATCATGCGCTCGACCAGTGCCTCGAACGGCTCGCCATTGTCATTGGCGCGCTTGATGATCTTGTCGTCGATGTCGGTGATATTGCGTACGTAGGTCACCTCATAGCCGCGATGGCGCAGCCAGCGAGTCACCACATCGAACGCCACCATCACCCGCGCATGACCGATATGACAGAAGTCATAAACCGTCATGCCGCACACGTACATGCGCACCTGGTTACCCACCAGCGGTTTCAAGACATCTTTGCTTTTGGTCAGCGTGTTGTAGATCGAGAGCATCGGGATTCCTTGGAAAACCACGGGCCAGCATACCGACCCGGTTCTAATCAAAGCCTGTGAGCATCGCGCCTATTGCGGATATTGCGAGCTGAAGCGCGGCGGCTTTAACGCCGCCTCGCTAATGCGCCGCAGATCCGGCCAGGTTTAAGCCCAGGAGTCGCGTAGGGTCACAGTGCGGTTAAACACCGGCGCACCCGGCTGGCTGTCTTTGATATCGGCACAGAAGTAGCCTTCTCGCTCGAACTGGAAGCGTTCTTCCGGTACGGCATTGGCCAGCGACGGCTCGGCGCGACAGCCCTTGAGCACCACCAGCGAGTCCGGGTTGATGTTATCGAGGAAGCTGCCGCCCTCTTCGTCCTTCTCCGGGTTGGCGGAGCGGAATAAACGGTCGTACAGGCGCACTTCACACTCAACGCTTTCAGCCGCCGGCACCCAGTGGATCACGCCCTTGACCTTGCGACCTTCGGGGTTCTTGCCCAGGGTGTTTTCGTCATAGCTGCAACGCAGTTCGACGATGTTGCCGTCAGCATCCTTGATCGCTTCGTCAGCGCGAATCACGTAGCTGCCGCGCAGACGGGCTTCGCCACCAGGGATCAGACGCTTGAAGCCGGCCGGCGGGACTTCTTCAAAGTCGCCTGCATCGATATAGATTTCACGACTGAACGGCAACACGCGCACGCCCATATCCTGTTTCGGATGGCGCGCCAGCTCCAGGTTCTCGATCTGACCTTCTGGGTAGTTGGTGATCACGACTTTCAGCGGTTTGAGCACGCACATGGCGCGCGCGGCGTTGGCGTCGAGGTCGTCACGGATGGCAAATTCAAGCATGCCCACATCCACCACGCCGCCCGCGCGGTTGACGCCGATCATGTCGCAGAAGGTGCGGATCGACGCAGGGGTGTAACCACGACGGCGGAAACCCGAGAGGGTCGACATACGCGGGTCATCCCAGCCATTGACGTGCTTCTCATCAACAAGCTGCTTGAGCTTGCGCTTGCTGGTGATGGTGTAATTCAAGTTAAGGCGCGCAAATTCGTACTGACGCGGCTGCGCCGGCACCGGCAATTGCGCCAGGAACCATTCGTACAGCGGGCGATGGTCTTCAAACTCCAAGGTGCAGATAGAGTGCGTCACGCCTTCGATGGCGTCCGACTGGCCGTGGGTGAAGTCATAGCTCGGGTAGATGCACCACTTGTCACCCGTCTGGTGGTGATGGGCATGGCGAATGCGATAGAGGATCGGGTCGCGCAGGTTGATGTTCGGCGAGGCCATGTCGATCTTCGCGCGCAGCGAACGCACGCCATCAGCGAATTCGCCGGCCTTCATGCGGGCGAACAGATCAAGGTTCTCTTCGACGGAGCGCTCACGGAACGGGCTGTTCTTACCCGGCTCAGTCAAGCTACCGCGGTAAGCGCGCATTTCTTCGCCATTAAGGTCACAGACAAATGCCTTGCCCGCTTTGATCAGCTCAATGGCCCAATCATGCAGTTGGTCGAAGTAGTTAGAGGCATAACGCTCCTCACCGGCCCACTGAAACCCCAGCCATTGCACATCACTCTTGATCGCGTCGATGTACTCCTGATCTTCCTTGGCCGGATTGGTGTCATCAAAGCGCAAATTGCACTCGCCACCAAACTCCTTGGCCAGGCCGAAGTTCAAGCAGATCGATTTGGCATGGCCGATATGCAGGTAGCCGTTGGGCTCCGGAGGAAAGCGGGTGATAATTTTCGCGTGTTTGCCGGCGTCCAGATCAGCCTGAACGATAGGACGAAGAAAGTTAGCGGCGGCGACAGTTTCTGGCTTGCTCATGGGGTCCTTGGCGAGTACGGGGCGCTGTTCAGAGCCAATTCAAACAGGTGTCAGTGCTAGCTAAACGGTGGCGAATCTGACCAAAAAGCAGCGTTTACTGAGGTAAACGAGCATTCAGGGGACGCTTTCAATGCCGTATAGCCAATATGCAGCAACTTGTTGACTGGCTCGTCAGGGTAGGCCGACTTATACAAAGCGCTTATCATAGCCGAAGCTGTCAACCCCCTGACAGGCCCACGAACCGCTTCAACTGCCTTTACTGGAAATTGAACCGGCGTACGGATTTATCGACAGAGCGATTACCTACATGATCAAGCTGCACACCAACCACGGCGTTATCACCCTTAACCTGTTTGAAGACAAAGCGCCGGAAACCGTGGCCAACTTCAAGCAATACGTCAAAGAAGGTCATTACGACAACACCGTTTTCCACCGGGTAATCAGTAACTTCATGATCCAGGGCGGTGGCTTTGAGCCGGGCATGAAGCAGAAAACTACCCGCGCACCAATCAAGAACGAAGCTAACAACGGCGTAGCCAACAAAATCGGCACCGTAGCCATGGCCCGCACCATGGAGCCGCATTCAGCCTCCGCACAATTCTTTATCAACGTGGGTGACAACAGCTTCCTCAACCACAGCGCGCCGACCGTTCAAGGCTGGGGCTATGCGGTATTTGGTGAAGTGGTTGAAGGCATGGACGTGGTTGAGGCAATCAAAGCCGTGGACACCACCAGCAAATCTGGCCACCAGGATGTACCGGTTGAAGACGTAATCATCGAGCGCGCCGAGATCGTCGAATAGATTTTAATGAGTATTCTACTGATCTCAGATTTGCATTTAGAACAGGAGCGCCCGGATATCAGCCGGGCGTTTCTGCATTTTCTCGAAACTCGCGCAATTCACGCCGACGCCCTGTACATCCTCGGCGACTTCTTCGAAGTGTGGATCGGCGACGATGCCATCACGCCATTTCAACGCACGATTGCCCAAGCGCTGCGCAACCTCAGCGAACGCGGCACGCGCATCTATCTGATGCATGGCAATCGTGACTTCCTGATCGGCAAAGCCTTTTGCCAGGAAGCGGGTTGCACCTTATTACCTGACCCGTGCGTGATCGAACTTAACGGCGAGCGCACGCTACTGATGCACGGCGACAGCTTGTGCACCCAGGACATCAGCTATATGAAGTTGCGCCGCTGGCTGCGCAACCCTATTTCCAAGTTTGTCTTGCGCAACCTGCCGCTGAGCACACGGCAAAAGCTGGCGCGCAAGCTGCGCAATGAAAGCCGCACGCAAACCCGCATGAAAGCCAGCGAAATAGTCGACGTCACCCCAGGTGAAGTACCACTCATCATGGCAGCTCACCGCGTGCGCACCCTGATCCACGGCCACACCCATCGACCGGCAACCCATCAGCTGCAGGTCAATGGCCAGCCTGCCCAACGCATCGTCCTCGGTGACTGGGATAAACAGGGCTGGGCGCTGCAAGTTGACCGCCAGGGACTGCAACAAAGCGCCTTCGAACTGGCTCCTGCTTGAAACTTTGACGGCGCGCACAAAGCACTGAACGGCTCCTCTTGACGGACGATTCGTCGATCATCAGCATCGGCGACCTCAAAACGCCATCAGGGACCGATCATGCTGATCAACAAGGAACACATCCTAAAATACGCCATTGCCCCCGCCGTACTGGTTGCGGCGAGCTTCGTGATATTCAACGGCGTGTTTTTCTACAACGAATCCGGTTTTGCCACTCACGTGCGCACCATCTTTGGCGAAGAAAAAGTGGTCGATGACGTCGGCTACGCTACCAAGTGGTTCGGCCGCGCCACTGCCTGGAAAAAGGCCCTAAGCGTGCAATCGGTGCTCACCGAAGCCCTGGCCATCGACGACAGCAGCGACAACGATTCGCTTGGCGCCACCATCGAAGCCTTCCCCATCGTGTTTCTTGGCAACGTCGATGCCAAAGTTGAATCCTCCGCCCGCTTTCGCCTGCCTGCAGGCGAGCCATTCCTGAAAATCGCCCAGGAATACCGCAACCCGGAAAACTTCATCAAAACCGCCCTAGTTCCGGCCATCAAAGAAACCCTGCAAGCTACGGCCTCGCTGATGAGCGCTGACGACTTCTATGCCGGCGCACGTAGCGAGTTCGCCGCCGAGTTCGAAAACCAGCTCAACGATGGTCTGTACCTGATCAAACGTAAGGAAATCCGTGGCCCACGTGGTCATCAACCTAGCCAGACGGCTATTCTGCAGGCCGGTACTGAGCAAGGTGCGTTCGGTGACAACAATGTCAGCCAATTCGTCACCGAGAAGGTCATGGACAGCAAAGGCATCCCGGTGCGCAAGCAGCAGCAGTTCCGTAAATATGGCGTAGAAGTTGTTGAAGCGCGCATCACCAACGTCGACCCCAACCCGCAATACAAGCAGCGCATGGTCAAGGTGCAACAAGCACTCGCTGAACTCGCCGTGGCAAGGCAAAACCGCTTGAAGGAAGAGGAAGAAAAGCTACTGGTCACCGCTCGCGGTGAAAAAGAAGTAGAAGCGCGCCGCCAGGAAACCCTGCGCGATCAGATTGAACGCACCACCCAAGCGGAAACCGAAAAGCAACTGGCACGAATCAATGCCGAACGGGAAAAAGGCCGCGCCGAGATCGAGAAACAAACCGCCGAGTTACTGCGCGACAAAGCAGCTATCACTGCCGATGCAACAAAAATCACCGCCGACGCCGATGCCTATGCGCGTGAAGCGGTGATCAAGGCTGACGGCGCGCTACAACCCAAGCTCGATGCACTGGTTGCCATCAACAAAGTTTGGGCCGAAGCCGCTGCCCAGGCACCAGTTCCCAGCGTGATGATGGGCGGTGGTAACGAAGGTGCCAGCAGCCGTCAGGATGAAATCAGCCAACTGATGGGCGTATTGGCCACTAAAGCCGCACGTGACTTGTCACTGGACCTGAAAGTGCAGCAATAGCAGCGCGGCGATCCTAGAAAAAAGCGCCCTCCTGGGCGCTTTTTTGGTTTCACAGCGGCGGAATGCCGCTGTGAAACCGAAACTCAGTGTCTGGCGACTCAATCAACTCACGCTCCGCCGCCCTCACCCGCTCAATGGCCTGGTTGACGTCACGCTCATCGCCGTACTGATAAGCCAGCTTCAGGTAATTTTGGAAATGCCGCGCTTCGCTTTTCAGTAACCCGAAGTAGAACTTGCCCAGCTCCTCATCCAAGTGCGGCACTAACGCTTCGAAACGCTCGCAACTGCGTGCCTCGATAAACGCACCGACCACCAGGGTATCCACCAGCTTGTGCGGCTCATGAGTACGCACCACCTTGCGCAAGCCTGAGGCGTAGCGCGCCGCCGATACCGGACGCAGGCCAATCTTGCGGCGTTTCATGATGCGCAGCACCTGCTCATGGTGCACCAACTCTTCACGCGCCAAGCGCGACATGGCATTGAGCAAGTCAACATAGGTGCTGTATTTGGCCATCAGACTCAGGGCTGTGCTGGCCGCCTTGAATTCGCAGTTCTTGTGATCAATCAGCAAGGTCTGCTGGTCAGCCAGAGCGGCTGTAATCCAGGCAGCCGGCGTGCGACAACCAAGAAACTGATGAATCTCCGGCAGGTTCACAGACCCACCTTCAACACCAAGGGAAAGCTGGGCTCTACACTAAAACAGTCGTTTTCGGCTAGCAGATACATAAATTCACAAAAATGGGCGGGCTTGAGTGGTGTGGCTAACAGGGCCGCCATTATACGAATGAGCACGCGAACAGCCACCCGATTGATATCGATCAAACACAGAGCAACTCGCCGCGATCTATAGTGGTACGCAGTCCAACTGAGCGCACATGGAGACGATCATGCAAGCTATACGCAGCATCCTGGTGGTAATTGAGCCTAACCATGCAGAAAGCCTGGCCTTAAAACGCGCCAAGATGATTGCCGGCGTGACCCAATCACAGCTGCACCTGCTGGTGTGCGACAAAAAAGGGGACCACACCAGTTACCTGCGTGATCTGACTGGCATGCTCAACAGTGAAGGCTTCAATACCACGAGCCAGCAAGCCTGGAATGACAATCAGCATCAGACCATCATCAATGTGCAACAGGCTGAGGGCTGCGGCTTAGTGATCAAACAACACTTCCCCGACAACCCGTTGAAAAAGGCGCTGCTGACGCCCGATGACTGGAAGCTGCTGCGCTACTGCCCTGCTCCGGTATTAATGGTGAAGACCGACAAACCTTGGGCCGGCAGCGTGATCCTGGCCGCCGTCGATGTGGGCAACGCCGATGGCGAACATCGCACCTTGCACCGCAGCATTGTCAGCCACGGCTACGATATTGCCGGTTTGGCCAACGCCCAGCTGCATGTAATCAGCTCCTACCCGACACCGATGCTCTCCGCTGCCGACCCGACCTTTCAGCTCAAGGAGACCATAGAAACGCGCTACCGCGACCAATGCAAAACCTTCCAGGCCGAATACGGCATAAGCGATGCGCACCTGCACATCACTGAAGGCCCAGCTGATGCAGTCATCCCGCACACGGCACGCCTGCTTAATGCAGGGGTCACGGTGATCGGCACTGTCGCGCGTACCGGGCTTTCAGGCGCACTGATCGGCAACACCGCAGAGGTCATTCTCGACTCACTGGAAAGCGACATCCTGGTGCTCAAGCCAGACGACATCATTGCCCACCTGGAAGAGCTGGTTACCCAGCACTAAACAGCGACCGCAACGACAACAAAGCCGCCCTCGGGCGGCTTTGTTGGTTAATCGCCAGCATCACTCCCCGACATCCAAACCATCACGGAGAAAGCGTGGTGCGATATAGCGCTCGTAATGCGCTTCGGACAGTAGAAAGAATTCGCGATCTATCGCATCGCGTAATTCGGGCAGGCTCCACTCGCGAAACTCCGGCAGTAGCACCATACCGTAAGCCTCCAGCTGACTGATCACCCGCGCGCCACGGGCGATTAGTTGATACGCCCAACAATATGGCGACTGCTGGGGCACGAAACGAATCTGCCGCTGCTCAAGCTGCATGCGCAGACGATCGACATCAAAAACCTCGACCTTGGCCGCCATTACTTGAACCAGCAGTACTTCTAGACGCAGCCAGACAGCATGCTTGGCCTCGTCGTCATAGCCGTTCCAATTGATCACCTCATGATGAAATCGCTTGCAGCCACGACACACCACATCACCGTAAACAGTGGAGCACAGGCCGACACAAGGGGTTTTGATACGCTGGTTGGACATAACGAGAGGCATGGGCACTGGCGGACAGGGTGGCATCTTAGCCCTTTGTCTAAGGCAGATCACCCCCAGATAAGCGGGGCCTTTGGCTTAACTTTATGAAAGCTTTCCAGTAGAATCGGCCGGCCTTTTAAAGGCAGCAACGTCCGTTGGAAGCTGTTTTCAAAGCGTCACGAGCACAGTCAACCCTGCAGGTTCGATGTTGGTGTCGACCCTTGAGCTACCCGCCAAGAGCCGACACCAGCCCTCATCCCAACCGTCCTGCCGGCGTAAAACTTTGAAAACAGCTTCTGCAAGAAAGCAGCGAAACCTCGGCTGAGCGGCCCATAAAGCCACGAAGCGCCTGGCTCGATGCTTTCTGGATCGCGTCCCGGATAACCCTTTGGGACCACTGATGAGGGTAAAAACTGTGCTTGAAGCCTATCGCAAACATGTAGCAGAGCGTGCCGCTCAGGGTATCGTGCCCCAGCCGCTGAACGCCGAACAAACCGCAAGCCTGATTGAGCTGCTGAAAAACCCGCCAGCCGGCGAAGAAGCCGTTCTGCTCGACCTGATCACCAACCGCGTGCCGCCAGGCGTCGATGAAGCCGCCTACGTTAAGGCTGGTTTCCTCTCTGCCATCGCCAAAGGCGAAGCCACTTCCCCGCTGATCAGCAAGCAACACGCTGTTGAACTGCTGGGCACCATGCAGGGCGGTTACAACATCGCCACTATGGTTGAACTGCTTGACGACAGTGAATTGGCTAGCGTGACTGCTGAGCAACTGAAGCACACCCTGCTGATGTTCGACGCCTTCCACGACGTCGCTGAAAAAGCCAAAAATGGCAACGCTCACGCCAAAGGCGTGCTGCAATCCTGGGCTGACGGCGAGTGGTTCAAGAACCGCCCGACTCTGGCCGACAAGATCAGCCTGCGCGTATTCAAGGTCACCGGCGAAACCAATACCGACGACCTGTCCCCTGCTCCTGATGCCTGGTCGCGTCCAGACATCCCGCTGCACGCCCTGGCCATGCTGAAAATGGCTCGTGAAGGCATCGTGCCGGACGAGCAAGGCGTAACTGGTCCGATGAAGCAAATCGAAGCCATGCGTGGCGACGGCTTCCCGATCGCCTACGTCGGTGACGTTGTCGGTACTGGTTCCTCGCGCAAATCCGCGACCAACTCGGTACTGTGGTTCTTCGGCGACGACATCCCGAACGTACCGAACAAGCGTGCAGGCGGCTTCTGCTTCGGCAGCAAAATCGCTCCAATCTTCTACAACACCATGGAAGATGCCGGCGCACTGCCAATCGAATTCGACGTGTCCAACATGCACATGGGCGACGTGATCGACCTGTACCCGCATGCTGGCAAAGTCTGCAAGCACGGCACCGACGAAGTACTGACCACCTTCGAAATGAAGACCCCAGTACTGCTCGACGAAGTCCGCGCTGGCGGCCGTATCCCGCTGATCATTGGTCGCGGCTTGACCGATAAAGCTCGCGCTGAACTCGGCCTGGGCCCAACCGATCTGTTCAAGCTGCCTGAGCCGCCTGCGGCTAGCACCAAGGGTTTCACCCTGGCGCAAAAAATGGTCGGCAAGGCTTGCGGTCTAGCAGAAGGTCAAGGCGTGCGCCCTGGCACTTACTGCGAACCGAAGATGACCACCGTCGGTTCCCAGGACACCACTGGCCCGATGACCCGTGACGAGCTGAAAGACCTGGCTTGCCTGGGCTTCTCCGCTGATCTGGTTATGCAGTCGTTCTGCCACACCGCGGCCTACCCAAAACCGATCGACGTGACCACCCACCACACCCTGCCGGATTTCATCCGCACCCGTGGCGGCGTATCTCTGCGTCCTGGCGACGGCATCATCCACAGCTGGCTGAACCGCATGCTGCTGCCGGATACCGTCGGCACTGGTGGCGACTCGCACACCCGCTTCCCAATCGGTATCTCGTTCCCGGCCGGTTCCGGCCTGGTGGCCTTCGCCGCTGCCACTGGCGTTATGCCGCTGGACATGCCGGAGTCGGTATTGGTGCGTTTCAAAGGTAAGCTGCAACCGGGTATCACCCTGCGTGACCTTGTGCATGCCATTCCTTATGCCGCCATCCAGAAAGGCCTGCTGACCGTCGAGAAGAAAGGCAAGAAGAACATATTCTCTGGCCGCATCCTCGAAATCGAAGGCCTGGACGAGCTGACTGTTGAACAAGCTTTCGAGCTGTCCGACGCCTCTGCCGAGCGCTCCGCTGCCGGTTGCACCATCAAGCTGCCGGAAAAAGCCATTGCCGAGTACCTGCGTTCGAACATCACCCTGCTGCGCTGGATGATCAGCGAAGGCTACGGCGATGCCCGCACCATGGAACGCCGCGCCCAAGCGATGGAAGCTTGGTTAGCTGATCCTAAGCTGATGGAAGCTGACAAGGACGCTGAGTACGCCGAGATCATCGAAATCGATCTGGCCGAAATCAACGAGCCTGTGCTATGCGCACCAAACGACCCAGACGACGCTCGTCTGTTGTCCAGCGTGCAAGGCGAGAAGATCGACGAAGTATTTATCGGTTCGTGCATGACCAACATCGGTCACTTCCGCGCTGCCGGTAAGCTGCTGGACAAGGTCAAAGGTCAACTGCCAACTCGTCTGTGGCTGTCGCCGCCGACCAAGATGGACCAGCATCAACTGACCGAAGAAGGCTACTACGGTATCTACGGTAAAGCTGGCGCGCGCATGGAAATGCCGGGCTGCTCGCTGTGCATGGGTAACCAGGCACGCGTTGAGCCGAACTCCACCGTGGTGTCGACCTCGACGCGTAACTTCCCCAACCGCCTGGGCGATGGTGCCAACGTCTACTTGGCTTCGGCCGAACTGGCCGCTGTTGCCTCGATCATAGGCAAACTGCCGACTGTTGAGGAATACATGGTCTACGCGAAAGAAATCGACACCATGGCAGCGGACGTATACCGCTACCTGAGTTTCGACCAGATCGCCGAGTTCCGTGAAGCCGCTGCAAACGCTAACATTCCTGCTGTTCAGGTCTAAGCGCTAGCCGCACCAGAAAGCCCCGCCTAGTGCGGGGCTTTTTTTGTGCCTACGTTCGTCTAAGGCCGCCATTCATAGACCCAGCGCTATTGCCGTATGTTGTGTGTACGACTGCAACGCCAGAGCAAACAGCGCACCCTCTGCTGCAACTGGATGTGATCTATCTAAAGCAGACCAGAACTGACTGGCACATGCATTGCTTTGCTTAATTCAGCTTTCCAACGGCGGAAAGACTTCAACTAGACAACGGTGTCGTATCACTCGCAGGCTGTAGCAACGAGTGGCACGGCACCTTTTTGTGTGGGCACAGGAAAAGCACCATGAACGAGCACGAGATCAGCCGCAGTAATGCACCGGAAAAGCCGGTACTGAATATCGGCTTTATGGCCCTGAGTGACTCGGCCTCAGTCATTGTCGCCGCGACCCAAGGCTTTGCCGAGAAACATGGGCTGACCCTAAACCTGCATCGACAAACCTCCTGGGCAGGTTTACGGGACAAGTTGCTCAACGGTGAATTGGACGCCGCGCACAGCCTATACGGGCTGATCTATGGCGTTCAACTCGGCTTGGGTGGTGCACCGGCTACGGATATGGCCGTGCTCATGGGCCTCAACCAGAACGGCCAAAGCATCAATCTGTCGCAACCTCTGCAAGCGGCCGGCGTGACCAGCGGCGAAGCACTGAGCCGTTACGTGCACCAAAATGAATCACGCCTAACCTTCGCCCAGACCTTCCCCACCGGCACACACGCTATGTGGCTGTACTACTGGCTCGCCAGCCAAGGTATTCATCCGCTGCGCGACGTCGACAGTGTAGTGGTGCCGCCACCGCAGATGATTGAGCACTTAAAAGCCCAGCGTATCGACGGTTTCTGTGTGGGCGAACCCTGGACAGCCAAGGCCGTGGAAGAAAGCCTCGGCTGCACCCTGACCACCATCCAAGCCATCTGGCCTGATCACCCGGAGAAAGTCCTGGGCTGCACCCAGGCGTTTGTCCAGCAGTACCCCAACAGCGCACGCGCACTGGTTATGGCAGTGCTGGAAGCCAGCCGTTTTATTGATGAAGACGAGGAAAACAAACGCAGCACCGCGCAACTGCTAAGCAGCCACGAATACGTCAATGCGCCACTCTCCGCCATTCTGCCGCGCTTCCTCGGCCAGTATGAGGACGGCCTTGGCCATGCCTGGCAGGACGCTCATCCACTGCGTTTCCATGCAGCTGGCGCGGTAAACATGCCCTACCTGTCAGACGGTATGTGGTTTATGACCCAATTTCGCCGCTGGGGCCTGTTACGCAGTGACCCCGACTACCTGGCCGTCGCCCGCCAAGTGCAGCAAATAGACCTCTACCGTGAAGCAGCGCAAGAGTTAGGCATGGCGACTCCAGAACCGATGCGTAGCAGCCAGCTTGCTGATGGCACCCGTTGGGATGGCAGCGATCCGGCGGCCTATGCCCGCGGCTTTGCCCTACATGCCCTGAGCGGCGACTCGCTGGAGAGCCGCTAACATGCTGCGCATTCTGCTGATCAATGACACCGCGAAGAAAGTCGGCCGCCTAAGAGCCGCATTGATTGAGGCGGGTTTCGAGGTTATCGACGAGTCGGGCCTGACTATCGACCTGCCCGAGCGCGTCGAGGCGGTGCGCCCGGACGTGATTCTGATCGATACCGAATCGCCCAGCCGCGATGTGATGGAACAGGTGGTGCTGGTCAGCCGCGACCAGCCGCGTCCGATCGTCATGTTCACCGACGAGCATGACCCCAGCGTGATGCGTCAGGCGATCCAGAGTGGCGTCAGCGCCTACATCGTCGAAGGCATCCATGCCCAACGCCTGCAACCGATCCTCGATGTCGCCATGGCGCGTTTCGAGAGTGACCAGGCGCTGCGCGCCCAGTTGCAAGCCCGCGACATCCAGTTGGCCGAGCGCAAGCGCATCGAACTCGCCAAAGGCCTACTGATGAAGATGAAAAGCTGTAACGAGGAAGAGGCCTACACCCTGATGCGCCGCCAGGCCATGAGCCGTCAGCAAAAGCTAGTTCAGGTTGCCGAACAGATCATCGCCATGCACGACATGCTGGGGACTTGATCCAGCCACTTATCAGCACGCGCCATCGACGCGCGCGGCTGCTGAGCATTGAGCACAGGTGATGTTGCTCGCGTGCGCCTGACGGGACTAAAACTGTACGTCTAAAATTCAGCAAAACTGCTCTAGACACTGGAGCTGCAGCACGTTTATCTTCGCCGCCTGGCCAGCGCACTGGCCAACGTCGCTCGGACGGTTCCGGGCGCTTACGTATCCGAGGAAAGCATGGCTGACCAAGCTTCGCGCCGCTTTGCGCGCATCGATCGACTCCCCCCCTACGTTTTCAACATTACCGCTGAACTGAAGATGGCCGCGCGTCGCCGTGGCGAAGACATCATCGACTTCAGCATGGGTAACCCCGACGGCCCCACGCCGCCGCATATCGTCGAAAAGCTGGTGCAGGTCGCCCAGCGTGAAGATACCCACGGCTACTCCACCTCTCGCGGCATTCCGCGCCTGCGCCGGGCCATTTCGCGCTGGTACAAAGACCGCTACGAAGTCGAGATCGACCCAGAAAGCGAAGCCATTGTCACCATTGGCTCCAAGGAAGGCCTGGCGCACTTGATGCTGGCCACCCTGGACCATGGCGATACGGTGCTGGTACCCAACCCGAGCTACCCGATCCACATCTACGGCGCAGTGATTGCCGGTGCCCAGGTGCGCTCGGTGCCATTGATTCCCGGCGTAGATTTCTTCGCCGAACTGGAGCGGGCGATCCGCGAGTCGATCCCCAAGCCAAAGATGATGATCCTCGGCTTCCCGTCCAACCCCACCGCGCAGTGCGTCGAGTTGGACTTCTTCGAGCGCGTGGTGGCCCTGGCCAAGCAATATGACGTGCTGGTAATCCACGACCTGGCGTACGCCGATATTGTCTATGACGGCTGGAAAGCCCCTTCGATCATGCAGGTGCCGGGTGCCAAGGACATCGCCGTGGAGTTCTTCACCCTGTCCAAGAGCTACAACATGGCCGGCTGGCGCATCGGCTTTATGGTGGGCAACAAGGAACTGGTCAACGCGCTGGCGCGGATCAAAAGCTACCACGACTACGGCACCTTCACCCCGCTACAAGTCGCCGCCATTGCCGCATTAGAGGGCGATCAACAGTGTGTGCGCGATATCGCCGAGCAATACCGCCAGCGCCGCAACCTGCTGGTCAAAGGCCTGCACGAGCTGGGCTGGATGGTGCAGAACCCGAAAGCCTCGATGTATGTCTGGGCCAAGATTCCCGAGAAGTACGCCCATCTCGGCTCACTGGAATTTGCCAAGAAACTGCTCCTGGAGGCCAAGGTCTGCGTCTCGCCAGGCATCGGCTTCGGCGATTACGGCGATGATCATGTGCGCTTCGCCCTGATCGAAAACCAGGACCGCACACGCCAGGCGATTCGCGGTATCAAAGCGATGTTCCGTGCAGATGGCCTGATACCCGCGTTGAAGGCTAAGTCCAGCATCGAGTAAGCATATAGAGGGCACCGTAGGGTGCCCTCTGGCGTTTCAGCTGGAGTAATCCAGTACCGTCCAAACCCGGCTAAGCCCATCAGTAATCACACAACCACTCTGCCCAAGTTGATTACTGCTGTGCAGTGACATCAGGGTAGTCATGCCATCCGCCGCATCCGAGCGCTCGCTCAGCCACTGTATGCGGCCACAATTGGCCGTCTCAACCACGTAACTGGCCGCCACAGCAGCACCCGCGCTGGGCTGCTTGATCACATCCACCACTGTGCCCTGCTCTTCCACACGCTTACCGTCGGACACCAACACGGCCCAGGCATGGCCGTTCTCAATCACCAGATAAGTGCCATTGGCCCTGGGCGAATCAAGCGACGGTTGCGCACAACCGGTCAAAAGACCCAACAGCATAATTGTCATAAGCATCTGTTGCATTGTTAGTGACTCCTCTGCAGTGCCTGTCGCCATTGGCTTTGCGGGCAGATGGCGCGAGTGATCGAGTAAGTGGCGGTTGGGGCCTTGGGCTTACTATTATCGAATACTGTTTATTTGTACAGTATTTTTCGATTACCCTTGGTCACGTCATCCAGCCAACCATGTCGCCCGGAAAACGGGCCCGTTTAGGCGTTAACAGGAGTAGCCAGATGCTCGACGTACTGCAGCTGAAACACAGCGTAAACCGCATGTCCCTGGAAAAAGTCCGGGCCACCGTCAATGAATTGCAGCTTGAAGGCATCGTCACCGAAGGAAAAACACCGTTTTCCCGGGTGCACTTCAATACCTGCTTTGCCGAGATCGAAGCCTTACTGCAACGCGCCGGCTATCACCGGCAACTGGATGTCGTCGGCTACCAAGGCCTGGCTTATGCCATGTTCGACCCTTCACGCTGGGCGGCCGTGGACGTATTGCGCTGGCTCAAGGAGTTTGTAGAAGAAGCGCAAAGCAAATCGCTGACACGTTAGGAATTACCGCTATTACGGGGGCGGCAATAACCCGCACAGCACCATATCGAAGCAAAAACCTCACACAGCGCTGCGCCCGTGCACAGCATTAGCCCGTTTGCCGGATTCAAACACCATTGCGTTGACGTAAGAAAACTCGATGGTCAGTAAAAAATGTCGACCCTCAGCCCCAAACTTAAAAGTAAGCATTTGATTTAAAAAGAAATAAATAGCCATAAAAGCTGCTCTAGCCGATCCGAAAAGCAATTTCGGTACGTACAAGGCCATTTCGGAAAACTGGCAAGTTCCTTGCTTGGATCCCACCAGACACAAACACACGTCTTCAGATCGCCAACGGCGGTGATCGGGACGAAATTGACAAAGACGTCAAAGACACTCAGCCATACGTGGCCGAACTGTCTGCGACGTCTTTTTTCGTTTCTGGGACCTGAGGAAGCATCATGCGCAACGCCACCACTCGCCGTTCGCTACTACACAAAACCCTATCTAGCCTTGGCTGTGCCGCAGTTCTGCTGCTGTCGCCGCTTTACCTGCAAATCGCCAGCGCTGCAGAGCCCGAGAAGGACGAGCTGAAGTTCGGTTTTATCAAACTGACGGATATGGCACCGCTAGCCATCGCCTATGAAAAAGGCTTCTTCGAGGATGAGGGGCTCTACGTAACCCTCGAAGCCCAGGCCAACTGGAAGGTACTGTTGGATCGAGTGATTGATGGCGAACTAGATGGCGCGCACATGCTTTCTGGGCAACCGATAGGCGCGACAATCGGTTTTGGCACCAAGGCCGACGTGGTCACCGCCTTCACCATGGACCTCAATGGCAACGCCATCACCGTTTCCAATGCGGTCTGGGATGAGATGAAGACGCATGTACCTATGGCTGACGGCAAGCCCGTGCATCCGATCAAGGCAGACGCCCTGAAACCGGTGATCGATAAGTTCAACGCTAGCGGCAAGAGCTTCAACCTGGGCATGGTGTTTCCGGTATCCACGCATAACTACGAGTTGCGCTACTGGCTCGCTGCCGGCGGGATCAACCCGGGTTATTACGCGCCGCACAAGGGCGATACCAGCGGCCAGATAGATGCTCAAGCGTTGCTCTCGGTAACCCCTCCACCGCAGATGCCTGCGACGATGGAGGCTGGCACCATCCAGGGCTACAGCGTTGGCGAGCCGTGGAATCAAGCGGCGGTATTCAAGGGCATTGGCGTCCCGGTGATTGCTGACTACGACATCCGCAAAAACATGTCGGAGAAAGTCTTCGGCGTGTCGAAAAGCTGGGCCGATGCCAACCCGGAAACCCATAAACGCGTCATCAAGGCGCTGATTCGTGCCGGACAGTGGCTCGATGCGGACAACAATGCTAACCGTGCAGAAGCGGTACAGATCCTTTCCCGCCCCGAATATGTGGGAGCCGACGCGAAGGTAATCGCCAACTCCATGACCGGCACGTTCGAGTATGAGAAAGGCGACAAGCGCGAGGTGCCGGACTTCAACGTGTTCTTCCGCCACCACGCCACCTACCCCTATTACTCCGATGCTGTGTGGTACCTGACGCAAATGCGCCGCTGGGGGCAGATCGCCGAGGGCAAGCCGGATAGTTGGTACCTGGAGACAGCCAAGAAGGTTTACTTGCCAGCGATCTACCGCGAAGCCGCGGCCGAGCTGATCGCCGAAGGCAAACTCAAGGCCAGTGATTTCCCGCCAGAAAGCGAAGATGGCTTCCGTGCACCACTGACCGACACCATCGACGGCATTCCTTATGACGGTCATAAACCCAACGCCTACCTTGAGCAATTCAAGATCGGCCTCAAGGGCGACACGCAAATCTAATTGGCTTGCGGAGCCGGTACACCGGCTCCCTCCCACACTGAGGACATGACGATGAGCAACCCGAGCGTCGCCACCCCGATCACGGTAACTATTAAGTCGGCGCGCAGCAGTGCGTTGATCAAACGCTGGGCACCGGCCATGATTTTGCCGGCGCTGGGCATTCTCGGCTTTCTGCTCTGCTGGCAACTGCTGGCCAATAATATCCAGACCAGCCTTGGCCAATTCCCCGGGCCGCTGCAGGTTTCCGAGCAGTTTTCCGGCTTGGTCAGCGCCCACTTCAAAGAGCGCGAAAAGGCCCAACGTTTCTACGAGCGCCAAGACACTCGCAATGCCGCCCTGCTGGAGAAAAACCCGCAGGCCGAAATAAAAGTGCGCACTTACACCGGTAAACCAACCTTTATTCAGCAGATTTACACCAGCCTTATCACGGTAATCACCGGCTTTGTCATCGCCTCACTGATTGCCATTCCGCTGGGCATCATCTGTGGCCTGAGCAAGAGTTTCTATACCGCCATCAACCCGTTGATCCAGGTCTTCAAACCGGTTTCGCCACTGGCGTGGCTGCCGCTGGTGACCATGCTGGTCAGCGCGCTGTACGTCAGTGATGATCCGATGTTCGCCAAGTCGTTTGTCACCTCGGCGATTACCGTCGCGCTGTGCTGCTTATGGCCAACCGTGATCAACACCACGGTCGGCGTCGCCGGCATTGAGCAAGACCTGAACAACGTCAGCAAGGTACTCAGCCTCTCGCCCCTGTCGCACGTCAGGCGCATCGTCCTGCCGGCTGCCGTGCCGATGATTTTCACCGGCCTGCGCATGTCGCTGGGCACTGGCTGGATGGTCTTGATCGCCGCTGAGATGCTCGCGCAAAACCCGGGGCTGGGTAAGTTCATCTGGGATGAATTCCAGAACGGCAGCTCCAACTCCCTCGCCCGAATCATGGTGGCTGTAGTCGTCATCGGTTTGATCGGTTTCGCCCTTGACCGCCTCATGCTCCTGCTGCAACGCCAGTTCAGCTGGGACAAGAACGCCGTATTGCGCTAATCAGGAGACTTCCCATGAGCCACTCACACCTCGAACTCACAGGCGTCGGCATCGACTTCCCCACCGACAAAGGGCTTTACCGCGCCTTGCAGAACGTCAACCTGCGCATCGATAAAGGCGAGTTTGTATCGCTGATCGGCCACTCCGGCTGCGGTAAATCCACTGTCCTGAACATCGTCGCCGGTCTGCACAAGGCCACCACGGGCGGCGTCATCCTTGATGGCCGCGAGGTCGACGAGCCTGGGCCAGAGCGCGCGGTGGTATTCCAGAACCACAGCCTGCTGCCCTGGCTAAGCTGTTACCAGAATGTCGAACTGGCCGTACGCCAGGTGTTTAAGGGTAAGAAATCACGCACTGAAATGCGCGACTGGATCGAACACAACCTCGCGCTGGTGCACATGACACACGCCATGCACAAACGCCCGAGCGAGATATCCGGCGGCATGAAGCAGCGCATTGGCATTGCCCGCGCCCTGGCCATGCAGCCTAAAGTGCTGCTGATGGACGAGCCATTTGGCGCACTGGACGCCCTGACCCGCGCCCATTTGCAGGATTCGCTGATGGAGATTCACGCCGATCTGGGTAACACCGTGATCATGATTACCCACGATGTCGACGAAGCCGTGCTGCTCTCGGATCGCATCGTCATGATGAGCAACGGTCCGGCAGCCAGCGTAGGCGAGATCCTCAAGGTCGAACTGGCGCGCCCACGCGAGCGCCTTGCCATGGCCAATGACCCGCAGTACCACGCTTACCGCGCTGCCGTGCTGGAGTTTCTCTACGAGAAGCAGGTTCGTCCTGCGGCCTGAGGGCGAACCCGCGTTGGATAGCCAGGTGCAGGCTTGGCTGTTCTATCGCGAATAGCCCCCCGCCGATCAGTCCAACTGAACTTAGCGCAGCAATCACCACCGAACAGGAGCATCAACCAACGCAACGACCTAAGGATAAGCCGTGCTTGACCTAACCACTTGGAACCTCTCTGTTCCCGTCGCACCAACTCCCGTCGACATCAGCACCACCCGCATAAACAATGGCTACAGCAGCCAGTATTTCCGCCGTAACAGCGACGACAGCATCACCTTTTGGGTACCGGTCAATGGCTCACGCACAGCCGATGCCAGCTATCCACGCAGCGAGTTGCGCGAGACCAAGACCGATGGCAAGTTGAACAACTGGTACTACGCCAGTGCCGACAACTACCTGACCGCAGTGCTTACCGTTAATCAGGTGCCGAGCAAGAACAAGGTCGTAGTCGCCCAGATACACAGCAAGGACGAACCGGGCAGCCAAAACGATCCCCTGCTGAAGTTGCAATACCACTATCTACGCGGTGTCGGCCGCCTTGAGCTGCTGTTGCGCAAACGTCCGGGCGACGCCAGCGTGCAGAACATTCTGCTGGCCGAAAACATCCAGCTTAATCAGCGTTTCAGCTATGAGCTGCGCATCACCCCCAGCGGCAAGCTCGGCGTTAAAGTCACCAGCACTCACGGTGATAACGGCTCGCTCTATCAGCAACTGAGCGGATACTGGGGCACGCAGTTGCTCTACTTCAAAGCGGGGGCTTATGTTCAGGATAATGAAGGCCCCAGCACCGAAGGCGCGCGGGTAACCTTCTATTCGCTTAACAGCCTGCACCGCTAGGGTACGGCGCCGATGCGTTTGAAAAAGGCCTCAACCGCAGTGGTGTATGCCCCCGCTTCGCCCAGTTGCTCGTTGATCTCTCCGTGTGAAAGCGCCAGCGGCAAGACATCCACTTGCATGCCCAGGCTCTTACCCCGTTCGGCGAAGCCTTCTGCCTGCGGACAAGCCTCCTCACGTTTGCTGGAACACACTGCCAGCAGCGGTGCACCAGCCTGCTGTAGACGCCAGAGTGGCGAAGCGGCGCGCCAGTTCGCCGGGTCTTTGCCAAAGGCCTTGTCATACAGGCGGTAATGTTTGCCGCGCATGATGCTGGCCACATCGAAAGCCGCGCTGTCCAGCGCCACGGTGCCCAGCCAGGGCTGAGCCCCGTGGCGTTTGCTAATAGCACTATCAGAGGCGAGCAGGCTGATCAGATGTGCGCCGGCAGAATGGCCAAGCAGCACAACCCGTTGCGGGTCACCGCCCCAGCTCTGCGCATGCAGCTGCACATAGCTCAGCGCCTGGGCGATATCCTCGGCCTGCTGCAAAGGCTCGGCGTCAGGTAACAGTCGATAGTTCACCGAGACGAACAGGTAACCCTGGGGCAGCCAGCGCGCCAGTTTGTTATCAACAACCCGGCCCATGCGCTTATCACCTATATCCCAGGCACCGCCATGCACCATCAGCAGAATCGGCGCCGCATTCGCCTTGAGCGGCCGGTAAACATCCAGGCGTTGCAGCTCATGAGTGCCGTAAGGCAAATCCGCCAGCAGCTCACCACCGAGCCGCGCGGTGCTCTTCGCGCTGCGCCGATCACTCAGGGCATCACGCAGGCCCTGCGCCTGAACATTGCCTAACAACATCAGCGCCAGCAAAACACCAACATATAACCTCATGAGTTTCATGCGTGCCAGACCTCATGTACGGGGAAGATCGCCAGATCATCGTCGTTTTGCCAGCCGCTTGCACCAGCGGCTGCCGTGTAATCACCAACAGGTTTAAGATTCGCCCTCGTTAATCACCACCGGAGCTGGCATGGCCCGCCTAACCCTTGAATTTCCCGAAGACCAGTTCTGCTACAGCACCCAACTGACGGTGCGCGTGACCGACATCAACGCGGCCAATCACCTGGGTAATGACTCGATGATTTCGATGATCTCCGAGGCCCGCGCGCGCTTTCTTTTCGAGTTCGGCATCGAAGAAACCCAGGAAGACGGCACCGGGATTATCGTCACTGACCTGGCCACCACTTACCGCGCCGAAGCCCATGCGCGCGACCACTTGTTGTTTGAGGTTGGCGTCATGGACTTCAACCGCTACGGCGGCGACATCACCTTCCGTATCAGCCGCCCGGCTGACGGCACCTTGGTGGCCATGGCCAAATCCGGCTTTGTATTCTTCAACTACAAACTAGGCAAAGTGGTGCCGATGTCGGCCAGCTTTAGCGACAAATTCAGCAAGGTCAATTGGCTCAGCCCTGACTAAAAGTCGCGCACCAATGCAGCGCGCAGCGTCTTGAAAAGGTGCAGCAATAGCGCCGGACCTCACGCGCACAGCGCTACAAGCCACGCCAATCAAGGTAACCGCAGTTGGCACAAGCTCTGCATGAACGATTGCAGAATTGAATAAAGCACGGCCTTCAACGACGAGGGCCGTACTTCCCGAGAGAACGGGACTGGACAAAGGCGTCCTCGCTAGGTGACTAGCGGGACGCCTTTTTTTTGGGCCTGCAATTTGTGGCGGTGAGCTTTATTGGCCCGTCGCGCTGGCCGCTAAAAATTACTCACGTGAGTTTTCCGTGACTCTTATTCAGGAGATGGCCGGCATGAAAAAGCTCAAGCTGGTAATGATCGGTAACGGCATGGCGGGTGTACGCACCCTTGAAGAGCTGCTCAAGCTCGCCCCCGACCTTTATGACATCACGGTGTTCGGTGCCGAACCGCACCCCAATTACAACCGCATCCTGCTGTCCCCGGTGTTGGCCGGCGAACAGACCTTCGAGGAGATCATCCTCAACGACCTCAACTGGTATGCCGACAACAACATCCAGCTGATGCTCAACCGCAAGGTGCTCAGCATTGACCGCAAGAAGCGCTTGGTAACCGCCGATGACGGCAGCACGGCCGAATACGACCGCCTGCTGATCGCCACGGGCTCCAACCCGTTTATCTTGCCGATACCGGGCAACACGCTGGAAGGCGTGATCGGCTATCGCGACATCGCCGACACCGAAATGATGATGGCCACCGCCAAGACTCACCGCCATGCGGTGGTAATCGGCGGCGGCCTGCTCGGTCTTGAGGCGGCCAATGGCCTGAAGATGCGCGGCATGGAGGTGACCGTGGTGCACCTGGGCGACTGGTTGCTGGATCGCCAGCTGGACAAAACCGCCGGTAAGTTGCTGCAAAGCGCACTGGAAGCACGCGGCATCCACTTCCGCCTCAACGAGCAGACCGAAGCGTTGATGGACAACGGCGAAGGCCGCGTTTGCGCCGTACAGTTCAAGAATGCTGACGTACTACCGGCCGACCTGGTGGTGATGGCAGCGGGTATCCGCCCCAACACCGAACTGGCTGAACAGGCCGGCATTCCGTGTAATCGCGGCATCCTGGTCAACGACACCATGCAGACCTTCGACCCGCGCGTGTATTCGATTGGCGAATGCGCCAACCACCGAGGCATCGCTTACGGTCTAGTCGCGCCGCTGTTCGAGCAGGCCAAGGTCTGCGCCAATCATCTGGCCCAGCTCGGCTTCGCCCGTTATCAAGGTTCCGTGACCTCGACCAAGCTGAAAGTCACCGGCATCGACCTGTTCTCTGCCGGCGACTTTATGGGCAGCGACGGCACCGAGACCATCACCCTCTCCGACCCCATTGGCGGCGTGTACAAAAAGCTTGTGGTAAAGGACGACGTGCTGGTCGGTGCCTGCCTGTATGGCGACACTGCCGACGGCGGCTGGTATTTCCGCCAGGTCAAAGAGAACGCCAACATCAGCCAGATTCGTGATCACCTGATGTTCGGTGAAAGCGCCCTCGGCGATGTCGGCCACCAGGGCCAGAGCAGCGCCGCCAATATGCCCGACAGCATGGAAGTGTGCGGCTGCAACGGCGTGTGCAAAGGCAGCATCGTCAAGGCGATTCAGGAAAACGGCCTGTTCAGCGTCGACGACGTGAAAAAGCACACCAAGGCTGCCAGCTCCTGCGGCTCCTGCGCGGGCCTGGTTGAACAGATTTTGATCAGCACCGTCGGCGGTGCTGCCGATGTGAAGCCAAAAAGCGAAAAAGCCATCTGCGGCTGCAGCGAAATGAACCACGGGCAGATCCGTAAAGCGATCCGCGAGGAGCACCTGACCAGCATGGCGCAGACCATGCAGTTGCTGAATTGGAGCTCGCCAAACGGCTGCGCCACCTGCCGCCCAGCGCTGAACTACTACCTGATTGCCACCTGGCCTGGCGAAGCCAAGGACGACCCGCAATCGCGTCTGATCAACGAGCGTGCCCACGCCAATATCCAGAAAGACGGCACCTATTCAGTGGTGCCGCGCATGTGGGGCGGCGTTACCAACCCGTCCGAACTGCGCCGCATCGCCGATGTGGCCGACAAGTACAACGTACCGATGGTCAAGGTCACGGGCGGCCAACGCATCGACCTGCTGGGCATCAAGAAGGAAGACCTGCCAGCGGTGTGGCAGGAGCTGGACATGCCCTCCGGCCACGCTTATGGCAAATCCATCCGCACGGTAAAAACCTGTGTTGGCAGCGAGTTCTGCCGTTTCGGCACACAGAATTCGACCCAACTGGGTATTGATCTCGAACATGACCTGTTCAACATGTGGGCACCGCACAAGGTCAAGTTGGCGGTGTCCGGCTGCCCGCGCAACTGCGCCGAGGCGGGCATCAAGGACGTCGGCATCATCGGTGTGGACTCGGGCTTTGAGATGTACATCGGCGGTAACGGTGGGATCAAAACAGAAGTCGCCGAGTTCTTCGTCAAGGTGAAAACCGCCGAAGAAGTACGCGAGTACAACGGCGCGTTCCTGCAGTTGTACCGCGAAGAAGCCTTCTACCTCGAACGCACCGTGCACTACCTGCAGCGCGTCGGCATGGAGCACATCAAGAAGGCCGTGCTGGAAAGTGCAGAAAACCGCAAAGCACTGAACGCGCGCCTGCAGTTCGCCCTGTCGTTCGAGCAAGACCCGTGGAAACAGCGCATCGAAACGCCGCACCTGAAGAAAGAGTTCGAGCGAATCGCCGTGGTAAACATTGAGGAGGCCACCGTATGAGCTGGCTGGATATCTGCGCCCTGGAAGAAATCAACGTGCTCGGCTCACGCATCATCAATGGTCCGAAGGGTGATATTGCGATCTTTCGCACCTCCGACGATGAGGTCTTCGCCCTCGATGACCGCTGCCCGCACAAAGGCGGGCCGCTGTCTCAGGGGCTGATCTACGGCAAACGCGTGTCCTGCCCGCTGCACAACTGGCAGATCGAGCTCGATAGCGGCAGCGCCGTAGCGCCCGATATCGGCTGCGCACACAAGCACGAAGCCAAGGTAGAGAACGGTCGCGTGCTGCTGTCCTTCGCATAACGCAACGAGCCCGCTATGGGAGGCGCTTCAGCGGCGACTGTCGCGGCTAAAGCCCCTCCCTCCCTGCAGGAACCAAGAACATGGACTCCACGCAAATTACCGCCTCAACCTGCTGTTACTGCGGCGTCGGCTGCGGCGTGCTGATCGAACACGACGGCGAGAAGATTCTTGGCGTTGCGGGCGACCCAAGCCACCCGGCCAACTTTGGCAAACTCTGCAGCAAAGGCGCGAGCCTGCACCTAACCGGCGACCTCGACGCCCGCGCCGCCTACCCAGAGTTGCGCCTAGGCAAAGGCCTGGCGCGCAGCCGCACGGACTGGGGCAGCGCCCTGGAGCACGCCGCCAACGTGTTTGCCCAGACCATCCGCGAACACGGCCCAGACAGTGTGGCGTTCTACATATCGGGGCAGTTATTGACCGAGGACTACTACGCCTTCAACAAGCTGGCCCGGGCGCTGGTTGGCACCAATAACATCGACAGCAATTCACGCCTGTGCATGTCCAGCGCGGTGGTCGGCTACAAGCGCAGCCTGGGCAGCGACGCACCGCCGTGCAACTACGAGGACATCGAGCAGAGCGATTGCGTGCTGATCGCCGGCAGCAATATGGCCTACGCCCACCCGGTACTGTTCCGTCGGTTGGAAGCAGCTAAAGCCGAGCGCCCACAGATGCGCGTCATCGTCATCGACCCACGGCGCACCGACACCTGCGAGCTGGCCGACCTGCACCTGGCAATTCTGCCAGGCAGCGATGTCGCGCTGTTCCACGGCATTCTGCATATCCTGATGTGGGAAGGCTGGATTGATCGCCGTTATATCGACGCCCACACCGAAGGCTTCGCTGCACTGAAAACCCTGGTACAGGCCTACAACCCGCAGATGGTCAGCGAACTGTGCGGCATCAGCGTAGAAAGCCTGCAACAGTGCGCAAAACTGATTGGCCAGGCCCCCAGTTTTCTCTCGCTGTGGTGCATGGGCCTCAATCAGTCAAGCAGCGGCAGCGCCAAAAACAGTGCCCTGATCAACCTGCACCTGGCCACAGGGCAAATCGGCAAAGTCGGCAGCGGCCCGTTCTCCCTGACCGGCCAGCCTAACGCCATGGGCGGCCGTGAAACCGGTAGCCTGAGTAACCTGCTGCCTGGCCATCGTGAAGCCGCAAACGCCGAGCACCGCGCCGAAGTCGCCGAGTATTGGCAGGTCGACGCGCTGCCCGACAGCACTGGCCTAACCGCTGTCGAGCTGTTTGAAGCGGTACGCGTCGGCAAGATCAAGGCGTTGTGGATTGCCTGCACTAACCCGGCGCAGTCCCTGCCGGACCAGACCAAGGTGCATGAAGCCCTCGCCACCTGCCCGTTTGTGGTGGTGCAAGAAGCCTTCTTCACCACTGAAACCTGCCACTACGCCGACCTACTGTTGCCAGCCGCCAGTTGGGGCGAGAAAGAAGGCAGCGTCACCAACTCCGAGCGCCGTATCAGCCATGTGCGTCGCGCCGTGCCAGCACCCTTTGAAGCTCGGCCGGATTGGGCGATCACCACTGACTTCGCCCGTCGTTTAGAAACGTACCTGCGCCCTGGCCTGCCTAGCCTGTTCGACTTCGACAGCCCGCACGCGCTGTTTGAGGAATACAAACACCTGACCGCCAAGCGTGACCTTGACCTGTCGGGGCTGAGCTACGCGCTTCTCGATCAGCAAGGCCCACAGCAATGGCCCTTCCCGGCCGGCGCAAGCCAGGGCACACCGCGCCTGTATGCTGATGGGCAATTTCCAACAGCCAGCCGCCGCGCGCAGTTTCTCGCCGAGCCGTTTCGCGCCGCCCAAGAGAAGCGTGACACGCGTTATTCGCTGACCCTCAACACCGGCCGCCTGCGCGATCAATGGCACGGCATGAGCCGCACTGGTTCGGCCGCACGCTTGTTTGGCCATGCCCCGCAAGCGCTACTAAGCATGCACCCGGACGAACTGCGCCGGCGACGCCTAGAAAATGGCGACCTGCTCAAAGTTCGCAGCCGTCGCGGCAGCCTGATCGTGCCCGTGCAGGCGGATGACAGCGTGCGCAGCGGTCAGGCGTATCTGCCCATGCATTGGGGTGATCGGTTTCTCAAGGGGTTGGGCACCAATGTGCTGACCCAGCCGGCGTTTGACCCGCTGTCCAAGCAGCCAGAACTCAAACATGCCGCCATTGAGGTGGAGAAAATCGAGCTGCCCTGGAGCTTCTTTGCCCTGGTCGAAGGCCAAGTACAACAGCGCTTTGAGGCATTGCGCCCACTGTTTGAACAGTTCGCTTACGCCAACCTGACCCTCACCGGCCGCGAGCGCCCTGCTCTGCTGATCCACGCCGCCTGCGCAGTAGCACCGCCGGCCGAACTGCTGGCGCAGATAGATCAGCTGATCGGCCTGAGCGAAGGCCCCGTGCTGGCCTATGACGACCCGCGCAAAGCGGTTGGCAAGCGCGTACGCATCGAGGACGAACGCATTACCGCGATTCGCCTGGCTGGCGAAACCGCCGCCCGCGACTGGCTCAAAGGGCTCTGGGAAACCGGCAGCGCAGATGCCGAGCTGCGTCGCTGGTTGCTCGCGCCGCTGTCCACGCCGCCAGGTGGCAACCCTGCCAGCGCGGCTAGCAAAATATTGTGCAACTGCCTGAATGTCAGTCAAAACGCGATCTGCGCCGGCATTGCCCGTGGCCTGGACCTCAACGGCCTGCAACAGCAACTCAAATGCGGCACCAGCTGCGGCTCCTGCGTACCGGAAATCAAACGACTGCTGAGCCAACAACCGGCGTTAACCAACGTATAACTTTGCATAGCGAGGGTGGGTTCAACCCACCTGAGGAGAAGCACATGAGCGCAAAAGTCTGGCTGGTAGGCGCAGGCCCCGGTGACCCGGAACTGCTAACCCTCAAAGCGGTAAAAGCCCTGCAACAGGCCGAAATTGTCATGATCGATGACCTGGTCAACCCGGCCGTACTGGAACACTGCAGCAACGCCCGCGTTATGTCGGTGGGCAAGCGCGGTGGCTGCCGCTCCACGCCACAGGCGTTTATTCACCGGCTGATGCTGCGTTACGCTCGCCAAGGCAAATGCGTGGTGCGTCTTAAAGGCGGCGACCCGTGCATCTTCGGCCGTGGCAGCGAGGAAGCCGACTGGCTCAAGCAGCACGGTATCGAGGTGGAAATGGTCAACGGCATCACCGCAGGCCTCGCCGGAGCGACCAATTGCGGTATTCCGCTGACCTTGCGCGGCGTAGCCCGTGGCGTAACCCTGGTCACCGCCCACACCCAGGATGACAGCAGCCTGAACTGGCCGGCCCTAGCCCAGAGCGGCACCACCCTGGTGGTTTATATGGGTGTGGCCAAGCTGGCAGAAATCCGCGAAAGCCTGCTGGCAGGCGGCATGCGCGCCGACATGCCAGTGGCCTTGATCGAAAACGCCTCACTGCCCAATCAACGCGAATGCCGCAGCAGCCTGGCGGGCATGCAACACGCCGCGCAGGACTTCCGCTTGCAAAGCCCGGCCATCCTGGTGATCGGCGAAGTAGCCGCACAAGCCACCATGCAACTCGCCGCGCTTAGCGCCTAAGCACTTCGTACCCTAGCCCAGCACAATCCCTGCCCATACGTTTGTCGCCTGTACCCAGGCGACACGATGGGCCAGCTACTTGATCGCGCGAAGACACAGCAAAGAACAGCCAGCAGACGCTGAGTGAGTGCTAAGCCTGCATGGCCCAGCCATGCACATTCATCGCCGCCTGACGCAGGGCCTCGGAGCGCGTGGGATGGGGGTGGCAGATTAGTGCGATGTCTTCGGCCGAGGCGCTGAACTCCAGAGCAACGCAGTATTCGCCGATCAGTTCACCCGCGCTGGGGCCAATGATATGCACGCCAAGAATCTGGTCGGTGCGCTCATCGGCCAGCACTTTGACGAAGCCTTCTGCCTCATGGTTAATCTTCGCCCGGCTATTGGCGGTGAAGGGAAATTTGCCGACTTTATAGGCGCGCCCTTCTGCTTTCAGTTGCTCCTCGGTTTTACCCACAGTGGCGACTTCCGGCTTGGTGTAAATCACCCCAGGAATCGCGCCGTAATTAACCTCAGCCGCATGCCCAGCGATGCGCTCGATACAGGCGATGGCTTCGTCTTCGGCTTTATGCGCGAGCATCGGCCCGGAAGTCACGTCACCAATAATCCAGATGTCTGGCACGCTACTGCGGTGCTGCTGGTTTTCCAGCATGCCGCGTTTATCGGTAGTCAGGCCAACGGTTTCCAGGCCCAAACCGGCGGTATAGGGCCGGCGACCAATGGCCACCAGCACATAATCCGCTTGCAGCTGCTCGATTTCGCCACCGGCCGCAGGTTCCAAGCTGAGACTGACGCCGTCTGCATCCGCCTTGGCGGCACTTACCTTGGTTGCCAGTTTGAAGCGCATGCCCTGCTTGCTCAGGGTACGTTGCAAGGTTTTCGCGGTTTCATCATCCAGGCCGGGGCAAATGCGGTCGAGGTACTCCACCACCGTAACTTCGCTGCCCAAACGCCGCCAAACCGAACCTAGCTCCAGGCCGATCACCCCTGCCCCGATCACTACCAGATGCTTAGGCACCTTGGGCAAGGCCAGCGCACCGGTGGAATCAAGAATGCGCTGGTTATCAACTGTCACCCCTGGCAACGGCGACGGTTCTGAGCCGGTGGCGATGACGATGTCCTTGGCTTGCAGTTCGCGTACGCTGCCATCGGCCTGGGTAACCGTGACCTTGCCCGGCCCGTTCAACCGGCCCCAACCTTTGATCCACTCGACCTTGTTCTTGCGAAACAAAAACTCGATGCCCTTGGTCAGGGCCGTTACGCTCTCATCCTTCTGCTTCATCATCTGTGTCAGATTGAGCGTCGGCGTAACCTCGACACCAAGGTTATTAAGTTCGCCGCTGGCGGCTGCTTCGTACAATTCCGATGCATGCAGCAAGGCCTTCGAGGGCATACAACCAACATTCAGGCAGGTGCCGCCAAGGGTCTCACGACCTTCGATACAGGCGACCTTGAGGCCCAGTTGTCCGGCGCGAATGGCCGCGTTGTAGCCGCCGGGGCCGCCACCGATGATCAGCACGTCATAGTTACTCATGGAATTGCTCCTAAGTTGCAGAGGATTAACGAGCCAGGGCCGCGCTCGCTGTTGGCCGTGGGCGCAGGAGATAAAAGGCGCTAAACGCTGCGACCGCGAATAGCGTGTTCAGCAACACCATCGGCCTGGCGGTGCCGTCCGCCAGCACGCTCAGCAATATGCCGCTGGCGGTTGCGCCAGCCATTTGCGCAAAGCCCATAAAACCTGCGGCCAAACCCGCACGGTGCGCATTAGGGATCACCGCGCCAGCCACCGACGCCGGTAACAGCATGCCGCCGCCCAGAGTGACCAGTACTTGCGGTAACGACAGGCCGAGCAGCGAAAGCCCAAACAACCAGTAGATCGCCAGCGTGATCAGCGCGCCGGTCGCTACCAGCGCCGCGCCTATGCTGACGATCTTCTCGGGGCCCAGCTGCGTGATGCGCCGCTGGGTGAACAACGCACCAGCGATCAGCGCCGAAACAATCGCCGCAAAGGTCAGACCATATTGCGCCGGGCTCAGCCCGAGCAGGCCGATGTACACCGCTGAAGAGCCCGCAATCACGGCGAACATCGCGCCATAGGTACAGGCCAGCGTCAAAGCCAACGCGCGGAACGAGGCAGCGCGCAGCAGATCGGCATAGTTACCCGCCAAACGGCTCAACTGCCCGGCTTGCGGGTCGAGTTGCTGATTGCTCTCGCGGTACAAAGCGATTACCGCACACACAATGCCAACACCGATCAGCAGCGCCAAAGCAATCGGCGCACGCCAACCGCCATACAGGGTCAGCACACCGCCCAGCATCGGCGACAGAACAATGGCGCAGAGCATGCCAATCACCGTTAGCGCAAGGGCCGGCCCTGCCTGTGCCTGCCACACATCGCGGACGATGGCCCGCGCCAATACCAAGGCAGTGCAAGCACCAAGCCCTTGCAGTACGCGAGCCGCAATAAATTCACCCATGCTGCTGGCCATCAACATCCATGATGTGGCGAGCAGATAGACCAGCAACCCGGCGATCAGCACCGGACGTCGCCCAATGCGGTCCGACAACGGGCCGAGCAACAACTGGCCCAAGCCAAAGGCCGCAACAAACGCCGACAAAGCCACCAGGCTGCTGCCGTGACGCGCGTTCATGATCAGCTCGAGAACACCCAAGCTAGGGATGATCAGCTGGGTGGAAATCTCTCCAAGGGCGGTCAGCGCCACCAGAAGCAAAAGCAAGCTGCGGGACGGCAAAGGATAGCGGTGCATGATCGGAGTCCTGTGGTTTCAGGCTGGGTCGCTCGCCAGCTATTGATATTTCGACCACAATATAACAAATTAGATTACGACCATAATTTAATTAATCAAACACAGCAGAGGCCGCTACATGACCAGTCAATCCCGTGAAGAAAAACTCAGCGCCTGGATCGCTGCCGAGCAAACCATGCGAGCCAGCCTTGGCGAGCCCGGCAGCATGAGCCTGGCTCAAGTAAGTGAACTGTTACCGCAGGAGTTCTTTGATGGCATTGGCCGTGGTGAGCTGCCCTCTGCGCCGATGGGGCATTTGCTGGATTTCATTCCGCTGGAATGGTCATCAGGGCGTTTCGTCTTTCAAGGCACACCCGATGCACGCCACTACAACCCGCTGGGCAGTGTGCACGGCGGTTATGCAGCGACCCTGCTCGACTCCTGCATGGGTTGCGCAATCCATACCCAGTTGCAGCGCGGCCAGGGCTACACCACCACTGACCTGCGCATCAGCTACATTCGCGCCCTTAGCGCCAAGGTCGGACCGATTCGTGCCGAAGGCCGCATCGTGCATGTCGGACGTACCACCGCACTGGCCGAAGGGCGTATTTACGATGTCGACGACCGCTTGTATGCCGTGGGCTCAACCACCTGCCTGATTCTCAATATGCCGGGCTAAGCCAGTCACCTGTCAGTCAAGGATGTAGCCCTGCCCTAGCAGGCCTCATACATCGCCCATTTACTTGATCCGTAGGAACACCGCCATGCAATCCATTGTTATCGCCGGTTTTGCTCGCTCACCTTTCCACTTCGCCAAGAAAGGCGCCCTGGTCAACATTCGCCCGGATGATCTGGCCGCGCAAACGTTAAGGGGCCTGGTAGACAAACTCAATCTAGACCCAGCGGAAATTGAAGACGTGATCATGGGTTGTGCCTATCCAGAAGCCGAGCAAGGCATGAACATCGCCCGGATTGCCAGCTTTCGCGCAGGATTTCCGGAGACCCTCGGCGGGGCCACGGTTAATCGTTTCTGCGGTTCGTCCATGACAGCGGTGCACTTTGCCGCCGGGCAGATCATGCTCGGGGCCGGCGAGGCTTTTATCTGCGCCGGTGTCGAGTCGATGACGCGTGTACCGATGGGCGGCTTCAATCTTTCCCCCAACCCCACCCTACTCGAGAGCTTCCCGCAGGTTTACATGAGCATGGGACATACCGCCGAGCAAGTGGCCGAGCGATTCACGGTCAGCCGCAACGACCAAGACACCATGGCCGTTCACTCCCATGCCAAAGCCAGTTTCGCCCGTGATAACGGCCTGTTGAACGACGAAATTATTGCCATCACCACCCCAGAAGGCTCGATTGATAGCGATGGTTGTATCCGCCCTGGCACCAACCTTGAGGCCCTGTCGCAACTCAAGCCAGCCTTCGGCGGTACGGTGACAGCCGGTACGGCTTCCCCTCTGACAGACGGCAGCGCGGCAGTGTTGGTATGCAGCGAAAGCTTTGCCCGCCGCCACGGGTTGAACATATTTGCGCGCATCAAAGCGGTGGCCGTGGGGGGCTGCGCCCCAGAAATCATGGGCATGGGCCCCGTTGTGGCAACACGTAAAGTGCTACAGCGTGCCGGGCTGCGTATCGAAGATATTGATCTGCTGGAGATCAACGAAGCCTTTGCCAGCCAGTCGATTGCCTGCGTACGCGAGTTGGGTCTGGACATGGCCCGGGTCAACCTTGATGGCGGTGCATTGGCTCTCGGCCACCCACTTGGCGCTACCGGTGCGCGAATCACTGGCAAGGCGGCCAGTCTGCTGCAGCGCACTGGCCGCCGTTATGCCATCGCAACGCAATGCATCGCCGGCGGCCAGGGTGTGGCGACTTTGCTGGAAGCCGTCGATAACTAACAGGCTCACGTCGTCATGAGTTTCGCCGCCAGGTGCACCTATGCATCTGGCGCTGAAAGCCCAAGACGAAGCGAGTAACATGGCACCCAACATTTGAAACCAGCAGCCAGGTAGTGCATGCGTTACTCTGAAGACCATAAAGCCCAGACTCACCAACGCATCATCGAAGAAGCTGCGCGCCTGTTCCGCAGTGCCGGTGTAGGTGCGACAGGCCTGCAACCGCTAATGAAAACCCTCGGGCTGACCCATGGCGGCTTCTACGCTCACTTCAAATCGAAAGACCAACTGGTGGAGACCGCGCTGCGTCACAGCGTAGAAAAACTCAACGCTGAAATCAGCAGCGGCGATAAGCCATTGGCAAAACTTATCAGCGCTTACCTGTCGTCCGCCCACCGTGCTAATCCCGGCGAAGGCTGCCCACTGCCGACCATGTCCGCCGAACTTGGCCAACGCGGCTCACCAAGTCCGACTACTGATGAGATGGTTCGTGAGCGTCTAAAAACCATCGAGACTGGCCTTGGCAGTGAACATGCCGATGACCAGAGCGTGTTGATTCTTAGCGCCATGGTCGGTGCCCTGCTTCTGTCACGCAGCGTCAGCGACGCAGAACTTTCCGACCGCCTGCTGAAAACCACCCGCCGCCTGCTGATCGAGCAGAACACTGGCGATGCGGTGACAAAACCCTGAGCCACAACATCCAAGTAACCCAAAGCAAAAGCCCTGAGCGTTACCTCTCAGGGCTTTTTCGTTGCAGTCAGTGATTTACTTATAGCGAGCGGCTGCACTGCTGTGCGAAAGGTTCGGCCCGAGCTTGCCGCGAGCGTCGGTAAACGCCCGCCAATCGGCAGCGTCCGGCAGCGATGGGATGGTAATCAGTTCGCCTTGGTCGAAACCGGCCAGCGCCGCATCGACCATCTCGCCCACGTCCATGATCATGCTCGGCGGTAATGCCGAGTCATCCATGCCGCTACGCTCCCAGATCTCGGTGCGGGTGATGCCGGGTAATACAGCCTGCACTTGCACACCCTGCGCCTTGACCTCGCTGCTGAGCGTCTGGGTTAGGCTCAGCACATAAGCCTTGGTGGCGCTATACACGGCATTGAACATTTCCGGGGCCAGAGCCACCACCGATGCAATGTTGATAATTGCGCCGCGCCGAGCAGCCGTGAAGTTGGCGGCAGCAGCAGTGGACAGATGAGTCAGTGAGACAACATTGAGCAAGATCATCCGATCCACGGTATTGAGATCGGCCTCGGCTAGTTGGCCATTCATGGCCATGCCAGCATTGTTGACCAACAGGCTGATGGCGTTGTCAGTGCGCAGGCGTTGGGTTACAGCCTGCAGGTCAGCCTTATCGGTCAGGTCGGCTTTCATAACGTCAGCCTTTACCCCGTATTGCTCGGTCAAACGCACAGAGAGGGCCTGCAAGCGCGGTAAATCGCGAGCAACCAGCAGCAGGTCATAGCCCCGCTGTGCCAGGCGCTCGGCATAGGTGGCACCAATGCCTGATGAAGCGCCAGTAATCAGTGCAGTGCCTTTCTCATTTTCTGTGCTCATTACGTATCTCCTGGGGGGGGTGTGGGACGCTGGGCTGTCGGGAGGTATAGCGCGGCGAATAATATTACGACCACAATATAAATATCATATGTCGACCATAATAAAAAATTTTAAGGCTCTGCCTTACCATGCGCCAGGCGGAAAATTCACCAAAATTCAGTTCAAAAAACGCACAGCAATGGGCAAGAAGCTGATCGCTAGGGTCAACAGAGCACAAAAAAGCGGACAACCTTTGCAGGTTGCCCGCTTCGTTTAACGCCCGTAACTCAGGCCAGTCTGCTGGCCTGCGCGATTAGGTCGTACGGATCAGGTGATCAAAGGCACTCAGCGATGCCTTGGCCCCCTCACCCACCGCGATGACGATCTGCTTGTACGGCACGGTGGTCACGTCACCGGCGGCGAAGATGCCAGGCAGCGAGGTTTCGCCACGGGCATCGACAATGATTTCGCCACGGTTCGACAACTCTACCGAGCCTTTAAGCCACTCAGAGTTCGGCAACAGGCCGATCTGTACGAAAATACCTTCCAGTTCTACCGAGACGAACTCATCGGAGTTGCGATCCTTGTAGACCAGGCCACTCACTTTCTGGCCATCGCCTTTCACTTCGCTGGTCAGGGCACTGGTGATCACGTTGACGTTCGGTAGGCTGTACAGCTTCTTCTGCAACACCGCATCGGCACGTAGCTTACTGTCGAACTCCAGCAGAGTGACCTGAGCAACAATCCCGGCCAGGTCGATGGCCGCTTCCACACCGGAGTTGCCGCCGCCGACTACCGCTACGCGCTTGCCCTTGAACAGCGGACCGTCGCAGTGCGGGCAGTAAGCCACGCCCTTGTTGCGGTATTCCTTCTCGCCCGGCACGTTCATCTCTCTCCAGCGTGCGCCGGTGGACAGAATCACGGTTTTGGCCTTGAGGCTGGCACCGCTCTCGAACTTCACTTCATGCAGGCCGCCTTCGCTGGCAGCCGGGATAAGCGCGCTGGCACGCTGCAGATTCATGATATCGACTTCGTACTGCTTAACGTGCTCTTCCAAGGCGCGAGCCAGTTTCGGGCCTTCGGTTTCCTGTACCGAGATGAAGTTTTCGATGGACATAGTATCCAGCACCTGGCCGCCGAAACGCTCGGCCGCGACACCGGTACGGATGCCTTTACGCGCAGCGTAGATAGCGGCCGCAGCACCGGCGGGGCCACCGCCGATAACCAGCACATCGAAAGCTTCTTTGCTGCTCATTTTCTCGGCGTCACGGCTGGCTGCACCGGTGTCGATTTTGGCAAGGATTTCCTTCACGTCCATGCGGCCGGAGGCAAATATTTCACCATTCAGGTAGATGCTCGGCACGGCCATAACCTGGCGACGCTCGACCTCGTCCTGGAACAACGCGCCGTCAATCGAGACGTTGCGAATATTCGGGTTGAGCACGGCCATCAGGTTAAGCGCCTGAACCACATCAGGGCAGTTCTGGCAGGACAGCGAGAAGTAGGTCTCGAACTCGAACTTGCCTTCGATGCTTTTGATCTGCTCAATGGTCTCGGCATCCAACTTGGACGGATGACCGCCCACCTGCAGCAACGCTAACACCAGCGAGGTGAACTCGTGGCCCATCGGAATACCGGCAAAAGTCAGGCCGATGTCCGCACCGGGGCGGTTCAGCGCAAAGGACGGCACACGGCTGTCGCTGCCATCTTCACGCAACGTGATCTTGTCAGTCAGGCTGACGATGTCATGTAACAAAGCACTCAGTTCACGGGATTTTTCGCTGTCATCGATGGACGCGACAATCTCGAACGGTTGAGTGACCTTTTCCAGATAGGCCTTCAATTGGGCTTTAAGCGTGGCGTCCAACATGATTCAGGTATCCCTTTGACAAAATTCAGGAACAAAAACGCCCGGACGGATTGCGCCCGGGCGTTCGGGCACTAAAGAGGCTGGGTTACAGCCCTAAAGCGCAAAGCAGATTAAAACGGCTCAGCGACTGCCTGCCGAAGCGAGCAGCGCTGAAAAGCGTTTTAGATCTTGCCAACCAGATCCAGCGAAGGAGCCAGAGTTTTTTCGCCTTCTTTCCACTTAGCTGGGCAGACTTCGCCTGGGTGAGCAGCGGTGTACTGAGCCGCTTTCAGCTTGCGCAGGGTTTCCGATACGTCACGAGCAATTTCGTTGGAGTGGATTTCAACGGTCTTGATCACGCCTTCCGGGTTGATCAGGAAAGTACCGCGCAGCGCAAGACCTTCTTCCTGGATATGCACACCGAAGGCATTGGTCAGTTGGTGAGTCGGGTCACCGATCAACGGGAACTGAGCCTTACCAACAGCAGGAGACGTCTCGTGCCATACCTTGTGCGAGAAGTGGGTATCGGTAGTGACGATGTAAACCTCAGTACCGGCCTTCTGGAACTCAGCGTAGTTGTTAGCTGCGTCTTCGATCTCAGTTGGGCAGTTGAAAGTGAAAGCAGCCGGCATAAAGATCAGAACCGACCATTTGCCCATCAGGGACTGCTCGGTAACTTCAATGAATTTACCGTTGTGGAAAGCGTTGACCTTGAACGGTTGAACTTGAGTGTTAATGAGGGACATCTCTGATTCCTTCTGAGGGTTAAGAATTTTGTCTACGGGGCGCATTTTAGCGCCTTCAACGAAAAAAGCTTATTAATTGCCGCCATGGCATCGATTGACTAAGACAATCGAAACACCATCTCACGCCAGTGTTGGATCTATCACCAGCACCAGTTTTCCGTTGACGCCATTACCTGCCAGCTCGGCAAACGCCAACTCGGCATCTTTGACGGCAAAACTACGCTGTAGTTGCGGGCGCAAACGCCCCTCGGCAAACAGCGGCCAAACATGCTGCCGCACATCTTGCAGTAACTGGGCTTTGAACAACCCGTCACGGGTACGCAAGGTTGAGCCGATCAAGTGAATACGCTTGCCAAGTAGCAAGGCCAGATCGATCTCAGCCTTGCGCCCACCGAGCAAGCCAATGTTCACCCAGCGGCCATCCAGAGCCAGCAAATTCAGGTTAAGTGCGGCATAACTGCCGCCGACCGGGTCAAGGATCACATCGAACGGAGCAAAATCATGTAATGCCTGCAACTGCTCTTCACCGCGTAGCACACCGCCCTGAGCGCCCAGGCTTTCGCAATAAGCCAGCCGATCCGACGAACCAACGCTGACCCAAACCGGGCTGCCAAAGGCCTTGCAGAGCTGAATGGCCGCAGAACCCACGCCACTGGCGCCGGCATGCAGCAGCACCTTCTGCCCAGGCTTCAAGCCGGCTAACTGAAACAGGTTGAGCCAGGCCGTGGCATACACTTCGGGCAATACAGCTGCCTCGTGCATGGTCACGCCATCGGGTATAGGCAAAGCATGTCGGGCATCGACCACTACTTCCTCAGCCATACCGCCGCCACCTAGCAACGCGCAAACCCGATCACCGATCTGCCAATCGCAGCCTGCGCCCACTTCACTGACAACCCCGGCACACTCCAGGCCTAGCACCTCAGTAGTGCCTGGTGGCGGCGGATAAAGCCCTGCACGCTGCAACAAATCGGCGCGGTTCAGCCCAGCTGCCGCGACACGAATGCGAATTTCACCTACATCACAGGTCGGTGTTGGGTGTTCAGCCCATTCCACACGACCTTCAACGCCTTGCAATGCCTTCACGCTGCCTCCATAGTGCATTTGAACCGAGCCCGGCAATGATCGCCGGGCTTTTGCATTGCGCCGATGGAACCTGGCGCCCTTAAAGACGGCCTAATATGCGTTATCAACTGCCCACACGTCGAATCAGCATGAAGCGAACCCTACTCAGCGTCACCCTAGCCTTTTCGTTTGCCATAAGTGCTCTGCCGCTTGCGGCGAAAACTACCAGTGACGATTCCTGGGAATACCTGCAGCCCGATCGGGAACAGGTTATCGCCAGCCTCAACGTCGTGGAACTGTTAAAGCGTCACCATTACAACAAGCCGCCGTTAGATGATGAGCGCTCGGAAAAGATCTATCAGGGCTACCTGAAGATGCTTGATCCCTCGCGCAGCTACTTCATCGCATCGGACATTGCCGAGTTCGATCAATGGCGTACACGTTTTGACGACTTGCTAAAAAATGGCGACCTGCAACCGGGCTTTGCCATTTACAGGCGTCACCTGGAACGCTTGCAAAGCCGTCTGCAATTCGCCTTGAACATGCTCGAAAAAGGCATCGACAAGATGGACTTCAGCACCGATGAGAGCCTACTCATCGACCGCGAGAACGCCCCTTGGGCTAAGAATCTTGCCGAGTTGGACGACCTCTGGCGCAAGCGCGTAAAAGATGAAGTCCTGCGCCTGAAAATCGCCGGCAAGGAACCCAAGGCTATCCAGGAACTGCTGACCAAGCGCTACAACAATCAGCTTTCACGGCTCAAGCAGACCCGCGGCGAAGACGTGTTCCAGGCTTATATCAATGCCTTTGCCATGTCCTACGACCCGCACACGACCTACCTATCGCCGGACAACGCGGAAAACTTCGACATCAATATGAGCCTATCGCTCGAAGGTATTGGTGCAGTACTGCAAAACGACAATGAATACGTAAAAGTCGTGCGCCTGGTGCCGGCAGGCCCTGCTGAAAAAAGCAAACAAATCGCCCCTGCTGACAAGATCATCGGTGTAGCTCAGGGCGACAAGGAAGTGGTCGACGTAATCGGCTGGCGCCTGGATGAAGTGGTCAAGCTGATTCGTGGTCCGAAAGGCTCAAAAGTACGCTTGGAGGTCATTCCTGCCAGCAATGCGCCGAACGACCAAACCAGCAAGGTGGTTTCCATCACCCGCGAAGCGGTCAAGCTCGAAGAGCAGGCAGCGAAGAAATCCATCCTCCACCTCAACCAAAATAACCGCGACTATAAACTCGGCGTGATCGAGATTCCGGCCTTCTACCTGGATTTCAAAGCATTCAGAGCTGGCGATCCAGAGTACAAGAGCACCACCCGTGACGTTAAACGCCTATTGACTGAGCTGGAAAAAGAAAAAGTCGATGGTGTGGTCATCGATCTGCGTAATAACGGTGGCGGCTCACTGCAGGAAGCCACCGAACTGACAGGCCTGTTCATCGATAAAGGCCCAACCGTACTGGTGCGCAACAGCGATGGTCGCGTCGATGTACTGGCCGATGAAAACCCCGGCATTTATTACAAAGGCCCAATGGCCGTGCTGGTCAATCGTCTGTCGGCTTCTGCCTCAGAGATTTTTGCCGGCGCCATGCAGGACTACCACCGCGCGCTAATTGTCGGCGGCCAAACCTTCGGCAAAGGCACCGTACAGACCATCCAGCCGCTTAACCACGGTGAACTGAAGCTGACCCTGGCCAAGTTCTACCGGGTATCCGGGCAGAGCACCCAGCATCAGGGCGTGATTCCAGATATCCGTTACCCGGACGTTATGGACACCAAAGAAATTGGTGAAAGCGCCCTGCCCGAAGCCATGCCCTGGGATAGCATCAAACCGGCAATCAAACCGGAGCTGGACCCTATCAAGCCGTTCCTCGCCGAACTGCAGAGCCGTTTTGAAAGCCGCACAGCACAAAACCCAGACTTCACCTTTGCCCGTGAACGCCTGCAACTGTCGCAGAAGTTGATGGAAGAAAAGAGCGTCAGCCTCAATGAAGCTAAGCGCCGCGCCCAGCAAGCGGACATCGAAGGCCAACAACTGGCCATCGAGAACAGTCGGCGCCAAGCCAAAGGTGAAACACCGCTGAACAAACTCAAGGTGGAAGATGAAGACGCACTGCCGGCAGAAGATGAGAAGACCAAACCGGAAGATGATGCCTTCCTTGCCGAAAGCGGTCGCATTCTGCTCGACTACCTAGGTTTGAATACACGACTGGCTAAACAGTAAAACTCGAGCGTCATCAAAGAGTCATCAAACTGTCGTGAAATACGGGGATTGGTAGCCATACCAGTCCCCGTTTTTATGCCGATTGAGAACTAACATGATTGCCACCGAGCAGTTCAGTACGCTGGACAACATCCTCGCCAACAGCGATCTGCACAGCCTGTTTCAGCCAATCATCTCGCTCTCCGAGCGGCGCATCCTTGGCTATGAAGCGCTTAGTCGCGGCCCGTCCAATAGCGCCCTGCACTCTCCCATCAACTTATTTGCTGTAGCACGCAGCGCGGGGCGCTTAAGTGAATTGGAACTGCTCTGCCGCAAAAATGCCTGCCAGCGGTTCAGCCAACTGAAACTTGAAGGCAAACTATTCCTCAATGTCTCACCGGACTCGTTGATGGAGCCCAAACACCAGCCAGGACGCACACTCCAACTGTTACAGACCCTGGGTATCCCGCCCAGCCAGGTGGTTATTGAGCTCACCGAACAATCGCCTACGGACGACTTCGCCCTGCTCGATACCGCCTTGCACCACTACCGCGCTATGGGCTTCTCAATCGCCCTGGACGACCTTGGTGCAGGCTATTCGAGCCTGCGCCTGTGGTCAGAACTGCGCCCTGATTACGTAAAGATTGATCGACACTTTATCGACGGTATCCATCAGGATGCAGTCAAGCGCGAATTTGTTGGATCTATCCTGAAAATGGCCAAAGCCTCTCGCGCCCAAGTGATTGCCGAGGGCATCGAACTACCTGAAGAGCTGGCCGTATTAGCGGAAATGGGCGTCGACCTGCTGCAAGGCTACCTGCTTGGGCGTCCACAAGAAGTGCCGCCACGCGATGCGGCCAACCTACTACCGAGCTTCAGCACCAGTAGCCCACTGGCCGAGGATGTCAGCGATCTGCGTAGCCTACTCAACACGCAGCAAGCAGTTGCCTTAAGCACACCGACCAGCGCAGTGCTGGAGATGTTTCGCAGCCAAGCCAATCTCAACTCCCTGGCTGTCCTTAACGAGGCCCAACAGCCCGTAGGTATTGTGCATCGTCACTCCCTTTCCGAAGCTTTACTCAAGCCCTTTGCCAACGAACTGCACGCGCGCAAACCTATCAGTCGCCTGATGAGTACGGACTATCTGGCGGTTGAAGCAAGCCAGTCCCTGCAGCAGGTCAGCCGTCTGCTCACCAGTCGCGCTCGGCAACGTATCGAAGAGGACTTCATCATTATTGAGGACGGTCGCTACACCGGTCTCGGCCGAGTCATCGACGTTCTAAAGCTGATCACTGAACTGAAAATCCAGAAGGCCCGCTACGCCAACCCGCTGACCCTGCTACCGGGCAATGTACCCATCCAGCAATGCCTAACTCGCTTACTGCAGCAAAGCCGCGAAGCCGTGGTGTGCTATGTAGATATCGACAACTTCAAGCCGTTTAACGATATCTACGGCTATGCCAAAGGCGATGAAGTACTGCTGAGCCTGGCGCAGTGCCTAAACGAGCGGGTAGACCCAACACGGGATTTTGTCGGCCACATCGGCGGAGATGACTTTCTCTTGGTGCTCTGCTCTTCAGACTGGCGCTCGCGTCTAAATCGTCTACTGGAGGATTTTCAGAGCCAGTGTCGACGTTTCTATCGGGAAGAAGACTTACATGCAGGGTGTTTTGTAGCCCATGACCGCAGCGGCAAATGCCAGGAATACGCCCTCCTGTCCTTGTCGCTGGGCGTTGTACATGTGCACCCTGAGCAATGTGCGCAACTGGATGCCAGCCAACTTGCGGCGCTAGCCTCAGAAGCCAAGCGGCACGCCAAAAATGTACCTGGCTACAGCCTGCACATTATCGATACGCAAAACCTAACGGCAGCGTAACCGGGTTAATCCCGGCTACTCGTCACGGGCACGAGTGGTAAGTCCAGCAAAATGCTCAGCCAAGGCTAAATCGACAGGCACTTCAGAAGCGCCATTTCGATACAGCTCGGCCAAACGGTAAGCCGCCGCAGGATGCCCAGCCTGCGCGGCCTGGGTCCACCAACTGATGGCCTGCTTCGCATCCGCAGGGGATTGGGAATCACCAGCGAAGCTCAACACACCCAACTGATAGGCGGCCTTGGCATCCCCGGCCTTAGCTGCCAAGCCGAGTAGCCGCTTACCTTCACTGCGAGCACCGAGGCCCTGACCGCGAAACAGCAGGATATGCCCGTAGAAGCTTTGCGCCTGACAATTGCCCAGGTTGGCCATACGGGCAAACTGCCCTTCGATCCAACGCCAAGCACGTGGTTGCCTGACCAGCCATGACCAATGGAACAGCCGACGAGCGAGTAGATAGCCAAGGCGAGCACGCACCGCGACAAACATCAGACTTCTTCCGGATAACTGAACTCAAACACTCGCGCAACCTCGGCCGCATGCCAAGACGCAGCAGCAATACCATCTGAGGCACCATTGAAACGCCCCAAGCGGCTGACACACTCAAAGAAGCCAGTACGCGGTAAACGACTGGCTCCCTGACTGATCACCAAGGCACTGCGCAGCGGCCTGTCTGCACGGGCATCCAAGGCCGCCAGATGCTCCAGAGCGGCGGCCAGGGTCTGCATGGCTGGACTGGGCAATGCCAGCCGCTCGATCAACGCACGATAGGTTACTAAATGGCGCTGACGCTGAGCATCCTCAAGCTCTCCCAACAACGCCTGCCAGTGCTGACGGCTAATACTTACGGTCAAGGTTGTGACTCCCAGCCGGCAACGCCTAGGTGCCAGGCAAGAGCACGCTGAATCGCAGCATCCGGCTGCCGTTCGCCGCTTTCAATCATAGCCATGTAGTGAGGGCTGATCCCAACATTACGTGCCAATTGCTCAGCTGTCAGGCCTTTGGCTTCACGCAGGCTAACCAGTTGACTGAGAGCAGGCATATCACTCGGCGTACTGGCTCTGGCGGCAGTAGCTACAGGCTTGGCGCCTGCTGCCTGCAGCAAAGCTTGATACTGAGCCCAAGGCAATACCGCATATTCAGGCTCACCGTCGCGCTCGATCACTTGCACATTCATCTGTAAATCTCCATGCAGAGCACTTCCATCACTCTCGCGACTCCAGAACAGGCAGCCATCTTAACAGCCCAGCACGGCAAAGGGCGTGATCTGGACTACCCTCAGATCACCAAGTCGAATATAGGAGCCTGTCTTGCGCACCCTGATAGTCCTGCTCACAGCCGCCTGTAGCCTGGCAATAAATGCAGCCCCATTACGCTGGGGATTTTCTAGCGCAGACGGCATGCCATATGTAGATGTGCATGAGCAACAATTACGCGGCGGCGTCATTTACAAACTTGGCCAGATGGCCAGCCAAGAGCTTGGCTATAACGCAGAGTTCGTGGAAACACCAAACAAACGTATTGATGAGTTTATGCAGCGCGGCCGCATTCACGTGATCTGTAACAGCAACCCGCAATGGCTGGATCAACCTGAGCGTTATCACTGGTCAGCCCCACTCTATAGCGAAGAAGACGTGCTATTGCTGCACCGTCAACATTCCACCATCAACAGCTTGCACGATCTATACGGCAAAACTCTCGGCACCCAACTGGGTTACGTGTATGACAGTGCATTGATGAATGCTTTTGCCAAGCAACAAATCATCCGCCAAAACCTGCGCGATCAAAGCGCTGGGCTGAACCTGCTACGAAAGCAGCGCCTGGACGCGATAATCGACATGCACAGAACGCTTATCTTCCAGCTGCGCAACAGCAATGATGGTGCCCTGCAGATAAATCCCTGGGTCATTGATCGTTACGACATGCACTGCATCTACAGCCCGCAATTACCGATCAAGGCTGAGCTTCTGGATAAAGTACTGCAGGAACTACACGACAAAGGCCTGATTGAGCAAATGCTTAACGAAAGCTGAGTTTGATACCCAGCTACTCAATACGCCCCTGTATAACTGCGTGCGACTCATCCACATCGGGCAAACGCTCAATTACCTTTAATGCCTCAGGTGTTTGAGCATCACGCCACTGCTGAAATGCCACCAGCTCAACCTGCCAAGTGCGCAGCACCCAAGCCAATACGGCTAGATCATCGATCAAGCCAATGCCAAATAGCCAATCAGGTATGGCATCAAGTGGTGTCACGAAGTACAGCAAGGCCGCCACTACCGATAGCAACGCACGGGAGTCGATGGATCGGTACTCTCCGCGCCACCAAGCCAGACAAAGGCCCTGCAGCAACTTCAGCTGATCGGTTAATTCGGCAAAGCCACTTCCTAGTTTTTCACGCTTTCGAGCGACAGATAACAACAAGGTCGGTAACCGTCCGGCCTTGAGGAAACGCTTGGCCAAAAGCTGGTAACGCGCAAAATTTTTCGGTGCTTTCATCATCCTCTCCCGGCAATCCCGCACCCCAGCTGGGTTGGCGAAGGTTATCCACCAAAGCTGTGGATAACCTTGTGAACAAATTCTCGATAACCCTGCCAAACGCCCAGCCTACGCGGCCTAGCAACAGATCGGACATTTTTTGCCCACACAATAAAAACCCATATAAATCAACAATTTAAAAATGGCAAAGGGTTTTTACCGATGATCTACCATAACCTGTGACAAGTAATATGGAAAATGTGCATAACCGTAACACCACAGCCATTTCAAACGCTGTTTAAGGCACCCCAGTCAAGCAAAAACGACAGATTCTGACCAACAGAAACAACAACGCCCCGTCGAGACGGGGCGTTGCTTGAATCAAGAGTAATTACTCTTTAGCGGCTTGGTCTTTGATCGCGATCAGCTCAAGATCAAACACCAGCACCGAGTTGGCTGGGATAGCCGGAGTCGGGCTCTGCTCGCCGTAAGCCAGTTCGCTTGGAATGTACAACTTGTACTTTTCACCAACGTGCATCAGCTGCAAGGCTTCAACCCAACCAGGAATCACGCCGCTAACCGGCAAGTCAATCGGGCTACCACGCTTAATTGAACTATCAAACACAGTGCCGTCGGTCAATTTACCTTCGTAATGAACAGTCACCACGTCAGTCGCTTTCGGTTGCGCGCCATCAGCTTTTGTCACCACTTCATACTGCAACCCAGAAGCAGTGGTGGTTACGCCTTCACGCTTAGCATTGTCTTCAAGGAACTTTTTACCAGCCTTGGCCGACTCTTCATTCATTGTGACCATGCGCTCTTCAGCACGCTTTTGCAGGAAAGCAAAAGCCTCGATCAGCTCTTCATCCTTCAGGCGTTGCTCTTTCTTGCCAATAGCATCTTCGATGCCCTGAGCGACCGCATTGGAGTCCAGGTCATCCATACCTTCTTGAGCCAGGCTTTTGCCCATGTTCAAGCCGATACCATAAGAAGCTTTCTGCGCAGGAGTTTCTAGAGTGACTTTGCTAGTTTGCGAGTCGCAACCTGCGAGAACCAAACCAACCAGGGCGACCGCCGCTGCTAAACGATGCTGTTTCATGCTTGTTCCTTGTCCGGTTCGCCCTAAGGCAATGGTGTGAAAGCGCGAGCTTAGCAGGCTGTCGCGATCACTGGCTACCGTGATAGGAAACAGAAAATGCTTATAAGTTCAGGCGTTTAGCTGAATATTTAATAAGATTTTTCGGAAAGATTGGAGATGTCACAGAGGGGATGAAGCGAGGATAAAAAATGGCGCAGCGGACGGGACTCGAACCCGCGACCCCCGGCGTGACAGGCCGGTATTCTAACCGACTGAACTACCGCTGCGCGTAACTTCAAAAGCGAGTTGGTGGGTGATGACGGGATCGAACCGCCGACCCGCTGCTTGTAAGGCAGCTGCTCTCCCAGCTGAGCTAATCACCCTTCACTCTCGAAGTGGGGCGCATTCTAGACACAGACCCCGACCTTGGCAAGCACTGTTTTTAAATTTTTTTATTGATATAGCAAAGGCTTAGCGCAGACTTGGCCTCACGCACCAAGCAAGGGAATAATGCACGGCCAAATGAAACGCACGCCGCGCGACGCGCTCCTATTAACGTCGAGTAACCCGACAACGAACTAGCTCGGGTAATGACGACTTGTTTTACCTGCCGTTACTGGCAGGCCTGCTAATGGAGATTTATCGCCTTATGTGGTTCCGTAACCTACTGGTTTATCGCCTCACCCAAGAAATCCCTTTTGATGCCGAGGCTCTTGAAACGGCACTGACAGCCAAGCCGGCCCGCTCATGCGCCAGCCAGGAACTCAGCACCTACGGCTTCATCGCCCCATTTGGTAAAGGTGGTGACGCTCCACTGGTTCACGTCAGCGGTGATTTCCTACTGATTGCCGCGCGCAAAGAAGAACGCATCCTACCTGGCAGCGTGGTACGCGATGCCTTGAAGGAGAAGGTCGACGAGATCGAAGCCGAGCAAATGCGCAAGGTCTACAAGAAAGAGCGCGACCAACTTAAAGACGACATTGTGCAGACTTTTCTGCCGCGCGCCTTTATCCGCAAATCCGCCACCTTTGCCGCCATTGCGCCCAAACAAGGCCTGATCCTGGTCGATGCTTCCAGCGCCAAACGTGCCGAAGACCTGCTATCAACCCTGCGTGAAGCTATCGGCTCGCTGCCGGTACGCCCACTGACCGTGAAGATCGCACCAAGCGCCACGCTGACCGACTGGGTCAAAACCCAACAGGCCGCACCAGATTTCCACGTACTGGACGAATGCGAACTGCGCGACACCCATGAAGATGGCGGCGTAGTGCGCTGCAAGCGCCAGGACCTGACCAGCGACGAGATCCAGCTGCACATGACTTCAGGCAAGCAGGTCACCCAGCTTTCCCTAGCCTGGCAGGACAAACTGTCCTTCGTGCTGGACGACAAACTGGTAGTCAAACGCCTGCGCTTCGAAGACCTCCTGCAAGATCAAGCAGAACAGGATGGCGGTGATGATGATCTTGGCCAACAAGATGCCAGCTTCACCTTGATGATGCTGACCCTGGTCGACTTCCTCCCCGCCCTATTCGAAGCCCTTGGCGGCGAAGAAATACCGCAAGGTATCTGATAAACCTGCGGCACACGCCCCACATTGTGTGCCGCCCTCCTCCAGACCACCAAGGACCTCCCCATGCCGGCACTCATTGCCCTCAGCCGCTTTGTCGGTAACACCTTTGCATTTTGGGTGCTGCTGTTCGCTGTATTGGCATTCCTGCTGCCGAGTGGCTTTCTGCCGCTTACAGCCTGGATCGTGCCACTGCTCGGGCTGATCATGTTCGGCATGGGCCTGACCCTTAAAGGTGAAGACTTTCGCGAAGTGGCACGCAGACCCCTGCGAGTTCTAGTCGGCGTACTGGCACAATTCATCATCATGCCGGCCCTGGCTTGGGTGCTGTGCAAGCTACTCGCTCTACCCGCTGAAATTGCTGTCGGGGTGATACTGGTCGGCTGCTGCCCAGGCGGCACAGCATCAAACGTGATGACTTGGTTCGCCCGTGGTGATGTGGCATTGTCCGTGGCTATTACCGCCGTTTCCACCCTACTCGCCCCGCTGCTTACCCCCGCACTGATCTGGTTACTAGCCTCTGAATGGCTGCCAGTGTCGTTCTCTGCCATGTTTCTTTCGATCCTCAAAATGGTCTTACTGCCCATCACGCTTGGCCTGATTGTGCAACGCCTGCTGGGTGAGCGAGTGAAACTGGCGGTAGAGGTTCTACCACTGATCTCAGTGGTGAGCATTGTCGCCATCGTCGCGGCGGTAGTAGCCGCCAGCCAAGCTAAAATTGCTGAGTCGGGCTTGCTGATCATGGCCGTGGTTATCCTGCACAACGGTATAGGCCTAGGGCTGGGGTATTTCGTGGGGCAACTACTGGGCATGCCTCTCGCACAGCGCAAGACACTGTCCATCGAAGTCGGCATGCAAAACTCCGGCCTCGGCGCCGCCCTCGCGAGCGCGCACTTCTCGCCCTTGGCGGCAGTACCCAGCGCATTATTCAGCGTCTGGCACAACCTATCCGGCCCATTACTGGCGACGATTTTTCGACGCATGCGGCGCAATTAAAAAGGCATTGAGAGACACTCCAAACGAGCACCCGGCGGACTTTGGCGGCCGACATGAGAGCTCCGGAGTTAAGAACGGCGACGAGCGACTCGTGGCGCTCAACAACGTGGCCAGGCCGCTAATCGAGGGACAGCGTGGGTTTGATCCGGCCTGGGTATTTCCTTACGGACAACCCGATCGAAATGACAAGGCCACTCCAGTTCACCGGATGAACGATTCGGCATGGAAGAAGGCCAGGGTCAGAGCCGCGAAGAAGCTCCAGGAGCGTTTTCTTCGCCCTGCCCCAGCTAGATTTGCTTCGATCCGCGTTCACGATCTGAAGCACACCTTCGGTCGAAGACTTCGGGCAGCAGGGGTAACAGAGGAAGACCGGAAGGCGTTACTCGGTCACAAAAATGGCAGCATCACCAGTCACTACTCAGGCGCAGAGCTTGGGCATCTGATTGAAGCTGCAAATATGGTATCGGCAACTGATTCGCGAGGACCAGTGCTGACTATTTTGAAAAGGAGGCAAGCGTGAAATCCGGAGAAGTCACGCAAAAGTCACGCGCATGAAAAAGCCCAACCTTTTCAGATTGGGCTAAGTCATTGAAACTATTGGTCGGGACGGAGTGATTCGAACACTCGACCCCTTGCACCCCATGCCGGCGGGCGACCCTATAAGGCATTGATTTCAATAGGATAATTTTGAGCGCTCGCTGCAGCTAATGCTCTACGCTATCCGACAGTTTTCAACGATTTCCCGCAAAAGTCCCTGAGGCATTTAGGGCCACCGCGCCCTCCTCACCGGCACAAGAACATTTAACAAGCGTCGACAACAGTAAGCGCTGGAGCAGACCACCTCTGCCCGCAGGGCAGGTGACCGCTCCATTGCGCACATCAGAAAATCCATAACCGCCTCATCATCGCCTCGCGCACCTTATCAGTGATTGAGTGACAAGGTGCCGAGCGCAAGTGACTCTTTAATCCACGATCTCTTCCACAGCGGTCTCGACAGCCTTGTCGTCTACAAGCGTTTTCGGCTTTGCCTGATTCCGTCGTGCCTGTACCCGTTGCCGCTTAGCCTGATGCTTCGCATGAAGCGCCTGGGCCGTTGTCACGAAACCTGTTGCGTGGCCGCTTAAGTCCAAGCGCGGCGCATTCTCCGTCATGCATGCCCAGTATCGACTTCCTCGACACCAGGTAGCGATGCCCTGCTTGAGCTGTTCGCTGGTTAAACCGAGCAGTTCCAGGTGTTGCTCAGCATCTTTGAGAATGCCTTCCTTTAGCGGTACTTTGGGGGCAGGACTGACCGGAAAGGCTGATGGGAAGTGCTTCTGCAATAGCCAGATCGCTTCGACCGCTGGATCTTGCTCGCGGAGCTTCGCCTGCGGATAAGGCTTCCGCTTAGGCTGCTTCGTACTCTCATCTACACGCTTCGCAGCGTACCCTCAACTTAGGGCGCGGTAACGATTGATCCTGTGACTGTTATTGACAATAAGGCCGATCAACTGCCGCCAGCCTAACCATACGTACTTCCGACACCAGCAGTCCGCCAGAACTGCAGCGAACTTAAGCATTCTGGTCTTCGAGACCTAATTGCGGGACCCAGTTTCAACTGAAAACCGCATGAACAGCTTGCGCTGCTTGATAAAGAATCTGTCCGACATGCTCGATTTCCATTTCACTGATAATCAGCGGCGGCAGAAACCTAACGGTGGCACCATGTCGCCCCCCTAGTTCCACGATCAGGCCACGCTCCAAACAAGCTCGCTGAAGTTTGCTCGCTCTGTCACCATCTGCCGCAGGCCGTCCCAGAGAATCGGAGCTCTCGGGGTCCACAATTTCCATGCCCAGCATCAGACCGCGCCCGCGAACATCACCAACCCAGTCGAATTCGGCCCGTAACCCTTGCAATAAAAGCTGCAGCTGATGCCCCACATGACGCACGTGGGTGGTCAACTCCTCCTGCTGGATAAACCGCAATGTCGCATTTCCTGCAGCCATAGCCAGTTGATTACCACGAAACGTGCCGGCATGCGCGCCTGGCTGCCACTGATCCAGCTCATTGCGATAGACCATCACAGAGAGCGGCAAACCACCGCCAATGGCCTTGGACAGAGTAATGACATCCGGCGTAATGCCGCTTTGCTCAAAAGCAAAGAGATCACCCGTACGACCAATACCGCACTGAATCTCATCCAAGATGAGCGTGATGCCATGCTCCCGAGTGATGTTCCGGAGTCCCTGCAACCAGCGTTCAGGCGCAGGAATCACTCCACCCTCCCCCTGAACAGTTTCGAGGATCATGGCTGCCGGCTGAGTAATACCACTCTCTGGATCGCTTAACAGGTACCGAATGTAATGCAGGCTGGCGTCTATCGACTGTTCTCCAGTCAAGCCAAAAGGACAGCGATAACTGCATGGGTAGGGTAAGAACTGAACACCTGCCAGTAGGCCACCCAGCGACTTCTTCGGACCCAGATTGCCACTAAGCGAGAGCGTTCCAAGGGTCATGCCATGATAAGCACCGTGAAACGACAGAACGGTCTGCTGACTTGATGTCGTCCGAGAAAGCTTGATTGCTGCCTCGACTGCATCCGCGCCACTGGGGCCACAGAACTGTATACGGGCATCCTTGGCAAATTCGCTGGGCAACAATTCAAACAATGTCTGCACAAAGGCATCCTTGATCGAAGTGCTCAGATCGAGGGTATGCAATGGGATCCCCGATGCCAGTGCATTCTGGATTGCCTCCACGGCCACCGGGTGGTTGTGACCCAGCGCCAGAGTACCGGCACCGGCAAGGCAATCGATGTACACCTGCCCCCTCGAGTCCTCGACATAGACGCCCTGGGCCCGTTTCAGCTCCAGCGGTATGCGCCGTGGATAGCTGCGTGCATTGGATTCGCGTTCTATTTGCCGCTGCAGGATCGGCGTACTGTCTAAGCAGTAGAGCTGGCTTAGCCCGGTATGCCGGCGCTGAAATTCGAGGGGAGTGTTCGCTGTCGGGGTGATCATACTCATGATGGCTTCCTCGCATCACACGAATAGCGCGTTCTCTGGCTCCCGCTTCAAAACTCTCGAAAGGGGCAAGACAACGCACGCTGAATAATGGGCAGCGACACCTATGTCGCCGCCCTTCTTCCCTGGTGGGTTCCACCTTCCTTAGAAGTCGTAACGAGCGGCTACTCCGAGGGTCATCGGCGCACCAACGTCGAGCAGGTTGTCGCTCTGGTTGTTGGTGACGTATTCCTTATCGAACAGGTTGCGTACATAACCACTGAGCGTCAGGTTGCCAATGGGGTACTCGGCATTCAGGTTTACCAGCGCGACGCTGTCGTTATAGCGTTTGCCAGTTACCGTGCTACCGCTTACATCGAAGTTGGAGATGCTCTTGTCCTGGTAGACGACATCACCACCGATCATCAGCCCATTAGCGAAGGTGTAGTTGGCCCCCACATTGGCCATCTGCTTAGGCGCGTAAACGAATTCGTAACCGCTTAGATCCACACCATCACGAACGAAAGACTTGTACTTGGTGTCGTTGTAGGCGAAGCCAGCATTGACCAGCAGTTGCGAGGTCACCAGGTACTCCGCCGAGAACTCCAGGCCAATCATTCGACTCTCACCAGCATTGGCCACCTGAGCCGGATCAGAAGGCGCATTGCGGAATACCACCTGCTGATCTTTCCAGTTGGTGTGATAGAGGTTGGCCGTGGTGCGCAGACGACGATCCAGCCAGTTAGCACGCCAGGCCAGCTCGTAGGTGCTGGTGAATTCGGGATCATAGGCATCGTGGCGAGCACGGCTGCGAATGTTCACACCACCACTGCGATAACCACGCTGCCAGGTGAGGCCAATCACCTGATTCTCGGTGAGGTCATGGCTGATACCGATCTTGGGCAGCAACACACTGGAGCTGATATCACGGTCGACGTCAGGATCTACCGCAAAAACAGCGCCGACAGGGTAGCTGATCTTGGTGTTGTTCTTTTCGTTATCCCAACGCAGCCCCGTGATCAGTTTCCAGCTATCCACGAATGTCCAATTGAGTTCACCAAACACGGCCTGACTGTTGATCTTGGTTTCCCCGAGCTGATTCAACAATACCGTTCCGTTACTGACCAACTTATCGTCGAACTCACCTTTTGAACGCCCCAGGTACACACCGAATACGCCATCCAGCCGATCCGATACATAACCCAGGCGCAACTCCTGAGTGCCCAGAGTTTGTTCATTGTGACGAGGCGTTGTCTGATCAGCGGTCGTAGTGCGGTCGAAGTCGAGCATGGAGTCGTACTTGGACCAGGTGCCAGACGTTACACTGGTCAGCGTCCAGAAATCGTCCAGGCGATAATCGACTTTAGCGGTAGCGGTATTCTGAGCCAAGGTATGCAGTGTTTCCGTACTTTCGTAAACCTTGTAGTAATCCGGTTTGGCGCTGGTCGCAGCCGCCGCATTGAGACCGGCACGCTGCTTGGTGCGCGTGAAGGTAAGCAGCACATCCATGTCATCGGACGGCAAGATAAGGAACTTGCCGCGCACGTTGGATGAACGTAGCTGGTTGGCGTCCATATCCAAGAACTCGTTCTCGATATAGCCGTCGGACGTCTGATAGTCGACAGCTAAGCGACCCGCGATAACACCATCAACCAAGGAGCCGTTGACCATGGCTGATGTACCACGCTCGCCATACGTACCGGTGTTACCTTTCACCGAAAACTCAGGATCGAAGGTTGGATCCTTGCTTTTCATGATGATGGCGCCAGCCAGCGAGTTACGCCCCTGAGTCGTCGACTGGGCCCCCCGATAGATCTCGACCTGCTCCATGTCCCAGAGCCCCATGGGATTGAGGGTCAGCAACCTGTTGGCCTGCAGCGCATCGTCGACATATACCGAAACAGCACCATTGAGCGCCGCAGGCCCCTGGTCATCGAAGCCACTCACAGGGATGCCCCGAATCCCCCAGTTCTCGTTTCCCGACTGGGCGTACACACCAGGCGTACGATCCAACACTGCCTGCAAATCCTGATCGCCATGAGTGCGGATGTCTTCACTGGTCACCACCGCAACGCTGGACAGCGTTTTGTCCTGACTGCGCTGAATCTTCTCACCAGTGACGACCGCATCCTTGAGCTGCAATGCTTGTTCTTTATCGGCTACCTCGGCCGCAAGCGCGGAAGTCGCAACCATCAGGCCGGACGCAACCGCCAACGCCAACGTATTTTTCTTAAATTTATTCATTTACCTCTTGGCTCCTTCGTCATTTGCTTCGCCCAGAGCGTCCCAGATAGAACGCCCTCCCTCCCCAAAGCTCCGGCTAAAGAAGCCAGACATTTGCAGTTGCGAAATACTATTATTCGTAATAATAATTTGCAATCTTTACGAGAGTGATTATCATTTAAACCTCATTGCATGCAGGCAGTCATGTTTGGAAGGAGGTTGCGCTGAAGCTGAATAGTTAGGCGCGCCGGTTGACACAAACCTGTTGATTGGAGGGAGGAGCCATGGCTCATCGTCTACACGGAAGCGAGACAACCGCTACTCAGATTATTGCGAGCTATGTTTCGGGGGTACTTGCAATGCCTCCGCATCAGTTGCGCTCTGGCGCGAGGGCCCTCCACGCATGAGTCAGCTTGCAGATGTGTGCGCTACTGATGTGATCCGCTCAGCCTTGGAGCAAGATGGCTGCGTCATCGCCCCTCTGCTCCGTAGCAACGCGCTCCCCCTGCTTATCAATAGCCATAAGAGGGATTCGATTCACGCGCTGAGCGACGAGATTCGAGCTGTAGCCCTGGATGCGCTAGGTACCACCGGCGGCGTTCTATTTCGCAACTTCAAGGTGCCGACCCCCCTAGATTTCAAGCGCTTTGCCGCCAGTTTCGGCATGCCGCTGGGTACTTACGAGTTCGGTTCCACACCCCGCAGCAAGGTGTTCACCGGGGTCTATAGCTCTACCGAATACCCCGCTCACCAGAGCATTCCCCTGCACAACGAGCAGTCCTACACGCGCCAATGGCCATCACGCATCTGGTTCCATTGCATGACCGCGAGCCAGGTCGGCGGGGAAACCCCGATAGCTGACAGTCGCCAGGTGTACCAAGAGATTGATCCCGCGATACGCGAGGAATTCATCGCCAAGGGGCTGCTCTACGTGCGCAACTACAGCAGCACGCTCGATATTCCCTGGCAGCACGTGTTCAACACCGACGACCGCATTAAGGTAGAGCAATACTGCCAGGCGCAGGGAATCGAATGGAGCTGGAACGCCGACGGCGAGCTGAGCACGAAGCAACTGTGCCAGGCCGCCGTCCAGCACCCAGTCAGCCATGAATGGGTGTGGTTCAACCAGGCACACTTGTTTCATATATCCGCCATGTCCGCTGATCTGCGCCAGGCACTGATCGACGCGGTTGGCCCAACGCAATTGCCGCGTAACGTCTACTTTGGCGACGGCACGCCAATTCCGAACGCCACCCTGGACGAAATCCGGGCGGTCTACGCCAGAACCAGTGTGACCTTTGCCTGGCAGGCCGGCGACGTTTTGATGCTCGACAACCTGCTGGTCGCCCATGGTCGCAACCCATTTAGCGGTGACCGCAAGGTCATCGTGTCAATGGCCTAGGAGCGCGCATGGACAAGCCCTTCCCGCCCCTGCTGCCCCTGAGCGAGGCAGCCGCCCAGTGTGTCCGCCAATCCTTCGCGCAAAGTCGCCTGTGGTTTCTGCATCAGCTGGAGCCTGCCCGCGCTCAGCACAACATTCTGATTCGCATGGTGCTCAATGGCCCGAAGCTGGATGTGCACCGGTTGAAACACGCGTTGGACGCGTTGTGCGTTAGGCACCCAGTGCTGCGCGCCTGCTACCGCACCACTCAGGCTGGCCCTGAACAATGGCTGGCAGCGCGGCAATCCATCGAGGTGAACACGCGCGATCTGCGACACCTGCAAACGGATCAGCAGCTTCACGTGATCGATCAGCTGCTGCATGACGAGCAGAACAGGCCATTCGATCTCGCCTCCGGCCCAGTAATGCGGGCGTGTCTACTCACGCTCGGCGAAGGCGCGCAGGAACTGATCATCGTCATCCATCACATCGCCTTCGACGGCCGCTCGGGAGAAATACTTCTGCAGGACCTGGCGCACTACTACGCCACCCAGGAACCCGGCGCAGCACTGCCACGTCGCCTGCAGTACGCCGACTTCGCGGCATGGGAGCCGGGCTACGTCAACGCCGAGCGGGTCAATACGGAAACTGCGTTCTGGCGCGATCATCTCGCTGGCATGCCTCTGCAGCTGGACTTCGCCAAACGCCCACGTCCGGATGGAGGCACTCAGGCAGGACGGCACCAGTTCATGATCCCGCCGCAGCAGGTCGAGCACCTGAAGCAGGCGAGCCGTGCTCAACGACTGCCGCTGTTCGTGATGCTGACAGGGCTGTTTCAGCTGTGGCTGCACTACCTGAGCGGACAGCGGCGTTTTCTGATCGGCACCGACGTGCATGGTCGTGACCTGCCTGAGCTGCAGGACATCTTCGGTTTCTTCGTCAACCAGCTCACCCTCAAGTGCGAGCTCGAAGACGACCTGCCGCTGGGCGAACTGCTAATGCGCACCCGCCAGACCATCCGCCTGGCCCATGCGCACCGTCAGTTGCCATTCGATTTACTGGTGTCACAACTGGCACCGCAGCGCAAAGCGGATCGCTCGCCGTTGTTCCAGGCCAAGTTCAACTACCAGCGCGACCGTTTCAGCATCAAGGCGCTCGGCAACGCCAGAATCGTCCACACCCAGGTCATTCAGAACCTGGCCGGCTTCGATCTGGTGCTCGACCTGATGCACCGTCACGACAGCATCGAGGCCACGCTGGAATATGACCGGCACCTGTTCAGTCCCGACGAAATTGAACGCTTCGCCCACCTCTGGCAACGCCTGCTGGGGCAATTTGACACCCAGCTCGAACTACCGATCAGCATGCTGCGTGACCGCCTGCAGAGCTGGGACGACACCCATCTGCAACAACAGCAACACACGCTGAACAATCAAGGCCGCGCCCGCCTGGGAAACACCCGGCGCCGCGCTGTCAGCCTGTAGCGATAAGGAACCCGCATGATATCCACTCCACCTTCAGGCAATCGTCCCAGCACCGGCCGTCGCAAGCCCATCGCGCTGTCCGAACAGAGCATCGTCAACGAACGGCTACTGGACCCGGCGTGGGATCTTCCCTGGCTGGTCGAGCCGAATATGCCCGGCGTCGATCTAGTGCAATGGGCCGCGCAGAACCGCGACAATCTGGAGCAGAAGCTGCAGCAGCATGGCGCCATTCTGCTGCGTGGCTTCGACGTACAGGCCGCCGCACACTTCAATGCCGTGATCGATGCGCTGTCGAGCGGCGCACTGGAGTACATGTTCCGCGCCTCGCCGCGAACCCGGGTGGGCGGCAATATATACACCTCGACGGACTATCCAGCCGACCAGGTCATCTTTCCGCACAACGAACACTCCTATTCCCCGCGCTTTCCGCTGCGGCTGTTCTTCTACTGCCATCAACCCTCGGACATCGGCGGTGAAACCCCCATTGGCTCAGTGCGCACGGTAAAGGCGCAGATCCCGCCTGAAATCATCGAGACCTTCCGCCAGAAGAAGATTCTCTACGTGCGCAACTACGGCGATGGCTTCGGCCTGCCGTGGCAGTCCGTGTTCCAGACCCACGATCGCACAGAAGTCGAGGCCTATTGCGCGTCCGTGGGCATCGAAGTGGAATGGAAGGATGGCAACCGCCTGCGTACCCGCCAGGTCGGTTCCGCCCTGGCACGCCACCCGCGCACTGGCGAAGAAGTCTGGTTCAACCACGGCACTTTCTTCCACCTCAGCACGTTGCCCGCAGCAATCCGCGACTCACTCGACGCCGGCTTCTCACCGATGGACCTGCCCACCAACACCTTCTATGGCGACGGCAGCCCCATCGAGAGCGATGTGCTGGAGACGCTGCGCGCCGCCTATTTGCGTTCGCTGGTGAAGTTTCGCTGGCAACTCGGCGACATTCTACTGCTCGACAACATGCTCGCCGTGCATGGCCGGGAGCCCTACAGCGGCTCCCGCAAGATCTACACCGGCATGGCCGAAGCCACGGCAGGCAGCGACGTACAGCTCTGATCCCCCCCTTCTCTCCCTTTGCTCACGAGGAAACAGCATGTCAGCTCTGACAGGTTTTCGCATATCCCCACAACAGGCCCGAGCTTGGCGCGATATCCAGCAGCAGGTTCTGGTCAACGCCGCAAACTGGCTGGTGATCGAACCGCTTCGGGCACCCTCGCCTGTCGAAATCGAGGCGCGCCTACAAGAGCTGGGCGAGCGCGAGGAAATTCTGCGTACGGCATTGCATGCGTTACCAGGCATGGCCGTGCCAATCCAGGTTATTGAAGACGTGGCCAGTGTGACCTTCGTCGTCGAGGACTGGCGCGGGCTTTGCGCGCAGGAACGCGAGGCGCACCTGGCGCAGCTGCGTGAAGGACGCCTGGATGAGCCGGTGCTGTCGGTCTGCTATGCACGCACGACGGATGATCACTGGACGCTGTGGCTCAAAGGCTCGGCCGCTCTGCTCGATCAAACCAGCCTGGCGTTGATCGCCGCCGAACTGCTCGGCGCGCCGACCCATGAGCGCCTGCAGTACGTCGACTACGCAGAGTGGAAAAACAGCCTGCTGGAGGAAGAGGCCGAGGGCCAGGCCGTGCGCTTCTGGCAACAAGCGCGCACGGAAAGTGCCCCGCTTGAGCTGCACGGTTTGCAGACAAGCGCTGCCTCCGCGCTCTACCAGCCAGCCCTTCAGCCATTGCACAACGTGCCCACGCGTCGCGAACTGCAGCACGCCGCCGAACAGGCTGACATGAGCCTGGAAGAATGGCTTTTCAGCGCCTGGTGCGTGCTACTGGCAAGGCTCAGCGGTCAGCAGCGAATTCAGCTCGGCTGGTGCGACGCCGGCCGTGGCGAAGGGCTGGAGCAAGCGCTGGGGCTGTTCGAACAGGTTCTGCCGATCCAGGCAGAGGTCGACCTGCACGCGTCACTCCAGGCGCAGGCTTCCACGCTGCTAGGCCAGCTACGCCAGGCTCGTGGCTGGCGTGATTACTACGATAGCGAACAGGTCTGCGAAGTCTTCTTCGCCTGCAGAGACGCAGCGTTATTGCTAAGCCATGGAGAGCTGATAGACGCCGGCAGCTTGCGCCAGCGCTTCGCGCTCGGGTTGGAATGCCGACTGGATACGGCGACGCTGGAGCTGCGCCTGGCCTATGATCGGACGCGCTTCGATGCCACCGCCATTGCCTGCATCGAGGAGCAATGGACACTGCTGCTGCGCGGCCTGTGCGCGCCAGCCCAACCAATCGGTACGCTGTCACTCGTCGGCCCACATCAAGATGAGCTGCTGCAGAACAGCGCTGCTCAAGCGCAAGTTCGTGCCATCGGCGTACTCGGGCTGATTGAGGAGCGCGCCAAAGCCACCCCCAATGCGCCTGCCCTGGCCGATGCGGGAGGCATCACCCACTACGGCGAGCTGCTCGTTCAGATCGAGTCGCTTGCCCGTCGTCTTTGTGCCGAAGGCGTGCAGGCCAGCGACGTGGTCGGCATCCTTTTGCGCCGCGAACGCCAGGCCATAGTCGCCATGCTGGCCGCGCTGAGAGCCGGCGCCGCCTACCTGCCCCTGGATCCGTCCTACCCGGCCGAACGCCTGGCCTACATGATCGAGAACAGCGGCGCACGCTTGCTACTCAGCACCACCGATCAGCAAGGCAGCGGCACCAACAGCGCCCGCACTCTACTGTTGGACGTAGCGAGCGGCGAAGGGCCCGAGACCATTTCGCTACCTATTGTCGCCCTGCAACAGACCGCCTATCTGATCTACACATCCGGCTCCTCCGGGCAACCCAAGGGTGTGCCAATCAGCCACGCCAGCCTGAGCCATTCGACGCAGGTGCGCATGGCTTACTACCGCGAACCGGTACAGTCCTACCTGCTGCTTTCGTCCTTGTCCTTCGATAGCTCGGTGGCCGGGATCTACTGGACGCTCTGCCAGGGCGGTTTGCTGGTGCTACCGGCGAGCGGCGAAGAGCTAGACCTGGAGACCCTGGCCGGACTGATTGAACGGCACCGTATCAGCCATAGCCTATCGCTACCGTCGCTGTACGAGACCCTGCTGGATTACTGCGCAGCTCCGACCCTCGCCCACCTGCGCAATTGGATAGTGGCTGGCGAACCCTGTACGGCAAGGGTGCTGGACAAACACCGTAGCAAGGCACCGCAGGCGCAACTGGTCAATGAGTACGGGCCGACCGAAGCCACCGTATGGGCCACCGCGCAAGTGCTCAGCGACGCCGCACTTGGCGATGCCGCCATCAGCATTGGCAAGCCGATTCCCGGCATGCAGTTGTGGCTGCTCAATGACAGCGCCCAGCAAGCGGCCATCGGCGAGCCTGGCGAAATCCACCTGGGCGGCCCAACCCTGGCCAGCGGCTACCTCGGTCTGCCCGAACAGACCGCCAGCGCTTTCGTCCGCTACCCGCACATCGGTGATGGCCAACGTCTCTACCGCACCGGTGACCTCGCTCGCCGACGAGCCGACGGCCAGCTGGATTTTCTCGGTCGCCGCGACCAACAGATCAAGATCCGCGGCCACCGCGTCGAGCGCGGCGAGATCGAACGCGTATTGCTGGGCCACTCCGAGGTGCGCGACGTGGTCGTTGTGGCTCAGCAGCTCGAAAGCGGTGCTCGCCTGATCGCCTATTTCACCAACCGTCACGGCTACGCCCCCGAGCCCCAGGCGCTGAGCAGCTTCCTCCTGGATCGCCTGCCGAGCTATATGGTGCCTGCGGCGTTCGTGCCTCTCGCAGCGCTGCCCCATACCCCCAACGGCAAGTTGGATCTCAACGCCCTCCCAGACCCCGACTTGCTGGTTGCAACCAATACCGCCTACGTGGCACCGCGCAACGATCTCGAAGCGGCGTTGGTGGAGATCTGTCAGCAGGTACTCAAGCGCGAACGTATCGGCGTGCAAGACAACTTCTTCCAGATCGGCGGCGATTCCATTCTCAGCCTGCAGATCGTCTCCCGCGCCAACCAACAGGGCATCAAGCTCAGCGCCAAGCAGATGTTCGAGAGCGAGACCATCGAGCGGATGGCTCAGGTCGCGACCCGCTGCGCCCTCGACAACGACCAAGCACCTGCCGCCGCCCCCACAACCGCGAACGCAAGCCGCACGGCCTCGGATTTCCCCCTGGCCGCGCTCGACGACGAAGCGTTCGACGATCTGCTGGCGGAACTGAACGCGACCCATTGAACCGGGGCTCCTGCCTGTTTGCCCCATCATTCACTTATGCACCGAAGGCCACACGGATGACGAACAAGACCGCACAGCACCTCGAAGACGTCTATCCCCTTTCACCGCTGCAGCAAGGCATGCTGTTTCAGAGTCTGCTGCACCAGGAGTCCGGGGTCTATCTGATGCAGGACCGCTACCGCATCGGTGGCGATCTGTCGGTAGAAGCGTTTCTCCAGGCTTGGCGGCTGGTAATCGCCGCCCACCCCGCCCTGCGCACCAGCTTTCTGTGGAAGACCCAGAAACAGCCGCTGCAAGTGGTGCATCGGGAAGTGAGTGAGCCCGTCGAGTTCATCGACCTTGAGGGCCTAAGTGAGGCGCAGCAGGAAGCGCACATCCAGGCGTTGCTAGAGCAGGAACAGCGCAACGGCTTCAACCTAGCCAAGCCACCGCTGATCCGAGTTCGCCTGGTGCGTCTGGGTGCAGGCCGGCACGAGATGATCCGCAGCTTCCACCACATCCTGATGGACGCCTGGTGCATCTCGCTGATCATGGTGGACTGTATCGACGCCTATGATGCCCTGCGCCAGGGGCGTACGCCGACGATGCGCAAACCTCGTCCGTACCGCGACTACATAGCTTGGCTGCAGCAGCAGAGCCTGCCCGAGGCGCAGGCGTTCTGGCAGCAACAGCTGCAAGGGCTGGACACCCCAACGCCGCTGGTCATCGAGCGCCAGACACGGCAAAGCCAGTACAGCGAAGCGGTGCTGGTTGACGATACGCTGATCCGTTTTGACGCGCGCGAGACCTGCGAGCTGACTGCCCTCTGCCAGAACCAGCGGATTACTCCCAACACCCTGTTCCAGGGCGCTTGGGCTCTGTTGCTGTCGCGCTACAGCGGCCACCGCGACGTGCTCTTCGGCGTTACCGTTGCCGGCCGTCCACCACAGCTGGCCGGTGTGGAAGAGATGATCGGGCTGTTTATCAACACCCTGCCGCTGCGCGTACAGATTGATGAACAGCAGGACCGCATCGGCTGGCTGCAAGCACTGCAACGCCACAACCTCGGTCTGCGCGAGTTCGAACACAGTGCCCTGGTGGATATCCAGGGCTGGAGCGCCTTCCCGCGCGGCGAGGAGTTGTTCGACAGCATCCTGGTCTACGAAAACGCCCCCATCGACGACAAGCTGTTCAGCGGCGAACTGAGCTTCAGCCTGGACGACATGGAACACAGCGTGCACACCCACTACGGCCTCACCGTGGTGGTCATGCCTGGCGAACAGCTGGCAGTACGCATCTCCTACGATCGTCGGCGTTTCGCCCGCGACAGCATCGAGCGTCTGCTGGGCCATCTGCGCCAGATCGTCCTCGGCATCCTCGCTGCACCAAGCGCGAGCCTCGCCTCACTGGAGCTACTAAGCGACGCAGAACGCCAGCAGATGCTGGTGGAGTGGAACCGTACCCAACAGCCCTTCCCACTTGAGCGTACCTATGCCAGCCTGTTCGCCGAACAGGTGGCGCGTCAGCCGAGCAAGGTCGCGGTCGTCTGCGAAGGCGAGCAACTCAGCTATGCCGAACTGGATGAGCGGGCTAGCCGCCTCGCTGCCGCGCTGATCGCAGCCGGTGCCGGGCCCAATCAACCCGTGGCCCTGCTCGCCGAACGCGGGCTGCCGCACCTCACGGCGCTGATCTCGATCTTCAAAGCCGGTGCCTGCTACCTGCCCCTTGAGGTCAAACACCCGGCGCAGCGTCTGGCGGAGATCCTCGAGCTAAGCCGAGCCCCGCTGATGCTGGTCGGCGACAGCCAATGCGCGCTGGCCGATGAGCTGTGTACCCGGTTCGGTGCCAAAGCGCCGCAACTGATCGGCATCGAGCCACTGTGGTTGAGCGGCCCCGCCCCGCTCATAGAACCCCGCAGCACGGCGGACGATCTGGCTTACGTGATCTTTACCTCCGGTTCCACCGGCACGCCGAAGGGCGCGCTTGTGGAACAACGCGGCATGCTCAACAACATTTTTGGCAAGGTGCCGAGCCTTGGCCTCAGCGAGCAGGATCGTATCGCTCAGACCGCCTCGGTAGCCTTCGATATTTCCGTCTGGCAACTGCTCGCTGCGCCGCTGCTGGGGGCCACCGTGCATATTCTGCCGGACGCCGTTAGCCATGACCCCGAGCGCCTGCTAGAGGTACTGCAAAACCAGCAACTGACACTCTGGGAAGCAGTACCTGCGGTGATCCGAGGAGTACTTACGGCCAGCACGGCGACCACCGACCTCAGTGCCTTGCGCTGGTTGCTGCCGACTGGCGAAGCACTGCCGCCGGCCCTGTGCCGCGACTGGTTCGCGCGCTTCGCCCATGTGCCGTTGATGAACGCCTACGGCCCGGCGGAATGTGCCGATGACGTGGCCTTCCATGCCATCCGCGCGGTGTCGGACGAACAGGCCCAGGCCATGCCTATCGGCAGACCCACGCCGAACACTGAGCTCTACGTGCTGGACGCCGAGTTACGCCCGCTGCCGGTGGGCGTGCCCGGTGAAATATGCGTGGCTGGCGCTGGCGTCGGGCGCGGCTACCTGAACGATGCCGAGCGCACTCGGGCGGCGTTCGTCGATCACCCGTTCCATCCTGGCGCGCGTTTCTACAGAACCGGAGATCTAGGGCGCTATCGCGCCGATGGTGTGATCGAATTCCTCGGCCGCCGCGATCAGCAGGTGAAGATCCGAGGCCATCGCATCGAACTCGGCGAGATCGAAGCCAAGCTGCAGCAGCACCCGACCGTAAAAGCGGCAGCGGTGGTGGTGCACAAAGACGCCCGTAACGAATCGCAACTGGTCGGCTACTGGGTCGGCCACACAGCCGAGGCTGTCGATGAGCTCACGCTGAAGGAAGCCCTGAGCCGTCAGTTGCCGGCCTACATGGTGCCGCTGCGCCTGGTCGAATTGGATGCCCTGCCCCTCAACGCCAACGGCAAGGTCGATCGCAAACGCCTGGTGTTGCGCGAGCTGCAATGGAGCGAGAGCGAGTTGACTCCACCAGCAAATGAGACCGAACAGGCGCTACACGGCATCTGGCAGGAAGTCCTGGCGCTGGAGAGCTTCGGCGTTACCGACAGTTTCTTCGCCCTCGGCGGCCACTCGCTGCTGGCCACTCAGATGCTGTCGAAGATTCGCGCAGTCTTTCGCGTCGAACTGCCGCTCAAAGCATTGTTCGAGTGCCCCAGCGTGCGTCAACTGGCGCAGGCCATCGACCAACAACTGGCCGCTACCAGCGACGGCCTGGCAGACGCCGACGCCATTGCCGTACAGCCGCGGCCGCAGCGCTTGCCGTTGTCTTTCGCCCAGCAGCGCCTGTGGTTCGTCGAACAGCTGAACCCTGGTAGCGCCCATTTCAATATTCCCTTCGCCCTGCGTCTAAGCGGGGAGCTGGACATCGAGGCGTTGCTCGCCAGTTTCCAGTGGCTGCTTGAACGTCATGAGGTACTGCGTACCGCTTTCCCCAGCGAGGACGGCCAGCCCTACCAGCGAATCGTCGAGGCGTTGAGTTTCGAACTACCGGTTAGCCACCTGACCGATGGCAGTGACGCTACGCTGCAAACCGAGCTGAGCAGCTGGTTCGCGCAACCGTTCGATCTGGCCAGCCCGCCGCTGATTCGCGCGCGGCTGTTGCACTTGGGCGAGCGCCAGCACGTCCTGGCCATCACCCTGCACCACCTGGTCTCCGATGCCTGGTCAGCGACCCTGGCTCTGCGCGAATTGACCCAGTTCTACGCTGCCCTGCAGGCCGGCGAGACGCCGCGACTGGCACCGCTGCCAATCCAGTACGCTGACTACAGCTTGTGGCAACAGCAGCGCCTGCAACCAGCGGCGCTCCAGCCGCATCTGGATTACTGGCAACATCAGCTCGCCCGCAATGACGGCGCAGATCAGGATTACCTGCTCGAGCTGCCGACCGACAAGCCGCGCCCGGCGAGCCAATCGCACCGCAGCGGCATGCTCGCCGCCCAGCTGTCGCCAATCGCCAGCGAGCGCGCCCGCGAACTGGCGGCGCGCCTGCAACAATCGCCGTTCAGCCTGGTGTTCGCCGCCTTCGCCAGCTTCCTGCAGCGCATGAGCGGTCAGGACGATCTGATTCTCGGCACCCCGGTGTCCAATCGCGAGCGGTCGGAAACCCAACCGCTGGTGGGCATTCTGCTCAACAACCTGCCGGTACGCGTGCGTTTCCACGGCCAGCCGAGTTTCGCCGAACTGGCGCGTCAGGTCAGCGACACCCTGCTCGACGCCCAGCGCCACCAGGACCTGCCCTTCGAACGCCTGGTCGACCACCTGGCACTGCCGCGCCGCCTGAGTCACGCCCCGTTGTTCCAGATAATGGTCGCGCAGCAGTTACCAATGGAGCGTCGTGTGCAGTTCCCAGGCCTTGAGTTCGAGGTGCTGGACACACCACTTAGCTACTCTGAATACGACCTGGACCTGCATATCGTCACCCCATCGCAGGGCCCCATCGAGCTCAACCTGCTGTACGCCCATGACCTGTTCGAAGCGCCCAGCGCCGAGCGGTTACTGCAACGTTTTGTCCACCTGTTCGAGGCCATGCTCGAGGCACCTGAGCGCCCGCTGGGCGAGCATCGCCTGCTAACACCGGATGAATGGCAACGCACGGTGGAGGGCTGGAACCTTACGGCGCAAGCCCTACCGCTAGCACCGACCATCCTCAACGCCTTCGAAGCCCAGGTTGTGCGCTCGGCGGATGCGTTGGCGATCGAACACCGCGAACATCAGCTGACCTACGGCGAACTCGATACCCAGGCCAATCGCCTGGCGCACCACCTGATCGCACAGGGCGTAGGCCGCGGCCACTGGGTGGCGCTGTGCCTGGATAAATCACCGGAACTGGCGGTTGCCATCCTGGCAGTGCTGAAATGCGGTGCCGCCTACGTGCCAATCGACACCAGTTATCCGGCCGAACGTATCCGCTACATCCTCGACGACTGTGGCAGCGATCTGCTGCTGACCCATGGTCAACACGCGGCGCGCTACACCGAACTGCCGGTGAAGTTGCTGCAGCTGGACCGACTGCAGGCGCAACTCGAGCAACAGCCAGCAACGCCGCCGACACGCAGCCTCGACGCAGACTCGCCGTTCTACGCCATCTACACCTCCGGCTCCACCGGCCAGCCCAAGGGTGCAGTAGTCACCCACGGCGGCGTGCGCAACCTGCAGCACTGGTACCTGCGCACATTGGGCTGGCGCCAAGGCGACAAGGTGCTGCTGGCTAGCGCCACCGGCTTTGACCTGACCCAGAAGAACATCTTCGCCCCGCTGCTGTGCGGCGCCACGCTGGTCATGCCCAGCCTGGAGTCCTATGACCCGCAGGCACTGCTGCATGACATCCGCAGCCACCGCATCACCCTGCTCAACGGCGCGCCCAGCGCCTTCTACCCGCTGGTGGAAATCGCCGCCGCGCAGCAGTGGCGCGATCTGACCAGCCTGCGCGCGCTGGTGCTGGGCGGCGAACCGATCCGCATGGAGCGTCTGCACGGCTGGCTCGCCAGCGCGCACGGGCGCTGCCGCGTGATCAACAGCTACGGGCCCACCGAATGCACCGACGTGGTGGCCTGGCACGAAGTGGATATCGACGCGCCCAATAACGTACTGCCCATCGGCCGGCCGGTGGATAACAACCAACTCTACGTACTTGATCGCTACGACCAGCCGCTACCGGTCGGCGCGGTCGGCGAAATCTGCGTGGCCGGGGCCGGGGTGGGCAGCGGCTACCTGCATCGCGAGGCATTGACGGCCAGCGTCTTCGTTGCCAACCCCTTCGGCGAGGGCCGCCTGTACCGCACGGGCGATCTGGGCCGCTATCTGGCTAACGGCGAACTCGAATTTCTCGGGCGTAAAGACTTCCAGATCAAACTGCGTGGCCTGCGCATCGAGCCAGGCGAGATCGAGCAGGCACTGCGGCGCGTGGACGGCGTGCGCGACAGCCTGGCACTGGTGCGCGACGATAAGCTTATCGCCTATGTACTGACTGCCACAGGCAAACTGCCGAGCGAAGGGTGGCGCGATGAGCTGGGACGTTTTATTCCCGCCTATATGCTGCCGCAGGCGCTGGTAGCCTTGAGCGAGTGGCCGCTGAGCGCCAACGGCAAGATCGACCGCCGCGCGTTGCCGGAACCGCTCCTGGAGGAAGCAGGGGAAACCCTGGAGGCGCCACAGGGCGACAGCGAAGTCCGCTTGGCAAGCCTGTGGGCGGAAACGCTGCAGGTGCCGCTGGAGCATATCGGTCGCCAATCCAACTTTTTCCACCTCGGTGGTCACTCGTTGCTGGCGACCGTGTTGCTGACCCGCATCGCTGCGGTATTCGACACGGCTCCCGCTCTGCGCAGCCTGTTCGAGCAGCCGACGCTAGCGGCACAGGCACGCAGCATCGACGGCACCACAGCGCAGCCGACCCAAACCTTACCGACGCTGGTAGCTGGGCCGCACCCGGCTCGTCTGCCGCTGTCCTTCGAGCAGCAGCGCCTGTGGTTCCTTGAGCAACTGGCACCGGACACCGGCGAATACAGCATCATCACGGCACTCACTCTGACCGGCGAACTCCGTCTGGAAATACTGCGTCAGGCCTTCGAAACCCTAGTCGAACGTCACACCATTCTGCGCAGCCGCCTGCTCGACAAAGGCGACGGCGCTGAACTGCTGATCGACGCCCCGGCCTTCTTCAATCTGGTTGTCGAGGATTACCAAGGCAACGCGGCGGCCTGGCCGGAGCATCAACGCCAGGTCGCCGAGGCCGAGGCGCGCCAGCCGTTCGACTTAGCGCGCGAACATCCGTTGCGCGTGCGCCTGATCCGCCACCCAGCCAGCGGTCAGGCCCTGCTGGTGCTCGGCCTGCATCACTCGGCCGCCGACGGCTGGTCGCTGCAGGTGCTGCTGGAGGAACTCGCCGAAGGCTACCGCGCCGGTCTGGAAAAGCGCCGACCCGACTTGCAGGTACTGCCGGTGCAGTACGTGGACTACGCCCTGTGGCAACGCAGTGCGGCCCGCCAACAGATCTACCGTCAGCAGCTGGACTACTGGCAGACGACCCTGGAGAACGGCGACTACCGGCTCGAACTGCCAACCGATTTGCCGCGTCCGGCGACGTTCGACAACACTGCAGGCACCTGCTTCGCCCGTCTGCCACAGGCGCTGACCACGCGGCTGCGGCAGTTCGCCCACGAGCAGAATGTCACGCCCTTCATGCTGTTACTGGCCGGTCTCAAGCTGTTCCTCAGTCGCTACAGCGGGCAGCAGGACATGCGTATTGGCATCCCGGTCGCCAACCGCCGCCTCGACGCCGTGCAGCCGTTGATCGGTTGCTTCGTCAACACTCTGGTGATCCGCTCCGAACTGACCCCACAGCAGACCTTCGGCGATTACCTGGCCCAGCTGCGGCAAACCGTGCTGACGGCGCAGGAGCACCAGGATGTGCCATTCGAGCAGGTGGTCGAGCAGCTGGCACCGGAGCGTGATCTGTCGCGCACGCCGCTGTTTCAGGTGGCTTTTGTCATGCAGAACAGCGAGCGAGCGCCCCTGCAGTGGCCGGATCTGAGCTTGCAGCCACTGGATATCCGCTCGTCAGCGGCCAAGTTCGAGCAGAACTGGGAAGTCCACGACGACGGCCAACAGTTGTCGGTGATGCTGGAGTACCGCGCCTGCCTGTTCCATGAGGCAACCATGCAGGCCTGGCTAGCCCAGTGGCAGGACTTCCTCGGCCAGCTGCCGGATGCCGTGAACACCCCGCTAGCCCAGCTCTCGCCACTGAGCGAGGGCGACCGCCAGCGCCAACTGCTGACGTGGAACGACACCGCCCGTCACTATCCCGGCCCCGCAACTCTCAGCGAAGCCCTGGCGCAACAGGCGCAGCGCAGCCCCGACGCACCTGCGCTGGTCTGCGAGAGCGAAACCCTGACCTATCAAACGCTGCACCAGCGCGCAGACCATCTGGCGCAGGCCCTGGCCGCCCAGGGCATTGGCCGCGAACAGGTGGTTGCGGTATGCCTGGAACGTTGCAGCGATCTGCTCGTGGCGCTGCTGGGCATCATCAAGGCCGGCGCCGCCTACCTGCCGCTGGACCCGCACCTGCCCCCTGCCCGCCTGGCCTTTATGCTGGAAGACGCCGCCTGCCCACTGGTGCTGACTCACAGCCAGTGGCGTGACCGGTTGGCAGCACAGGTGCCGGCCTGGTGCCTGGATCAGCCGTTGCCCGAGATCGTCGGCACGCCCCGTATAGTCGCTAATCAGCCGGGCGATCTCGCCTACGTGATCTACACCTCCGGCTCCACCGGTCAGCCGAAAGGTGTGCTTAACCAGCACGGCGCGTTGATGAACCGCCTGCACTGGATGCAGGAGGCCTTCCCGCTTGATGCGACGGACCGCGTACTGCAGAAAACCCCCTACGGTTTCGACGTGTCGGTGTGGGAGTTCTTCTGGCCGCTGATCACCGGTGCTTGCTTGGTGCTCGCCAAACCGGGCGGACATCAGGACAGCGGCTACCTGGTGGAGCTGATCCAACGCGAGCGCATCAGCACCCTGCACTTCGTGCCGTCCATGCTGCAGGCCTTCGTCAGCGAACCAGATCTTGAGCACTGCACCAGTCTGCGTCAGGTCTTTGCCAGCGGCGAGGCGCTGCCGCTGGCCTTGCAGCAGCGCTTCTGCGCGCGCCACCCGGCCCGCCTGATCAACCTTTATGGGCCCACCGAAGCCGCCATCGACGTCAGCGTCTGGGTCTGCGACAGCACCTCAACGCTGGGCTTCGTGCCCATCGGCAAACCCATCGCCAATATCCAGCTGTATATCCTCGACGAGGGCCTTAATCCGCTGCCACTCGGCGCGATTGGCGAGCTCTACATCGGCGGAGTGGGCTTGGCGCGTGGCTACCTGAATCGCCCCGAGCTGACCGCAGCGGCCTTTATCGCCAGTCCGTTCAAGGCTGGTGAGCGCCTGTATCGCACGGGCGACCGCTGCCGCTTCCTGACCGACGGTAACATCCAGTACCTGGGCCGCCTCGACCATCAGGTCAAGCTGCGTGGCCAGCGTATCGAACTGGGCGAGATTGACGCCGCTCTGCTCGCTCAACCCTGCGTACGTGAGGCCGCCACCCTGCTGCGCGACGATCTGGGCACGCCGCAACTGGTGGCCTATGTGGTTGCATCCGCAAGCGGGCTGGACGTAGCGCAACTGCAAACCGCCCTGACGCAAGCGCTGCCTGCGCACATGGTGCCAAGCGTGGTGGTAGAGCTGGCCGCTCTGCCGCTCAATAGCAACGGCAAGCTGGATCGCAAACAACTGCCAAAGCCGCATCTGGAACTGTCCGGCGATGCCTATGAAGCCCCACAAGGCGAGGCCGAACAGCATCTGGCCGCACTCTGGAGCGAGATTCTCGAGGTGCCGCGCGAGCTGATCGGCCGTCATAGCCACTTCTTCCGCTTGGGTGGCCATTCATTGCTGGCCACCGTGCTGCTGGCACGCCTGCGTCAGCAGCATGGCCAGGCACCCGCCCTGCGCCAGCTGTTCGAACAGCCGACGCTTAAAGCCTTCGCGGCACTGCTCGCCACCTCCGCTGCCGCGCCTGCCGTCGAACTGCGGCCGCAACCGCGCCCCGAGCGCCTGCCGCTGTCCTTCGCCCAGCAACGCCTGTGGTTTCTCGAACAACTCAACCCGGAAGCCGCCGAATACAACATCACTTCGGCCGTCGAACTGAACGGTGCAGTACAGCTCGACTGGCTGCAGCAAGGTCTGGCCAGCATAGTCGCGCGACATGAAGTGCTGCGCGGCCGCCTGCTGGAACAGGGCCATGGTGCCGAACTGCTGATAGACGCCGAAAGCCGTGCAGACTTCACCATCGAGCGGATCGTTGCAGCAGACTGGGATGGGCACATTGCGCGCTACATTGACGCGGAAACCCAGACACCCTTCGACCTGGCTGCCGGCCCGCTGATCCGCGGTCGCCTGCTGCAAAGCGAGCAGCGCACACTGTTGCTGCTGACGCTGCACCACACCGTCGCAGATGACTGGTCGATGCAGCGCCTGATCGACGAATTGGCCGAGTTCTACCGTGCCCGCAGCGAAGGCCGTGAAGCGGAACTGCCCGAACTATCGGTGCAGTATGTCGACTATGCCCTATGGCAACGCTTGCCGGCCCAGGCCGAGCGTTACCGGGAGCAGCTGGAATACTGGCGCGAGACCCTCGGCGACGGCAACTACCTGCTCGAACTCCCTACCGACCATCCGCGCCGGGCGGAACCGGACACCGCCGGCGGCTTCCATAGCCTGGTGCTGCCGGACAGACTCACGCAACAGCTGCGCGAGGCAGCCCAAGACCAGGGCGTAACGCTCTACGTGCTGGTGCTGGCCGTCACCCAGGTGCTGCTCGGTCGCCTAGCCGGCCAGCGCGATGTGCGCCTCGGCACTGCGGTGGCCAACCGCGATCTGGCGGAAACCCAGGCGCTGATCGGTTGCTTCGTCAATACCCTGGTGATTCGTGCCGAGGTCGATCCGCAGCAGGCGTTCAAAACCTTCCTGAATCAGGTCGGCGAACGCGTGCTGAAGGCCCAGGAACACCAGGAAGTGCCCTTCGAACAGCTGGTCGATGCCCTGGTCAGCGAGCGTGACATGACCCGTACGCCGCTGTTCCAGGTGCTGTTCGCCATGCAGAACGCGCGCCTGCGTGACGATGCCTGGGCACCGCTGACGCTGCGCGAAATCGAGGTACCGTCCAGCGCATTGAGCTTCGACCTGAGCTGGGAGGTGCACGACGACGGCCAACGCCTGTCGCTGCGCCTGAAGTACAAGCGCCAGCTGTTCGAGGCCGAGACCATCACACGCTGGGCCGACGCCTGGCAGCGTCTGCTAGGCGATGCAGTGCAGCGCCCGCAGGCCGCGCTGGGCGAACTCGACCTGCTCGGCGAAGCCGAGCGCAGCCGCCAATTGCACGACTGGAACGCCACGGACAAGACCTACCCCGGTCCGCACAGCCTGGCCCAGGCACTGGCCGACCAGGCCGCGCGCACGCCAGACGCGCCGGCGCTGATCTACGCCAACCAGCGCCTGAGCTATGCCGAACTGCATGCCCGCACAGGCGCCGTAGCCAGGCAACTGCGCGAACGTGGCGTGAGCCGTGAACAGGTGGTCGCCGTGTGCATGCAGCGCTCGGTAGAGATGGTCGTTGCCCTGCTCGGCATCATCCGCGCCGGCGCTGCCTACCTGCCGCTCGACCCTGAACTACCAGCCGCCCGCCTGGCGCTGATGCTCGACGACGCCAAGCCAAGCCTGACCCTGGCGCAACAGACCACGGTCGCACGCTTGCCGCAGGCCACGCCGGTCTGGTACCTGGACGCCTTGACGCTGGAGGACGGCCCGCAGCCCGAGGCGCTTAACCAGCCCGGCGACCTCGCTTACGTGATCTACACCTCCGGTTCCACCGGTCAGCCCAAGGGCGTGCTCAACGAGCACGGCGCGCTGATGAACCGCCTGTACTGGATGCAGGATGCTTACCCCATCGGCGCCGATGACCGCGTTTTGCAGAAAACCCCCTACAGCTTCGACGTGTCGGTATGGGAGTTCTTCTGGCCGCTGATTACCGGTGCCTGCCTGGTAGTTGCCAAGCCAGACGGCCATCGCGACAGCCGTTACCTGACCGAGCTGATCCAGCGCGAGCGCATCACCACCCTGCACTTCGTGCCTTCGATGCTGCAAGCCTTCGTCGGCGAGCCGGAGTTGTCAGGCTGCACTTCATTGCGCCAAGTGTTCGCCAGTGGTGAAGCACTGCCGTTCGATCTGCAACAGCGCTTCTACACGCGCCACACGGCGCAGCTGATCAATCTCTACGGCCCCACCGAAGCGGCCATCGACGTCAGTTGCTGGCCCTGCGATCCGGCCTCGCCCCTGGGCTTCGTGCCCATCGGCAAGCCCATCGCCAATATCAAGCTGTACGTTCTTGATGAAGCACTCAAGCCACTGCCCATAGGCGCGGTGGGCGAGCTCTATATTGGCGGCAAGGGCCTGGCACGCGGCTACCTGAACAGAGCGGAGCTGACCGCCGAGCGTTTCGTGCCGAGCCCGTTCGAGACGGGTGAGCGCCTGTATCGCACGGGCGACCGCTGCCGCTTCCTCAGCGACGGCAACATCCAGTACCTGGGCCGCCTCGACCATCAGGTCAAGCTGCGAGGCCTGCGCATCGAGTTGGGCGAGATCGACGCCGTGCTACTGAACCAGGATGGCATCGAGGCGGCGGTGACCCTGCTGCGCGACGATCTAGCTACATCGCAACTGGTGGCCTATCTCAGCGGTCCTGCGCCGGTTGACGTCGCCGCCCTCAAGCAGCAACTGGGGCTGCATTTGCCGACGCATATGGTGCCAGAGTTCATCGTGCAGCTGCCTGCCCTGCCGTTGAGCAGCAACGGCAAGATTGAGCGCAAGGCGTTGCCCAAACCACAGATTGAGCGCCAAGCGCAGCAGTACCAGGCACCGACCAGTGCTACCGAGGAAGTGCTATGCCGGCTGCTCAGTGAGCTGCTCGGCGTCAGCCAGCCGGGGGTCAATGACAACTTCTTCGCCTTGGGCGGCGATTCCATTCTCGGTTTGCAGTACATCGCTCAAGCCCGCGCCCATGGCATCGGCCTGACACCGCGGCAGTTGTTCCAGCAGCGCACCCTGGCCGACCTGGCGCGGGTCGCCAGCCAGGTCGAAAGCTGTCAAGCCGAACAGGGATTGCTGGAAGGCGCGGCGCCACTGCTGCCGATCCAGCGGTGGCTACTGGAACAGCCACTGAAAGAACCCGGCCACTGGAACCAGTCGGTGCTGCTGACGCCTACCCACACATTGGATGCCGATGCGCTGCAAGCCACGCTACAAACGCTGGTTGAGCAGCACGACGCCTTGCGCCTGCGCTTCACCCAGGAACACGGCCAATGGCGACAAAGCTACGCTGACGCGCAGCAGGCCATGGGCTTCGCCCGGGTCGCCTTGGACACCGCCTACACGCCGCAGGCGCTACGCACTTTCATCGCCGCGCAGATCGAAGCGCGCTTCGATCTGGCGCAAGGCCCGCTGTTCCACGCCCTGCTGATCGACCTGGCGGACGGCAGCCAGCGCCTCTACCTGGTGGCCCACCACCTGGTGGTGGACGCGGTGTCCTGGCGCGTGCTGCTGGAAGACTTCACCACGCTCTACCCACGCTTGGCCGAGGGCCAGCCCGCCACGCTGTCAGCCAAGACCAGCTCCTACCGTCAGTGGGGCCAGCGCCTGTGGCAGCAGGCCGGCAGCCCCGCCGTGCAAGCGCAACGCGACTACTGGCGGCAGCAGACGTTGCCCGGCGCACTGCCGGCGGATCAGCCGCAGGCGGACAACTCAGTGGCAGATGAAGTGAGCCTGAGCGAGGCGCTGAGCGTCGAGGAAACCCAGGCCCTACAGCAGGCGCAGAACAGCTACCGCACCCAAGGCCACGAACTGCTGATCGCCGCCCTGGCCGGCGCCCTGCACGAATGGTCGGGTGCAACCGCCATTGGTATCGATCTGGAAGGTCACGGGCGCGATGCGCCCTTCGCCGAGCTGGACGTCAGCCGCACGGTGGGCTGGTTCACCCAGCTCTACCCGGTGCGCCTGAACCTGCCGCAGGCCAGCGATACCGGCGCGTTGATAGTCGCGGTCAAGGAACAGCTGCGCGCCGCAGCCGATCAGGCCATGGGCTATGGCCTGCTGCGCCATCAGGCCGAGCTGCCGCTGCCGACGCACCGCCACCCCTTGTTGTTTAACTATCTGGGCCAGCTCGACAGCGCCGCCGGCAGCCTGCTGCAGCTCGCTGACGAGCCATTGCCGGCGCATGTCGCGGCCGACACAACCCGCAGTCATGAGCTGGAAGTGGTGCTCGCGGTGCTCGGCGGTCGCTTGCAGGTGGAGATGAAGTTCGCCGGCCAGCGCTACGCCCCGGCCACCCGCGAGCGTCTGCTGCAGGCCTACCTCACGCATCTGCGCGGGGTCATTCAGCACTGCCAGGGTAACCAGACGGGCCAGTTGTCGCCGACGGACTTCCCGCTGGCCAAGGCCCTGAACCAGAAGAACCTGGACACCCTGTTAAGCAAACTCAAGAGCAAACCTATCTCGCAAAGCTAGCGGCTGGCACGCCGGTCGACTCCTCGGAGTCGCCGGGTGCCGACGCGAAGCTCGATACGTTTTTACGGCCTACGGACTGGAAGCAGAATCATGAGCAACATCGAGGACATCTACTCCCTCTCGCCCACCCAGCACGGGCTGCTGTTCCACAGCGTCTATGAGCCGGATTCGCGCGTGTACTACCAGCAGCTCAGCCTGGACATGACCGGCCCGCTGGACACCAGCGCCTTCCGCCGTGCCTGGCAGGTACTGATGCAGCGCCATGCAGTACTGCGCACAGCCTTTCTCTGGGAAGACCTGGACGATGCCTACCAGGTGGTACAGCACGAAGTACCCCTGCCCCTGAGCGAGCTGGATTGGCGCGACCATAGCGAAGAAGCCGAGGACGCCCTGCGCCAACGCGCAAGGCTGGAGCGCGACCAGGCGCTGGAACTCAACGAAGCCCCCCTGATGCGCCTGTGCCTGGTACGCCTGCCCGAACAGCGCTGGCACCTGATCTGGACCTTTCACCACATCCTTATGGATGGCTGGAGCGTGGGCGTGGCCATTCAGGAGTGGCTGGCCCTGTACTACGAGCAGCTGCGCGGCCGTGCATCCAGCCTGCCGCCGAGCCGCGGATATCGCGACTACATCGCCTGGCTGTCCGAGCAGGACGCAGACGCCACCGAAGGTTTCTGGCGCGAGCAACTGCAAGAGGTCAGCGAGCCCACGCCGCTACCAAGTTTCGCCCCGCCGCCCGAGGCATCGCAGGAGCATCCCTATGCGGAACGCGAGACGCGCCTCGACGCCGCTGAAACCGCACACCTGACGCAGTTTGCGCGCCAGCATCATCTGACCGTCAACACCCTGATCCAGGGTGCCTGGGCCTTGCTGCTCGGGCAGCACGCCGGACGCGACGAGGTGGTCTACGGCGTTACCGTCGCCGGTCGCCCGGATGCACTGGCGTCGGTGGACAGCATGGTTGGTCTGTTTATCAACACCCTGCCGCTGCGCGTGCAACTGACCGACGAGCGCCCCCTGAGCGACTGGCTGCAGGCCCTGCAGCAGCGCAACAGCGACCTGCGCCAGCACGCCTACCTGCCACTGAGCCGACTCAAGCCGCTAAGCCAGGTGCCCGCCGAACGGGCGCTGTTCGACTCGATCCTGGTGTTCGAAAACTTCCCGGTCACCGATGCGCTCAATCAGGACGCCGACGGCCTGCGCTTCAGCGCGCCGCCAGAACTGCGGCGCGACGATGGCATCAAGCTGACCCACGGACGCAACCACTTTCCGCTGTCGTTGATCGTGGTGCCGGGTGAGCGCCTAGAGTACCTGTTCAGTTATGAGCGCAGCCGTTTCAGCGACGGCGAGATCGCCACCCTGTCCGCCCAGCTGCGCGCGATCCTGCTGGCCATGGCCGCACAACCGCAGGCCCGAGTGCAGGCGCTGGACTGGCTGAGCGACGACGAACGCCAGCGAGTCCAGGCCTATGGCCAGGGCGCACACCTGGAGGTCGCGGCCGAGACGCTGCACCAGCGCTTCGCCCATTGGGCCGCAACAAGCCCCGAGCAGTTGGCAGTGCGCGACTGCCAGCGCGCCCTGAACTACCGCGAGCTGGACGCCGAGGCCAACCGCCTGGCCCATCACCTGCAAGCGCAGGGCATTGGCTCGGGCCGTCTGGTTGCCCTGGCGCTGGAGCGCAGCGTCGACTTCGTCATCGCGCTGTTGGCCACCCTCAAGAGCGGCGCTGCCTACCTGCCGCTCGATCTCAAACAGCCCGCAGGCCGCCTGGCGGACATCCTCGCCGACAGCCGCGCCGATCTGCTGATCAGCCGCCGCCCGCTGGAGTCACGTCTGCCGCGTGACGAAGCCCCGGCGAGGCTCTGGCTGGACGACCAAGCCGCCGCCATCGCCGCTCTGCCATCCAGCGCCCCACCGCTGGCCCATGACCCAGAAGCGCCGGCCTATGTCATCTACACCTCCGGTTCCACCGGCATGCCCAAAGGGGTACTGGTCGAACACCGCGCCATTGTCGGCTACCTCGCTGCCGTGGCCCAACTGCTCGACCCGCCGCCTGCGGCGCGCTATGCGCTGCTGTCGACGCTGGCGGCCGACCTCGGCCATACCCAGCTGTTTGGCGCGCTATGCAGCGGCGGCAGCCTGCTGCTAGTGGATGAGGACACCAGCTTCGATCCGTTGGCTCTGGCCGATTTCTTCGGCGAGCACCCAGTGGACGTGCTGAAGATCACCCCGGGGCATCTGCACGGCCTGCTCCAGGCGACCCCCGACCCACGCCTGCTGCCCCACGCCCGCCTGGTATTCGGCGGCGATGCGCTCAAGCCCGAACTGCATGAGCAGGTGCGGGCCCTTGCCCCGGCGCTGCAGCTGTTCAATCACTACGGCCCTAGCGAAGCTACGGTGGGCGCGGTGGCCACCGCGTTGCAGACGACTGTTGGTCTGGTGCCGCTGGGCCGGCCGCTGGCCAATCGCCAGTTGCGCGTCGTCGATAGTAACGGGCGTAGCGCGGCTACTGGCGTACCCGGCGAGCTTTGGATTGCCGGCGACCTGGCGCACGGCTACCTGCACCGCCCCGATCTCACCGCCGAGCGCTTCGTCGACGCCGACCGGCTGCGTTGGTACCGCACCGGCGACCGCGTGCGCTGGCTGAACGACGGCCAGTTGGCCTTCCTCGGCCGGGTCGATAACCAGGTAAAAATTCGCGGCAACCGCATCGAACTGGGCGAAGTAGAGGCGCAGATCAAACGCCTGTCGCCGCTGATTGATCAGGTACTGGTACGCGTGCTGGAGGTAGATGGCACGCAGCGCCTAGTCGCCTACGTGGTGGCCCGCCAATCGCTGTCCGCCAGCAAGCTGTGCGAGGACCTCGGCCGGCGCGTACCGGACTATATGGTGCCGGCGCACGTCATCACCCTTGACGCCATCCCGCTGACCGCCAACGGCAAGCCAGATGTGCGCCAGTTACCGCTACCCAGCGCGCCGGTCGATGACGGTGCCAGCCACGTTGCCCCGCGCAATGAGGTGGAAACGCTGCTCGCGCGTATCTGGCAGGACGTGCTGAAAGTCGAGCGGGTTGGCGTGCACGACAATTTCTTCGCCCTTGGTGGCGACTCGATCCTCAACCTGCAGATCATCGCCCGCGCCAACCAGCAGGGACTGAAGTTGACGCCCAAGCAGCTATTCGACAACCGCACCATCGCCGACATTGCCCAGGTGCTCGGCTCCGGTGCCGAAACGGCGGTGGCCCGGCAGCAAAGCGAAGGCTTTGCAATCGCCCTGACCGCCGGCCAGCGAGCGCGCCTGGAAGCCGGCGAAGCAAGCGCCAGCTGGCGTTGCATCGCCCTCAACGGCCAGGTGCCGAGTAGCCAACTGGCCCAGGCCCTGGCAGCGCTGCAAAGCCACCACCAGGCGCTACGCCTGGCCCTGCGGCAATCGCCCGATGGTGATTGGCAGCAGCAGGTGCTGGCCGCGCCCGTGCCCTGCGCGGTGGACGAGCAGCCCCAAGTGGACGTATCGCCCGCCGTGCTGCAGACCCTGGCCGATAACGCCTTTGCGCGCCTGGATCTGTCCGTGGGCCAAAGCCTGCACGCCACCTTGCTGCGCGGCGCCGAGGGTGATCAATTGCTGCTGGTCGCACATCCACTGTGTCTGGACGAGGCCGCCTGGCCGCTGCTGCTCGCCGATCTCAACCTGGCGCTGTCGCAACTGCGCCACCAGCGACCGCTCCGCCTGTCGTACAAGGGTGGCGAGCTGAGCGCCTGGAGCGAACAGCAGCAGCGCGATGCCAGCAGTGATCGTCTGGATGAGGTATGGGAACACTGGCTGCAATATGCCGGCCTTGCTCTACCCGTCCTGGAACTGCCTGCTTCCAGTCAGACCGTCGAGCAACGGCTGGACGCCGCCACCTCGACGCGCCTGAAGCGGCTTATCGAGACGCTGCAGCTGGACTGGAACACCCTGCTGACGGCCGCCCTGGTCGAACAGCTGCGCACCGCCGAGCATGCTCTAATCGCGCTGACGCTACTGGTCGGCAGACCTGACGCCGAGCGCCTGCCACTGAGCACGCCGATTGCCGCAGCGGATCTGGACCCGGCACGCCTGCTCGGGCCGCTGGCATTACCCGTACCGTTCTATCTACAGGCCCCGGGCGGCGATGCCCTCGAGCGGCTGCAGGCGGTCGCCGCGCAACTGCGCGCCTACCCGCAGCACGGCGCGGACTACGGCACCTTGCGCTATCTCGCGGACAACCCCTACCTGCTGGAACCGCTGCGCGCGCTGCCGGCAGCGCCAGTCACCCTGCGCTGGCTCGGCGACTGGGACGCCCACCGCGAGGCACACGCGGTGCTCGATGAGATCCGCGCCGCCAGCCGCGAACCGGCCGGCATCAGTGCGCTGACCCTGGATGCCTGCTGGCAGGACGGCCAGTTGCAGCTGCACAGCACAGGACCACTGGCGGCCAGTTGGACGCCAGCCCTCATCGCCCATCTGCAAACCTTGGCCGAACTGGCCGACAGTGAGGCGCTGCGCCCGGCCAGCGAGGCCTTCCCGCTGTGCCACGAACAGTCCGCGACGCTGGCCAGCGAGCCACTGCCCTGGGATCGCGTGCAAGACCTCTACCCGCTTTCACCGATGCAGCAAGGCATGCTGTTGCACACCCTGTTGCAGCCGCACAGCGGTATCTACCTGATGCAGCAGCGCTACAGCTGGGACGGTGAGCTACAACGCCCGGCCATGGAACAGGCCTGGCGGCTGTTCCTCGAGCGTCATCCGATGCTGCGTACCGCCTTCTCCTGGCAGGACGACCACGCCCCACTGCAGTGCCTGTACCGCGACACCGAGCTGGCATTCGATTGGTACGACTGGCGCCACCTGGACGCCGAGCAACAGCGCGAAGCGATGGACAGGGTGCTGGCCGACGAGCGCCAGCGCGGCTTCGACATGAGCCGTGCGCCGCTCACCCACCTGCGGGTGTTCCAACTGGCAGAGCAGCGTTTCAGCATGGTGCGCAGCTTCCATCACATCCTCACCGACGCCTGGTGCTTCGGTTTGCTAATGGAAGACCTGCTGGCGATCTACCAGGCCGTTGCACGCCAGGAACCGGTAGCGCGCCCGCTCTTTCGCTCCTTCCGCGGGTATATGAGCTGGCTCACCCGACAGGACATGGCCAGCGCACAGAGTTACTGGAGTAATGAACTGGCCGGCTTTGAGGAACCGACACCGCTACAGGTGGACATCCCCGTCGCCCAGCCGGATCGTGCGCCTGAAGCGGTCGGCGACTGCAACCTGACCCTCAGCGTCGCCCGAACTCAGCGCCTGCAGCAGCTCTGCCAGCAGCATCAGCTGACACCCAACACTTGGATTCAGGGTGCCTGGGCGCTGCTGCTGTCGCGCTACAGCGGCAACCGCGACGTGCTCTTTGGCGTCACCGTGGCCGGTCGCCCCACCGCGCTGGCCGGGGTTGAAGAGATGGTCGGGCTGTTTATCAATAGCCTGCCGCTGCGTATCGATGTCGATCCCGAACAACCGGTGATCGGCTGGCTGCAGGCGCTGCTCTCGCACAACGCCGAGCTGCGTGACTACGAGTTTGCACCGCTGGTGGACATTCAACGTTGGAGCGAGATCCCCCGCGGCCGTCAGCTGTTCGACAGCCTGGTGGTGTTCGAAAATGCCCCGCTGGACATCAGCAGCGTCAAGCTGGACGGCTTCAGCATCGACATCTACGAAGACCGCGTGCACACCAACTTCCCGATGACCGTGGTGCTCTACCCCGGCGACCGCCTCGGCATCCGCCTGTCCTACGACCAGGGCCGTTTCGCTGCCGACACCGTGCAGCGCATGCTCGACCATCTGCTGCAACTGCTCGGCGAGATGCTGGAGCGGCCCGATGCGGCCCTCGGCACCTTGCAGATGCTGCCGGAGACGGAACGCCAGCAACTGCTGGTGAACTGGAACCAGAGCGCCGCTGACTTCCCGTTGGATCGCGGCTACGCCGCGCTGTTCGCCGAGCAGGTGCAGGCACACCCGCAGCGCCTCGCGGCGGTCTGCGCCAGCGAATCGCTCAGTTATACCGAGCTAGACCGCCGCGCCAACGCCATTGCTAGCGTCCTCCAGCAAATGGGTGCCGGACCGGACACCTTGGTGGCCCTGGCCGCCGAGCGCGGTCTGGCGCTGCTGACCATGATGATCGCCACGCTCAAGGCTGGCGCCGCGTTCCAGGCACTGGACATCCAACATCCGCCGCAGCGCCTGGCTGAACTGCTCGAACTGAGCGACGCGCCCTTGCTACTGGTGGACGAAAAGGCCGGTGAGCTGCTTGACGCGGTGTTGCCTGGAGTGACGCGGCAACCCACCTGCCTGGTGGTCCAGCAGCTCTGGCATGGTGAGGGTGCCGCAATCACCTACCCACACCAGGCTGATCAACTCGCCTATGTGATCTTTACCTCCGGCTCCACCGGCACACCGAAGGGCGCGCTGGTGGAACAGCGCGGCATGCTCAATAACATCTTCGGCAAGCTGCCGACGCTTGACCTGAATGCCGAGGATCGCATCGCTCAGACCGCCTCGCCGGCATTCGACATCTCGGTCTGGCAGTTCCTTGCCGCGCCGCTGCTGGGTGCCACCGTGCACATTCTGCCCGATGCCGTGGCACACGATCCTGCTGCCCTGCTCGATGCCATCGAACAGCAGCGCCTGACCCTGCTCGAAGCGGTGCCGGCACTGATCCGCGGCCTGCTCCAGGAGGCCCGACCGCAGCACCAACTGACCAGCCTGCGCTGGCTACTGCCCACCGGCGAGGCCCTACCGCCCGCGCTAGCGCGCGACTGGCAGAAGCGCTTCCCCGCCACGCCGCTAATGAATGCCTACGGCCCGGCCGAGTGTTCCGACGACGTTGCCTTCCACGCCATCCACGAAGCGCCGCAGGACGACTGCGCACATATGCCGATCGGCCGGCCCACCGCCAACAACCAGCTGTTCATCCTCGACAAAGCCATGAGCCCAGTGCCCATCGGCGTACCGGGCGAGCTGTGCGTCGGCGGCACCGGCGTCGGTCGTGGCTACCTGAACGATGCCGAACGCACCCGCGCAGTCTTCGTCGACCACCCGTTCCAGCCCGGCGCACGCTTCTACCGTACCGGCGATGTGGGACGCTACCGCGCCGACGGCGTGATCGAGTACCTGGGTCGCCGCGATCAACAGGTGAAAATCCGCGGCCACCGCATCGAGCTGGGCGAGATCGAGAACCGTCTGATGCGTCACCCGCTGGTCGACAGCGCTGCCGTACTGGCCCTGTCCGATGCCCGTGGTGACTTGCAACTGCTCGCCTGCTACGTGCTCGTCCCCGAGCACGGCGCGACGGTGGACGACGCCACCGCCCAGGCATTGCTGATCGAGCATCTGCGCCCGCAACTGGCGGCCTACATGGTTCCCGGCCACTGGCAACGGTTGGAACAACTGCCGCTCAATGCCAACGGCAAGGTCGACCGCCGCGCGCTGACCGCCCTGGGTTTGCCAAGCGAGGATGCGCCGCAGGCGCTGGTGGCCCCCCGCACGCCGACCGAACAAGCGCTGGCCGAACTCTGGCAGGCGCTGCTCGGGCTGACCTCGCTGAGCGTGCACGACGACTTCTTTGCCCTCGGCGGTCATTCGCTGCTGGCTACCCAGGTGATCTCGCGCATCCGTCGACGGCTGAACGTCAACCTGCCGCTACGCGCCCTGTTCGAGCACCGCACGGTGGCGGAACTGGCCCAAGTGGTGGACGCTCCGGTGCCCACGGAACAGGCGAGTGAGGAGATCCCGCGGGTCTCGCGCGCGCAACCTTTACCGCTGTCCTACGCCCAGCAACGCCTGTGGTTTCTCGACCGGCTGGAAGGTGCCAGCGCCGCCTACAACCTCTCCACGGCGGTGCGTCTGGACGGTGATCTCGACGTCGAGGCACTGCGTGCCGCCCTGCAGCATGTGGTCGAGCGCCACGAATCGCTGCGTACCGGCTTTAGCCTGGATGGCGAGATGCCGCGCCAGGTCATCGCCGAGAATGTCCGCCTAGACCTCGAAGTCCAATCGCTCGCGCCAGACGACCAAGACGCCCAACTGCAACGCTGGATCGACGAGGAAGCCGCACGCCCCTTCGATTTGCAGCGTCCACCCATGCTGCGAACACGCCTGCTTCGTTTGGACGATAGGCAGCACGTGCTGCAGTTCACCCTGCACCATATCGCCACCGACGCCTGGTCGATGGGTATTCTGGTGGAGGAAGCAATCAGCGCCTACCGGGCCTACAGCCTCGGCGAAACACCGCATCTGGCAGCGCTGCCAATTCAATACGCCGACTATGCCCACTGGCAACGCAGCGCGCCGCAACAACAGCGCCTGGCCCGCGACATCGACTACTGGCGCGGCCAACTGCAGGGCGCGCCCATGCTGTTGCGCTTGCCGCTGGATAGGCCGCGACCGGCTAGCCCAGATTATCAAGGCGCGGCCATCCGCCAAACCCTGTCCCTCGCCCAGGCCGAACGGCTCAAAGCCTATGCCCAGCAGCAGCGTGCAACGCTGTTTATGGTGCTACTCAACGCCTTCAACTGCCTGCTACAACTGGCCACCGGCGAAGACGACTTCCTGGTCGGTACCGATCTGGCGAACCGTGAACATCCGGCGCTGGAGCGGCTGATCGGCTTCTTTGTCAACGTGCTGCCGCTGCGCGCGCGCCTCGACTCGGCGCAGGACTTCGGTGCCCGCCTGCAGCGCCTGCGCGACGAAACCCTGGCTGCCTTCCAGCACCAGCAGGTGCCGTTCGACAAGCTGGTGGAAACTCTGCAGCCGCCACGCCAACCCGGGGTCAACCCGCTGGTGCAGGCGCTGTTTGTGCTGCAGAACACCCCCCGTTCCTCCGCCGAGCTACCGGGCCTGAACGTGGAGCACCTCGCTCCGCGCCAGGAGACCAGCAAGTTCGACATCGCGCTGTTCGCCGAGGAGGACGAACAGGGCCTGACCCTGCGATGGGTCTACCGCACCAGCCTGTTCCAGCGCGAAACCATCGAGCACCTGCAACGCGGTTTCGACAGCCTGCTACAACAGGTTATTGAAGCGCCTGAAAACGCCTTGCAACGCTGGGACTGGCACCTTGCTACAGAGCCAGCCAGCCCGCCTGAGGTTTCCTCCAGCGACGAGGCAAGTCGTGCCTCACGCAAGCTGTCCAAACTGAGCAAGCTCAAACAAACTCGCGCCACCGCCGTCAGTCAGCGGCCCGAGGAGCAGGTACGCACCTCGACCCTCTCCGCCGACCGGCCCCTGCCGCTGGTGATTGAACCGCTTCTGGGCGAGCTGGACCCGCTGCGCTGGGCGCAACAGGCGCGCGGCTGGATCGGCGAGCAGTTGCGCCAGCATGGCGGCCTGCTGCTGCGCGGCTTCGACCTGCCGGACGCCAGTGCTTTCGAGCAGTTCGCCCAGGCCATCGAACCCTACCTGTACGGCACCTACGGTGATCTGCCGAAGAATAACGCCGGCAAGAATATCTACCACTCCACCCCTTACCCGGAGCAGCACATGATCCTGTTCCACAACGAGAGCTCGCATCTCGCGCAGTGGCCGCGCAAGCAGTGGTTCTACTGCGAAACGCCCGCCGCGCATGGCGGCTGCACGCCCATCGTCGATTGCCGCGAGGTGCTCGCGCGCTTGCCACAGCCGATCGTCGAGACGCTGCGCAGCAAAGGCCTGCTCTACGTACGCCACTTCACCGACAAGCTCGATGTGCGCTGGCAAGACTTCTTCAAGACCGAGCAGCACGAAGAAGTCGAACAGCGCTGCCGCGACGCCGGCACCCAGTGGCAATGGCTGAGTGACGATGGCCTGCGTATCGCCCAACGCTGCCCGGCCATCGTCAGCCACCCGGATACCGGCGAGGAGTCGTTCTTTAATCAGGTGCAGTTGCACCACCCCGCCTGCCTGGAACCGGAGGTGCGACGCAACCTGCTGGAGCTGTTCGGCCCCGATCAGTTGCCCCGCAACGTCTGCTACGGCGACGGCAGCCCCATTGAGGACGAGGTGATGGCCGAGATCGGCCGCGTCTACGAGGCCTGCGCGGTGCGTTTCGCCTGGCAGAAAGGCGACGTGGTGATGCTCGACAACATGCTGGTCGCCCACGCCCGCGACCCCTTCGAGGGCGAACGCAAGATCTGCGTCGCCATGGGCCAGATGATGAGGCGCGACCAACTGGACAAGAGCGTGGCGCAAACCGCCGCGCACGGTAACGTTCTGGCCCTGGAGAAAAGCCTGTGATGGAGCAACTGCATACCGAGGCCTTCCAGCTCTCGCCACAACAACGCCAGCGTTGGCAGTCCAACCTGCCGGCCGCCACGCTAACCCTGGACGTTCGCGGGACGCTGGATCAGCAGGCCCTGCGGCTGCGCCTGAGCGGCCTGGTGCAACGCCATGAGGCGCTGCGGCTACAGCTATGCCCATTGCCCGGCTTGCGCGTGCCACTGCAGCGCATCTGTCCAGAGGCGACTGACCATTTGCTGGATTGCCAGTCTTTGACTGCCGACCACCACCGCCTGCATCTACAGCTACCGGCACTTGGTGCCGACCGCGGCACATTACTGCGCCTCACCACAGCGCTGGCAGCGGAAATGCCTGAGGGGAATACCGACGACGAGATGAGCTACACCCAGTACAGCGCCTGGCTGTACGAGTTGCAGGCCGAGGATGATGCCGAATTGGGTCGACGTTTCTGGCGCGAGCAGGCTTTGGAAGAGCACAGCCACAGCGAGCTGCTGTACCGCGAACAGCGCTCGCGCACCGCTACCGACATTCGGGTCGCCCAATTGGACGGCGCGCCTGAGCTGAGCGCCATGCTCGATGCCGCCTGCCGACGCCAGCAAGTTTCCCCCAGCGAAGTGCTGTTGACAGCCTGGTGCGTCCTACTGCAGCGCCTGAGTAGTGGCGATGCACCAGTGCTGACAATGAACTGGGTGCACGATTGCCGGGACGATTACGAAGAGCTGTCCAGCTGCTGGGGGTTGTTCGCCAAGGCACTACCGCTGGCCTGGCGCTTGCCGCTGGAAAGCCGTTTCAGCGAGGCGCTCGACGGCTTGCAGCGCATGTACGACCGCGCACGGGAATGGCAGGAATATTGCGCCATCGTCACCGACCCAACGCCCAGCGCCTCGCGCTACGCCTTCGAATGGGGCGGCCTGCTGCCCCATGCACTGCCACTCGCAGGCTCACCTGGCTCGACGCTGACAGTACTGGAGCTGAATGCCCCCACCCAGGCCTTCGAGCTGCAGCTGACTCCGGAAGTCTTCACGGGCGCGAGCGGGGCCACGCACTACCGTTTCAACCTCAGCTACGACGCCAGCGGCTACAGCCTGCAAGCGGTGCAGGTGTTGCTCGAACAGTACCAGTCGCTGCTGCTCGCCGCCCTCGCCGATCCGCAACAGCCGCTAGCTGTACTGCCGCTGCACAGCCCGAGCTTCGACGCCGCGCTGAACGCCGTACAGGGCAAGCAGCCCCACTTACCAGCAGAGCCCTTCACCGCCTTTCCCCTGCGCTTCAGCCAGCAGGCGGCGCGCTTCGCCGAACATCTGGCGTTGTGCGATACGACCTGTCAGCTGACCTATGCCGAGCTGGAAACCCGCAGCAACCAGTTGGCTCACTACCTCAATGCGCGCGGCATCGGTGCCGAGGATCGAGTCGCCCTGCACCTCGACCGCAACGCCGGAGCCATCGTCGCCATGCTCGGTGTGCTCAAGTGCGGCGCAGCCTTCCTGCCGCTGGACGTGCAGCAGCCCGTAGCCCGCAGCTTGGCGATCGTGGAAACCGCTCGCCCGGCTTTCCTGCTCTACGATGGAACCAGCACGCTACCCGCACTCGCCGAATTGAACAGCCTCGATCTGGGCGACAGTACACGCTGGCAGAGCCAGCCGCACAGCCCGCTGCCGCTGGAGATCAGCGCACGCAGCGCCGCCTACGTGCTGCACACCTCCGGTAGCACGGGCGTCCCCAAGGGCGTGGTGATCGAGCATGGGCAACTAAGCAGCTACCTGGACAGCCTGCTTGGACGCATTGCCTTCGCGCCGGGAGAGCGCAGCGCGCTAATCACCTCCCTGGCAGCCGACCTGAGCTACAGCCTGTTGTTCCCATCGCTGCTGACGGGTGGCGAACTGCACGTGGTAGATAAAGCTACCAGCCTGGATACCTCCGCATGGGTGGCCTATCAGACGCGACACCCGATCGACCATCTGAAGACTGTGCCCTCGCTGCTCGATGCCTGGCTGGGCCACAGCGCTGCCGCCGCCACGCTGCCACGGCGCAACCTTATTCTTGGCGGCGAAAACAGCCCGCAACGCTTGCTGCAGAGCCTGCGCACGCTCGCCCCTACCCTCAGCGTCCATAACCACTATGGGCCGACCGAAACCACCATTGGTGTGCTGATGCACAGGCTCGACCCCAACGTCGATTATCATCGCCTGCCGCTCAGCGACCGTCTGGACGGCATGCGTACCTATCTGCTGGACGAGCACGGCCAACCGACCTCGGCGGGTCAGGCTGGCGAACTGTATCTGGCCGGCCCGCAACTGGCGCGGGGCTATCTCGACGAACAGCAGACCCAGGAGCGCTTCCTCGACAACCCGCTGCAACCCCGCGAACGTCTCTACCGTACGGGAGACCGTGCGCGCTATCGCCCGGATGGCAGCCTGGAGATCATCGGCCGAGTCGACCGGCAGGTGAAGATCCGCGGCTATCGCATCGAACTCGACGAAGTGGAAACCCAGCTCGCACGTCTGCCTGGCGTGGCTCAGGTGGCCATCAGCTGCGTAGCGCACGGGCCCTTCGACCAGCAACTGTTCGCCTTCATCACGCTAGCCTACGGCCACAGTAGCGATCTCGCGCAGTTGCAGAGCCAGGCGCAGGAACGCCTCCCAGAGCACATGCTACCGACACTGCGGCTGGTCGAAGCCTTACCATTGTTGGGCAACGGCAAACTGGATCGCAAAACCCTGGCGCAGTGGGCAGAACAGGTGCTCGATCATGTCGGCGACAGCTTGCCACGCACGCCGTTGGAGCAATTGCTGGCCGATATATGGGCCGGCGTGCTCGGCCTCGAGCGAGTCGGTATCGAGGACGACTTCTTCGCCCTGGGCGGTCACTCCCTGGCAGCGGTCAAGCTGGCCAGCCGCCTGCAGAATGCCCTCGGCGCGCCGGTGCCGGTCAATGCAGTGTTCAATGCGCCCAGCGTGGCAAGCTTCGCCGAGCTGGTGAAGGCACAAATGCAGCTCTCGCCGCTGGTGCAACTGGCCCGCGCCGAGGCGGCCGTAGGCAACCTGTTCTGCTTCCATCCTTCGACCGGACACGTGCAGGACTATCGCGCCCTGAGCGAACCACTGCAACGCTGGAATCTCTGGGGACTGCAGGCCAGCTACCTAGTTGAAGGCAGCCCCACCCCAGGCCGCGACACTCTCGATTCACTGGCGGCGCTGTATGTCGAGCAGTTGCGTAGGCAGCAACCGGAAGGACCTTATCACCTGCTGGGCTGGTCGCTCGGCGGCCTGCTGGCCTTCAGTGCCGCCGCACAACTGGAGCGCGCAGGTCAACAGGTGGCCTTTCTCGGCATCGTCGATTCCCAGCTCCAACGCAGCGCACCGTTGGAAACCGAAGAGGCGTTGCTACACTCCGCAGCGCAATTGCTTGATGCCGACAGCCAGGCCCGCTTGCAGACGCTGTTCGAAGCGGCGTGTGAACATCTGCGCGAAATACCGCCGGATCAGCAGCCGCTCAGCCTGGTGCAGTGGGCCAGGCAGCAGGGGCTGCAGCTTGCCGACGACAGCTGGGAGCAATTGGAATACCGTCTGCGCCAGCATGGCCACACCCAGACCTTGATCGGTACCTTCCGCCCCGTCCCGCTGCGCTGCCCGATACATCTGTGGTGGGCCAGCGCAACGTTGCAATCCGAGGACTTCAGCGCCTCGGATTGGAACTGCCTCACCCAAGGCCGGACGACGGAGCAGATCATCGAGGCGCAGCATCTGGACATCCTGCAGCAACCCGCCTTGCAGCAGGCGCTGCTGGAGCACCTGAAGGCGCTGGACAATACCCCCCATGAAAGTTCGAACAACGAGGCGAGTTGAGATGGATCTGTTACTGCTACTGGCGCGGCGCTCCTGGCCCACCCTGCTGATCGCGACCGCCACCGGTCTGGTCTGCGGCCTGGCCGCAGCCGGCCTGATCGCTACGATCAACCATTCCCTGGCTGGTTTCAGCCAGCTACGTCCGGCAGACGGCATGCTGTTCGCCGGCCTGGTGGCGCTAGTCGTGGTATCGCGCATCGTCTCCGACGTCAGCCTGTTGCGTCTGGGGCAGACTGCGGTCAGCGATATGCGCCTGCACTTGAGCGGTAAACTGATCGACACGCCCTACCCACGCCTGCAACGCCTGGGCAAGCACCGCCTGCTGGCGATGCTCACCGACGACACTCAGACCCTTAGCCAAGCCGTAGAGCTGGTACCGATCATGATGGTCAATAGCGGAATTGTGCTGGCCTGTCTCGGCTATCTGGGCTGGCTGAGCCTGCCACTGCTGGGCCTGACCGTAGCGCTGATCCTGCTCGGCGCGGCCAGCTTCCACTGGCCCCAGCAAAAGGCGCTGACCTCCATCAGCAAAGCGCGAGAACTGAAAGATCAGCTGTTCGATCAATATCGCCTGCTCACCGATGGCAGCAAGGAGTTGCAACTCAACCATGGGCGGCGTCAGCAGTTCTTCGAGCGCCTGCTGTACCCCATCAGCCAGCAATACCGGCGGGACTTCGTGCGTGGCATGAGCATCTACGCCCTGGTGCTGAACTGGGGCAACGGCATTTTCTACCTGCTGATCGGTATGGTGCTGTTTATTGCGCCGCAGTTTATCGACCTTGGGGCGACGCTGGTCACCGGCTACATCCTGACCCTGCTGTACATGATCACGCCGTTGTCGGAATTGATGAACGCCCTGCCGACCTTGGGCAAGGCCAGTGTCTCGCTGCGCAAGATTCGCGCGCTCGAAGGCCAGCTAGAAGTCGCTGCTACGTCTGGCGATGCCCTGACACCGGCGAGCAGCGTGCAGGAACTGAGCTGTCGCGAGGTTCGCCATACCTACTACCGCGAAGGCGAAGACTGCAGCTTCACCCTGGGCCCGTTCAACCTCACTCTGAATGCTGGCGAACTGATCTTTATCACCGGTGGCAATGGCAGCGGCAAGACCACCCTGGCGCTACTGCTGACGGGGCTTTACCAGCCCGAAGGTGGCGATCTGCAACTAAATGGAGAGGTTTCATCCAGTACGCAGAACCACCTGTATCGCCAGCATTTTTCGGCGATCTTTACCGACTTCTGTCTGTTCGAGCATCTGCTCGGCGGCGACGATCCCCAGCTGATGCAGCGGGCGCGGGACTATCTGGCGCACCTGCAGCTGGAGCACAAGGTCAGCATCGAGGGCGGCCGTCTGTCCACGCTCGACCTCTCCACTGGCCAGCGCAAACGCCTGGCGTTGCTGGCAGCCTACCTGGACGACCGGCCCTGTTACCTGTTCGATGAGTGGGCGGCGGATCAAGACCCCGTGTTCAAACGCTTCTTCTACACCAAGATTCTTCCGGATCTGCGCCAACGCGGAAAACTGGTGATTGTGATCTCCCACGACGATGCCTATTTTTCGCTGGCCGACCGGCTGTTCAAAGTGGATCAGGGTGCCGTATTCGAATCCAAAGCCGAGGCGGCCGCTGCCGCTGCGTATTGAGGCTATCCAATCATGCATGCTCAGCTTTCGCTGAATCGTACTTCAATGCAGGACTCGCCTTGGATTCACACCCGAGCGCTGCCCAGCGCTCGCCTGCGCCTGTTCTGCTTGCCCTTCGCGGGCGGCAGCGCCAGCAGCTTTATGCCATGGTTTGCAGCGCTGGCACCCGACATCCAACTTTGCGCCATCCAGTTGCCGGGGCGCGGCGCGCGTTTCGGCGAGCCGGCCATCCATGACTTCGCCGAGCTGATCGAGCAACTGGGTTGCGTCATCGCTCACCACGACGATCTGCCTTATGCCTTTTTTGGTCATAGTCTTGGTGCCCTGATCGCCTTTGAACTCAGCCACCACTGTGTAAGAACGGGGCTAGAGCTACCACGCCATCTATTCGTCTCGGCCAGTGGAGCGCCCCGTCATCGCGTTGGTGCGGCGCGCTATGACCTGTTGAGCGATAGGGAGCTGCTGGCCAAGCTGCGCGGTTATGCCGGCACGCCGCCCGAAGTGCTGGAGAATCAGGAACTGATGGAGTTGCTGCTGCCTGCCATCCGCGCCGACTTCGCTCTGCTGCGCCACTACAGCTACCAGCCGCGCCCTCGCCTCGGCATTCCCCTAAGCGTACTCGCCGGACGCGACGATCAGCATGTGGCCAGCGAGACACTGACCGATTGGCAGAGCGAAACCTCGGCAACCTGCGAGCAGCACCGTTTTGGCGGCGGCCATTTCTTCGCGTTCGAGCAAGCTGACAGCGTGCTGGAGCTGGTCAAGCGCAAGCTGAGCTAACTTTCGCCGAGGTAGATAGATCGCAGATAGCTCGCCTGCTCCGCCTGCGGCAGGTGATGCAGCTTCGGGCAAGACTCGCACAGCACCTGTGGTTTTCCCGCCACCGGGGCATGTAGCTGGTAGTGCAGGCAGCAGTGGCGCCGCAGAGGAATGCTCGCGCAAATATCGGGGGCGGGAGACTCGACCATCCATTGCAGGCTTCGCAATTTCAGTCGCCCATCTGACACCACTGCTTGCTCCAGCCAGCGATGAGCCTCGGCAAACCCCTCTCTGGAGAGCGATCCATCCAGCCTGGAAAAAGCCCCATCCCAGACACCCACGACATTGCCCCAGAGCACCTTGGGAGCAAGTCCGCCCCAGAGAGCCAATGTCTTGAACAGCGGTTCGAGGTGTTCCTGCATCAGGCGCGACCAGCACTCCGCACGCTGCTCGGTGGCGAGAACGGCCAGCTCGTGTGGCACCTTCAACGCCATGGGCTGACCGGCATCATGCAACAGCTCCACCTCCTGATCCCAGAACGCGATGGCCATATCTCGCGTCAGCACCGCCGCCAGGGTGGCGGGCAGCAGGACACTGAGGTAGTTCATCGACCATTGGGAAGCCACGGGCGGACGCTTTACGCCGGGGTAGAGTTCGGCGAAGCGCTCGAGCAGCGGGAACAGCACACTTGCGTCGGCGAGGCGAGGCAGCGCCACAGACTGCCGGCCATTGCACTCAACCTGGATCACCCGCTGGATGGGTGGCCATGCTTGGCACAGCCAGTCCGGTAGTTCGATAGCAGGCCTCCACAGGTCAGTGCACAGGAAAAACAATGAGAACGATTAGCATTGATGATATCCCCGCCTCTCTATAAACTCAACGCGTTTTATCCTGGGCAACTTGAGGCCACATGCAGACATTACGTGATTTCTGGTTTCTCGCCCGCCCCTTCTGGTCTTCTACCGAAAGGCGTCCAGCCTTCCTACTGCTGTTCGGCACTGTTCTGATGAACCTGTGTCTGGTGGGGGTAAACATCCTCTACAACATTTGGAACCTGCACTTCTACAACGCCCTGCAGGCCCTCGACTACGACGCATTCCTGATCGGTGGCGGGCATTTCATCCTGCTGCAGCTGGGCCTGGCCACCTTCACCGTGGCCGCCTTTCACTTCCAGCAGAAGCTCACTGTGCGCTGGCGCCGCTGGTCCACCGAGAACACCCTGCAGCTGTGGCTGCAGCGCCATCGCTATCTAAAAATGCAGCTCACCGCCCCGGAAACCGACAACCCCGACCAACGCATCGCCGACGATATCAACCTGTTCATCAGCATGTCGCTGAAGCTCACCTTGGGGCTGATGACTGCATTGGTGTCGTTATTCTCCTTTATGCACATCCTCTGGCAGGCCTCCAGCCTGGTCAAACTGCCCATCGCTGGGCAGGAAGTGGTAATCCCCGGCCTGCTGGTGTGGGCGGCCCTGCTGTACTCCATTCTCGGCACGGGTGGCGCCTTCTGGTTGGGGCGTACCCTGCCCCGGTTGAACTTTATTCAGCAACGGCGCGAAGCGGATTTCCGCTTCGCCTTGATGCGCCTGCGCGAGAACGCCGAAGCCGTGGCCCAGTACTGCGGCGAAAACGAGGAACACGCGCGTTTCAGCCAACGCCTGGGCGCTGCGCTGGATAATTTCTGGGCGCTAGTGAAACAACAGAAAGTCGTGCTCGGCTATTCCACCTTCTATATGCGCAGCGCCATGATCATTCCCATGTTCATCATGGCACCGCAATTCTTCGCGGGAACTTTCCCGCTGGGCCGGCTCACGCAGCTAAGCGCCGCCTTCGGCGAGGTCCACGAGGCCATGGCCTACCTGGTACGCGTGTTTCCGGAGCTCGCCGAATGGAAATCCGTGATTGACCGCCTGATTGGTTTCCAGAAACGCCTGGGCAGCGTGACGAGCGAGCCAGGCGTACAGCTGGAACATCGACCTGGCAGCTTTGCGGTACAGGATCTGTCACTCTGGCTACCGGACGGTAAGCCTCTACTCGGCGGTCTGAACTTGAGCCTGCAACCGGGGGAAAGCCTGCTGATTCGGGCTCCTTCAGGCTACGGCAAATCGACCTTAATCCGCGCACTTACCGGCATTTGGAGTCACGCTTCAGGCAAGGCACAGTATCACCTGGGGAGCGTTCTGACCCTGTCGCAAAAGCCTTATCTGCCGCTCGGCAATCTACGCGACATGCTCTGGTACCCCGCCTCGCCCCATCCAGAAGACGATCTGGCGCTGCTTCGTGTCATGAAACAGTGTGGTCTCGGACATCTGGCAGAACATCTGGATGTCGAGTTCGACTGGCCACAGACGCTTAGCATTGGCGAACAGCAGCGTTGCGCCTTCGCTCGCGCCCTGCTACTGCGCCCGGATGTTCTATTTCTCGACGAAAGCACTTCGGCGCTTGACGATGCATCAGAAAGAAATTGCTATGCCCAGCTGAAACATTCACTGCCGCACGCCATCATTATTAGCGTAGGGCATCGTGCGTCTTTAGAGCAGTTTCACACCCATACGCTGAATCTAAACCATTGCCAGCCGCTTGAATCAAAAGTGGACTGCTCATGACACCGAACTCGAACAAATATCTCGCCACGCACACTATGATCTGCATATCTACCGAACTACGTATTGCTGATCGTTTCCGCTATGGCTCGCTGGGCTTTCCCTAAAAATAGACCAGCTTCATACACCGTATAGCATTACCTATCGCCGACTGATGCGCGTCACCCCTACCCCGCTAACTCACCCAATGCATTTTCTGCAGGTATCCCGTGTGACCTATACAACTGTCTCGGAAGCCGAAATGCGCCGCGCATTCGGCCTTAATCAGATACATGAGAAACAACCCGCTAAAAATCCAAATCCCTTTTCTATCTACACGATCGTTGAGCTGAGTGTGCGCGAGAATGGTGGAAAACCTTTCCGCTTCGAGCACAGATCAAACTCCATTAGCACGCTGACAGCCCAGCTTGAGGCCGAAAAAGCTGCGCGAGACAAAGGGTATGAGGTTTGGGCCTTGCTGGATATTCACCAGACCACCGAATAAAGCCTGGCTATAATCCGCCCCTTTGAGACCGCCAGAAGGAATCGCCATGAACAAAGCTGAACTGATTGAAGCCATCGCCGCCTCGGCTGACCTGCCCAAGGCCACTGCTGGCCGCGCCCTGGATGCCATCACCGGCGCAATCTCTTCTGCTCTGCAAAATGGCGAAAGCGTCAGCCTCGTGGGGTTCGGCACCTTCGCGGTAAAGGCACGCGCTGCGCGCGATGGCCGCAACCCGCAAACCGGTGCCACGATCAAGATTGCAGCGGCCAAGCTGCCAGGTTTCAAAGCAGGCAAGACGCTGAAAGACGCGGTGAACTGAGCGCGTCGCAGAACGACAAAAGGGCCTGAATTCAGGCCCTTTTTGCATGTACTGCAAGCCACTCAGGCGTGACTCATATGCCGCTCCAGCAACTCTCGGCGTTGCTTGGCCTCGACAGACAAGGCAGTGGTCGGGCTCAGCAACAGCCGCTGCAAGCCGATCGGTTCGCCGGTCTCGTCACACCAGCCATAACTGCCGTCGTCGATCCTCGCCAGAGCTTGCTGGAATGTGGGAAGCATCCTGCGGTCGCGATCGATCAGGTGCAGCAGCGTCATGCGCTCCTCTTCTATAGAGGCGACATCTGCCACATCGATCGGCCGCTCCAGCTCAGCCAGACGCGCCTTGCCGCTCTCGATGCGTTCGCTGCACTCCTCCAACTGGGCGAGCAGCAGCGCTTTGAAAAAAGCCAACTGAGCCTCGTTCATGTAGTCGGACTCAGCGGCCGAAAGTAGTTCGTCTCGTGTCATGCCATGCATCCTCTCACTCCTCTGCTCCGCGCTCATAACGCATGCGCCTCTGGGACCATCGACCCGGCCTACTTCCGCCTCACCGGCGGCATCGAGCGCTGGCTGTATCGCCTGGTGCGCAAGCACGGCGGCAAGCAGGAGGACGGCTGGCAGTTCGACTTTCGCCATCTGTACCGCAAATCCGGCAGCTCGGCGCGCTATTCGGACTTTGCCCTGGACTTGCGTGCACTGGTCGCCCGGCAATCGTTACCTGGGTATCGCCTGGAGGTCGTTCATCTGCCCCCATCGACCGAACTGCTCGCCTTTCGGCCCGTGCCGTAGACGGCACGGGGATAACGTGCGGAAAAGCTGTGAATGCAGTCGTGCTATCAGGCGCAACCGGTCACGTGCTATCAGGCGCATCACCCTCGTGCTATCAGGCGCACGAACGCCTCTGCAGGCCACGGTTGGCGGGGCTTTCAGTCGCCCTTAACTTAACTAACTTAAAAGCTCTAACTTGTTATTGGGCAGACGCGCGTTTGTGGACAGGTGCTGATTGGAGCGGTTTGGCCGGGAGGAACCGGCCATGATCGTCGCCCTGCTCAACCAGAAAGGCGGGGTGGGAAAGACGACCCTCGCCACCCATATCGCTGGCGAACTGGCCTTGCGCGGGCAGAACGTCATCCTGCTCGATGCCGACCCACAGGGCTCGGCATTGGACTGGACACAACGGCGCAGCCAGCAGGGTTTACCCAGGTTGTTCAGCGCCGTTGGCCTGGCGCGCGAGACCCTGCACCAGGAAGCCCCGGAGCTGGCTCGTCGCGCCGATCACGTGATCATCGATGGGCCACCGCGCATCGCCGCCCTCGCCCGCTCGGCGTTGCTGGCGGCGGATCGCGTGTTGATCCCGGTGCAGCCCAGCCCCTACGACCTGTGGGCCAGCGCGGAGATGGTCAGCCTGATCCGCGAGGCACAGGTATTCAGGCCCACGCTGCGCGCGGCGTTCGCCATCAACCGCCGCGTCAGCACCACGGTAATTGGCCGAGAAGCGCGCGGCGCATTGGCCGACCAACCACTACCGGCGCTGCAGGCGGAAGTACGCCAGCGTATCGTCTTCGCCGAGAGCGTGGCGGCCGGTCGCCTGGCCCGCGAGCTGGCACCGGACAGCCCCGCTGCGCGCGAGATCAGCAGCCTGGTGGATGAGTTGCTGAGGTGGTTGCCATGAGCAGCAAGCGCATCGGTATCGGTGCACGCCCCTCGGCCGACCCGCAGGCCGATGCCTGGATACGCCAAGGCGCTGGAATCGACAACGGCAAGGTCGAGCGCTACAGCGCCCGGCTGACGTTGGACGTGACGCCCGCGCTGCGCACGCGCATCAAGCTGGCAGCCTTCGACCGCGGCGTGACGATGGCGGAGATGCTGCGCGATGTGCTGGAGCGGCAGTTCCCGGAGGCCACGCCATGATGCGGGGTGCTCGCAGCGAGCGGTGGCCGCTGGCGCTGCTCGCTGGCAGCCTGATTGCTCTGGGTTGGGCGGCGTTCACAACTTCGACACTACGGCTGGTCTACAACGGCTCCGACAGCGTGCCCGTCGGCTGGTACCGCATTTCGCCGGCTAACACGTTGGCGCCTGGCGACTTGGTGCTGGTTCGCCTGCCGCCAGAGGCAAGGTCGCTGGCGGCGCAGCGTGGCTACCTGCCGACGAACGTGCCACTGCTGAAGACTGTGGCGGCGATGGCGCCGCAACGGGTGTGCGTGCAAGGCAGCCAGGTGCGTATAGACGGCCTCGTTGTTGCCAGCCGCTTGAGGTGGGATCGACAAGGTCGCCCGCTACCAACCTGGCAGACCTGTCGGCGCCTGGTTGGCGATGAACTGTTCCTGCTCAGCAGCAACCCAGCGTCGTTCGACAGTCGCTACTTCGGCCCGATGTCTATCGACGCGGTGATCGGTCGGGCGCAGCCCTTGTGGCTGGAGTCGCGCCGATGAACAGGCCTTCTCCGTGTCGATCCGCCTGCCGACTGCGTGTGCTAGGCGCGCTCGGTCGCGGGCCGCCTAGCTGCATATACGTCTGCCCTTGCCTACCGATCAGACGCTTTGGAAATCGCTGATCCGTCTCACCTGATTACCCAGCCCAAGAGCACAAAGGCACGGAAAAAGCAGAGGGCAAGATAAAAGGGGGCGGCACTTCGTTGGCCCGAAAAGCTGTCTGCACGGGGGTTGGCGGCGACACAGCGCCGGGTTAGCCAGGTGCCTAAATCGTGTTCGCCCAGCAGTTGTACTGGCGATGAAGCGTGCCTGATACGCCGTACCACGATCAACTTGGAGGAGTCTAAACATGAGCAAGGGCAGTCGTCAGGACGATGAATTGCGCTTTCGCCCGCAGCCGGGCAAGCCGCAACAACGCGGACAACCCTTCGTCAACCAGGTGCTACGCCAGGCCAACAAGGCGGGCACCGGCAAGCCACGCAAGGCAGGCCACCAGCCCGGCGCTCGCCTCGGCCGCGGGCATGTCGTCGCTCGCTTCAGCGCGCAGCAACTGCCGACCAACGCCCGCCGCGTCACCATCAAGACGCGCTTGGTGAACCTGCGCCAGGCGGGCAAACGCTCGACGCTCAGCCACCTGCGCTATATCGAGCGGGACGGTGTCAGCCGCGAGGGTGAGCCGGGCCAGGGCTACGGCCCCCTAACCGACCAAGCCGACCTCAACGCATTCGAGGAGCGCGGCCGGGATGACCGCCATCAGTTTCGCTTCATCGTCTCGCCCGAGGATGCCGAGCAACTGGACGACCTGCGCACTTACACCCGCCACCTGATGAGCCGGATGGAAGCCGACCTCGGCACCCGCCTCGACTGGGTCGCGGTCGACCACTGGAACACCGACAACCCGCACACCCACATCGTCCTGCGCGGCAAGGACGACACCGGTAAGGATCTGGTAATCGCCCGCGGCTACATCGCCGAGGGCATGCGCAACCGTGCCTCAGAGCTGGCTACCGAATGGCTCGGCCCGCGTACTGAATTGGAGATACAGCAGAGCCTGCAACGCGAGGTGCAGCAGGAGCGCTTCACCAGTTTGGATCGCACCCTGTTGCGCGAACGCCAGGCCGGCGCACTCAGCCTGAAGGGGCTCGCCAACCATCCACGCCGGCAACTGCTGATCGGCCGGCTCCAGCAGTTGCAGAAGCTTGAGCTGGCGCATGAAGTCCGGCCCGGACAATGGATCCTGCGTGACGACGTCGAGGCCACTCTGCGTGCCATGGGCGAGCGTGGCGATATCGTGCGCACGATGCAGCGCGCGATGGGTGGCGTGAGACAGGAGCTGGCAGTCTTCGAACCGGGCAAGGGTAGCCCAGAGGTGGTCGGTCGGATTGTGGCCAAGGGGCTGGCCGACGAGCTCAACGACCGCGGCTATCTGGTGGTCGATGGCCTCGACGGCAAGGCGCATTACCTGGCCCTACCTGCCCGCGCGGAGCTGGCCGACTACCCCATTGGTGGCCTGGTGGAAACACACAGTTTGTGCGAGCCGCGCGCAGTGGATCGGTCGATTGCATCGCTGACTGCGGGCGGCCTGTATCGCACCGATCATCACCTGGCCTTGGCACGGTCACAGGCAGTACAAGGGACAGATCCTGAGGCTTTGGTCGAGCGCCATGAACGGCGCCTAGAAGCCCTGCGCCGAGCCGGTATCGTCGAGCGGCTGTCCGAGGGAATATGGCAGGTGCCGGCCGACCTTCCGCAAAGAGGCCAGCAGCATGATGCTCGCCGCCTGGGCGATGTTGCCGTTGAGCTACGCACACCGCTACCCATCGAACAGCAGGTCCGTGCCGTTGGTGCGACCTGGCTGGATCAGCAACTGATTGGCGGTAATCGTGAGCTCGCTGACCAAGGTTTCGGCAGGGAGGTACGCGAGGCGCTAAGGCAGCGTACCGACTTCCTCGTGGAACAGGGCTTTGCAGAGCGCCGGGACAAGCGCGTGATGCTTGCGCGCAACCTACTGGCCACATTGCGTGGGCGGGAACTGACAGCGGCGGCGCAAGACATCTCGACCGAGACGGGCATGTATTATCGCCCTGCGGTCGAGGGACAGCGAGTCAGCGGGGTCTACCGGCGCAGCATGCAGCTTGCCAGCGGCCGTTATGCCCTGCTCGACGATGGCGTCGGCTTCAGCCTGGTGCCATGGAAGCCGGTGATCGAGCAGAAGCTCGGACAGAGCGTGTCGGCGGTGATTCAGGGCAATAGCGTTTCCTGGCAACTGGGTCGCCAGCACGGACCATCAATCGGTTGAGCAAAGGACGCCTGTGCTACACCAGCACTGGCTCCTGCTGTAACCACTGTTCAAAGGCTGCCGCCTGCGATGAGCCTTCCTTAGCCGCGTAGTACACCAATCGAAGGTGGCGATCCTCGTCGATGGTCAGCGTGGTGTGCTCGAACACCACGTGGCCAACTGCGTCGATGTGCAAATGGCGTATCCCCTGGCAGGGACCGTGGATGTCTTGCTGCCGCCACCAGTCCCTAAAATCCGGCGAAGCCTTCTCGAGGTCCTTCACCAACGCGGCGATATCGGGATCCTGGGTCGCCCGTACGAAGTCTCAGCGGAAGCTGGAGAGGATCTGCAGGGCCTGCACATCCCAGGGGTTGAACAGCTCGCGCATGGCCGGACTGGTGAACAGCATCCACAGCAGGTTGCTGCGGTCTGCCGACAAAGCGGGGAAGCCGAACACTCAATCCGCAGCAGTCGAACGAGCCTGACAGGGCTTCTTGCTACCTGCTGGACAGGAAGAAAGTCGGCTGGCAGTTGATTGCCATCGCTTGCGGCAATACTACGCGACTTGGGTCAGAAGCACTCGGCCTATGAAAGGAGTAGAACCCCGGCTGCCTTGCGTAAAATTTAGGTTCATAGTCGATAAATTTATGCCAGCCGCAAGGCCAGCGCCAGCGAAATGGAAAACAGAGCAACCAGATTGCCCAGGATCACGATCGACGCCACTTTCTCCGGCTCCTGAGCATATCGCTCGGCGAACATGAAGTTGAGTACCGCTGGCGGCAGCGCGCCAAAGATCAGCAGGATGTCCGTCTCACGATCCGACAGCCCGAAGACAAGGCAGAACAGGTAGGCAATCAGCATGCCGGTCAGTGGTGTAGCCACCGCTCCAACAATGCCGATGCGCCATTGCGCGAAGGGCGCAGTGTTCAGGCGCACACCAAGGGAAAACAGCATCAACCCCGTGGACACATCAGCAATGATCTTTATCGAGGCCAGAAAAGGCGGCCACAGCGCGATACCTGTCATGCTCACAAGAACACCGGCAATACCGGCGATGATCACCGGTTCACGGAACAGCCCCCACACCTTGGCATTACGCCCGAGCCACCAACTGGCGATTGCGAAATGCAGGACGTTTTCCACCAGAAACAGCACCACCGCCGCCGGCAGAACCTGCTCGCCAAAAGCGAACAACAGCAGCGGAAGGCCCATGTTGCCTGCATTTTTGAACATCATTGGCGGCAGCAGGGTCTTCGGTTCATAGCCCAGTCGGCGGGCGATGGGCCAACCGAGCAATCCGGAACCCAGCACGATGACCAGACCACCGAGAGCGATAATCTGCACCTCGGCCAGATCGACGCTCTTGCCCGCCAGCGCCGAAAAGATCAATGCGGGCACGAAGATGCCCATGTTGACCTGGTTGGTCGCAAGCATGTCAGGACGATGCTTGCGACCATACAGGTAGCCAACCGCGATGACCGTGAATACAGGGAATACGATGCTCACGATCTGCACGAGCATGGGGCAACCTTAGCCGCTGGCGAGTGGGTGGTGCTGGGCGACTCAGCCCTGCGTGGGTGTGCCGTTGAGGGCGTAGTAACTGCGAATGACCTGGCTGTCATCAACCCGCCCCTCGCCACGCCCGGAGGTGGCGAGGAACAGTTGGTGTGCCACGGCGGCAATCGGCAGCGCGGCCTGCGCGTCGCGCCCGGCTTCGAGGACGATGCCCAGGTCCTTGACGAAGATGTCCACCGCGCTGCTGACCTCGGGTTCGGCCTGCAGCATGCGCGGGCCGCGATCCTTGAGCATCCAGCTTGATGCCGCCGAACCGCCCATAATTTCCAGCAGCACCTGCAGATCGACACCGACCTTGGCCGCAAGCGCAAAGGCTTCGGCGACCACGGCTATGTGCACGCCGCACAGCAGTTGGTTGACGGCCTTAACCGTAGCCCCCTGCCCGGCTCGCTCGCCGACGTGAAAGATACGCTGGCCAATGCCCTGGAACACCGGCTGCACCGTTTCAAAGGTGGCGCGCTCACAAGCAGCCATGATGGTCAGCGAACCGGCGATGGCGCCAGCGCTGCCGCCCGACACAGGGGCATCGACGAAACGGCGCCCCGCAGTCCTCACCCGCTCGGCAATGCGCTCGACCGCAGCAGGAGGGCAGGTGGCCATCAGGCAGACGATGCCATTGTCGGTCAGCGCATCCAGCGCGCCGTTATCGAACAGTACCTGCTCGGCCTGGGCGGCGTTGACCACCATCAGGATCAGCACATCGGCACCGCTGACAGCAGAGGCTGCGTCAGTTGCTGGCTCCGCGCCCGCCTCGGCAAGCGTGGCCAGCGCCACAGGGTTGAGATCGATACCGCGCACAACGTGGCCGGCGGCGAGTAGGTTCTTGGCCATGGGCAGCCCCATCGAACCAAGCCCGGCAAATGCAATCGTAGTCATGGGAATTCCTTGCAGGACGCGCCCCGGCATGAACCGGGGCGCACCGATCAATCGAGAGTGAAAGCAGGCACGAAGGAGACCAGACCAAGCACGATGATCGCCACTAGATAGAACGGCCAAAGCTCGCGCACCACTGCCCCAACCTTCTCGTGCGAAATCGCCGAGGCGATGAACAGCGTGGTGCCCACCGGTGGGGTAAACAGGCCAATGCTCAGGTTGACCACCATCATGATGCCGAGCTGGGTCAGGTCGAGACCGATGGCGTTGCCGATGGCGACGAAGGTCGGCCCCAGCAGCAGGATCGCCGCCGGCAGGTCGAGGAACATGCCCACAACAACCATGATCAGGTTGAGCATGAGGATGACCATCCACGGCGAACTCAGGGTTCGCTCGGTCCATTCGGCCACGGCGGTCGGTACCGATTCGACGGTAAGCACATAGCCCACCAGGTTCGAGGCGGCGATCACCAGCATCACCACACCGGTGGTGATCGCTGTGTGTACCAGCGCGTCGTAGAGTCGACGCAGGGTCAGGTCGCGATAGACCAACATGCTCACCATCAAACCGTAGAACACGGCCAGCACACTGACCTCGGTCGGCGTGGCGATACCGGCGCGCAGCAGGATCACGATGAAGGCTGGCATAGCCAGTGCCGGCGCTGCCGCAACGGTCACGCGCAGAACGCCCTTCAAGGTGACTTCACTGGCCAGACGTTTGAAACCACGCATGCGGCCCGACAGATAGCAAGTCAGCATGAAACCGACACACAGCAGTAGCCCTGGAACCAAGCCAGCGAGAAACAGCGCAGCAATCGATTGGTTGGACACAGCAGCATAGAGAATCAGTGGAATCGACGGCGGAATCAGCCCGGCGATGGTCGCCGACGAGGCCGTGGCGGCAGCTGCAAAAGCGCCTGGATAGCCCTCGCGTTTCTGCCAAGGAATCAACATCGAACCCAGCGCCGACGCCTCTGCCACCGCCGAGCCGGAAACCCCGCCGAATACGGTCGATCCGACCACCGTGACCTGGCCAAGCCCGCCATGAAAACGGCCGACCAGCATGGTGGCGAAATCGATCAGGCGCTTGCCCAGCGTGCCACCCATCATCAGGCTGCCCGAGAGCATGAAGAACGGAATCGCCAGCAGCGGAAAACTCTGCGTGGGCTGAAAGATCTTCACGATCGCCGCTACGCTGGGGATGCCGCCGACGGTGACAGCCGCAATTCCCGAGCTGATCAGCAACGCGTAGCCGACCGGCAACGCCAGCGCCAGCAGCACGGCGAAGACCAGAAGCATCATGAGCGTCATACGTCGTCCTCGATTTGATGTGCGCGAACAGCCAGGGGATCACCGGCGTACAGCAGGTGAACCAACGTGGTGAATGCGGTGAAGGCAAGGCCAACGAAGCCAGCGATCATGGCCAGATACGCCCACTTGGCCGAGATTCCGGTGACTGGATAGATCTCACCACCGGTGATCTCAATCACATCGAGACCAACCCAGGCCAGGTAGAAAAAAGTGGCGCAGATCAACACCTGATGGCCGATCAGCAACACCCGATTGCCACCTCGACCAATCCAGCTCTGGATGGCGGTGACAGCGATGTGCTGACCACGTTGGGCAGCGAGAACGATGCCGCCCATCACCAGCCAGGGGAACAGGATATTGGGCATCTCGGTGGGCCAGCCCATGCCCTGATTGGTCAGGTAGCGCACCACAACCTCGGCCATCAACGATACGAACATAGCCACTAGCGCCGTGATCACGACGACTACGCTGAGCACCACGATCACGTTATCCAACCACCTCGCCATCTGCGCCAAAGCGCCGGACTGCAACGAGTCGTTGCTGGAGGTTTGGACGGTCATCATTGCTTACCTGCTTCTGAGACGATCAGCTCAACCAGCTCGGGGTATTGCTTCGACCATTTGTCGTAGACCGACTGGGTCTTGGCAGCGAATGCAACCTGGTCGATCTCGTTGATCGCCACACCGGCCTCGGTCAGCTTGGTACGCAGTTCAATATCGGCCGCCAGCGACATCTCGCGGTTGAGTTTGCCGGCCTCCACCGCCGCTTCCTTGATCGCCACCTGATCGGCCTTGGACAGACCGGCCCAGATCATCTTGCTGGCCAGTAGTGGTGTGGTCTCGTACTTGTGCCCGGTCAGTGAGATGTATTTCTGCACCTCGAAGAGCTTGGACGAATAGATGTTCATCAGTGGATTCTCCTGGCCATCGAACACACCCTGCTGAAGGGCGATGTACAGTTCGGAGAAGGCCAGCGGGCCTGGGTTGGCGCCGAGCGCCTTGAAGATGTCGAGGGTCATGGCATCCGGCGGTGTACGCACCTTGATGCCCTGCAGATCCTCCGGTTTGACGATGGGACGCTTGTTGTTGCTGGTGTGACGGATGCCGTTATCCCACAGCGCCAGCACCACCAAACCTTTCTTGTTGGCAGCCTCGTCGAGCTTGGCACCTACCGGGCCATCGACCACTTTGTAAGCATGCTCAAGATCGCGGAACAGGAACGGTAGGCCGACCACGTTGAACTCAGGCACCACGCCTGCCGTGCTGCCTTGGGAGTTGGTGCTGAAAGCCAACGAGCCCAGGCGCATGTTGGTCAGCGACTCGACGTCATCGCCGAACTGCGCGCTGCCACCTACCTCGACCTTGACCCGACCTTCGGTCTTCTGCTCAACCAACTCGGCAAACTTCAGGGATGCCACCGCTTTCGGGTTGCCCGGCGCGGCGTTATGGGAGAGGCGCAAAACCTGCTGCGCCCAACTGGTGGAGGCAGTAGCCAATGCAAAGGTTGCGGCGACAGCAATCAGTGTCTTTTTCATGAGCTTTACCTTGCGTTTCTTATTGATATTGTCTGCATGTCTTGCTTGTTTCAGATCGTCCGCGCGAGCCCTGTAGCAGTACTCGCACGTGTCGAACCCGGCGCTACTCAACCGTGGATGAGCATGCCTCCGTTGACGTCGATCACCGCACCGGTGATGTAAGCCGACAGATTCGATGCGAGGAACAGGTAGACACCCGCCACCTCCTCGGCATTACCCAGACGATTGAGCGGGATGCTGGCGGCGATCTCGGCCTTCTGCTGATCGCTGAGCTTGCCAGAGCTGATGTCGGTCTGGATCAGGCCGGGAGTCACGCAGTTGACGCGGATGTTGCTCGGGCCGAACTCGCGCGCCATGGCCTTGGCCAGGCCCAGCACACCGGCCTTGGCCGCAGAGTAATGCGGGCCGCCGAGGATACCGCCGCCGCGCTGGGCCGATACCGAGGACATGCAGGCGATCGAACCACTGCCCAGCGCCTGCATGTGCGGAATGACGGCCTGAGACAGGTACAGCACACCGCGCAGGTTGACGTCGAGGATGCGGTCCCAGCTCGCCGGGTCGATCTCGAGGGTTTTCACAGGCTGGGTGATGCCAGCGTTGTTGATCAGCACATCAATGCGACCGAAGTCGGCGATGGCGCGCTCGGTGGCCTTGAGGCAAGCGTCCTTGTCCGCCACGTTGCAGGCATAACCACGGTGCTCGGGGCCGATGGCAGCAGCCGCTTCGATGGCGGCGCCTTCATCCAGATCGAGAATCGCCACCTTGGCGCCGTGGCTGGCGAACAGGCGAGCGGTGGCCAGGCCGATGCCACGAGCCGAAGCCGCACCCGAGATCATAGCGACTTTGCCGTCGAGAAGAAGAGCGTTGTTCATACAAAAGATCCTCGCAGTAGCGCCGGCAACCGGCGCTTGGAAAATGGGTTAGCCTGGCGCTGCGTTCAGCCGAGCCAGCCTTTGATGGTGGCCGTCATGGTTTCGGTAGAAATTCCGTAGCGGTCATGCAGAGTCGGTAGCGCACCGGCATCGAGGAAGGCATCGGGCAGCGCAATCTGACGAAATTGCGGGGTCACGCCGGCAGTCAGCAGTGCCGTCGCGACGGCTTCGCCGAGCCCGCCGATAGCACTGTGGTTTTCTGCCACCACGACCAGACGCCCGGCGCGACCTGCTTCACGCAGGATGGTCGCCACGTCGAGCGGCTTGATGGTCGGTACGTGCAGCACGCCGACGTCGACCTTGTCCGCTTCCAATGCCTTGGCCACTTCCAGAGCGCGCATGGTCAGGATGCCGGACGAGATCACCAGCACATCACGGCCGTCTCGCAGCATCTTGGCCTTACCCAGTTCGAAGCTGTAGCCGTACTCGTCGAGCACCAACGGCACGTTGCCGCGCAGCAGGCGCATGTAAACCGGGCCTTTGTGGTTGGCGATCTGCGATACGGCCTGTTCGGTGTCGAGGGCATCGCAGGGGTCGACGATGGTCATGCCCGGAATACCACGCATCAGCGCGATATCTTCGGTGGCCTGGTGGCTGGGACCGTAACCGGTGGTGAGACCAGGCAAGGCGCAGCACAGTTTGACGTTGAGGTTTTCCTCGGCAATCACCTGATGCACGAAGTCGTAGGCGCGACGTGTGCCGAACACCGCGTAGGTGGTGGCGAACGGCACGAAACCTTCCTTGGCCATTCCGCCTGCCGCAGCCATCAATAATTGCTCGGCCATGCCCATCTGGAAGAAGCGATCCGGATAGGCCTGGCCGAACAGGTGCAGGTCGGTGTACTTGGCCAGATCGGCGGTCAGGCCAACGATCTCGGGGCGGTTGGCGGCCAGCTCGACAAGAGCTTTGCCGAAGGGGGCTGCCTGCACGCGCTGCCCTTCGGAGGCAATCGACGCGATCATCGCCGAGGTAGTCAAGCGTGGTTTCTTGGCGGTGGTGCTCATTGGGCAGTTTCCTGGGCTTGATCAAGAATGTCGAGGGCTTGCTGCCACTCGGCCTGGTCGACACGAATGAAGTGGTTCTTCTCACGAGCTTCTAGGAACGGCACGCCCTTGCCCATCAGGGTGTCGCAAAGGATCACGCGGGGTTTGTCTTCGCTGAGGTTGCGTGCGGTGTCGAAGGCCGCGATCACAGCGGCGAGGTCGTTGCCGTTCACACGCTGCACATGCCAGCCAAACGCAGCCCACTTGTCAGCGAGCGGCTCGAAGCCCATGACTTTGGTCGAAGGACCATCGGCCTGCTGGTTATTGATGTCGACCAGGCAGATCAGATTACCCAGGCCATGGTGAGCCGCGCTCATCGCTGCTTCCCAGGTCGAGCCTTCGTCCAGCTCACCATCGGACATCGAGTTGTAGACGAAAGCCGGGTTGCCCTTCAGGCGCAGGCCGAGCGCCATGCCCACAGCAATCGGCAGGCCCTGACCCAGCGAGCCGCCGGACATTTCCATGCCTGGCGTGTAGGTCGCCATGCCCGACATCGGCAGGCGACTGTCATCGCTGCCGTAGGTCTCGAGTTCTTCCTCGGGTATGACCTTCGCTTCTATCAGTGCCGCGTAGAAGGCGATGGCGTAGTGACCGTGGGACAGCAGGAAGCGGTCGCGGCCCTCCCATTTTGGGTCTTCGGGGCGCAGGTTCAGCGCATGGCAGTAGGCGGTCGCCAGCACATCGGCGTAACCCAGTGCCTGGCCGACATATCCCTGCCCCTGCACCTCGCCCATCTGCAGCGCAAAGCGGCGGATGCGGTAGGCGCCTTCGGCAACCCTGGTGTGGACGGAAGAATTATTGTTCTGCACGCAGTTCTCCTTGATATAGCCCGGCGCATGATGCAGCCGTAACTTCATTCGTCTCGGTTGGAGCTTGAATCTCCAGGCCTGCCAAGCGCCTCAACGGTCCGCTTGGCGAGTGGGAGAAAGCCTATTCCCTTGATTTTTTGAGCTCAAACGAATAGTTAAGGCAGATAGATGAATTGAGCTAATGTGAAAACACCATGCAAAACCGAGTTTCGTTCAAGGCAATTCAGGCCTTCGAGGCAGCGGCACGCCTGTCTTCCTTTGCGTTGGCAGCGGAGGAGCTCTTCGTCACCCCCTCAGCGGTCAGCCATCAGATAAAGCTGCTGGAGGAGCAATTTGGTGTTCGCTTGTTCCATCGCGTGCATCGCGCGGTGGTGCTGACCGATGCCGGCCGTGTGTACGCAGAAGAAATCTCGGCGGCATTTGCCAGAATCGATATGGCGACCCGCGAGCTGGGGCGCACCGCCAAAAGCGACGTCCTCACTGTGCACTCGACACCCAGTTTCGCCACCCAGTGGCTGATGCCCCGACTGGCACGGTTCAGCGCTTTGGAGCCGGACATAGACGTGCGGCTGAATTCTTCGTATCCAGCACCTGCCGACCTGCTCACTCAGGGCGTGGACATCGATATCCGCTATGGCATGAAACGGCTGCAGCCCGCCGGCACCATGGTACTGCCCTTCCCTGCAGAGACCATCGTGCCGCTCTGCGCACCATCACTTGCGGATGGGGAACACGCAATCCGGGCGCCTGAAGATCTGCGACATCACCCCCTGATCCACAGCGAGGTATGCCTGATCAGCTGGCGCGATTGGATGCGCCAGCACCGCAAAGTGCCGCTGGATATCTCACGCGGACCACGCTTCGATCGCTCGTTCATGGCCATCAGCGCAGCCGTGGATGGCTTGGGAATATGCCTCGAAAGCCTGCTACTGGCGCAGCGTGAGCTGGCCAGTGGACAACTGGTGGCACCGCTGGGCCTGGTAGGGCCCAAGGTACAGGGCTATACGTTCAATCTTCTGAGGTCACGAGTGGAGCTCCCCAAGATCCGAAGTTTCCAGGACTGGCTCTTCAGCGAGCTGGAAGGTCGCCCCAACCCCTTCGTAGTTAAAACGTACGGTAATCTCTGATGCGATTAACCTGACGGAACATGCAGTAACTAAGACCGGCCGAGAGCGTGTAAATATCTCCGGAACGAACTGGCTACTGCTACGAACAAGAACTCGACAGAGACGGGCTTGCGGTACCATCCTGCGGTCGAAGGCCAGCGAGTCAGCGGAACCTACCGGCGCAGCATGCAGTTGGCCAGCGGCCGTTATGCCCTGCTCGACGATGGCATCGGCTTCAGCCTGGTGCCGTGGAAGCCGGTGATCGAGCAGAAGCTCGGACAGAGCGTGTCGGCGGTGATTCAGGGCAATAGCGTGTCCTGGCAACTGGGTCGCCAGCGCGGGCCGTCGGTTGGTTGAGCGATAGGCGTCGGGGCCTATACCAGCGCCGGCTCCTGCTGTAACCAGTGTTCAAAGGCCGCCCCCTGCGATAAGCCCTCCTTAGCCGCGTAGTAGACCAATCGAAGGTGGCGATCCTCGTCGATGGTCAGCGTGGTGTGCTCGAACACCACGTGGCCAACTGCTTCGACGTGTAAGTGGCGTATCCCCTGGCAGAGGCCGTGGATGTCTTGCTGCCGCCACCAGTCCCTGAAGTCCGGCGAGGCCTTCTCCAGGTCCTTCACCAACGCGGCGATATCTGGATCCTGGGTCGCCCGTACGAAGTCGCGGCGGAAGCTGGAGAGGATCTGCAGCGCCTGCTCATCCCAGGGGTTAAACAGCTCACGCATGGCCGGGCTGGTGAACAGCATCCACAGCAGGTTGCGGCGATCCGCCGACAACGCAGAGAAGCCAAACACCCGGTCCGCTGCGGCGTTCCAGGCCAGTACATCCCACCGCAGGTTAAGCACATAAGCCGGACGTAAAGGCAGATCGGCCATCAGTCGATGAACCAGCGCCGGCACCGTGCACCAGGTTCTGCCCGGCTCTGGCGGAAGGCGCTGGTGCGCGAGCAGGAACAGGTGACGACGCTCAGTGGCGTCCAGCTTGAGCGTGCGCGAGAGGTTGTCGAGGAAGGTCGCAGACACGCTGATGTCCCGCCCTTGTTCCAGCCAGGTGTACCAAGACAAACCCACCCCGGCCAAGGCCGCGACCTCCTCGCGGCGCAGCCCCGGCGTGCGCCGCCGACTGCCGGCGGGCAGCCCCAGCTCCTCCGGTGAAAGACGTTCGCGGCGACTACGCAGGAATTCGGCCAGCTCTACCCGAGTGCGTTCTGCTGTGCGAGGCGCGCTCATCCGATTACCTCCAGTACTAGGATAAACAGTCAAATTGTAACCCCTATAAATCTCAAGAAGAATATCCCGACCTGGCCGCAATTACTCGTGCCAGGGCTCTCGCTTGATGAGGAACCACACAGAGACGTGTCATCAACTCGCTAAGGAGATAAACGGATGTACCAAGCACTTCTTCGGGAACAACTGGAGACATTGAAGTCCTCCAACCAGTACCGCACCTTCACCACCCTCAGCCGCATCTGTGGCCAGTACCCGCTGGCCAAACTGGACGGCCGTGAGCAAGAACCGGTGGTGGTCTGGTGCAGCAATGACTACCTCGGAATGTCACAACATCCCGCAGTGCGCGAACAGATGCACAAGGCGCTGGATGCCTACGGTGCGGGCTCCGGCGGATCACGCAATATCGGCGGCTCACACGAAGTGTATGCAGGCTTGGAAGCAAGCCTCGCCGACTGGCATGGCAAGGAAGCAGCGCTGGTCTTCCCCACTGGTTTTGGCTCCAACGATGCCACCCTCCAGTGCCTGCTTCGGCGTATCCCTGACTGCGTGGTGATCAGCGACGAACTGAACCACGCCTCTATCGTCAACGGCATTCGCTCTACACCCAACGAGCGCAAGATCTTCCGCCACAACGACGTCGAGGATTTGGAGCAGATTCTCGCCAGCTACCCGCAGGGGCAGCCGAAGATCGTGGTGTTTGAATCCATTTACTCGATGGACGGCGATATCGCCCCCATCGCCGAAATCGTCGCGGTCGCCAAGCGCTACAACGCCCTCACCTACCTCGACGAGGTACATGCAGTGGGCATGTACGGTCCGCGCGGCGCAGGCATCGCCGCCGAACTGGGCGTTGCCGAACAGGTGGATATCATCCAGGGCACCATGGCCAAGGCCATCGGCGTGATCGGCGGCTACATCGCCTCGACACAGGTGATCGTCGATGCAGTGCGCTCCTTCGCCACCGGTTTCATCTTCACCACCTCGCTGCCGCCGGCAATTACCGCAGGCTGCCTGGCCAGCGTCGAGCATCTCAAGGCAGGCAGCAACGAGCGCGACGCCCTGCAACGCCAGACGGTCAAGCTGCGCGAGCGCCTCAAGCACTAGGACGTGCCGGTGATGCCCTGCTCACAAACCCATGTGCTGCCGGTGCTGGTAGGTGAGGCCAAGCGGTGCAAGGCAGCTGCCGAACGCCTGCTGCATAACCATGGCGTGTACCTGCAGCCGATCAACTATCCATCCGTGCCGGTAGGGACCGAGCGCTTTCGCGTCAACGCTACGCCGAATCACAGCGACGAGCAGATCGAGCACCTGGCGGTATCGCTACGCGAGACATTCGACCACTTCAGCATCCCGCTGGCCTCCGAGGTGTTCGCTGCGGAGGTGGCCTGAAATGGACCATTCCTTCTTCAACGTGCGCCCGGCGACTCAGGCTGACCTGGCCAGTCTGGTGGAACTGCGCGCCTATCTGCTGGACGGCACCGCCGCCAGCTATTCGAGCAAGACGCCGGAAGACGCGGCACGCTGGCGGGCGGCCTACCGCCCCTGGCTGAGCAGCCGCCTGAGCGAGAGCGACTGTGTGCAGATCCTCACCGCCGAGCACAAGGAATCCGGCCAGGTGCTGGGCTGCGCGACCGCCATCATCGACCAGCGCGCCCCGGCACCAGGCTGCCTCAACGGCCTGTCTGGCTGGGTGCAATCAGTGGTGGTTGAACCGCAGTGGCGCGGCCGTGGCATCGCCAAGCAGTTGATGCAGCACCTGCTGCGCTGGTTCACCAACCGCGGCGTCGGCTGTGTGGTGCTGCAAAGCACTGAGGGCGCCGGCACGTTGTATCAAGCCCTTGGCTTCGTCGTCAGCGACGAGCGCCTGCTGATCCGTCAGGAGGCCTCGGCATGAAGATCCTGATCATCGGTTTGGGCTACGCCGGCAACCGTTACCGCCGCGCCTTCGAGCATATCGCCACGAGCACCGGACTACCGTTGTCGCTGGCTTATGTCGGGCGCCGGCAAAAAGTGACCGATATCCCCTACTTCGACAGTGTTGAACAGGCGCTGGATGCCTTTGCGCCGAACATCGTGGTAGTCAGCGCCAACGACCACAGCCATGCGCCCGTGCTCAAGCAGTTGGCCGGCTACCGCGGCTTCGTACTCTGCGAGAAGCCATTGACCACGCCGGGCGACGATCTGGGCGAGTTGCTCGGCGCACTGGATCAGGTCGACGGCTTTGCTCTGGATCTGGTGGAGCGCTACTCGGACGCAACCCAGCAGTTGCGGGAGTGGGTCGAGCGTCGCGACTGGCAGTTGGTGCGCGCCTGCTTCCACTGGGGCAAGGATCGCATCAATGACTACCGCCCCACCTGCGGCGTGACCAGCGAGGTGATCCATGCCCTGGATCTGGTGGGCTGGATCTGCCCGCGCGCCGGCGAGCTCCAGCTCGATGGCGCGCTCGGCGTGCGCTCGGATTTCTCCATCTCCGGCGCAGAGGTACTCGACACCGTGCAACTCACCGCCAGCCTGGGCGAGGCGCGGGTCACCGGTTACGCCAGCTTCGTCAACATCGTGCGCCAGCGCACCGTGGACTTCAGCTTCGTCGACCGCGACGCCCGGCTGATCCATGCGCGCCTGGTGTTCGACACGCCACGCTGGGATCACGACCAGTTGCGGATCTGGACGCGCGGCGCCAACGGCGTCGAGGAGCTGTTGCACGAGTTTGCCACCGCTCCCGACGAGCCTGGCCTGGACACCCTGCACAAGCTGTTTCGTCTGTGCCGGCAGGTGGTGCGCGCCGTGGCCCTCAAGGAGCCGCCCCGCCAGCCCTTCGCCGGCCTCGACACCGCCGTGGCGCTGCAGCGCCTGCTCAACGACCTAGAAACCCATGCCCAAACCCCAGCACCGGCGCGCTACGTCCATGGCGAGACGCGCGTGCTGCTGGCCGAGGACAGCGACCTGGAAAGCCTCGGGTAACCCAATCACAAGGAGAACGACTATGTGTGGAATCGCTGGATGGCTGTCCTACAGCCAGAACCTGGAAACGCAACGCGACACCCTGCAGCGCATGACCGACACCATGGCCCTCCGCGGGCCGGATGCGGGCGGCCTGTGGATTGACGGCCCGGTCGGTCTGGGCCATAGGCGCCTGTCGATCATCGACCTGGAGGGCGGTCGCCAGCCGATGACCGCCCTGCACGGTGGCCCTCGTGAGGCCGCCGCTATTACCTACAGCGGCGAGGTCTACAACTTCCGCGAGCTGCGCACCGAGCTGCAGCGACTCGGTCACCGCTTCGAGACCCGCAGCGACACCGAGGTAGTGCTTCGAGCCTATCTCGAATGGGGCGAGGCCTTTGTCGAACGGCTCAACGGCATGTATGCCTTCGCCATCTGGGACCTGCGCTCGCAGGAGCTGCTGTTGATACGCGACCGTATGGGCGTCAAGCCTCTGTATTACTTCCCCACCTCAGACGGCGTGGTGTTCGGCTCCGAACCCAAGGCACTGCTGGCCAACCCGTTGGTACCGCGCAAGGTGCGTGCCGATGGTCTGCGCGAGATCCTGGAGATGGTGAAGACACCAGGCCATGCGGTGTTCGACGGCAGTGGCTTCACCGGCGATGCTGTGCGCGGCACGCCGGATGCGCCCTTCGTGCGCGACCTGGTGGAGAAGATCCGCTCCAGCCACCAAGAGATCATCCTCGACAGCCGCGAGCTGGCCGACCCGGCGCTGCGTGCGCAGGTCGTCCGCGCCCTCGACCTGCCACCGGCTTTCTGGGGCGACATGTGGCCCTCGCTCTACCGGCTGTTCCAAGAGGTCCGCAAGCACTCGACCGTGGCGCTGTCCGGCGAGAGTGCGGATGAGGTATTCGGCGGATACCGCTGGTTCCACGATCCGGAGGCGATCCAGGCGGATACCTTCCCCTGGCTGACCTCGGTCACCGGCAAGTACTTCGACGGCAAGACCCTGTTCGACCAAGGGCTGCTGGCCCAACTGAACATGCAGAGCTTCCTGCGCGACAGCTACGCCCAGGCCATCTCAGAGGCGCCAGTACTGCCAGGTGAGAGCGCGGTCGACCAGCGCATGCGGCAGATGAGCTACGTCAACCTCACCCGCTTCGTGCAGACCCTGCTGGATCGCAAGGATCGTATGAGCATGGCAGTCGGCCTTGAGGTGCGGGTGCCCTTCTGCGACCACCGCCTGGTCGAGTACGCCTTCAACATCCCCTGGGCGATGAAGGCCTTCGACGGTCGGGAGAAAAGCATCCTGCGTGCGGCGACCCGCGACCTGTTGCCGGAGTCGATCAGCGAGCGAATCAAGAGCCCCTACCCCTCAACCCAGGACCCGGCCTACGAGCAGGCGCTGCGTGATGCCCTGAGCGCCATCCAGGCGGACCGCAACGCGCCAGTTATGCCCCTGCTCGACAACGGTCGTATCCAGCAAACCCTGGCCAAGCCGCTCGGCAGCGTCTCACCCATGTACGAACGCATGGGCATGGAGTTGGCGGTCGGCCTCAACACCTGGCTGAGCAAATACGACGTCAGCCTCGAGCTCTAGTCCCCAACCGGCTGTGGCCCCGGTGCGGGGCCACAGCCATTCGCTGTAACACCTACGCGTTCCTGCAACGCAAAGGAGTCCGAGTATGCGCACACCCAACCAATCCCCCATCTACTTGATAGCGCTGGGGGCCTTTGCCCTTGGCATGGCCTCCTATGTCACCGCCGGGTTGATCCCGATGATCGAGGCCTCGTTCGCAGTCTCCGTTGCGGTGGCCGCCCAACTGGTAACCGCCTTCACCCTGGCCTATGGCCTGGGTTCACCGATCTTCGTCGCCCTGACCCCGGCGCGTCGCCAACGCGCCGGCATGCTGCTGGCTTTGGGCTTATTCATTATCGCCAACGCCGCCAGCGCGCTGGCTGAGAGTTTCACCGCTCTGATGGTCTGGCGCGCCATCGCGGGCATCGGTGCCGGCGTCTACCTGGCCATGGGCATCGGCGCCTCGGCCGCCGTATCCACGCCGGAGCGCCGCGGCAAGGCCATCGCCATCATCATGGGCGGCATGGCCAGCGGCGTGGTGCTGGGCGTGCCGCTCAGCCTGCTGATCGCTGAACAGCTGGGTTGGCAGGCCGCCCTGTGGCTGGTATCCCTGCTCGGCCTGATGGCCTTCCTCGGCCTGCTGCTGAAGCTCCCGGCCCTGCCGGCGGCTACCGCCACCACGTTGAGCCAAAAGCTTGCGATTCTCGGCGACGGCCATGTGCTGGTCATCCTGCTGGTGTCGCTGCTGGCCGCCATCGCCAGCCTGGGCATGTACACCTTCATTGCCCCACTGCTGGCTGACCCGTCCTATGGCGCGGTGCGTTCGGTCACGCCTTATCTATGGGTCTGGGGCATCGGCGGCGTGCTGGGCAGCTTCCTGATCGGCCCGCTGGTGGATCGCATCAAGGGGCCGGTGCTGACCTTCGCCATCATGCTGATCCTCGCTGCATCGCTGTTCGTGCTACCGCTGACGGCCGCCATCAGCACCTGGCTGGTGATGTTGCCCATAGCCCTGTGGGGTGCGGTCGGCTGGGCACTGCAGGTGCCGCAGAACAACGAGTTGATCCTGGCGCGCCAAGCTCAGGGCGACGGCAACCTGGCCATCGCGTTGAACGAGTCGGCGCTCTACCTGGGCAGTGCCATCGGCGCCGCGGCTGGCGGCTTCGTGCTGTTGTTGCAGATGCCCACCTGGACCCTAGCCGCCAGTGCGGGTGGTGTCGCCGCGCTGGGCGCCGTGCTGCAGATCATCAACTTGCGTCGCCAAGCGAACGAGAACGGCGACGTGCAAGCCGAACCCTACAACTGACGGAGAAAAGGCCGTGGAATTGCGCCACCTTCGCTGTTTCATCGCCGTCGCGGAAGAACTGCATTTCGCCCGTGCTGCCGCACGGCTGCATATCGAACAGTCGCCCCTGTCCCGGATCATCAAGGAACTGGAATACCGTCTGGGCGTACAGCTATTCGAGCGCACCACACGGCGTACGCGCCTGACATGGGCCGGCAAGGTGCTCTTGGAAGAGGCTCGGCGGGTGCTGGCCGTGGTCGATCAGGCCAAGGCCAGCGTCAAGAGTGCGGCTGCCGGCTACCGCGGCCGAATCCGCGTTGCGCTATCCGATGGTATTCCCCAGACCCGCCTGGCCTCTTTGCTCGCCAAGTGCCGGGAGGAAGAGCCTGAGGTCGAAATCTGCCTGTCGGAGGTCACCTTCAGCGAACAGGTCAGGGGCCTTAACGACGACCTCTTTGACATCGGGCTGGCTCAGTCCGACGAGGTGGGTGATGGGCTGGTGGCTGAACCGGTCTGGTTCGACCCGTTGGTTGTGACGGTACCCTCTCGCCACCCGCTACTGAGCTATCGGCGTGTGCCGCTTGAGGAGGTGGTGCGCTATCCGCTGGTGCTCTGCGATCCGGAGGTCTGCGAAGGATTCTGGCAGCAACTACAGCGGGTGCTGAGCACCGTGGATACAAGGCTCACCATCGCAGACCGCGTCCCCACTTTGGACCTGATGATGGCTCTGGTCGCGGCGGGCTACGGGTTGGGTTTCTCCAGCCTGGCGCGTATTACCGAACTCAACAACCCGGATGTCGTGGCCCGTCCGCTAGACGGCTGCGCAACCATGCTGACCACTTACCTAATACGGCGCGAAGGCGAACCGGCCGAGCAAATGGCCCGTTTTATCGGGCGGGTGAGCCCGGCGGAAAGCCAGGCGCTGCTGCCCGATCACGCATCACAGAAGGAGATCGCTTGATGAAGAAAATATCGTTTTTGCTGACTGCCGTGCTGCTCAGCGCATGCGAAAAGCCGATGCCGTTTGAATCGGCTGAAGCGCTTGCAGAGAATCCCGAGCGGCTCAAGGAACTGCGACTGCAGTGCCGGGACAATCGGGCAAAGTTGGGTGAGGCCCAATGCAACGCTGTTGGCGACGCCCAGCGCATACGCTTTATGGGCAAAGGCACACCCTACACTCCGCACCCTGTCAAACTCTTCCACTCTGACACTGAAGATGGACGCTAGAACCGGTGACAGTGAAACGGCGAGCATTAATCTGTAGATTAAAATGTGCTACTTTTCGATCTACAGATTAAATCGAGGGTTCCCCCCATGACAGCTGCCACCATCCAAGCTCAGGACTTCTCGAAAAGCCAGTGCGCAGCAGGCCTGCGTGCGGCGCTGAACATCCTGGGCAAGTGGAAGGCCTCCTGCGAACAGGCCTGCCGGGTGCTGCGGATTTCCCGCAGCACCTACACCCGCGCCAGCCAGAAGGATTCGGACTGGGCGGTGAGCCTGGACCCCGACCAGATGCAGCGCATTAGTTTTGTGCTGAACATCCACGCTGCACTGCGCGTTGTGTTCGACAACCCCGAGAACGTCTACGGCTTCCCCTCGATGGAGAACCACAACGCGTTCTTCAACGGCCGCGCGCCGCTCGAGATCATGGCGCAGGGCGACATGATCTCGCTGTACGAAACGTTCCGGCGGATCGATGCGCTGCGAGGCGCTCAGTGGTAATGCTCGGCGACCTTCCCGTATTAGAAGGTGAAAGCCTGCAGGCATACCGTTTGGTCAACTCCAAGTTTCCGCCCATTGCCCTGTTCGATGACGTCGCCGACGCTGAGGACTTCGAAGCCCTCTATCAGATCCAGGCGCTGACCAATCCACGGCTGCAGAACGAAATTGGTCGTCTGGAGCTGATCCCGCGCGACCAGATTCCGTTCGGCATTCCCGGATGCTCGTATGCAACAGCGCCCTTCACTCACATCAACCCGGCCGGCTCGCGCTTCAGCAATGGCAGCTTCGGCGTGCTTTACCTGGCCGACAGAATGGACACCGCGATTGCCGAGGTGCGTCATCACCAGGAGCGCTACTGGTCGAACGTGCCAGAACTCAACTATGAGCGTTTCGTCTTCAGAGGGCTGACCGCCAGCTTCAGCGACAGCGGGATGAGGGACGCCACCGCACTGCCACTTTCAGACTCCATCTATGCGCCTGACGACTACGCACACTCGAATCGATTGGGAAGCGAAGTGAAACGAGTGGGGAACACGGGCCTGCGGTACCACTCGGTTCGCTCTCCCGGCAGTATCTGTTGGGCGCTGATGACACCGCGACCTGTTACCTCGGTCATCCAGAGCGCTCATTTTGAAATGATCTGGAGCGGGCAAATTATTAGTGTCAATCAGATCACAACCCTTCTAGACAGGTAGCTGAGAGCGGGTTGAAAAGCCTAACCCTCCTCTGCAAGCAATCACAGAACGCTGAAATCGGTTCATAGCAGCCTGTGAAAACAGGCAGAAACCGGCATGAAGCGGTCGGTGGCTCGGCCGTAATGAGATTAGGTAGTGACTACGAAACTAGGGGCGATTCAGGCAAACATTTCTGTGATGTTGCAGTGATCAGAGATTCGACGGACGGCTAGACCCAAAACTGCGCCGAGTCTCAAGAGCGTGTAAAAGAGATGCCGCTCGAAAGCGTTTAATGGTAACCGAACCTACTTGACCATTAGCCTGCCACAGTACACTGGCAGTTTTGGGCGGTAACAACAGGCAGCTTTTGACCGGTTTCTGCCTGATTTGACTGACCACTGAGGGTCGACACCTACCGACCGTGCGCACCATACCTTGCTGAGCTTAACCGCCAAACGCCGCAGTATTCTGTGTTGCCCCAACCTTCTTAGTACCCACCGAAACGGTCTTTGACCCCTCCTCATCCAGCACCGAACCTCTCGCCCGCGGCACATCCACGTGCCGTGCGTTGTGTCTGGGAGATTGGGTTCAGAAATGCAAGCGACGACGGTGCTATACGGCCAGGTGCTGGTGGTGTTGGCCATTACCCTATCCGGGGTGTGGGGTGCCACGCAGTGGACGGCTGCCGCTCTCGGTTATCAGCCACGCCTGGGAGCGCCTTGGTTCGAGTTGCTGGGCACGCCAGTGTATTACCCCTGGCGTCTGTTCGAGTGGTGGTTCGTCTTCGACGCCTACGCACCGGATATATTCAACGTCGGCGGCAGCATCGCCGCTTGCAGCAGCTTACTGGCCTTGGTGGTGGCCATCGGTATGGCGATCTGGCGCGCGCGCCAGGCACGACGCGTCACCACCTACGGTTCGGCGCGCTGGGCCGATGCCGACGAGGTACGCAAAGCTGGCCTGACCCAACCGGTAGGTGTGTTCCTCGGCCAGTTCGACGACCAGTACCTGCGCCACGAAGGCCCTGAGCATGTGCTGACCTTCGCGCCGACACGCTCGGGCAAGGGTGTCGGCCTGGTGGTGCCCACCCTACTCTCCTGGCCGGCTTCGGCGGTCATCCACGACATCAAGGGCGAGAACTGGAGCCTGACCGCGGGTTGGCGTTCGCGCTTTTCCCACTGCCTGCTGTTCAACCCCACCGACCTAGCCTCGGCCGCCTACAACCCGCTGCTGGAAGTGCGTCGCGGTGCCCACGAGGTACGCGACGTGCAGAACATCGCCGACGTTCTTGTCGACCCTGAGGGTGCGCTGGAGCGGCGCAACCACTGGGAGAAAACCAGCCATGCGCTGCTGGTCGGTGCCATCCTGCATGTGCTCTACGCCGGCCAAGACAAGACCCTGCGCGGCGTCGCCAACTTCCTTTCCGATCCGGCCTGCACCTTCGAGCTCACCCTGCACCGGATGATGACCACGCTGCACCTGGGCGCTGCGCCGCATCCGGTGGTGGCTTCGGCGGCGCGGGAAGTGCTGAACAAGAGCGACAACGAGCGCTCGGGCGTGCTGTCCACGGCCATGTCGTTCCTCGGCCTGTACCGCGACCCGACCGTGGCCGAGGTCACCTCGCGCTGCGATTGGCGTATCGCCGACCTGATCTCGGCCGAGCATCCGGTGTCGCTGTACCTGGTGGTGCCGCCTTCGGATATCAGCCGTACCAAGCCGCTGATCCGCCTGATCCTCAACCAAGTCGGCCGACGCCTGACCGAGTCGCTCGACGGCTCCGATGGCATCGAGCGCCGGCACAAGCTGCTGCTCATGCTCGATGAGTTTCCGGCGCTGGGACGACTGGACTTCTTCGAGACAGCGCTGGCCTTCATGGCCGGCTATGGGCTGCGCGCCTTTCTCATTTCGCAGTCGCTGAACCAGATCGACAAGGCCTACGGCCAGAACCACTCGATCCTCGACAACTGCCACGTGCGGGTGACCTTCGCGACCAACGACGAACGCACCGCCAAACGCATCTCCGAAACCTTGGGCACCGCCACCGAATTGCGCGCGCAGCGTAACTACGCCGGCCACCGGCTGGCGCCCTGGCTGGGTCACCTGATGGTCTCGCGCCAGGAAACAGCCCGCCCTCTACTGACCCCGGGCGAGGTGATGCAACTGCCTAGCGACGAGGCCGTGGTGATGGCCTCCGGCCTCGCACCGATACGCGCGAAGAAGCTGCGCTACTTCACCGACGCCAACTTCCAAAGCCGGGTACTGCCGGCACCGCGCTTGCAGCCGGGCAGATATGCCGACGCACCGGCGCCGCGCGCGGACGACTGGAGCGGCCTGGCCGTGCCTGTGGCCGTTGCCGCGTCGCCGGCCGACCTGAGCGATGACGAGACCGTCGAGGACGGCGGCCCACGTCGTCAGCCGGAGTTGGCGGAGCTCGCCCAGTTGCCAGATCACGACGAGCTGGCAAACGACCTGTTTCTGCTCGACGAAGACGACGTTCTCGCCCCCTTCCCCACCCAGCCGGATCCTCGCTTGCAGCGCGTGGCGCGGCTGGCCGCACTCGACCCTGACGATGGAATAGCACTATGAGCCGAGCCCGCCTGAACCTGTTTATCCAACCCGAGCATGCCAAGCGCCTGAACGAACTGGCGATCACTAAGGGCGTGTCGAAGTCCTCGATCATCGCGGCGGCACTGGCCTCCTGGCTGTCGCCCGAGTCAGGCGAGCATCGCGAGGTGGCCATGACCAAGCGCCTGGACCGGCTGTCACGTCAGTTCGAGCGCCTAGAGCGTGACCAGAACATCCTGATCGAGACCGTGGCGCTTTACGTGCGCTACTACCTCACAGTCAGCACGCCGGTGCCCGAGGCTCATCAAGAAGCAGCACGCGCGCAGGGAAAGCTGCGCTTCACCCAGTTCGTCGAGCAACTAGGGCGTCACCTGCAGCGCGGGCACAGCCTGGTCAGGGACGCGCAAGAAGAAGTTCGAGCCGGTACTCAAGCTGAAGGAGAGCAACAATGACCTGCTCTTCCTCCACTGCAGTGAGCGCAGCGGCAACTTCCCTGGATCGCCGCACGCGCATGCTGCGCACAGCGCTAGGACCACAGATCGCTGCCGCCCTAGAAGACCCTGACGTGGTCGAGGTGATGCTCAACCCCGACGGGGTGCTCTGGCTGGATCGCCTGTCTGTTGGCCGCGCCCATCTGGGTAAGCTGGCAGCCGCCGACGGTGAACGGATCATCCGCCTGGTGGCAGCGCATGTCGGCCAGGAGGTACATCGCAGTAAGCCGCTGCTGAGCGCCGAGTTGCCAGAAACGGGCGAGCGCTTCGAGGGCGTGCTGCCGCCCGTGGTGACCGGGCCGACCTTCGCCCTGCGCAAGCGCGCCGCCGGTGTCATCCCGCTGCAGCAGTACGTCGTCGACGGCATCCTCAGCACCGCGCAGGCCGAGTACCTGCGTGTAGCTGTGGCTGAGCGGCAAAACATTCTGGTAGCCGGCGGCACCAGCAGCGGCAAGACCACCCTGGCCAATGCACTGCTGGCCGAGGTTGCCGGCAGTGGTGACCGTGTGCTGGTACTGGAGGACACGGTCGAGTTGCAGTGCCCGGCCCTCGATCACGTCGCCCTGCGTACCAAGCCTGGCGTGGTCTCCATGGCTGACCTGGTACGCAGCACGCTGCGCCTGCGCCCCGACCGTGTGGTGGTCGGCGAGGTGCGCGGCGGCGAGGCGTTGGACCTGGTCAAGGCCTGGGGCACCGGCCATCCCGGCGGTATAGCCACCATTCATGCTGGCTCCGCACAGGGCGCGCTACTGCGCCTGGAGCAATTGATTTTGGAAGTTGCCCTGGCCGCACCAAGGGCTTTGATCGCCGAGGCGGTCAACCTGGTGGTGTTCCTCGCCGGGCGCGGTCGCGCCCGCCATGTTCAGCAGATCGCCCGCGTCATCGGCCATGACGAGCGCGGATACCAGCTCACCTCCATCGACACCCTCCTTTGCTCCTCCTCTGCCTCAGGAACTCAGTCATGACTGTCCTTCAGTTTTCCAATTTTTCTCGTCACCGCGTCGTCGGTTCGTTGATGCTCGGCGCCGTCTGCCTGGGCACCTCCCTTCCCGTACTCGCTGCTGGTTCCGGCATGCCCTGGGAAGGGCCGCTGCAATCGATCCTTGACTCGGTACAGGGTCCAGTAGCGCGCATCATCGCGGTGATCATCATCATTAGCACTGGCCTGACGCTGGCCTTCGGCGACACCAGCGTCGGCTTTCGCAAGTTGATCCAGATCGTCTTCGGCCTATCGATCGCCTTCGCCGCGTCCTCGTTCTTCCTCAGTTTCTTCAGCTTTGCTGGCGGGGCGGTGATCGCATGAACGGCGAACACGAACTCATACCCGGCTTCGAGGTGCCGCTGCACCGATCGCTGGCCGAGCCGATTCTGCTCGGTGGCGCACCACGCAACGTGGCGATCCTAAACGGCACCCTGGCGGCAGTGGTCGGCCTGGGCCTGCAACTCTGGCTGCCTGGCTTGGCGCTCTGGCTGGTCGGCCACTCGCTGGCGGTGTGGGGTGCCCGTCTGGACCCGCAGTTCCTGCAGGTGTTTGCCCGGCACATCAAGCAGCCGTCGCTGCTGGATGTGTGAGGGGGCCGCCATGCTGAACCTCACCGAATACCAGCGTCGCCCCGCCCAACTCGCCGACTGGCTGCCCTGGGCCGGCCTGGTCGCGCCCGGCGTCGTGCTGAACAAGGACGGTTCGTTCCAGCGCAGCCTGCGCTTTCGCGGGCCGGACCTGGACAGCGCCACCCAGGGCGAGCTGGTGGCCACCTCGGCGCGCCTGAACAATGCTCTGCGCCGCCTTGGCTCGGGTTGGGCGCTGTTTATCGAGGCCGAGCGCCTGGCGGCGGCGGACTACCGTGACAGCGACTTTCCTGAACCCTTGTCCTGGCTGGTGGACGAGGAGCGTCGCGCAGCCTTCGAGGCGCACGGAAGCCACTTCGAGAGCAGCTATCACCTGACGCTGCTCTATCTGCCGCCGGAGGAGTCGCGCTCGCGCGCCGCCGGCCTGCTCTACGAGCACCGGGCGCAGCGTGGTGTCGACTGGCGCGAACGGCTGACTGCCTTTGTCGCCGAGACAGATCGTTTTTTCGACCTGCTGGACGGAGTGATGCCGGAACTCGCCTGGCTCGATGACAGCCAGACGCTGACTTACCTGCATGCCACGATTTCGACCCACCGCCAGCGGGTGGCTGTACCCGAGGAGCCCTTCCACCTCGATGCCCTGCTGGCCGACAGTCCGCTGACCACTGGCCTGGCGCCGCGTCTCGGTGAGCAGCATCTACGCACGCTGTCGGTACATGGATTTCCCACCTCGACGTGGCCAGGTGTGCTGGACGACCTTAACCGTCTGGGCTTCGCCTATCGCTGGTCGACCCGTTTTATCTGCCTGGACAAGGACGAGGCCGAGAAGGAACTGGCGCGCCTACGCCGGCAGTGGTTCGCCAAGCGCAAGGGTGTCCTGGCGCTGCTGCGCGAAGCAATCTTCCAGCAGGAAAGCCCACTGCTCGACAGCGACGCCGCAAACAAGGCCAGCGACGCCGACGCAGCGCTGCAGGAACTCGGTGCTGATCAGGTCGCCTTCGGCTATGTGACCGCCACCGTGACGGTGAGCGATGTCGATCCCCAGATCGCCGACGAGAAGCTGCGCCGGGTCGAGCGGGTGGCCCAGGGACGCGGCTTCGTCACCATCGCCGAGAGCCTCAACACGGTGGAGGCCTGGCTGTCGTCGATCCCCGGCAACGCCTACGCCAACGTCCGCCAGCCGCTGATCTCCACGCTCAATCTGGCGCACCTGATGCCGGTCTCGGCAGTCTGGGCTGGCCCGGCACGCAACGAACATCTGGATGGCCCGCCATTGGTGATCACCCGCACCGATGGCGCAACGCCGTTTCGCCTGGTTACCCACGTCGGCGACGTCGGCCACACCCTGGTGGCTGGCCCCACCGGCATGGGCAAGTCGGTGTTGCTGGCGACCCTGGCACTGCAGTTTCGCCGCTACCCGGGCTCGCGCCTTTTTCTGTTCGATATGGGGCGCTCGCTGCGCGCAACAGTGCTGGGCCTGGGTGGCGAGCACTACGACCTTGGCGGCGACAGCGACCTGGCCTTCCAGCCACTGGCGCGCATCGATCAGCCGGGATACCGAGCCTGGGCCGCCGAGTGGCTGGAGGCTCGCCTGCTGCAGGAAGGCGTGGCCGTCAGCCCCGAGCAGAAGACTGCGCTGTGGACGGCGCTCGACAGCCTGGCCGGTGCGCCGGAGACGCAGCGCACGCTGACCGGTTTGTCCGTGCTGCTGCAGGACAACGCCCTGCGCCAGGCGCTGCAACCCTATGTGCTGGGCGGCGCGCATGGCGCATTGCTGGACGCCGATCAGGATCGTCTGGGCAGCGCCGACGTGCAGTGTTTCGAGATGGAGGAACTGATGCACAGCAAGGCGGCGGTGGCTGCCGTGCTGAGCTACCTGTTCGCCCGTTTCGAGGAGCGCTTTGACGGCGCGCCGACCCTGCTGATCCTCGACGAGGCCTGGCTGTTCCTCGACGACCCGCTGTTCGCCGCGCGCATCCGCCAGTGGCTCAAGACCCTGCGCAAGAAGAACGTCAGCGTCGTCTTCGCCACCCAATCGCTGGCCGACATTCAGGACTCCAGCATCGCCGCGGCGATCATCGAGAGCTGTACCAGCCGCATCTTCCTGCCCAACCCGCAGGCGGGCGAGCCGCAGATCCGAGACATCTACCAAGGATTCGGCCTCAACGACCGACAGATCGAGATCATCGCCCAGGCCACGCCCAAGCGTGACTACTACTACCAGTCGCGCCTGGGCAACCGCCTGTTCGACCTCGACCTGGGGCCGGTAGCGCTGGCCTTCGCTGCCTCGGCCAGCCCGGCCGAGCAGCGCGAGATCGACCGCATTTTGCAGGCGTCCGGCGCGGCCGATTTCGCCCCTGCCTGGTTACGCCATCGCCGCCTGGACTGGGCCGCCGACCTACTCACCGCTTATCCCTCGTCACGCAAGGAGTGCCTGCCATGAGATCCCCTGCCCACCGTTTCCCCTGCGCCACGCTGCTGGTACTGGGTCTGCTGGCCGTGAAGCCGGCCAGCGCTTTCACCGTAATCGATCCGACCAACCTGGTGCAGAACACGCTGACTGCGGTGCGCACCCTGGAGATGGCGAACAACCAGGTTCGCCAGTTACAGAACGAGACCCAGATGCTGCTGAACCAGGCCCGTAATCTGCAGCGCCTGGACTACAACGTGGTCAGCCAGTTGCGCGCGAGCTTGGTCAATACCGAGCGGCTGCTCACCGAGGCGCGAGGGCTGGCCTACGAAGTGCAGCGCCTGGATCAGGAATTCAGCCGTCTCTACCCGAACGAGTACACCGGCGACGTCAGCAGCCAGCGCCTGTCAGAAGAAGCACGCGAGCGCTGGCAGCAGGGCCTCGACGGGCTGCATACCGCCCTGCGCGTGCAGGCGCAGGTGACGCAGAACCTGGCCGAGGATGAAAGCGCCTTGGCTGCTCTGGTGCAGCAGAGCCAATCCGCGGGTGGTGCCTTGCAGGCTGCCCAGGCCACCAACCAGTTGCTGGCCCTGCAGGCCAAGCAGTCGATCCAGGCGCAGCAACTGCAGATCACCCAGAACCGCGCCGTCGCCTTGGAGCTTGCCCGTCAGTCTGCAGCGGCCGAAGAGGCGCGCGAACGGCGGCGACGCTTTATGGGCAGCGGCACGCCCTATACCCCCCACCCCGTGCAGTTCTATCGGTAGGGAGGCGCCTCCATGAGATTCCTGATAGTGCTGCCGCTGCTGGTGATGGCCGCCTGCAGACAGGCTGACAACGGCGTCATAGCTCGGCAAGACGATGTGACTGAGCGCTTCTACTCCGGCCGCGCCCGCCCCGGCGAGTTTCTCCGCCCTGCTGAGCTGCCCGCCATACCGCCAAGTTTCGACGAGGACGTGCAATGAACGACGTCAGCGTGATCGACCGTTTCCTCGATGTATTCGGGGTGTATATCGACACCGGTTTCGGGCTGCTCGGCAGCGAGGTGGCCTTTCTCACCATGACCCTGGTGGTGATCGACATGACCCTGGCTGGACTGTTCTGGGCCATGGGAGGTGAGGACGTCAGCGCCAAGCTGATTCGTAAAACCCTCTATGTCGGCGCCTTCGCCTTCATCATCGTCAATTTCAACGTGCTGGCCAAGATCGTCTTCAACTCCTTCGCCGGGTTGGGTCTGCTGGCCTCAGGTTCTGCGCTGAGTCACGCGGAGTTTCTGCAGCCAGGGCGGTTGGCCACGATTGGCGTTGATGCCGGAGGGCCGCTGCTTGAGCAGATCAGCAGCCTCAGCGGTTTTCCCGAAGTTTTCAGCAATCTGCATAGCATCCTGGTGCTGTTTCTGGCCTGGCTGGTGGTCATCGTCAGTTTCTTCTTCCTGGCCATTCAGCTGTTCGTGACCTTGGTCGAGTTCAAGCTGACCACCCTCGCAGGCTTCGTGCTGGTGCCCTTTGCGCTGTGGAACAAGACCGCCTTTCTCGCCGAGAAGGTGCTGGGCAATGTGGTCGCGTCCGGCATCAAAGTGCTGTTGCTGGCGGTGATCGTTGGCATTGGCAGAGGGCTGTTCGCCGAGTTTCAGGCTGTGCCGGACGAGCCCTCCATAGATCATGCACTGGTGGTCATGCTCGCCTCGCTGGCCTTGCTCGGCCTGGGCATCTTCGGGCCGGGCATTGCCACCGGGTTGGTCTCCGGCGCACCGCAACTGGGTGCCGGTGCAGCAGCCGGTACCGCGCTTGGCGCGGCGGGCATGGCAGCAGGTGCTGCTGCAGTAGCCACAGGGGTGGGTGGCGCGGTATTGGCCGGCGCACGCATGGCGCCTGGTGCGGCACGCTTGGCAATGGGCGGCGCTCGCTCTCTGGCAGGAGCCTCTTCCGGCGCTGCAGCAGGTGGCGCCCCCGCCGCTTCCGATCCTGCAACAACTTTCACAGGCCACCAGCACAGTCGCCCACACCCTTCGTGGCGGCGATGGCGGTGGTTCATCCCTTGGGCCGCAGATCCGCGACCCATCGAATTCGTAAAGGAGGAAGAGGATGCGATTCAGACGTCCGCGGGTGCGCTACAGCGACACCCCACAACCTGTTACCCCTTATCAGGCAGCGGCGCAGGCCTGGGATCAGCGCATGGGCAACAGCCTGGCGCAGGCGCGCAACTGGCGGCTGATGGCCTTCGGTTGCCTGAGCCTGGCGCTGCTGATGGCCGGGGGACTGGTCTGGCGTTCAGCGCAGTCGACGGTGACGCCCTATGTGGTGGAGGTCGACAACCTCGGCCAGGTCCGCGCGGTCGGCGAAGCCGCCAGTCCCTACCAGCCCCAGGATGCGCAAATCGCTCATCACCTGGCGCGCTTTATCGAGCAGGTGCGCTCGCTATCAATCGATCCGGTGGTGGTGCGGCAAAACTGGCTGGAGGCCTATCACTCCACCACCGACCGAGGCGCGGCCACCCTCAATGATTATGCCCGCGCCAACGATCCCTTCACCCGGGTCGGCAAGGAGACGGTATCGGTGGAAGTCACCAGCGTGGTGCGTGCCAGCGACAGCTCGTTCCAAGTGCGCTGGATCGAACGCCGTTTCGTGAATGGTGCGGCAGCCGGTCTGGAGCGCTGGACAGCGGTGATCTCGCTGGTACTGCAGCCTCCGCGCACCGAGGAAAAACTGCGCCGAAATCCGCTCGGTATTTACGTCAACGGCCTGTCCTGGAGCCGTGAGCTGGACACGACGGAAGGAGCCAAGAAACCATGAAACGCTCACTGAACCTTTCTATCTGCCCTCTGCTAATGATCATGCTGGCCGGCTGCGCCAGTCAGCAGCCACCGGTGATCGCTCTGGACGAACCGGTCGAGGCGCAGCGTCTGCCGGAGCCGCCCAAGCCCATCGAAGTGGTGGAGGTACCCAAGCCCTTGGCATTGCCAGCGCAGCTCAAGCCGTTGCCGGAAATTCAACCCAGCAAGCCGGCAAAGGAGCCGGTCGATGAGCGCGTGCGGGTCTCGCGCGCCAATCGCGAGGCTAGGGTCGCACCGAGCCGCGAGGGCTATATCAACGCCATCCAGGTCTGGCCCTACTCCGATGGCGCGCTCTATCAGGTGTACGCCAGCCCGGGGCGGGTCACGACGATCAACCTGCAGCCCGGTGAGGAGCTGATCACCGTGGCCGCCGGCGACACCGTGCGCTGGATCGTCGGCGATACCACCAGTGGCAGCGGCGATGAGTTGCGCACCAGCGTGCTGATTAAACCGACGCGGGTCGACCTCAAGACCAATCTGGTGATCACCACCACGCGTCGCACCTACCTGATCGAGCTGAGCGCCACCGAACACACCTGGATGGCGTCGGTGTCCTGGGACTATCCCAAGGACCGCATGCTCGCCCTGAAACGCCGCGCCGGCGCAGCCCAGGCCGCGGCACCGGTGGATGTTGGCCTGACGCTGGAGCAACTGCGCTTTCGCTATTCGATCAGCGGCAGCAATCCACCCTGGAAGCCGCTGCGCGCCTTCGATGACGGCCGCAAGGTGTATATCCAGTTCCCGGCCGGTATCGCCCAGGGCGAGTTGCCGCCATTGTTCGTGATCGGCCCGGAGGGCGATGGACAGTTGGTCAACTACCGCTTCCGCTCGCCCTACTACATCGTCGATCGCCTGTTCGGCGCGGCCGAGCTGCGCCTGGGCGCCGACAAGGGCGACGTGGTGCGGATCGAGCGCACCGATGGCGTGGTAGGGAGGCCCTGAACATGACGGCCAAGGACAACAACCAAGCCGCGGTAACCTCGCTACCGCCCAAGGAGGCGCCGGAGTCGCTGGAGCTGCGCGCCAAGCCGCGCCCGGTCACTCGCCTCAACCCGCGCATGCTGGCGGCAGTGGTCGGCGGCTTATCGGCTGCGGTGCTCGGTGCCATGCTGTGGTCGCTGCAACCACAGCACCGCCGTCAGAGCGCCGAGCCAAACGAGTTGTACAACGTCGACCGCGTGGCGCGCTCAGAGGGACTGGAGCAGTTGCCGGCAGACTACTCGCAGGTGTCCCCTCCACCTGCGCCCGAGGTACCGCAACTGGGGCCACCGCTGCCCGGCGATCTGGGCGGGCCAATCCTCAGGGCCGAACAGCAGGCGCAGGGTTATGGGCATGGGCCAGATGCCGACGAAGCGGAGCGCCTGGCCCGGCTCAAGGAGGCCGAGGAAGCGGCGTTGTCCTCGGTGTTTTTCCAGACTGGCAGCGCGAGGAAATCGAGCGTCGCATCCACTGGAGCTGCTCATATTGACCCCATGGCCTTGGGTACGGCCTCACCAGGCACTTTAGGCGGAACATCAGGAACACCAACCCAGCAGGAACGGAACGAGGCGTTTCTCAGTAAATCCGTAAATGCGCAAATCCGTAATTCCGGATTGCTACAGATGCCTGAGTCGCCTTCCCAGGTGATGGCCGGCACCGTCATCGCGGCGGCACTGGTCACCGGTATCAAGTCTGATCTACCCGGCGACGTGATCGCCACGGTGACCGAACCAGTCTACGACAGCGCAACGGGTGAGCACGTGCTGATCCCCCAGGGTGCGCGCCTGCTAGGCCGCTACAACAGCCAGGTGAGCTACGGACAGAGCCGCGTGCAGGTGGTATGGCAGCGAGTGATCTTGCCGGACACCTCGTCCTTCCAGCTCGACAATCTAGTCGGTACCGATGCAGCCGGCTATGCCGGCCTCGAGGATGGCGTCGACTGGCAATGGGATCGGATCGTCGCCGGCGCGGCCATGACCAGCCTGCTGGGCATTGGCGCCGAACTGGCGGCACCGGCCAACCGCACTGACGGCGACCGCATCATCATCGCCGGGCGCGACAGCCTGCAGGACACGGTGAACCAGGTTGGCCAGGAGGTCACCCGCCGCAACCTAGATATCCAGCCCACGCTGACCCAGCGCCCAGGCTTGCCCCTGCGCGTGATCGTCAATCGCGACCTGGTATTGCGCCCCTACCAGCCTTTCTCCAATAAACAGAGGAACCTGCCATGAGTACGACCAAGCTGCGCCTCGGCCCGCTGCCGAAAACCGAGAACCTGAAGTTGACCTTCACCTGCCCCGCCACCCTGAAAGCCGACCTCGAGCGCTACGCGGCGCTGCACTCGCAAACCTATGGCGAAGAAGTCGACGCCCTGACGCTCATCCCGCACATGCTAGAAGTCTTTATGGCGAGGGATAGGACGTTCAGGAAGGCAACTTCGAGTTGAGGACATACTGTCGCCACGCTGTTAGGCTTCTTCACCAAAATCGAGAGCACTGTAACGGTCGATGACGGAAGAAGAAGTAGGTATTGAGCAGCGGGCGATTGCCTTCGCAAAGGCAAACAGGACTCGCATCGCCAGGGAAATAGCAGATATCAGGGCGTATCCTGGGGAAGAAACGCCTGTCTCGGTTTTCATGGCAGGCTCCCCCGGTGCGGGTAAGACGGAGGTTTCCAAAGCCCTGATCGCAGGCTTCGAAGATATCGGGGCGAGAGCTCTGCGAATCGACCCAGATGACCTACGCGCCTATTTTCCCGAGTACACAGGTAACAACTCTCGACTGTTCCAACGAGCCGTGAACAGCATAGTCGAGCGCTTGCATGACCTTGTCCTTGAACAACGCCAATCATTTTTGCTGGATGGAACGCTTGCCAACGAGCAGGTAGCCCGACGAAACGTTGAGCGTTCCTTGAGACGCAACAGGGACATCACTATCGTATATGTCTATCAGGATCCCTTGCTGGCCTGGGAGTTTGTGAAAGCTCGGGAGCTTACCGAGGGAAGAAACATTCCGAAGGCCGAGTTCATCAGACAGCTTTTTTCAGCGAAGGAGGTTGTGAAGGTGCTGAAACAGAGTTTTCGCCTGCAACTCAAGGTTGACCTGATCGTCAAAGACACTGACGGGAGTAACCAAGCCGTCGAGCTCAACGTCGGTGCCGATGAAATTGACGCTCTGGTCACCTTTGGATACTCTGCCACTGAGATTGATCGAATTTTAACCGAGGCCTAATCGATGAAAAGAGTTCATGCGGGCAACCCAAGCCCCCTATCGAGCTTTTTCAGAAGCAATTCTGATGCTGCTAAGCGCGCCGCTTATGGTGCTGCGTCTGCTCGCGCCATCGAAAGCCAGCGCAAGGTGCTCGAAGAAGCGAAGAACATTAGAGAGACTCAGGCGCTTGCCTGAAATAATTGCTGATCTGCAAGAAGCCGCCGATCTCAGGCGGCTTTTTTGTGGGAGAAGGAAAGCCGATGGATCTACGAAGCTTTAAAGTCGATCTTTAGGCCCCTTCCATTGCAGGAGTGCCTTGAGCGCATCCAGCTCGCCAACAAGCTCACGTGCTTGGGTAAGCTTATCCATAGCAATACATCGTGCTGCATCGGGCAGATTCGATGTGGAATTCTCAACATCCCTGAAAAAGTCCTGGATCCGCCTGATGTCATCCCATTGTTTGATGACACTCAACAAATCAGCCCTCGCCTGTTCCCTTGCCTCATTCTGCCGTTGAATTTGCTGCCTCTCCTCGAGCCGGCGAATCTGCTCCTCCCACTCCTTCTGCCTAACTCTGGCGTGCTCCTCGGCCTCCTCAACCAATCGAGCAACTACAGGCGCGGCGTCTGTGAGCTGCTGGACGATGTCATCCAACTGGCCACGTAACGGGCTCTGCTTGACCTCTTTCCAACTCTGAGACCAATCAGCACCTGGGTATGGAGAGAACGCCCTTATACATAGCCGGCCGGTCGCAAAGTCCATACGCGTCGACCAATTCCAAGATGAACTCAAGCGGCGCAGTTGCTGCGACGTTATCTTGGAGGTGGGAACGTACTCGCCATCGATATACCGGGCCTCCAGTTCCTCAGTCATCTCAAACAACGTCAGTCCGATGGCAACCGTCCCCACGAAAACCACCGTGGGCTTGGATGGCGACCACAACGCCGGATGCCGGCGCCTTGGCTTCTTGGGAGGATGCTCATGCTCATCAAACGGAGCCCGGGCGTAAGTGCGGTCACTCGGGGCAAACATCACGCGATGACCGGCAGCCTCCAGCTTGAGAAATAACTGGTTCGCCAGTTTCAACGCTGACTCGAGTTGCGGCTTGGTCACCACAACGTCCACAAGGCGCTGCTTCCCGGGCTTGAGGAAACCCTGGTCGATGACGCGACCCTGCGCAAAGACCTCATACGCCCCCACGACAACAGGGTGCTGCCTTGATCGCGATATGCGGAGCTGTTCAGGTCTGATTTTGCGCGGTGCGGGTGCCTTCGGAACCGGTTGAGAAGCAGCACCAAGAGCATCTCCCTTGCGCCAAACCTGAAGGTCACCAGGCCCAGCCTCAGGTAAGGATGGCTGAGGACTCGGTTTTCCATTCTCCAGCTTTACCCAGTGCCCACGCGGCGGCCGCGGGACATTCATTCGGGTACACGCGCGCGCCAAGAAACTTGAGGAAACACGGTGGTGATCCGCAATCTTGGTCATGGGAAGCCGCCACACTTCTGCGTACATATCCTCACGACTGACTGGGCCACCAGAGCTGGAACTAGGTTGCTGAGATACCTATTCTAAAGACACGCATCAATCCTTACGCCTGATATCACCTGACCAAGCCAACGACTGGCCATACGCCCACGATCCATCAGGTCAAACCGAGCCAAAACGGTTGCTGTACCAAACCCTCCGCAGCCCCCTCTACCACGTTGTTCGTCCAGCGATCAGCGGACAGCATCTGCAGCACGGATCAGGGCCGATAAGGAGGCGACATTCATGCCTGCATCATCTGAACAGATAGCCGCACGCTCAATCACCTGCCCACCCCGAATCCTGCGAGCCAGTGCGGCCCCCGCCTACCTCGGCATGTGCCGCACAGAACTCAACAAAACGGTCCGGCCTTATGTTCGGGAATTCCGCATTGGTGTGCAGGGCATCGGCTTTGATCGCGAAGAGTTGGATGCCTGGGCAGACGCCTACATCGACCGGGCCATCATTGAAAAGGAAGGTGCCAAGGGACATGATTACTCCCGCAGCGAGCGCCAAGGAGAAAAGCCATGGCGCGAAAAACCATTAGCGGCCTCTACAAAAGGAACGGGACCTGGCACATCGACAAGGTCTTCAGAGGTCAGCGAATTCAGGAAAGCACTGGATCAAGCGATAGGAAGGAGGCAGAGCAGTACCTAATACACAAGCTGGAAAAGCTCCGGGAACAGAAGATCTACGGCGTCCGCAAGATCAGAACGTGGCGGGAAGCTGCTACGCGTTACCTGACCGAATTCAAGGATCAGCCGTCGATAGGCCTCACGGCCCTCTATCTGGAGCAGTTGGATCCGTATATTGGCGACCAGCCTCTGACTCATGTAGACGACGAGACTCTGGCTCCCTACATAAGGGATCGACTCAAGAGCACCAGAACCAGCGATTGCAAGTTGAAGCCTGGCGTCTCACACCGCACGGTGAACATCGCCCTGGAACGCGTCATACGCATCTTGAATCTATGCGCCCGAAAATGGCGTGATGAGCAGAAGCGTCCCTGGCTCGACGTAGTACCGATGATCACCAAGCTGGAAGAGAAGAAAACCAGACGCATGCCTTACCCGATGTCCTGGGAAGAGCAGTCGATTCTCTTCGCCGAACTGCCTGATCATTTGCGCCGCATGGCCCTGTACAAGGTCAACAACGGCTCACGCGAGCAGGAGGTCGTGAAGCTTCGCTGGGATTGGGAGATACCAATCCCAGAGCTCAACACCAGCGTGTTTCTCATACCGGCGTATTTTGGCGGCCGACATGAGAGCTCCGGGGTTAAGAACGGCGACGAGCGGCTCGTGGTGCTCAACAACGTGGCCAGGTCGGTCATCGAGGGACAGCGTGGGCTTGATCCGGTCCGGGTATTTCCTTACGTACAACCCGATCGAAATGGCAAGGCCACTCCAGTTCACCGGATGAACGATTCGGCATGGAAGAAAGCCAGGGTAAGAGCAGCGAAGAAGTTCCAAGAGCGTTTTCTGCGCCCTGCCCCAGCTGGATTTGCTTCGATCCGCGTTCACGATCTGAAGCACACCTTCGGTCGAAGACTTCGGGCAGCAGGGGTAACGGAGGAGGACAGGAAGGCTCTGCTGGGCCACAAGAACGGCAGCATCACCAGTCACTACTCAGCCGCCGAGTTGGGCAAACTGATCGACGAAGCCAACAGGATTTCGGCCACCAACTCGCGCGGGCCCGGCCCTGACAATTTTGAGGAGAATGGCAGGATGAAAAAAGTCCCGCAAAAGTCCCTACGCTTCTATGTGTGAAGCGTCCATAAAAAATCCAGTCACCGCTAAGTGACTGGATTTTCTAGGGATTTTTTGGTCGGGACGGAGTGATTCGAACACTCGACCCCTTGCACCCCATGCAAGTGCGCTACCGGGCTGCGCTACGCCCCGACTCTACTTCCGTGTTAGCGGAAGCGGCGTGACTCTACAATAACCTGCTGAATTGTGGAAGTTTTTTTTGCGAGTCCTAGCCTATTTACGAAGCACCAAGAGCACGTCTTCAAGCTCCACAATCATCTGCTTGATGAGCTGTTTGTACTGCGTATTGTCGTCCTTGGCCTCATCACCAGAAAGCCGCTGACGCGCGCCACCGATGGTAAAACCTTGGTCGTACAACAGCGCGCGGATTTGCCGGATCATCAGCACATCCTGGCGCTGGTAATAGCGCCTGTTACCACGCCTTTTTACCGGATTGAGCTGTGGAAACTCTTGCTCCCAGTAACGCAGAACATGCGGCTTTACAGCACACAACTCACTCACTTCACCAATAGTGAAATAGCGCTTACCAGGTATCGCAGGTAATTCGTCGTTATGACTTGGTTCCAGCATACGCTTCGACCCTGGCTTTAAGTTTCTGGCCTGGACGGAAAGTCACCACACGGCGAGCCGTGATGGGAATTTCCTCTCCTGTTTTTGGATTGCGACCGGGGCGCTGACGCTTATCGCGCAGATCAAAATTACCGAACCCCGAGAGCTTGACCTGTTCGTTGAGCTCCAGCGCTTGGCGGATCTCTTCAAAGAACAGCTCCACCAACTCCTTGGCTTCCCGTTTATTCAGGCCCAGCTCTTCATACAGACGTTCCGCCATCTCAGCTTTCGTCAGAGCCCCCATACGCTACTTCCTTAACGTGGCGTTGAACCTTTGTTCCAGGAAGGTGAGAATATTTTGTGTTGTAGCACTCACCTCATCGTCATTTAGAGTGCGCGATGGATGCTGCCAGGTCAAGCCGACAGCGAGGCTTTTTCTATCAGGATCAATGCCTTTACCGTGATACACGTCAAATAGCTTGAGGTCAGTCAGCCACTCGCCTGCCATCTCCCGGATAGAACCAAGCAAATCCTGCGCTGGCACATCACGACCCACCAGCAAAGCCAGGTCACGCCGCACTTCAGGGAACTTAGACAGCTCCTGAAACTTAGGCATAACACCCTGAGTGATTTCGCCCAACACCAGCTCAAACATGAAGACAGCTTGATCCAAGCCCAGCGCTTTCGACAATTCAGGATGAATTGCGCCAAGGAACCCTACAAGACGCCCGTCGCGCTCAATACGCGCTGTTTGCCCCGGATGCAACGCGGGATGCTCGCCAGGCACAAAGCTAAAGCTATCGCTTGCACCGGCACTGGCCAGCAGCGCCTCAACATCGGCCTTCACGTCATAGAAGTCGACATCATCCCGAGCATGTGCCCAGCCCTCTGGCAAGCGGCCACCACAAATCACACCCGCTAACATCGGCTCTTGCTTCAAACCTTCGAGCTGACCAACAAAGCGCAAACCACTTTCAAACAGGCGCACGCGCGACTGCTGACGATTAAGGTTGTGCTCAAGCGCCTTGATCAAGCCAGGCCACAAGGAGGAACGCATTGCCGCCATATCTGCGGAGATAGGGTTAGCCAGCATCAGCGGAGCAACCCCAGGATTGAACAGCTCGAACAATTTGGGATCGATAAAGCTGTAGGTGATTGCCTCCTGATAACCGCGAGCAACCAACAAACGACGTAGCGCCGGTAGCTCGATAGCGGCTTCGGCCTTGGTTTGCGGAGCCAAACGCGCTTGCGGGTAACGCACAGGCAAGCGGTTGTAACCATACAAACGGGCAAGCTCTTCAATCAGGTCGACTTCCAAGCTGATATCGAAGCGATGACTTGGCACGCCAACCTGCCACTGCCCCTCGCCATCAGCTCGAATATCCAAACCTAAAGCAGCAAGCAAGCGGACAATTTCGGCATCATCCATCTTCATGCCGAGCATCTGCTCTATGCGCTCAGCGCGCAGCGTGACCGGCGCAACACTCGGCAACTGCTCCTGATTGACGACTTCGATAATCGGCCCAGCTTCGCCACCGACAATCTCCAGCAGCAACGCCGTCGCGCGCTCCATGGCTTCACGCGCCAGCTGCCAGTCCACACCACGCTCGAAGCGGTGCGAGGCATCGGTGTGCAACCCATAGGAGCGAGCCTTGCCAGCGATGGCAATGGTGTCGAAGAACGCACTTTCGAGGAACAGGTCGCGTGTTTTGTCATTAACACCGCTGTGCTCACCGCCCATCACGCCAGCAATGGCCAAGGCGCGACCGTGGTCAGCAATCACCAGCGTATCGCTACGCAAACTGACTTCCTGCCCATCAAGCAGGACAAGCTTCTCGCCCTCCTCGGCCATACGCACACGGATGCCGCCATTGATCTCGGCAAGATCGAACGCGTGCATCGGCTGGCCTAGCTCAAGCATCACGTAGTTAGTGATGTCGACAGCAGCATCAATACTGCGCACATCGGCGCGACGCAGACGCTCAACCATCCACAACGGAGTTGGCTTGGACAGATCGACATTACGCACAACGCGACCGAGGTAACGTGGACAGGCTTGTGGTGCGAGCACTTCGACCGGGCGCACTTCATCATGGCTCGACGCAACTGCCTCGATTACTGGGCGAGTGACCGGCGCGGCGTAAAGCGCACCCACCTCACGCGCCAGACCAGCCAAGGACAGGCAATCACCACGGTTCGGGGTCAGATCAACTTCGATGCTGGCGTCGTCCAGGTCCAGATAGACACGAATATCCTGGCCTACAGGCGCGTCAGCCGGCAGCTCCATCAGACCGTCATTATCTTCGCTGATCTGCAATTCGGACGCCGAGCAAAGCATGCCGTTTGACTCGACACCACGCAGCTTGGCCTTCTTGATTTTGAAATCGCCAGGCAGCTCGGCACCGATCATAGCGAATGGAATTTTCAAGCCAGGACGCACATTCGGCGCGCCGCACACCACTTGAAAAGTTTCCGCACCACTGCTGACCTGGCACACACGCAACTTATCAGCATCGGGGTGCTGTTCGGTGCTCAGCACCTCGCCCACCACTACACCACTGAATACACCCGCAGCCAGCGATACGCTGTCGACTTCCAGGCCAGCCATAGACAGGCGAGCAACCAGATCGTCACGGGATACCTGCGGGCTTACCCAGCTACGCAGCCATTGTTCACTGAATTTCATGTTGTCTGTTCTCCTGAACCGATTCGATTACTGAATGCGAGGGCGCTAGCGAAATTGCGCCAGGAACCGCAGGTCGTTATCGAAGAACAGCCGTAGATCGTTGACGCCATAACGCAGCATGGCCAGACGCTCAACACCCATACCGAAGGCGAAGCCGGAGTATTTTTCCGGATCAATGCCAGACATACGCAGCACATTCGGATGCACCATGCCGCAGCCCATAACCTCCAGCCAGCCCGTCTGCTTGCACACGCGGCAGCCTTTGCCACTGCACATCACGCACTGCATATCGACTTCGGCCGATGGCTCGGTGAACGGGAAAAACGAAGGACGGAAACGAACGCCCAGAGGCTTCTCAAAGAACACCCGGAGGAATTCCTCGATGGTGCCTTTGAGGTCAGCAAAGCTCACACCCTCATCGACCAGCAGGCCTTCTACCTGGTGGAACATTGGTGAGTGGGTGATATCAGAATCGCAGCGATAGACTCGACCAGGGCAAACGATGCGGATTGGCGGCTGCTGGGATTCCATGGTGCGCACCTGTACCGGCGAGGTATGGGTACGCAGCAACATGTTCGCGTTGAAATAGAACGTATCGTGCATCGCCCGCGCCGGGTGATGACCGGGGATATTGAGCGCCTCGAAGTTGTGGTAGTCGTTTTCCACTTCCGGGCCTTCGGCAATGCCGTAGCCAATACGGGTGAAAAATTGCTCAACACGCTCCAAAGTGCGGGTTACCGGATGCAGACCACCCGAGGCCTGACCGCGGCCTGGCAGGGTCACATCAATTTTTTCGGCGGCGAGCTTAGCGCTCAGCGCGGCCTGTTCCAGAGTTGCCTTACGGCTGTTCAGAGCATCCTGAACCTGATCCTTGGCGGCATTGATCAACGCACCGGCTTGCGGGCGCTCTTCTGCCGATAGATTGCCCAGGGTCTTCATTACCTGAGTCAATTCGCCTTTCTTGCCCAGATAGTGAACCCGCAGTTGCTCCAGGGCATTCACATCGTCGGTGTGGCTAACGGCCTCAAGCGCTTGCGAGACCAGCACATCCAGATTTTCCATTTACAGACTCCAGATACGAAATAGGGGAAGAGCTTAAAGGCTCTTCCCCTATTGGTGACGTTTAGCACCGGGCGAGCCCGGTGATTGTCGGGGACTTAAGCCAGTACGGCTTTCGCTTTCTCGACAATCGCAGCAAACGCCGCTTTTTCGTTCACTGCCAGATCAGCCAGTACCTTACGGTCGATCTCAATGGACGCTTTTTTCAGGCCAGCAATGAAACGGCTGTAAGACAGACCGTTAACACGTGCACCAGCGTTGATACGAGCGATCCACAGAGCGCGGAACTGACGTTTTTTCTGACGACGGTCACGGTAGGCGTACTGGCCTGCCTTGATCACCGCTTGCTTGGCAACGCGGAATACGCGTGAGCGTGCGCCGTAGTAGCCTTTAGCGAGTTTCAGAATTTTTTTGTGACGCTTGCGAGCGATAACGCCGCGCTTAACACGAGCCATGAGTAATTTCCTCTATCTTGACCGATTAACGAACGCGCAGCATGCGCGCCACTTTTGCCACGTCAGACGGGTGCACCATGGTGCTACCGCGCAGATGACGCTTACGCTTAGTGGACATCTTGGTCAGGATGTGGCTCTTGAAAGCGTGCTTGTGCTTGAAGCCGTTAGCGGTTTTGAGAAAACGCTTGGCTGCACCACTCTTAGTTTTCATCTTTGGCATGTTCGGATACTCCGCATTCAGTTGATAAACATAACCGCAAGGCCTGCCGTGCCCTGGTGGTTACTTCTTCTTTTTGGGGGCGATGACCATTATCAGCTGGCGTCCTTCCATCTTTGGATGCTGTTCAACGGTGCCGTATTCAAGCAAGTCACCTTCAACTCGCTTCAACAACTCCATGCCCAGCTCCTGATGCGCCATCTCACGGCCGCGGAATCGAAGCGATACCTTGGCCCTGTCCCCATCACTAAGGAAACGTACCAGGTTGCGTAGTTTTACCTGGTAATCCCCTTCCTCCGTCCCTGGACGAAACTTGATTTCTTTAACCTGAATCTGCTTCTGGTTTTTCTTTGCAGCAGCAATCTGTTTCTTCTTTTCGAAGATTGATTTGCCGTAGTCCATTAGCTTACAAACAGGAGGCACTGCATCGGCAGAAATCTCTACCAGATCCAGCTTGGCCTCTTCGGCCTTAAGAAGCGCGTCTTCAATTGACACAATCCCAAGCTGCTCACCTTCAGCGCCAATTAGCCGAACCTCGCGTGCCGAGATATTCTCGTTGATCGGTGCTTTCGGTGCAGCTCGTTTATCTTGTCTCATTTCACGCTTAATAATGATTACTCCAAATCTTGGCGACCACGCCGGGAAACCGCCTGCGCAAGAAGTTCAGCGAATTGAGTGACGGACATAGAGCCCAGATCAGCACCTTCACGAGTGCGCACAGCGACAGTTTTCGTCTCAACCTCCCGATCTCCAATAACCAAGAGATAAGGAACCTTGAGCAAAGTATGCTCGCGGATTTTAAAGCCTATCTTCTCGTTCCTCAAGTCAGACTTGGCACGAAAACCGCTTTGATTGAGCATTTTTTCCACTTCAATGGAAAAATCAGCCTGTTTATCAGTGATATTCATCACCACAGCCTGGGTCGGCGCCAGCCACGCAGGGAACGCACCCTCGTAGTGCTCGATCAAAATACCGATAAAGCGCTCGAACGAACCGAGAATTGCCCGGTGCAACATAACCGGCACTTTGCGGCTGTTATCCTCGGAAACGTAGCTCGCGTCCAAACGCTGCGGCATGTTCGGATCGTACTGCAGCGTTCCGCACTGCCAGGCACGGCCCAGGCAATCAAGCAGGGTGAATTCGATCTTAGGACCGTAAAACGCGCCTTCGCCAGGGAGATACTCCCAAGGCAGCCCCGCCTCGTTCAGCGCATTGGCCAAGGCCTCCTCGGCACGATCCCAGAACGCATCATCACCTACACGCTTAGCTGGGCGCGTAGAGAGCTTCATCTTTACGTCACTGAAACCGAAATCAGCATAAACCTGCAGCGTCAGCTTGATGAAGTCTGCCGCCTCCTTCTTGACCTGCTCTTCGGTACAGAAGATGTGCGCATCATCTTGAGTGAAACCACGCACACGCATGATGCCATGCAACGCGCCTGAGGCTTCATTGCGGTGACAGGAGCCAAACTCCGCCAAACGCAGCGGCAACTCACGGTAGCTTTTCAGCCCCTGGTTGAAAACCTGCACGTGGCACGGGCAGTTCATCGGCTTGATGGCGTAGTCGCGGCTTTCCGACTCTGTGGTGAACATATTGTCGGCGTAGTTACCCCAGTGCCCGGATTTCTCCCAGAGCACACGGTCAACAATCTGCGGCGTCTTGATTTCCAGATAGCCATTCTCGCGCTGCACGCCGCGCATGTACTGCTCGAGCACCTGGTAAATGGTCCAGCCATTAGGGTGCCAAAACACCATGCCTGGCGCTTCTTCCTGGGTATGGAACAGATCAAGGCGCTTACCGATCTTGCGGTGATCGCGCTTCTCGGCCTCTTCAATACGCTGGATATAGGCCGCCAACTGCTTCTTGTCAGCCCAGGCAGTGCCATACACACGCTGCAGCTGCTCATTCTTCGCGTCGCCGCGCCAGTAGGCACCAGACAGCTTGGTCAGCTTGAATGCCTTGAGGAAACGGGTATTCGGCACGTGCGGGCCACGGCACATGTCGACGTATTCTTCGTGGTAGTACAGGCCCATAGCCTGCGTATCTGGCATGTCTTCAACCAGACGTAGCTTGTAGTCCTCGCCACGAGCAGCAAACACATCAATGACCTCGGCGCGCGGCGTCATCTTCTTGATGACGTCGTAATCCTTCTCGATCAGCTGCTGCATGCGCTGTTCGATAGCGGCCACATCCTCTAGCGTGAAGGGGCGCTCAGAAGCGATGTCGTAGTAAAAACCCTCATCAATGACCGGACCGATCACCATCTTGGCAGTAGGGAACAACTGCTTAACCGCATGACCAATCAAATGCGCACAGGAGTGGCGAATAATTTCGAGCCCTTCCTGGTCTTTAGGCGTAATGATTTGCAGCGTTGCATCGCTACCAATCAAGTCGCAGGCATCAACCAATATGCCATTAACTTTACCGGCTACCGTGGCCTTAGCCAGGCCTGCACCAATAGATTGCGCCACCTCAAGTACGGATACTGGGTGATCGAACGAACGCTGACTGCCGTCGGGAAGAGTAATGATGGGCATGGCGCCTCCTCTCCTAGTGGTGACCTCTACCAAAGGCCACATGGGTTGGGATGAGCCAGTAAGCGATTCGGCGGTGTACCTGCCATACAGAAGCAGAAGCTTGTGAGCCAAACCAAAACCGAACCGCAGTCACTGGAGGTTTAAACAACAACTAACCGCACGGATGCTTACAGAAAGCCTGGCTTACTGACAAGAACCCCAAAAAAAAGGGCCGCCTAAGCGACCCTTTTCTACCAAATCTGGTAGGCACGATTGGACTCGAACCAACGACCCCCACCATGTCAAGGTGGTGCTCTAACCAACTGAGCTACGTGCCTACGATGGGTGCGCATTCTACGGCCACGCAAAAAAGTGTCAATAGGTTTTTTCGCTAACTGCCTGAATAACTGAATTTTTTACTGTTCTATCGTGCGTTTTATATTTCGCACAGGCCACTAGCCGAGTATTTTCAACTCAGGTAGCATCCAACCAATCGTAAAAAATAAAGAACAGAGGTTGCAAAATGGCGCACACAGCTTATCCACAATCCTATTACGCGGCCTCCGCCAATCCGGTGCCAGCCCGCCCAGAATTGAATGGCGAAGTCGAAACTGACGTGTGCATCATCGGCGCAGGGTACACCGGCCTATCTACCGCTATTGCCCTCCTGGAAAACGGTTTCAAGGTCAGCATTGTTGAAGCGGCTAAAGTCGGCTTCGGCGCATCCGGGCGCAACGGCGGGCAGATCGTCAATAGTTACAGCCGTGACATTGATGTCATCGAGCGCAGCGTTGCTCCCAAACAAGCGCAACTATTGGGCGACATGGCCTTCGAAGGTGGCCGGATCATTCGCGAGCGCATCGCCAAGTACAACATTCAGTGCGACCTCAAAGATGGTGGTGTATTTGCCGCCAATACACCTAAGCACATGAAGCACCTGGAATCGCAGAAAAAGCTCTGGGAGCGCTACGGCCATACCCAGCTGGAACTGATGGATGCCAAGCGTATACAAGAAGTTGTCGGCACCGACATTTATGCGGGTGGCATGCTGGACATGAGTGGAGGCCATATTCACCCACTCAACCTAGCCCTGGGCGAGGCCGCTGCGGTCGAATCGCTAGGTGGGGTAATTTACGAGCAGTCCCCGGCTATCCGTATTGAGCGCGGTGCCAATCCCGTTGTGCACACCCCCAATGGCCGAATCAAAGCCAAGTTCGTGGTGGTGGCTGGTAACGCCTACCTGGGTAACCTGATTCCCGAACTGTCGGCCAAGTCGATGCCATGCGGTACTCAGGTCATTACCACTGAGCCGTTGTCCGCCGAGCTGGCGAAAAGCTTGCTACCGCAGGACTACTGCGTTGAAGACTGCAACTACTTGCTCGATTACTACCGACTCAGCGGCGATAACCGCCTGATCTTTGGTGGTGGCGTGGTCTATGGTGCCCGTGACCCAGCGAACATCGAAGCAATCATTCGCCCGAAAATGCTCAAGGCCTTCCCACAGTTAAAAGACGTGAAAATTGATTATGCGTGGACGGGTAACTTCCTGCTGACCTTGTCGCGCCTACCACAAGTCGGCCGACTGGGCGACAACATCTACTATTCGCAAGGCTGCAGCGGCCACGGCGTGACCTATACGCACCTGGCGGGCAAGGTCCTAGCAGAAGCGCTGCGCGGCCAGGCTGAACGCTTTGACGCATTTGCTGACTTGCCGCACTACCCTTTCCCGGGTGGCCGCTTGTTTCAGGTGCCATTCAGCGCCCTGGGAGCTTGGTACTACACCTTGCGCGACAAGCTGGGCATCTAAAACCGAACCCGCAAACCAAAACGGCACCCTATGGGTGCCGTTTTACGTTCTGGCTCAAGTACATTGCCACTGCCCTTTACAGCACCGCATCCGGCCAAACCTTGCGTGCCGTGCGCAACGCACGCTGCGCTGCTTGCGTTTGACCCTGCGCCTGCAGATTCCGGGCAGCCTGTAACCAGACGCGCTCAACAGGCTGCGCCGGCAGCTGATTAGTCGGCTGAATCAGTACAGCCCAACGCCCCGCCTCACCCCAAGCGTCGTCGAAACTAGCAAAACTGGTGTGCCAACGACGGGAGTTGCCCGACCTCAATATCAGTATGCGTTCGCGCTGGTCATAGCCCACCAACACTGCAAACTGCGAGCCCGGCCCACCAAACAACCGATCCTGCATCACCAGCACCGGATGTCCTGCGGATACCTGCTGCATCAGCGCATCCAAATTACCGGGCAAGGGATAAACCAGCAAATCATAAGAGCGCGCCACTGCCTCAAGCCCGGCTTGCGCGCTCTGCCCTTTTGCCAACTGCTGCATACGCTCATCCACCAACCCTGGGCTAGTGATCACCCGGTGATGATTGAGCAACGCCGCCAACGCCGAAGGCCCGCCCGGAGCATCACTGAGCTGGAAGAACGGCACATCAACCAGCTCCACGCGCTCAGGTAAACGCGCCGTTTCGGGCAATAGCTGCGGCCCACCTGAACAAGCACTAAGCAGACATAAGACGGCAAACGGCAGAAATCTTAATGCGCGTACAGGCTGGAACATTGCTCACCCACTGGCTTGTTTGTGGCGCAGAGCATAACGATGAAATCGTGCATACCCCAACCTATCCGCAAAAAATGCAGCAACACATCAACTTAATACTCACAAAGCGCCATACTTCACAGGTAGCAAACTGCCAGGCATCGCTCCCAATACGTACGTGGCATGGCTCTGCCAATCAACCAGCAAATGCCCCCTGTACGCCCCACCTTATCCTTCCCGCCGCTTGGCGTCGCGCCCATGGTGAACTGCCCAAATAATGACTGACGCCTCTTTTTATTTGCGGCGCCAGGTCAAATCTGAGCGCACTGAAACCTCTGCCACATTATTCGGACTCCAAGTTAAAGCCCCAACGCTGCGGCTAGGCACCAGGACTAACTTTTACAACATAATCAGCCCAGAGTGTGTAAAAACGCTGAGCCAAAATTGAAGTGCGCTCGTCTAAGAGAAATCTGAAATTTATCGGTAGGTCAGCAGATATGGATTTTGCGTAGAACCGCATTTTTCAGCACGTTTTTTGGTTTTTACTGCCCTTGAAAACGTTTTTACACAGCCTCGGCCGGAAGCTGTCGTTGACAGGAGGCAGTGCCCTAATCCAGCTCATCACGCAACTGCTGCAGCCCCCGCTCATTGGGCCTAAGCACCAGTAGTATTTCGGCCCAGCGCTTGGCGTCTGCGAGCCGACCAATATCGCGGTTGAAGGTGATTAGTCCGATAAGAACGTTCTGATCTAGCGGAAAGTCTTTGTACGTGGCCTCGAGTACGTTGATGGCAGTCTCGGCTTGCCCAGAACTGTTGAGCGCCACCGCATAGACATAACGATAACGCAGGTTCGTTGACGCAAGCTGGCTGGCTTTGGCTAGCGCGCTGACGGCTTCCGGCAAGCGCTTCTGGCGCGCCAACGCCAGCCCGAGAGCATGGTACAAGGTGGCTTCTTGCGGGCTACGAGCCAGCCCCTCTCGCAGGACTTTCTCCGATTTCAGCTCCTGACCTTGGCTTTGGTAGAGGCTAGCCAGATTGAGCACTGCAGCAGGAAACGGGGCGAGCGCTATGGCCCGGCGCAAGTAGACTTCAGCCTGGGACACATCACCGCTTTCGGCATATAGCGAGCCAAGGTTGGTGAGCGACTCTGGACGGTCGGCATTGAACTGCTGCGCCGCAATGTACTCATCCAGAGCCTTATTAAATGATGCTCGGAGCTCTGGTTTGAGCTGCTGCTCTGCTGCTCCAGCCAAGGCGCGAGCGGCACCCATGCGTACGCCGCGTACCGGATCATTAAGCAGCGGAGGCAAGACCTGCGAACTCATCATGGGAAAGATACGGGCGACAGCTTCGACCGCGGCTAGGCGAACCTGATCATTGTCCGAATAGAGACCATCGACCAGCAGATTGAAGGTTTGCTGGTCACGACGTTCAGTCAGGCGCGACAGTGCCGTGGCGCGAGCAATAGCTGGCTGATTCTTATCAGCCGCAACTGCCACCAACGCTTGGTGAGCAGATGGCGCTCCCTGGCTCGCGGCCGCAAAGGCCTCGGCATAGTGCTGATGGCCCGTAGCGGGGTGTGGGTACCACTGCTGTACTTTTTCGGCGGCCCATTGCGGCTTTTTGTCGGTGTGGCAACTATTACAGGCGTTGGGCGTACCTAGAGCGACCGACAGGTCGGGACGTGGAATACGCAACGAGTGATCGCTACGCGGGTCGACCTGCATATACGTAGTCGTCGGCATGTGGCAACTGATGCATTGCGAGCCCTTTGAATTACTGACATGAAAGCTGTGTTGCGGGCCGTCGTATTTACTCGGCAGGTGGCACTGGGCGCAGACACCGTTACCTTCAGCGCGCAATTTGAGCGAGTGCGGCTCGTGGCAGTCGCTACAGGTCACCCCCTTGGCGAGCATCTTGCTCTGTAGGAAAGACGCATGAGTAAACACTTCGTCACGCTGCTGACCATCAGGCCAATACAAGCCATCATCGAGCAGTACGGGGCGATAATTATCGGACAGGCGCTGACCATGCACAAAGGTATCGCTATTCTGACCTCGGCGTGAGTGGCAGGCGGCGCAGGTTTCGATCTCGGCAGTACCTTTGCGTGGTTCACTGCGAGTGGCATTGCCAGTTTTCAGCTGGCTCAACCAGCTAATACCGCGGCGCTCATCAAGTCTTCGTGGTAACCCCTTGCCTGGCCCGCTGAAAACTTCCGTGTAAGGTTCTTGCTTAGCCCAGGACACATGGTTAGAGCCAGGGCCGTGGCACGCCTCGCAGGAAACGTTGATCTCCGACCATTGGGTGTGAAAGGTATTGCTGGCGGCGTCAAAGTTCTTTTGCAGATTGGTGGAGTGGCAATCGGCGCACTGGTAGTTCCAGTTCTGATCGATGCCGGTCCAGTGCAGGTTGTCGCCGGCCTTGAGCTTCTGATCCGGGTAGAGGTGGAACCAACGTTGACCTCCCTGCCCTATCGGCCGGGAGTCCCAAGCAATACCGAATGCTTGCAGGCGGCCGCCGGGAAGTTCGATCAGGTATTGCTGTAGCGGAGTAAAACCGAAGGTGTACTTGACTTCGAAGTCGGCTAGCTTGCCGTCTGGGCCGTCAGTATTGATGAAGAATTTGCCATCCCGGGTAAAGAAGACGCTGGTAATGCCGTTGTAGGTGAAGGCCGTATGATTGAAGCTGCCCAGCACGCTTTTATCCGTGGCTATCTGCATAGCCATGTCATGGTGCGACCCTTTCCACAAATCGTGCTGCTGGCGGTGACAAACGGCGCAGGTTTCTCCACCCACATAGCCGAGGACGTGCTTATCGGTTGCGGCTATCGGGGAACTGGATGGATTGGACGGAGCAACGCTACTGATAGCCGTCGGCGTAAGCACCACGCCGCCCAGGCTAAAATAGGCTACGCCAGTGGCAAACAAGAGCCCTAACGTCACCAACAAGAACAAGTTCTGGCGCAAGCGACTCGATTCTGCAGCAGCAGAAGCATCGACCGGCTTAGCGCTTTTAGGTGATGGTTTTTTCTTATTCTTATGCAATTGTTGATCTGCCAATCAGAAGATGAAAATCCTGCCTAGGATGTATCGGGGCGCATTTGTCATACCGACGCAAGCTATAGCCAAGAAGGATTGCGCGAGTCATACCAATTGTTAACGGAATGCACGCTTAACTAGAGGCACTGAGAGATAAACTTGCGAGCTGCGAGGCTTCTGCGTTGCAAACTTACTGCATGTGCGCACGCGTGACTGAACTCAGAGAGCGACTTTAAAGTAAATAACCCATAGCCCCGCTCCAGCTCGAGTCCGTCGTTGGTACTTCTCACGGTCGCTGGCACAAAGGCGTCATTAATAGAGTTAGCGGCACCGCGCCCATTTCGGCCCATACCTGCTCGTACAAATGAAATGCAGCGTTGGCGGCCGGAATGCCACAGTGGATCGCGCGCGGCATCAATACCTCCTTGATTTCCTCACAGGTCACGCCGTTGTTCTTGGCGGCCTTGAGATGCAGTTTGAGTTCACCTTCACGGGTCATGCCTATCAGCATGGCAATCGCCGTGGTGGCTTCTGCGATACCAATGCGCTCTGGCTTACGCCGAAAAACTCCAGAGGTGAAGTCAACTCGGCCGGAAAGTGGCTGGTCATAATCCGCACCACTATACGTCCGACGCTATAGCTCTCCCCCCCCTGCGTAGTCCTTACCGGTGGGAGAGCTAATCGGCGTGCGCTGTATCAGAAAGCGGCCAGGTATCACTGGCACCGCTACTTTCCAGCGCCGTGGAAGCTAATCGTTAAAGATCTAATACCAAGCAAACACTCTTCGCACGCGAACAACACGGAGTGAATTGATCGTTACTCGCGCGCTCTGCAGCAGTCATAAAGGCGTCACGATGATCCGGCTCGCCATCGATTACGCGCGTAAGGCATGTACCGCATATGCCCTGCTCGCATGACACTGGAATGATTACCCCGGCCTCATCTAGCACTTGCACCACGGTTTTATCCGCTGGTATCTGGAACACTTGGCCACTGCTGTTTAAGCGGACTTCAAAGCTTCCGTCATCAGCTCTTGTAGTCGCAGCTGCACTGAAGTATTCGCGGTGCAGCCGCTCCTCCGACCAACCCAGAGCACGAGCACTTTCGAGTACAAAGTCCATGTAGCCGGTTGGCCCACACACATACAAGTGGGTGTGGGCGCATTGCTGAGTCAGCACAGCAGCAATATCCAGTCGTTGCTGCTCGCCGGCATCATCAAAATGGAAATGCACATTAGCGGCAAAATCAGCCTGCTGCAGGCGCCTGACGAAGGCAGCTCGCAGCGAAGAACGACTGGAATAGTGCAGTTCGAAATCTGCGCCGAGCTGAGATAACCGTTGGGCCATGCTGAGAATCGGAGTGATACCAATACCACCGGCAAACAGTAGGCTACGTGGAGCACCTTCATCCAAGGCAAACAGGTTGCGTGGCTCGCTGATGCGCAACATCTGACCGACGCGAAGTGCTTCGTGCACAACCTTTGAGCCGCCCCGCGAAGCAGCATCTTTGAGCACACCAATGCAGTAACGGCTGCGCTCTTCAGGGTTATTAAACAGCGAGTACTGACGGATCAGCCCGTTGGGTAAATGCACATCGATATGCGATCCGGCAGCGAAAGCCGGCAACTCACTACCGTAAGCGTTGACCATTTCAACGCTTACGATGTCTTGGGCTACAAGGCGCATGGCCGTGATAAGCACATCCATCACGATGCACTCCGGGCAATAACCGAATCGTCAGCCTGTTTTTCAGCCGCAATAATGCGCTCAATGATGCGACGTGACTGCACACCACCGGCATCAATATTGAGTTTGAGCAGAGCACGCTCGGGATGCGCCAGCAGGTTGCGCTGCTGGCGTTCCAGCATGTCTAGATCTTCAGAGAAAATCTTGCCCTGGCCGATACGAATGGTCTCGGTCAACTCGGCATCTTGCGGTTTGAAATTGCGCGCCATGCCCCAGAAGTACCAGATTGAGGTATCGGTTTCCGGCGTAATGAAATCGACCACGATACTGCCGGCCTTATGCTCTGGCGCGGCGTCATAACCGCCATTGCCCGCATGCGCCACGCCAACCTCGATCAGTACATGGCTCGGGGGGGTAAAACGGCAGATCTGCCAACGGTCCACAGGTACATCATCGGCCAGGCCGTTACCACGCAATGCAGAACGCCAGAACGGCGGCGCCATGACGCCTTCCATAAAGCGACTGGTAATAACGACCTCGCCTTCAACCTTAGTGGTCACCGGCGCTTCGTCGATCTCTTTCTGACCAATGCTGGAGGCATGCACGTAGGTCTCATGGGTCAAATCCATGAGGTTATCGACCATCAGCCGATAATCACAATTGATATGGAAAAGGCCGCCGCCATAAGCCCACTCTGGGTTCTCGGCCCATTCCAGATGATGAATCAAGTCGGGGCTAGCCTTCTCCGGATCACCCGGCCATACCCAGATAAAACCGTAACGCTCTTCTACCGGAAAGCTACGAATAGCGGGGAAACCCTGCACGCGCTGGTTCGGCATCGAGGCTACCTTGCCATTACAGGCCATCACCAGGCCGTGGTAGCCGCACACCAGTTGTCCGTCCTGCACATAACCAAGGGACAACGGCGCACCACGGTGTGGGCAGAAATCCTCGACGGCGGTGACCCGCCCCTCATGACCACGGTAGAACACAATGCTCTCGTTGCAGACTTTCCGCCCCAGGGGCTTTTCAGCAATTTCATCTGGGGTGCAGGCGACGTACCAAGCGTTTTTCGGGAACATGGTTTGCTCTCGCTTATTGTTATTAATGGATCCAATACAAGGCAAATTTACCTATGGCCCTAATTTTTAGCAATCCAATGGATCCAATATTAGTACGATAAACGAACGAAACCCGCTATCTCGCGGCCTTGAAAGCGCTAGCACGTCGCACCGGATCAAGAGTACATTGGCAACTTACGACATCAATTGGATCCAATAGAGGGTGAAATGAGCGGTTCGGGCCAACGCGTACTCAACCTGCTGCGCAAGATGATCATCGACGGCGAGTTCCCAGCCGGTGAGCGCCTCGCAGAGATTCCCACAGCCGAACGTCTGGGCGTTTCGCGGATGCCGGTACGCATGGCTTTTCGCGCGCTGGAACAAGAAGGCTTACTGGCTCGACTGGGCGCACGTGGCTTCACGGTTAAACAGATGAGTGCCGATGACCTGGCGGGTGCCGTGGAGGTTCGCGGTGTTCTCGAAGGTCTGGCAGCACGTCAGGCCGTCGAGCGTGGGATACCTGCCGAACTCCGCGAGGTGCTACTGACCTGCCTGCAACGGGGCGATCAGCTGTTTGTAAAAGGCAGTGTCTGCGAAGAAGACCTGGTCGAATATCACGACATCAACAAGCGCTTTCATCAGGCGATTATTGAAGCCAGTAACAACATCGCTATAACCGAGGCGCTTGCTCGCAATGAGCACCTGCCCTTCGCTTCAGTCAGCTCACTGGCCGTCGACCGCAATGATCTTGCCCTGGAATACCGCCGTTTCTATTTTGCCCACATGCAACATCACACCGTGGTGGATGCCCTGCTGAGCGGCCAAGGCGCACGGGCAGAGATGATCATGCGCGAACACGCTAACGCCACCTTGCGCTACGCACACCTTTTCAGCTCAAAGCCAAGAGATGGGCTGAAAGTTATTCAGTGACGATTGCAATACAGGCCAGTCGCGGCCAGTCCCTGGGCTGACACAACGATTGGTCAATCGCAGCGCCTGGGCTCTCCACATTTTGTGGCCGATGTATGTCCGCCACGACTGGCAGCACAGGTCGATTGATTTGCGAAAGCACGGCCGCTATTTAGCGAACGAACCCGCGCTTGCGACATTGAGAACCAGTTGAAATTGCCTGCCCCCTCCACGGTGGACTTACCCGGCACTTAAAAACTTAAGCAACTATGGGCTTAACTTGAGATCAACCTGGCCTAATCGCTGACTAAAAAACCACTTACCTTCGACCAACTTCAGTGTGTCTTTAAACGTGCCTATAAGATGAGGCGGAGTGGCTATTGGCGCCTGGCCATCGTTGGCGGCGGCATACAAAATGATATAGCTGGTGGCATGCGCCTCGGTTGGGCTCACAACATCGATGACAATATTCGAGGTCACATGACGGCTCAATCTGCTCGGGCGCGCCCGGAACGCTTTCAAAATTTCCGACCGACCACAAATGGGATCATGGGGTGCACTTGGACGTGCAAAGACCCCATCCTCAGTAAACATGGCCGCAAGGCCTTCACTGTCGCCCGCATCATTCAAAAGCGCAAAACGCTTGATAAGGCGAGAGCACTCATGCTCGATCAGAACATGCCTCATCATTTCAATTTCACTCATACAACCCCCACTAACAAGACTGCAAAAAGTATGTTCATCACGCGAGAAAGTAGCGTGATGAACTCAATAGCTCATATCGCATTGATGAACATCCACGCCAGCCTGTAACAGGCCTCCGTGCTACTCCTGCAACCAGGCTCGCAAGGCCGCATTGACGGCCTCTGGCGCTTCAAAGGGGGCCATGTGGCCGCTGTGCTCGAAAACGACCAAGCGCGCATGGGCTACTTTCTCCGCCATTTCCTGGTGCTGCGCCAACGTGCTCCACACATCCTCACGGCCAACCCCGATTAGCGCCGGGCACTGGATGGCTCGAAGTTGCTCAGTTGCATCGGGGCGCTGCAGCAGGGCTTTGATTTGCCCGACCAGCGTGTCAACACCCATACGTTCGACCATCTGCACAAGCGGGAGCATCATGCTTTCATCATCCACATGCGCGGGATGCAGCATTGGCGCGAGCCAGCGCTCGGCCACGGCAGACATACCCTGCTCCCGCGCCAAATTGATCAGTACCTGACGGGTACTTGCTTCGCCCTCGCGAGCGGGATGCGTGCCAGTATCCAATAGCGCAATCCGCTCGACGCGTTCCGGAGCCAGTCGATAGACCTCAAGGGCAACGCGCGCGCCCATCGAATGGCCAGCCAATGCAAACTTGGCCGGAGCCTGCGCCAATACACGCTCGGCCATCGCCGTGATGCTTTCGTATCCACGGAAATCGAGGGCATCAACCACCGCCAGATCTTGCAGCGCATCAATTTGCGCACGCCAAACAGTTTCGTCACATAACAGTCCGGACAACAGATACAGGCTTTGCTTCATTTAAGATTTCCTAATTAGATCCCCGGCGCAGATCACATGTGCGGCCAAGGGTCAGACCTTCTTCACAATCAAGCTCTCGCATCCCAAGCGTTTAGCGGATAGGCCGCCGTCTTGTTTTGCCTAGATCAGACCGCCAGCATGGAGTCAGCGCATTTCAGGGACACGACGGGTTTTGAGAAAATCCTCATACGTCTCACCACGCATGATCGCGTAGACATGCATGTTGCTCATCTTTACTACACGGGCAAACTTCTCAACGACGAAGAAATTGGCGCCGTATTGAACCAACCCCAACCAGTCCAGGCGGCGAACCAGATCCTTTTCAAATTCGTTGAGACCGGCCTCCGCCATCAGGCTCTCGGCATCCTGCAGATAACGCTCCCGCCACTCGGCACCGATCATGTTCCAGAAGAAGCGATTGAGCTTCAGCGCCTTGTTGCTGACCCGAAGATCAAACACATAGGTGCCACCAATTTCGTCCATACCAACTACTTGCGGATTCACATCAGAGCCCTCAGCTAATGGAAGCGTTGTCTTGCGCCGACGGGGACAGCGCCTCGTAGAGCACTGCCGTCATGGCCGTGGTCGTGGCGAGGTAATAGTTTTGATGCACCTTGCGCAGCGGGCCCTCGACGGCACCGCGCATGGCCAACCACATGATCTGCTCAACGCTCTCCGCACCACCGAGCCGGACATAGCCGGCATGTGTCATGCGCGTCAGCACTTGCGGGTCATGCTCAAGCAGTTCGAGAAACTCCATGTCCCACTCGGTGTTGTTGAAGCCGGTACGTTCACCGTGAATCTGATGTGACAGTCCGCCGGTGCCGACGACGACTACATTCAAATCCTCAGGGTAGGACTCCACCGCGCGGCGCACTGCCTGGCCCAAGCGGTAACAACGCTGGGCGGTAGGCAACGGGTACTGCAGAACATTGACCGCAATCGGGACCACCACACCAGGCCAGTCTGGTTCGTGCGGCCACAGCAGTGGCAGAGGCGCGGCACAGCCGTGGTCGATTGGCTTGTTCTGGAATACGGTCATGTCAAATTCATCATTGACCAGCGATTCAAGGATGTGCGCTTGCAGCGCCACATCACCTCGTATTGCCGGTAGCGGACGCAGACCCGCGCCCTCATCGGCAACCTGAAACCGCTCACCCACACCGATGGCGAAGGTGGGATACATATCGAAAAAGAAGGTGGTGCAATGGTCGTTATAAAAGAACACCAGCACATCCACTTCTTTCTCAGCCAACCAGGCGGCAATCGGCTTATAACCATCAAACAAGGGAGCCCAAGCGGGGTCTTGCTGTTTACCCTTGTCGTATGCCACACCAATAGTCGGAACATGAGATGTACCGATTGCACCAATTATTTTGGCCATACTTACCCTCCTTACTCTTTTTCTTATTTTGGGATCCTAATGACCGATAACCCATCAGGAAAATCATTAAATAAACGACATTAGGATCCAATCGTAAGATCGAGCCAAACACCTGTCAATCAATAGGTGTAATCAAACGCCACTTTGGGATCCCAATTACAAACGCCAGGATCAGCCGTTACAATCTCCCGGCGCCTAGAAAACAGCGCCACACTGAAGGGAACCTCGAACTTGACTGACAGCACCTCACCGAAACAGCATCTACTGGCCGCCCTAAAGATCCGAGAACTGATACTCCGCGGCCAACTTCCTGCAGGAGAACGGGTCACCGAGGCCGCGCTTGCAGAGCGCCTGGGCCTTTCCCGAACACCCGTTAGGCAGGCGCTGCCAGCTCTTGCACAAGAAGGGCTACTGGTGCCGGTGGGCAAGCGCGGTTATGCCGTTCGCGTGTTTACTGCAGCCGAAACCCACATGGCCCTGGAGATCCGGGCCACACTGGAAGGTATGGCCGCTCGGATTGTGGCGGAGCAAGGCCTTAGCCCTGAGCTACTGGAGGAGTTCCAGAAATGCCTCGATGAAGGGGATGAAATTCTGAGCCGCGATGGGCTCGGACAAGAGGAAGAACAGGCATACGGGGAAATGAATCAGCGGTTCCACGAACTGATCCTGCGGGCCGCACAAAAGCCATTACTGAACGAGCTCGTTGCGCGCTGCCTCGTTGTGCCGTTTGTCTCTCCACTCATGGTGGCTTTCGGTGATCCAGACATCACCCTGATACGCGAAGACCTGACCTATGCCCACCGACAGCACCACTACATAGTGGAAGCACTCCGCAATAGAGAGGCGACTCGTGTCGAAATGCTCCTGCGCGAGCATGCGGCCACCCAGCGGCATAGCATGAGCCTTTAGCAGACACTAGGGAAACTCTGAAAAAGACTTCCTGATTTTGGCAAAATACCCAGACTCCACCCGCCGAGTTTTCCGATGAAGCAGATGACCTTCGCCGACGCCGAGTACGCCGGTAAGCGCAAGCAGACCCGCAAAGAGTTGTTCCT
>NZ_JAYGFK010000010.1:0-13606 GCF_046581935.1 Pseudomonas sp.
CTCAAACCTGAGCAGGGACGCTCAGTGAAACGCCGGAAGGCAACTTGAAGTGGCTTGCAGCCACTTCGACAGCAGGCACACTTGATCGGCAGGCTGCCGCTGAAGCTACTTTTTCAACAGAATCGGCCAATAGCGGTCATCAGATGTGTAGAGACTTGGCGATTTAAGGGCTGGGCAATGTCCGCCAGGCAGCCGCTAGAAAACGTAGCTCAACGAAGCACGAACGGGCCCGCTTTGAACGGACTGAGATCGAAGGGACATCCAAGCACCTCGACCGCCCAGGCTACTCCCAAACCACAGGCGATTTGGCACGCATCCATTGTTCGATCAACGGGTCGTAGCGCTGTTCGAGAACATGACGTTTGACCTTCAAAGTTGGAGTAAGGAAACCGTTAGCGATGGTCCATTGCTCCCGCACTACTACTACGAAAGCCAACTGCTCATGTCCATCCAGGGTAGCGTTAACGCCATCCAACAACGCTCTCAACTCGACTTCCAGGGTCGCGTTCGCGGCCTCTTGCAGCAGCATCTTCTGCGCCTCTGCATTGAGCATCAGCAAGGCAATGGGTTGTGGTTGATTGGCGCCGCTGACGCAAACCGCTTCTATCAATGGATGGTTGAGCAGCTTGTTTTCGATGGGGGCCGGCACCACGTACTTGCCCTTACTGCTCTTGAATAGCTCCTTGAGACGCCCGGTAATTTTCAAGCGGCCATCTTCGTCTATCTCACCCATGTCGCCGGTTCGAAACCAACCGTCGGTGGTGAAAGCTTCGGTGGTTTTCAACGAGTCCTTGAAATAGCCGAGGAACATGCCAGGACTACGTATCTGGATTTCCTCTCCCTCAGCGATTCGATGCTCGACCCCTGGTAGCGGATGACCGACGTAACCAAGACGGCTGCGCCCCGCGCGCGAGGTGTGCGAATAACTGAAGTTCTCCGACATGCCGTAGCCCTCCAGCAATTCAAGGCCCAAATTGCGGTACCAACGCAACACTGTCGCAGGCAAAGGTGCTGAGCCTGAACCGGCCACCCGCACATGATCCAAGCCAAGCTGGCGCAGCACCTTGCGGCGCACCCAGTAACCCAGCAAGGGAACACTCAGCAGGCGCGCCATTTTTCGCGGAGGAAACTGTTGCTGCACGCCTTGCTGGAACTTGATCCAGAGCCGCGGAACCGAAAGAAACAGCGTTGGCCTCGCCCGGCGCAGGTCATCCATGAAAGTGGACAGCCCTTCACTGAAATACAGGTGAAAACCAAATCGCAGTGAACCCGCGAGGACGATGGCGCCCTCGAACACATGCGACAGTGGCAGGTAGGACAACATCCGGTCGCGTGTGTTGACCTCGACCGCCCCCAACAGTTGAGCGCCAGCCGCCATTGCGGCGAAGCTGGTCATCACTCCTTTGGGCTCTCCGGTGCTGCCCGAGGTGTAGATCAGCGTGGCCAACTCGTCAGCTGCACGCTCTACCTTCTCTTGCAGTGGCTGGCAGGCAGCGACTAAATCGTCCCAACTGCACGCTCGAACTTCTGGAGCCCCCGGCAAGGTAACGAGCGATAAGTCATCAGCAACACCACTGCGCATTTGCGCCCAGTCATCAAGGGGACCAAGAAATAGCAGGCGAGCCTCGCTATGTTCAAGGATGTAACGGACCGTCTCGCTATTTAGCGACGGGTAGATCGGCACACTGACGTGTCCGGCCATCCAGATCGCAAGGTCAGCCATGATCCAGTGAGCGCAGTTCTTCGACAGCAGGGCTATATGACTACCCGCTGGCAGCTGCAGCGAGTTCAGGTAGGTAGCGATGCGGCGCACTTGGTCGCCAACTTGAGCCCAGGTGTATTCGATCACTTGCCCGTTAATCGGTTGGGTCATATAAACCGCGCCCGGCTGTCGACGCTCCCAGTCATACAAGCCTTGTAGAGGGGTCCAGCATTGTTTGGTCATCGCGGTTCGACTCTTCTTTTCATTTGGTAAGACATACTCGGCTTAGCGTGGCAGCCAGCCAATTGACTGCGCGTGCAAGCTTTGTATGTAAAGGCGATCAGGGGTCTCCGTCACACCGGTGGTCTCTGGGTAGAACCCACTCGGATCTTGCAGATTGGCAACAATGCGGCCGTCCTCGGTGAACGCCACCACGTGTCCGTAAGGTTTCGGCACAGGCCAAAGGAAACGCGGAAGACGCAATGTCACCTTTCGCCAGAAGGGCTTGTCGGCCAGTTTGTCCACCGTTGCACTACGCGGTTTAGCCAGACCGAGCCAGATCTTTCCATCAATACCGCGCATCAGATTGTCAGGATATCCAGGCAGGTTATTTAGCATGACCTTGGCCTGTGAGGATGCTCGATTGAGTTCGAGTTCACGCGCAGCGCTGTCAATCTTCCAAACTCGATACTTGCCTGACTCAACAACGAAGATCGATTGACTATCAGCTGAGAGAACAATGCCATTGGCGAACGTGAACCCTTGAACCACGACGCTGGTCTTCCCTGTCGTTGGGTCGAACACCAACACGCGCCCTGTTGCTGACTGCTCAATGACATCAAGCACGCTGGCTTCGAACGTTCCGCCCCATTGCGCAGGAGAGAAACGGGTAGTTGCATCAGTGAAGTAGACGAGTCCATTGGGTGCAATGGTGACTGCATCTGCAAAACCAATGGGATCATCGCTGGTGACATGATCGGCCAAGACCTTGATTCCTGCGCGTGTCACTGCAATCAGTCCCTTGATGGCGTCCGCGGCTATCAAGACGCCATGCGCATCAAAATCGAAACCCAACACCCGCCCGCCGGTGTTCGCGAAGATTTCTCGCTCGCTGCCATCGGGGTTAAAGCGCAGGATCTTGCCGCCGGCGACAGCGACATATAGTTTGCCGTCAGGTCCTATGGCCATGTGCTCGGGGCCTTCTTCGCCCTCCAAGTCAATGGTCTGCAAACCCGTCAGTTGTGTATTGGCGGCGTAAGCGCCGCTATAACCGGCAGTAATTGGGGACTGCCACGAGACTGGCTCTACAGGAACAGGCCACGACAAAAGGTAGCCAACGTAGCCGACCAATGAGACACCAGCGGTGAGGGCAAGTTTGCGTAACGTAGATACGGGCATTGAGCACGTCCTTTGGTGGGAGACTCGAATCAGTTCAGGCGCACGATCCAGCGCAGGGGCAAGATCTGCATCAGTACGCCCATCAGTGCCCAAGGCCAGCCGGGAACGCAGGCACTGCTAGGTTCACGCTCGATTGCCTGGACCAAGGCTTTGCAGCCAACCTCCTCACTGATCTCGAAGGGCAACTTCTTCGCCCCGGCGTTGAGTTCGGTACGTATGTATCCGGGGAACAGGGTGCTGACCCTTATTGGCGTACTCAGCAGATCGGCGCGTATACCTTCGGCCAGGTGGGCTACTGCCGCCTTACTCGCTGCATAGGCGGTCAGGTGCTTGGGCAGGCCGCGCTTGGCACTCATCGAGGAGATGACCACCAGATGCCCGGTGTTCTGCCGGCGAAAGATCTCCACTGCCGCTTCGCACTGGGCGAGGGCGGCAATGAAGTTGGTTTCGGCGGTGCGGCGGTTGATGGCGAAATGTCCGGTACCGATGCGTCGTCCTTCTCCGATGCCAGCATTGACGACGATGCGATCTAGGCTACCGAAGATCTGGGCAAACTCGTTGAACACGCTGAAGACCTGCTCGTGTTCGTTGACATCGAGGGCACGCACTTCGACGCGCACGCGAAAGGCTTTACCCAACGCCTCCTGAAGCTCCAGCAAGCGCTCGGTTCGTCGCGCGCAAAGGGCAAGGTTATAGCCACGCGCAGCGAACTCCCGAGCCATGCCGGCACCTAGGCCTGAACTTGCACCGGTAATCAAAACTGTCCTGGAGTGTTGTGTCATGTGGGTTTGGTCTCGCCCGGTGCTTTTCAGCGCCAGGTCAGCAGATGGTGATAGTCGCCACGAAAATGGGCGTGCTCGTTGAGGCTCAGCAGCCGCCGTTTGCCATGGGCCGTGACCTGCACGCAGGTCATGCTGGCATTGGTCAGTGTCCAGTTGATCTGCATGGCGGCAGCATCATCAAGGTCAAGCAACGCCTGGACGATCACTGAAATCACCCCGCCCGAGGTGACAATCACGTGGTTCTCGCCTGCCTTGGCTTGGTCCAAAACCTGCTCCAGAGCAGCCAGGCAGCGCGCCTGGAAACTGCTCCAGGACTCATCGTATTGCGCATCGGCAGTGCCGCCGTACCAGCGAGCCAGTGCCGCACGAAACATGCTGGCGAAGGCCTCGCCGGGGTTTTCTGCTGCGGCCAATTCGCTCTTCAATACCTGGTGATCGCTGTAGCGAGGTTCGTAGCGGGCTATCACTTGTTGGTGGTCGAACTCGTCGAATCCCGCCAGGCTGTGCTGTACCGGCGTGAAATTGCCGCCCTGGAGCAGCCCCGCGGCGGTTTGTCGGTGGCGTTTCAGCGTTCCGCTCCACAGCGCGTCGATCGCTTCGCCGCGTTGTCGCAGCAATCTGCCCAGGTGCTCGGCTTGTTCTAAGCCCTTGGCGGTTAGGCAGTCATAGTCGGCCGCGCCGAAGGACGCTTGGCCATGGCGCAGCAAAATTATTCGCGCCATGTTCAACCTTTCTCACTCTTGCGGATCAATTGCAGGCAGCGCCAATGCAGCGCGTGCACCATCAGCCAAAAGTGCTTGAAGGCTGGATTGCTCGTTTGCCTGCGGTGGTAGCGGTAGTAGATCTGCTGGGCAATCGCCGCCAGGCGGAATAAACCGAAGACCTCATAGAACACCCAGTTGTCGGCCTTGAGGCCGGTCTTCCCCAGGTAGTATTCGACCACTTCGCTACGCGTCAACATGCCCGGCAGGTGAGTCGGCTGGCGCCGCGCAGCACGCAGCAGGAGGTTGTCATCGGGTTGCACCCAATAGGCCAGCATGCTGCCCAAGTCCATCAGGGGGTCACCCAGCGTGGCCAGTTCCCAATCCAGCACCCCGATCACCCGCGTTGGCTCCTGTGCGCAGAGCACCACGTTATCGAAGCGCCAGTCGTTATGGATGATGCAAGTACGGCTGTCCTCCGGGGTGTGCGCCTTGAGCCAGGCGCGCACTTTGCGATAGCGCGGTACGTTCCAGGTCAGGCTTTTTTCGTAGCGCCCATCCCAGCCTTCGACCTGGCGCTTGCAGTAGCCGGCCCCCTTGCCCAGGGAGTCGAGGCCTGCCGCGTGGTAGTCAGCCTGGTGCAAGGCGATGAACTGATCCAATACATTCAGGCACAGCTCGCGAACACGTGGTGCGCTGAAGTCCAGGTTGCGAGGTAGATTGGCGCGTGGAATGATCCCGACAAGCCGCTCCATGACATAGAAGTCGCAGCCAAGCACCGAGTGGTCCTGGCACAACGCGACGGTGCTCGGCACCACCGGATAGACCGCCTTGAGCTTCGTCTGAATGTTGTACTCGCGAACCATGTCGTGCGCTCCAGCGGCCTTGGTGCCTGCCGGAGGGCGCCGCAAAATCAAGTCACGATTAAGGTACTCCAGGCGGTAAGTCCAGTTGGACGCACCGCCGGAATACTGAGTGACCTTTGGCTGTCCAGCGAGATCGCCGTCCTGCTGTTTCAGCCAGCGATCCACTGCTGCCACGTCGAGCTCTTCGCCTGGGCGAACCGAGCCCCCCTGGTCAATCATCGTCATGCTTACTTACTCCGATAACGGATGCGTCAGTCTTGGTTCAGCGCTGCCGGTTTGGGCAGCATGCGTTTCACGCTGTGCTGGAAAATGCGCTTAAACCAAGGCTGCGGCAGGTAGCGCTTGGCCAGCCACATACGCTCTCCTTTAATGTGCGGGAAGATGTAGGTCTGCCCGCTGGTTGCGCCATCGACGATACGCTCGGCCACGTCATCGGCACTAAGTTCCCCGCGAGCCAAAAGCTTGCCCATTAGCTTCTTCATGCCGGGATCATCCGTGCGCACGGACTCCTCTAGATTGGTCTGGAAGAACGACGGACAGGCCACGCTGACCCGTATGCCGTGCGGCATCAATTCCTGTTCAAGAGTTGTACTGAGCGCTACCACCGCGGCTTTTGACACGTTGTAGGCAGCCATCAGCGGCACATCCAGTAGTCCGGCCATAGAGGCAATATTGAGGATCTGGCCATGGCCTTGCTTCTTGAACAATGGGGTGAAGACCTTGCAACCACGCACCACACCGAGCAGGTTGATGTTGAGAATCCACTCCCAATCGCTTAAGGCGACTTCATCGATGGCGCCGAGCTGAGCCACCCCGGCATTGTTGATAAGCAAGTCGATGCCATTCCATTGTTTCTGCAGCTCATCGGCGATGCGCTGCAAGTCGGCCTCCAGTGTTACATCGGCGTGGAAGTAGAGAGCCTTGCCACCATGGACTTTCAGTAAGTCGCAGGTGAGCTCTCCACGAACATCGTTGAGATCGGCGATACACACGTCCCAACCATCCCGCGCATAACACAGGGCCAAAGCCTGCCCCAAACCACTGGCACCACCGGTGATGAAAACGCGCTTGTTCACTCGTTACCACCTTTCTTGGCGCTCTGTGACCTGGAGTAGCCGCGCTTGGCCAGCTCGACCTTGGCAATGACCCCCTTGTGCACCTCATCCGGTCCATCCGCCAGCCGCAAACTCCGAGCCTGGGCATAGAAGGCTGTGAGCGGTACGTCGCGGCTCAGGCCGGCACCGCCGTGTAGTTGAATGGCCATGTCCACCACTTGCTGCAACACGTTAGGGGCGACCACCTTGATCGCGGAAATTTCGGTCATGGCAGCAAAGGTGCCAACCTTATCCATCTTCCAGGCTGCGAAGAGGGTCAGTAGTCGTGCTTGATCGATTGCGATACGCGCATCAGCCACACGCTCACGATTACCGCCGAGACTGAGCAGTGGCTTGCCGAAAGCCGAGCGCTGCATACCACGATCAATCGTCAGCTCCAGCGCTTTTTCCGCCGCGCCGATGCAGCGCATACAGTGGTGGATACGACCCGGGCCGAGGCGCCCCTGGGCAATCTCAAAGCCCATACCAGGACCACCGATGAAGTGGTCAAGCGGAACCCGAACGTTGTCGAAGTTGACCTCGCCGTGGCCATGCGGCGCATCGAACTCGCCGAATACCGGCAGCATGCGCTCGATTTGAACACCGGGGGCGTCTAGCGGCACCAACACCATGGAGTGCTGATGGTGACGATCCTTGTTGGCGTCCGGCGTATGGGCCATGAATATCGCCACCTTAGCGTGTGGATCGCCAATACCACTTGCCCACCACTTACGACCGTTCAGAACGACCTCATCACCGTCGACAATGGCCGTGGCTTGCATGTTGGTAGCATCTGAAGACGCTACCCGCGGCTCCGTCATGCAGAACACTGAACGAATCTCTCCGGCCAGCAGCGGCATCAACCAGCGCTGCTTTTGCTCCTCGCTGCCATAGCGCCAGAGCAACTCCATATTTCCGGAGTCAGGCGCATTGCAGTTGAATACCGCGGGGGCGATCAGGCTGCGTCCGGTTTGTTCGGCGATCAACGCATAATCCTGAATAGACAGACCAGCCCCGAGGGTTTCGTCAGGCAGGAACATGTTCCACAAGCCTAGAGCGCGAGCTTTAGCCTTCAGATCTTCCAGCACTGCCGGCACTTTCCATTGGCGCCAGTCGCCACCAGGACAGGTGGCGGCAACCTCGGCCCAGAGAGACGCCTCAACCGGCTCAATTTCTTCCTTGATGAAGGTCTTTACTCGGTTCAGGTAATCATGCCCTTTAGGGCTCATCTCAAAGTACATAAAGGCGGTCTCCGCTGGGTTTCCGCCATCCTAGTAATCTGCGCATAATGAGCGAAGTGATATTTCCTCATCTCGGGTCATGAGCATGTCTAATAACTCGAATAGCCTTGCGAAACTCGACCTGAACCTGTTCCGAGTCTTCTCCGTAATCTATCGAGAGCGCAATCTGACGCGGGCAGCTGAACACCTGTGCATCAGTCAATCGGCAGTCAGTCATGCATTAGCGCGCATGCGTCAGCAATTGGATGATCCCCTTTTCGTGCGCGAAGCTCAGGGAGTGGTGCCTACGCCTCTAGCCAAGCGGATTTGGCCGGACGTGGAAGATGGATTGCGCTTATTTCAGCGGGCAGCCAGTCATAGCGAAAACTTTGACCCAACACGCGACATCGAGCAGGTCACTTTGGCGATGAATGACGAAGTCGAACCGGTGCTACTGCCCATGCTCGTGAGTTCGCTTCGGCAAGAGGCAGGCAACATCCGCATAGCCAGTGTAAGGGTCGACCGCTCTTCATTCAGGTCAGATCTGGCAGCTGGCAGGCTCGATTGTGTCATTGATGTCGCGCAAGCTGCCGACGACCAACTGCAGCACACGCCGTTGACCATGGATGACTTCGTCGTTGTAAGCCGTGTGGAAACCGCTATTGATCCCGCCACCTATTTGGCAGCCGAACATGTCACCGTTTCATCGCGCCGCACTGGGCGCAGTCTGGAAGACTGGGAACTTGCCCGACAGGGCATTCACCGGCGAGTGACCGCTCGCTGCCAGCACTATCAGTCGGCATGCCGTCTGGTTGCCGAAAGCAATTTACTGCTGACCATGCCGCGCAGTCTGGCTGTATCGATAAATGCAGCTCTCAGTAACCACATCCAGGACGTACCAGTTCCAATTCCCCCGGTCGAACTTCATCTTTTCTGGCACAGAGATCGAGAAAAATACCTAGCCAACATTTGGCTCCGGCACACCTTGCTTAGGGCGTTGGGAAAAGCGCCCATGCTGTGACCCCAATTACTCTATCTAAAGCCACGGGATTATTGTCATGGCACCACCGCTCGTGTTCAACACGCCCTGGCCGATGACACCAATTGGTGCGACCACTGCTCGATATGGACGACAGGTTGAATACGCTCAATATCTGCATTTTTCGCGGTTGAATCGCCCTGTCTTTCGTAGACACTAAATGACCGAAGGCATCCTTGATCTCCGCACTTATGAGGTAGAAGCCGTCATACCACGGCTAAGTGCCATCATTCCAGTAGTCTGAATCGCCCCTGATTTTCTAGACCCTCGACGACCGCTTCTGGCCGGTTAGCGACGGCCTGATTTCGACCGTCGCTATGCATGGTCAAACCTCTGTCTGTTCCGCCATCTCCAGGGCGTCATCTACCTCAATTCCTAGGTATCGAACAGTGCTTTCAAGCTTCGTATGGCCGAGCAGGAGTTGCACTGCTCTGAGATTCTTCGTCCTGCGATAGATCAGTGATGCTTTTGTGCGCCGCATCGTGTGCGTGCCGTACATGGCCGGATCAAGACCAATGACTGTTACCCAAGCTTTGACGATTCGAGCGTATTGTCTGGTGGAGAGATGATCGGAATCATGCAACCGACTCGGAAACAGATAATTCTCGCTGCGGAGCTGAGCTTGATGCATCCAGGCCTCCAAAGCCGCGCGAGTTTGCTCCGTTATTTCAAACTGAACCGGTCGCTGAGTTTTCTGCTGCATCACGATGGTTCGCGACGATACGTGTTCGCCATGCGCCACATCACGTACGCGAAGCTTGGTTAAGTCGCAAGCTCGCAGTTTGCTATCGATGGCCAGATTGAACAGAGCTAGATCACGGGTTCTTTCTGCGATCTGCAACCTTACCCGAATTGCCCAAATATCTCTGAGCCGAAGCGGGGCTTTCTGACCGACCAGCTTCCCCTTGTTCCAGGGCTGATGGTTGTGGGTGGCAATAGTGTTCATGGCTTGTCCTCCATATGCGGGAGTACAAGAGTGGTATGCAGGGGCAGTGGTCGCTAACCGACCCATTCCGGTCTGTGGCGACTTGCAGAAACCGGCCATATACGGTCACTTGGACAGGGGCACATTGATCCCTGCACGCAGAACTTGGGCTGGGTCAATCCGATCTCCTCAGTGTGATGACACAAAAGGCGATTGTGTCCGTGGCTCTGGCAACTCATATGTTGCTTTCATCCACGCAATCTCCGCTAGCGGAGTACGACCAAAGAGGCGCTTGAAGTCGCGGCTGAATTGCGAGGCGCTTTCGTAGCCCACCATAAACGCCGCTTTGGCTGCCGTGACATCGTTACGCAGCATCAATAGCCGTGCCTGATGCAGGCGTGTTGACTTGAGGTACTGCATGGGCGAGGAGTCAGTCACTTTCCGAAAATGCAGATGAAAGTTGGGCACACTCATCTGCGCGTCCTGGGCCAGGGATTCGACGTCCAGGTGCTCGCCGTAGCAGCAGTGGATTTTATGAATGGCGCGCGTCACTTTGCCGAATTGACCCTGCTGAGCTAGGGCTGCGCGCAGGGTACCGCCCTGGTCGCCGGTAAGAATGCGGTAATAAAGCTCGCGCAGCATGGCTTGGCCGAGGATCTGCGCGTCGGTGCTGTCGGCCATCACCTGTAGGAACCGGAGGGTGGACTGGCGCAACGGTTCATCCATTGGGGAGGCATACATGCCCATCGGATCTGCCATCGTGAAGCCACGCACCTCCTCCAGTTGCTGGATCAGCTCGGCGGCCAGGGTGAAGTCCAGTCGCAGGTAGACCGCCAGCATCGGCTCTGCTTCGCTGGCGTCCGTCTCCATTGTGAAGGGCACCGGTACCGATACAACCAAGTAATGCTGGGCGTCGTAGAGGTAAACCTCATCGCCCAGATAACCGCGTTTCTGACCCTGGCAGAGGATGACGATTCCGGGCTCGTAAAGCACCGGGGTGCGCGTCAACGGGCGGTTGGAACGCAGGAAACGCACATCGTCCAGCAGGCTCAGATTGTAGCCCTCGAGCGGTGCCAGCCGGTTCATCAGCTGCACCATTTGCACGGTAATCGGGTCTTTGCTGTCGGCCATCGGCAGCCCTGTTCTTTCCATTCGATACTCAGCCATCGGTGGAACAACTGAGCGTCTGCCATTGCTCAATACTCTCCGCCGAGCGCTGTAGCTTGTCACGCACCAGCGCCAGGGCATCACTGCCTAGCAGCAGGTGGGTCGGCGGGCTGGCGCTGGCGATAATCGTCAACATGGCGCGGGCGGCCTTCTGTGGATCGCCCAATTGGTGGCCGCTTTTCTCCTCACGGGCTTTGCGCACCGGGTTAAAGCTCGCATCGTAATCGCTGATGCTTCGCGGCGTGCGCTGCATTGAGCGCCCCGCCCAATCGGTGCGAAACGAGCCTGGCGCCACGGCAGTGACGAAGATATTGAAAGGCGCAAGCTCCTGGCTCAGCGCATCCGAAATACCTTCGAGGGCAAATTTGCTGCCGCAGTAATAGGCGATACCCGGCATGGTGATGTAGCCCCCCATGGACGTGATATTGAGGATATGCCCCGCCCGGCGCTGGCGAAAATACGGCACGAATGCTTTGGTGACCGCCGCCGCGCCAAACACATTGACGTCGAACTGCCGGCGCATCTCCTCAAGCGATGACTCTTCGAACACGCCTTCATGACCATAGCCGGCGTTGTTAACCAGCACATCCACCGGGCCGTGCTCGGTCTCAACCTCGGCAACCACCGCGTCAATGGCGTCGAACTGGGTGATGTCCAGCACCACGGCATGGGCCCGCCCCGGCAACAGCGCCTCGAAGGTTGCCCGGGCGGACTCACTGCGGACAGTGCCGATTACCCGGTGGCCCTGAGCGAGCGCTTCCTTGGCAAGGGCCTGACCGAAACCGCTGCTGACGCCGGTGATGAACAAGTTTCTGGTTGCATTCATGGATTGCACTCCTGACAGATAGTGTGCAGGCATGCTAGGCAGTGGAGGGCCGGCGGGCTATGCCAGATCGAATCTGATTATTGCCCATTCCTATCAGCTGGCTTTGACGCAGCAACGCGCTTGTTTGCGCAAGCACAGCACCTGCGCCGTTACGCCTGCGACAAGAGCAAACAGCAAGCTGAGTTGGAACGAATGAGCAGCATTTCAAAGATCATGGGCAGAAGAGCATAGGCGACAGATCCATTTCCCTACCTGCTGAATGTCGGCTTTTGGCCGATTCTGTTGAAAAAGTAGCGGCCTCCCCATGCCGTTGGCAAAATTGCTTTGTCAGCGAGCGTGGGGGCGAACAGCATGATGGGACAGTTACCGGGAGGACAGCAGCGCCTGTTCTACTCGTTCAATCTGGAAGATCACGTCCCGGCCCAACATCTCCTGCGCAGCATCGACCAGTGCTTGGATCTCAGTGATCTGCGTGCCTACCTGGCGGATTTCTATAGCCCCATCGGGCGTCCCTCGATTGACCCGGAGTTGATGGTGCGCATGCTGGTCGTCGGCTACTGCTATGGCATTCGTTCCGAGCGGCGATTGTGCGAAGAGGTGCACCTGAACCTGGCCTATCGCTGGTTCTGCCGGCTGGGTCTGGAAGACGAAGTACCCAATCACTCGACCTTCTCGAAAAATCGCCATGGACGTTTCCGCGACAGCGATCTGTTCCGCTGGTTGTTCAATGAAGTGCTGCGCCGCTGCATGGCGGCTGGCCTGGTCAAAGGCGAAGGCTTCGCTGTGGACGCCAGCATCATCAAGGCCGATGCTAGCCGCCAACGTGGCGTGGCGGGTGATGAGGTCGATTGGAACGATCCAAAGCTCAGCAGCCGCGCAGTGCGCGAGTACCTCGAAGCCCTTGATGAAGAGGCGCTGGCTGAGACTCTTCCCAAGAAAATTTCGCTCACCGATCCTCAGTCCCGTTGGACAGCAGCGCCAGGCGGCCCGGCCTTCTTTGCCTACTCCACGAATTACCTGATCGACACTGAGCACGGTGTGATCATGGATGTGGAAGCTACCCCGGCGCACCGTACCGCCGAAGTCGATTCGACCAGGACGATGGTCGAGCGTGTCGAAGCGCAGTTCGATCTCACGCCGGAACGCCTTATCGGCGATACAGCTTATGGCACCGCCCCGATGCTGGCCTGGATGGTCGAAGAAAAGGACATCGAGCCGCATGTGCCGGTGTGGGACAAGACCGAGCGCAAGGACGACAGCCTCTCCAGTAACGACTTCCACTGGAATCAGGACGCCAATGAATATCGCTGCCCAGCCGGCAAACCGCTACGCAGTGAATGGCGCGCCTTCACCCAGCAAAGATCGCGAGTGACCAAGGCCAACACCATCATCTACCGCTCTAGCCAAACCGACTGCACTACCTGTCCGCTGAAAGCGAAGTGCTGCCCCAACACGCTGAATCGGAAGATCGTCCGCAGCATCCATGAGGCTGCCCGCGACGTGGCCCGACGCATCGCCAAGACACCGGAGTACCTCGTCTCTCGCTGCGAACGAAAGAAGGTGGAGATGCTTTTCGCCCACCTCAAACGGATCATGAAACTCGACCGTTTACGACTGCGTGGCCTAACAGGTGCCACTGACGAATTCACCTTGGCTGCGACGGTGCAGAACCTGCGCCGCATGGCCAAGCTTTTGCCTCAAGGGCCACCGCTCACGGGATAGGTACGCCTGCTGCGAGCAGAAACCCTCAAATTAACCCTCAAACCTGAGCAGGGACGCTCAGTGAAACGCCGGAAGGCAACTTGAAGTGGCTTGCAGCCACTTCGACAGCAGGCACACTTGATCGGCAGGCTGCCGCTGAAGCTACTTTTTCAACAGAATCGGCC
>NZ_JAYGFK010000006.1:0-89775 GCF_046581935.1 Pseudomonas sp.
AGGAACAACTCTTTGCGGGTCTGCTTGCGCTTACCGGCGTACTCGGCGTCGGCGAAGGTCATCTGCTTCATCGGAAAACTCGGCGGGTGGAGTCTGGGTATTTTGCCAAAATCAGGAAGTCTTTTTCAGAGTTTCCTTAGGGAAACTCTAGACAGTCCTGCTTTTACGAAGTGGCAGGTCCGTAAACCTCATCTTTACATAGGTCCCACTTTCCGCCGTGGGACTTTTAAGATCACTGATCACGAGCACGATTTTTTCGTCACGCAGAGACTTAAATGCAGCTTTCCATTGTCCTATCCGCATGGTGCCAGCTCCTTGGCCAGTGCCTTGTTACCAGTTCGAAGGCTCTTGCTTAGGATGCGACGATTACCAATGGCGGAGCGACGGTAAGCTGGCACCTCAATGCGGCAATGCCAGGTTGAGCTACGGAGCATAAGGTAGGAACTGGGTGGTGGCGTAATGATATCGCTGAATGTGCTCTACTCAGGTATCCTACCCAATCTTAGTTGTATGCTCCGGAATACCCAGCTTTAAAGGGTTTTAGGTGAATTATGTACAAGCTGTGTTTTTATGTGCCTGAAACTCACCTGGATACGGTAAAAGCCGCGGTATTCAGCGCTGGTGGTGGGCGTATTGGTCAGTATGATCAGTGCTGTTGGCAAGTGCAGGGGCAGGGACAGTTTCGTGCACTGGGTGGCAGTCAGCCGTTTCTCGGTCAACCTGATCAGGTTGAGCACTTAGTGGAGTGGAAGGTCGAGATGGTCGTCGCTGATGAGCTGATTCATGACGCGGTAAAGGCTCTGAAGCAGCATCATCCCTATGAGACGCCGGCCTTTGATGTGTGGCGTCTATCCGATATCCAGTTTTAAACGCTATGAAATAGAAAGGCACCGCGAAGGTGCCTTTTTTATGCCTGTCGCTTAGGGTCTGATTTCGATCAGCGTGCCGTCTTTTACCAGGGACCAGATCTCGCGAATATCGTTGTTCTTCATGGCAATGCAGCCTTCGGTCCAGTCCAGGGTGTGGAAGAACCACTCGGGGTATTCCTCATCCAGTGGCGTGCCGTGGATCATGATCATACCGCCTGCTGGTACGCCCTTGGCGCGAGCCTGCGCCTGGTCGCGGGCGTTGGGGTAGGAAATGTGCATGGACAAGTTGTACTTGTCGCTAGGCTTGCGCCAGTCGATCCAATAGAAGCCTTCCGGGGTGCGCCGGTCGCCTTCGCGTTGTTTTGCGCCTTCTGGTTGCTTGCCCAGCGAAATGCGGTAGGACTTGAGCGTATCGCCCCGGCTGATGAGGTGCAGCTTACGCTCGGATTTGACCACCAGAACTTTATCGATGGTTTTGCCGTTTAGGGGCGTGCTGGTGCTGGCGTGGCCAGTTAGGGCTGTGGTTAGGCAGAGTAGGGCGAACAGCCAGCGCATTGTGATTTCCATGGATCAGAAGGTTTTCTTGTAGTGCGCGCGCAAGGCTTCGAGCGGCTCGTTGCGGACCGGGTAATGTTGCTCGCGGCGGTCTGCGAAGTAACATTCTAAGGTACGCCCTATAGTCGGGAAAGCCAGCTCTGACCAGGGGATGTCCTGTTCGTGAAAGAGTTGCACCTCAAGGCTTTCCTCGCCCGGAGAAAAATCCAGGTCGACCAGCTCGGCGCGAAACAGCATGTACACCTGATTAATGTGCGGCAGGTCGAACAGGGTGTAGAGGCTCAGGCTACGTACCCGTGCACAGGCTTCTTCATGGGTTTCACGGGCGGCGGCCTGTTCCAGGGTTTCGCCGTTCTCCATAAAGCCCGCTGGTAGGGTCCAGTAGCCGCGTCGTGGTTCAATCGCGCGGCGACATAACAGTACCTGTTCGCCCCATACCGGCAGGCAGCCGGCGATAATTCGCGGATTCTGGTAGTGCACGGTCTGGCATTGTGCGCAGACGTGGCGCAAGCGGTTGTCACCCTGCGGAATAACCTGGCTGATTGTGCCGCCGCAGTTGCTACAGAACTTCATACCAAACCCTCGTTGCGTGTTGGCTATCTTGGCGCGGCTGCCTCGTGCTCGGCAAGCGTTGTGAGCGGCTTGCATTAACTGCCTGAATGATTGCAACCACGCGGTGTGGGGCTTGGGCCGTACGTTGCTTTCGTGCCATCATCAACCGCAGAACAAAAGACTGAGAATTCTCATGCTCGATGAGTTGCTCCATCGCATGCGTGGCTACAGCCCGCACATTCTACAAGTCGACCAACGCTACCCTGAGGCCGCGGTGCTCGTGCCTATCACCCGCAGCGATGAGCCGGAAGTGGTACTCACCTTACGTGCCAGTGGTTTGTCTACGCATGGCGGTGAGGTGGCTTTTCCCGGCGGCCGGCGTGATCCGGAAGATTTCGATCTGATAGAAACAGCGCTGCGTGAAGCCGAAGAAGAGATTGGCTTGCCGCCTGGGCTGGTCGAGGTGATTGGGCCGTTGAGCGCCCTAGTGTCGCGCCATGGTATTCAGGTCACCCCCTACGTTGGCTTGGTGCCGGATTTTGTCGAGTACAAGCCCAATGACGGTGAAATTGCCGCTGTGTTTGCTGTACCGCTGGCCTTCTTTCGCGACGACCCACGAGAAACCACTCACCGCATCGATTACCTCGGGCGCAGCTGGTATGTGCCAAGTTACCGCTATGGCGAATATAAAATCTGGGGGCTGACGGCGATCATGCTGGTCGAGTTGGTCAACTTGGTGTTCGACGATGTGCATATCGACATGCACCAGCCGCCTGAGCACTTCATCAAACTCACCTAACAGTGGGATGAGGAGCAACGCATGAAATACCGTCTGGGCCAGTCCCAAGTAGAAGCCCATGCTGATAGCTGGGTTGCACCGAATGCCACCCTGGTGGGCAAGGTCAAGCTGGAGCCTGGGGCGAGCGTCTGGTTTAACGCCGTGCTGCGCGGTGATAATGAGCTGATTCATATCGGTGAAAACAGCAACGTGCAGGACGGCACGGTGATGCACACCGATATGGGCTTTCCTTTGAGTCTCGGCACTGGGGTGACTATCGGCCATAACGCGATGCTGCATGGCTGCACGGTGGGCGATTACAGCTTGATCGGCATCAATGCGGTGGTGCTCAACGGCGCGAAGATCGGCAAGTATTGCATCATCGGCGCTAATAGCCTGATTGGTGAGGGCAAGGAAATTCCCGATGGCTCGCTCGTTATGGGCTCGCCTGGCAAGGTCGTGCGTGAGCTGACTGAGGCTCAGAAAAAAATGCTCGAAGCCAGCGCCGCGCATTACGTACACAATGCGCAGCGCTACGCCCGTGATTTGGCACCGCAGGATGAATAATGAGTAGTGAGCGTCCCGTCGCATCGCCGTGTGTGCATGTCTGCGCACTGGATGAAGACGATATCTGTATCGGTTGCCAGCGTACGGTCGCCGAAATCACCCGTTGGAGCCTGATGGACAATACCGAGCGCCGTGATGTGCTGGTGTTGTGCCATTCGCGCGCCAAGGCTAAAGGCATTTTGCTGTAATTTCATTGATTAGGTTGAGGACACCCATGCCCCGTATTGGAACCCCTTTGTCGCCGAGCGCGACGCGTGTGCTGTTGTGCGGCTCTGGTGAGCTTGGTAAAGAAGTGGTCATCGAGCTACAGCGTCTGGGCGTGGAGGTAATTGCGGTTGATCGCTATGCCAATGCGCCAGCCATGCAGGTGGCCCATCGCAGCCATGTGATCAATATGCTCGACGGCGCTGCACTGCGTGCGGTGATTGAGCTGGAGAAGCCGCACTACATCGTTCCGGAAATCGAGGCTATTGCCACCGCGACCCTGGTTGAGCTGGAGAACGAAGGTTTCACGGTAATCCCCAGCGCGCGTGCGGCGCAGCTAACCATGAACCGCGAAGGTATTCGTCGTTTGGCAGCCGAAGAACTGGGTCTACCGACCTCGCCTTATCAGTTTGCTGACTCCTTCGAACAATGCCAGGCGGCAGTCGAGGCCATTGGATTCCCCTGCCTGATCAAGCCAATCATGAGCTCCTCGGGCAAGGGTCAATCGGTACTGAAAAGTATCGATGATCTGCAGTCCGCCTGGGATTACGCCCAGGCTGGCGGGCGTGCTGGTAAGGGTCGAGTAATTGTCGAAGGGTTTATCGATTTCGATTATGAAATCGCGCTGCTCACTGTGCGTCATGCTGGCGGCACCACGTTCTGCGCGCCGGTCGGTCACCGTCAGGTTAAGGGCGACTATCAGGAATCCTGGCAGCCACAACCGATGAGTGCCAAAGCTCAGGCCGAAGCCGAGCGCATTGCTCTGGCGGTGACCGGCTCGTTGGGTGGGCGTGGTCTGTTCGGTGTCGAGTTGTTTGTTAAAGGCGACCAGGTTTGGTTCTGTGAAATCTCGCCACGCCCGCATGACACCGGTTTGGTCACGCTGATTTCCCAGGACTTGTCCGAGTTCGCCTTGCATGCGCGAGCCATTCTGGGGTTGCCGATCCCGGTTATTCGTCAGTTCGGGCCGTCTGCTTCTGCGGTGGTGCTGGTTGAGGGTGAATCGCAGCAGGTTAGCTTCGGTAATCTGGCAGCCGTTCTAGCTGAGCCGGACACCGCCCTGCGTCTGTTCGGTAAGCCTGAAGTCAGCGGTCAACGGCGGATGGGTGTGGCGTTGGCGCGCGACGAATCATTGCAATCGGCGCGAGCCAAGGCCACGCGCGCGGCGCAGGCGGTTAACACCGAGCTGTGAGTGCCTGGCGCGCTGGCGTCTGGTGGCTGGGGTTGGCATTGCTGGCTCCAGTCGCGTTACCGCTTGCTCTGCATACGCGGCGACAGGCGTTACGCTTGCCGCCGGCTGCTGGCGCGCTATGTGGTATTGCGGCAGGCTATCTACCCGGCCAGCCGTTACGTCTGCTGGTGCTGGGCGAGTCGACCGTTGTCGGCGTTGGCGTGGACCAGTTGCAGTTCGCGCTAGCCGGGCAGTTAGCCGAGGCGTTGGCGGTTCGTTGCGGTCGGCCGGTTGCTTGGCGGGTTTGTGGCGAGAATGGCATTACCGCTGCGCAGGCTCAGCAGCGCTTATTAACGCAAGTGCAGGACCGGCCGTTTGATCTGGCGTTGTTGGTGTTCGGGGTGAATGACACCACGCACCTGACGTCGCTAGCGCAGTGGCGAGCCGCGCTCAGTGAGATGACTCAGGCGTTGATGGCGCGCGGTACGCAGGTAGCCTTCAGTGCTGTGCCGCCGTTGCAGCACTTCACCGCGTTGCCCTGGTTGTTGCGGCATATCCTTGGTCTGCGTGCAGGCTTGTTGGATAGTGGTTTGCAGCAGCTGGCCGGCCGCTTGGGTGCCGGTTATCACGCTGTTGAGCTGGATTTTTCCGTCGATTATCTAGCGCGTGACGGTTACCACCCCTCAGCGCTGGGTTATCGCGTGTGGGCTGAAGGACTGGCGCTTAGTCTTGCGTCGACGGTTCAGTCTGCGCCTTAGGCTTGGCTTGCCAGATGCGCACGCTTTTTACCCGGTTTTCTGATGACTGCAGAATTTCCAGGCGGTAAGGGCCAATTTTCAGGCATACCGCGCTGTCAGGAATACTTTCCAGTGCTTCGGTAATCAGCCCGTTAAGGGTTTTCGGGCCGTCGCTGGGCAGGTGCCAGTCCAACGCCTTGTTGATCTCGCGGATATAGGCGGCGCCATCGATGACTTGGGTGCCGTCTTCCTGTGGATGGATATCCGGACTGCGCAGGGTGTCTTGGTTGCTGAAGTCGCCGACGATTTCTTCGAGGATATCTTCCAGGGTGACAACGCCAATCACGTCGCCGTATTCGTCCACCACAATGCCGATACGGCGCTTCTGCTTCTGGAAATTGATCAGCTGAGTGGACAGTGGCGTGCCTTCCGGTACGAAGTACGGCTCGTGACAGGCTGCCAGTAGCGTCTCTTTATTGAGCTCGTTGTGCGTCAGCAGGCGGGCGATCTGGCGCATATGCACAATGCCTTCGACCTGGTTGATGTCGGTGCGAAACACCGGCAGACGCGTATGCGGGGTGTTGGTCAACTGATTGATGATGCTGTCGATGTCATCTTCTAGGTTGATCCCGGTGACCTCGTTGCGCGGGATCATGATGTCATCCACTGTCACCCGTTCTAGATCGAGAATGCCGAGCAGCATGTTCTGGCGGTTTTTCGGCAGCTCGTGGCCTGACTCGCGCACTACGCTGCGTAGTTCTTCGGTGGTCAGGCTGTCGTTACTTTTGCTGGTGGGGTCGATGCCTAGCAGCCGAAGCAGGCCGTTGGTGATCCAGCCGAGCAGAATAACCAGTGGGTAGAACAGCTTGAGTAGCACTAGCAGGGGCAGGCTGAATGGGTAAGCCACTCGCTCTGGGTGCAGTGCTGCCAAGGTTTTTGGGGTGATTTCACCAAAGATCAACAGGGCCAGGGTTAGGCCGATGGTGGCAATGGCAATCCCCGCTTCGCCCCAGAGCTTTATCGCCAGCACAGTGGCGATCGAGGAGGCGAGAATGTTGACGAAGTTATTGCCAATCAGAATGGTGCCGAGCAAGCGATCCGGGCGGCTGAGGAGGTCGCTGACCCGTTTAGCGCCACGATGCCCTTCTTTGGCTAGGTGCTTCAAACGGTAGCGATTGAGGCTGAGGATGCCGGTTTCCGAGCTGGAGAAAAATGCTGAGCAGAGCAGCAGGAAAATCAGCAAGCCGAACAGGAAGCCGGGATGTACGTTTTCCACGAAGGTGCCTTGGTCGTCAGATATGTAGGATGAATTCGCGAACCAGTTTGCTGCCGAAATAGGCCAGCATCAGCAGGCAGAAGCCCGCCAGGGTCCAGCGAATGGCTTTATGGCCACGCCAGCCGAGTTGATGGCGACCCCAAAGTAATACGGCAAAAACCACCCAGGCGAAGAACGATAGAAGGGTTTTGTGTACCAGGTGTTGGGCAAACAGATCGTTGATAAACAGGGCACCGGACAGCAGCGACAGCGACAGCAAGCCCCAGCCGGCCCAGAGAAAGCCAAACAGCAGGCTTTCCATGGTTTGCAGCGGTGGGAAGTTCTTGATCAGGCCAGAGGGGTGCTTGTGCTTGAGTTGATGGTCCTGCAGTAGCAGCAGCAACGATTGGAATACCGCAATCGTGAGCATGCCGTATGCGGTGATCGACAGCAGGATGTGCGCCAGAATCCCTGGGGATTCATTAATAGGCATGCTGGTGCCAGCGGGCATGAACTGGTCGAGCAGTACCGTGAGGAAACCCAGTGGAAATAGCAGCAGTAATAGGTTTTCTACCGGGATGCGCACGCAAGCCAATAGCGTCAGCAGGATCACCGCTGCGGCAATTAGACTCGCCGCATTGAAAAAGTCGAGGTACAGGCCGCTGGGGGCGGACATCTGCATAAACAGGCTGCTGGCGTGGAACAGCAAAGCGAGCACGCCAAGCATCGCCAGAATACGTCTGTTGATGGTGCTGCGCTGTTTTAGGCGCAGGCCTTGGTAGGAAGCGGCTGCTGCATAGAGGCAGGCGGCGGCAAGGCTGGGTAACAGAGGGTGCATAGATCCTTTTCAGGCAAACCCGGAAGACGCGCAGTGTGGCATATAAACGCTACGCCACGAAAGCGTCTGGCGGTGTCGGTGCCTGCCGCAGTCCGCTATAATCCGCGACCTGTTACAAGCCCACCCTCGGCTCGGTTGAGCCTGAAAGGAACGCGCATGTTCGAAAATCTGACTGATCGCCTCTCGCAGACCCTGCGAAATGTCACTGGCAAAGCCAAACTGAGCGAGGACAACATCAAGGACACCCTGCGTGAAGTGCGCATGGCCTTGTTGGAGGCCGACGTTGCTCTGCCCGTGGTCAAAGACTTTGTTAATAAGGTCAAAGATCGTGCGGTCGGCACTGAGGTCTCAAAAAGCCTGACCCCTGGTCAAGCCTTTGTGAAAATCGTTCGCGCCGAACTCGAAGCGTTGATGGGCGCGGCCAACGAAGACCTGGCACTAAATGCCGTGCCGCCGGCTGTAGTGCTGATGGCGGGTCTGCAGGGTGCGGGTAAGACCACTACGGTCGGTAAGTTGGCGCGCTTCCTTAAAGAACGTAAGAAGAAGACCGTGCTGGTGGTATCTGCTGACGTGTATCGCCCGGCGGCGATCAAACAGTTGGAGACTCTGGCCGCTGATATTGGCGTGACCTTCTTCCCTTCGGATCTTAGCCAGAAGCCGGTGGATATCGCCCAGGCGGCGATCAAGGAAGCCAAGCTCAAGTTTATTGACGTAGTGATCGTCGATACCGCCGGTCGCCTAGCCATCGACGCTGAAATGATGGCGGAGATCCAGGCGCTGCATGCGGCGATCAACCCGGTTGAAACCCTGTTCGTGGTCGATGCCATGACCGGGCAAGACGCCGCCAACACCGCCAAGGCCTTTAATGATGCGCTGCCGTTGACCGGTGTGGTGCTGACCAAGGTTGATGGTGATGCCCGTGGTGGTGCGGCGCTGTCTGTGCGGCATATCACCGGCAAGCCGATCAAGTTTATCGGTATGGGTGAAAAGACCGAGGCGCTAGAGCCCTTCCACCCGGATCGTATTGCCTCGCGCATTCTCGGCATGGGCGATGTGCTCAGCCTGATCGAGCAGGCCGAGCAAACCCTTGATCGTGAGAAGGCTGAGAAACTCACCAAAAAGCTGAAGAAGGGCAAGGGCTTCGATCTCGAAGACTTCCGTGATCAGTTGCAGCAGATGAAAAGTATGGGTGGTCTTGGTGGTCTGATGGACAAGCTGCCGCAAATGGGTGGCGTCAATCTGGCACAAATGGGTAACGCTCAGGGCGCGGCCGAGAAGCAGTTCAAGCAGATGGAGGCGATCATCAACTCCATGACGCCCCAAGAGCGGCGCGATCCTGATGTGATCAGTGGTTCGCGCAAGCGCCGTATTGCCATGGGCTCCGGCACTCAGGTGCAGGACATCGGGCGCTTGATCAAGCAGCACAAGCAAATGCAGAAGATGATGAAGAAATTCACTGCAAAGGGCGGTATGGCCAAAATGATGCGTGGCATGGGTGGGATGATGCCAGGCGGCATGCCGAAGATGTAAGGAATCCGCGTCGGCAGTGATGTCGGCGCAGTCCCCGCTGAATGTGGGGACTTACAGTAAACCCGCCTTTTGCGGGAGCTGACTGGCCGCTTTGGATGGCGGCATCTGGCAAATCTTGATTGCACAACCCTATGTGCCTGAAAAAGCCATTTGCAAAAGTCCGGATATTCCTTAGAATATGCGGCCTTTCGGGCACCTATGCCCGCTGTGCATTTAGATTTGCAGCACCGACTACAGGAACTATGTTCACATGCTAACAATTCGTCTTGCCCTTGGCGGCTCCAAAAAGCGCCCGTTCTACAAGATTAACGTGACCGACAGCCGTAACCCACGCGACGGTTCGCACAAAGAAGAGATCGGTTTCTTCAACCCGATCGCTCGTGGTCAGGAAGTTCGCCTGTCCGTGAAGGAAGATCGCCTGGCCCATTGGCTGAGCGTTGGTGCACAACCTTCTGATCGTGTTGCTCAGTTGTTGAAGGACGCTGCTAAGGCTGCGGCCTGAGCAATATGAGCGCGACGCCTACTTCTACCGATGATTTGATCGTTATCGGCAAGATCTACTCTGTACATGGCGTTCGCGGTGAAGTGAAGGTGTATTCCTTTACTGATCCTGTTGCAAACCTGTTGGAGTACAAGTCCTGGACGCTTCGGCGCGAAGGCAGTGTCAAACAGGTAGAGCTAGTCAGCGGACGCGGGAGTGATAAGTTCCTGGTCGCAAAGCTTAAAGGTCTTGATGATCGCGAAGAAGCGCGTCTTCTCTCCGGTTATGAGATCTGTGTGCCGCGCAACCTGTTCCCTGAGTTAGTTGATGGTGAGTACTACTGGTACCAGCTAGAAGGTCTCAAAGTTATCGACCAGGCAGGGCAATTGCTCGGCAAGATTGATCACTTGTTTGAAACCGGTGCCAACGATGTGATGGTGGTTAAACCCTGCACCGACAGCCTGGATGGTCGCGAGCGCCTATTGCCCTATACCGAGCAATGCGTGCTGTCGATTGATCTGAGTGCTGGTGAAATGCGGGTCGACTGGGATGCGGACTTCTAAGCCTGATGCCAAATCTGCGCGTTGAAGTCATCACGCTATTCCCGGAAATGTTTACCGCTATCAGCGATTACGGCATTACCAGCCGCGCGGTGAAACAGGGGTTGTTGCAACTGACCTGTTGGAATCCGCGAAGCTACACCAGTGACCGTCACCACACTGTGGATGATCGGCCTTTTGGTGGTGGCCCAGGCATGGTGATGAAGATCAAGCCGCTTGAGGATGCTTTGCTCGATGCCAAGCACGCCGCAGGTGAAAAAGCGAAGGTGATTTATCTTTCGCCGCAAGGTCGCCAGCTGACGCAGTCAGCAGTACGCGAACTGGCAAACGTTGAGGCGTTAATCCTCATCGCCGGTCGCTACGAAGGCATTGATGAGCGCTTTATTGAGGCGCATGTCGATGAAGAATGGTCGATTGGGGACTACGTCCTGTCTGGCGGTGAGCTGCCGGCCATGGTGCTGATCGATGCGGTAACGCGCCTTTTGCCTGGAGCACTGGGTCATGCAAGTTCGGCCGAAGAGGACTCCTTCACGGATGGCTTACTCGACTGCCCGCACTACACTCGCCCGGAGGTGTATGCGGATAAACGTGTTCCTGATGTATTGCTGAGTGGCAATCATGAGCACATCCGGCGCTGGCGTTTGCAGCAGTCCCTTGGTCGGACGCATGAACGCCGCGCTGATCTTCTGGAAAGCCGCTCGCTTTCTGGAGAAGAGAAGAAGCTGCTGGAGGAATACATCCGCCAGCGGGACGATAGTTAATGTATCGATGACCGGCCGAGGCCTGTCTTAGGAGCGCAGCATGACCAACAAGATTATTCAGCAGATCGAAGCTGAGCAGATGGGCAAAGAGATCCCTACTTTTGCACCGGGCGACACCATCGTCGTTCAGGTAAAAGTAAAGGAAGGCGACCGTCAGCGTCTGCAGGCATTCGAAGGCGTTGTTATCGCTAAGCGTAACCGTGGTCTGAACAGTGCTTTCACTGTTCGTAAGATCTCCAACGGTGTTGGCGTTGAGCGTACTTTCCAGACCTACAGCCCGCTGGTTGACAGCCTGGCTGTTAAGCGTCGCGGTGACGTGCGTAAAGCCAAGCTTTACTACCTGCGTGACCTGTCTGGTAAGGCAGCACGCATCAAGGAAAAACTGGGCTAAGCCTCAGCTTTCCAATAAAAAAGCAGCCTTCGGGCTGCTTTTTTCGTTTCTGTGATCCGCTCAGTGAATGCTGATCTTGAGTGAGGCTTGCGACAGGTCGATGTCTTGCAGGCTTAGGTTGCCAAAGCTTTGGCCTTGTGGTGCGCCGGCGACGCGAATGTTATCGAAGCGTAACTCACCAATTGAGCTGGGCAGGCGTACATTTACTGAGCCATCGGCGTTGATAGCTGAGGTAAGCTTGCTGGTGTCGTAGCGCACGTCCTTCATAGAGGTTTCCGCCTCCAGGCTGCTGAGGACGGGCATGACCAGCTTGCTCAGCTGAGCAACTGTGTCCAGACCGTCGCCACTGCCTGCTTGCAGAAACAAGCCTTGCAGTACGTCGTCCAGGCCTTGGGCGCTGACATTGCTCATCTCCAAGTCAGTTAGCGGGCGCAGGCCATGAGGTGCATGCTCCTGGCTGATGCTGGCTTGCACGCGAGGTGCATCGGCGCTGGCAATTTGGAAGGGGCTGAGTAGGGCGGCGATCAGGGTGGCCGCCAGGCGCAGGTTAGTTTGCTTGCTGAGGGCCTTTTTCAGTTGCCGCTCAGTTAACCAGCCTTGCTCGATGAGGACTTCGCCCAAGCGTTTTTGGCTGGTGAGTTGCTGTTGGATGGCAGCATCCAGCTGGCCGCGGTTAATCAATCCCTTGTTGATCAGTATCTGACCAAGGCGTGAGTGCTGTTGGCTGGACATTGCTTGGGCTCATTGGTTTGTAGTGGCGTGATGCAATCATGGGTTGCAAATTGGCATCTGTCACCCATCTAAGGATAGGGTGACGCGCCTTTGTTTGTTCCTGGTCAGCTGTTATGTGCTGGGGTCCTGCTCTGCATCAATCAAGGCGACTAAGGTCCATTCCGCGCGTGGGATAAGCTCAAAGGGCTGACTAGCGATGTGTATCCAGCCGTTTGGGTCGCGGGCGATCAGTACAACGGCCCTGTCTCCGTGCAGATTTTGGTAAGCCTGCCAGTCAAAGGTGCCGGTTAGGGTGGTTGTGCGAATTTCCGCGCCCTTGCTGAGGCGGCTGGCGAACTGAGGGAAGCTTAGGGTTTGGTTGCCTAGCGGTCGGCCGCGTACCTCGTCACGACTGCGGTGCTTATCGCTGCGTCGACCATCGGCGCCACTAGGTAGGTTAAAGCGACGACTTGCGGCAAAGTCATGGCGAAAGTGCATGCAGGCCAGCGCATTCAGCTCGCTTGAGGGGGACAGTGTCAGCAGGTGGCCGAGACCGACCAGGTCCAGATGCGCTTCGGCGTCTTGTGAGGTGGGGTTGCCGAAGTACGTGGGAAGTTTTTCCATGCGCGCGGCACTGATGTTCTCCCAGCTGGAGTCGCACAGCAGCACACGGTTGCCGAGATCCTGTAACGCTGTACCGAGTGCGCGGGCCACTGGGTTGGCACCGACGATAAGAAAGCCGCTAGGCGCCGGCTCTGCCACTTTCAATAGTTTTGCTAATGGCCGCGCGGTGGCGCTTTGCAAGACGACGGTGCCAATAATAACGGCAAAGGTCAGAGGCACCAGTAATTGCGCACCTTCATAACCTAGCTCGCCAAGGCGAATGGCGAAAATGGCCGAGACGGCTGCCGCGACAATGCCGCGTGGCGATATCCAGGCAAGTAGTGCCCGCTCGCGCCAGTTCAGGTTGGAGCCGAAGGTCGACAGTGCCACGTTAAGCGGGCGGGCAACAAACTGGATGATCACCAGTAACAGTAATACAGCGGGGCCGAGGGCGAGCAGGGCGTTAAGGTCAAGGCGGGCGGCCAGCAGAATGAACAGCCCGGAAATCAGCAAAACGCTGAGGTTCTCTTTGAAGTGCAGGATGTGCCGTACGTCGACGCCCTTCATATTGGCCAGCCACATGCCCATCAAGGTAACGGCAAGCAGGCCGGACTCGTGCATGACTTCGTTGGCGGCAATGAAGGCACCGAGTACGGTGGCTAACACGGCGAGGTTGTGCAGATAGTCCGGCAGCCAGCGGCGCTTTAATACGTGGCCTAGCGCCCAGCCGCTGGCAATGCCGAACAGGCTGCCGCAGGCGATGACTCCGGCGAAGGTGCCCAGGCCGTGGTTCCAGCCATTGCCTTCGCTGCTGGCGATAATAAAGCTGTACACCACAACGGCGAGTAGTGCGCCAATCGGGTCGATGACGATGCCTTCCCAGCGCAGAATATTGGCGATGGAGGCTTTGGGGCGCACGACGCGCAGCATCGGCACGATCACGGTCGGGCCGGTGACCAGTGTTAATGAGCCGAACAGCAGTGCCATTTCCCAGTTGAAGCCCAGCAAGAAATGCGTGCTGATGGCGATTACGGCCCAGGTGGCCAGCGCGCCAATAGTCACCATGCGCCTGACTACGCTACCAATCTCGCGCCATTCCGACAGGTGCAGGGTCAAGCTGCCTTCGAACAGGATCAAGGCGACGGCCATCGATACCACGGGGAACAGCAAATCACCGAACAATGCCTGAGGGTCAAGTAGGCCGAGTAGCGGTCCGGCGAGGATGCCGGTGATCAGTAGAAATAGAATCGCCGGTAGGCGCAGGCGCCACGCCAGCCATTGGCAGGCGAGTGCACTTGCGCCGATGGCGGCGAAGGCCAGGAGAATATGCTGTTCGTTCATCAAGAGTCCTTGTGTATGAGTGTCTGGCCCTGCCTGTCGAGCTGTGAAAGACTAGCCGGCTTCCCGTCGCCACTATAGTTACGCATGCCAGCCATCGACCATCCACTGATTGATCGTTTTGTCGAAACCTTGTGGTTGGAAAAGGGGCTTTCGGCCAATACGCGAGCGGCTTATCGCAGTGATTTGGCGTTGTTTAATGGCTGGTTGCAGGCCCGCGATGTGCAGTTGCCGGATGCCGGGCGTGAGCTGATTCTGGATCATTTGGCGTGGCGTTTAAACGAAGGCTATAAAGCACGATCCACTGCGCGGCTACTGTCTGGACTGCGTGGCTTCTACCGGTTTCTGCTGCGTGAACAGCTGATCAATACAGATCCGACCTTGCAGGTCGATTTGCCCCAGCTTGGTCGGCCTTTACCTAAGTCCTTATCTGAAGCGGATGTCGAGGCTTTGCTGTCTGCGCCAGAGCTGGATGACCCTATCGGCTTGCGTGACCGGGCAATGCTGGAAGTGTTGTATGCCTGTGGTCTGCGGGTCAGTGAGCTGATTGGTCTAACGCTTGAACAGGTCAATCTGCGTCAGGGTGTGTTGCGCGTCTTCGGTAAAGGCAGCAAGGAGCGTTTGGTTCCTCTCGGTGAGGAAGCCATTGCCTGGATCGAGCGTTACAGCAAGGAGGCGCGGCCGTTCTTGCTGGATGGCAAGCCCAGTGATGTGCTGTTCCCCAGCATGCGTGGCGAGCAGATGACCCGGCAAACATTCTGGTATCGCATCAAGCACCATGCTCGGGTGGCGGGGATTGCCAAGAGTCTTTCACCACACACCTTGCGCCATGCCTTTGCCACGCATTTGCTCAATCATGGCGCTGATTTACGCGTGGTGCAGATGCTGCTGGGGCATAGCGACCTCTCGACGACGCAAATCTATACGCACATTGCCCGCGCACGGCTGCAGGAGCTGCATGCGCAGCACCACCCGCGAGGCTGAGAGCGCCGTCTGGCCTGCCGTGATCGGTCTGTGAATGCTTCTATGGTAGGCTGTGCCGATTATTCGCTAGACCGTCTTTCGACAGGAGTTTGTATGCGTTTCAACCGCATTGTTGTCGCATTGGCCTTGAGCCTGGTTAGCAGCATTGGTGTTGCTGCTGATCCCGATCAGGCCATCCGTAATACCCTCAAGGCAGTCGACCCTGAGTTGCCGATTGAGGCCATTGCGGAAAGCCCGATGACTGGCCTTTATCAGGTTCAGCTGAGCGGCGGTCGTCAGTTGTATGCCAGCGAAGATGGCCAGTTTCTTCTGCAGGGCTATCTGTTCCAGGTCAAGAATGGCAAGCCGGTCAACCTGACTGAAGCGGCTGAGACTAAAGGTGTTGCCAAACTTATTGATGCGATCCCAGTCTCGGAAATGGTGGTGTTCGCCGCCAAAGAACCGAAGACCCATATCACCGTATTTACCGACACCGATTGCGGCTACTGCCAGAAATTGCACAGTGAAGTGCCTGAGTTGAACCGGTTAGGGGTTGAGGTGCGTTACCTGGCCTTCCCGCGCCAAGGCATGGGCAGTGAGGCGGCTGCAGAGCTGTCCAATGTCTGGTGCGCCAAAGACCGGCAGGCGGCGATGAATATGGCCAAGACGCGTCATTCAGTGCCTGAGACTAAGTGCGACAGCCCGGTTGCCAAGCAATATGCGCTGGGGCAAATGGTTGGGGTGAGCGGTACGCCGGCCATTGTTCTGGCCAACGGCAAAATCATTCCTGGGTATCAGCCTGCACCGCAGCTGGCGAAAATCGCGCTGGAATCCAATTAATACGAGGCGTGTGCCTGATTGACTAATAAACAGCCGCTTCGTATCGTGCGGCTCTTTTTCTTCGGCCGGGGCTTGCTCCGGCCGTTTTATGCAGTGCAGATGGGGAGTTCAGTGTGAAACCGGTCAAAGTAGGCATCTGTGGGCTGGGTACTGTCGGTGGCGGTACTTTGAATGTACTCAAGCGCAATGCTGAGGAAATCACACGTCGCGCTGGTCGCGGCATTGAGATTGCCCAGATTGCCATTCGTTCGCCCAAGCCGCAGTACGACACAACCGGTATTAGCATCACCACTGATGTATTCGAACTGGTGAGTAACCCTGAAATCGACATCGTTATCGAGCTGATCGGCGGCTACACCCTGGCTAAAGAGCTGGTGCTCAAGGCCATCGAAAACGGCAAGCACGTGGTCACCGCGAACAAGGCGCTGATCGCCGTGCACGGCAATGAGATTTTTGCCAAGGCCCGCGAGAAGGGTGTGATCGTTGCGTTCGAAGCCGCAGTAGCGGGTGGTATTCCGGTGATCAAGGCCATTCGCGAAGGTCTGGCCGCCAACCGTATTAACTGGGTGGCTGGGATCATCAACGGCACCGGCAACTTTATCCTCAGTGAAATGCGCGAGAAAGGCCGCACCTTCCCGGACGTGCTGGCTGAGGCGCAGGCCTTGGGTTATGCCGAAGCCGATCCGACCTTTGATGTCGAAGGCATTGATGCTGCGCATAAGCTGACCATTCTCGCCTCGATTGCCTTTGGCATCCCGCTGCAGTTCGACAAGGCCTATACCGAAGGTATTACCAAGCTGACCACTGCCGATGTCAACTACGCCGAGGCGCTTGGTTATCGCATTAAGCACCTGGGTGTGGCGCGTCGTACCGAAGCGGGCATTGAGTTGCGTGTGCATCCGACGCTGATTCCGGCTGATCGCTTGATCGCTAACGTTAATGGTGTGATGAATGCGGTTATGGTCAATGGCGATGCTGTTGGCAGCACGCTGTATTACGGCGCGGGTGCCGGCATGGAGCCGACCGCTTCGTCGGTCATTGCTGACCTGGTGGATGTGGTTCGTGCATTGACTGCTGATCCGACTAATCGCGTACCGCACCTGGCCTTCCAGCCAGACTCGCTGTCCGATCATCCGATTCTGCCGATCGAAGCCAGTGAGAGCGCTTACTACCTGCGCATTCAGGCCAAGGATCATCCAGGTGTGCTGGCTCAGGTAGCAAGCATCCTCTCGGCTCGTGGTATCAACATCGAGTCGATCATGCAGAAAGAAGCCGAAGAGCAAGACGGCTTGGTGCCGATGATTCTGGTGACCCATCGCGTGGTTGAGGCGCAGATCAACGAAGCCATTAGCGCCCTTGAAGCGCTCGACGATGTGGCTGGCAGTGTTGTGCGTATCCGCGTCGAACAGTTGAACTAATCCGCCTTTGGCCGCACCTGCAGCAGGCAGTTGTGGCTCTTAAAGATTGAACCGAAGGTTTGCCCCTATGCGCTATATCAGTACCCGTGGCCAGGCACCGGCCCTGAATTTCGAAGATGTGCTGCTGGCTGGCTTGGCCAGTGATGGCGGCCTCTATGTGCCAGAAAATTTGCCGCGCTTCACTCAGGAAGAAATTGCTTCCTGGGCTGGCCTGCCGTATCACGAGCTGGCCTTCCGGGTGATGCGTCCGTTCGTTACCGGCAGTATTCCAGATGCCGACTTCAAGAAAATCCTCGAAGCAACCTATGGCGTATTCGAGCATTCGGCTGTGGCGCCGCTGCGTCAGCTCAACGGCAATGAGTGGGTGCTGGAGCTGTTCCACGGTCCGACCCTAGCCTTCAAGGATTTTGCCCTGCAGTTGCTCGGCCGTTTGCTTGATTACGTGCTGGCCAAGCGCAACGAGCGCGTGGTGATCATGGGCGCGACTTCCGGTGACACCGGCTCGGCGGCCATCGAAGGCTGCAAGGCGTGCGATAACGTCGACATCTTCATCATGCACCCGCACAACCGTGTGTCCGAGGTGCAGCGCCGGCAGATGACCACCATTCTTGGTGACAACATCCATAACATCGCCATTGAAGGCAACTTCGATGACTGCCAGGAAATGGTCAAAGACAGCTTCGCTGACCAAGGCTTCCTCAAAGGTACGCGTTTGGTTGCGGTCAATTCGATCAACTGGGCGCGGATCATGGCCCAGATCGTTTACTACTTCCACGCAGCCCTGCAGTTGGGCGGCCCAGCGCGTTCTATCGCGTTCTCGGTGCCGACTGGCAATTTCGGCGACATTTTCGCTGGCTACCTGGCGCGCAATATGGGCCTGCCGATCAGCCAACTGATCGTCGCCACCAACCGCAACGACATCCTGCACCGCTTTATGAGCGGTAATCAGTATGTGAAAGACACCCTGCACCCGACGCTGTCGCCGTCCATGGACATCATGGTCTCGTCGAACTTCGAGCGACTGCTGTTCGACCTGCACGGCCGTAACGGTGCCGCAATTGCCGAGCTGATGGCGAACTTCAAAAAAGGTGGTGGCTTCAGCGTCGAGGAAGACCGCTGGACCGAAGCCCGTAAGCTGTTTGACTCCCTTGCCGTGGACGATGCGCAAACCTGCGAAACCATCACTGAAGTGTTCAACGAGTGTGGCGAGTTGCTCGATCCGCACACTGCGATTGGCGTACGTGCGGCCCGTGAATGCCGTCGCAGCCTGGCTACGCCGATGGTCATCCTTGGTACGGCGCACCCAGTCAAATTCCCCGAAGCGGTGGAGAAGGCTGGCATAGGTCAAGCGCCAGCGCTGCCAGCGCATTTGGCTGACCTGTTCGAGCGAGATGAGCGTTGCACGGTGCTGGCCAACGACCTGAAAACCGTGCAGAGCTTTGTTGCCCAGCACGGTAATCGCGGTAAGCCGCTGTAAGTTTGGCGCTTGTCTAAAAAGCCGGTACCCGTGAGGGGCCGGCTTTTTTTGCGCCTATGCTCTGGGTAGATTAATAGCGAGGAGCATGAGATGACTGAGTTAGATCAGAGTTTACCGCCGGAGGTCGTAGCGGCTCTGCAGCGTGGTCGGAAAATCGAGGCGATTAAACTGCTGCGTGAGCTCAAGGGGCTTGGGTTAAAAGAGGCCAAGGATGCAGTGGATGATTTTCAGGCTGAGCAGCATCCGGGCTCTGTCTCAGTGGTTCAGGCCGGCGGCCATGGCGGCATCGTCTGGCTATTGGCAATAGTTGTGCTGGGGGTTGTGGTCGCCTGGCTATTTGGCGGATTCTAACGTTCGTTTGCAGTACAGCAAACGTAGTGGAGGTAGCGTGAGGTGGTTGATTAAGGCGTACTTACAGCTGTGTTTTATCTGTCCCTCGGCTGGCGTCTATGCCGCCTCGTTTGACGTTGGTTTTTATAACTACCCACCAATGATGATTGAGCAGGGTAGAACGGGTATCTATCAGGACATATTTGATGAGCTGGGCAAACTGACGGGTGACACCTTCAACGTCCAGTACTATCCCTATCCGCGAATTGGGCTGCTATTCAATGGTGGGCAGCTTGATATAGAGCCGGGTGTTTATCCTGGGTGGATGCGTGACCAGCCGACACCTGGAGTGTTTTCTGTGCCCTTTGGCAAGATTATCGATGTCATGGTGTTTGCGCCGGGCAAGGCGTTCCCTGTGGCTGGCCCCGATGATTTACGTGGCAAGTCGGTGGGGCTGGTGCGCGGTTATGCTTATCCCGACTTGCAGGCACTGATTGAGGTCGGCCGGATTGATCGGCGCAATGGCTTAAATGAGGCGCAGTTGCTGGAGATGCTGGCGAAGTCGCGCTTCGATCAAATTGTCATCAATAAGGCAATTGCTCAATACAGCCTGGCTAAAGAGCCAGAGTACCGCGCCTTCGAGATGGGTGATGCCATTAGTTCTTTCGATGTCAGTATGAGGGTTCATCCGCGTCATGAAGCCTGGCTGGAAAAGCTGGATGCGGCAATTCTAGAACTCAAGCAGCGCGGCGAGATTGAGCGGATTTATGCCAGCTATGGCGTCCACCTCTAGTTATATCCCTGCCTGAAGCGCTGGCCATGCCCGGCATCTCTCGTTAAGGTCAACCTAATCCTGTTCTCAGCAGGCGACGGTTGTTCTGGCAAATGAGGAGCGAGCATGGCATTGCGCAACGCGATTCAGTTGATCACCTATCCAGATCGCTTGGGTGGCAATCTCAGCAGTCTCTACACACTGCTCGACCGACACCTGGCTGATGCCGTCGCTGGCGTGCATTTGCTGCCGATGTATCCGTCCAATGCGGACGGTGGCTTTTCACCGTTAACTCATATGGAAGTCGACCCACGCTACGGCGACTGGGCGGATGTTGAGCGTATCTCGGCGCGCTTTGATCTGTGTGTTGACTTGGTGATCAGCCACATTGCCGATGAGTCGCCCGAGTTTCTCGATTTTGTTGCCCACGGCCAGGACTCGCCCTACGCCGACTTGTTTGTGCAGGTCGATAAGTTGGGCGAGATCAGCCTGGAAGACCTGGCCAAGATTCACATCCGCAAGGAGAAAGAGCCGTTTCGTGATGTGCGCCTGGCCAATGGCGAGACGTGCCGAGTGTGGTGCACCTTCACTGAGCGGCAGATCGACCTCAACTACGCGTCGCCACTGACCTATCAGTTGATGGAGCGGTACATGGCGTTTCTCGCCGCGCGCGGGGTCAAACTGTTTCGGCTGGATGCGTTCGGTTACACCACCAAGAAGATTGGCAGCAGCTGTTTTTTGGTCGAGCCGGATGTCTATCGCATCCTCGATTGGTTCCGTGAAACCGGCGAGAAGTACGGCGCGGAGATGCTGCCTGAGGTACATGACCACATCAGCTACCAGTACGCCATTTCGCGCCGGCATATGCGGCCTTATGCGTTCGCCTTGCCGCCGTTGGTGTTGCACGCCTTTCTCGCCGGCAACAGCCGTTACCTGAAACAGTGGCTGCGCATGTGCCCACGCAACCAGATCACCGTGCTCGATACCCATGACGGCATTTGCATCCCGGATGTGGAAAGCATGCTGCCAGAGCCGGAAATTCGTTTTCTGGTCGATGAAGTATCGACCCGCAGCGCTGACCCGATCATGCGTCGCTCAGCGGTCAGCGTGCACAGTGTGGGGGCGATTTATCAGCTTACCTGCACCTTCTATGAGGCCTTGCTGCGCAATGACGAGGCCTATATTGCCGCGCGTGCCATTCAATTCTTCACGCCCGGTATTCCGCAGGTTTACTACGTTGGCCTGCTGGCCGGCTGTAATGATTTCGAACTATGTAGCGCGAGCGGCGAGGCGCGTGACGTCAATCGACACTATTACAGCCTGGAAGAAGCCGAAGAGGCGCTGCAGCAACCGTTGGTACAACGCCTGTTGCAGCTGATGCGTTTACGCAATAGCCATCCGGCCTTTGATGGGCGCTTTGAGCTGGATCAGTCCGCTGACGGCAGCGTGGCCATGGCCTGGCGTCATGGTGAGCATTACTGCCGCTTGTATGTCGACCTGAGTACGTGCCAGGCGATTATTGATTACCGTGATCCTGAGGACGGCAGCGAGCGACAAATGCGCTGTTGAGTGGGCGTGGCCTGCGGGCGAGGCGCATTTCGGGTTAGACTTGCGCTCTTTTCGCCCAGTAAGAAGCCCCGCCATGGCCCTGCCGTCTACCACCTACAAAATCGAGCTTAACCTCACCGACATGGACCGCAGCGTCTATGAAAACCTGCGTTTCACTGTGGCCAAGCACCCTTCGGAAACCGAAGAGCGCCTGGCCGCGCGCTTGGTGGGGTATGCCTTGTTTTATCACGAGCATTTGGCGTTCGGTCGCGGCCTGTCGGATGTCGATGAGCCGGCGCTGTGGGAAAAAAGTCTGGATGATCGCGTGCTGCACTGGATTGAAGTCGGTCAGCCGGATAGCGAGCGCATGACGTGGTGCTCGCGGCGTACCGAGAAATTCAGCCTGGTGGCCTATGGCAACCTGCGCGTCTGGCAGATCAAAGAACTTGATCCGGTGCGTACCCTGAAGAACATCAACGTGGTGGCACTGGACCAGGAAGCCTTGGCCAAGCTGGCGCTGGACATGCCGCGCTCGCTGAACTGGAGCGTGATGATCAGCGATGGCGAGTTGTTTGTGACCGATGAGCGCGGCCAGCATGAGCTGCCCATTGAGTGGTTGATCGGCGAACGCTAAATCTTGCCTTTGTAGGATGGGTATCGTTGCGCGCAACCTGCGCGGCCCGGCCTACCCTAAGGCTCTAGGCGTGCCACTTAAACGCCTGTGTATGCCCTGCTTTTTGTCTGTACCGGAACCCTGATGCGTATCGAAGCCCGCCCGTTACCCGCCGTATTGCCTGACCTGGGCGCTCTGCCGCCATTGTTGACCCGCCTGTATGCCGCCCGTGGTGTGCAATCGGCTGCCGAGCTGGATAAAGGCCTAGCCCGCTTAATCCCTTATCAGCAACTCAAGGGCATGGCCGAAGCCGTGGAGTTGCTGGTGCAGGGCTTGCAGCAGGGCCAGCGCATGCTGATCGTCGGTGACTTCGATGCCGATGGAGCCACCGCCAGTACGGTTGGCGTGCTGGGTTTGCGCATGCTCGGCGCGGCGCATGTCGATTATCTGGTGCCCAATCGGTTTGAGTACGGTTACGGCCTGACGCCGGAGATCGTTGCGGTGGCGCTTGAACGTCAGCCGCAATTGCTAATTACTGTGGACAACGGCATTTCTAGCGTTGAGGGCGTAGCGGCGGCTAAAGCTGCCGGCTTGACCGTGCTGGTAACCGATCACCATTTGCCCGGTGCCGAGTTGCCGGCAGCGGATGCCATCGTCAATCCCAACCAGCCGGGCTGTGAGTTCCCCAGCAAGGCGTTGGCTGGGGTTGGGGTGATGTTCTATGTGTTGCTGGCGCTGCGTGCGCGCTTGCGCGAGATGGGTTGGTTCAGCATGCAGCGGCCTGAGCCGAACCTCGGTGAGTTACTGGATCTGGTTTCCCTCGGCAGCGTCGCTGACGTGGTGCCGCTGGATGCCAACAACCGCATTCTGGTGCATCAGGGCCTGGCGCGGATTCGTGCCGGTCGGGCGCGGCCGGGCTTGCGCGCCATTCTTGAAGTGGCCGGGCGCGATCATCGGCGCATCACCTCCACCGATCTTGGCTTTATCCTCGGGCCACGGCTGAATGCCGCGGGGCGGCTGGATGACATGGCGCTGGGCATCGAATGCCTGCTCTGTGAAGACGAAGCCCTGGCCCGCGATATGGCCGTGCAGCTGGATCAGCTTAATCAGGACCGCAAGGCGATTGAGCAGGGCATGCAGCGCGAAGCCTTGGCCCAGCTCAAGGATTTGCCGTTAGAAGATATGCCGTTCGGCCTGTGCTTGTTCGAGGCCGATTGGCACCAAGGCGTGATCGGCATCCTCGCCTCGCGCTTGAAGGAACGCTACCACCGCCCGACTATCGCTTTTGCCGATGCGGGCGACGGCGTATTGAAAGGCTCGGCGCGTTCGGTGCCGGGGTTTCATATCCGTGATGCGCTGGATGCGGTGGCTGCTAAGCATCCGCAATTGATCAGCAAGTTCGGTGGGCACGCCATGGCAGCAGGCTTATCCCTGCCTGAAGCCAATTTCGCGGCCTTTGCGGCAGCCTTCGATGCAGAAGTGCGTCGCCAGCTCTGTGAAGACGATCTGACCGGTCGCCTGTTATCTGATGGTGCGCTGTCCATCGAAGAGTTTCATCTGCCGCTGGCCAAGGAGCTGCGCAATGCCGGGCCTTGGGGCCAGCATTTCCCGGAGCCGTTGTTTCATGGCGTGTTTCAACTGGTGCAGCAGCGCGTTGTCGGCGAGCGGCATCTCAAGGTAGTGCTGAAAAGCGAGTGTGGCAGCGTGCAGCTCGATGGCATCGCCTTTGGGGTGGACCGCGATATCTGGCCGAATCCGACTGTGCGCTGGGTCGAACTGGCCTACAAGCTGGATGTGAATGAGTTTCGTGGCCAGGAATCGGTGCAGCTACTGATCGCCCATATCAGCCCGCGCTAGTTGGCTCTAGCTCTGCGGTGAGGGCGCGGCCGAGCCATCGGCCAGGGCGCGTTCGCTCAGCTCATTCCAGCGTGCGAGAAACGCTGGTGGTTGACTGACGCGTTGTGGCGTTTTCGCCAGAAACACGCCTTGGCTATTGAAGGAATACACCGGCAGCAGATCAGACCGCTCACTGGCGGGGCGGATACGCGGGTCGAGGTTGTCGAGAATCAGCGGTTGCGCGCTGGCGCTGGGGTAGTAAGCCAGCACCATATGCGCCTGGTTCTGCTTGAGTGCCTTTACCGCGGTCAGGCGCAGCTTCTCGCTGGGCACGCCCATGCGCACCAGGCTGAAGTATTTGGCGATGGCGAAATCTTCACAGTCGCCCTGACCGAGGCTCAGCGTTTGCGCTGGCGTAGCCCAGTAATCCTCGGTTCCCCACGCCTGCTGATCGCTGACAAAGCTCACTGAACGATTGATGAAGTGATTGACTCGCTCAAGCTGGGTGCGCTCGTCGCCGCCGTTGGAGTTGTCGAGCAAGTTATGCCAGCTGGCCATCCGTGCATCGCTGAGTGCCGCCGACAAGGCGCTGGGCTTGCCAGTCGTGGCATCGGCCACCAGTACCGGGCTGAATAGCCAGCAACTGGCGAGCAGGCTGCGCAACAGGCGGTTTACTGGGCGGTGGATGGCGTGCGGCATGGCGCGGAATCTCGGGCGTCGGCTCGTGGTAGCTTTTTACAGTTATGGTTTTCCTCGCGCCATCCTCTCGGCGTCAAATGCGTAGCGGTTATCGCAAGAGTGTGATGTCGCCCGCTTTTTGACAGATTGCGTGACGGATAAACGACGAAGAGCCTCCCGCCCTGAGGTTTCAGGTGGCGGCAATCTTTCGAAGCACTCTGGCGCTAGGAGAGCTGAAACCCGCGTCTCTAGAATCGGTCACTTGTTTCTGCACTATTTCTAGGGAGCACGCTTGATGAATACCCGTGGATTGCTTGATCAGTTGCTGAAATCTGGCCAGGACCTGCTGCAGCAGAAATCCTCCGGCACCTCGGCTGGTGGCTTGGGCGGTAGCCTTGGTGGTTTGCTCGGTGGCAGCAACAAAGGTGGCCAAGGCGGTGACCTCGGTACGTTGCTCAAGGGGGCTGGTGGTGGTGCCCTGGCAGCTGGGGCACTGGGCTTGCTGCTGGGCAACAAGAGCGCACGCAAGATGGGTGGCAAAGCGCTGACCTATGGTGGCTTGGCTGCGCTCGGCGTGGTCGCCTACAAGGCTTACAACAACTGGCAGGCGCAGCAGGCCAGTGCACCACAGGCCGAGCCGCAAACCCTGGACCGCGTGCCCGCACCGCAGGTCGAATTGCACAGTCAGGCGATTCTAAAGGCACTGGTCGGCGCGGCCAAAGCCGATGGCCATGTCGACGACCGTGAGCGGCAATTGATCGAAGGCGAGTTGCTCAAGCTCACCAGTGATGCCGAGTTGCAGCATTGGCTGCAGGCCGAGCTGAACAAGCCGCTGGACCCCGCCGAAATCGCTCGTGTGGCCAGCACCCCGGAAATGGCAGCAGAAATGTATGTGGCCAGCGTGCTGATGGTCGATGAAGAGCACTTTATGGAACGTGCTTATCTGGAAGAGTTGGCCCGGCAGCTCAAGCTGGATCCGGCGCTGAAGGCCGAGCTTGAGGCCCAGGTGCGTCAGGAGCTGCAAGCGGGTTAGAGCACTGCAGCGTTTCTAGCCTGCAGTGCATGCCCTCGGGCTTACCAGCCGAGTTGCTTGTTGAAGCCCAGCGCGTCGTAGTAATCACCCTGATAGGTGATCTTGCCGCCTTTGATGCGGACAAAACTGACGCCCTCAAATGACAGTGGTTTGCCGGTGGCTGGGGTTTCCGCGCCCCAGGCTCCGCTGTTGGTGCCGCTGAATTTCCACTGGAAGGCGATGCCATTGGCGCTGACGATGGGCGCGCTGGTCATCTGCCATTGCAGATCCGGCACCGCGCCGACAAACACCTTGATCACGTTGTCACGAGCGGCGGCTTTGCCGTTCTGCGGCGTGCCGACGGTGGCATCGAAATACACCGCATCTTCGGCGAGAAAGGTGGCAGCCTTGTCGGCATCGTGAGCATTCCAGGCAGCCATATAGCCATCGACGATAGCCTTGGCATCATCTGCTGCTTGAGCCAGGCCGGCGCAGGCGAACAGGGCGAGCAAGCTGATAGTGCGGAGTGCTATTTTCATTGTTGTTGCTCCAGATCGTTGGGTGAAATCGTAGAAGCGATAGGCAGGGCGGATGTCGTTGTGTACATCCACCACTGCAATGTCTCGGTGGATCGATGGAGCGCGATCCACCCTACAGCGAGACTCGGTTAGTGCTTGAACATGACGTGGCGGATGGCGGTGTAATCCTCTAGGCCATACATGGACATGTCCTTGCCATAGCCGGATAGCTTCACGCCGCCATGGGGCATTTCGCTGACCAGCATAAAGTGCGTATTAACCCAGGTGCAGCCGTACTGCAGGCGTGCCGAGAGGCGATGGGCGCGGCCTACGTCACTGGTCCACAACGAGGAGGCCAGGCCGTAGTCGGAGTCGTTGGCCCAGGCCAGCGCTTGCGCTTCGTCGTCGAACTGGGTCACCGATACCACCGGGCCGAACACTTCGCGGCGGACGATTTCGTCGTCCTGCAGAGCGCCCGCCAGTACGGTCGGCTCGAAGAAGAAACCGGGGCCGTCGACCGCATTGCCGCCGGTAATCACCTTTATATGCGGTAACGCCTTGGCGCGGTCAACAAAGCCGATCACGCGGTCGCGGTGAGCTGAAGTGATCAGCGGGCCGAGCTCGGTGCTTTCGTCGTCCTGCAGGCCGTACTTGATGCTGCTCACGGCCTCGCCCAGCTTGGCCACGAACTTCTCGTAAATGCCTTTTTGCGCATAGATGCGGCAGGCGGCGGTGCAGTCCTGGCCGGCGTTGTAGAAGCCGAAGGTGCGGATGCCTTCCACAGCCGCGTCGATGTCGGCATCGTCGAAGATGATTACCGGCGCTTTGCCGCCCAGTTCCATGTGCATGCGCTTCACGCTGTCGGCCGTGCTGCTGATGATGTTGGAACCAGTGGGGATTGAGCCGGTCAGCGAGACCATGCGCACTTTCGGGTGAGTGGTCAGCGGTGCGCCGACGCTTGGGCCACGGCCGAAAACGATATTGACCACGCCTGCCGGGAAGATTTCAGCGAAGAACTCCGCCAGCTTCAGGGCAGTCAGTGGCGTTTGTTCGGAGGGCTTGAGTACCACGCAGTTACCGGCAGCCAGGGCTGGGCCGAGTTTCCAGGCGGCCATCATCAGCGGGTAGTTCCACGGTGCTATGGAGGCGACTACGCCAATCGGATCGCGGCGGATCATCGAGGTATGCCCCGGCAGGTATTCACCTGCGGCGGAACCGCTCATGCAGCGGCTGGCCCCGGCGAAGAAACGGAACACATCGGCGACGGCCGGCAGCTCGTCGTTCAGCGCGGCGCTGTAGGGTTTGCCGCAGTTCTGCGACTCCAGGCGGGCCAGCTCTGCGGCGTGGGCGTCGATTTTATCGGCCAGTTGCAGCAGCAGGGTCGAGCGATCTTTGGGCGCGGTTTGCGACCAACTGTCGAAGGCGGCATCAGCAGCGCGAACGGCGGCGTCGACCTGAGCCGGACTGGCTTCAGCGATTTCCACCAGGGTGGTGCCGAGGGACGGGTTGAGCACGGCCTGGGCAGCGCCTTCGCCAGCGACCAGTTGGCCATTGATCAGCAGTTTGGTTTGCATCGCTTAAACCTCGCATGGGTTTGCAGAACTTGGGTTGGCCCTCCCCATATGAGGGAGGGGTGGAATCATTTGCCGCTACCGGCCACGGCTTCGCCGTCCTTGGTTAGGTAGTAGGCGCCGAGTATTGGGATCATGGTGGCCAGCATCACCAGCATCGCCACCACATTGGTTACCGGTACATCACGCGGGCGAGCCAACTGGTTGAGCAGCCACAGCGGCAGGGTGCGTTCATGGCCGGCGGTGAAGGTGGTGACGATGATCTCGTCAAACGACAGGGCAAACGCCAGCATGCCGCCGGCCAACAGCGCTGAACCGAGGTTGGGCAGGACGATGTAGCGGAAGGTCTGCCAACCGTCGGCACCCAGGTCCATGCTGGCCTCGATCAGGCTGTGGCTGGTGCGCCGGAAGCGGGCGATGACGTTGTTGTAGACGATCACCACGCAGAAGGTGGCATGGCCAATCACAATGGTCAGCAAGCCCGGCTCAATGCCGAAGCGCTTGAACGCCGCCAGCAACGCCAAGCCGGTGATGATGCCGGGCAGAGCGATGGGCAGGATCAGCAGCATGGAGATGCCTTCCTTGCCGAAAAAGTCGCGGCGGTACAGCGCGGCAGCGGCCAGGGTGCCAAGCACCATGGCAATCACGGTGGCCAGGCAGGCGATCTGTGCCGAAAGCTTGATGGCTTCGAGCACGTCCGGGCGGGCGAAGGCGACGCTGAACCAGTCCAGGGTGAAGCCCTTGGGCGGAAAGCTAAAGGCGGCATCTTCGGTGTTGAAGGCGTACATGAAGATGATCAGGATCGGGAAGTGGAGGAACACCAGTCCGCCCCAGGCGGCTAATTTCAGGCCCCAGGAAGCTTGCTCCCCGTGCTTTTCGGCTTTAGAGCGCATCGAAGGCCCCCAGACGTTTGACGATGGACAGGTACACAGCGATAAGCACGATCGGCACCAACGTAAAGGCGGCGGCTATCGGCATGTTGCCGATCGAGCCTTGTTGCGCATACACCATGCTGCCGATGAAGAAGCCGGGCGGGCCTACCAACTGCGGCACGATAAAGTCGCCCAGAGTCAGGCTGAAGGTGAAGATCGAGCCGGCGGCAATACCCGGTACGGTCAGCGGCAGGATCACCTGCATAAAGGTCTGCCTTGGCTGCGCGCCAAGGTCTGCCGAGGCTTGCAGCAGTGATGGCGGCAAACGTTCCAGGGAGGCCTGGATCGGCAAAATCATGAATGGCAGCCAGATGTAGACGAACACCAGAAAGCGCCCGAGGTGCGAGGTCGACAGGGTACTGCCGCCCACGCCAGGGATGCCGAGGATGAACTGCAGCAGCGGAGCCAGCCCGAGTTGATCAACAAACCACTGGATGACGCCGCCCTTGGCCAGCAGCAGCGTCCAGGCGTACGCCTTGATGATGTAGCTGGCCCACATCGGCAGCATCACCGCGATGTAGAAAAACGCTTTGGTTTTGCCGCTGGTGTAGCGCGCCATGTAGTAGGCAATCGGGAAGGCAATCAGCGCGCTGGCCAGCGTTACGGCAATGGCCATGCTCACCGTGCGGCGGATGATGTCGAAGTTGGACGGCTGAAACAGCGCCGTGAAGTTGCCCAGGGTGAGGTCTGGGGTGACCGTCATGCTGAAGTCGTCGAAGGTGTAGAAGCCTTGCCACAACAGGCTCAGCAGCGAGCCCAGATAGACCGCGCCAAACCACAGCAGTGGCGGCACCAACAGCAGCGAGAGGTAGAGCGTCGGCTTGCGATACAACAGGTCAGACAGCCGCCGCAACGCGCCGCCGTGATGCTGGTTGATGCTCAGTGACTGGCTCATGTCAGATGTCCTCGCGCAGGCCAACCATGGCCCCGCGCGCCCAGCGTGCGCTAACCCGTTGGCCAATCTGTAGCGGTGTTTCGCCCTGTTGCCATTGATTGTTGGCCTGGCTGACGCAGAAGTTCTGGCCGTTCTCCAGCTGGATCTCGAAGCGGGTCGAGGCACCTTGGTACTGGATATCGTGCAGCAGGCCGCTGACTTCCACTTCGTCGCTGCTCAGTGCCTCCGCGTTGCTGAGGCGGGTGTGTTCCGGGCGGATCGACAGCGGTTGCGTGGAGCCAGTGAGTTGCTGGGCCAGGCTGCCCTTGAGCACGTTGGACGTGCCGACGAACTCCGCGACGAACGACGTGGCCGGCTGCATATACAGGTTGCGCGGCGTGTCGACCTGCTCAATGCGACCTTTGTTGAACACCGCCACGCGGTCCGACATGGACAGCGCTTCGCTCTGGTCGTGGGTGACGAAAATAAAGGTGATGCCCAGCTGGCGCTGGAGCTTTTTCAGCTCGCTTTGCATCTGCTCGCGTAACTTCAGGTCAAGGGCACCAAGCGGCTCATCCAGCAGCAACACCCGTGGCCGGTTGACCAGGGCGCGAGCCAGGGCCACACGCTGGCGTTGCCCGCCGGACAGTTGTGCCGGCTTGCGCGCGCCATAGCCGCCGAGGGCAACCAGGGCCAGCGACTCTTCGGCGCGGGCCAGGCGTTCTGTCTTGCCGACGCCTTTGACCTTGAGGCCATAGGCCACATTGTTGAGGACATCCATGTGTGGAAACAGCGCGTAATCCTGAAACACGGTGTTCACATCGCGTTTGTAGGGCGCAAGGCCCACGGCCTCCTCGCCATGAATACGAATCGAGCCGGCGTTGGGCTGCTCGAAGCCGGCGATCAAACGCAGGCAGGTGGTTTTACCCGAGCCGGAAGGGCCGAGCATGGAGAAGAATTCGCCATCCTGGATGTCGATGGACACCCGGTCTACGGCCTTGACGTCGCCGAACACGCGGGACACATCAGTGAATTGCACAGCAAGGGTCATTTCAATCGCTCCAGGATAAAAGCCACCCACCAGCGTCTCTGCCGTCAGGGTTGCCGACACAAAACGGCAGAGCCGCTGGTGGATGTACAACGGTTAACCATCACGGCTGGTCGGCTGCGATGTAGGGCGGATGGGGGCACCTAGCTGGTGTTTTATCCATCTGCCGGAAAGCTCAACAGAACAGCTGGGTTAGGCGCCTTTGTAGGATGGGTTGAGCTGGCGATACCCATCGCCACTGGGGCGATGATCTGGGTGGTATGCCTGAGCTCTTTGATGGGTATCGCTATGCTCCACCCATCCTACGTAGCGCCTTACTCGCTGTTATCTGCCGCCCATGATCGCGATGTAGTCCTGGGTCCAGCGGCTGTAAGGCACGAACTTGCCGCCTTCGGACTGTGGGGTTTTCCAGAAGGCGATCTTGTCGAAGTTGTCGAAGCCGTTGACCTTGCAACCTTCGGCGCCGAGCAGTTCGTTGTCCTTGCAGGCGGCGGGTACCGCTGGCAGTGAGCCGAACCAGGAAGCGACGTCCCCCTGCACTTTGGGTTGCAGCGACCAGTCCATCCATTTGTAGGCGCAGACTGGGTGCTTGGCCTCGGCATGCAGCATGGTAGTGTCGGCCCAGCCGGTGGCACCCTCAACCGGCACGGTGGAGGCGATGGGCTGTTTCTCCAGTTGTAGGGCGTTGACTTGATACGGCCAGGAACCAGAGGCCATTACCCCTTCGTTCTTGAAGTCACTCATCTGCACGGTCGCGTCGTGCCAGTAGCGGTGGATCAGCGGCTGCTGGGCGCGCAGCACGTCGAGTACGGCGGCGTATTGCGCTTCGGTCAGTTGGTAAGGGTCCTGGATGCCCAGCTCTGGCTGGCTGGCCTTGAGGTAGAGCGCGGCGTCAGCGATGTAGATCGGGCCGTCATAGGCCTGCACGCGGCCTTTGTTGCTCTTGCCGTCGGGCAGGTTCTGCTCCTTGAACACCACGGACCAGCTGGTCGGCGCGGTCTTGAACAGGTCGCTGTTATACATCAGCACGTTCGGCCCCCACTGGTAGGGCGTGCCGTAGTGCTGGCCAGCGACGGTGTGCCATGGCGCGTCCTTGAGGCGTTCGTCGAGGTTTTTCCAGTTAGGGATCAAGGCGGTGTTGATCGGTTGTACGCGTTTGCCGGCGACTAAGCGCAGCGAGGCGTCACCAGAGGCGGTGACCAAATCGTAGCCGCCTTTGGCCATCAGGCTGACCATCTCGTCGGAGGTGGCGGCGGTTTTAACGTTGACCTTGCAACCGCTGTCAGCTTCGAACTGAGTGACCCAGTCATAAGCCTTGTCGGTTTCGCCACGCTCGATGTAGCCGGGCCAGGCGATGATGTCGAGTTGACCTTCAGCCTTGCCTAACGCTTGCAACGGTTCGGCGGCCTGTACGGCACTGACAGCCAGGAGAGCGGTGGTCAGTGCGCTGAGCACTGCGGTTTTCTGCGCGGACATCGGAATTCCCTCTTTTTGTGGGCTTGTTATCGGGGCAGTAAATGTCAGTCGCCAAATAGCGGCCGAATGGGTCTTAGTCTAGTTGTTGTCCGTGACGCGCCATGATGTGGCGCACCACGCTGTAATCCTGCAGCGAGTCGCTCGATAGGTCTTTGCCATAGCCGGAGCGCTTGAGTCCGCCGTGAGGCATTTCACTGGCCAACATGAAATGCGTGTTGATCCAGGTGCAGCCATATTGCAGGCGGGCGGCGACTTGCATGGCTTTGTCCAGGTTCTGCGTCCACACCGAGCTGGCCAGGCCGTACTCGGAGTCATTGGCCCAATCCACCGCTTGGCTTAGCTCGTCAAAGCGGGTGACGGTAACCACCGGGCCGAACACTTCACGCTGAACGATCTCGTCACTCTGTTTGCAGCCGGCCAGCAAGGTTGGTTGATAGTAGAAGCCCGCGCCGGAATGCGCGGCCGCGCCAGTGACGCGCTCGATATGCGGTTGGCCGAGGGCGCGTTCGACAAAACTGGCCACGCGGTCGCGCTGGCGTGCGCTGATCAGCGGGCCTATCTCGTTGTCGTCATCTTTCTTGCGGGCAAAGCCAATGCTCGCCACGGCCTCGCCAAGCTCAGCTACCAAGCGGTCATGGATGCCGGCCTGAGCGTAAATGCGGCAGGCAGCGGTGCAGTCTTGGCCGGCGTTGTAGTACCCGTGCGTGCGAATCCCCTCGACCACCGCGCTGATGTCGGCGTCGTTGCAGACAATCACCGGTGCTTTGCCGCCGAGTTCAAGGTGGGTGCGTTTCAGCGTGCGTGCGGCGCTCTGCAGAATCTTCTGCCCGGTGACGATATCGCCGGTCAGCGAGACCATGCGCACTTTTGCGTGGCTGACCAGGCTGCTGCCGATGCCTTCACCGCCGCCACACAGAATGTTGATGACCCCCGCCGGCAGAAGCTGCGCGAGCAATGGGGCCAGCGCGAGAATCGACAGTGGCGTGTGCTCAGACGGTTTGAAGATCAGCGTATTGCCTGCCGCCAGCGCCGGGGAGATTTTCCAGGCAGCCATCATCAGCGGGTAGTTCCACGGCGCGATGGAGGCGACCACGCCAACCGGATCACGGCGCACCATGCTGGTGTGGCCGGGTACATATTCACCAGCCAGCTGCCCTTGCTGACAACGCACCGCGCCGGCGAAGAAGCGGAACACATCGACAGCTGCTGGCAGGTCGTCCTGACGCGCCAAATGCAGCGGCTTGCCGCAGTTCAGGGCTTCTAGCTGGGCCAGGTGGTCGGCGTTTTGTTCAAGCGCATCGGCAATCGCCAGCAGGGCGCTGGCGCGTTGTGCGGGCGTGGTGCGCGACCAGCCGGCGAAGGCGCGGTGGGCCGCCTGTACGGCCGCTTCCATCTGCTCCAGCGATGCTTCGGCAATGCTGGTGATGATTTCGCCAGTGGCGGGGTTGATGATCGCTTCGGCAAAACCCTCTCCGCCGACCAGTTGGCCGTCGATCAGCAACATGCTGTGCAGGGTTGGTGGAGTGAGCATCTTTTGGCTTCTTCTGTCGGTTGCGTTAGACATGTGGGCTCCTGAGTCGCCCGGCATGTCCGCGTCCATTTGGAAGTGAGACTAGAGCCAGGGCGTGAGGTCGACAAATTCTTAAAAATGAAAGTGGCGTTCGATTAAATAGATAGCTTGCGGCTGTGCGGCTGTTCTCGGGCCACGGTCAAGAATGGGTCGACCAGTGCAGGGCGCGCGGTGCCGCGACGCCAGGCCAGGCCGACGTCCAGCGGCTCACTGAGATCAATCAATGGGCGAGCCTCGATAATGTCGCCCTCCAGTGACCACGGCCGATAGGTCATGTCTGGCTGAATCGACAGGCCGAGCCCGGCGGCTACCAGGCTGCGCACCGCTTCCACCGAGGCGGTGCGCAAGGTCACGTGCGGGGTCATGCCGGCGCGGCTCCAGATGCGCTGGGTGTGCAGGCCCATTTCGTCGGCGTTGAGCTGAATCAGTGGTTCGCGAGCGATATCTGCCAGGCTGATGCTGTCGTGTTCCAGTAGCGGGTGGCGCGCCGGCAGCCACAGGCGATGTGGCGAGTGGGTGAGCACTTCGGTTTGTAAGGCGTGGCGGTCTTCCAGGTTGGACAGAATCAGCACACCGACATCAATCTCGCCACTGACCAGCAGATGCTCGATATAGGGCCGCTCATCCTCGACCACGCGGGTTTGTACATTGGGGTAGGCGCGCTGGAAGCGGGTGATCAGATCGGCAAGGTAGTAACCCGCCACCAGGCTGGTCACGCCAATGGTCAGGCTGCCGGCTACTTGGTCGGTGCTCTGCTGCAGGCTGCGCTTGGCGTTGTCTACCGTGGCCAGAATCAGGTGCGCTTGGCGCAGAAACTGGTGGCCCTGGTGGGTCAGGCTCATGCCCTTGGCGTGGCGATTGAACAAGCTGACGCCAATTTCTTCCTCCAGTTGCTGGATTGCCAGGGTCAGGGTCGACTGGGAGATGAACACGGCCTGGGCGGCGGCGGAGATCGAGCCCGTTTCGGCGACGGCAATAAAGTGGCGAATCTGGCGCAGGGTCATCATGCGGCGGTTGTCTCCAGCAGTGTTCTGGCGTTGTTGTTTGCCGAACGAGTTGAACACATTTCTTTTTTATCGATAACTGTTACATCGCCTGGTCGCTGTATTGGTTCGTGGAGCTGTCGGTGGTGACTGCTCGCATGGCGATGCTCGGTTCGGTTTTGGCTGTTCGACCAAAGGGGCATTCCTCGGTATTGCGGCAGCGTCTAGGCTCGGCGCACTGACATGACAAATATTGAGGTGCCTGTGGACCCGCTTGAAGACGGTTACGATTACCTGATCGCTGGTGCTGGCCCTGCTGGTTGTCTGCTGGCTAATCGGCTGTCTGCCGACCCTAAGGTCAAAGTTTTGCTGCTCGAAGCCGGTGGGCGTGATAACTACCCCTGGATTCACATCCCCGTTGGCTACCTCTATTGCATCGGCAACCCACGCACTGACTGGTGTTATGACACGGCCCCGGAGCCGGGCCTAAATGGCCGCGCTTTACGTTATCCGCGAGGGCGCGTGCTGGGCGGTAGCTCGTCGATCAACGGCATGATCTACATGCGCGGCCAGGCCCGCGACTACGACGCTTGGGCGGCCGAAGGCAATACCGGGTGGGCATGGACGGACGTGTTGCCACTCTTTAAACGCACGGAAAATCACTATGCCGGCGACAGCGCCCTGCATGGTGCTGCCGGTGAGTGGCGGGTCGAGCGCCAGCGTTTGTCCTGGGAGCTGCTCGACGCTTTTCGCGGTGCGGCAGCGCAGAGCGGTATCGCCAGCATTGATGATTTCAACGGCGGGGATAACGAAGGCTGTAGCTACTTTCAGGTCAACCAGCGTAGCGGGGTGCGCTGGAACGCCGGCAAAGCTTTTTTGCGCAGTGTGGCTGATCGGCCCAATTTGCGTGTGCTGACTGGTGCGGAGGTACAACGAGTGGCCTTGGGGGACGGCCGTGCCGGTGGCTTGTACGTGCGTTGGCAGGGCCGTGAGCACCTGGTTTGTGCGCGCCGTGAAGTGTTGTTGTGCGCCGGTGCCATTGGCACGCCGGCACTGTTGCAGCGCTCCGGGATAGGTGCGCCGCCACTCTTGCAGCAAGTGGGCGTGGGCGTTGCCCATGCGCTGCCTGGAGTGGGCGCTAATCTGCAGGACCATCTGCAGCTGCGCATGGTGTATGAAGTCAGTGGTGTGCCCACGCTTAACCAGATTGCCGGCAGTTTGTGGGGTAAGTTCGGTATTGGCCTGGAATATCTGCTCAAGCGCAGTGGACCCATGGCGATGGCACCGAGCCAATTGGGTGCCTTCGCCCGTTCGAGTCCCGAGCAGCCGTCGGCCAACTTGCAGTACCACGTGCAACCCTTGTCGTTGGAGCGCTTCGGCGATCCGCTGCATGCCTTCCCAGCCTTTACTGCGTCGGTGTGCAACCTGCGTCCGCATAGCCGTGGCACGGTGTCCATCCGCTCCTTGGATGTGGCCGATGCGCCGATTATTCAGCCCAACTATTTGAGCGATCCGCGTGACCTGGCCGTGGCCGCTGATGCTATTCGCCTGACCCGGCGCATTGTCGCCGCGCCGGCTTTGGCGGCTTATAAGCCGACGGAGTACAAGCCCGGGCTGGACTATCAGCATGAGGAAGATTTGTACCGCGCGGCGGCAGAGATTGGCACGACCATCTTCCACCCGGTAGGCACCTGCAAGATGGGCCAGGGCGCGGATGCGGTGGTTGATGCGCAATTACGCGTGCACGGAGTTGCTGGTTTACGCATTGCGGATGCGTCGGTCATGCCGAATATCGTCTCCGGCAACACCTGTTCGCCAGTGCTGATGATCGCGGAGAAAGCTGCCGAACTGATCCTGCAAGGCCACGCGCGTGTTGCCGGTGCGCAGGTGTTGCGCCCTGTCGAGGCACTGTCGGGCTAGAGTCTGGCCGCATTCATCTTCAGTCGCATCAGTGCCGAGGATGAATGCGGCGCAGTACGGCGGGCGTTGGTTAGCGCTCGCTGGCGTGAAACAGGGCGCGATTACGCCCGGCGTGTTTGGCTCGGTATAGCGCTTTGTCAGCCAGCTCCAGTGCTTCGTCGAGGTTGCTGCTGTCCAGCGGCCAAAGTGCGCCGCCGATACTGCAGCCAATCTGAGCCGGGGGGTTATTGCCTAGGTCGAACGTTTCCCGCAGCGCTAGCAGCGTGCGCTCAGCAACTATTTGTGCCTGGGCCAGAGCCTCGCCATTGGGTACTTGCAGCACCATAAGGAACTCGTCGCCGCCTAGGCGAGCGACCAAGTCGCCCTCGCGGAGGCAGCCGCGTAGGCGGATCGCCACCTCGCGCAGTAACTGATCCCCGGCAGCGTGACCGAATTGGTCGTTGATCGGCTTGAAGCCGTCCAGATCCAAGTAGAACAACGCCAGGCAACTGCTATTGGCCTGGCTGCGTTGTTGGGCGCGTGGCAGGTAGCTTTCCAGCGCGGTGCGGTTGGGTAGGCCGGTGAGTGCGTCGTGGTGGGCGAGGCTCTCCATCACGCCCAACGCGTTTTGCTGGTGGGTCAGGCTTTCTACCAAATGGCGAATGGAATGGCTGAGCGTCTCGATCTCGCGGGTGCCTTTCAGTTCAGGGATAACGCAAATCTCACCGGTACTGAGACGGTCTGCCGCTTTGGCAATTTTCCTTAGGGGACGGGTGAAGTAGCCGGCTATGAGCCAGCCGAGCAGTGCAAACAGCAGCGCTAGGCCGCTCCCCCAGAGCAGGATGTAGCGTGTTATTTCGCGGGCCGGAGTGTAGGCCTCGTCCAGTGGCTGGCGGGCAAGCACGGTCCAGCCCAAGCCCTTGTAGTTCATGTGGCCCTGGCTAAGAGCAAGGCCAGTCAGGTATTGCTTGCCATCCGGCCACTGCTGAACGCTCCACATGTCCTTGCCTTGCTTCAGCTCTTTGAGCGCAGGCAGGTTCAGGTGCTGGCCGATCATTTCCCTGGGCGCGAGCAATACGGTGCCGTCCTGGCCGATGACAAAGAACTCGACATTACGTCGTTGTTGGATCGGTTCCAGAATGGCCAGGCGTACTTCGTCTGCCCACGACCAGGACAGGTGCGAAGCCAGCACTCCGATTAGGCTGCCATCCTCGGCAAATACCGGCAGGCTGATGTCGACAAATTTCATCGCTTCGCCCGTCGGGTTGGGCAGCAGCTTGGCCAGCAGAACGGCCTCATGTACATCGCCGATAAACACGGTTTTCTGCGCTTCCATGAAAACCGGGCGCTGAGCGATGCTGGCCCCTTCCAGCACGCCATCGCTTGAGGCCAACACCTTGCCCTGAGCGTCGGTAAAGCCAATCCAGGCGATGCTCGGGAATTCGCTTTACAGGCGGTCGAGTAGTCCGCGAACTTCAACGATATCGTCCAGCTGGGTGAGCGCGCGCAGTTTGCCAATAACCATGCAGCATGGCGGCGCGGCTTTGCATGTCGCGATCCAGGCGGTCAACCATCATAAAGGAGACTTCGGCGAGGTCGCGGCCGACCTCCTCGCGGATGCGCTGGGTGGCGTCCAGGCCAATCAGGGTGCCGAGCAACCAGCTCAGGCTGGCGACTAGCAGGGCGATCAAAATGGCGAAACGGCTACGCAGGCTGTGCGATGAGCTCATAGCGCGACTACTCCTACGGGCGGCCAGGTAGTGTACAGCGGCGTTTGAGTATAGTGCGCCGTTGGTCTGCCTGGCTGTGCGTCACGTATTGTCACAGTTGATTGCGGGCTGCAAGGTGCGTTTCGACTGCGTTATACTCGCCGGCTTTTCCGAAAGTTTGACCTACGAGTGCTGCCAGCCATGGAAATTAACCCGATCCTGAATAGCATCAAGGACCTGTCCGAGCGCACCCAGACCATTCGGGGGTATCTTTGACTACGATCACAAACATGATCGTCTAGTCGAAGTAAACCGCGAGCTCGAAGACCCAGCCGTCTGGAACAATCCTGAATACGCGCAGAACCTGGGCCGCGAGCGTGCCTCGCTGGCGCTGATCGTCGACACTCTGGATGACCTGCACGGTAGCCTGGCTGACTCGCGCGACCTGCTCGACATGGCCGTCGAAGAAGACGACGAAGGTGCGGTCAATGATGTTTCCGCAGAGATTGAGCGCCTGCGCGATATCCTCGAAAAACTCGAATTCCGCCGCATGTTCAGTGGCGAGATGGACCCCAACAACGCCTACCTGGATATCCAGGCTGGCTCTGGTGGCACCGAGGCCCAGGATTGGGCCAACATGCTGCTGCGCATGTACCTGCGTTGGGCCGACAAGCGCGGCTTCGATGCGACCATCATGGAGCTGTCCGCTGGTGAAGTTGCCGGGATCAAAGGTGCAACCCTGCATATCAAGGGTGAATACGCCTTTGGCTGGTTGCGCACCGAGATCGGCGTGCACCGCCTGGTACGCAAGAGTCCATTCGACTCCGGTAACCGTCGCCATACCTCGTTCACCGCCGTGTTCGTCTCGCCAGAGATCGATGACAACATCGAAATTGAGATCAACCCAGCCGACCTGCGTATCGACACCTACCGCTCCTCTGGTGCCGGTGGTCAGCACGTAAACACCACCGACTCGGCGGTACGGATTACCCACGTACCGACCAACACCGTGGTCAGCTGCCAGAACGAACGCTCCCAGCACGCCAACAAAGACACCGCGATGAAGATGCTGCGGGCGCGCTTGTACGAGCAGGAAGTGCAGAAGCGCAATGCCGCCTCCCAGGCGCTGGAAGACACCAAGTCGGATATCGGCTGGGGCCACCAGATTCGCTCTTATGTACTCGATGCTTCGCGAATCAAAGACCTGCGCACCAATATCGAACGCAGTGATTGCGACAAGGTACTCGACGGCGACATCGACGAATATTTGGTGGCGAGCCTGAAACAAGGGCTCTAACTGCTGAGTGATGGTTTAAGGCCGGTTGGGCTGCGCCGCACCCAACCAACCGCCGGGCCCGTGCCCAACCAACGATTTACAGGACAGACGAACGACCATGAGCGACCAACAACTCGACCCGCAAGCCCCTTCCCACGAAGACCAGCAACAGGAAGAAAACAAGCTGATTGCCCTGCGCAAGGAAAAGCTTGCTGTTATCCGTGAGCAGGGCAACGCCTTCCCCAATGACTTCCGTCGCGAAAACTACTGCGCCGACTTGCAGAAACAGTACGCCGAGAAGACTAAGGAAGAGCTGGCTGAAGCGGCGATTCCGGTCAAGGTTGCTGGGCGCATCATGCTCAACCGTGGCTCGTTCATGGTGATTCAGGACATGACCGGGCGTATCCAGGTCTACGTCAACCGCAAAACCCTGTCGGAAGAAACCCTGGCCGCGGTGAAAACCTGGGACATGGGCGACATCATCTCTGCCGTCGGCACCCTGGCCCGTTCTGGCAAGGGTGACCTGTACGTTGAGATGACGGACGTGCGTCTGCTGACCAAATCCCTGCGCCCGCTGCCGGACAAGCACCACGGCCTGACCGACACCGAGCAGCGTTACCGCCAGCGTTACGTCGACCTGATCGTCAACGAGGACGTGCGCCAGACCTTCCGCGTGCGCTCGCAAGTGATCGCGCACATCCGCAGCTTCCTGATGAAGCGCGACTTCCTCGAAGTTGAAACGCCGATGCTGCAAACCATTCCTGGCGGCGCTGCAGCCAAGCCGTTCGAAACCCACCACAACGCGCTGGACATGGAAATGTTCCTGCGTATCGCGCCGGAGCTGTACCTCAAGCGTCTGGTGGTTGGCGGTTTTGAAAAGGTCTTCGAGATCAACCGCAACTTCCGTAATGAAGGCGTTTCGACTCGGCACAACCCAGAATTCACCATGCTGGAGTTCTACCAGGCGTACGCCGACTACGAAGACAACATGGACCTCACCGAAGAACTGTTCCGCGAATTGGCGCAGCTAGTTCTCGGCAGCACCGACGTGCCGTACGGCGACAAGGTGTTCCATTTCGGCGAGCCGTTCGTGCGGTTGTCGGTGTTCGACTCGATCCTCAAGTACAACCCTGAGCTGACTGCCGATGACCTGAACGACATCGACAAGGCGCGCGCCATCGCCAAGAAGGCCGGCGCCAAGGTGCTGGGCTTTGAAGGCCTGGGCAAGCTGCAGGTGATGATTTTCGAAGAGTTGGTCGAGCACAAACTGGAGCAGCCGCACTTCATTACCCAGTACCCGTTTGAAGTGTCGCCGTTGGCCCGTCGCAACGACGACAACCCGAATGTCACCGACCGCTTTGAGCTGTTTATCGGTGGCCGTGAAATCGCCAACGCCTACTCCGAGCTTAATGACGCGGAAGACCAGGCAGCGCGCTTTATGGCGCAGGTAGCTGATAAGGACGCCGGCGACGATGAAGCCATGCACTACGATGCTGACTTCGTGCGTGCCCTGGAATACGGCATGCCGCCAACGGCGGGTGAGGGGATCGGTATTGATCGTTTGGTGATGTTACTGACTAACTCGCCATCTATTCGTGACGTGATTCTGTTCCCGCACATGCGGGCGCAAGCCTGATGTAGTAAATAGCCGCCTCCGGGCGGCTTTTTATTATCTGCAATTGGACTATTTTTGCGATTGACGGACTAAGTCATTAGCCATCGTAAATAGCCGACAGAGGTACGTTCTGCCGTGACAGCCAAACTTTCCCAAGACAGCGCCACCTTGGTGGCCAATGCCGTTGCCGAGAGTGTTCAATACCAAGGGCGTAAAGTTAGCCGTCAGGGCAGTGAGCAGCGGCGTTAGGCCATTCTTGATGCCGCCATGCGCATTATCGTACGTGAAGGCGTGCGGGCCGTACGGCACCGCGCGGTAGCTGCTGAGGCGGCGGTGCCGCTATCGGCGACCACCTATTACTTCAAAGACATCAATGACCTGATCACCGATACCTTCGCTCTGTTTGTCGAGCGTAATGCGGCGTATATGGGCCTGTTATGGAGTAGCACCGAAGGCTTGCTGCGTGAGCAGGTCGGCCGCTTGGACGGCAGCCCAGAAGCGCGCCGGCGTCTGGCCGGCGAAATTGCCCAGATGGCTGTGGAATACGTGCGCCAGCAGTTACTCACCCGCCGTGAGCACTTGCTGGCCGATCAGGCCTTTCAGCAGGAGGCCTTGCTCAACCCGCGTTTACACGGCTTGCTGCGTGCCCATCGGCAGATTTTGCTGCAAGGTACGACGCACTTCTTTGAGGTGCTGGGCTCACAGCAGGCAGAGCAGGATGCCAAGCTATTGACGGCGATTATCGTGCGCATGGAGTATCAAGGCCTGCTCGACGGTGTCGAGCATCTGGACAGCGAAGATATGTTGGCCATGCTTAAGCGTTATATGCATCTGGTGCTGGGCCTATAACAGGCCGTTGAAAAACTACCTGCGTTGGCAATACTGCGTTAAAAACAGGCTCGGCAAGCCGCTTGCGGCTAACGCGCTTTAGCGCGGCCCGGAGGGCGAGTGAAACGAGTTATGCTTATTTACAACCGGTAAACTCGTGTGCGAGCCCAGTCCGCTTCCTCGCCTATTTTTGCCTTGTCTTGCCTGCCTCGGCTACGATTTTCAAAGGCCTGTTAACCCGGCCAATTGGTTCACAAGGAGAGCTTAATGAACGCCTGGCGCGCGCTGCTTGCCGTGTCCTTTTTGCTGCTTGGCGGTTGCCTGGTTACGTTCAGGGACCCGATTCCGGCCAATGAGGCAGCCCCAATCCCCCTGCTTGGCGAATGGTCACGTCAGAATGAATGGGGGGATCAGCAATTTCTGCAGATCACCCGTGCTGGCTCCAACGTCTACAAAGCGCAGCTCTATGTCGACAGCCCGGATAACCTCGACAGCGTTGAAGAGTACGGTTTTACCGTTGCTCACCACGGCCGCCGCTGGTACTTGTCTGCTGGGTTACCTAAGCGCATGGGGGCCAATTTCGCGATTGCCGGCTTTGAGCTGACTACCAGTAATGAGTTGGTAGTCTTCAACCTGGATGTCGATCGGATCCTTCAAGAGGTGCAGCAGGGCGTGCTGCAGGGTGAGGTGGTCGAGAGCGTTGAGGGCGATGGTGTGCTGGTCAGCAGCCCGTTAGAGCAGGTGTTCAGTTACCTTGATGATCAAGCTAATTCGGATGTGTTTATTGAAGTGGCGCGCTACCAGCGTGCCGGAGATTAGGCGGTATTAATGAACAGCCATAGCGGGTTGGACGACTACCAGTTAATCGTGCGGGCGCTGTCTGACCGCATCGTTGAGGCGCAAACACCGATCCGCGTGCTGGATGCGGTGAAGTGGGATGATTCGATTCGTAGCGAGTTTCTCAAGCACAAGGGCAAGCAGCAGCCCCAAGTTGATCGTGACTACTACGTCAACCGCCCCCTGCCGTTTGATGCGGCGGCGAAGAAGCTGGAATTCCAGAACATTGAGCGTGATATCACCCGTCGGCTTGGCCAGTTCAACCCGGTAGGGCAGATCATGCGGCGCATGTGCCGCGAGTACCGCATGGTTATCCGCATGCTGGAAGCGCGCGGCACCGAGGATTTCGGCTTGATCAGTCAGGAGCTGTATGGAGCAGCATCCGATGCCTTCCATGCGGGCGATCCGACATTGGCTGACCTGGGGGTGATGTTTTCCAACTTCCTCAACAACATCGACAAGCGCGGCGACCTCAAAGACGAAGCCAAGAATCTCAATGCCAAAGAAGCCGTCAGCCTACTGCAGCAGCGGCTGAATAAGGTATTCGGTGAGGAGGAGGGCACCATCCGGGTGTTCGAGTCCGATGGCATCCTCGCCGATGCGGCGGCCGGTGCCGACTACATCAAGATTCGCGCCGATGCGATGTTCAACGAACGCGACGTCAAAGCCCTGGAAGTGCATGAGGGCCTGGTGCACGTGGCGACGACGCTGAACGGGCAGAATCAACCGATCTGCACCTTTCTAGCCAAGGGGCCACCCTCATCCACGGTTACTCAGGAAGGTCTGGCGATCTTGATGGAGGTGATTGCCTTTGCCTCTTACCCAACCCGTTTGCGCAAGTTGACCAACCGTACCCGCGCCATTCACATGGCCGAGGAGGGCGCGGACTTTCTGCAAGTGTTCGACTTTTATCGCGAGCAGGGCTTCAGCCAGGAGCAGAGTTACAGCAATGCCAATCGCGTGTTCCGGGGTTCAACGCCTACGGGCCTGCCTTTCACCAAGGACCTGTCCTATTTGAAGGGCTTTATCATGGTCTACAACTACATCCAGCTGGCTGTACGTAAAGGCAAGCTGGAGCAGATTCCGCTGCTGTTCTGCGGCAAGACCACCCTGGAAGACATGCGCACCCTGCGGCAGTTGGTGGATGAAGGGCTGGTCACGCCGCCCAAGTATTTGCCACCGCAGTTCAGCGACCTTAACTCCCTGTCGGCCTGGATGTGCTTCTCCAACTTCCTCAATCACCTGAGTTTGGACCGGATCGAGGCCGACTACGCCAATATCCTCTAGGCGCTACTGCGGGCTTCGCGCGTTATGCGGTGTTGCGCACGACCTGAAAAATGCTCATTTACACTCGTAAACTCCGCTTTTCAGGCCGTACGCGCCTTGCCTAACCTTCGCTCGTGACGCACCTAGCCTATAGGCTAAGTAAGCTCGTCACCCGGATAGCATCCGCGTCGCCTTCGTCGCATTGCCCTTTATTGCCAGGAGCCCCACATGCCCAGCCACCAACTTGACTACGAAATCCTCGGCAGCTCCGCGCAAAGTGTGGAGATCATTCTTGATCCGGGCGAAACGGTTATCGCCGAAGCCGGTGTGATGAATTACATGACTGACGGCGTGCGCTTTGAAACGCGTATGGGCGATGGCTCAAGCAGCGGTGTACTGGGCAAGCTGTGGGGCATGGGCAAGCGCATGCTGACCGGCGAATCATTGTTTATGACGCACTTTTCCAATGCCGGTAAAAGTCAGGCGCGGGTAGCCTTTGCCGCACCTTATCCTGGCACTGTGGTACCGATTCAGTTAGCCGAGCATGGCGGCACACTGATTTGCCAGAAAGACGCCTTTCTCTGCGCGGCCTACGGCACGGCGGTTGGCATTAACTTCAATAAGCGCTTGGGTGCCGGCTTCTTTGGCGGTGAGGGCTTTATCCTGCAGAAGCTTGAAGGTGATGGTCTGGCCTTTGTCCACGCCGGTGGCACGGTAATTCGCAAGGAGTTGAATAATCAAACCCTACGCTTGGATACCGGCTGCTTAGTCGCCTTTAGCCAAGGCATCGATTACGACATCGCCCTGGCTGGCGGCTTGAAAAGCATGCTGTTCGGTGGTGAAGGTATCTTTCTGGCCACGCTCAAAGGCACGGGCACGGTGTGGGTGCAGAGCCTGCCGTTCTCGCGCTTGGCCGAGCGCATTTACGAAGTGACGTTCAAGGCCCGTGAAGAAGTGCGCGCCGGCGGCAAGTAATGCGGCAATATAGGGTCTGTTGCCGTTTCGTCGCGAACCGCGTTGCCGCGCAAAATCTCGCCAGGCTAGGCGGAGGACGCAGGTAATGGTTGTTCCCTTGCCAAGTCCTTCAACACCGCATGGCGAGATTTTGCGCGCAACCCGCAGGGCCGGGCCTGTTTTAGCGCGATACTGCGTTTCTCGACACTTATTTGGAGCAACCAAACTTCGTGTCTCGTGCCTTGCCTCGCGCTAAAACAGGCTCCGGCGCGGCCGCGAACGAAACGGTAACAGACCCTAAGCCTTTGCAGGCGCGCGCGTTTGTTGCAAGCTGCGCCGCCTGTAGGTCTGCCCGCTAACAGCCTGTTAACTGTTATTACTGAGAGTCTGTCATGAGTGAAGTACAACCAATCCCGCTGATTCTTACCGGCGTTGCCAGCATTTGTATGACGGTGGCTGTGCTCGGCTATTACGGTTATTTGCATATCGCCAAGCCGGAGGATGCTTTGCTGTTGTCCGAGTTCACCATGCTCAAGACCGTGCCCGGCGAGGACTACAAAGTCTCGCTCAAACCCGCCAGCCAGGTTGCCCAGTGCATTGATGGCGTGCTGGTGCTGTTTGATATGGAGCAGAAGGGCCTGACGGGTGTGCTGGTTGATCAGAGCAAACAGGCAGTGCGCTGCAACGAAGCTCAGTAAGCCCTAGCTCTAGCCAGCGCCGTTTTTCTGTTGGCTAATGCGCTGCAGATGTTGGCGTGACAGGGCGAGGAAGCGCGGCGTTAGGCCTATGTCCTCGTACAGCGGGTCGCCCAGCTCATCGGTTGCCACCACTTTACTGCCCTTGACGTAGGGCAGGCTGGCTTCCAACTCATCGAGTGCGGCGCCGAGCAACTCGCCAAGCAGTTCCTCAACGTGATGTTTGGGGTACATCTCCTGCAGCGCAGCTAGGCGCGCAGCGGCTTCCAGGTCGAGGTGGATCTGATAGGGCGTCGCTGTCAGGCGTCCTTGGGCGTTTTCTTGCCAATGCTGCACCAGCTCACGAATCTTCATGCTTACCTCGTATTTCTACTCTGCCCGCCGCTTCTTGGCCGGGCTTGCCTAGTTGAGACTAGCGTTTACCGCTATTCGTGCCGTCTAAACGTCGCGCACTTGTAAGAAGTTGGCGCGCTGGGCACTCTGGAGGCAGGATCAGCGGAGGCAATAGTCATGGCAGAAATCGATGCGCGTTTGCGCGAAGACGTCCACCAGCTCGGCGAATTACTGGGTAACACCATCAGCGTGCAGCATGGCGCTGCCTTTCTCGACAAGATCGAACGTATTCGTAAAGGCGCAAAGGCGGCTCGTCGCGGCTCGCCGGAAGGTGCGGAGCAACTCAGTGCAACCTTGAATCAACTGGCGGATGACGAGCTGCTGCCGGTTGCGCGGGCCTTCAACCAGTTTCTCAATCTGGCCAATATTGCCGAGCAATATCACCGCGTACGCCGCCGTGCGCCGGGCGAGCCCGTACCGTTTGAAGACAATATTCTTGCCGATCTTTTGCAGCGTCTGTTGGCTAATGGGCACAAGGGCGAGGCTCTGGCGCGTCAGTTCGGTCGCCTGGATATTGAGCTGGTACTGACTGCGCACCCCACTGAAGTGGCGCGGCGTACCCTGATTCAGAAATACGATGCCATGGCTGAACAGTTGGCAGCCGGTGATCACAGTGATCTCTCGGTTGCCGAACGTGAGCAGGTCAATCAGCGCCTGCAGCGGTTGATTGCCGAGGCTTGGCATACCGAGGAAATCCGCCGCAGTCGGCCAAGCCCGCTGGATGAAGCCAAATGGGGCTTTGCGGTGATCGAGCATTCACTCTGGCATGCCGTGCCCAATGTAATGCGCAAGGCCGATCAGGTGCTGCATGGTGCTACTGGGTTGCGCCTGCCGCTGGATGCCGCGCCGATTCGCTTTGCTTCCTGGATGGGCGGTGACCGCGACGGTAACCCCAATGTCACGGCGACGGTCACCCGTGAAGTACTGTTGTTAGCCCGCTGGATGGCGGCCGACTTATACCTGCGTGATGTTGATCAACTGGCGGCCGAGCTGTCCATGCAGCAGGCCAGCCCGGCGCTACTGGCGCGCGTAGGTGAGAGTGCGGAGCCATATCGCAGCCTGCTCAAACAACTGCGCGAGCGTTTACGCGCAACCCGCAGCTGGGCGCAGGCCGCGCTGAATGAGCCGATCCCCGCGCCCGCAGCGGTGCTGCAGGACAACCGCGAGCTGTTCGAGCCGCTGCAGTGTTGTTATCAGTCACTGCATGAATGCGGCATGGGCGTGATTGCTGACGGCCCGCTGCTCGATTGCCTGCGCCGCGCGGCCACCTTTGGCCTGTTCCTGGTGCGCCTGGATGTGCGGCAAGACTCCAGCCGGCACGCTGCCGCCATGAGTGAAATCACCGATTACCTGGGGCTTGGACGTTACGCAGAATGGGATGAAGAGGCGCGCCTGGCGTTTTTACTGCAAGAGCTGGAAAGCCGTCGGCCGTTGCTTCCCGGCCACTTTAAGCCCAGTGGTGAAACCGAGGAGGTGCTGGCCACTTGCCGCGAAGTGGCGCGTGCACCTGCTGCGTCCCTGGGTTCCTATGTGATTTCCATGGCCGGGGCTGCTTCCGATGTGCTGGCGGTGCAACTGCTGCTTAAAGAGTCTGGGTTGCAGCGGGCGATACGCGTGGTGCCACTGTTCGAAACCCTGGCTGATTTAGACAACGCCGGCCCGGTGATCAGCCGGCTGCTGGCGCTGCATGGTTACCGGGCACGCTTGCAGGGGCCGCAGGAAGTGATGATCGGTTATTCCGACTCGGCCAAGGATGCTGGCACCACTGCCGCCGCCTGGGCGCAGTACCGTGCTCAGGAAACCCTGGTGCAAGTGTGTCGCGAACAGGATGTCGAGTTGCTGTTGTTCCACGGTCGCGGCGGCACGGTTGGGCGTGGTGGTGGGCCGGCCCATGCGGCGATTCTGTCGCAGCCGCCCGGCTCGGTAGTGGGGCGTTTCCGCACCACCGAGCAGGGCGAAATGATTCGTTTCAAATTCGGTATGCCGGACATTGCCGAGCAGAATCTCAATCTGTATCTCGCCGCCGTACTCGAGGCCACCTTGTTGCCGCCGCCGAGCCCTGAGCCGGCTTGGCGCGAGCTGATGGACAAGCTGGCCCACGATGGCGTCACGGCCTACCGCGCGGTGGTGCGCGAGCATCCGCAGTTCGTCGACTATTTCCGCCAGGCCACGCCGGAGCAGGAACTCGGGCGCTTGCCGCTGGGCAGCCGGCCGGCCAAGCGCCGCGAAGGCGGGGTGGAAAGCCTGCGGGCAATTCCGTGGATTTTCGCCTGGACCCAAACGCGCCTGATGCTGCCGGCCTGGCTCGGCTGGGAGGCCGCATTAAACAATGCGTTGCAACGCGGCGAAGGTCATCTGCTCGGGCAAATGCGCGAACACTGGCCGTTCTTCCGAACCCGCATCGATATGTTGGAGATGGTGCTGGCCAAGGCAGACGAGGCGATTGCTCGGCTGTATGACGAGCGTTTGGTCGACTCGTCCTTGCAGCCATTGGGCGTACATTTACGCGGCCTATTGTCGCAGGCGGTGATCGCGGTGCTGGGTCTGACCGGTCAGTCGCAGCTGCTCTCGCATAGCCCGGAAACCCAGGAATCGTTCAGCGTGCGTAATACCTACCTAGACCCTTTACACCTGCTTCAGGCAGAGCTGCTAGCGCGTTCACGGCAGCGCGACAATCAGGCCGACAGCCCGCTTGAACAGGCATTGTTGGTCAGTGTGGCCGGTATTGCGGCAGGTTTGCGCAATACCGGCTAGGGCATTGCAAGGGCTGTTGGTGCATTTGGCAGCGTGTGTGTAGCGCGTTGCCAAATGCGCTACCTGTTAGCGGGTAGTCGTAGACCTATCAGACTTTTGGTGGCTTGTGCGCTATGGGTGCGCTGTGTATCTTGAGCGGCCTTTCGGCACTCTGGCCCTTGTTGGCAGCGCTGCCTGAACCATTCTGAGATTGGCCCCATGAGGCGAGTCCGACCGATTTCTACTTAATTTTGAGGAGCACATCGATGCGCGTGATTTTGCTAGGGGCGCCCGGTGCCGGTAAAGGTACCCAAGCTGGTTTCATCACCAAGAAGTTCGGTATTCCGCAAATCTCCACCGGCGACATGCTGCGTGCTGCGGTCAAGGCCGGCACTGAGCTGGGCCTGGTTGCCAAAAGCGTGATGGACAGCGGTGGTCTGGTTTCTGATGACTTGATCATCAATCTGGTCAAAGAGCGTATCGCTCAGGCCGATTGCGCCAATGGTTTCCTCTTCGATGGTTTCCCGCGCACCATTCCTCAGGCAGAAGCCCTGAAGGAAGCCGGTGTGGTTATCGACAACGTGCTGGAAATCGCTGTTGATGATGAAGAAATCGTCGGCCGTATTGCTGGTCGCCGCGTGCATCCAGCATCGGGTCGCGTTTACCACACCGAGCACAATCCGCCGAAAGTCGCCGGTATTGATGACGAAACCGGTGAAGAGCTGATCCAACGTGAAGACGACAAGGAAGCAACCGTGCGTCATCGCCTGTCGGTTTATCACTCGCAGACCAAGCCGCTGGTGGACTTCTACCAGAAGCTTGCCGCCGCTGACGGCACGCCGAAGTACAGCGCCATCGCTGGTGTGGGCTCGGTGGACGAGATCACTGCCAAGGTGCTGGCCGCGCTTAGCTAAGGCATCACGCCTACGCGTTCTGCCACAGTGCAGCATCAATAAAGGCCCCGTGTGGGCCTTTTTCGTTTGTGTTGCAGGGGTACGTTCTGGTCGCTCTCAAGCATGAGGCAGCGCGTCAGTTTTTTTACTATTGGAGACGCCAAGGTTGTTCTGCGTGGCCGTGTCGCTATGGCATGTGGATCGCGCGTCCACCACCAAGAAGAGAGGACATTCAATGACCGAAAAACCTACCAACGGCCTAACTTGGCTGGGTCTTGCAGTTTCACTGCTGGCCATCCCTACGGCCTATGCCGATACCCCAGCACAGCCCAAGACGGCCTGTTCTGTCGCTGAGTTCACCATGGGGCTGCGCTATCAGCAGCAATCGGCAGAAGTTCAGGCCCTGCAGTTGCAGGCCTACAACATCGCTACGCTGAAACTGGATGCGGCAGTAGCCGCCGCGAAAGATCCAGCGAAGCTGGCCATCGTGACCGACCTAGATGAAACCGTCATCGACAATAGCGCCTTGCTGGCGCGGGATTTGGCCAATTGCCATACCTATGACGCCTGGGACACTTGGCTGCCCTGGGAGCGTGACGGAACCCCTACGCTTATCCCCGGTGCTAAGAAGTTTCTGGAGCATGCCGACAGTCTGGGCGTGACCATTCGCTATGTGTCGGACCGTGCCGACGAGCAGAAGTCATACACCCTGGCGACCCTGAGCAAACTCGGCTTGCCTCAGGTATCGGCCGAAAGCGTTCTGTTGCTAGGACCACCCAAGGTCGAGCGGCGCGCCATTGTTAGTGCTGATCATCAGATCGTCTTGTTGCTGGGCGACACGCTGCATGACTTTGATGGGCGTTTTCGCAAGACACCGCTGGCCGAGCAACGGGCAACCGTGGCAGCTGAAGCGGACAAATGGGGCGCCGAGTGGATTGTCTTCCCCAACGCGGGTTATGGCACATGGTCTAAAGCGCCTTTGAAAGCCTGGGAAGCCGAGACTGTTATCCAGCCTTGGTAAGTCGCTGTTTGCCGATGAGTGCCGGGGCTATTCTGCCCCGGTACGCGTTACTGTCGGAGGGAGTTCTGCCGTGTGGCAGGCACGAACGACAGTGATTGCGCTGGAAAAAAAAGCCTCAAGCCGTTCTAATGCCGGTCCATTTCGTCACCTGTCTGAATGCAATGACCACTCTCCTGGCCCTGGATACCGCCACCGAAGCCTGCTCCGTCGCCTTGTTGCATGACGGCCAGGTGCTCAGTCATTACGAAGTGATTCCGCGCATGCACGCTCAGCGATTGCTGCCGATGATCAAGCAACTGCTAGCAGATGCAGGTGTGTCGTTGTCTGCGCTGGATGCGATTGCTTTTGGTCGTGGTCCGGGCGCCTTTACCGGTGTACGGATTGCCATCGGCGTCGTGCAAGGCCTGGCCTTTGCCCTGGAACGCCCGGTTTTACCCGTGTCCAACTTGGCTGTACTGGCCCAGCGTAGCCTGCGTGAGCAGGGTGCGCAGCAGGTCGCCGCGGCCATTGATGCGCGTATGGACGAGGTCTACTGGGGCTGTTATCGCGCCGAACAAGGTGAAATGCGTCTGGCTGGTGTTGAGGCGGTGTTGCCGCCGGAGCGCGCCAGCCTACCACGTGATGCGGCGGGCGACTGGTTTGCTGCGGGCACTGGCTGGGGCACCTTTGCGGCACGCATTCCAGTAGCGGTCACCGGTCAGGATGCTGCCATGCTGCCGCATGCCGAAGATCTGCTCAGCTTGGCGCGCTTTGCTTGGGCGCGTGGTGAGGCGGTTGTCGCGGACCTGGCGCAGCCGGTTTATCTGCGTGATCAGGTGGCTACGCCCAAAGCTGCAGTCTGAGTTACCCGTGCCCGGCACTGAGCGCCGGCACCTTCTGTCGAGCATATTGCCCGGTCCCCGCTGCTTGATTGCCAAGCAGCCTTGTGGGGGCTAAATTGCCATCACCTGAGTTCAATGTTGGCCAAGCCGCTGAGCAGTAATTAATGCGTATTGATGGTTTTACCTCCTCCTACTCGCCTGAGCGCAGTGCCCGTCCCGGCTCTGCGGTTACGCCATTTCGCGACGCGCAGCGCGAGGTCGAGGCGCTTCGAGAGCAACCAGCAACGCCCGCCAGTAGCCAGGGGCTGGAGGCGGTTGCCCAGCCGCGTAAGGTCGAAGCTAGTAATGGCAGCACTGACAGCTTACCTAGTCGCCTGCAAGACCAGCTGTACCAGCCGCAGATGAATAACCGCGCCGCCCAGGCGTTGGCCAGCTACAGCTCAACGGCGAGCTTCTCTAGTGAGTCGGATGCCCAGCAAATCATGGGCCTTGATCTTTACGCCTAATCACAAATCTGGCTGATTAGACTCACCACATAGGCTCTCGCCTTTATTCGCTTCATCGCTTAACGGTCTGCACATTGATACTGCCTTACTACCTTGGTTGTCCGTCATGGAGTGAGCCTGCTTGGCGCGGCTCGTTGTATCCGCAGGGCAGTCGTAGTGCCGACTTTTTGCCCTTGTATGCGCAGGTATTCAACGCCGTTGAGGGCAATACCACCTTCTACGCGCCGCCTTCCGTCGATACGATGGCGCGTTGGGCCGAGCGTATGCCGGCGCATCTGCGCTTTTGCGCCAAGCTGCCACGGGAGATCAGTCACGGCGGTGATCTGCGCGAGCAGCTGAGTGCCGTAGAGGATTTTCGTCAGTTGTTGGCCCCGCTGGGTAAGCGGGTCGCGCCGTTCTGGCTGCAGTTGTCGGCAAGCTTCGGCCCGCAACGCTTGGCGGAATTAGTCGCTTTTATCGAGCTCTGGCAGGACGGCGAGTTGGCCGTTGAAGTACGCCACCCGGCGTTCTTTGCCAAAGGCGAGGAGGAGCGCCGCCTTAATCGGTTGCTGCATGAGCGTGGTATTGAGCGTATCTGTCTGGATTCGCGCGCGCTGTTTAGTTGTGTCTCCAGCGCGCCGGCGGTATTGCATGCCCAAGCCAAGAAGCCGCGCCTGCCATTGCGCCCCACGGCCTTTAGCCAGTCACCGCAGCTGCGCTTTATCGGGCATCCAGAATTGCAGGCGAATGACCCGTTTATGGCACCTTGGCTGGATAAGGTCGCAGGTTGGATCGAGGAAGGCCGTACGCCCTACGTTTTTCTACACACCTCGGATAATCGCCTGGCACCGCAATTGGCACAGCGCTTTCATCAGCAGTTGATGGCGCGATTACCCGGTTTGCCGGCCTTGCCACAGATACAGGTGGACGATCAGGTCGAGCAGTTAGGCCTGCTCTGATAGGCTGCGCGGCATGACCTTCTTACGTGTGTTTCTGCTGCTTTGTATGTTGCTCGCCGGCGCGTTGCTTGGGCTTTGGCGTGGTTGGCTGGATGTGCCGCCGCATTGGAACCCCTGGGCGGTGCTGGATATTCGTGAGACACCGAATTTTCTCACCAGCTATAAACTCTGGCGTTTGCAGGACGATCCGGCGTTGTGCCGGCAAGCGTTAAGCACGTCATCAATGCGCTTCACGCCGCAGACCGATAGCAGCCCAGACGTGTCATGCCCGCTAACTAACACCGTGCGGGTGCAAAGTGCCGGGGTTGCTTTCAGCAGCAGCTTTATTGCCAGTTGCCCGCTAGCCGCAGCGTTTGCCTTGTTCGAGCAACATGATCTGCAGCCCACTGCCCAGGCTATTTTCGGCCAGCCAGTGACGCGGGTGGAGCATGTTGGCAGCTTCGCCTGCCGCACTATTGCTGGTAGCCAGCGGCGTAGTCAGCACGCCTCGGCCAATGCGCTGGATATCGTCGGCTTCCGTCTGGCCGATGGTCGGCGCATCAGCGTGTTGCAGGATTGGCCCAAGCAGGGCAAGAACGCGCAGTTTCTTCGCCAAGTGCAACAGGCCGCTTGCACGCGCTTCAACATCACCTTGGGGCCGGAGTACAACGCCGCCCACCGCGACCACTTTCATGTGGATATGGGGCTCTGGCGCATGTGCCGCTAGCACTTTGTTGATGTTGCTGGGCTTTCGTACCTCAGCGCCAACCTACAACTGCTCCTAGCGCAGGAGGGCGATTATGGGGGCTCCACGCATTTAGAGCGTCGCGTAATCCACCATTGCAGTTTGCCGGTCGACCGCAACGGTGGTTACGGCGCGTTGAGAGTCGATGGTGTTTTTCTGATTCCGATTCGCGCCTAACCCACCCTACGTATTACTAACGCTGGGCCAATAACAGATCGGCAGCCTGACCACTGCGACCGTCGGCGAACTCGAAGCGGCCGAGTTGGGCGATTTCGTCGTAGGCACCCAGGGCAATCTTTACATCACGTGCTTGTAGATCAATGGCGCTGACTCCAGCTGCGCTCAGGGATTGGCTGGATTGCCGTCCTTGGGCGTCAAAGCGCATCAGGCTCAGGTGCTCGAAAATAGCGTCCTGGCTGTCGATACGGCCGTCGCCGTTGTCGTCGTATTTGCGCAGTTCGGCAAAACCGTTGCTCGCGCCATTCTGGTCGCCGAACAACTCGCTGCCATCGTCTATGCGTCCGTTACCGTTGCGGTCGTAGGCGAGGAGGGCATCGTCACCGGTCGGTACGCTGATTTGCTCGAGTTTGCCGTCGGCATCCAGGTCGAAGCGAACTGAGCGGGTTAGGCCGCTGGTACTGAAGCCGTTGCTGGCCAGATCTAGTACCAGGGGGTCGGTTTGCTTCGGTTCGGTGTTAATGCTGACGTTCAGTTCGAGCTTGCTCTGGGCGGCTAACGCCTGGAAATCACTGGCCTGGGTGCTGACGGCTAGCGGTTCGTTGGGCGTTTGGGAGGGGCTGGTGGGGGATTCAGCTTCTACTTCGTCGGGCATCAAGGTGCGCCGCAGGATTTGATAATCCAGCGAGGCGCGCTTGCCTTCATCGAGCGTTTCGCTGATTGAGCGGGTGCTGGCAGCCGATGGGGCCGCGCTGCGCGAAGCGGAAATTACATCAAACATGGCGAACTCGGTGCGGCTGTATGCTGCCGGGTCTGGCAAAATGCCGCTCAGGCAGGTTATCGGCCGCTTAGGCGGTCAATTGAGTGATTTTTGAGCACGTTTTCTAATGAATGATGAGCGGCTAATAGCCAGAATTCGTATGCAGGCCCTGGTTCCGCATTTGCAGTCTGTGGCTGAAGCTTGGGCGGCGCGCCTAGGTTTGCCGCTGGATGGTGATAGCGAGTTTGCCCTGCAGCTGGGGGAGGCTGGCTTGCAACTGGTGGAGTTGGGGCCGCAGGCACCGGGGCCGGTCAAGGTGGATTTTGTTGAAGGCGCGGTGGCGCATCGGCGCTTATTTGGCGGTGGCAGTGGGCAGATGATTGCCAAGGCGGTAGGCGTGCAGGCTGGCGTTCGTCCGCGGGTGTTGGATGCCACGGCGGGCCTGGGGCGTGATGCCTTTGTACTGGCGAGTTTGGGCTGCAGCATGACTCTGATCGAGCGCCAGCCGCTGATTGCGGCGTTGCTCGAGGATGGTCTGGCGCGTGCGGCGTTGGACCGTGATGTCGCGCCGATTGCTGCGCAGATGCAGCTGCTCACCGGTAATGCCATTGAGCTGATGCGCACGTGGCAGGGCGAGCCGCCTCAGGTGATCTACCTCGATCCGATGTTTCCGCACCGCGACAAGAGCGCACTGGTGAAGAAAGAGATGCGCCTGTTCCGGCCCTTTGTCGGCGATGACCTGGATGCCCCAGCGCTACTGGAGGCGGCGTTGAACCTGGCCAGCCATCGGGTGGTGGTCAAGCGACCGCGCAAGGCGCCGCTGATTGATGGAGCCAAGCCCGGTTATGCGCTGGAGGGTAAATCCAGCCGTTACGACATTTATCCGAAGAAAAAACTGCAATCCGCCAGCGAATAATCGGCTCTTTCCTGCGACGCTTGGCGCTACTCGACGCGAAAGGCGCGCAGGAATACGGCGACCGCATCGCGCACATGCGCTTCGGCCTCAGCGCCTTGCAACGGTTCGCCACAGCCAATTAACAGACGAAAGTTGGCTCCGCCCTTGATTAAGCAGAAAAAATGATCCGCCGCACTCGCCGGGTCGGCTATATGCAGTTTGCCGTTCTGATTGGCCTTGCGTAGCAGGTCTTCCATGCCCAGCAGCACACGCTGAGCGCCGGCCTCGTAGAACATCCGCGAGAGCTTAGAATCCTGAGCCGCGAGGCTCACCATTACCCGGTGTAGCTCCACTGATTCACGGCTGTTGATCAGTTCATGAAAGCCGCGTCCGATGTTCAGTAGCACTTGTGCCAGTGGCACCTCATCACTCAACTCAAACAGCAGCTCGGGCAGTTGCTCTTCGCATTTGGACTGCACGGCGGCCGCGAACAGCTTCTCTTTATCGGTGAAGTGGCTGTACACCGTGAGCTTGGAAACCCCGGCTTCAGCGGCAATCGCATCCATGCTGCTACCGTCATAACCATTGCTGAGGAATAGGGTTTTTGCCGCTTCCAGGATGGCTTTGCGTTTAGCTAGGTCTTTGGGGCGACCGGGGCCGCTGGTTGGTAACACTTTGTTTGGCATGGGTCGGTTTTAATACTGGACTAGTGAGTTTGCTATTTTTACTATACCCGCCAGTGTAAATATTCTAAAGCCTCTAAAGGGTCCGTCATCATGTTTCGTCATGCGCTGTCTGTTGCATTGCCCGCCAGTCTTATCCTCGTGCTCGCTGCGTGTGGCAATGGCGAACCCGCTGCGGTTGCTGTGCGCCCGGCCATGGTGGTACAGCCGCAACTGGCTGGTGAGTTGATGGATGCCTATCCCGGTGAGGTGCGTGCGCGCCTTGAGCCTGAGTTGGCCTTTCGCATCGCCGGCAAGGTGACCAAACGGTTGGTCGATGTGGGCGCGCAAGTGAAGAAGGATCAGCCGCTGGCCGAGCTGGACCCGCAGGATGTGCGTCTGCAACTGGAGGCTAATCGCGCTCAGCTCGCGGCAGCCGAGGCCAATCTGCAATTGGCACGTGCCGAGCGTGATCGCTACAAAACCTTGTTGGCGCGCAACCTGGTTAGCCGTTCGCAATACGACAACGCGGAAAATACGTACCGCTCTGGTGAGGCTCGGGTAAAGCAGGTGCGTGCCGAGTTCAACGTGGCTAACAACCAGGCCGGCTACGCCGTGTTGCGTGCCTCTCAGGATGGTGTGGTCGCGCGGCGCACGGTTGAGGTCGGGCAAGTGGTAGCTGCGGGGCAAACGGTGTTCACCCTGGCGGTTGATGGTGAGCGTGAAGTATTGATCAACCTGCCCGAACAAGCCTTCGAGCGCTTCAGGATCGGCCAGGAGGTGGAGGTCGAGCTCTGGTCGCAGCCGGACCAACGTTTCCCTGGGCGTATTCGTGAGATATCACCATCGGCTGATCAGCAATCGCGCACCTTCGCTGCGCGCGTTGCTTTTGTTGAAGGCAAAGTCCCGGCTGAGTTAGGCCAGAGCGCCCGGGTGTTTATCGCCCATGACGGTGAAGTGCCGCTGTCGGTGCCGCTGTCTGCGGTAACCGCCGAGAAGGGCCAGCCCTATGTCTGGGTGGTCGACCCTGCCAGTTCTACCCTCAAACGTACTAACGTGCGTATTGGTGCCTACGGTGAGAAAACCGTACCGGTGTTTGAAGGTTTGCAAGCCACGGATTGGGTGGTAGCCGCGGGTGGCCAGGTGTTGCACGAAGGTCAGCAGGTGCGTCCGGTTGATCGCGATAACCGTGCTGTGCAGTTGACGGTGCAGGCCACGCCGACGGTCAAGGAGTAAGCCCGATGGATTTCAACCTATCCGCTTGGGCGCTGCGTAACCGTCAGATCGTCCTGTATCTCATGCTGCTGTTGGCTATTGTTGGTGCCATTTCCTATACCAAACTGGGCCAGAGTGAAGACCCGCCCTTTACCTTCAAGGCCATGGTGGTGCGCACCAATTGGCCAGGGGCGAGCGCCGAAGAAGTGGCGCAGCAGGTCACGGAGCGCATCGAAAAGAAGCTGATGGAGACCGGCGAATACGATCGGATTGTCTCGTTTTCGCGGCCTGGTGAATCTCAGGTCACTTTTCTTGCCCGCGACTCGATGCACTCTGACGAGATCCCCGATCTGTTCTATCAGGTGCGCAAAAAAGTCAGCGATATTCGCCATACCCTGCCGCAGGGGATTCAGGGGCCGTTCTTCAACGATGAGTTCGGTACTACGTTCGGCAATATCTATGCGTTGACCGGCAAAGGCTTTGATTACGCCGTACTCAAGGATTATGCCGATCGCATCCAGCTGCAGCTGCAGCGCGTTAAAGATGTCGGCAAGGTCGACCTGATTGGTTTGCAGGATGAAAAGATCTGGATCGAGCTGTCCAACACCAAGCTTGCCACCCTCGGCCTGCCGCTGGCCGCCGTGCAACAGGCGCTAGAAGAACAGAACTCGGTAGCGTCTGCCGGCTTTTTTGAAACCAGCACCGACCGCGTGCAACTGCGTGTCACCGGGCGGTTTGAGTCGGTTGATGAAATTCGCAATTTCCCTATTCGCGTAGCCGACCGCACCTTCCGTATCTCCGATGTCGCCGAGGTCAAACGCGGCTTTAATGATCCGCCCTCACCGCGCATGCGCTACATGGCTGAAGACGCCATCGGCCTGGCGGTATCGATGAAAGCCGGCGGTGACATTCTGGTACTGGGCGAGGCCCTGGAAGGCGAGTTCGCCCGCCTGCAGCAAACCTTGCCCGCGGGCATGCAACTGAGCAAGGTGTCCGATCAGCCGGCAGCGGTAAAAACCGGGGTTGGCGAATTCGTCCGCGTGCTTGCCGAGGCCGTGATCATCGTATTGCTGGTGAGTTTCTTCTCACTCGGCCTACGTACAGGTTTGGTGGTGGCACTGTCGATTCCGCTGGTGCTGGCCATGACGTTTGCCGCCATGTACTACTTCGGCATCGGCTTGCATAAAATTTCCCTCGGCGCGCTGGTGCTGGCGTTGGGCCTGATGGTGGATGACGCGATCATTGCCGTGGAAATGATGGCGATCAAGATGGAGCAGGGCTTCGACCGCATCAAAGCGGCCAGCTATGCCTGGACCAGCACGGCGTTCCCGATGCTGACCGGCACACTGATCACCGCCGCCGGCTTCCTACCGATTGCCACCGCGCAGTCGGGGACGGGCGAATACACCCGTTCGATCTTCCAAGTGGTGGCCATTGCCCTGTTGGTGTCATGGTTTGCCGCCGTGGTGTTTGTGCCGTACTTGGGGGCCAAACTGCTGCCCGACCTGGCCAAGCTGCACGCGGCTAAACACGGCGGTAGCGCGGGCGGTCACGACCCTTATGGCACGCCGTTCTATCAGCGTGTACGCGGCGCGGTGGAGTGGTGCGTACGCCGCCGTAAGACGGTGATCCTGTTGACCATTGCGCTGTTTATCGGCTCGATTATGTTGTTCCGCTTTGTGCCGCAGCAGTTCTTCCCGGCTTCCGGGCGTTTGGAGTTGATGGTTGACTTCAAGCTCAGCGAAGGCGCATCACTGGTTGCCACTGAAGAGCAGGCCAAGCGTTTCGAGGCGATGCTCAAGGGGCGTGAAGGTATTGATAATTATGTGGCGTATGTCGGCACCGGCTCGCCGCGTTTTTACCTGCCGCTGGACCAGCAACTGCCCGCTGCCAGCTTTGCCCAGTTCGTTGTGCTGGCTAAAAGCATCGAAGACCGCGAAAAAATCCGCACCTGGCTGATTGATGTACTGCGTGATGAGTTCCCGACCCTGCGCACGCGTGTCGCTCGCCTGGAAAATGGCCCGCCGGTGGGGTATCCGGTGCAGTTCCGCATCTCCGGCGAGCATATTGATGTGGCGCGCCAGTTGGCCCGTGAGGTAGCCGACAAGGTGCGTGAGAACCCGTATGTGGCCAACGTGCACCTGGATTGGGAAGAGCCGAGCAAGGTCGTACGCCTGAATATCGACCAGGAACGTGCCCGTGCCTTGGGCGTTAGCACCTCCGACCTGTCGAGCTTCCTGCAGAGCTCGCTGACGGGCTCGTCCGTTAGCCAGTATCGCGAGGGCAACGAACTGATCGAAATTCTCCTGCGGGGTACGCCAAGTGAGCGTCAGGAACTCGGCTTGCTGCCGAGCCTGGCCGTGCCGACCGACAATGGCCTTAGTGTGCCGCTGGCGCAGATCGCCACCTTGGAGTACGGCTTTGAGGAAGGCGTGATCTGGCACCGTAACCGCCTGCCGACCGTCACCGTTCGGGCCGACGTGTACGGCAATGAGCAGCCAGCCAGCCTGGTCAAACAGATTCTGCCGACCCTCGAACCCATTCGTGCGCAGTTGCCCGATGGCTATCAACTGGATGTAGGCGGTACCGTGGAAGACTCCAGCCGTGGACAGCGGTCGGTTTACGCGGGTGTACCGTTGTTTATCGTGGTGGTGCTGACCTTGCTGATGCTGCAACTGAAAAGCTTCTCGCGCTCGGCCATGGTGTTCCTCACCGCACCGCTGGGGTTGATCGGCGTAACGCTGTTCCTGTTGCTCTTCAATCAGCCGTTTGGCTTTGTGGCCATGCTCGGCACCATCGCCCTATCGGGGATGATCATGCGTAATTCGGTGATTCTGGTTGACCAGATCGAGCAGGACATCGAGTCCGGAATGGACCGTTGGCACGCGATTATTGAAGCCACCGTGCGACGTTTCCGGCCCATCGTGCTGACCGCCCTGGCGGCCGTATTGGCGATGATCCCGTTGTCGCGCAGCGTGTTCTTTGGGCCGATGGCCGTGGCGATCATGGGTGGCTTGATTGTCGCCACGGCGCTGACCTTGCTGTTCCTTCCGGCGCTTTATGCCGCTTGGTTCCGCGTCAAAGCTGTGGAGCGTCAGCCGGGCTGAATAAGCGCGGGATGATAAAAAGCCAGGCGTTTAGCCTGGCTTTTTTGTGCCTGATGATTGTCACGTCGGCAGCTTGCTCTGCTCGCGCTGTCAAAAATATACAACTACCCTCTGCGACGTATATGAGGTTATTGCAACGTATACAGTAAGTTGCACGGGGATTATGCGGCGCTTATTGATTTATCTACTTACATCTCGTCAATTTTGTTTGACATATTTTACGTATTTGCCAGACTGCGCGACCGTGGTGGGCGCGTGCAGTGACCCATCATGAATAGTCATAACAAAAACCTGTGGCCCATCGTTGTTCCCGCGCGCCTATGCGGGTCATGCATGCGGTGGGCTGACGTCTGTGGAACGGGAAAGCATGCTGATCTGGTTCGTTGCGCTCTATTTGCTGGTGACTGTCGCCATCGGTTTCTACGCCTCCACCCGAGTACATAACACCCGCGACTTCGCCTCTGGTGGGCGCAGTATGGGCTTCCCCATCGTCGCCGCCATGGTGTTTGCCACCTGGTTTGGCTCCGAGGCCGTGCTAGGCATCCCCGCCACCTTTCTTGAAGAAGGCTTTGCTGGCATCGTCGAAGACCCGTTCGGATCGTTTGGTTGCCTGTTTCTGGTTGGCCTGATCATCGCCCGGCCGCTTTACCGGATGAACCTGCTGACCATCGGTGATTACTTCAAAAAGCGCTTCGGCCCGCAGGTCGAGCTGATCATCAGCCTGGTTATTGTCATGTCCTACCTGGGCTGGATTGCCGCGCAACTGATCGCCCTTGGCCTGGTGTTCAACGTCATCTCCGACGGCAGCATCAGCACCACGCAGGGCATGTTCCTCGGCACCTTTATCGTGCTGCTGTACACCCTGTTCGGTGGCATGTGGTCGATTGCCCTGACTGACTTCTTCCAGATGATCATCATCGTGGTTGGTCTGATCTACTTGGTGTGGTTGTTCAGTGACATGGCCGGTGGTGCTGACCTGGTGATCAACAAGGCCGCCAGCGAAGGCAAGTTCACCTTTATGCACGCCTTCGAGCCCAAGGATATCGTTGCCTTTATCGGCGCAGCCGTGACCATGATGCTCGGCTCCATCCCCCAGCAGGATGTTTACCAGCGGGTGATGTCGGCCAAGAGCGAGAACATCGCCGCGCGCGCCTCGATGACCGGTGCTGTGCTGTACCTCGGTTTCTGCATGCTGCCGGTGTTTCTGGTGTACGCCGCCTCGATGATCGACCCAGCACTGGTCGAAAAATGGTTGGCTGAAGACTCGCAGATGATCCTGCCGCTGCTGATTTTGGAAAAGACCCCACTGTTCGCCCAGATCATGTTCTTCGGTGCGCTGCTCTCGGCGATTATGTCCACCGCCTCCGGCACCTTGCTGGCACCCTCCGTGACCCTGACCGAGAACGTGCTCAAGCGCTTTCTGCCGGTGCTTACCGACAAGCAGTTTTTGCTGCTGATGCGTTGCACCATCCTGGTTTGCGCTGTTGCGACCTTGGCCTTCGCACTGTATTCGGATGCGAGCATCTACGAGATGGTCGGCAATGCTTACAAGGTCACCTTGGTGGCCGCAGTGGTGCCGTTGTTTGCCGGGCTGTTCTGGAAGCGCGCGACCACCCAAGGCGCGCTAGTTGCCATCGCCTTTGGCTTGGTTTCGTGGATCTACCTGGAGCTGACATGGAGCGAAGCCGCCTTCTGGCCGCCGCAACTGGCAGGCCTGCTGTTTAGCCTGGCTGGCATGTTGATTGGCACGCTGCTGCCGCAATGGAGTCGTAACCAGAATGATGTGCTGGTAGCGCAGGCGGAATAAGCCTGGCGCTTGGTCGACAAAACCCCGCTGATTGGCGGGGTTTTGTTTTTTGGCCCCGGCGAGGGTATGTCTCGCCCTTGTAGGCGCGGCCCATGGCCGCGAGCTTTGCTGTTTTTGATTGGTTTGGATGTGGCAGGTTTTGCGGCTTTGCTTACGCCGCTTATGTGTTGCTCGGGCTAACGGTTCCGCCCTTACGGCGGGTCACTTCTGGCAAACGCCCCAGAAGTAACCAAGAGGTCTTGCCCCTTGCATCCGGCCCGACTTCGTCGGGTTCCCTCGCTCCATCATTGCTTTAGGGGCCCGCCGCGAAGGGCCATCCCTGGCCCATCGCGGCTCTCGCGGCATCCATGCCGCTCAACCCCTTCCGCAACGATTCCACTCGGCCTCCTGATGGGGCGTTTGGTGTCGTCTGTGAGATTGTGGGCAAGTGACAAAAAGCCAACTCATCCTACGAATGTCCGCCGACCCTGTAGGAGCGGGCTTGCCCGCGATGCTTTTGCTTTTGCTTCTGCTTTTGCCTTTTGCTCTGCCATCCAAAGCTCGCCCAAACGACGCGGTCCCCGAACCCCGTCAGGAGGCCGAGCGTAGGTGCTGTGGAGAGGGACGTTTGGCATGGATGCCAAACGAGGCATGCCGGGCCATGGATGGCCCGTCTTGACGACCCTCGGAACAGCACCGGAGCGAGGGGAGTTGAGCGCAGCGAAACCCGGATGCCGGGCGCGCTTTCTCTTTGGTTACTTTCTCTTTGCGCGCGCAAAGAGAAAGTAACTCGGCGTAAGGCCGAAACCAGTAGTAGCAGTCAGAGAAAGTGCGGCGGGCGTTATGGACTTGATAGGTATCGCTGTGCCCCACCCAACGAGCTGCGCGCAACAGCGATGGTATAGCCATTGCGGCGGTGGTTAGGTGAAGGGGGCTTTATTGTTCATGCTGCTATGTACGACGGCGAGGGTCAGTCAGAACAAGCTGAAGGGGTTCAGCTACTACCTGGCGGAACTGGAGTCCCTAAAAAGTGGCTAGGTCTACCGTCTGGGTAATCTACCTTGGCCCATATACCGTTTTTCTTAATATATGCCTTTACATCGTCGATCCCAGCTTCGCCGCTCAAGAAACGATCAATTAGTGAGGCATACTCCGGCGACTCTGACTCTGACTCTGGAAGCTTTGGCCAGTTTGTAATTCCGGATACTTGGTCTAACAGGTACAGGTGGATTTTCGTCAGTTCTGTAAACGCAAGATCTGAGTTACCCGATTCGCCAGCAAATAATGTCCAGCTAATGTGACAAAGCTCGCTGCAGGAGTGCCAGTGGGCTGCCAGTTTGCCGACGGTAGGTGTAGGGCAATGTATCTCAAGACCCAGGCTCTCAAAGAAGCATCGAATGAAATCATAGTGCCGGTTGATTTGAAGCTGATTTCCGGCCAGTTCGTATATTTTTTTCTCGATGCTTTTAACGATCTGAGGGTTCGGACATCTCCATGTAGAGGGTCATCCCCAGCCAGCTGGAGCCAGTAGTGAACAGCAAGTCGTTCGATGGCAAATCTGAACTCAAAGGCAGCGTACGATAACAGGATATTTTTTTACCTTCATCGCTCGCATCCAGCCATTTCCGACCAAGATCGATATGGTGGTGAAGATCTATGTTGCGGTTATCTGGTATCTCGATCATTAATCACCTCCCTTGATGCATGATTCTAAATAGTCAGTTTTTACTCCCCCGTCCATAAAAAGCCAGCCCTCACGGTCTGGCTTTTTCACATCTACCTAACTCTTCTTACAACGCCCCAAACACCTTCTTCGCCAAACTGGTCGCCGCTGCTGCCGGGTTTTCGCGGATGCTGGCTTCTTGTTCGGCAATCATGGTGAACAGGCCGTCTAGCGCTTGTTCGGTCACGTAGTTTTCGATGTTGGCGTTTTTTGCGTCGATCACGCCGAAGCTGGCGGCTTGGCCGGCGAAGCTGTTGTATTGCTTGGCCAAGCCGACTTGGTCGGTGGCTTGTTTAACGATGGGCAGGAACTTGGCGCGGATTTGTTCGCGGCTGGTTTTGCTCAGGTATTGGGTGGCGGAGTCCTGCGGGCCGCTGAGGATGCTTTTAGCGTCTTGCACGGTCATCTTCTTCACCGAGTCCACCAGCAGTGCCTGGGCTTGCGGTACGGCGGCTTCGGCGGCTTTGTTCATGCTGGCTTCAAGCTGATCAACCTGCGCGCCCATGCCCATCATTTTCATGGTTTTTGCGGCTTTGCCGAGTTTGCCCGGCAGTTCAATGCGCACGTCTGGGTTGTTGCTGAAGCCGCCGGGTTTGCCCAGTTGCTGCACGGCCACTTTGGCCCCTTGGGTGAGGGCGTCCTTAAGGCCGCCGCTGGCGTCGCTTTGCGTCAGGTCACTGAGGGACAGGGCGAAGGCGGGGGCGGACAGCGCCAGGCTAGCGAGCAGGGTGACGATGGCGGTAGTGGAGCGAAGCATGGGCACATTCCTGTTGGTGGGCAATTGTCCGAGCTTAGCGGAGTGCGCCGCCTAGGCAAACCCATGGGCGCTGCTTAGCGGTTGGCTGAGGACGGGCTGAGCATGTCGATACGGCGGATATCGAAGTCGCGGCTCAGGTAGTCCATACGGTGCTCAAAAAATCGCTGCATGTGCGGCAGGGCGGAGTGCACGTCCAGGTGCGCTTTGCTTTGCCAGATTTCGTAAAAGATAAACAGGGTCGGGTCTTGTTGGTCGCGCAGCATGTGGTACTCGATGCAGCCAGGCTCGGCGCGGCTGGGCTGCACGTAGGCGCTGAACAAGGCCTGAAACGCCTCGGATTGCTCCGGCTTGGTGTGGGCGTGAAGGATAAAACCGTAGGGTTGTTCGCGCATGGCAGGCCGCTCCGCTTGTTGATGGGATTGCTGCAGTTTAATGATGCGTTTAGCCGACTATTCATGCCTTTTTCGCAAATATGATTTGCCTGGGCCTAGGTTTTTCCACTCGTGTGAGGGCGTTAGCCTACCGGTCAGCTACTTCTTACCGAGGCATTACCTGTGAAAAAGATTCTTCTGCTCAACGGCGGCAAACAGTTCGCCCATTCCGAAGGCCGCTACAACCAAACGCTGCATGATGCGGCGATTAGCTACCTGGATCGTTCGGGCTTTGATATGCGCGAAACCTTTATCGCAGGCGGTTATGACATCGCCGAAGAGGTGCAGAAGTTCCTCTGGGCTGACGTGATCATTTATCAGATGCCCGGCTGGTGGATGGGTGCGCCCTGGACTGTGAAGAAGTACATCGACGAGGTTTTTACTGAGGGTTATGGCAGCCTCTACGCGAATGACGGCCGCACCCGCTCTGACGCCTCGCAAAAATACGGCAGCGGCGGTTTGCTACACGGCAAGCAGTACATGATCTCGGCCACGTGGAACGCGCCGCAGCAAGCGTTTGATGACCCTAGCGATTTCTTTGCGGGCAAGGGTGTGGATGCCGTGTACTTGCCGTTCCACAAGGCTAACGAATTCCTCGGCATGACTGGTTTGCCGACTTTCCTCTGTGTGGATGTGATGAAGATGCCGGCCATTGCCGCTGACGTGGCGCGTTATGAGGCGCATCTGGCCAAGGTGCTCGGCTAAGCGCGTTGTTTAGCCTGCGCTCAGGTGAGAAGCGATGCCGCTTATTCGCTGCGCGTGGCCTCTAACTCGCGCCGCACCCTATTGGCCATTACCCGCCTAGGCGCGGTTTCTCTGCCAGCAGGCGCTGCGCTTCGGCGCGGGCGCGCTCGGCGTGTTGCTGGTGAAACGCCGCGCGACTGGCCATGGCTTAAACCGGCTCCTGGGCGTCTTCGTTGCGGTCCATGGCCACTTGGCGAATCGACAGGCGAATCTCTGCCGGCAGTACGCGCTTGGCCGCGCCTTCGGCCAGTTCGCTGAGCAGCGGGTGATGGCTGAGTTTGCCGGCTGAGTCCTGACGCAGCACGCCTTGGTCCTGCAGGCTCTGGATAAAGTGGCGGAACAGGCTCTTGTCGAAGAATTCCGGGGCATTCAGGCCATGCAGGATCGACAGGCGCTGGGCCATCACGGTGCACAGGTCTTCCAGTTCTTCGGCGCTGATGGCGTTCTGCCCGGCATTGAGCAGCAGGGCGGTGGCCATGTAGAAACGCTGCAGGGTTTGCACGATGGCGCGGGCCAGCAGGGTGAGCAGGACGAACTCGCGTGAGCTTGGCGCTGGGCGCACGTACATGTCGCCATCCAGCTTGAGCAAGCCTTGCTCGACAAAGGCGGCGAGCCACTGGTCGACCACGCCGTCCAGCTCGTCCAGGCTCCAGCGGATAAACAGCTCGGATTGCAGGTAGGGGTAGAGCGCGCGGGTAAAGCGCAGGATCTGTTCGCGGCTCATTCGCGCGCTGCTCTGGAAGAAGCTCGCCAGCAGCGCCGGCAGGGCGAAGATGTGCAGCACGTTGTTGCGGTAGTAGGTCATCAGAACGGCGTTGTGCTCGTTCAGGTAGAGAATTTTGCCAAGGGCGTCCTTCTGTTCGGCGAGCAGATCCATCTTCTGCACGTACTCGATCAGCGCCTGGCCGTTGCCGTCCGGCAGGGTGGTGTGCGGCGAGTAGGGCACTGTGTGCAGCAGGGCCAGATACAAGTCGAGCACCCGCGCGAGGGCGCGGTCATCCAAGGCCAGCTTACTGGTGGACAACAACGCCAGGGCCACCAGGTTGACCGGGTTGATTGCCGCCGCCTCGTTGAGGTGCTGAGCCACGCGCTCGCTGAGGTTGTTGGTGGCTTCATTCAGCCAGGCCGGGCGGTACTGGGTGCCGTAATCCTGTTCGCGCCAGTCGGGTTGCTCGCTGTCGAGAAATTCCGCCAGTTTGATCGGCTCGCCGAAGTTGACCCAGACATGGCCGAAACGCTGCTTGAGGGCGCCGATGACCTTGAAGATGTCGAAGATCGATTCCTTCTTCTTGCTCGCGCCGCGCAACTCGCCAAGGTAGGTGCGGCCTTCCAGCACGCGCTCGTAGCCGATATAAACCGGCACGAACACCACCGGCAGGCGGTTGCTGCGCAGGAAACTGCGCAGGGTGATGGCCAGCATGCCGGTTTTCGGCTGTAGCATGCGCCCGGTGCGCGAGCGACCACCTTCAACGAAGTACTCCACCGGGAAGCCCTTGCTGAACAAGGTGTGCAGGTATTCGTTGAATACGGCGGTGTACAGCGGGTTGCCCTTGAACGTGCGGCGCATAAAGAACGCGCCGCCACGCCGTAGCAGACCACCGATGACCGGCATGTTGAGGTTGATGCCTGCGGCGATGTGCGGCGGCGTCAGGCCGTTGCGGAACAGCAGATAGGACAGCAGCAGGTAGTCGATATGGCTGCGGTGGCAGGGCACGTAGATCACTTCGTGGCCCTGGGCGACGTCCTGCACACCTTCGATGTGGTTGACCTTGATGCCGTCGTAAATCTTGTTCCAGAACCAGCTCAGCACCAGCTCAAGAAAACGGATGGCGGTGTAGGTGTAATCCGAAGCGATCTCGTTGCCATAGCGCAGCGCCTGGCTTTCGGCCTTTTCCAGGCTGATGCCTTCACGTTCAGCCTCTTCGGCGATAGCTTGGCGCACCTGCGGGCCATGCACCAGACCTTTGACCAGGTTGCGTCGGTGCGAGACATCCGGGCCAATCACGGCGGCTTTCTGATTGCGGAAGTGCACCCGCAGAATGCGCTGCACCATGCGCAGCGTGCGCTCGTGGCCTTTGTCCTGCTCAATCAGCTCGCGCATATGGATTGGCGTGGAGAACTGCACGCGGGTTTTGCGGCCGAGAATCAGGATGCTGACCAGGCGGCGCAGACGGCCGGTAACCGCCCAGCTGTCAGCAAATAGCAGCTTCCATGGGCTGGTTTCGCGGTCTGGCGACTGGCCCCAGAACACGCTGACCGGAATGATTTGCGCATCGTCCACGGCATGCTGGCTGAGGGCGCTGACCAGGCGTTGCAGGGTTGGCGAGATCCCGCGCTTGTCCTGGCGGCCGAGCCAGTCGGGCTCTGGCGTCAGGTAGAAGAAGGCTGCTGGCTCCAGCAGTTCACCCACCGCCACTGGCAGCACCGGGCGTGGCAGGCCGGCCTTGCGGCATTCCGTATCGACCACCGCCAGATCACTCAGCGACGGCTGTTGCAGCACGTAAAACACCGGCTTACTGCGGTCGAGCTTGAGGGTAAAGGCTGACTGGTTGATGGTTTCCGAGCGCACCCAGAGGTACAGCAAACGGCGCAGGGTGCCAAAAACGAGACGGCGAAGCGGGGATCGGGTCATACGGAGTCTGCAGGCTTTGAAAAACGAGCATTTGCTCGGGGGGCGTAGTGTGCCGGATCAGTTGGCTGGCGGCAAAAATCTTCGTGTGTCGAGCGTCGCCGCAACAGGGGGCGGGTGTTGATGCCTGCCGGCCGCTGGGCAGCGCTGCGCGGGAATATTTGCCCGGGGCTGTAACAGCCACGGTTCGGCTGCGTCTATTGGGCCGAGGCAGCCAATTGGCTGCAACCATGAAAGCCATTGGAGAGTTGCCATGAAACATCTGAACAGCGTTGTTGCTTCCCTAGGTGTCGCCCTGCTGAGCAGCGCCGCTTTTACCGTGCAGGCCGCTAGCAATCCATTCGCGGCGCAAGAACTGAGCAGCGGTTATAGCGTGGCGGCTGGCGAGAAGTCTGCTGAGGGCAGCTGTGGTGAGGGCAAGTGTGGCGGTGAAATGAAGAAAGCCGAAGGTGAAGACAAGCACGCCGAAGGTAGATGCGGCGGCGAAGCCAAGAGCGCGCCCAAGGCTGCTGCCGAGGGCAAGTGCGGTGAAGGTAAATGCGGCGCTGACAAAACCGAGTAACTGAGCGCAGGGGACGGATATGCAGATGGATTTCGTCACCGGTGCTGGGCTCGGCCTACGCCGTGGCTTGCTCGGCGCACTGCACGATTGCAGCGCCCGTGAGCTGGACTTCCTCGAAGTGGCGCCGGAGAACTGGATCGGCGTAGGCGGGCGCTTGGGCAAGCAGTTGCGCGCGCTGAGTGAGCGCTTGCCGCTGCTCTGCCATGGGCTGTCCCTCAACCTTGGCGGTTATGCGCCGTTGGATATCGAGCTGCTCAAGGCGATCAAAGGCTTTCTCGATCTGCATGGCGTGCGTGGCTACAGCGAGCATCTGGCGGCCTGTGCCGACCATGGCCAGCTGTATGACCTGATGCCGCTGCCGTTTTCCGAGGAGTCAGTTGCGCGCATCGCCGAGCGCGTGCGTGTGGTGCAGGACGTGCTGGAACGCCCGCTGATCATCGAGAACGTCTCGGCTTATGCGCAGTTGCCGGGTGAGCTGGATGAAGCAGCGTTTGTCTGCGCGGTGTTGCAGCGAGCCGACTGCCAGCTGCTGCTGGATGTGAATAACGTCTTCGTCAACAGCCGCAATTTCGGCTTCGACGCGGCGGCTTATATCGCCGCCATGCCTAGCGCACGTATTGCTTACCTGCATGTGGCTGGGCATTACGACCAGGCGGCTGATTTGAAAATCGACAGCCACGGCGCGCCAGTGATTGATCCGGTCTGGACGCTGTTGGCGCAGGCTTATGCGCTGCATGGCGTGCGCCCGACGCTGCTGGAACGCGACTTTAACTTCCCGCCGATTGCCGAGCTGTATGCCGAGGTGGCGCAAATTCGCCAGCTGCAAACAGCGGCAGCTCCGTTGCGGAGTTACGGCACGTGAGCGGTGTAGCGCTGCAACAACAGTTTGCCGCAGGTATTCGCCGGCCAGGGCAACAGCCCTTGCTCGACGGCATCACGGCTGCGCGCATGGCGGTTTACCAAGAGCTGTTTTTTAACAATATCGAAGGTTTTATCAGCGGCGCATTTCCGTTGCTGCAGCGTTTGCTCGATGCTCCGCGCTGGCAGCGCCTGGTGCGCAGCTTTATCGCCGAGCATCAGGCGCGCACGCCGTACTTTCTGCAGATCAGCCAGGAATTTCTCGCCTGGTTGCAGAGCGGCTATACCGCCGAGGCCGGTGATCCGCCGTTTATCTTGGAGCTGGCGCATTACGAATGGGTCGAGCTGGCCCTGGATGTCAGCGAGGCCGAGGTGCCGGAACAGGGCTGGTCACCATTGGCCTGGCCGCTGGCCTATCAATGGCCGGTACAGCGCATCGGGGTGGACTTCCAGCCTGCCGTGCCGCCCAGCGAGCCGACCTGCCTGTTGGTCTGGCGCGATCTCCAGGACAAGGTGCGCTTTATGCAACTGAGCCCGTTCGCCTACCAACTGGCAACACACCTACAGGCCGGTGCCACTGCGAACGCGGCCCTGCATGCATTGGCTGGGCAACATGGCCTGAGCGCCGACAGCCGCTACTTGAATAATGCCCAGACGCTCTTGGATGACTGGCAACGCCAGGCGATCTGGTGCTCTTAAACCATTGCGTCAGGGCAACCTGGCACCTGCCGCCACTTTTGGGAGATGCAATATGCTGAGCTTTTTAAATCGACTTCAGGATGCTCTGGATGCGACTCGTCGCCTGGACTTTCTCGGCCCGCTGCTGCTGCGGCTGTATCTGGTGCCGGTGTTCTGGATGGCCGGGACGCACAAACTGGCGGATATGGATGCCACCGCCGCCTGGTTCGGCAACCCGGATTGGGGGTTGGGCCTGCCATTCCCGGAACTGCTGGCTTGGGCGGCGGCGTTGACCGAGGCGGGCGGGGCGTTGCTGTTGCTGTTCGGCTTGGCGGTGCGCTGGGTAAGTATTCCGTTGATTGTGACCATGCTGGTGGCGATTTTTACTGTGCATTGGCCGTTCGGTTGGCAAGCGATTGCCGATGCCAGCGCGCCGTTCGCCAATGAGCGGGTCATGGCCTCGGTAGAGAAAATTGCGCGGGCCCGCGAGCTGCTCAAGGAACATGGCAATTACGATTGGCTGACTAGCAGCGGCAAACTGGTGGTGCTGAACAACGGCATCGAATTTGCGGCCACGTACCTGATCATGCTGGTGGTGCTGTTCTTCAGCGGTGCCGGACGCTGGTTGAGCCTGGACTACTGGCTGAGCAAGGTGCTGCGCCAGCGCCCGTGATGACAAGGTTGCCCGCCGCCGCTTCGGCGTGCGGGTCGCTGGAAAAGTACCGGTTTAGAGCGTCTGCCGCTACTTATAGGCAAAGGAAGTAAAAAGTTCCGCTGTAATCAAATATTTATATATCAGCAACTGCGCTGAAATATCCCGCCGCCAAGATTCCCTCCAGCACGAACGAGCCATAGCGCTCGGGTGTTTTTGACACTTAAAAAGTCTATTAGAGGAATCTTCGATGATCCGTAAGCACAGCTTTCGTGGAGTAATGGCCGGCTTCGCAACCAGCGCTCTGGCTCTGGCCGTTTCCGCCCAGGCTTTCGCCGGTACCGTCACCACTGACGGCGCCGATCTCGTGGTCAAAACCAAAGGTGGCCTCGAAGTCGCTACCACCGACAAAGAATTCAGCTTTAAATTGGGCGGCAAACTGCAGTGGGATGCCACCAACTTCGATGGCCTTCAGGCTGCCGATCAAAATAAGCCGTTCGATGACACCTTCAACACCTTTATCCGCCGTGGCGAAATCGGCCTGGAAGGTGTTGCTTACAAGGATTGGGGTTGGGGCGTGCGTCTGAGCTATGACGGCTCCGAAAACGGTACTGATGTTGATCGTGCTTATGTCACTTACAGCGGTCTGGACTTCGCCACCTTCACTGTTGGCCAGTACGGCGGTGAATACGGTCTGGAAAACACCACCAGTTCTTCGTGGATCACCGCGATTGAGCGTCCGTTCATGTACGACTTCCTCAATGGCGACGAAGATACCAAGTTTGGTTTGATGGCCAAACACTCCGGTGACAACTATGGCGTGATGGCTCAGGTTGCTCATTACGACCAGAAAGAAACCGCTGATGACGGTAACGATGAACTGTACGGCTACACACTGCGCGCACATTGGGCGCCTTACCTGAACGGCACTGATGTCGTTCACCTGGCTGCCAACTATCACAGCAGCAACCCTGACGATAACCGTGCGCGTGCACGTACCCGCATGGGCATCCGTAGCGACAATGATTTCCGTCTGACTCTGGGTGACGTACGCGTAGCTGATAAAGACAACGAGTGGGTGCTGGAGTCGGGTGCTCAGTTCGGTTCTTTCCGTGGCCAGGCTGAATACTTCCAGCGCAACATTTCCGGTAAAGACCTTGCCGGCGCTAACTCTGATGTGGATATCAGCGGCTACACAGCCCAGGTTTCCTACATGATTGGCGCCGCTCGTGGGTATAAAGGCGGTGATGGCAAGTGGGACAAGCCAACCGACATGAAAGGTACCTGGGAAGTTTTCGCGCGTTACGAGAACACCACTGTTGACTCCGACGCGACTGCTATTCCTGGCAACCTGGGCCTAAACGATATCGTTGCCGCGAATACTGGCGATGAGTTCGAAGCAAGCGCCATGGTCGTGGGTGTCAACTACTTCGCTACTCCGGCAGTACGTGTGAGCCTGAACTACGTTGACTACCAAGTGGACAACATTGATACCTCTCGCCAAGTAGACGGTAAAAATGTTCAAGACGACGGTAAAGCAATCGTTGGTCGTCTGCAGTACGTGTTCTAAGTAACACTGTTCAAACGTTGCTCCTTTCTTTGAGCCCCGCCTTGTGCGGGGCTTTTTTTCGAGGTTTTTTCGTGGAGAGCATGCTGATGCGTATTTTTGCTGTATTGCTACTGATGGTGGGGTTGAACGCGAGTGCACTGGCCGAGGATTATCGCAGCGCGAAGCCAGGGGATCTGTTGCATGTGCATCTTGAACAGTTGCACCCAACTCAGGCGGTGGTGGGTTATGACCAGATTTATTACAAGCTCGGGCGCTTTGCTAAGGAGCCGAGCAAACTCTTTGATGAGTACTGCGAAGCCAATGGCCAGGGTGAAAGCAGCAAGGTCTCTAAAGGGGCCAGCCTACAGCAGCCAGAGAGCTTCAATTGTCAGGGTGATGTGGCTTCACACAGCAGCGAAATGAAAACCGTGATCGTCGGTCCTGAAGGCCAGCTGTACCTGACCGATGGTCATCACACCTTTACCACGCTGTGGGAGCAGCCAGGTGCTGGGCCGCAGCTGCAGATGTGGGTCAAAGTCACCGACAACTTCAGCGACAGCTCGGATTTGGCCAGCTTCTGGCAGCGCATGCAGGCAGCACGTAAGGTCTGGCTCAAGGATGGCCAAGGGCAGGCGATTACGCCTGAACAGTTGCCGGCACAACTCGGTTTGGCCAGCCTGGCGGATGATCCTTACCGCGCATTAATTTATTTCACTCGTGAGGTGGCCTATGACAAGCCGCGCTCGGGCGATGTGGCACCAGAGTTTCTTGAGTTCTACTGGGGCAACTGGCTGCGTGAACAGCTCAAGCTGAGTGAGTATGACCTGCGCGACAAAGGTGATTACCGTGACGCAATTGGCGAGGCCGCCAAGCTAATGGTGGCGCTGAACGCTGACAGTCTAGTTGGTGATAGCGGTTTCAAGGCCCGAGAGCTGGGTGGGTACTCTGCCATTGACCGCAAGGAGATGGGCAAGATGGCCAATGGCAAGCTGAATTTTATGATCGCCTATAAGGCGACGCGCCCATAGGGGTTAGACGGGCTACTGCCGATTGCTCTGGTAAGCGGTAACAGCGCCCTGCTTGGCGGTATAGTGCAGCCTTGTTCGAACCGCCGAGCTGCCGATGTTGCCGACCCACTTAAATGCCATCCATGAAGTTAATGCCAGTCAGTGGGATGATCTGCTGACTGCGGCGCAGCCGTTCTTGCGTCATGCCTTTCTCTCAACCCTTGAAGACAGCGGTAGCGTCGGTGGCCGCACGGGTTGGCAGCCGGCTCATGCGCTGCTGACTGGCGAGCAGGGCCAGTTGTCGGCGGCCATGCCGGGCTATGTGAAAAGCCATTCCTACGGCGAGTACGTGTTCGACCACGGCTGGGCCGATGCCTGCCACCGTGCAGGCATTGATTATTACCCCAAGCTGCTGGCGGCTATTCCATTTTCGCCAGTCACGGGCCAGCGCATTTTGGGTACGCCGCAGGCCGCCGGGCAATTGCTTGATGAGCTAACCGGCAGCCTGGCGCAGCAGGGTTTGTCGAGCTTGCATGTCAACTTCACCACGGAAACCGAGAATGCCTTGTTACAGGGGCGCGAGGGTTGGTTGCAGCGCCTGGGTTGCCAGTACCATTGGCGTAATCGGGGCTATAGGGATTTTCAGGACTTCCTCGACGCGCTCAGTTCGCGCAAGCGCAAGCAGATGCGCAAAGAGCGTGAGCAAGTGGCGGGGCAGGGCATCGAATTTGACTGGCGAGAAGGCCATCAGCTCAGCGAGCTGGAGTGGGATTTCGTCTACTTGTGTTACGCCAATACCTACCGCGTGCGTGGCCAGTCGCCCTATCTGACGCGCGCATTCTTCAGCCTGCTGGCCGAGCGCATGCCCGAGATGATCCGCGTGGTGCTCGCCCATCAGGCCGGTAGACCAGTGGCCATGGCCTTTAGCCTGGTCGGCGGCGACAGCTTCTACGGGCGCTACTGGGGTTGTTTGGCCGAGTTTGACCGGCTGCACTTCGAGACCTGTTTCTACCAGGGCATGGACTACGCCATTGCCAATGGGCTGCAGCGCTTTGACGCTGGCGCACAAGGCGAGCACAAGCTGGTTCGCGGCTTTGAGCCGGTTATCACCCACTCCTGGCATTACCTCTGTCACCCCGGCTTGCGGGCTGCCGTGGCTGATTTTCTTGATCAGGAGCGTCTGGGTGTACGTGGCTATGCCGAAGAGGCTGTGGCTCAGTTGCCGTATCGGCAGGTTTGACGGGCGTGCACGGCACGCCCTTTGCGGTGACTCAACTGCTCAGGTGACGACCGCCCCACTCGAGGTGCTTGAGTTTGCGTACTTCGCCGTTGCTGTCTTCATAAACCACGATGACCGGGACGACGCCTGCTTTGCTTGAGTTGTCAGTTCGGTAGAGGACTTTCTGCACATCGACATCCATGCCGTAGTGGTACTCAACGGGGGTGATGCCGATACCAATGTGGTTGTGGTTGGCGTCTTCTGCGAACACGCTTGGCGCGAGGCTGGAGAGCAGAGCGGTAACCATGGATGCAAGTTTCATATGTGCCGTTCCTCGATATGGGATCGATCTGAAGTGCTGGAGCTGTCCAGGCCTATCACAGGAGGTGAGATCACATCATGCAGGTCTGGAACGGGGTCCAATCTGGAATCGCAAGGCATTGCCTGCCTGAGGCTATGACTAACGTTATTGGAAAGCAAGCAAGCTATTAGTCTTATATTGATTGGCTGCGAACATCTCAGCTAGGTCGCGCGCCGTGTGCTGTTGCCCCTTCGGGAAATCAGCACATTGTGGGGCTGTTTCACGCCCCACTGCTGATCGAATACCACGAGGCGACCCAGGCGTACGATGGCCTAGTGGCGGTTGGGTGATGGCTGTCACCGTATACTCTGCTGCGGGCTACCTAGGCTTGCTCAGGGCCATGCTGAATATCTGTCTGCTGTCGTGCGAGGTGTGTTGTGAGTGTATGGGCTCTGTTGGATGAGGTCTGGTTGCTGCCGGGTGTGGCGGTCAATCTGACGCTGTTCATCAATATGCTGGGTGCGCTGGTGCTTGGCCTGTTGGTCGGTTATGAGCGTTCTTACCATGGCCGTGCGGCTGGTATGCGGACCTATGGCATGGTCTGTATGGCGTCTTGTGCGTTGACCGTGTTGTGTCTCTACCCGCAGCACTGGCTGGGCGATCATGTGATTGCCGGGGTTGACCCTACGCGGGTGATTCAGGGTGTGGTCACGGGTATTGGCTTTCTGGGCGCCGGGCTGATCATGAAAGACGGCATGAGCATCAGCGGCCTGACCACGGCGGCGTCGATCTGGGCATCTTCGGCCATCGGTGTGCTGGTGGGCGTCGGCTTTTATGGTGCAGCGGTGCTGCTCAGTCTGATTTCGGTCGGGTTGATGATGTGGGGCGTCAAGCTGGAGGCGCGGTTGCCTTCGCGTCCGGCCATTGCGATGATGTTGCGGTTTGTACCGAGTTTTGTACCGCCCGACGAGAGCACCCTGCGGCGTATCGCCCGCGAGCATGGTTATGAGGTTGCCGGCGGTTCCTTCACCGTGAGCTACGAGCAAGACCAGCTGGAGTGGCGTTTCGTTGCGGTGGCGGTAAATGGGCAAAAGAGCGCGCGGATCAGTGACATGGCCGGTGAGCTGGCACACCTGCCTGGGGTGGCGAAGTTTCAGCTGGCGCATGCGCGTAACTGAGCCTCGCCAAGTGCGAGCTCATCCTCAGTCGACGCCGACAAAACCTCCGGTTTGGTGTTGCCAGAGCCGAGCGTAGAGCCCGCCTTGGGCGATCAGTTGGCTGTGGCTGCCGGTTTCGACAATGCGCCCCTGATCGATCACTACCAAGCGATCCATGCGCGCGATGGTCGACAGGCGGTGGGCGATGGCGATCACTGTCTTGCCTTGCATCAGGCTGTCCAGGCTATCTTGAATGGCGGATTCGATTTCCGAGTCCAGCGCTGAGGTGGCTTCGTCCAGTACCAGAATGGGTGCGTCTTTGAGCAACACGCGAGCGATGGCAATGCGTTGGCGTTGACCACCGGAGAGCTTCACGCCGCGTTCGCCAATCTGCGCGGCGAAGCCATGGCCGCCCATGCCGTCATCCAGTAGTGAGATAAAACTGTCAGCGCGGGCCTTGGCCACGGCGTCGAGCAACTGCTCTTCGCTGGAGCCGGGTTTGCCGTAGAGCAGGTTGTCGCGGATCGAGCGGTGCAGCAGCGAGGTGTCCTGAGTAACCATGCCGATCTGCGCACGCAGGCTTTCCTGGGTCACCTCGGCGATGTTCTGCCCATCAATGAGAATGCGCCCGCTCTGCAGGTCATAGAGGCGTAGCAGCAGGTTGGCTAGGGTGGATTTGCCCGCCCCGGAAGGGCCGACCAGGCCAATTTTCTCACCGGCGGCAACGGTAAGACTCAGCCCGCTGATAACGCCGCTGGATTTGCCGTAGTGAAAGTCAATGTTGTCGAACTGCACGGTGCCCTGGCTGACTAGCAGCGGCTTGGCCTGCGGCTGGTCGAGCACCTGGCGCGGTTGGACGATGGTTTTCATGCCGTCCTGCACGGTGCCGACGTTCTCGAAGATGCCGTTGACCACCCACATGATCCATTCGGCCATGCCGTTGATGCGTATTACCAAGCCCAGGGCCAGGGCGATGGCCCCGGTGCTGATCAGCTCGTGGCTCCACAACCACAGCGCCAGCGCACCGGTGCCGACGATCAGCAGACCGTTGAGGCAGGTAATCAGAAAGTCCAACGAGGTGATCACGCGTGACTGCAGGTGGAACTTTTCAAGCAGTTCCTGCATGGCGTCGCGCGCGTAATGCTCCTCGACCTGGGTGTGGGCGAACAGTTTGAGGGTGGCGATATTGCTGTAACCGTCGACCACGCGGCCCATGACTTTTGAGCGTGCCGCCGAGGCCGCTGCCGAGCGCTCCTTGATGCGCGGCACGAAGTACCAGAGCGCGGCGCAGTAACCGATGATCCACAGTAACAGCGGCGTAATCAGGCGCAGGTCGGCGGCGGCGAACAAGTACAGCGCACTGGCGGCATACACCAGCACATGCCAGAGCGCGTCGACCACCTGCATGGCGGAATCGCGCAGCGAGGGGCCGGTCTGCATGATGCGTTGGGCGATGCGCCCGGCGAAGTCGTTCTGGAAGAAGCTCAGGCTTTGTTTGAGGACGTAGCGGTGGTTCTGCCAGCGAATCAGGTTGGTCAGGCCAGGGTTAATGGTTTGATGCGTCAGCAGATTGTGCAGGCCGAACACCAGCGGGCGGATGATCAGCGCGACCAACAGCATCCACAGCAACGTGTACTGGTGTTGTTGAAAGAACTCGCCGCTTGGGGTGTTCTGGGTCATGTCGATCAACTGACCGAGAAAGCTGAACAGCGCCACTTCGATCAAGGCGGCGACGAAGCCGACCACCAGCACGGCGATCATCAGCGGCCAGACCTGCCGTAAATAATGGATATAGAAGGCCAGCATGCCGGCCGGCGGTTCAACGTCGGGGCTGGCTTTGAAGCTGTCGATCAGGCTTTCGAAACGGCGGAACAACATGTCAGGCATCCTGCCTCGGTTGGGGAAAGAGGCTGAGTCTAGCGAGTTTGCTGGGACGAGTGTTACGAGGAGGGCGGGTTTGGCGGCTACGGTAGGTATACCAGCGCGGGGTGGGCATTAGGTTTCTGCCCACCCCGCGTGGTTGTATCAGAGGCGTTTGGCGGCAGTGATCAGCACTGGCTCGCGCGGTACGTTCTGGTTGCCTCCACGGTTGCTGGTCGGCACCTGAGCGATCTTGTCGACTACGTCCATGCCCTTCACCACTTTGCCAAATACGGCGTAACCAAAGTCACGCGAGCCGTGATCGAGGAAGGCGTTGTCTTTGTGGTTGATAAAGAACTGGCTGGTGGCGGAGTCGCGTACCTGGGTACGGGCCATGGACAGAGTGCCGCGCACGTTATGCAGGCCGTTGTCGGCTTCGTTCTTGATCGATGGTCCGGTGTCTTTTTGTTGCATGTCGGCATCGAAGCCACCGCCCTGCACCATAAAGCCTGGAATTACCCGGTGGAACTGGGTGCCAACGTAGAAACCGCTGTCGACATAGCTGAGGAAGTTGGCGGTACTGATTGGCGCTTTCTCGGCGTTCAGTTCGATTTCGATTTCACCGAGGTTGGTGGTCAGCAGCACTTTCGGATTTTCTGCAGCCAGGAGGCTGCCGGCAAACAGGATGGAGCAGGCCGCGAGGGTGAGAGTCTTGAACATGCGTGGTAGTCCTTATTGTTGCTGGGCAGTGGGGGCGGCCTGTTCGACTTCAGCAAGGAAGGCCAGCAGGCTGCTGTTGAATTGATCGGGTTGGTCCATTGGTGTGGCGTGGCGCGAATCTTCGATCACCAATAGACGTGCATTGGGCATTTCATCGACATAGGCCTGCTTCTGCGCCACTGGGGTGTAATCGCGGTCGGCGGCGATCACCAGAGTCGGACAGCTGATCCGTGCCAGGCGTTCCCGCACGCCCCAGCCGATAATCGCATCCAGGCTGGCTAGGTAGGCGCGCTTGTCGTTTTGCGGCCAGCGTTGCAGAATTTTCTGCCGCAGCTCCTGTTGCTGCGGTTTGGGGAACAGCAGTTTGCCCAGGGCTTTGGCTATGGTATCGAGGCTGAGCAGGCGCGACAGGCTCCAGCGTTTGGCGATCTCGATATAGTCACGCGGCTTTTTCGGCTTCACCTCGGGGGCGCTGTTGACGATGCACAGGCTCTTCAGCAGTTCGGGATGATCGACGCCGAGCTGAAAGCCGATCATGCCGCCCATGGAAATACCCACCAGATGCACCTGTGGCAACTGTAGATGCTCAATCAGTGCCGCCACATCATCGGCAAAACCTTTGATGCGATAACGCTCGCGGGGTTTATCCGAGCGGCCGTGGCCGCGCACGTCGAGGGCAATCACCCGGTAATGGCGCGCCAGCTCGGGAATTTGGTATTCCCAGTCGCGGGTGCTTGAACCGAGGCCGTGCACCAGCAGCACGGGCGAGCCGTAACCGTATTCCTCGAAGTGCAGCTGGCAACCGTCATTATCGAAGTAAGGCATCTACAGGTTCCTCTCAGGCAGAGGGTAGAGGCGCTGCAAAGGCAGCATTCAAGGGCGCCGCATCGAAACGCTGAATTAACTCGACCAGAATCTGCGTGGCTGGGCCCAACGGTTTGTCCTTATTCGAGTACAGGAGGAACAGTGGATTGCGGCTGCCGCCTTGTTCCAGTGGCAGGGGTTTGAGCCGGCCGTCCTTTAGCTCACGTTCAATCAGGTGGCGTGGCAACCAGGCAAAGCCTAGACCGCTGCTGACGAAGGTGGCTGCGGTAGGCAGGCTGCCGACCGTCCAGCGCTGTTCGGCGCCGAGCCAGCCAGCGTCCTTGGGTTGCTGACGGCCTGAGTCGCGAGTCACCACCTGCATCTGTGCTTCCAAATCCTGGAAGGTTACGACGCGTTGCAGGCGGTGCAGCGCATGATCGGGGTGAGCCACGGCGACAAACTCCACCTTGCTCATCTCCGCCCCAAGAAAGCCGGGAATATTCAGTGCACTAATGGCCAGGTCAGCCATGCCGTCCTTGAGCACTTCTTCCACGCCGGACAACACCTCCTCACGCAGGCGCACCCGGCAGCCACGGCTTTGCGGCATAAAGGCGGTCAGCGCCCGCACCAGGCGCGCATTGGGATAGGCAGCATCGACCACCAGGCGTACTTCAGCCTCCCAGCCTTGCTCCATATGGTGGGCCAGGTCTTCTAATTGGCTGGCCTGTTTGACCAGTTGCCGCGAACGCCGCAGCAGCACATCACCGGCTTCGGTGAGTACCGCTTTGCGCCCGTCGATGCGTAGCAGTGGTACGCCGAGTTGTTCCTGCATGCGTGCCACGGTGTAGCTGACCGAGGATTGTGAGCGGTGCAGAACTTCTGCTGCTTGAGCAAAACCGCCGTGATCGACCACCGCCTGCAGGGTGCGCCATTGGTCGAGGGTTACGCGGGGGGCTTTCATATTGATTTCCTGTGGTGCAAATGCCGACTCAATCAACCTAAACTGACCATCTTTTGCTGGAGACTGCCCTGATGAAAAAGCTTTGTTGTGCGCTACTTGCCTGCTTGCCGCTGACTGCCATGGCCTATCCGATTGAGCTGGAGAAACAGCTCAATGGCGCTGAAGTATCAGTCTCCACCCAGGAAATTGACCACAACATGGGCGCCGTACAGCTATACAACTATGGTCAACGCGATGCCAAATGCACAGCCGTCTTTCGTAACGGCCCAGAGGCTCCGCGCACTCGTCAGGCCAACCTTGCCGCCGGTGAAAGCAGCAATCTGACGTTGAAGTCCAATCGCAGCATTATCAAATTGCGGATTAAGCTGACCTGCGAGTTGATATAGCCGGCCTTATCGTACGAAGACTAAGCCGCCTCTCGCCTTAAATCAAATTAATCGATTGTTAAGTGCAGTTTTTTGTTCTTTTTAATCGATAAGGCTGCTCGTATTCTTTGCTCCATCGACTTTCAATAACTTCTCGATGGAGCAAACAGCATGGCAAACGTTCTGGTAATCGAAAGCAGTGCCCGCCAACAAGGTTCGATTTCGCGTCAGCTGACCGAGCAATTCATCGCCAACTGGCGTGCTGCCCATCCGGCCGATCAGATCAAGGTGCGTGACCTGGCGGTTGATCAGGTGCCGCACCTGGACGCTAACTTGTTAGGTGGTTGGATGACCCCAGCCGAGCAGCAGAGCGAGCCTGAGCAAGCGGCTTTGGCGCTGTCTAATCTGCTGACCGATGAACTGCTGGCCGCTGATGTGCTGGTGCTCGCTGCGCCGATGTATAACTTTGCCATTCCCAGTACCTTGAAAGCCTGGCTGGACCATGTGCTGCGTGCCGGGGTGACCTTCAAGTACACCGCGACCGGCCCGCAAGGCCTACTCAGCGGTAAACGTGCCTTTGTTCTGACTGCTCGTGGTGGCATCTACGCTGGCAGCGCTCAGGATCATCAGGAACCTTACCTGCGTCAGGCGCTGGCTTTTGTCGGTATTCACGATGTCAACTTTATCCACGCTGAAGGCCTCAATCTGGGTGGCGACTTCCTGGAAAAAGGTTTGAACCAAGCCAAGGCGCAACTGGCCCAGGCTGTCTGATCCCTCGCGTTACCTCTGCTCTCCTGGCGTCCGGTGCTCCTGGCCGTCTCTGCCCGCGCTGCTTATGCCGTGCGGGCTTTTTTATGGGGCGATCCAGTCGGCCAGGTTTTTCTTTGTTATTGCATCCGCTTAAACAGGGTTGCCGAGCTTTTTTGTACGTGAGCGGTTAAGGTCGCGGCCGTGTCGCTTTCTGGCTGTGGTCTTAACTGCAAGCCAGGCAAGATATTTCGGTCTGATTGAGCAGGGTGGCTGTGATGCAACTGTCTGGGCGCGGTGTGGCGCTGTCGATTATCGCTTCGGTGCTGTTTGCCTTAGTCCCTGGCTATGTGCGGTTGCTGGCTCCATTGGATGGCTTGCAGGTATTCGCGCAACGGGTACTTTGGTCGATTCCGGCGGTGTTGTTGTTGGTCACTCTGTCGCGGCAATGGTCGGTTGTACTGGCTGCCTGTATTCGGCTGCGGCGCGAGCCATGGTTGTTGGCGAGTCTGCCGCTGGCGGCGTTGTTGATGGGTGTGCAGTGGGCGCTATTCGTCTGGGCTCCGTTGGCCGGGCGGATGCTTGAGGTGTCGTTGGGTTATTTTCTCTTGCCGTTGGCCATGGTCCTAGTCGGGCGAGTGTTCTATGGCGAGCGGTTGCGGCCATTGCAGCGTTTGGCGGTGGTCTGCGCCTTGCTCGGTGTCGCTCACGAGTTGTGGCTGACTCAGGCGTTTTCTTGGGTGGTGATGGTCACAGTGCTGGGTTATCCGCCGTATTTCATGCTGCGCCGTTGGATGCGCCTGGATGCGTTGTCTGGTTTTGCCTTCGAGATGCTATTTATGGCGCCGGTAGCCATCTGGCTAATCGTGCAGTGGGGGCCGCCGCAGTTGTTCAGCCAAGCGCCGCAGTTATGGTGGTTGTTGCCAGGGATGGCGGTACTCAGCTCACTGGCGTTTGCGGCAATGATGGCGTCCAGTCGTCTGCTGCCGATGGGCTTATTCGGCATTCTCAGCTATGTCGAGCCGGTGCTGCTGTTTCTGGTGGCGCTGCTATTTCTTGGTGAGCGCATCGACAGTGAACAATGGCTTACCTACCTGCCTATTTGGTTGGCCGTTTTACTGGCTGGTTGGGACAGCGCGCGCCTGCTGATCAAGCAGCGGCGCAGCGCAGCGTTTGCCGAGGAGTAAGTAGGCTTAGTCCAGGATGTTGTGCAGCACTTCGTAAATGATGCCGGTGGCAATGGTGACGAGCACCATGTCAGTGCCCATTTGTTTCCACTCATAGCCGTCATAGTGGGGCAGCCTACCTTGCAGGCGGCTGTCGAAGTTTTTCGCGATGCCTGGTGGCAGTGGCTTACCTTTAGCCAGGTTTTTGGTTATGCCAGGTGGCAGGGCGCGGGTTGGGCCAATCAGGTTGTGGTTTTCACCGAGCACAATGCGAATCTGGCCAATATCAATCGACGGACCCTGATGGTTGGTATTGATGTCGCTGTGTTGGCCGCCACTCTGCTTCCCGGGGTTGTCATGTTTGGGCGCGGCAAAGCTGCCCTGCGCGGCAAGTGTTAATGCCAAGGCTGAACTGATTAAAAAGGCCTGCTGAAGGTTACGCATGGTGTGCTCCAACGCTAAATATGGCGAGATTGATGCTGGTTTGAGCGCCGGACTATCACTTTGTTCAAGGGCGGCGGTCGTTTTATTACGTTCAATGTGCAAAGAAACTCGGCCGCAACGCCGGAAAGCGTTACGCTATGCGGCTGATTTTTTGTTTTCTGTCGAGGTTGCCCGTGTTTTCCCAATTCGCCCTGCATGAACGCCTGCTTAAAGCCGTGGCTGCGCTGAACTTTGTCGAGCCCACCCCGGTACAGCTGGCGGCCATTCCGCTGGCGCTGCAAGGGAAGGACCTGCGGGTAACCGCGCAAACTGGTAGCGGCAAAACTGCAGCGTTTGTGCTGCCGATGCTTAACCGCCTGCTGGGTGATGGCGCTTCCTCGCCGCGTATGAGCGTTCGCGCGATGATCCTGCTGCCAACCCGCGAGCTGGCCCAGCAAACCCTGAAGGAAGTCGAGCGCTTCGCTCAGTTCACCTTCCTTAAGGCGGGGCTGATCACCGGCGGTGAAGACTTTAAGGTGCAGGCCGCCATGCTGCGTCGGGTGGATATCCTGATCGGTACGCCGGGTCGACTGATTGAACATGCCAACGCCGGCAACTTGCTGCTTGATGAAGTCGAAGTGCTGGTGCTCGACGAAGCGGATCGTATGCTCGATATGGGCTTCACCGATGACGTGCAGCGCTTGTCCGAGCTGTGTAATGCCGAACGTCAAACCTTGCTGTTTTCCGCCACCAGCGGCGGTGCCAGCTTGCGTGAAGTTGTTGGCAAGGTGCTGAAAGAGCCTGAGCATTTGCAGCTCAACCGCGTCAGCCAGCTCAATGAAGGTACGCGTCAACAGATCATCACCGCGGACCATAATCACCACAAAGAGCGTCTGGTCGACTGGCTGCTGGCCAACGAAACCTACGAGAAGGCGATTATCTTCACCAACACCCGGGTTCAGGCTGACCGTTTGTACGGCAAGCTGGTGGCCAAGGAATACAAGGTGTTCGTGCTGCACGGTGAAAAAGATCAGAAGGACCGTAAGCTGGCCATCGACCGCCTCAAGCAAGGTGCGGTGAAAATTCTGGTGGCCACCGATGTAGCGGCACGCGGGCTGGATGTCGACGGGCTGGACCTGGTGATCAACTTCGATATGCCACGTTCCGGTGACGAATACGTACACCGCATCGGCCGTACCGGCCGCGCGGGCGCTGAAGGTCTGGCGATCTCGCTGATCTGCCACAATGACTGGGCGCTGATGTCGAGCATCGAGCGCTACCTCAAACAGCGTTTCGAACGCCGCAATATCAAGGATATAAAGGGTATTTACCAGGGGCCGAAAAACCTCAAGGCATCTGGTAAGGCAGTCGGGCCGAAGAAGAAAAAGATCGACCCGAAAACCGGCAAGAAGCTTGCCGCGAAAAAGCCGGTCGCCAAGGCCCCAAGCAAGCGCAACACCATCAACAAGCCTAAGCCGGATGCGCCGGTCTTGGTCAGCCAGGACGGCCTCGCGCCACTCAAGCGACGCACCCCTGCGGCTGAGTAATACGCTCGGTTGTAGAACGCAACGACGGCGGATTGGCTAGATGGCTAATCCGCCGTCGTCGTATCGGGGTTACTTCGGCACGATCAGGATCTTGCCATCGCGCTCGCCGCTGGCGGCGGCCGCAACGGCTTGCTGAATCTCGCTGACGTCATAGGTGGCGGCGACGCGGGTATGCAGTTTGCCGCTGGCGATCAGCTGTACCAGCTCGCCAAATACCTTCATTTGCTCGGGTTGACTGGCGTTCTGGAACCATTTTGCCAGCCAGAAACCGCGCAGGCTGACATCCCGGAATACAAAGGACGACGGCGACACCTGGCACGGCTGGCGGCTCATCATGCCGTAGTTGACCAGCACGCCACCCTCGCACAGGCTGGCCGCTAGATGATCGGTGGCCTCGCCGCCCACCGCGTCAATGCCCAGGCGCACGCTAGCGCCACCAGTAGCGGCGTGCACGCGTTTGGCCAGGTCGGGGCCGTCGACCAGCACCACGTCACCGCCTTCTGCCTCAACGCCTGCCACCGCTGACTCACGGCGTACCACGTTGATGGTCTTGAAGCCGCGCAGCTTGGCCAGCTGAATCAGGTAGCTGCCGACGCCCGAGTTGGCGGCGTTTTGGATAACCCAATCGCCGGGCTTGAGCTCGACGAATTGGCTAAGCAGCAACGAGGCTGTTGGCGGGTTGACCGTCAGCATCGCTAACTGTTGCGGGTCAGCTTCGGGTAGGGGAATGAGCTTGCTCGCCGCTGCGTTCAGGTGGCTGACCCACGTGCCGCAGCCCACTGGCAGCAGTACCATCTGGCCGACTTTTAACGTGCTGACTTCGGCTCCCAGCGCTTCTATCCGGCCGACCCCCTCATTACCGCCTATGGCTGGTAGAGGCGGCAGCATGCCGTATTCACCAGTAAGGGTAAGCACGTCGGACGGATTGATCGGCGCGGCCAACACCTTGATGCGCACCTGGCCTGCATCGGGCTCTGGCAGTTGCAACTCGACGGCGGCAATCACCTTGTGAGGTTGCGGGCCGCGTTGTTGGTATTCGGCTTTAAGCATGAAGGTTCTCCAGTGGCTAACGAGTGACTTGACCGGAGCAGTCTAGCCCTGTGGGTGACCCGGACGACTAATTCTGATCAATCGATCTCAGTGATAGAGCAATGCAGAGCTGGGCCATAGCCGGCTATGCTAAAGGTCGGTTTAACTCAGGTATCGCTATGAAGTGGTTGTGGGTCTGTTGTTTGCTGTCGTGCAGCCTGACGGTGTCGGCACAAGCCCTGTACGTCGGTTTTGGTACGCATAAACCACCTTATGTCTTCGAGAATGAAGCCCGTGGTCTGGAGTACGACATCGTGATGGCTGCCGCGCGGCGCGCAGGTATGGAGCCAGAGGCACACTATGCCCCGATGGAGCGCTTGAGCCTGATGTTGAAAAAAGCTCAGATTGACGTGATTGCCACTACTAATGAGCACAGTGGAGGTGGCTTTTTTTATTCGGATTCCTATATCAGCTACCAGAATGTTGCTGTGGCTTTGCGTTCAAGGAATTTGGACATTCGGCGCGTCAGCGACCTGATGCAGTATTCAGTGAGCGCCTTTCAGCGGGCGCGACTTTTACTGGGTAGTGAGTACCAGGCAATGGCCGAAGCCAACCCGCGCTACCGCGAGGAGGCTTTTCAGATTGCCCGCAATCGCATGCTTTACAGCGGGCGAGTAGATGTGGTTGTTGCGGATATGCGTATCCTTCGCTACTTCAACCGAGAGGTGTACAGCCAGGTTGATGTGAGCCAGCCGCTGACCCTATATCCGGTTTTTCCAGCCACTGAATACAAGTTGGGTTGCCGCGAGCAGGTCCATTGTGAGCGGTTCAATCAGGGGTTGGCAGCGATTAGGCAAAGCGGTGAGTACGCGGCGATTGAACGCCGCTACGCGATCTATTGATGATTTCTGCGTTAATTCGTCAAAGCATCTGAGGGGGCGATTTCGTCCAGGTTTTCCTGGGCTGCTAGCAGTTTTTCCTCGGTCTTCAATGGTGTGCTGCGTACGCTGAAATTCAATATTTCGACGGACCCGCGCCCCTGGCCAATCAGGTGGAAGGAGAACGCTTTGCGTGCCTCGGGGTTATTGAAGGTAAAACTGACTTCGATAGGTTTTTTACGCGTGAGTAGTGGTAGCTCCGGGATTACCAGGGCTACATCGCGGTCGTACTCCTTGGTCTTCAGTTGTAGCTTGCCGCCTTGGTTGTCCATATGCAGTGCGCGGATCTTTAGGGTTACCGTGGTCTGAGTGTCTGCAGCCAAGGTCAGGTATTGCGCGCCGACCAGGTTGTCGGCCCAGTCATCGCTGGCGCTAGGGTTAAGCTTGACGGGCTGATGGTTGGCGAATTGGTAACTTTGCTCACCCTGACTGCTATTGAGTGATTGGTCGAGTTGCTCGGCCTGTTGGCTGATTAAGCGTGCAGGCTTGCCGGCAAAACGCCCCAGGTAGTTTGCTGTGTCGGTAATGAAGCCAGGGCTGGCATAGCGCCGGCAAACGCTCTGGAAGTCGCACTCGGTCAGCGTGCCCTGGCCATCGTGCTGACGCAGCAGGCCATTGGTGTAGGACATGATTTCTCGGCCGTTAGCGTAGTCGCGCAGCAGGGAGCGTCCTGAAATTGTTGCGGGGATCGGGAAGGCAAAGTAGTCGAGAACCGATGCCGTCAGGTCGACATGGCCGTACACGCCTTGTTTGAGTGCCGGTAGCTGCGCTTGCTCGGGGGCCAGCAGCAGGTTGAATCCCCAGGCCGAGGCCAGGCGTACATTTTCCAAACCGTGGGATTCATCCGACGTCACAATCACCAGGGTGTCCTTCATCACGCCTTGCTGTTCCAAGGCGTTGAGGAAGTCAGCGATGGCGTCATCGAGGTAGGCAATCGCAGCCAGTTTGGCCGTTGCATGGCGGTCCAGATACTCCTGCGGTGCTGAGTAGGGCTGGTGGGTGCCAACGGTCAACAGGGTCAGCATCCAGGGTTGGCGCTTTTTACGTAGCTGTTGCACATAACCCAAGGCGCCCTCGAAGTAAGCCTTGTCGTCCATACCCCACGGGAACTCGATATAGGGCTTGTTCTTGAACCAGTCGCGGCCGAGTGTCTGCTCAAAGCCCATGCGCGGCATGATTTGGTCCTTGGCCATAAAGCGTAGCCCGGCACCTTGCAGGAAATGGGTGCTAAGGCCGCGCTCACGGAGCTGCGCGGGCAGGCACTGTTCACTACGTTCGGCGTTGTTCAACAGCTCGACGCCTTTCGGGGTGCCTGAGTCGAGTTTGTTGTAGTCGCCACAGAGCATGGCGTAGAGCCCGCGAATGGTCTGGTGGCCATGTAACACATAGTCGTAAGTGAGCATGCCGCGCTCAGCCCACTGGCTCAGGCGCGGCATCGGGTCCTGTGTATAGCTGCTGCCGATGGCCTTGCGGCTGGCCTTTAGGTAAGCACCGGTTACGCCTTCCAGGGTGATGATCAGCACGTTGCGCGCGCTACCGGCCTGCGTAAGTAGTGGCGTGCCGCTCAGGTCGAGCTGGTTTAGGGCACTGATGTCGGGTGGGCTGCCAGGTTTATCCCCAGCCAGCCAGTCGGCAAGGTATTGCTGACTGCTATTGGTGCTTTCCGCCAGCAGCTTGTGTGGCAGATTGAACTGCAGCCATTGGTCCGCTTCGCTGGGCTTTAGTTGCTGCAAGACGGTGTGCGCGGCAAACAGTGACAGCGGTAGCAGCAGCCAGGTGCTTGAAAGAGGTGTGGCGTGGCGTAGTTTTTGCCAGCTGCGCAGGCCTAGGTAGAGCGCTATCAGTAAGGCTATGGCCAAGGCTAGGGACGGCTGGCTTAAGCCTGCGCCCTGGGTCGAGTGGCTAACAAACTGTGCATCGCTCAGGTAGTGCAGGTCGGCCGGTTCCGGCATGCGGCCAACGGCGTTGACCAGCTCTGCAGTGCCCAGCGTGAAAATACCCCAAGCCAGCAATAGTGGAAGGCTCAGCAACCAAGAGCGCTGATGAAGGGTTATTAGTAAGAGGCTGCCGATTGCCAGATCAGATAGGTAGCCATAGGGATGTGACCAGCTCAGTGCGAAACGGCTGAGCAGCGGCAAACCAAGCAACAAAAAAGCGAGAACTAATAGGGAGCTTGACGGGCTTCGCAACCAATTGCAGGTGAAACGCACGGGCACTCCTGGGCATTCGCCATCGTTCAGCAACGGCAATGCCGCGACAGCCGCAACATGCGGACTGACATGATTCTGAAACATGACTGTGCTAAGCGCTAGGGGCGGGAGGTAAATGGATGAAATGGTGTGGGCGACGGAGGGTTATTTGACACTGACCAGCGCCTTGTCATTGCGAGCAAAGCGCTGCGTGGCCAGGGGGCTACTTTTTGCCGATGGTGATCTGCTTGGTGGTGCCGTACACCTGGCCGCTGACGCCTTTGGCAATTTCTTGGATTTCCCCGCCGGATTTTAGGAAGGCCTCGATCTGTGCGTCGATCGAGGCGCTGGTTTCCACGGCTGGAGCCGGCTTGGGTTTGCTGTTGGATGCTTTTACGCGCATGACGGCCATTAACCTACTCAAAAATTAATTTGGCCACGCATAGTACTCGAAATGCTTGACAATTGCTCGGTAAATAAATGCTGGAAGCAAATTGTGCGCCGATATTATTTTATATGTCGCATGTGAAATTACCGGTTATTCCACTAAGGATGCTCTGAAGTAGCCCTGTATTTCCGGTCGACTTCAGCCCTTGCTGATTTTTAAAACGGCAACTGACCAAAAAACGATCAGTATCTCGCATATTTCAGTGTTTTTAGCCGCTGCGAACGCTTCGCAGCGGCTATTC
>NZ_JAYGFK010000008.1:0-15602 GCF_046581935.1 Pseudomonas sp.
GGAATAGCCGCTGCGAAGCGTTCGCAGCGGCTAAAAACACTGAAATATGCGAGATACTGATCGTTTTTTGGTCAGTTGCCGTTTTAAAAATCAGCAAGGGCTGAAGTCGACCGGAAATACAGGGCTACTTCAGAGCATCCTGAGCGGGCTTTTTATTGCCCGCTATTTATGGCAGGCGGCTTCAGGCGACGTCAATCCGTTTGCCTGCGATTACAGGCGTAGGCCACCGTCTAGCTCCAGAATGCGGCCGGTGTAGTAGTCGTTTTCCAGGATGTAGGCCACCGAGTGAGCGATTTCGGCTGGTTTGCCCATGCGCCGCAGCGGGATGACCGAGGTCATGCGCTCCAGCGCTTCCGGCTTCATGCTGGCAACCATCTCTGTTTCAATAAAGCCCGGAGCAACGCCAGCGACACGAATGCCGTAACGCGCCAGCTCCTTGGCCCAAACCACGGTGTCAGCGGCTACGCCGGCCTTGGCGGCCGAATAGTTGGCCTGACCGATATTCCCGGCGCGTGAAATCGAGGAGATATTGATGATTGCGCCTTCGTTTTTCAGCTCAATCATTTTCGCCGCCACTTCGCGGGTGCAGAGGAACACGCCGGTCAGGTTGACGTCGATTACCGACTGCCACTGGGCCAGGCTCAGCTTGGTTATTTCGCCATCCTTGACCTTGATGGTCAGGCCGTCACGCAAGATGCCGGCGTTGTTGACCAGGCCATTGATCGCGCCGAAGTCTTCAGCAACCTGGGCGATGGTATGGGTGACTTGCTCTTCATCGGCGACGTTGCACAGGTAGGCACGGGCTTCTACGCCCAAGGCCTTGCAGGCGCTCACGGCCTCGTCGAGTTTTTCCTGGTTCAGGTCGACCAGCGCCAGTTTCGCGCCTTTTTCTGCCAGATATTCCGCCATGGCGCGGCCCAGGCCCTGGCAGCCGCCAGTGATGATGATGACTTTATCTTTGAGCTGCATTGCGTATCCCTCAATAGTTAGAACCACGTTGAGCTCAGCTGTGTAGGCCATTCGTGCATGCTCAATGGCCATTTGCGAGATCATCAACGGGTCTTCGGTGTAACCTTGCGGGCGCTGTAATCAGTTTTTTAAACGCCTGTCCGTTTGTGACGGATTCTATGCAAGGAGTCATAAGGTGAGCGTGAAAGCCGGCAAGCATGCCCGAGAATTGCTGCTCAAGGAATACCGTGGCGTGCTCAGCACCCATTCCAAGGCCATGCCGGGTTTCCCTTTCGGCTCAGTAGTGCCCTACTGTTTGGACGCCGAAGGCTATCCACTCATATTGATCAGCCGTATTGCTCAGCACACCAATAACCTCAAGCAAGACAACAAGTGTTCGCTGCTGGTGGGCGAACGTGGCGCGGAGGATGTACAGGCGGTTGGTCGGCTTACGCTACTCGCGCACGCAAGACAATTGGATGACGATGGGCAGATTGCTGCGGCTGCGCTGCGCTATTACCGCTACTTCCCCGAGTCACGTGGTTATCACCAGGCCCATGATTTTGATTTCTGGCGGTTGGAACCGGTGCGTTGGCGTTATATCGGCGGATTTGGTGCGATTCATTGGCTGGATCAGGTGGCGTTGGCTAACCCCTTTGCCGGCGACAGTGAAGTCAACATGCTTGAACACATGAATAGCGATCATGCCGCGGCCATCGCCCGCTATGTTGAGCTGGCTGGTTTACCCTGCCATGAGCCGGCTGAGTTGGTCGGTATCGACAGTGAAGGTTTCCATCTGCGCATCGGTCTGGGTGTGTACTGGCTGGCCTTTCCAACATCCTGTAACAGTCCACTTGAGGTGCGTCAGGCCTTGGTGGCGCTGGCACGGGCTGAAGTTTGGCCGACCGACGGTCAGCCTTCAGCTTGAATTCAGCTCAACACCCCATACTTCACTCTTACTGGAAGCTGATCTTCCGTTAAGGAATCTTTGATGCGTGCTTTTCTGTTTCTCTTCTTGCTGTTCCCATTCATTGAATTAGCCTTGCTGATCCAAGTAGGGAGCGCTATCGGTGTGCTGCCGACCCTGCTGCTGGTTGTTGGTAGTGCAATTATTGGCAGTATCTTGCTGCGCGTTGCTGGTGTCGCAACGGCCTGGCGTGCCCGTGAGAAGCTTGCCCGTGGCGAGTTGCCTGAGCAGGAAATGCTTGAAGGCCTGCTGATTGCCGTCGGTGGTGGCCTGCTGCTGTTGCCGGGGTTTATCAGCGATATCTTCGGCGTGCTTTGCCTGATCCCCTTTACTCGCCGTCTGCTGGTTAACAAGGTGCGCCTGCGTGCTGCGGAGCAGGCCATGCGCCAGCGCGCCTTTTTCGACGACCAGGCTGCACGCTCCGGGCAAGTCCGCCCCAATGTGTTGGAAGGCGAGTACGAGCGCCGCGACTAACGCTGAAAACCCGCGTGAGTTTGTAAAAAAACTCACCCTCAGCCCTTGAAATATCCTTGCACGCCCTTATGTAGCGGACACCGCAAGGTTTTTTGTCACTCAGACAAATCAGACTTCAGCGTTACGCCTGGCGTAGCGCTACCGGCCTAGCCGGATTTTGCTAACCCGCCGGTGAAAACACCGGTCGAACAACCATCTATTGGGAGAGATCGACAATGAAGCTTCGTCCTCTGCATGACCGCGTCGTAATCCGTCGCAGCGAAGAAGAAAAGAAAACCGCCGGTGGCATCGTGCTGCCAGGTTCCGCTGCCGAGAAGCCTAACCAGGGCGAAATCGTGGCTGTAGGTACTGGCCGCGTGCTGGACAGCGGTGAAGTGCGTGCTCTGGCCGTTAAAGTCGGCGACAAAGTGGTATTTGGCCCTTACTCCGGCAGCAACACCATCAAAGTTGACGGTGAAGACCTGCTGGTAATGAGCGAGAACGAAATTCTCGCTGTTGTTGAAGGTTGATTTCAGCGCTACGTCGCTACGAATTCCGCTCTATTTGAACGAATTAAGGAATAACCATCATGGCTGCTAAAGAAGTTAAATTCGGCGATTCCGCCCGCAAGAAAATGCTCGTTGGTGTAAACGTTCTGGCTGACGCCGTAAAAGCCACCCTCGGCCCGAAAGGTCGTAACGTGGTTATCGAGAAGAGCTACGGCGCTCCGACCATCACCAAAGACGGTGTTTCTGTTGCTAAAGAAATCGAGCTGAAAGATCGCTTCGAGAACATGGGCGCTCAGCTGGTTAAAGACGTTGCTTCGCGCGCTAACGATGACGCAGGCGACGGCACCACCACCGCTACCGTTCTGGCTCAAGCCATCGTCAACGAAGGCCTGAAAGCCGTCGCTGCCGGCATGAACCCAATGGACCTCAAGCGCGGCATCGACAAGGCGACCATCGCCATTGTTGCCGAGCTGAAGAACCTGTCCAAGCCTTGCGCTGACACTAAGGCCATCGCTCAGGTCGGTTCGATCTCCGCTAACTCCGACACCTCCATCGGCGAAATCATTGCCGAAGCCATGGAAAAAGTCGGTAAAGAAGGCGTGATCACCGTTGAAGAAGGCTCGGGCCTGGAAAACGAACTGTCGGTTGTTGAAGGCATGCAGTTCGACCGTGGTTACCTGTCCCCTTACTTCATCAACAAGCCAGACACCATGGTTGCCGAGCTCGACGGCCCGCTGATTCTGCTGGTTGATAAGAAGATCTCCAACATCCGTGAGCTGCTGCCAGTTCTCGAAGCTGTAGCCAAGTCCGGCCGTCCGCTGCTGATCGTGGCTGAAGACGTTGAAGGCGAAGCCCTAGCGACTCTGGTTGTGAACAACATGCGCGGTATCGTTAAAGTCGCTGCCGTTAAGGCACCAGGCTTTGGTGATCGTCGCAAGGCCATGCTGCAGGACATCGCTGTGCTGACTGGCGGTACCGTCATCTCCGAAGAGATCGGTCTGAGCCTGGAAAGCGCCACCCTGGAGCATCTGGGTAACGCCAAGCGCGTCATCCTCAGCAAAGAAAACACCACCATCATTGACGGTGCTGGCGTTCAGGCTGATATCGAGTCTCGCGTACTGCAGATTCGTAAGCAGATCGAAGACACTTCGTCCGACTACGACAAAGAGAAGCTGCAAGAACGTCTGGCCAAGTTGGCTGGCGGTGTTGCCGTGATCAAAGTCGGTGCCGGTACCGAAGTTGAAATGAAAGAGAAGAAAGCCCGCGTTGACGACGCCCTGCACGCAACCCGCGCAGCCGTTGAAGAAGGCGTGGTACCTGGCGGCGGTGTGGCACTGGTTCGCGCTCTGCAAGCCATCAGCGAACTGAAAGGCGAAAACGCTGATCAGGACGTCGGTATCGCGCTGCTGCGTCGTGCTGTTGAAGCACCGCTGCGTCAGATCGTTTCCAACGCTGGCGGCGAGCCAAGCGTAGTGGTCGACAAGGTCAAGCAAGGTTCAGGTAACTACGGCTTCAACGCCGCCACCGATACCTACGGCGACATGATCGAGATGGGTATTCTCGATCCGGCTAAAGTCACCCGTTCGGCTCTGCAGGCTGCAGCTTCCATCGCCAGCCTGATGATCACCACCGAAGCGATGATCGCTGAAGTGGCTGAAGACAAGCCTGCTGGTGGCGGTATGCCAGACATGGGCGGCATGGGTGGCATGGGCGGCATGATGTAAGTCAGCCTGGCACCTAGCAGGCTGCCGCCAGGCAGCTTGCACGTTGTAAAGAAAACCCCGTGTCTGTCACGGGGTTTTCATTTTTCTGCGTTATAACCGTCCAGCACGGCAAAGCGGTACGCCAATTGCTTTGTGTAATAGGTGCTCCCGGACTGGAGCCTGTCAATTTGCGCGGTGTTGCAACGCAGCATTGCCGCTTCTTGTTTTGACCTCACCTGGATGTGCTCTACCACGCGGTTTTTTGCGCTGTCGGTGGAAGGTCTAGCGGTTACCTTGGTTTTAAAACTATTGGTTCTATATTGCTTGGTGCTGATGCGCATGGGCAATTAAGTGACTTCGCGGTTGTTACCGGCAGTGCAGGTGATACCAGAATTAACCTTGAAAATTGGCGTAACGGTTGAACCATTCAGCACAAGGCTGCTCGAAGCCAGGCTGAACGAACGGTGCCTTGATCAGGATGATCTGTACGGCGGTGCTTTTGAGGCCGCGAATAATGACCACTGGTCGCGAGTTGCGACGGTAGGGTTATCAGTTATCTAGATTAAGCGCATGGTGTTCAGCTGCGCGATCAAGAGGTTGTAGTGATGAAGTTAGAAATCGCACGAGGTTTGTTCTTGGTGGCGGCGCTCAGCGTGGCTTCGCTCGCGGTAGCGGCCTGGCAAGAGGCCAGCCCGCAGGTCATCACTCATAACGAGCAACTGGGTTATTGCCCGTTGCCGCCTCAAATACGAGCGAGCCAAGCGGTACGTCCAGATCAGGACTTGCTGCTGTTTATGTTCGGCTTATCCCTGGGAGTGCGCTCTCAAGGTTGATAACGCTAGCAGGAACCCACGTTTAGACAATAAAAAGCCCGGCTCAAGAGCCGGGCTTTTTGTCAGTGCGCTTTGGCCTCTTTGGACGGCGCGTCGGGCTGCGCCAGTAAGCTGTACACACAGGGCAGCACAAACAGGGTGAACAGCGTGCCGATCGACATACCTGTGGCGATCACCATACCGATGTCGAAGCGGCTTACCGCGCCGGCACCGCTGGCAAGGATCAGTGGCACCATGCCAAAGACCATGGCCGCCGTGGTCATCAGTACTGGGCGCAAGCGAATTGACGCAGCTTCCTCAACCGCTTCACGGCGCGATAGACCTTTCTCGCGGCGCAGTTGGTTGGCGAACTCGACGATCAAGATACCGTGCTTGGTAATCAAACCAATCAGCGTCACCAGGCCAACCTGGGTGTAGATGTTCATACTCGACAGGCCGAGGAACAGCGGAATCAGCGCGCCACAAATCGACAGCGGCACCGTGACCATGATGACCAGCGGGTCGCGGAAGCTTTCAAACTGCGCCGCCAGCACCAGGAAGATCAGCGCCAGTGCCAGGCCGAAGGTGATGTATAGAGCGTTGCCTTCCTGCACCAGCTGGCGCGAGGCGCCGGCAAAGTCGTAGGCAAAGCCTGCAGGTGCTTCTTCCTGCATGATCTGTGTCACCGTTTCGATTGCCTCACCCATGCTGACAATCGGCACACCCTGGATGATCGCTGAGTTGAGCTGCTGGAACTGGTTGAGCTGGGTCGGGCGTGCGCGGTCGCTGACTTTTACCAAGGTCGACAGGGCCAGCATCGCGCCGCTTTCGTTCTTCACGTAGTAGCTGCCTAGCCACTCCGGGTTATCACGGTAAGCGCGCTCGACCTGGGCAATCACCTTGTAGCTGCGGCCGTCGATGGTGAACCGGTTGATTTCACCTTCACCGAGCAGGCTGGCCAGAGTCAGGCCGAGGTCTTCCATGGAGACGCCCATCTGTGCGGCTTTTTCACGGTCGATTTCCACCACCACTTCCGGCTTGTCAAAGGCCAGGTCAACATCGAGGAAGGCAAATTTGCCGGATTCTACGGCGCGTTTTTTGACCTTTTCCGCCACCTGCAGCAGCGATTGGTAGTCGCTCGGGGTGTTGATCACAAACTGGAACGGCAGCCCCTCGCCGGTGCCCGGCAGGGAGGGCAGGTTGAAGCCGAAGATCTGCAAGCCGGCAATTTGCGACAGGCGACCTTGCACCTCCGGCAGAATCTCCATTTGCGTGCGTTCACGTTCGTTCCATGGCGTCATCAGAAAGCCGCCAATACCCGATTGCACACCGTTGAAACCGTTGATCTGGAACGAGGAGTAGTACTCGGGGAACTCCTTGAATATGGTCACGAACTCGTCGGTGTACTTGTTCAAGTAGTCCAGGTTGGTTGGTTGCGGCGAACTGCTCATCATGAAAATGATGCCTTGGTCTTCTTCCGGGGCCAGTTCGCTTTTAGTGAACTTGAGCAGTACGGGGATCAGGCACATGACGATCACCGCGAACACCAGCACCACCGGGCGAGTGTCCAAGGTGCCATGCAACGCTCGTTGATAGCGTTGCTTGAGACCGTCGAAAATCTGGTCAAGCTTGTGCGCCAGGCCAGACGGGTTCTCTTCATGGCGCAGCAGCTTTGAGCACATCATCGGTGACAGAGTTAGAGCAACGATGCCGGAGATGATCACCGCGCCGGCCAGGGTCAGGGCGAACTCCTTGAACAGTGCGCCCGTAAGCCCTTCGAGAAAACCGATGGGCGCGTACACCGCCGCCAGGGTGATGGTCATCGAAACTACCGGTACGGCAATCTCGCGTGCGCCCTCAATAGCTGCGTCGAAGGGTGTTTTGCCTTCTTCGATATGCCGGTGGATGTTCTCCACCACGACGATGGCGTCGTCCACCACCAAGCCGATGGCCAAGACCATGGCCAGCAACGTCAGCAGGTTGATCGAATACCCCATCAGTTGCATAAAGAACAGCACGCCGATCATCGATAGCGGGATGGTAATTACCGGAATCAGTACCGAGCGGAATGCGCCAAGGAACAGGAACACCACCACGATGACGATCAGTACCGCTTCAACCAGGGTCTTTACTACCTCGTCGATGGACGCCTGGATAAACAGCGTGGCGTCGTAGGCGATAGAGACCTTCAGGTTCGGTGGCAGCTGAGCTTCCAGGTCGGGCATGACCTTGCGCACTTCTTTGATCACATCCAGCGGGTTGGCCCCGGGCGTGCCCTTGATGGCGATGTATACCGACGGCGTGCCATCGAAGGAGCTGATTGAGTCGTAGCTTTCCGCGCCCATTTCCACCCGTGCCACATCGCGGATCAGCACCCGGCTATCGCCGACGGTTTTCACTGGAATGGCGGCGAAGGCATCTGCGGACTTGAGGTCGGTTTCGGCGTTGATGCTGGTGACGACATATTCGCCTTTCACTTCACCTGCAGCCGCGAGGAAGTTGTATTTGCGCACCGCATCGTTGACGTCGCCGGCGGTCACGCCGTAGGCACCCATCTTCACGGGGTCGAGCCACAGGCGCATGGCAAATACTTGGTTGCCGAGAATCTCGGCCTCGGCCATGCCAGGCAGGGTGGCCAGCTTCGGCTGGATGACCCTCGACAGGTAGTCGGTAATTTGCGGGTTGGACAGCTCATTGCTGTAGAAGCTGACGTACATCAGCGCCGTGGAGTCGGCTGCTTCTTTGCTCAGTACCGGGTCTTCGGCATCCTTCGGCAGCTGGTTTTTTACCTCGTTGGCTTTGGCCAGCAGTTCGGTGAACAGACGGTCACTGTTGGCACCGATGCGCGCATAGATCGAGATGATCGACACGTTCTGCCTGCTTACCGATGTCATGTAGTCGATGCCGTCGGCACTGGCCAGACTCTGCTGTAGCGGTTGAGTGATGTAGCCCTGAATGGTTTCGGCATTGGCTCCGGGGTAAGCCGTAGTCACCGTGATCAGGGCGTTCTCCATCTGCGGGTACTGGCGAATGGTTAGTTTGCTGAATGCCTGGAAGCCAAGCAGGATGATCAACAGACTGACCACGGTCGCCAGTACCGGGCGACGGATAAAGGGATCAGTAAAAGCCATATCTAAGTTCCTTTACGCCAATTGCCGATTACTCGACGTTAGGCTTGGCCTGCGCGTTGGCGATGCTTACATGGGCACCGTTATCCAGTTTCAGCTGGCCGGCGGAAACCACCTGCTCACCTACTTTCAGGCCTTTGAGAATAACCACCAGGCCCTCACGGCGTTCACCGGTTTCAACGTAGCGGCGCTCGACGCTCAGTTCGGCTTGGCCTTTGTCGTCTTTGACGACCTTGCCGTCTTCATCTGTCTTCTCATTGATGACGTACACCGAATTGCCATAGAGGGTGTAGGTGATGGCGGTTTCTGGCACGACGATCAGGTTTTGCTCGCCGGGCAGTAGCACGTCCAAGTTGGCGAACATACCGGGCAGCAGTTTGCTGTCTGGATTTACCAGCATGGCGCGCACCTGCACGTTACGCGTGGTGTCTTCGACCTTGGGGTTGATCGCGGCGATTTCGCCCTCGAATACCTCATCCGGGTAAGCGGCCACGCTAAAGCGCACGCGTTCGCCTATGGCCAGTTTCGGCACGGCCTGCTCAGGCAGGAAGAAGTCGACGTAGAGCTTGCTCAGGTCCTGCAGGGTGGCAATGGTGGTGCCTGAGGAAAGGTAATCCCCGACATCGATCTGGCGAATACCGATGGTGCCGGCAAAGGGCGCGAGAATGCGTTTTTTCGCCAGTTGCGCCTGCAGTTGGGCAACGCTGGCGTTGGCTTTTTGCAGTTCGGACGAGAGGCGGTCGAACTCACTCTTGGAGATGCTCTGGCGGTTGATCAGGCTGCGGCCACGCTCGAACTCAACGCGGGCCAGGCCCAGTTCGGCCTGAGCCGTGGCCAGGCTGGCCTGCTCGACGTCGCTGTCCATCTGAATCAGTGGCTGTTGTCGGGTGACCTGCTCGCCGGAGCGGAACAACACTTGTTGCACGGTGCCGACGACTTCAACCGTCAGGTCAACACCCTGGAAGGCTTTCAGCGTACCGATAGCCGGTAGTCGGCCTTGCCACGGGCGTTCTTCAGCCGTCGCGGCATCGATACTGATGGCCGGTTGCGGTGCTGAGAACATCTGTATTTGTTGATAGATGGAGAAGCCTTTGTAGGCGGCTAAGGCGAGTACCACGACGAGTACTGCACCGAGCATGATCAGCATGCGGCGGAGCAACATATTCCGGTTCCTTGGCAGAGCAGTTGAATGGCCTGGGAATAGGCAAGGCGGGAACATTAGACCCCCGCAATGGGTGTGTCAAAGGTTCTCATTTAGCAAGTGTTACAAGTGCGGTTTGGCCTGGGTAACAGGTTTTTTGCAGAAAAATGCCAGCATTTCCTGGCATTTTATCTGTGCCTGTGACCGAGTTAGGCGCTGAGGCGCTGGGTCACTTCATTCAGTTGTCCGGACAGTTCGTGCAGGTTTTTGCCGGCACTTTCAGTACGTTGGACATGCTGCTGATTGGCCGTGGCGATATCGGTAATTTCGGTGAGATTGCGCGAGATGTCTTCGGCTACCGAGGTCTGCTCTTCGGCAGCAGTGGCTATCTGCCGGTTCATGTCGCGAATTGCTTCCACGGCGCTGGTGATCAACTGCAGGGTAGTGCCCGCTTCTGTGACTTGAGTAACCCCAGCCTCGCTGCGCTGCTGGCCACTTTCGATGGCGCGCACCGCATTTACTGCGCCGGTTTGTACGGTGTCGATGATCTGGTGAATTTCTGCGGTGGATTCGGCGGTACGTTGCGCCAGGGTGCGTACCTCATCCGCCACCACGGCAAAACCGCGACCTTGGTCGCCGGCGCGGGCGGCCTCAATGGCGGCGTTGAGTGCCAGTAGGTTGGTTTGCTCGGCGATGCCGCGAATCACTTCAAGCACTTTGCCAATACGCCCGCTGTCCGTTTCCAAGCGGCGGATGACGTCGGAGGTGTTGCTGATCTCGCTACGGATGTCGGTGATGGTCTGAATCGTGGCTTGCATTACCGTTTCGCCCTGGCGAGCGGCATTGTCGGCGGCATCAGCGGCGCTCGCTGCTTCTGCGGCATGGCGCGCAACCTCTTGGGCGGTGGCAGACATCTCGTGCATGGCGGTGGCAACTTGGTCGGTGCGTGAGAACTGCTCGCGGGTACCCTGCGCCATCAGCGTGGCAATCGAGTTGAGCTCACCGCTGGCGCTATCCAGATCAGCAGTACTGCGCTTTAGGCGGGTGAACGTGTCGGCGAGGAAATCACGAAGGATATTCGCGGCGACGGCCAAATTACCTAGCTCATCCTGGCGCGTGGACGCCACATGCTGGCCGAAGTTGCCGTGACTCAGCTGGGTGATATGTTCGATCAGTTCGCGGATTGGGTTGATCAGGTTACGGTTGATCAACCACAGACTGAAAATCCCGATGACCGCAGCCGCACCGAGCATCAACAGCGTACCTAGGGCGATGGTGCGCTCAGCCGTGGCGTTAATCTGAGTGGCTTGCTGAAGACCTTGTTCGTGTAGGTGGTTGGCCAGTTCTTCAAGCTGCTGGGCTGTGTTGCGGTCGATTCCGGAGACGGCTTTGTCGCCGGCTTTGGCATCCGCGCCTGCTGCCAGAAAGGCGTCGCGGCCTTTGCGGTAGTTGCTGCCGAGGCTCTGGTGTTCGTTGCGTAGGGTGTCAATTTTGTTTTTCAGTGCAGGGTTTTCTGCGAGTAGTTTGCCAAGCTGAGCGAGATTGTCCTGTACCTTGCGCTCTTGCGCTTCAAACTGCCCCCAGTACTTGTCCAGTTGGGCTGGATCGCTGCCACGCAGCAGGACGTTCTTCCACTCCTGCACCTGGGTTTTGAAGTTTAAGTTGGTTGTATCGATCAGCGCTGATGCTTCCAGTGGCCCTTCGATCAGCCCGCGATAAGCCTGCATACCGCTGGAGAGAAAGCTGAAGCAGGCCAATGCGGTAAGCAGAATCAACGCCAAGCTACCGCCCAGGAGGGCGAGAATTTGCGCGCGTAAGGATTTTTGCAGAAACATAGCGATACCCCTGGGTGTGGGAGCTGGATGCCAGTGACGCTAATTGCGCCCTAACTGCGAATATCCCTATCGACTGGTATCAGGTAGGCCGTGGTGAGCGGCCACTCAGGAGTATAGATCGGCTCTGCGGCAGCGTTCTTTAACGTGCTGCGGGTGTGTTGCAGGACTAAGAGCGGGGCGCGTAGCCCTGCGCTGGCCCTTCAAGCCAAGCGCAGGTGGTTATCCCACAAACCAGCAGGTAGTTGCAGGGGGCTGCTGGCGATTTTGTTGTTGCGACAGTCATACAGGCGGCAACGACCAACACCACTGCTGACGACGAAACCCTCGCTTACGGCGCCAACGCCGGCGCAATCAGCCAGTGGTGCATCGAGACGCAACTCTGTGCTGTCCAGGTCCCAGATAAACACCCGATTACCGCGCGGCGCAGTCAAGGCCAGCAGACGCTGTTCGCTATTGATTGCCACGCTGGCGGTGTACTGCTGCATCAATTGACGTTGTGCGTCGGCCACAGGGAAGTGCTGAAAGGGCTGGCCAGGGCGCTTGATCGCCAGCAGCGGTACCTTGTCGCTGAGTTCGCCCATGTATTGCTGGCCGGTGACGATGGTGCCGTCGCTGGCGACGGCCATATGCCGCACGCTGTTCATCTGCTCCGGCAACTGCTCCTTGCTGATCAGGCTACCGTCGCGGCGCATCAGTACCAGGCTGGGTTCCATGGTGTTTAGGTTCATTTCCACTCTACTGTCGGCTTCGGTGCGGATGCCACCGTTGGCCACAACCAGGGTTTCACCATCTGGTAGCCAGAGCAGCTGGTGTGGGCCGAGGCCGTGAGTCGACAACTCGCTGCTGCGCTGCAATTGCTCACCTTGCAGACGATAGACACCCAGTACGCCACGGCCGGGGTCGCTGGTGTCGTTCTCTGTGGCGTAGAGCCATTCACCGTCTTTGTGGAACACCGCGTGGCCATAGAAGTGGCGCTGTGCCGGCGAGTTAAGGGCTTGCAAAAGACGCCCGTCGCGGGTGTCGATCAGGTAGCTCTGGGTGCTTGGGCGACGGCCGACAAACAGGGCCATCGGCAGGAACGGGTGGGGCACAACGTCATGGCAGCGCTCACTGACCTGGGTGGCAAATACCTGGCTGCCATCCAGCCGGTAGCCGACGGCGAAGTGCTTGCCGGTGCTGTCGTTACGTGCCGAAAGCAGCAGCGGCTGCGCGCCGTTGTGCATCAAGGTCCAGCCACCAAACGCGCTGGCAGCGATTGCCGTGGTGGCCAGTGCGGCGGCGCCTAGGCCGAGAAATGTGCGGCGATTGATCTGCATGACGAGGATTGGCTCCCGTTTCGTTCATGCTCGTGCCAGAGCTTTTGAGGGCGAAAAAGGCACGAGAGGCAAGGTTTGCGCTATTGCAAGTGAGTGCCGCGAGACGCGCTAAGGTGTCTCGCGGCGAAGCGGGGCAGCCCTTAGTCACCGTCATGGGCGTTGAAGCCCAGTTGAATGCCCAGTGTTTTCGCCAGTTCCGACTCATGCAGGCGATGCAGGGTGTTCAGGCTTTCATACAGCGCGGTTAGCTCGCTGCGCCCGTCTTCGTCGCTGAGCAACTCACCGAGTGGTCGCTTGGCATCGGCCAGGCGCTGGCGGGTGTCGCTGTAGGCCGCATTGATGCGCGCTTTCAGTTCATCGTGTTGGCTGCCGAGCAGGGCCTGGATACCGTCTTGCTGGGCACCCAGCCAGATGCGCTCGGCGCTGGCCAGGCTGGCGGCGAGGTTGGCCAGGCTGGCCTTGCTGCGCCAGGCTTCGGCTTGGTAAGGCTGTGGCTGGCCTTTGGTCTGGCGGCCCATTGGCGTGCCGAGTTTCTTTTTCAGCCCATCGATGGCGCTGACCTGAGTGCGCAGCAAGTCGGCCACCGCTTCTGGCGCTTCGGCGTAGCGCGCATTGGGGAAGTCCTTCAGCTGTGCGGCCATACCATCCTTGCTCTGCCAATTGATCAGAACGTTGGCGGATAGGGTTTGCTGGTGCTCGCCGACGGCGATCAGCAGCGGGCAGTAGCGCGCCTTCTGTTCGGCGTTGTTGAGGTCGATTGCCGAATCGAACAGCAGGTATTCATAGGCGGTCAGGCCTTGCACCACGACGCTGGATTTATCCAGATCGGCCGAGGTCAGTGCAGGTTTGCTGTTAAGCAGCGCCTCAACCTGACGTGCTACCAAGTTCTTCTTGTCCGGCCAGAACTGCACCTGCCAGGCAAGGTTGCCTTCTGACAGGGGACCAATGGCTACGGGTTGTATGGCCGCCCAGGCGCTTTGCGCACTGGCGAACGCCTGGCGGGCGTCGACCAGGCTCTGTTGGTCGCTGCAGAAGGCCTGCGCGCTGCTCGCCAGTTGCCGATCTGCCTCGCTCCAGGCGCTGTAGATTGGCAGTATCACGCCATCGGTAAGGGCACGGCTAACCTGCTGCTGCGGGTTGCTTGGGCTGCAGGCCGCGAGGGTCAGGCTGAGCGCGGCAAGGGTGAGGGGTGAGCGGATCATCTACGGCTCCTTACAACGAATTCAAAAAGGCCAACAGCGCAGAGCGCTCATCGACATTAAAAGTCAGGACCTGTTGCTTGGCTGCTTCGGCTTCGCCGCCATGCCAGAGAATAGCCTCCAGTAGGTTGCGGGCGCGGCCGTCATGCAGGAACTGAGTGTGGCCGTTGACCGTTTCCGTCAAGCCGATTCCCCACAATGGCGGCGTGCGCCATTCCTGACCGCTAGCGAGGAACTCCGGGCGATTGTCGGCCAGACCTGCGCCCATGTCATGCAGCAGCAAGTCGCTGTAGGGGCGAATCGTCTGATTGGCCAGTTCTGGCTCGGCTGCGTCGGCGGCGGTGGTGAACTGTGGCGTATGGCAGCCCTGACAACCGGCCTGGTAGAACAGGTTTTTGCCGGCGAGCACCTGTGGCGTGCCTACGCCGCGCCGCGCTGGTACGCCCAGGTTGCGCGAGTAGAACAGCACGCTGGCGAGAATGTTGTCGCTGACTTCAGGCTCGCCGCCATTGGGGGCGTTGCGGCAGTCTTGCTGGGCCTCGGTGCAGCTGTCATGGGCAATCAGGCTGGTGGTCAGGCCCATGTCGTTGGCAAAGGCCTCGGCATTTTGCTGGTTGAGCGTGGGTTGCCCGGCTTTCCAGCCGAAACGACCGAGTACGGTGCGCTGTTGAGCGCGGTCCCATACCTGATTGGCACGCCCGGAGATGCCATCGCCATTGCGGTCATCCGGGTCGGCATTGGCCAGGATCGCTGCTTCGGGAATGGCTTCCAGCAGGCCAAGGCCTATCATCGGTGGGGCCACTCGGGCGGAAAACAGCGTATCGGGGTGCAGCGGCCCGTAGTTGAGCTGAGTGATTTCCAAGCTGGGTTTGCGTAGCTCGACCTGCTGGCCATCGGCAAAGCTGACCAATTGCATGCTGTAGCTGACGCGCACTTTGCCTTCAGGGGCGATACCTGGGTTGGCCATATCTTGCAGTTGGCCACCGTAAGTCGGTTCTGCCAGTACACCGAGGCGGCGGATAATCTCGGCATGTTCACTGCCTGCCGGAATCGACAGGCGTACCAACATGGATGCCGCGCTCTGCGCATTCGGTTCTGGTGGGTGGCCGCGACCGTCCTTGATATGGCAATTCTGGCAGCCGTTGGTATTGAACAGCGGGCCGAGGCCGTCGCGCGCCGTGGTAGTGGCAGGCGCGGTTACCCACGGGTTACGGAAGAAGCTGTTGCCGACGCTGAAATCGAGGCGGCGCGACGGTGCGAGATTGGCCGACGGCTGGGAGAAGGAATTCTGATCAGCCTTACGCACAGTGGCGCTACCGGCAGAGAGGGCTTCGCCAGGCTCTGCTTTAGTGAAGCGTGGTTGTTGTTCGCAGGCGACCAAGGCGAGGGCCAGAAGCGGATACAGGCAGCGCAGGTGCGGCAACATCGGTGAATTATCCGGGCGAGCAGGAAAGAGGCGGCAAGATTAGCAGGCTAACGGAATTTAAATAAGATGGATTAGCATTTCTAATGCGGGTCAAAAGGTCGCGGAATGGGCGCAGGGTCTGTTGCCGTTTCATCGCGAGCCGCGTGGCCGCGAGTGAAACGGCAA
>NZ_JAYGFK010000015.1:0-158345 GCF_046581935.1 Pseudomonas sp.
GATCACGAAGTCCTTGGACTTCGACACATCGGTGGGATCCAGATGCTTCTTGACCTGGCGAATGTAGTTCTGCGGCGCGCCAATCTTGTCGCCCTGCAGATCCATGATCGGGCCGACGCCAAGGGCGAGCATGCCGACGGGATCCTTCCAACTGACGGCAAAGTGCTCCAGCAATGCCCGGGCGGCGGCGACCCGCGCGGGCTTTTGCGCCGGGTTGAAGTTGATGATGTTTTCCGCCCAGAAGTAGCGCCCTTCCTCGGCACCACCTGATCCCTCTCGATCAGGAACAATTCCTTGCGGGTCTGTTTGCGCTTGCCAGCGTACTCGGCATCGGCGAAGGTCATCTGCTTCATAGAAGAACTCGGCTAGCAGGATCGGCGTATTTCACCAAATTCGGGAAGTCTTTTCAGACCATCCCTAGGGAAGATGAACAGGCACACGCTTGGCGAGTGATGCGGAAAGCGAGGAAATGAGTAACACGGCAGGCATGATGCGACGAGAAATAGTATTCATCGTTAGGGCTCTATTATTGGACTTGTGAGCAAGAACCTCGGAGGTTCCTTTTCATCCAATTTATGAGGGCACAGAGCCTGGGTCTTGCCCCACCGCGCCAAAATAGTTTGAGCGCGTCACCACACCTGCAAGACTCCATTCGCCTGCTGCAGCATGGCATCTACAGGATGGTCTGATGCAGCCCTGCATTTGCGATCGACTTGAGCTTCTGCTGATTTTGTCAGCCTCGGCGAAGGTCATCTGCTTCATCGGAATACTCAGTCAACGGGATCAGCGTATTTCACCAGACTCACCAAGTTTTCTTCAGCGTATCCCTAACGCCATCAGGCGATGACGAAAAGAGGGCTTAACATAGGGTGACGGGACGACACTCAGTCGTCTAGAGGCTCATACTCATTCACATGAGCCACTTGACCGTGCAGGCGCCCCAGAAGCTCAATCAGGATATCGACTTCTTCTGGCGATAGGCCTCTCAGTAATCGCCGCTCACGCTCCAAAGCCACCAGCAAAACTCGGTCATGTAACGCTCGGCCAGCCTCAGTGAGGCTGACGGTATTGCGCCGCGCATCCCCCGGATCAATCCGACTGCTGACATAGCCCGATGCCTCCAGCACCTGCAACGACCGACTGACCGCGCTCTTGTCCAGGCCGATGACCTGACAGATGCGATTGGCGGAAATGTCGTTCTCCACCGCCAACATCGACAGCATTCGCCACTCCACCACACCGATGCCAAAGTGCTTGCGATAGCACTGCGAAGCCCCCGTCGCCAGCTTGTTGGCCAGGAAAGTCAGCAGGCCTGGGACATAGCGCGCGAGATTCAGTTGAGATTTTTTGGGCATTTGAAGTGGGCGCCTTAATAACGAACTGATCAATACATTTAGTTGACACCGCAACCAAAAACCCAGAGGATTTCCCCAACGATGCGGCTCTAGTACCTATGGTATGCCGCCGCAGAACCTGACAAAAACAATTAATAGGTCTTCGCCATGAACCGCCGCCATGCCTTGCTAATACCCCCTCCCTTCGATTACTGACCGCTTCTGGCTAACACGCCACACGGTCTTAGATTCCCCCATTTTTCAGCAGCCACTTCAATGTGGAGGGACAAGTCATGCTCCAAGTTCGCGTTACAAAAAAACAAAACGAAGCCGAAGGTATCCATAGCTATGAACTGACCGCAACCAACGGTAGTGCGCTGCCTCCTTTCAGCGCAGGTGCGCACATTGATGTTCATATCGGTAATGGCCTTGTACGCCAGTATTCACTCTGCAATTCCCCGCACGAACGTCATCGCTATCAAATCGCCGTACTCAAAGACCCAAACTCCCGTGGCGGGTCGCTCGCCATGCACGCTCAGGTAGTCGAAGGGCAATTCCTCGACATCAGTGAGCCACGCAATCTGTTTCCCATCGTAAAGGAAGGCAAACGTCACTTGCTGTTTGCAGGCGGCATCGGTATCACACCGATACTGGCCATGGCCCATGAGTTGTGGCAACTCGGCATGGTCTTTGAGTTGCATTACTGCTTCCGCTCACGGCAGAACGCCGCCTTTATAAAACAGCTTCTGGACTCACCTTTTGCTCGCAAGGTGTGGCTGCATGACGACAGTGGTAGTTCAGAGCAGAAGCTCAACGCCACTGCCCTATTGAGTATTCCTGAATCTGGGACCCATCTATACGTCTGCGGCCCAGGTGGCTTCATCTCGCACATCATTGAAACAGCGCAAGCGTGCGATTGGCCGGAGCAACGGGTGCATCGCGAGTTCTTTGCCCCCAGTGCCAGAGAACATGAGGCGGATCGACCATTCGAGATCGAGCTGGCCAGCACCGGCCAGGTCTTTCATATCCCTGCCGGACGCAGCGCTTTTGAAGTGCTCGACGAGGCTGGTATCGCGATTGAAAGCTCCTGCGAGCAAGGAATCTGCGGCTCCTGTATCACCCGTGTATTGCAAGGTATTCCTGAGCATCGTGACCAGTTCATGACCCCAGCCGAGCAAGCCCGTAACGATCAGTTCACACCCTGCTGCTCACGCGCCCGGAGCCCTCGCTTGGTTCTCGACCTGTAGCAGCACCGATATAACAAAAACCGTGAAACCTGGAGGTCAGCATGACTACATCCAATGCCCAAAGCATGGCCTATGAGGCCATTTCTCCCACCAAAGCCCCTAGCTTTCCGCTGGATCAATGGTATGTCGCCGCACTGAGTTCGGAACTCAAGGACAAGCCTCTCGGCAGAACCCTGCTCAGCACGCCGATGGTTTTGTTCCGTACAGCCGACGGTCAGGTCGCGGCTCTGGAGGATCGCTGCTGTCACCGCGCACTGCCGCTGTCCAGCGGCACATTAGAAGAACGGGGTTTGCGCTGTGGTTATCACGGCCTACTGTTCAACGGGGATGGCAAATGCGTGGAAATTCCCGGACAGGAAAAAATTCCCAGCAAGGCCAAGGTCACCCCCTACGTTGTATGTGAACGCGATCAGATCGTCTGGATCTGGTTTGGCAGCCAGGCTCATCCGCAGCCGACTTGTGCCCCCCCCGCGTATGACGTCCACAGCAACGGCAAGTACCTGTTCGATGGCGATGTCTACCACTACAACGCGCCCTACCAACTCATTCATGACAACTTGCTAGACCTCAGCCACCTGGGTTACGTGCATCTGCGCACCATAGGTGGCAACGCCAGCATTCACATGAACGCGCAGATGAAAGTTGAAAGCACCGATAACGTAGTGCGGGTAGTACGTCACATGCTGAACTCAACACCTCCGCCCACCTATACAGCAGCATATCCTTTCAAAGGAAATGTAGATCGCTGGCAAGAAATCGAATTCCATGTCAGCCATCTGCGAATCTGGACCGGCGCCGTAGACGTCAACACAGAGGCCGTCGAGGATCCTGAGCGTGGCGGTTTCCATATGCGCGGTTTCCATGGTGTAACTCCAGAAACTGAAACCACCAGCCACTATTTCTGGACCATGGCGACCAACCCCATTCGCGACCCACAGACGACGCTGGAAAAGGTCATCGAACAGACTGTTCTGACTTTCGATGAGGATAAAGTCGTCATCGAAGCGCAATACCAAAACATGTGCCGTTTCGGCGGTCGCCCCATGGTCGACATCCACGTCGATGTAGGGGCCAATCGTGCACGCAAGATCATCGAACAGATCCGCCATTCCAATTGCTGAAAGTACGGCGCGGATCAGCCGTCAGGCTGTGCCCCCACAGACTGATTGAACGTTCCACGCAGGTCGCGGCGCGCATAATAGAAGGCATGATGTCTGGAAATCGTGGCGTGGCTTATCTTTGAACAGCCAAGCCTGCTAGCTCAAGAGAATGCGCGCCTGGTGAGGCGCATTCGGGATATCCACGAGAACAGCCGTGGTGTGATCGGAGCGCAACGGAGGCATGAGGATCTGCTCGACGAGGACGAGACCGTCAGCCTGAACCGTGCCCGCCTAATGGCCGTGGAGCGAATTCAAGGCTCGCGACGTCGGAAGAGGTGTGGCTTTGGAAGAGTCGCCTGTGACCCGTCCAGCAGGTGTGAGAAGTCTGCTGGAGCGCGCTTTCACCGCGCAGGAAGCGGAGAGCAAGTGGGTTACGGACATCACGGAAATAGCCACACTGGAAGGCAAGCTCTTCTTATGCGTGGTACTCGACCTGTACAGCAATCTGGTAGTCGGCTGGTCGATGCAGCACCGTAAGGATCGGCAGATGGTGATCCTTACCAATCTGGCAACGCCAATATCCGCATGTGAGCTGCGCTGAGCCATCTCGAGGGCGCTCACGCCTTCTCGAGATGGCAAACTTCGGCTCTTCGTATCCATTAATGGCTGTCTGGAGAAGGCTTCTGTTTTGGCAGTTTTGCGGGTTTGCTGATAACCCCTAACAGCATGCACACCAGGTGAAGTGCTGGCCCGCCTGCTTTTGAAAAGGCAAGTCTTTGCAGGAGCGGCCACCATTTGGCGATCGGCAATTCCTCGCGGCCAACATGGACGGTCGAATCTGCAAGCCCCGCCGGATCGACACGTCGCTTGATGCGGCGCATCCAGTTTGCCACGTTGCTATAGCGCGGGCCGAACAGCTCAATCAGCGGCCCGGCCATGAATGCCATGAGACCGAGACGCGGGTTTAGATCCACCATGTTGAGGTGTCTAAGAAAGCCTTTCCACGCAGCACCAACGCCTTTAACGGTTCCGGCCTGTGATGCGAAGATGTTTTCTGTCCAAAGATGACGGCTTTCCGTTGGCCAGGCCCAACAACCTTCCTCGCCATCTGCAGCAAAACTTTGCCCCGGCGCACGATCTTTCTCCATGATGTTTTCACTGGCCTGGATAACATCGGGCAGCAGATTGAAGGTTTCCATGACGCCAAAGCTGGTGCCACCGGATCCGGCACCGCGAAAAACACGACTGACATAGAGCGACGTGACCAAGGTACGTACCAGAACCTCAGCATCATTCTGCTCCACCGGGATCATGCGACCGCCGGTTGAGGCGACGATATGCTCAACGGTCTTTTGCTGGTAAGCCGCCTCGCCAGGCGAGTGGCCTATCGTTAAAACCTGCCATGCAAAGCGGTTTTCTGGTCGCGCACATTGCGCCAGTGTTCCACTCTCTCTTTGGCGGGCATATTCGGCGTTATCGGCAGTGAGCGTCCAGCCGATATGGTTGGGTGGCATTCGCAACAAGGCAAAAGCCACGCCAGACCGGTTCAACCGAAAGCTGGCGTCGCGCATCTGCTCGACCGTATCCCATACGGGCAGAAAAAGGCGCATATTCTGATCGATGACCATGCCCTTGAGAGGGCTTTTGCCTGTCGTGGTCAGCGCCTCAGGCCCCGCCCATGGATAAAGCTTATATCCGATGCGGGTGAAGACACCCAATCCACCGTTCGCACCGATCAGCCCCCTGATCATTCCGCGAAGACCCGGCCCAGGCCCTTCCTCACTGAACCAGTCGTCATCGCCACCCAGTGAGCCGATGCGAACGATTTCTCCCTGAGGGGTGACCCATTCGATACCCATGATGTTGCGGAAATTCGCGCCCGTGCTTGCCCCCGTGATTCCGACACCGAGGAAAGAGGTTGCCGATGCGAGTGGCGAGTGAGAAGGGCCTGCACCGACAATGTGACAGGTCAGCCCCACCTTCATTGCTTCAGCTTGGAGTCGGCCTGCAGTAACATAGGGCTCAATCACCGCCATCTGGTTCGTGGCATCCATTTTGATCAGGCGGTTCATCCGGCACAGATCTATCACCACTGTGTTTGTGCTCGCACTGAGATAGGTGCCGCCGTTGCCGGAACTGAGCGGGCGGAACGGAAGACCGCGCGATACGCAGCACTTGATGATCGCTGCGACCTCTTCGGTGGAGCTTGGCAGAACAACAGCGATAGGCCAGTTTTTCAGAAACTTCGGCCCGGGCATGGAGCCAACGCCGCCATTCCACGCGTAGCTGCAGATGACATTCGGATCATTGGAAACATGGGCTTCACCCACAATTGATTGCAGCGCGTGCAAAACTTCGTTTGGGTCGTGTGACATGTTTATTCTCCCGCGTGAGATGCGGCTGTCGCGATGGGTGCCGTTTCCCGATGCTGTAGGAACTCGACCAGCCCCACGATCTTGAGCGATGAGCCCTCTTGCTCCGCCACCTGCTTCAGATGGTGGCTGCAGCTTGAGCAACTTGAAACGAGAAACTCCGCGCCGGTGCTTTCAGCCTCTTGCAGCCGGTGGCGGGCCGCTGCTCGAGCAAATTCCGGATTGGCCTGCGCGCCACCGCCGCCAGCACCGCAACAAAAAGCAAACTCCCGAATGCGCTCCATTTCAACGAGTTCAGCATTGGCATCGGCAAGCAGCTTTCGCGGCTCTTCGTAAACGCCCCCCCCCCCTAGCTGCAGCTGGCCTGCTGGTTCCTGGATTGGAATTGAGTTGTAGGCGAGAACCATCTTTCCGGCCCAAGGCTTGTGTTCTTCCCCAAGACGCCCAAGCCTGCATGAATCGTGATAGGTAACGCGAACCTTCTCGCAGTCAGCCTTTTCATTGGAGGGATGCTGCGCCAGCCATTGTGCAATATGCACAATCCTTACCTTGCCGAGCGCCAGGCCAAGCCGAGGGTAAATATTGCGGAACGCAGAAAAGGAATCGTCGCCGTAAACAACAAGCGTTTCTGCATTGCTCTTTTCAAGCCAGGCTAATGTGCGTTGCGCTAGCGTGGTCGCGAGTTGCTGATCGCCAATGTCGAAAGCCAAGCCGCCGGTATCAGGCTCATCCACGCCGCCGATCACAAAATTCACGCCTGCCGCGTTCATTCGCCGAGCCACGTGATGCAATGCAGACCATTGGTGAGGTTCGAAAGCCGCATCGCCGACATGCAAGATGAACGGAGCCTGATGGGTCTTGGTCTGCTTCAGATCGAGCCCCGTGGCCCAATCACCACGCGTGGCGCCCTCACAGCCAAAGGGGTTGCCGGTTTGCCGCAAATGCTGAAGCACGACCTTAAGTGGTTCTGGTGCTTGCCCATCACTCACCACTCTCTGGCGCAAGGCATACAGGGAGTTCAGCGGCTCAACATGTTCTGCAAACAGCGTCTTGCAGCTCGTATCGCACCCACCACACATGGAGCATGAGTAGATATTGTCGATGAGATTTTCCGTATACCCGGTTTTGCCATGCAAAAGTGAATAGGCCGCAATCAACTTGCCGCCTGCTGTGTGGGAAAAGAACTTTCCATGTTGAACACTGGGACATATCTCAGCAAAGGCTTCACTTTTCACCTCGGGCACCCATTTGCAGAAGGTGCAGCGCGTGCAGTTTGCAATCTTGTCGTTCAAAGACTCAAGGGTAGCGCTAGAGTTAGGCATCAGAAGCAAAGCCTCCCGGGGTTGAGAATATGATCAGGATCGAAGATGGATTTTGTTTCCCGCAGGAAGGGTTTGATGGTCGGGTTACGTGCAAATGCCATATCGCTCCACGCCCCGTAGGGGCGACTAAACAGCCCCCCTGCTGCAGAGCAGATGTGAGCAAGCTTTTCAGCCATTGCTGCATTGGCTGATATCTGTTGGGAGGATGCAGCATCGCAAGGCAGAATGAATTCAATGTGGCAGTTGCGACCGTGCAGCCGCGGCTGTATATAAACGGCGATGTCTTCGCCAAGTAGCTCGCGCGCCAGAGATATGAATGTCTCCGCCTTATCGAGCTGGCTCAGGAAGAACACACTACGGTGCGCCCCCGAAATAGTGTCTCTATAATCCAAGTCAGCGGGCAAGGATTGCAGCTCTGCCACCATTGATGCATCGAACCCCGCTAAACCAGGCTCTGCAATCAACCCCAGTGTTTTGCACAGATCATCCAGATCCGCCAACTGGTAGCTGATTTTTTCATCTGGAAACTCAGAGACAGCGGTGAGTTGGATGTAAAGCGTGAAACGGGGGAGCCTCAATGCCGTCACCTGCACATCTGCCGCTCTCTTCGCCAACACAGATGCCAGATGCAGGTTGCTGCTAATAAAAGTTGCCATGCCGATACGACGGCGGTGCAACTCCGCCGACAGTTTTATCAAAGGCTCGAGACTATCCGAGCCGACGAAGCGTGCCGCCTCCCGGTGCGGAACAGGCTCACACAGTATGGCCGCCCAACTCATAATGGCGAACGCGCCCTGCGACCCCTGAACTACTCTTAAGAAATCGGTTCCGCCGGGGCCAACCGCCGAGAGATAACGCAACCCCGCCTTCCAGTTTTCGTCGAGCGATCCATCAATGGCAGCGCTGCCGGTTTTGAATGTTTCGCCCGTTCCAAACACGAGCTGAGTTCCACCAAATGGATCAAGGACATCCCACTGCTCGGAAGACTGAAGGTTTGGTTCGCGCTCCAGATAGCTGGTAATGATCGATTTTCCTGCCCTCGGGCGCAGCGGTTTAAAGGCGCGTAGACCGTGCGGACGCAGCAATTCATCAATTTTACCGAAGGTCACCCCAGGCTCTATAACTGCCACCGCATCCTGGGGACAGGCATAAAGAAGGCGATCCATACCGCTAAGATCTACAAAGAGCGTCGGTTTTTCCGACGTTGCCCCCGTTCTCCTCGGCCCCCTGACGGAACTGAAGGTGGTCAATGCGGTGGCGGTTTTACGCGCCCACTTCACCACCTCCACTAGGTCTTCTGTTGTGCGCGGCTTGATTACTGCGATAGGTGAAGCCTCGCGGCCGGATGCATGGCGCCCCAGATAATGTTCCAGCTCCGCATGCTCCACAACAAGTCCTGCTGCGCGAAGTCTGCTGGTATCCGGCTGTTTGATGCGTGTCTGCCTTGTGAGGGTCAGACTGGCTCTTGCTGACATGGCGGTTGTTCCTTGAAGGTATCAAGACGAGCCAGACCTCAACCGAGGCCCATGGCGAAAATCGGCCTCAGTGAAGCCGACGGATGATGGTCGAGCCATGCGCTGAAACAGCCATGCTTTCTCGCTGAGTAGACAAGGCTGGCTCGACATTCATCATCGACACCGAATGTAGACAAGCACCGCACATATAGTCAAGTAGATTGACTATATGTGCATTCCCCCTCTCCGAAAAAAGCTCAAAGGAAAACCAGCATGTAGCCTCAAAATCCCAAGCAAGGAACCGCAGATGGACAGCCAACATATTGCTGTGATTATCATTTTTGATTTTGTAGTATCCCTCCCCGTCCCTGATGTAATGGCGGAACGGCCATTCCGGTTAGTCGTACAATCCCCCCTGTGTCGCGGCATGCTTGAAGCGCAATCGCCTAGCGCGCAAACAAGTGAGAGAAGTCTGTAATGTCCATTGCCTCGTCGCCGATCCTTCCTCACCTGGTCAGGGCAACCTACTGGTTTGACGAAGCCCTTAGGGAGATTCAATTACGCCACGGCCAGACGCCCGTTACACGGGCTCAGGCGATGGTTCTTCTAAATCTGGCTCTGGGAGAACAGCGCCCTGTCCGCTTGGCTCGCGCCGTGGGTGTTACCAAGCAAGCCGTAAGTCTTATCCTCGCAGACTTCCAAAAGCTCGGATGGCTGATCGTAACGCCCGACCCAAGTGATGCTCGTGCTTCGCTGGTGGACTTCAGCCCATTCGGACGAACTCAGCTGGATGTCATATTCAAAGCTCTGCATCAGTTGGAAAGCCATTTGGCCCATGTCATCGGGGCAGATCGGATGGGCGTATTTCGTGCGGTACTCGAGTTGGACTGGGGCGCACCACCAATCCTTCCATTCGATGACGAACTTGCAAGTAGTGGCGTTGACGTCAGGCCCGTGACGCGGGAAAGACAGCCAAAGCAGACAGATGCCTCCAAGGCAGAAGCAAAACGAGAAAGAGCAAAATAGTCAAATCAATTGACTTCTTTCAAAATCGAGCCTAGCGTGATCCTGGGAATGATTTAGCGCGCCTTTTTGCGAAATCATTCGTTGGGAGAAGGGAAATGGCTCAGCATTTGATGCTTGTGACCGCCCCTGGGCTTCGGTTAGGGCGGTTTTTTTCTATGCGCTATCGCAGACTCAACTGTCGATTGACGGTTGGTACAGCGATCGAACAGCTTGCGAGTGGCCGGAAAAACAGAAGACTGCTCCTAGGGGTTGTTCCAAGCGATCACACGTATCGAAGTCTTCATTCAGTGTGGGAGACTGCCGTGAATAGTGCGGATTCACGCAGTTTCCGCATTGCGCTTATAGCCGGTCATGTCGCATGGATGATCGATATCGTTTTACTTCCACTGTGGGTCGGAGGCCTTGTAGAAGGCTACAAATATTCGCCTGCTCAGGCGAATAGCATCGCCCTGTCGCTCCTGATCAGCGTTATCGCGGCAAGGTGCCTGCTGGACTTGCTGCTTCATCACTATTCCGTGCCCTGGGTTCCCGCTGTGCGGGTCGCAATGGCGAGCCTGTGCTTCATGGTGATTTGGTTTGCATCAGACTTCCTCACATTTCTGCTTTTGCACGCCCTCTTTTTAGTGTGCAGGCTATCGGTGATTAATGGCGCTATTGGCCGGCCCATCAAGCACCGCACCGTTACTCTCACCACCACAGGCCTTGATGTGTTCAGCATTGCGCTCATATGCGCATGTATAGAAATTATTGCCGCCACAGAGTCACACAGCCGGCTTCTAATCTTCTTAGATATTATGGCAGCGGCAGCGCTGGTGAATATTCTATTGATTCCCCATAGGAAGAGCGTGATTGTCACATCCGAATGCACGCCGGCAGACGCACCTTCAGCAGTTGGTTTAACGGATACAGTCTGGCTTCTTGCTCTGAGTTTGCTCGGAATAATTTTCAATCAGCTCATAAATTTTCACTTTCGAGAAGATCACCAGCAATCACGGGTAGGGCCGCTCCACAATCAAAACCGCTCAGCTATATGTCGTCTTATTGAGCTTATTGCCGTATTCATGAAAAACCTCAGCCCGTTCATGCGGGCATGGCAGAAATAATGATGCAGGCAATTCTTTCAGCAGTGATTGTTTTTCCGCTCAATGAAGCTGGGGTTGGTGCAGCCGATTTGTTCGTTCCTTTTTTGATGATTGTCTCGCATACACTCCTGCTCGGGCTGATTTTGAGAGTAGCCCCCTGCGGGAATGTTGACGTAGCCGATCCTGCAATAACAATGATTAGCGGTGCACTTAGCCCACTTGCGGGAAGCTTGATGGTGCAAACATGGGCTATTCGGGGCCCGGCTGATCCACTCTTATCATTGCCATCGCTGTTATTTGTTGCCTCCTGCAGGCAGCAACTCGCCTGCTGCCTGCAGGGCTCACTCGGTTCTTTTCGGAGGGCTCCCCCCCCTGAAACTCTGAAGTTGCTGCGGTTTCATTCCGTGGGTTCAGAGGCTTGTGTCCAGCGTGAAGTGCATCGCAGAACGCCGCGGTTCTACGGAAATATTCACGGGAACCGCCACTCCATTCAGCAATGGAACCAGGACGACGCGAGCGCTTGACGCCGGTCAATCGCAAAAACATCAATTAACCCAGCATGGGAACAATAATAATGAAATCCGTGGCAATGCTATTCAGAGTTCTTTTCGCATCTTGCGTATTCTTAATCTATTCTCTACCTGTTGCCGCCTCTGGCACAAACGTGCCCGAATCGCTGCAGCCTCCTGCAATACAGGGCCTGCCGCCTGGTCCATTATCTGAAGTGGGAGAATCATTGCGGGACGCGGGGCTCGACCTTCGTATCCACTACATCAATCTCTACTCCAGCACACCGGACTTCGGTTTCACGCCCGGCAAAAAGATGAACATCGGATTTCAGATGTTCGACGCAACTTATCATTTCACCGACAAATTTAAGATCAACTTGGTCGAAACGGTTAATGTTGCAACCTACAATCAGGACAAATACCTGTTCGAAGTCTCGAACGCCTTCTATGCCACAGATCCTTACGCTGACGGTCGATCAGATCTGACACGACTGACATTGAGCGCAGAACTTTTCGACCATAAACTTGAGCTTGAAGGCGGCCGATTAAATATGTGGCCGGAATTTTTTCGCTCAGAGTTTTGTGGCGGCATGGGCTGTATCGCACAAACTCGCCCCCTGGTCTTGAACGGGCCGGGCAATACCTTGGCTCAATGGGGGGGCAGGGTCGCTTACAATCTCTCCCCCAATCTTTCGCTGGGTGCAGTGGTGACGGAAGACAATCCGGAAAACTGGCAGACCGGGTCTGGGTGGGATTGGAGCAAGGGCTCATCACAGGGCTATACGGCAGTGATGCATCTTGCCCAGCGCGAAGGTTTCAAAGATGGCGACAAGCCTTTCAACTACGAAATCGGCGCCTATCGACGCTCTGCGGATTATACGGATGCGCTCTATGGCACGGGCTGGGGCAACCCGACCTTCGGACCTAATCAGGTTGTCATCGAGCATGATGGCGGCTCCAATGGTGTTTTCGCGCAGGCCCGAAAAGTTGTGTGGAGCCAGCCGGATGGAACGCCTTTCCCCGAAAATGTCGCTCTCTATGGCGGCGCATTTCATACGTTCGGCGATGGTCAAGCTTATCCTTGGGAAGCGTTTGCAGGCGCTGAGTATGCTGGCTTCTGGAAAGAAAACCCGTTCACCAGTGTCGGCGCTACGATTCATTACATCGGTTTGAGCGACGAACGCGCCGCCTACGAGACGAATGCCCGGCGCTTCCTGACCGGAATCACCGACTCCCAGCCCAAAGACACGTTTCAGTTCGATGTTCATACCCGCATCGGAATTGGCGCAGGCTTTCTAGAACTCGGCGCCGCTTATGTCATCGACCCGAACACAACGGTTACTGCCGACTATTCCACCTCCCGCATGAATGACGGCTGGACGTTCTACGCGGGCGTGGCATTCGACATCGGCACCGTTCTCGGTCTTTCAAAGCCGAATTTCCCATAATCGAAGCGACACTAATGACAGGCGCACAGACGTCCAGCGCCTGTCATTGCTCGCCTCTGAGAACCAGCGAGACTGGGTTCACCTCGGTAGGGAACCTTCAAAAACCTACCATCTCCTTTAAAATCCGTGCAGCACCAACTCACAGGACTGCCAACCCATTCTAAGTCTATTTGCCAACTAGGGATGGTCTGAAGTAGCCCTACATTTCCGGCCGACTTCGGTCTCTGCCGATTTTGAACGCACCCACCAATCAAAACCGGTCAGGTTGTTCGCTCAGCTCTCCGTTTTGGGCCGTCACGAGCACCTCGTAGCGGCCATTCCCCACATTACAGGTGCACCTCTCCCGCATTCGTCAGCAAATGCCGGCGCGCCATCCATAGGTTCGACAGGGCAAACAAGGTCATCAGCTGAGCTGTATTCTTCGCCAGATCTCGGAAGCGCGTTTTCACATGACCAAACTGCCGCTTGATCACCCGCAACGGGTGTTCAACCTTGGCGCGAACCTGGGCCTTGGCTTTCTCAATCTTGCGTCTGACTTTGTAGAGCGGGTTGTTCTTGCCCAGCTTCTTATACGTACTCCGGCGCGCCGCAATCTGCCAGATGACTTCGCGTCCTTCATGCTCGAGTCGCTTCTCGACGCCGGTGTATCCCGCATCGGCTGCAACCATGCTTTCTTGGCCGTGCAGCAGTTTGTCGACCTGAGTAACGTCTGCAACATTGGCTGCCGTCCCGACCACGCTGTGCACCAGACCCGATTCCTCATCGACACCAATGTGAGCCTTCATGCCGAAGTAATACTGGTTGCCCTTCTTGGTCTGGTGCATTTCCGGGTCGCGCTTGCCGTCCTTGTTCTTCGTCGAACTGGGAGCATGGATCAACGTGGCATCGACGATGGTGCCTTGGCGCAGCGACAGGCCACGATCGCCCAGGTAGCCATTGATCACGCCAAGGATGCCGGCCGCCAGCTCATGTTTCTCCAACAAACGACGGAAGTTGAGGATGGTGGTTTCGTCGGGAATGCGCTCCAGGCTTAGCCCAGCGAACTGACGCAGGATGGTCGTCTCGTACAGCGCTTCTTCCATAGCAGGATCGCTGTAGCCGAACCAGTTCTGCATCAGGTGCACACGCAGCATCGCCATCAGCGGGTAGGCCGGACGCCCTCCTTCACCTTTCGGGTAGTGCGGCTCAATCAAGGCAATCAGCCCCTTCCACGGCACCACCTGATCCATCTCGATCAGGAACAATTCCTTGCGGGTCTGCTTGCTCGGCATCGGCGAAGGTCGTCTGCTTCATCGGAAAATTCGGCGGGTGGAGTCCAGGTATTTTGCCAAAATCAGGAAGTCTCTTTCAGAGTTTCCCCAAACGATTAAACAGTGCCACAGATAACAAAAGGCCCCGCAAGAGCGAGGCCTTTTGTATGCAGCGCGCGACTATGAAGACAGGTAGGACGAACGGGTCAGCCCTAAACGCAAGGCATCCAGGTACTGCGTACGCTCACGCGGGCTGATCTTGGCGCTGGCCACCTTGTCGCGGTAGTGGGTCATCAGCTCCTCGGGCGACAGGTGCACGTAGCGCAGCATGTCCTCGATGGTGTCGTGGGTTTCGATACCGGCGTGATACACGCTGCCGTCGGCGTTTTGGTAGATATTGACCGAGTCGGTGTCGCCGAACAGGTTGTGCATGTCACCAAGAATTTCCTGATAGGCACCGACTAGGAAGATGCCCAACACGTAGTCCTCACCCTCGCGCAGTTCGTGCACCGGCAGGCTGGTCTCAATGCTCTGCTCGTCGACGTACTGGCGGATCTTGCCATCGGAGTCACAGGTCAAGTCCTGCAGTACCGCACGGCGCATCGGCTCTTCATCCAAACGATCAAGCGGCAGAATCGGCAGAATCTGCCCAATCGCCCAGGTGTCCGGCAGGCTCTGGAACACCGAGAAGTTACAGATGTACTTATCCGCCAGTTTGTCGTTCAGCTCATCCAGCACGGCGCGGTGAGAGCGCTGGCGTGCCTTGAGCTGGTTGTGCAGGCGACGGCAAATGGCAAAGTAGCATTGCTCGGCCAAGGCCTTTTGCGGCAAATCGAGCTTGCCCGCTGAGTACTGCGCCGCCACCTCTTCAATAAAGTGGGTGGCACGCCAGTAACTCTCGGCGACCATTTCTGGATCGGTATCGCCCAGCAGCTCAATCAGCGCTTGCAGGGTTTCCGGCTGCTCGACGGTTGCATCGATTTTCGGCCGCTCATCGTTGTGTTTTTCCACATCGGTGACTTGCACCACCAGCACCGCATGGTGCGCAGTCATCGCGCGGCCGCTCTCGGAAAAGATGTGCGGATGCGGAATATCCTGGCGGTCGCAGAACTCCTTGAGCATGTCGACCACCGTGGCGGCGTAGTCATCCATGTCGTAATTGATCGAGCTGGCATTGCGCGAATGGGTGCCGTCGTAATCCACGCCCAGGCCGCCGCCGACATCGATGTGATCGACCGGCAGGCCCAGTGAACGCAGCTCGCCGTAGTAACGAATGGCCTCACGAAAGCCTTTGCGGTAGTCGGCAATATTGGCGATCTGCGAGCCCATGTGGAAATGCAGCAGGCGAATACCTTGATCGAGACCCGCCTTGCTGAAGCGCTCAACCACCGACAGCAGCTGAGCTGCCGACAGGCCAAACTTGGACTTCTCGCCGCCAGTGTCCGCCCACTTGCTCGATGCCAGCGACGACAAACGCACGCGCAGGCCGATCTGCGGCGTAACCTTAAGCTCGGCCGCCTCCTCAATCACCAGCTGCACTTCGGACTCTTTCTCGATCACGATAAACACGTTGTGACCGAGCTTCTGCCCCATCAGCGCCAGCTTGATGAACTCACGGTCTTTGTAGCCGTTGCAGACGATGGTGCCGCCCTTCGGGGCCAGCGCCAGCACCGCCATCAGTTCGGGCTTGGAACCGGCTTCCAGGCCAATCGAAACGTTCTGCGTGGCGATGATGTTTTCCACCACCGCTTCTTGCTGGTTGACCTTGATTGGGTACAGCGCGGTGTAACGGCCTTGGTATTCCAGACGCGCAATGTTGGCATCAAAAGCGCCGGTGAGCTGTCGTACACGGTTTTGCAAAATATCCGGAAAACGCACCAGCAAAGGCAGCGACAAACCACTGGAGCGCAGCTCATCAACCTGCTGATACAGGTCGATCGGCGCACTTTGCGGGCCATTCGGGCGCACTTCTACACGACCCTGATCATTGATCGCAAAATACCCCGCGCCCCAATGGCGAATCCCGTAAACACTGCGGCTGTCCGCTACGGTCCACTGGCTACCGTCATCTTTGCGTGTGCGTCGTACAGACATCGAAGTCTCCCTTACTGGCGATGGTGGCCTTGGGCTGGCCAAGGCGCGTACAGATTAAAGTCTGTAAATGACAATAACTCGGCAGTTGACCATGCAACTGCCGAGCAAGTTTAGAAAAGACTGGCTCAGCCGCCGGATTTCTTGGCTTTGAAGCCGCGCTTGATCAGCTCGGCAAGCAGCAATTCGACGTGATCACCCTGAATCTCGATAACCCCGTCCTTGAGCGAACCGCCGCAGCCGCAACGTTTTTTCAGCGCCGCCACCAGCTCTTTCAGCGGTTCTTCAGGCAAGGGCACACCGCTGATGCTGGTCACCGTTTTGCCGCCACGGCCTTTGGTTTCCCGGCGCACGCGGGCAATGCCATCGCCTTCAGGAATCTGGGTTTGTTTACAGATGCAGGCGTCCACAGGCTGACTGCAGTCCGGGCAGTGCCGACCGCTGTCAGTGGAATACACCAAACCGCTCAAGGCGGAAAATGACGAAGCTTTCTTGACCACCGGCTTTTCCTCATAGGGGTCAGGATAGCGACTGGCTGATAATGATCAGCCGCGAGGCCCCACTCTGGCAGGGGCAGCGCACCTCGGCTTACGGCCAAGGCTTGAAGGCGGCGCAGTGTAACGGCAAAAGCCCTGGCTGCTAAGTGTGAAAATGCGCCATTACCCGGCGGATTGGCGACGCTGTGCGGATTGCCGAACAACACGCCCCGATATTTTGCACAACTGCTGCGGCGATGCAGGACTAGCCGACGCCGCAACGCAATGGGCTACGCAGCCAGATAACGCTGCAAGGCGACCAGAGAGTCAGGGCAATACGTTAAGTGGCGTGCCTCGGCCAGCGCTTCTTCTATGGAGATAAACCGCGCCTCCAGCACTTCCTCCGGCTGTAACCGCAGCGGTGCATCGGACACTGCCGAGTAAACCCGGCACCACAGACGGCTTTCCACTGCGTCGTAGAAAAAGTGGCCATGTTCGGTCAGCAGCACACCCTCGATACCCAGCTCTTCGGCCAACTCACGGGCGGCGGACTCGGCATAGCCCTCGTCCTCCAGCACCATGCCGCCAGCCGCCACATCCCAATAGCCGGGATACAGCGCCTTGCTCAGGGTGCGACGGTGCACACAGAGCAAGCCGGCGCTATTGAACAGCAGAATGTAGGTACAACGTCCGAGCAGGTGCCGCTCGCGTAACTCGCTGCGCAGCATGCCGCCGAGCGGGCGGTCCTGCTCATCGACCCAGGCAATACGCTCGGCATCCGAGGCCGCGCGATGCGCCACCTCAGCATCGGACCAGGCCACCGATCAGCCCTGCGACAACAATTGGCGCAAGTCGATCAGACCGGCATTAGCGCGCGAAATGTAGTTGGCCATCACCAACGAATGGTTGGCCAACAGGCCATAACCACTGCCATTGAGCACCATCGGGCTCCACAGTGGCTCCTGAGCAGCCTCCAGCTCACGAATGATCTGCCGTACGCTGACCGTGGCGTTCTTCTTCGCCAACACGTCAGCGAAATCCACTTCGATCGCGCGCAGCAGATGCGCCAGCGCCCAGGCCTGGCCACGTGCTTCGTAGAACACGTTGTCGATCTGCAGCCACGGCGTTTCGTAGTTCACCCCAGCAACAAAGTCAGCCTGTGCCACGCTCTCGGCCAGAGCCGGATCAACCACTGCCGTATTCAAACGCACCTGACCCACACTGGCCGAAAGGCGTTGCGACAAGGAACCCAGGCGTGTCGCCGCATCACCCAGCCAGTTGTTCAGGTTGTCAGCGCGGGTATAGAACTGCGCATTGGGCTTGCTCGGATCACCCAGGCGCTCCAGATAACGGTCCAGCGACTTGATGCCCTCGGCATACTCGGCCTCGGATGCTGGCAGCGCCCAGCTCTTGTTGTCGAAGTGGAAACGCGGCTCCGCTTTGGCCAAATCCGGGTCTTCAGTCGACTGCGATTGCGAGCGCGTGAAGTCCTTACGCAGTGCGCGCGACATGTCACGCACCTGCACCAGCACGCCAAACTCCCAGCTCGGCATATTGTCCAGCCACAGCCCCGGCGGCGCGATATCGTTGGACAGGTAACCGCCCGGTTTGTCGAGCAGTGTACTGGCCACCTGCTTGAGGGTTTCTGCGGTGGTATAGCCATTGACCATCTTGCGACCACTGGCTTGGGCAGCAGCTTCAGCCCTTTGTTGTACGGAGAACTGCCCCGGCTCTTGGCTCCAGTACCAACCGACCACTAGCGCCGCCAGCAAGTAGAGCCCGAGTAGCCCACCCACGGTTCGCACAACCCAGTTTCCGGAGGACTTGCGGGGGGTATTGTCGGCTGAGCCTGCCGCGCCCTCAGGCGCAGCGGCAGTACGGTTCTTCCAATCCAACATGGCTTTGTCCTTTTTACTCAAGTAGCGAGACAGCGAGCGAATCGCACCAGACGATGACACTCGACAACTGCTCGTTCGACCACAACCCGCGTGCTGGGTTGCGCAACTAGCTTGCACTATAAGGGAAGCACGCACCGCTGCGCAGCGGCGAACGACAAACTTAGCGCCAGTTCTAGCAATGACATAATTTGCGATGGCATAGACAGAAGGCCGACGCCAATAGATCGACGGGGCTAGTAAATAGAACTGTCGGTGTTAGCATTGCTAGCACTGAGCCATCACCTGAAATCAGGCCATGATCGAGCACGAAGACCCCAGTCGCGACCGCCTCAAGCAGCACTTTGCCCAACGCGTGATCAACCAGGCGCGCCAGGTGCTGGAAGTCTGGCAACGCTTGCAACGCAGCGAGTGGAACGAGACAGGTATGAGCGAGTTGCGCGAAGCCGCGCAGCTACTGCAGCGCTATGCCGAACGTTTCGACCAAGCTGAACACAGCCAGCTGGCGCAGGAAATCGACAGCTGCCTGCAACAAGTGGCCGACAACCGCGGCCGACTCAACAGCACGCTAATTAGCCAGCTCAATCAGCTGCTGCAGCGCCTGTCGCGTATGGGTCTGCGTCATGGCGATCGATTCGAACAAACCTTACTGCCGCCACTGCGCAAACCGGTTTACCTGGCTCTGCAACACATAGAGCGCGCCGAACAGCTGGTGCAACGCCTAGAGTTTTTTGGCATGAATGCCATTGCCCTGGACAGCGCCAATGCGTTTCGCAACGCAATGCGCGAACGCCATCCGGCGGCGATTGTCATGGAAGTCGATTTTTCCGGCCCAGGCTGCGGCCTGCAACTGGCGCAAAGCGTGCAGGACGGCCTGACGCACAAGATTCCACTGCTATTTTTCAGCGCCGAAGATACCGACACCATGACCCGCCTTTCCGCTGTACGCGCGGGCGGCCGAGAGTTTTTTACGGGCAGTCTGGATGCCTCGAACCTGTTCGAGCGCATTGAAGTGCTGACCAATGTTGCGCAGTACGAGCCTTACAAGGTGCTGATCATCGACGACTCGCGGGCCCAGGCCACGCACACCGAGCGCGTACTCAATAGCGCCGGCATCGTCACCCGCACGCTGATTGAACCGATCCAGGCCATGAGCCACCTCGCTGACTTCCAGCCGGACTTGATCATCCTCGACATGTACATGCCCGAGTGCAACGGCCCGGAACTGGCCCAGGTGATCCGTCACAACGACCGTTATGTCAGTGTGCCGATCATCTACCTGTCCGCCGAAGACGACCTGGATAAGCAGTTAGATGCCATGAGCGAAGGCGGTGACGACTTCCTCACCAAGCCAATCAAGCCTCGCCATCTGATTGCCACCGTGCGCAACCGCGCAGCCCGTGCCCGCAGCCTTAAAGCGCGCATGGTGCGCGACAGCCTGACCGGCCTGTACAACCACACCCATACCCTGCAACTTCTTGAAGATGCGCGCTTTCGCGCCGAGCGCGACGGCCAGCCGTTGAGCTTTGCGATGATCGATATCGACTTCTTCAAGAAGGTTAACGACACCTACGGCCACCCCATGGGCGACCGGGTAATCAAGAGCCTGGCGTTGTTCCTCAAGCAACGCCTGCGCAAAAGTGATCATATCGGCCGATACGGCGGCGAAGAGTTCGCCGTGGTAATGCCCGACACCGACGCCGAGGCCGCCAGTCGCGTGCTGGACGATATCCGTCAGCGCTTCGCGGAAATTCAATTTTCGGCGCAACCCCACGACCTGTCCTGCACCTTTAGTTGCGGCATCGCCCAACTGGCACCAGAACTGGACGGCAAACTGCTCTCACAACAAGCCGACCAGGCCTTGTATGTGGCCAAGCACGGCGGACGCAATCAGGTCGCGATCTACAACACGTAATAGCCAATCGAATTAACTTTGCAGCTAGACGCCGCACTAGCGCACCAATTCAGATTGAAAGGAATCTCGCAGACTATCGTTTTAACAGCCTGCACAACGTGCTGACCGGCAACGACGGCGCCAAGCAGCTATAGGCAGTGGTCGAAGGCAGCGACACCATTGTCTACGGTAACAACGGCGGCTCTGTCGATGCCTACTTCTGCATAAAGCTGATGGGTGTTCCCAGCCTGGTTACCGGAGACTTTATGTTGGCGTAAAGCGTGTTGAAACCTTGAGCAACGGCTGATGTATCGAAAGGGCAGTACGTATCGCGTGTTGCCTTTTTACGTCTGACTGTCCACCAGAACGACACATCTTGCCCGTTCGGTCGGCGGCGGCTACCGCTAAAAATGGTCGTTTCGCCGCATGACATTCGCTAGGTAGCCTATTGCCAGCAAGTAACCTGCCTGATACAAAGCTCCATTTTTGACACAAAACCAGCGCCAAATTTTTACCAACTAGCGTGCGTGCGCTGCGGCTTTTCGGCGATGCGCGCGGTTTCACTGCCTACTGTATTTGCAAGGACATGGACATGAGCATTGCTATTGATGGAAACCAAACGGACTTTAGCTTCACGCGCGAAGGCGACACCCTCAAGGTTGTAAACAACGTCACAGGTGACGTGGTCGCGCAAAGCGCCGACGACTACACCGTCGAATTCTCCGAAGGCGGCACCGTTGATCTCACGCAGACCGTCAATAACCACGCCGCCAGTTCCACCACCTCGTATTTTGGCTCGCCTTCTTCCACGGCCCTAGTGGGTGGCGGTTATGTGATCGTCTGGGAATATTACGGTGACGCGGAGGAGGGCATTCTTCTGCAGCAGTACGATGCGGCCGGCTCGGTTGTTAAGGAAACCCAACTCTTTTCCGGTGAGGCCGAAGACCCAACCGTCACCGCGAAAAGTGACGGTGGTTATGTGGTCGCCTGGAGCGCCGAGTCCAACGACACCAGCACCATCCAAGTTCAGCAGTTCAGCGCCGCCGGCGTTGCCAACGGTAAGCCACAAACGATCGCCAGCAGCAAAACACTCCAGCTGGACGATGCGGTAGTGTCGATGTTGTCCAACGGCAAGTTCGTCGTGACCTGGTCTTCCATCAAGGAAGAGGGCGACGAAGACTCGGGTATTTGGACCGAAACGGGCGACATCTTTTCCCAACTGTTCAATGCCAACGGCGCCAAGCAAGGCAGCGTACAGAAGGTCAGTGGGGCGACGGTGGAAGGCCAGGTTGTCGACGATCAGACCATTCTGCCTACCGCCGATGGCGGCTTTCTCGTTACGTATGTTCAAGAGACCTCGACCGCGGGCGTCAACGGGACCGTCTATCACAGCACCCTCAGCGTGCGCGCGTTTGATGCCAGCGGCGTACCGAAGTCGGCAGCGATCCAGGTGACTAACTTGGACAGCGCGTACGAAAACGCCTCATACCCCTCTTTGCTTGCAAACGATGATGGCTACTTGTTGACCTGGGTAGCCAGCGTTGCGAATGGCGTTGGCGGTTACGGGCGGGCATTGATTGCCCAGCAGCTCGGTGACGATTTTAGCCCCGTAGGTGAGTCGATTGCGCTAACCCCTGCGTCGACCTCGAATGCCAATGACGGCAGTCTGACCCAGCTGGAAAATGGCCAGTATCTGGTCGTGTGGACGACCTATGAGGGAGGTCTCGCCAACTCAATTTACGCACAGATTTATTCAGAAGGCCTTACCACAGTCGGTGATCGCATCCTCGTTCAAGAGAACGCAAACACCTACGAGCCAGACGTTACTGCCCTTGAGGGTGGCGGCTTTGTCGTGACCTGGGTCGCGGGTGTAAACCAGCAGGGCGCCTCGATGATGCTCAGCCAGCGCTACAATGCCTCAGGCGATCTTGCGGGCGACTTGATCACCACCATCAGCGGCGATGATACCGACAACACCCTGACCTGGACCGGCACTGACGCCGTTACCCTGCAGGGCTACAACGGTAACGACACCCTCACCGGCGGCACGGGCAACGACATCCTGGACGGCGGCAACGGCCACGACACCGTGATTGTTAACGGCGAACTGACTGACAGTACGTTCAGCCTGCAAGACGGCGCTGTCGTGGTGAGCGGCCCTATGGATCACGACGCCCTGCTCAGCATTGAAAGTGTGCAGTTCAACGATGCGACCATCGCCATCAGCGACGGCACCACCGACTTGGAAGTGGACGCGCAAATCGTCGGCGAAACACCGGTCACTGCCGCGCTGAACGATGGCAACCAAGTCGTGGTGTGGAAGCAAGACGGTGCATTGCTGACGCAAATCTTGCGCGATGATAATTGGCAGCAAGCGGCCAACTCCGGTATTCAGGTTGGCGACAGTTCGCTAGGTGTTACCGCGCTGAGCGGTGGGTTTATCGTCTCGTGGGGCGATGAGACCAGCAATACCCTGAATCTCCACCTCTTTGATCAATACGGTCAGGCGATTGGCTCGACGGTCCAGCAGACGGCCGTCGATGCGGATCGACAGCTTGGCGATATTTCGGTGACCCAGCTCAAAGACGGTGGCTTCGTGCTGGCCTGGACCGAAGAGACTCCAGGGCATTGGATTGAAGATGATCAGTTCAGCGGCCACTACGAAGATGCCGTGGGCAACGCCTACGTGCAGCTTTACGGCGCTGACGGTATTGCGCTCAACGCGCCCGTGGCCTTGGCCACCGGCGCGCTGAGCGCCCTCGAACCCAGCGTCAGCGCGTTGCAGAACGGTGGTTTCGTGGTCGTTTGGGAATACGTCAACGACGCCAAGGAAAGCGAAGAAATCTATATCCAGCGCTTCAAGGCCGACGGTTCGCTCGACGGCAAGGCGAGCCAGGTCAACAGCGGCACCAGCGGTGATCAGGGCGACCCTGAAGTGGTTACTCTAGCGGACGGCAGCTACGTAGTGACCTGGACGCGTGAAACCGACGATGACCTGAAGTACACCGACGAATTCGGTAATCAGTATGTCGAGGAGCGCACCACCGCCATCGACATCTTCATGCAGCGCTACACCGCCGACGGCAAGAAAGCGGGCGCGGAAAGCCAAGTGAATACCGGCACCGGTTTCCACAACGACCCGGTCATCACCTCACTCAAAGGCGGCGGTTATGTGATCGCCTGGGCCACCAGTGACGAGCGTGACATTTACAACGGCGCGTCCTCGCTCTACGCCCAAGTGTTCGATAAAAACGGCGTGAAAGTCGGCGACCAGTTAGTGGTGGTGACCTCGAACGACGAAGACTACTTCCCGTCCATCAGCGCGAGCGCCGACGGCGGCTTCCTGGTCACCTGGGAAGCGGGTGAGCGCGATGACTCCTCGGCCCGCGACATCTACGCCAAGCAGTACGACGCCAACGGTAACTCGGTGACGCTGACCGGCGACAGCGGCGACAACACGCTGAACTGGACTGGCAAAGCCGGCATTACCCTTGATGGTGGCGACGGTGACGACGTGCTCACCGGCGGCGAAGGCAATGACACGCTGGTGGGCGGCTACGGCAATGACCACCTCGACGGCCAGGGCGGCAGCAACCTGCTGATCGGCGGTGATGGCGACGACACATATGTGGTGCGCAGCGCGCGCGATGTGATCCGTGAAACAGAGAATGGTGGCACCGACACGGTCGAGTCGTCCATCTCCTGGACGCTGGGCGACAACCTCGAAAACCTCACCCTGACCGGCGCTGCAGCCATCACCGGCACGGGCAATGGCCAGGACAACGTACTGACGGGCAACGCTGCGGCCAACACCCTTAATGGCGGTGCCGGCAACGACGTGCTTGACGGCGCTGGTGGCGCCGACAAACTGTTCGGCGGCACCGGCGATGACACCTATATCGTGGACCTAGTGGCCAAGGGCAGTGGCGCCAAAGCCACTGTCGCGCTGGAAGACACCGTCAGCGAGAAGGTCGGCGAAGGCGATGCCGACACGCTGGTGCTGCGCCTTAGCAACGACGTGGAGGGCAAGCTGGCCACCGCCACCAACGCCACTACGTTGACCTTGGGTGCCAATCTTGAAGTCTTCGATGCTAGCCAGACTGGCATCCTGACACTCAACCTCACTGGCAATGCATTGGCCAATACGTTGATCGGCAACGACGGTGACAACGTGCTCACCGGCGGCGCAGGTCTCGACTCGCTGGTCGGCATGGGTGGCGACGACACTTACGTGATCGATAGCCTGGAAGAGCTCGCGCTGGTCAACCTGTTGGCCGGCAATGTGGTTGCCGATGATGGCAACGATACGCTGCGCATTGCCTTGAAAGGCGGTACCACGGGCAATGCGCGGGTAGTCGACCTCACGGCGCCCAACCTGGCCGAGGTCGAAAACGTGCAGTTCACCAGCACCGGCGCATTCAACGTCAAGGGTAACGACCTGAACAACCGCATCGATGCGGGCAAAACCACCGGGGTTCTCAACGGTGGCTTGGGTGACGACACCTACGTGCTCATCAACAAGACCGCTCAGGTTGTTGAGGCGAACAATGCTGGCAACGACACCATCGAGGCGTCCTTCACCGCCGACCTGAACAACTACGTCAACGTCGAAAACCTGACCTTGACCGGCAAAGCGGCGCTTAACGCCACCGGTAACAGCCTGCACAACGTGCTGACTGGCAACGATGGCGCCAACATCCTCGACGGCGGTGCCGGTGCAGACACCCTTATTGGCGGCAAGGGCAACGACACCTACATCGTTGATAACGTGGGCGACATCGTTATCGAAGAAATCGGTGGCGGCACCGACATCATCCAGGCCTCCATCAGCTTCGATCTGAACGATGCGTTGAATGTCGAGAACCTGATGCTGAGCGGCTTGGCCAACCTGAATGCAACCGGTAACGACGGCGCTAACACCCTGACCGGTAACGCGGGTGACAACATCCTGGATGGCGGCGCTGCTGTAGATAAATTGATCGGCGGTGCGGGTGATGACACTTACATCGTCGACCTGATTACCAAAGGCACAGGTGCCAAAGCCACGCTTACGCTGGAAGACACCATCACCGAGAAGAAAGGCGAGGGTGATCACGACAGCCTGGTGCTGCGTGCCGGCGCCGATCTGGTGGACAAACTGGCTGGAGCTAGCAAGACCACCACGCTGACCCTTGCCAACTACTTGGAGAACGTCGACGCCAGCGATACCGGCCTGCTGAAACTGAACCTGACCGGCAACTCCGCTGACAACGAGATCAAAGGCAACAACGCCGGCAATGTACTCAGTGGCGGTGCCGGCAACGACCTTATTATTGGCGGTACAGGTGATGACGTGATCATCGGCGGCGTAGGCGCTGATACCCTGACCGGGGGGGGCGGGCACGACACTTTCACCTTCACGTCCTTGAAGGATCTGGGCTTGAACGCAAACCAGGATGTGATTACCGACTTCACCTCTGGCGAAGACAAGCTGAACTTCGCTGCCTTGAAAGGCTGGAGCTTCAATGGTATGGGTGAAGAGAACCATGCCACAGGCACCAAGCAATTGTGGGCGGTGGTAGATGGTGATGACTTGATCGTCTACGGCAACAGTGGTGGCTCTAATGCTGAGGACTTCTCCATCAAACTGGTGGGTGTATCCACCCTCGACGCGGGCGATTTCGTGCTGGTGTGATGGTCACCGTAAAGCGGTAAACCTTAGGCTGGGGCAACAGGGCAACACGCATTGCGTGTTGCCCTTTTTGTTGCCGAGAAAATAATATGTGACACAGTTCACACTCGCTCAGTACGCCGGGAACCGAGTGGTATAGCCGCATGTCGCGCCGTAAAAATGTCCGATTGCCAGTAATTTTAGTCTCTGGTAAAAGTGTTGAGCCCGACACATACGTGTCTCGCCCCACTCTCAGAATTTTTTCGACATCATGCGCGCCTCCACAGAAGAGCCCCTGTGAGGGTCGAGCTCTACCGGCAAGGAATGAACGATGAGCATCGATATCAGTGTCGAAATCAGTGGTACCCAAGCGCTTTACTCGTTCACCCGTGACGACGATGGCAACATAGTCATCGCGGAAAAAGCTGATTCGAATAATTTCGCGATTGTTCCCGCTGATACAGAGCTTCTATTCGAAGATGGCGCCAGTGTCGTGGTCTCCGAGTACGAGTGGGAAGACGATTACGGCGACCTGCACATGGTTACTGTCTTTGAAACCTCTGCCGGTGCCAGTTTCATTACCTGGCTAGGCAGCGAGCCAGTAGAAACAAGCGGGGGAGATTTTGATGACGTATTTCAGGGCGGCGGCGGGGAAGACTACTTTGTGGGCGGTGGCGGTATAGATACTGTCGTCACGTCCGGCAATCAGGAAGACTACGAGTTCGGTACCACCCGTTTTGGCAATGCCTTGCGCATTACCGGCATTAACAGCACCGACAATCATAACGAAGGGCCTGATAACTTCGATATCATCCCTGACATTGAGAAGGTCAGATTTGCCGACGGCGAAATTACTCTGACCAATAACAGCGGAACGCAGGAAGGCGGGCATGACGTCTCCGCGCAGAATCCTGACATTGCCACGCTTAAAGACGGTACCCAGGTTTTCGTCTGGAAGGAAAACGACGGTATCCGCGTTAAGCACTACAACGGCGAGACGTTACTGTCCAACGAACTCCTGACCAATACCGACGCTGCTCAAGAGCCCGTGGTGGCCGCGCTCAATGATGGTTTTGTGATCAGTTGGTCGCAGAACTCGGCGGACGCACAACTACAGTCATCGCACTTTTTTACGCAGGTATTTGACCAAGACGCTGCCTCCATTCAGCTCAACGATACCGACACCGGCAGTGCCGACCGCTGGGATCTGTCGACCACAGCGTTATCCAATGGCGGCTACGTCATCGGCTGGACCGAAGAAGCTCAAAACGCAGATCAGCCAGACAAGGCTTACGTACAGTTCTTTGACGCCAACGGCAATAGCGTCGACCAGGCTATTGCCCTCACAACTGGAAGCTCCTCCTCTCCCAGCGTTGCAGCCCTAGATAACGGCGGCTTTGTGGCGGTATGGGAAAACGAAGATGCTAAGGGCAACGAAGAAATCTACCTGCAGCGTTTCACCGCTGCAGGCGTCAAGGACGGCAAAGCTGTTCAGGTGAACACCAGCACCACAGGCAGTCAGTTCAACCCAGAAGTGGTTACGCTGCATGACCATAGCTACGTAGTGAGTTGGACCCGTGAAGCCGGCGACAGCAATATTTTCCAGCAGCACTACAGTGAGGCTGGAACCAAGCTGGGTGGCGAAACACAGGTCAATACTACTGCCGGTATTTATGGCGAATCGTCGATCACCGCGTTGACCACTGGCGGCTACGTGGTGACCTGGGCAACTTCTGATGACGCTGATACCTATACAGGCACAGCCTTCGTGTATGCGCAGATGTTCGATAGCAGCGGCGCCAAGGTTGGCATTGAGCTGATAGTAGCCAAATCCAGCTATCAGAATCTTTATCCGCAAGTTAGCGCTACCGACGAAGGCGGCTTTACTATTCTGTGGGGTGGTCAGAATGTCGATGACGACGTGGACGGGGACATCTATTACAAAGTCTTCGATGCCAACGGCAACTTCCGCACGCTGACCGGCGATGACGGCAATAACACCATCACCTGGAGCGGCACCACGGGTGTGACTCTCGATGGTGGATTGGGTAACGACACCCTTGTTGGTGCCGATGTCACCGATCTGCTGATTGGCGGGCTCGGGGCCGACACTATGATCGGCGGCAAGGGCAACGATATTTACATTGTTGACGACGCCGCAGACCAAGTCATCGAGTTCATCAACGAAGGAACCGACACCGTCCGCTCCAGCGTCAGCTTCGCGCTTAGCGACAACGTCGAAAACCTCACCCTGACCGGCAGCGACGATATCGATGCGACCGGTAATGTGTTGACCAACGTGCTGACCGGCAACGCCGGCGACAACCGCCTCGATGGCGGTGCTGGCGCCGATACGCTGATTGGCGGCGCGGGTGATGACACCTATCTGGTCGATAACGCCAAAGACACCATCGTCGAGAATGAGGATGAAGGCACCGACCTCGTCGAGGCGTCGATTACCTGGACCCTGGGCGCCAATCTGGAATACCTGACGTTGGGCGGTACTGCCGCCATTAACGGAACCGGCAATGCGCTCGATAACGTCCTGATCGGCAACGACAATAAAAACACCCTTAACGGCGGTGAGGGTAACGACGTGCTTGACGGTCGTGCAGGTGCTGACAGCCTGATCGGCGGAAAAGGCAGCGATACATTTTTGGTCGATCTGGTGCTCAAAGGCACCGGCGCCAAGGCGGTTGTCGCGCTGGAGGACACGATTACCGAGGCTTCCAATGGCGGCGATAACGACACGCTGATGCTCCGCGGCACCTTGGCAACCGATGGCACCACCACGCTAACCTTGGGGGCCAATCTGGAAACCCTCAACGCGAGTCTCACCGGCCTTACCAAACTCAACCTCACCGGTAACGCCCAGGCCAACACCCTGATCGGTAACGACAGCGCCAACGTACTCAACGGTGGTGCTGGCGTCGACACCCTGATTGGCGGTGATGGCGACGACACCTACGTGCTGGACAGCGCAGCTGAGCTGGCGTTGGTGGAAGAAGAGGTTGGCGAAGGCACCGACACTCTGCGCATTACCTTCAAAGGTGGCGCTGGCGTTAACGCGGTGGCGGTGGACCTGAGCGCCATCAATCTCGCTAATGTCGAAAACGTCGTGATCGCTGGAGCTGGCGTGTTCAACGTAATCGGCAACGACCAGAGCAACACCCTTGATGCCGGCAAAACCGCCAGCATCCTCAGCGGCGGCCAAGGCGACGACATTTATTCGGTCGGCCATAAGGACGCTCAAGTTATTGAAGACGACGCCAACGGAACAGACTCGGTTTTCGCCTCGGTGTCCTTCACCCTGGGCGACAACATCGAGAACCTGACGCTGACGGGCAAAGCCGCACTCAACGGTACTGGCAACGCGCTCGACAACGTGATTAGGGGCAACGACGGCGCCAACATCCTCGACGGTGGTGCCGGCGCGGACGATCTGATCGGTGGCAAAGGCAACGATACCTACATCGTTGACGATATCGGTGATGTGGTTACCGAGGAGAGCAATTCAGGCACTGACACCATCAAGGCCTCCATCAGCTTCGACCTCAACGACACGCAGTTTGTGGAAAACCTCACCCTCTCCGGCTCTGGTGACCTGACGGCCACCGGTAACGCGCTCAATAACATTCTGACCGGTAACATCGGCGCTAACACGTTGGATGGCGGCGCGGGCGTCGACAAACTGCTGGGCGGTGCAGGCGATGACACCTATATCGTCGACCTGATCACCAAAGGCAGCGGCACCAAAATGACGGTCGCGCTGCAAGACACCATCACCGAGAAGAAAGGCGAAGGCGATGCCGACACACTGGTGCTGCGTGCCGATGGCGATGTCGCTAACGCCGCGAACGGTGCAACCAAGGCCACCACGCTGACCCTTGCCAACTACTTGGAGAACGTCGACGCCAGCAGCACCGGGTTTATGAAGCTCAACCTCACCGGCAACGCAGCTAACAACGTGATTACCGGCAACGACGCCGACAACGTGATCAACGGTGGCGCCGGCAACGACGTGATTGATGGCGGTGACGGCGACGATTTGATCATCGGTGGCCTGGGTGCCGATACCATGAGCGGCGGCACCGGCAGTGACATATTCAGCTTCACCTCGCTGAAGGATTTGGGCTTTGACGAGACGCAAGATGTGATCTCCGACTTCACCTCCGGTGAAGACGTCCTCAACTTCAAGGCATTTAAAGGCTGGAGCTTTGATGCCACTGCCACCGGCGCTACCGGTACCAAGCAGTTGTGGGCGGTGCTCGACGGCGACGACACCATTGTTTACGGCAACAGTGGCGGCTCAATGGATGCCGACTTCTCGATCAAACTGCTGGGCGTTACCAGCATCAGCGAGACCGACTTCACCTTCGTTTAAACCCCGCCAAGGCGCCGCCGCCAAGCAGCGCCCGCGCATCAAACAAGCCGCCCCCGTGAGCACTGTTCACGGGGGCGGCTACATGTTTTCTGGGCAGACTGAATAACAGGGATAGTTAATGGCAACGATCAAATCCAGCGACACCCGTGTGCTTGTCGATGACCTCGGCTCGCAATTCGTAGATCTGCTGCGCACTGGAACCGAAGCCGGCGAGCCGTTTCGCGTTATCAGCGACTACATCGCGCAGGGCGGTGTGGTGACCGACAAGCAAGCAAGCCAGACAATCGATTACCCCTTGGCCGACGCGCCGCATATAACGACGTACACCCTGACCGGCAGCAAGCTGCAAGACCCGGTGCTTGCCAACGGCACCAAGCTGGTCGACCAAACGTTCGAAACCGAGTCCGGCTACGACGACGACAGTGAAATGGATTACAGCTCCAGCACCCAGTACGTCGACACCTGGACTACCCAGAGCAATCCCTACGACGCGGGGCACCTGACGGTCACCGGTTACACCGCTACGGCCAAGGGCACCGCCACCTCAAGCGGCGACGTCACCACAATCAAGGCGACGACATCCGGCTCGGCAAAGTTTGTAGGCCTGGAGCAGTACGTGGCCAATGGCGACGGTGATCTGCTGTTGCAGACCACCACCATCAACTCGGCGGCCCTGACCGCAAACAGCACGCAGAGCGGCACCTCCTGGGGCACCAAGTTCACTGGCAGCCTGGTGGACACGGTCTCGCTGCTGAGCAAAACCGGCCTGACCTTTGACGCGGTAGCCGGAACGCTCACCGGCGTGCTGGACAGCCTGACGTACAACTTTGGGTACTCGTTGAAAGGCGGCGGCTACTCCGAAACGTACGCAGACAATTACAGCGCCACCACCTTCACCCAAGCCATGCTGCAAGCCCTGGCCGATGCCGTGAGCAATGAAAGCTACGCCTTGCATAAGGCCGCCCTGCTAGGCGGTGACGACACCATCACTGGCAACAGCAAAGAGGGCAACTACCTCGAAGGCGGCCTGGGCAACGACCGCATTTCCGGTAATGCTGGTGCCGATACGCTGTACGGCGACGAAGGCAACGACCTGTTGTTTGGCCTGGCGGGCGACGACACCCTCTATGGCGGCAACGGCAACGACGTGCTCGACGGCGGCACCGGCATTGACTACATGATCGGCGGTGCCGGCGACGACACCTATATCCTCGACCGCGACCTTGAGCTTGGCCGTATCAACACGTACATGGCCCAATCCTTCGATGACGATGGTATCGACACCCTGCGTATCACATACAAAGGGGCCACTATGGCTAGCCCTTCACTGATCAACATGACCACCAATCTGTCCCAGGTGGAGAACCTGCAGATAACCGGCACCGGCATATTCAGCGTGCTAGGCAATAACCTGAACAACGTGCTCGACGCTGGCAAAACTGCGAGCACCCTGAGCGGTGGCCTGGGTGATGACACCTATGTGGTGGCGGTAAAAGGCACGACAGTCTTCGAGTACGCCGCCAGCGGTATAGACACCGTCTTGTCCTCGATCACCTACGCCCTAGGCACCAACCTCGAAAACCTAACCCTCACTGGCAAAGCCACACTTAACGGCACCGGCAATGAACTGGCCAATGGGCTGATCGGCAACGACGGCGCCAACATTCTTGACGGCGGTGCCGGTGCGGACAGCATGGCCGGTGGCAAGGGCAATGACACCTATATCGTCGATGACCTCGATGAGCGGGTGATCGAAGCACTCAATGAAGGCATTGATACGGTCAAGTCGTCGGTGTCGTTCACCCTCGGCGCCAACCTCGAAAACCTCACGCTTACCGGATCTGCACAAGACAACTTGAGCGGCACCGGCAATGCGCTGAAAAACACCATCACCGGTGATGCCGGTGCCAACCACCTGGATGGCGCCGGTGATGTCGACAAGTTGATTGGCGGCAAAGGCAGCGACACCTATACGGTCGACCTGATTGCCAAGGGCGTTGGCAGAAACGCAACGGTCGCGCTGGAAGACAGCATCAGCGAGAAGAAAGGCGATGGCGAGGACACCCTGATTCTGCGCATCGGCCAAGAGACGCAAGTCAAACTGGCCGAGGCCAGCAAGCTGACCACCCTGATGCTGGCCAACTACCTGGAAAACCTCGACGCCGGCAACACCGGCACGTTGAAGCTCAACCTGACCGGCAATGCGGCCAACAACATCATCACTGGCAACGACGGCGGCAACGTACTCAATGGCGGCGCCGGTAACGACCTGGTGATTGGCGGCAGTGGCGATGACCTGATCATCGGTGGCCTGGGTATCGACACGCTTATCGGCGGTGCTGGCGCTGACACCTTCAGCTTCACTTCGCTCAAAGACTTAGGCCTGAACGCCACGCAAGACATCATCCAGGACTTCACCAGCGGCGAAGACCTGCTCAGCTTCAAGGGTTTCAAAGGCTGGACGCTCAATGCGTCGGCGACAGAGGCCACCGGCGCTAAACAGATGTGGGCGGTCTTCGATGGCAACGACACCACTGTTTACGGCAACAACGGCGGTAGCCTTGTTGCGGACTTCTCCATCAAGTTGGTGGGCGTAACCGCGCTGGCAGAATCAGACGTTTTGTTCGCTTAAACCAAAGCTCCCCAGCACTTCACAATTCACTTAAACCTAACTGCTGTAGAGCAGGGACTGAACAATGGCCACGATTAAAACCACCGACAGCAGAACCGTCGTTGACAGCCTCGGCTTGCAGCTAATCAACGTGCTGAAATTCGGCACTTCTATCGGCAGCACGCTCAGTAATATCAGCAGTGATCTAGCCACTGGCGGCGCTGTGCCTACCCAAGACCAAACGGTTAAGTACGCGCTCACCGACACTAAAATGACCGAAACCATTAACGAACAGTCGGACAGTTTTACCTCGTCGGCAACCTACACGCTCACGGGCAGTAATCTCAAAAGCCAGGCGACGGCTCAGGCCTCCAAGTTGGGGGTGACTGGCACGGTCGAATATGATTTTTCGAACAATGGTTTTACCTCGATCCTTACGTTTAAATCGACCGGATCCGTGGCACTGACAGGCAACCCGCACAACACCGACGACGTGACGGTCACGCAAGCGGCTTACACCACTCAACAAATTTCAGATTACGGTGACCAGGGGAAAAGCAATCAAACGAACACTGTGTCGTTTCGCGGCGAGGAACAGTACGGAGTTGATGGCGACGGCAACACTATGCAGCAAAGCATACTTATCAAAAATTTCACCAACGCATCCAAGCTCAGCTCCAACAGCTCAATTATTACCAGTAACGCCCAGGAAAACATTGCGTTCAGCAGCACCAGTGGCTTGAGTTACAACAACAGCACCGGTTCGATTTCCGGTGCATTGGACAAACTGACCTATACGGCCAAGACGACGAGCTCCAACGAGTTCGTTACCCCGCAGGCTAATAGCAGCTACACCAGTGGGGCGTTCACCTCCAACATGCTGGATGCCTTGGCTGAGGCCGCCTTTGCAGGCGGCGATTTCGCCAACAGTTTCGCTGCTCGCAAAGCGGCAATTTTTGGCGGCGACGACACTATTACCGGTGATGCGAAAAAGGCTAACTACATCGAAGCAGGTGTCGGCAACGACAGCGTTACCGGTGGGGCTGCGGCCGACACGCTTTACGGCGACGAAGGCAACGACAAGTTGTTCGGTTTGGGTGGCAATGACGTACTGTTTGGCGGAGACGGCGACGACGTGCTCGATGGCGGTGCCGGTGTCGATGTAATGGTGGGCGGCAACGGCAACGACACCTATATCCTCGACAACGAGCTGGATCTGGACCGGGTCAACTTCGACGGCCTAATGGGGTACACAGACGACGGTATAGACACCCTGCGTATCAGCTACAACGGCGGTTCTGTGGCCGCTCCGTCTATGATCAATATGTTCCTCAATAGCGAAGTCGAGAACGTGACCATCGCCAGTATGGGTGTGTTCAGCGTGATCGGTAATGACTCCGACAACGTGCTCGATGCAGGCAAAACCGCTAGCACGTTGAGCGGGTATGCGGGCGACGACACTTACTACGTCCGCGTGAAGGGCGTCACTGTGATCGAGGACGACGCCAATGGCGCCGACGGTAATGACACGGTTATTTCCGCGCTCACCTACGCCCTGGGAGACAATCTCGAAAACCTGACGCTCACCGGCAAGGCCGCGCGCAACGGCACCGGCAACGAGCTGGATAACACCCTGATCGGCAACGATGGCGCCAATATTCTCGACGGCGGCAGTGGTGCTGATAGCCTGGCGGGGGGCAATGGCAACGACACCTATATCGTCGATAACACCGGCGATATAGTGACCGAAGCGCTCAATGCTGGCACCGATACTGTCAGGTCCTCGGTGTCGTATACCCTCGGCGCTAACCTGGAAAACCTGACGCTGTTCGGCTCTACGCCAGCCGGCATCTGGGGTACCGGCAACGAGCTGAAAAATATCATCACCGGCAATGCCGGCAATAACCTGCTCGACGGTGCTGGTGGTGTCGACAAGCTGGCCGGTGGCGATGGCCAGGACACGTATATCGTTGACTTGATCGCCAAAGGCGTGGGTGCCAAGGCTACCGCCGCGCTAGAAGATACAGTGATCGAGAACAAAGGCGAAGGCGACAGCGACACGCTGTATTTACGCGTTAGCCAGGACACGCAAAACAAGCTCGCGACCGCAAGCAAAGCCACCATGCTGACCTTGGGGGCCAACATCGAAGACCTGGATGCCAGCGATACGGGCAGTGTGAAGCTTAATCTGACCGGTAACACCGCCAACAACTCCCTGATCGGCAACGATACTGACAACGTGCTCAATGGCGGCGCGGGCAATGACTTGCTCTATGGCGGCGACGGCGATGACCTCATCATTGGAGGGCTTGGCACTGACATCCTCAATGGAGGCAACGGCAACGACACCTTCAGCTTCACCTCGCTCAAAGACCTAGGCTTGGATGCCACACAAGACGTCATCCAAGACTTTACCAGCGGAGAGGACGTGATCAGCCTCAAGGGTTTCAAAGGCTGGACGTTCGATACGTCAGCGACCGCAGCTGCGGGCACCAAACAGCTGTGGGCAGTTGCCGATGGCGGCGACATGATTGTTTACGGCAACAGCGGCGGCACGCTTGATGCGGACTTCTCCATCAAACTAGTGGGAGTGACAGTGTTGGCGTCCGCCGACGTCGTCTTTGCCTGATCTGAGTTACCCCACTCCACTGCTGAACCAGCGGCAAGACACTGAGCCGAGCCGCTGTACTTAGGTTCACCTCTCAAGTCAGCGCACCATTGCAGGGATAGAAAATGGCCACGATTAAATCCAGCAACACCACCACACTTGTTGATGGTCTCGCCATGCAAATCATGCAATTGCTCGGTTCCGGCAGCAATGTTATCGAAGCGGCCGAGGTGGTTAGGTATGGCTTGAGCGCTGGCAATGTCGAGCCGACCCCGCCCGAGGTGACCGACACCCGTGCCGTAATAACCTTTGCCAGTTCTGGCGGTAGCAATGTGCGGTCAGCTACCTACACGCTTAAGGGGACCGATCTTGCAGACAATGTTCAGGCGCACGCCACCCAGTTGACGCTGACGGGGTCAGAGACTGAGAAATCGCACCAGAATGGTCTGGACCGCACTGACACCTCAAAAAACACGGGTACGCTGACGATCTCGGGCAATCCTTACACGCTCGACACGCTGGATATCAGCAAGATTTCCATTAGCGAACAGCTGACTAGCGTGTACACAGCGGTGGGGGTTTCGGTGAAAGTCGTCACTAAAACGACCCGGTCCTTTACTGGTCTGGAGCACTATGAGGCAGCGGTGGATGGTGACCCCGAGCTGCATACCACCACAATCAAGGGCTACAGCTCGGTGGTCAAGGGCACAACCAGCGGCACCCTCAATGGCTCGTACACCGGCAACTCCGACGACAGCCTGGTACTCTCCAGCAAAAATGGCTTGAGCTACAACATCATGACGGGGGGCCTGTCCGGCGCATTGGACAAGCTCACCTACGTGGCCTTCAAGTACGAAGCCAACCAAGGCCAAAGCGCCACATCCGAACAGCGCTATACCGCCGGCGCCTTCACCCAGGCCATGCTCGATGATTTGGCCGTTGCCGTATTCAACGGTGACAGCGTAGCTGCCGGGGCCGCCATTCTAGGTGGCGACGACATAATTACCGGCGTAAGCAAAAACGCCAACACCCTGGCCGGTGGTCGCGGTAATGACACCATCACCGGCAACGCGGGGGCGGATACGCTGTCCGGTGACGAGGGCGACGACAAGCTGTTCGGCCTGGCGGGCAACGACACGCTGTACGGCGGCGATGGTAATGACGTGCTCGACGGCGGCGCGGGCGTCGACGCCCTGTTCGGTGGCGCGGGCGATGACACCTATGTCCTCGACAACACAGCTGAGCTGGCCCAGGTCAACGCCTCTGGCGGCTTCGAGGACGCCGGCAATGACACCCTGCGCATCACCTACAAGGGGGGCTCTGCAACCACGCCGGTGCTCATCGATATGACCGCCAACATCAACCTCGCCAATGTCGAGAACGTGCTGATCACCGGCACTGGCATCTTCAACGTGATCGGCAACGCCCAGGCCAACGTCTTCGACCCAGGCAAAACCGCCAGCACCCTGAGTGGCGGTGCGGGCGATGACACCTATTACGTGGCAGTGAAAGGCACCACGCTTATCGAAAACACCGCCAGCGGCAACGACACGGTTATTTCGTCGCTCAGCTACGTGCTCGGTGCCAACCTCGAGAACCTCACCCTGATCGGTAAAGCCACACTTAACGGCACCGGCAATGAACTGGCCAATGAGCTGATCGGCAATGACGGCGCCAACAATATTGACGGCGGTGCCGGTGCGGACAGCATGGCCGGTGGCAAGGGCAATGACATTTATATCGTCGATGACCTGGGTGACGTGGTCACTGAAGCGCTCAACGCCGGCACCGATACGGTCAAGTCGTCGGTGTCGTTCACCCTAGGCGAGAACCTGGAAAATCTGACCCTCGCCGGCCTTGCGCAAGACAACCTCAGCGGTACCGGTAACATACTCAAAAACACCCTGACCGGCGACGCGGGCAACAACACTCTCGATGGCGGCGCAGGGCTTGACAAGCTGATCGGTGGTCTAGGTAACGACACTTACGTCGGCGACCTTATCGCCAAAGGCACTGGCGCCAAGGCCACCGCTGCTCTTGAAGACAGCATTACCGAGAAGAAGAACGAGGGCAGCGATACGCTAATGCTACGCGCCAGCAACGAAGTTCAGGACAAGCTGGCTGATGCCAGCAAAGCCACCACCTTTACCCTCGCTGCCACCCTGGAAAACCTAGATGCCAGCGACACAGGCGCCCTATGGCTCAACCTCACCGGCAATGCCTCGGATAACATCATCATCGGCAACAATGGCGACAACATCATCATCGGCGGCGCAGGTGCCGACACCATGACCGGTGGCGGCGGTAACGATATCTTCCGCTTCACGTCACTGAAGGACTTGGGTCTCGACGAAAGACAGGATGTCATCACCGACTTCACCAACGGCGACGTACTCGACTTCAAAGCCCTAAAAGGCTGGAGCCTGGTCGCTGAAGCGGATGTCAGTGCCCGCAAGCAACTCTGGACCGTGCAGGACGGCGATGATCTGATTCTATACGGCAACAGCGCGGGCAGCATTGATGCTGACTTCACCATCAAGCTGATCGGGGTGAGCGAGCTGAATACGAGCGACGTCCTGCTCTCGTAACGCTTGCCTAGCCCCGTAACCCAAACAAGCTAATCAACTCACTAAAGCAGACCGCACATTGTGCTTGCTCAAACTCAAGGCGCTTGATAAAGAGTGGCACTCCCACAGCTCTCAACGTGGGAAATTAGGGGCGATTCACAGTACCGCCTCCCATGACCGTCACACTACGGTCATGAAAAAGCCATAAATTCTAGTGCTCAGCGGCCGCACTGACGTATGCGTCGGCGGCCCGTACCGTTCCGCTTTCGGTCGAGCCCTATGCGCCTGAAGTCCTTCACTAATCTCAATACTCTGCTGCTGGTTAGCGCCTGCGTGGCCCTGGCCGCTACGCTCTGGTGGTCACAGCGCGCCCTTGAGCGCCCTTATTTACTGATGGAGCGCTACCTGAGCCTGTCGCAGCAGTTTCAAGGGGATGTGGCGCGCAATATCAACGCCTATCTGGAGAGCGGTGACGCAGTGCGCCACAGCGCCGCACTGCAGTCACTGGACACGCTAGAACAATCCAGCGCCGAGCTGCCCACGCAATTGTCGGATAACCTGCGCAGCCGCCTGGCTGAATTGAAGACCTTCAGCACCCGCGAACTGCTGGCTGCCGGCAAGCTCTCCGGCGACCCGCAAGGCTTGCTGCTGCAGGCTGAGCGCGAAATGGACGCGACACTGGGGCAACTAGCTGAATACACACAAAGCGCGCAGACCGACGCCGCGGCCAGTTATTCCGCACCACTGCTCGACGCCGCTCGCCACCTCACCCGCCTCGCCCATGCGCGCGACAAACTGGTGCGTAGCGGCCGCAGCGAACTGGTCAGCGAAGTCGAACGCGAGCTAAGCGCTTTAGACAAGCAAGCGCTGCGGCTCAATGACCTACCCTTACTCGGCGTTGCAGAAAATAACGATTCAGCTAGCAATAGCTTTGCCAGCTTAATGGGGCTGGATGCCAGCACAGACAGCAGCACGACCGAAGACCGCGGCATCGCCCTCAAACGCGACCTGAGCAACCTGATCAAGCGCTACCCAAGCGAACTGCAACGCACGCGCGAGCTGATCGAGCAGCGTAGCGTTCTTGCCAACAGCACTCACCAGCAAATTGACCAGGTGCAACAAGCCCTCGCCGCACTGGAACCCCAGGTACGCGCCGAGCACGGCCGCATCCAAGGCGAAGTGCAACTGACTCAGGGCTTAATGATCGGCGTGATCCTACTGATAGCCCTGATCATTGATACCATTCAGCGCCGCCTGACCCGCGTACTCAATCACCTGGCCCCAGCGCTTTCGACCTGGGCCAGAGGGGATTTTTCTGGCGATATCAAACTCGACTCGCGCACCCGCGAGTTGCGCGATATCGAAGAATCGTTAAATCGCTTGCGCAGCTATTTGGTCGACCTAGTTGGCACTATCCGCCAGCATGCCGAGCAGGTAGTCGGCTCAAGCCGCGCCCTCGCCAACCTCAGCGGCGGGCTGCATGATGGCGCTGAGCGTCAGGCCGGCGACACGGCACAGATTCGTGATGCACTGGGTGAGTTGCAAGCCACTATTCAGCAAGTGGCTGGCGACGCCAGCCAGGCCGCCGATGCCAGCCGAGACGGCAACCGCGCATTAGAGCAAGGTCAGCAGGTGATCGGCCAGAGCCTCAGCGGTCTGCATGCGTTGGTTGATGAAGTACAGGGCAACGCCCAGGCCATCGAGCGCCTAGCCGAGGAAACCGCCACCATCGGCAATGTACTGACGGTCATCCGTAGCATCGCCGAACAGACCAATTTGCTGGCCCTGAATGCCGCCATCGAAGCTGCACGCGCCGGCGAATTGGGCCGCGGCTTCGCCGTGGTGGCTGACGAAGTGCGCTCACTGTCGCAACGCACCAGCGGCGCGACGGCGCAGATTCAGGAGCTGATCGGTCGCTTGCAGCAGGCGGCACTGCAGTCAGTAAACGCCATGCGCAGCCAGGTCGAACACGCCGAAGCGACCGCCAGCCAAGCCGAAGCAGCCGATGGCGCACTGGATGAAATCGTCACGGCAATCCGCACCATTGCCAACGTGGCCGAGCGCATCGCCGCTGCCACCGCCCAGCAGAACGACGCAGTCAGCGAAATTCGCGGGCACAGCGAGCGCATCCATAGCCTCGGCGCAGACAACTTGTTGCGCATCGGCGAAGGCCGTCAGCAAGGCGAAAACCTACTGCACCTTGGCGGCCAGCTCCATACGGCGGTGCAGGCATTCAAGGTTTGACGGCGGTTAGCGCGGCAATCTGTCGCGCACCATTGAGCAGACTGACAAGACCGCTTACAGCCCGACCCATGCCCTGAACCTTGCGCCTCCGTTATGATGCGGCGATTCCTGTGACACGAGCCTGCCATGTACCGTTTACTCAGCCTGCTTCTGCTTCTGGTCGTGCTGCCTGCCAGCGCTGGTCTATTCGACAAGCCGCCCGTTCCCGCGCAACTGGGTGCACCACTAAATAACAGCGCCGACTTCTTGCCCGTGCGTGAAGCGTTCAAGCTGAGCCTGATCAGCAGCTCCAGCGAATCGGTAAAGCTGCGTTTTGTCGCTGCCGAAGGTTATTACCTGTATCGCCACCGCTTCAGTTTCAACAGCGAGGACACCAGCGTTCGCCTGAGCCCGGCCATTCTGCCGGCCGGCAAGGCCAAGCATGATGAGTACTTCGGTGATGTAGAGGTGTACCACGAGGTTTTGGATGTCGAGGTGCCGGTCGACAACCCAGAAAACCGCCCCTTCGACCTCAGCGTCGGCTACCAGGGCTGTGCCGACAAAGGTTTGTGCTACCCACCAGAAACCGAAGTCCTGAAGATTGGCGGCGGAGCCAACTCAGATACACCCCCCAATACCCCGGTCGCCTGGCACTGGACCGATCTGGCGCTATTTTTCCTCGGCGGCCTGGCGCTGACCTTTACCCCCTGCGTACTGCCGATGCTGCCGATTCTCACCGGCGTGGTGCTGCGCGGCCAGCCGGGCGGCATGCGTAGCCTGGCACTGTCGCTGGCTTACGTACTGCCGATGGCGCTGAGTTTCGCCATCCTCGGCGCGCTAATGGGACTGTTCGGCGCGGAACTCAATCTGCAGGCACGCCTGCAATCACCCTGGGTTCTGGTGCCGTTCGCGATTTTCTTTGCCCTGTTCGGCGCCGCCAGCCTGGGCTTCCTTGAGTTGCGCCTACCGGCTGCGCTCGACGGCCCGCTGCAACGCCTGAGCCAGCGCCTAAAAGGCGGCACACTACTCAGCGCGGCAGCTCTCGGCGTGCTCTCCAGCGTACTGGTTTCACCTTGCGTCTCAGCGCCACTGGCCGGCGCATTGCTGTATATCAGCGCCAGCGGTGATGCCTTAGGCGGCGGGCTCAAGTTGCTCGCCCTGGGCCTGGGCATGGGAGCGCCGCTGGTGCTGTTCGCCGTCGGCGGGGGCGCCTTGCTACCGAAATCAGGCCCTTGGATGCTCACGGTGCGCAACCTGTTCGGCGCACTGCTGCTGGCCGTGGCTATCTGGCTGCTGGAGCGCGTTGTACCCGGCCCAGTCAGCCTGGCACTGTGGGGCATGCTGGCGGCTGGCGTAGCACTTTGGCTTGGCGTGCTGGAGTTAACCCCGAAAACCCACCACCAGAAACTCGCGCAACTACTCGGCCTGCCGCTGCTGGTCTATGCCTTAGTGGCCTGGGTCGGCGCACTACAGGGCCAGGATGACCCGCTACGGCCACTCGGTCGCCTAGCCAGCAGCGCCGAGGCAACGCAGCAGGTGCAATCCGGACAGTGGCAAACCATCACCGCCCCCGCTGAACTAGATGCGGCGCTGCTCGCCGCACAGAGCAACGGTAAACCACTGCTGCTCGACTGGTACGCCGACTGGTGCATCAGTTGCAAAGTGATCGAACGTGAAGTGCTTCACGCCCCCGAAATCGCTCGCCAATTAACTGATTACCAATTGATACGCTTCGACATCACCGCAAGTAACCCTGCGCAACGCGCCCTGCTTGACCGCTATCAGCTATTCGGCCCGCCGGCGATCCTGCTGTTCAATGGCAAAGGCGAGGAATGGCACGATCTGCGCGTCATAGGCGAAGTGGATGCCGCAACCTTCGCCGCTCGCCTGAGCACGGCGCGCGAACGTTTCTAGGCAAACCAGTCATATATTTAGCGCAATCTGCAGCAATCGTGCTGACTATTGCCGAGAACTAGACAGGCATGCAGTGTCGCGGCATAGTCCTGCGCAGTAGAAATTAAGGATCAAGGATCATGGCAACCTTATTGGTACTGCACGGCCCCAACCTCAACCTGCTTGGCACCCGCGAGCCAGGCGTTTACGGTGCCGTGACTCTGGAGCAGATCAACCTCGACCTGGAGCGCCGCGCACGCGAGGCAGGTCACCATCTGCTATACCTGCAAAGCAATGCCGAATACGAGCTAATCGAGCGTATTCATGCCGCACAGGGCGAAGGTGTCGACTTTATCCTGATAAATCCTGCAGCTTTTACGCACACCAGTGTCGCATTACGTGACGCATTGCTGGCAGTGAGCATCCCATTCATCGAAGTGCATTTGTCCAACGTGCACAAACGCGAAGCTTTCCGCCATCACTCCTACTTTTCAGATGTTGCGGTGGGAGTGATCTGCGGCCTTGGCGCCAGCGGTTACCGGCTGGCCCTGGAGGCTGCACTTGAACAACTTGAACTTAAGCGCCCCTGACCTCACCGGGAGTTGAACCACTATGGATATTCGTAAAGTCAAAAAACTGATCGAGCTGCTGGAAGAATCCGGCATCGACGAACTGGAAATTCGCGAAGGCGAAGAGTCAGTACGCATCAGTCGCCACAGCAAACAACCGGCATTTATGCAACAGCCGATGTATGCACCAGCACCTGCACCAGCCGCCGCACCAGTTGCTGCCCCAGTTGCTGCCGAAGCTGCAGCACCTGCGGCAGCCAAGCTGAACGGCACCGTGGTGCGCTCACCAATGGTTGGCACCTTCTACCGTGCCTCCGGCCCAACTTCGGCCAACTTCGTTGAAGTGGGTTCGAGCGTGAAGAAAGGCGATATCCTCTGCATCGTTGAAGCGATGAAGATGATGAACCACATCGAGGCTGAAACTAGCGGCGTGATCGAATCCATCCTGGGCGAAAACGGCCAGCCGGTGGAATACGACCAACCCCTGTTCACCATCGTTTGATCCACGGAGAGCCAGCGATGTTGGAAAAAGTTCTGATCGCCAACCGCGGCGAGATCGCCCTGCGCGTCTTGCGCGCCTGTAAAGAGCTGGGCATCAAAACTGTCGCGGTGCACTCCACCGCCGACCGTGAGCTGATGCACTTAGGCCTGGCCGACGAGTCGGTGTGTATCGGTCCGGCCTCTGGCGCGCTGTCCTATTTGCAGATCCCGGCAATTATTGCTGCTGCCGAAGTCACCGGCGCTACGGCAATTCACCCCGGCTACGGCTTCCTCGCGGAAAACGCCGACTTCGCCGAACAAGTGGAAAACTCCGGTTTCGCCTTTATCGGCCCGAAAGCCGAGACTATTCGCCTGATGGGCGACAAAGTTTCGGCCAAAGACGCCATGAAGCGCGCCGGCGTACCGGTAGTACCTGGCTCTGACGGCCCGCTGCCGGAAGACGAGGAAACCGCCCTGGCGATTGCTCGTGAAGTCGGTTACCCGGTGATCATCAAAGCCGCTGGCGGCGGCGGTGGTCGCGGCATGCGCGTGGTTTACAAAGAGGAAGACCTGATCAAGTCGGCCAAACTGACTCGCAGCGAAGCAGGCTCGGTCTTCGGCAACCCGATGGTCTACCTGGAGAAATTCCTCGGCAATCCACGTCACGTGGAAGTCCAGGTTCTCTCCGACGGCCAGGGCCACGCCATTCACCTGGGTGACCGCGACTGCTCGCTGCAGCGCCGCCACCAGAAGGTATTGGAAGAAGCCCCGGCACCGTTCATCAATGAGCAGTCACGCGCCGAAGTACTCAAGCGTTGCGTCGATGCCTGCATCGAGATCGGCTACCGCGGTGCTGGCACCTTCGAGTTCCTTTATGAAGATGGCAACTTCTACTTCATCGAGATGAACACCCGCGTGCAGGTTGAGCACCCGGTTTCGGAGATGGTCACCGGCATCGATATCGTCAAGGAGATGCTCAGCATCGCCGCTGGCAACAAGCTGTCGTTTACCCAGGATGACGTCGTGATTCGCGGCCACTCGCTCGAGTGCCGGATCAACGCCGAAGACCCGGATAACTTCATGCCCTGCCCTGGCAAGGTTAAGCACTTCCATGCTCCGGGCGGCAACGGCGTGCGGGTGGATTCACACCTGTACAGCGGCTACACCGTACCGCCGCACTACGATTCGCTGATCGGCAAGATCATCACCTACGGCGCCACCCGCGACGAAGCCATGGCACGCATGCGCAATGCGCTGGACGAAATCGTCGTCGACGGCATCAAGACCAACGTGCCCTTGCACCGCGACTTGGTCCGTGACAAAGGTTTCTGCAAAGGCGGCGTCAATATCCACTACCTAGAGAAAAAACTAGGCATGGATAAGCACTAAGCCAAATAGCGTTGCCAGAACCTTTTTAGGATCTCGCGAGCTAGTGCCATGCAAGGCAAAAACAGGCGAGGAAGCGGAGTTTACTGGTGTAAATGAGCATTCCGAGCCTGTTTTTAACGCAGCAGGGCCAACGCGCAGCAGATCGTAAATAGGTTCTCAAACAAGGGCTGCCACAGGGCAGCCCTTGTTGTTTCCGCCCTGCCGACTGTGGCAGGCAACCCCAGGCTTCAAGTAAGCTGCGCGCCAATTTGCGCCATCACGCCACAACGCACACGAGGTTTCCCATGCCCTGGTTACAAGTCCGTCTCGCCATTACCCCGGATCAGGCGGAAACCTACGAAGATGCGCTACTGGAAGTCGGCGCCGTATCGGTGACCTTTATGGACGCCGAAGACCAACCCATTTTCGAGCCAGACCTGGGCACCACGCCGCTGTGGTCGCACACACACCTGCTCGCCCTGTTTGAAGCCGATACCGATGCTGATGCGGTATTCGCCCACTTGCAGCTGCTGACCGGCGCTGACCTACCGGAACACCATGCCGAAGTCATTGCCGATCAGGATTGGGAGCGCAGCTGGATGGACGGCTTTGAGCCGATGCGCTTCGGCCAGCGCCTGTGGATCGTACCGAGCTGGCACGCCGCGCCAGAACCTGATGCCGTCAATCTGCTGCTTGATCCGGGCCTGGCCTTCGGCACCGGCACTCACCCGACCACTGCGCTGTGCCTGGAATGGCTGGATGGCCAGAACCTACAGGGCTGCAGCGTAATCGACTTTGGTTGTGGCTCGGGCATTCTGGCGATTGCCGCCCTGTTACTCGGCGCGCCCCAAGCGGTCGGCACCGATATAGACATCCAAGCTATCGAGGCCTCACGCGACAACGCCGGACGCAACGGTATCGACCCGGCACGCTTCCCGCTCTACCTGCCTGAGGACATGCCTCAGCAGCAGGCCGACGTGGTAGTCGCCAACATCCTCGCCGGCCCACTGGTCGCACTGGCAGCGCAGATCACCAGCCTGACCAAGCCTGGCGGCCGCCTGGCGTTATCGGGGATTCTCGCCGAACAGGCCGAAGAAGTGCGTGCGGCTTACGCCGACGCCTTTAACCTTGACCCCACTGCCGACAAAGACGGCTGGGTGCGCATCAGCGGTGTACGCCGCTAACCGCGCCATTACGCACAGCTGCTGCATTGCCGAGCACTTGCGTTAGACTAGCCGCCTTGTTTAGCCGGATCGCCGCATGACCCAGAGCTTCGTCACCCAGTGCCCCCATTGCCGCACCAGCTTTCGCGTGAATATCACGCAGCTAGGTGCCGCCCATGGAGCCGTGCGCTGCGGAGCCTGCCTGCACGTGTTCAATGCCGCGCAACAGCTACGCGAACAAGGCCAGCAACTGCCGGCTAGCCCGACTGCAAGTACGCCACCAGCGCCACCCGCCGCGAGCAAACCCGCTGCACCCGCTGCACAACAGCCCGCCTTAACCACTAAGCCGCCAGCAGCACAACCGGCTACGCAGCCCAGTGACAAGACCGGCCACGATACCCTGTGGATTCATGATGACCTGGACCTCGACAGCCTCGACCTGGATGAAGAGTTAGCCAAGCTTGAAGCTCAGGAACAACAGCTGTCCAAGCAGTTCCTGGCGATTGATAACGCGGCAAAATACAACGAGAGCTTCCTGGCCGCCGAACCCGACGAGCGCGATCCGCTTGATGAGCGCTGGGCCGAAGCACTGTTACAGGATGAGCAGCCCAAACCGGCTGCCAGCCTGACCTTGCAAAAAGACAGCGCGCCAATCACCCCTGCGCCATTAACGTCCACCGCACCTCTGGCGCCACCACAGCCCGCACCGATAGCACTACCGCCGCTGCCGTTTAGTGCACCAGAGCCAACAATCGCCGACCGCCGCGCTGCACCAGCAGAGGCAAAGATCGAACACATCGAACTGCACGCTGAGCGCAAACCCTTCAACGCCCTGCGCGACGACGATGCGGATGATGACGAAATCGACGCGGCACCTGTGGCGAAGAAAGCCCAACGCAGCGAACCCGGCCTACGTGACGAGCACCTGTTTGAGCTGGACGACGAACCGCTGCAGCTGGACTGGCAACCACCCAAGAAACCCTGGGGCCGCCGAATCGGCTGGGGCCTGCTAAACCTGCTGGCTGCAGCGGCGCTGGCCGGTCAATACGTGACCTACCACTTCGCCGAACTGGCACGCCAAGACCAGTACCGCCCGTGGTTTGAACAGCTATGCCCGGCAGTCGGCTGCCAACTGCCGTCCAAGGTTGATATCGCACAGATCAAGAGCAGCAACCTGGTGGTACGCAGCCACCCGGAATTCAGCGGTGCCCTGGTGGTCGACGCCATCCTGTACAACCGCGCGCCGTTCTCGCAACCCTTCCCGCTACTGGAAATGCGCTTTGCCGATATCAACGGCCAATTGCTTGCCAGTCGTCGCTTCAAACCCAGTGAATACCTCGCTGGCGAGCTGGCCGGCAACACGGAAATGCCGCCGCAAACGCCGATCCATATTTCCCTGGATATCCTCGACCCCGGCACCCAAGCCGTGAACTACAGCCTGAGCTTCCACTCCCCGGAATAGCCCACAGTCGGTGCACCGCGCGTGAATCTGCGACAACCAAACCCTTCGCGATAAGCCCATAGCTGTTCAGAATTTGTTCAAAACAGCCTTTCTCCGGTCATCCAGAGCGGGTATCATGCCCACCCTTTTTCGCACTCTCCTATTTGTTCAACAGCTGGTCTCTTGAGCAGGGAAGCCCTATGTCGGCGCTACGCATCGGCCCTTATACATTGCCAAACTCGCTGATCCTCGCCCCCATGGCGGGCGTCACTGACCAGCCGTTTCGTCAGCTGTGCAAGCGTATGGGCGCAGGTTTAGTGGTGTCGGAGATGGTCACTAGCGATATGCGCTTGTGGCATACCCGCAAGTCGAGCCTGCGCATGGTGCACAGCGGTGATCCCGAGCCACGCTCGGTACAGATCGCCGGTGGTGACCCGCAGATGCTCGCCGATGCCGCGCGTAAAAATGTCGAGTCAGGCGCACAGATCATCGACATCAACATGGGCTGCCCAGCCAAAAAGGTCTGCAACAAGGCCGCTGGCTCCGCCCTATTGAAAGACGAAGTATTGGTGCGCGAGATTCTCCAGGCAGTCGTCGCCGCGGTGGATGTACCGGTGACCCTGAAGATTCGCACCGGCTGGGACCGCGAGAATAAGAACGGCATTAACGTAGCAAAGATCGCCGAAGACACCGGCATTGTCGCGCTGGCCGTGCATGGCCGCACCCGCGCCGACCTATATATGGGCGAGGCCGAGTACGACACCATCGCTGCGATCAAGCAGGCGGTGTCGATTCCGGTGCTGGCCAATGGCGATATCGATTCGCCGCAAAAAGCCAAGGCGGTATTGGCCGCCACCGGTGCCGATGGCCTGCTGATCGGCCGTGCAGCGCAGGGCCGGCCGTGGATCTTCCGGGAAATAGAACACCACCTGCGTACCGGTGAGCTGCTGCCGGCACCCAGCCTGACTGAAGTGGAACACATTCTGCTTGAACACCTGACAGCGCTGCACGCCTTCTACGGCGATGTAATGGGCGTACGGATTGCCCGTAAGCATGTCAGTTGGTATCTCGCAACCTTGTCGGGCGCCAAGGAGTTTCGCGCCCAATTCAATCGTCTAGACAGTACGGACGCGCAGTGCGCCAACGTTCGCGAGTTTTTCAGCGAACGGCATAACAATGGAGAAGGGGTGGCCGCATGACGATGTTGACTGAGACTTTAGGAAGTGAAATGGCTCCCGTGAGTGACAACAGCAGTTTGAAGCAGCATCTCAATACGCCGAGTGCAGAGGGGCAAACCCTGCGCGGCAGCGTTGAGAAGGCCCTGCACAATTATTTCGCCCACCTTGAGGGCGCAGACGTCTGTGATGTCTACAACCTGGTGCTGACCGAAGTGGAAGCGCCGCTGCTGGAAACCGTAATGAATTACGTCAAGGGCAACCAAACCAAGGCCTCCGAACTACTTGGCCTGAATCGCGGCACTCTGCGCAAGAAACTCAAGCAGTACGACCTGCTGTAACCCAAAACTCCCGAAAAGGGCGGCCTACATGAGCCGCCCTTTTTGCTGACACCTCCGCCTGATGGACTCTGAAATGACCGACCAGACCACCCGCCTCCCCGTTCGCCGTGCCTTGATCAGCGTTTCCGACAAGACCGGCATTCTTGAGTTTGCCCGTGAACTCGTCGCCCTCAATGTGGAAATCCTCTCCACCGGCGGCACCTACAAACTGCTCAAGGACAACGGCGTCGCGGCCGTGGAAGTGGCCGACTACACCGGCTTCCCGGAAATGATGGACGGTCGCGTCAAGACCCTGCACCCGAAGATTCACGGTGGCATCCTCGGCCGTCGTGCCATCGACGGCGCAGTGATGGACGAGCACGGTATCAAGCCAATCGACCTGGTGGCGGTCAACCTGTACCCCTTCGCCGCTACCGTGGCCAAGCCTGGCTGTGACCTCGCCGACGCCATCGAAAACATCGACATCGGCGGACCAACCATGGTCCGCTCGGCTGCCAAGAACCATAAAGATGTCGCCATTGTGGTGAACGCTGGCGATTACGCCAACATCGTCGAGTCCCTGAAAACCGGTGGCCTGAGCTACGCCCAGCGCTTCGACCTGGCACTGAAAGCATTCGAGCACACGTCGGCCTATGACGGCATGATCGCCAACTACCTGGGCACCATCGAACAGAGCCGCGACACGCTGAGCACTGCCGAGCGCAACCTGTTCCCACGCACCTTCAACACCCAGTTCATCAAGGCGCAAGACATGCGCTACGGTGAAAACCCGCACCAGAAAGCCGCGTTCTACGTTGAGCATGCCAGCGAAGCCTGCGTGGCGACCGCCGTGCAGCTGCAGGGCAAGGAACTGTCGTTCAACAACGTCGCCGACACCGACGCCGCGCTGGAGTGCGTGAAAAGCTTCGTCAAACCCGCCTGCGTAATCGTCAAGCACGCCAACCCGTGCGGCGTGGCTGTGGCCCTGGACAGCGAAGGCGGCATTCGCCAGGCCTATGAGCTGGCCTACGCCACCGACAGCGAGTCGGCCTTCGGCGGCATCATCGCCTTCAACCGTGAGCTGGACGGTGCCACCGCCCAGGCCATCGTCGAGCGGCAGTTCGTCGAAGTGATCATCGCGCCGAAAATCAGCGCTGAAGCCCGCGCCGTCGTCGCCGCCAAAGCCAACGTGCGCCTGCTGGAATGCGGCGAGTGGCCGGCTGAGCGCAGCGCTGGCTGGGACTTCAAGCGCGTCAACGGCGGCCTGCTGGTACAGAGCCGCGATATCGGCATGATCACCGCAGAAGACCTGAAAATCGTCACCCAGCGCGCGCCGAGCGAGCAGGAAGTGCACGACCTGATCTTCGCCTGGAAAGTGGCCAAGTTCGTCAAATCCAACGCCATCGTCTACGCCAAAGGCCGCCAGACCATTGGTGTCGGCGCAGGCCAGATGAGTCGCGTTAACTCCGCACGCATTGCTGCCATTAAGGCCGAGCATGCTGGCCTGCAAGTGGCGGGTTCGGTGATGGCGTCCGACGCCTTCTTCCCGTTCCGCGACGGCTTGGACAACGCTGCAGCCAACGGCATCACTGCAGTGATCCAGCCTGGCGGTTCGATGCGCGATGCAGAAGTGATCGCAGCGGCAGACGAAGCCAATATCGCCATGGTCTTCACCTCGATGCGCCATTTCCGTCATTGATTTGATGGGTATCGCTGCGCTCCACCCATCCTACGACCTCGTAAGGGGCTGCCCGTTTTGAACCGTAGGTTGGGTTGAGCAAAGCGATACCCAACACCGTTTTCGTAGGGTGGATAGCGCTTTTTCTATCCACCGAACGGGCCCACGGCCCGCCTCCATTGGGAGAGAGACATGAACGTATTGATCATCGGCAGCGGCGGTCGTGAACACGCCCTGGCCTGGAAAGTCGCGCAAGACAAGCGCGTCACTAAAGTCTTCGTGGCACCGGGCAATGCCGGCACAGCTACTGAAGCCAAGTGCGAAAACGTCGCTATCGACGTGTTGGCCATCGAGCAATTGGCCGACTTCGCTGAGAAGAATGTGCAACTGACCATCGTTGGCCCGGAAGCACCGCTGGTGGCTGGCGTGGTCGATCTGTTCCGCGCACGCAAGCTGGATGTCTTCGGCCCCACCGCTGCCGCCGCGCAGCTAGAAGGCTCCAAGGCCTTTACCAAAGACTTCCTCGCCCGTCATGCAATCCCAACCGCTGACTACCAGAACTTCACCGAAGTCGAGCCAGCCCTGGCCTACCTGCAGAAAGTGGGTGCGCCGATAGTGATCAAGGCCGACGGCCTGGCAGCGGGTAAAGGCGTAATCGTCGCCATGACCCTGCAAGAAGCTGAAGACGCCGTGCGCGACATGCTCGCCGGCAACGCGTTTGGCGAAGCCGGTTCACGCGTGGTGATCGAAGAGTTCCTCGACGGCGAAGAAGCCAGCTTTATCGTTATGGTCGACGGTGAAAACGTGCTACCAATGGCCACCAGCCAGGACCACAAGCGTGTCGGCGACGCTGACACCGGCCCAAACACTGGCGGCATGGGTGCTTACTCCCCGGCCCCCGTCGTGACTGCCGATGTACACCAGCGGGTAATGGACGAAGTGATCTACCCGACCGTGCGCGGCATGGCGGCTGAAGGCAACGTCTACACCGGCTTCCTTTACGCCGGGTTGATGATCGACCAGGCCGGCAAGCCGAAAGTCATCGAGTTCAACTGCCGCTTTGGCGACCCGGAAACCCAGCCGATCATGTGCCGACTGGAAAGCTCCCTGGTCCTGCTGGTCGAAGCCGCACTGGCCAAGGCGCTGGACAAAGTCGAAGCCACCTGGGACCCACGCCCGACAGTCGGCGTAGTAATCGCAGCAGGCGGCTATCCCGGTGATTACGCCAAAGGCGATGTGATTGAAGGTCTGGAGGCAGCGGCGCAACTGGAAGGTAAAGTATTCCATGCTGGCACTGCGCTGAAGGACGGCCAAATCGTCACGGCTGGTGGCCGCGTACTCTGCGCCACCGCCATCGGCCGTACCGTGGAAGAGGCTCAACAGCAGGCTTACCGCCTGGCCGAGAAGATCAGCTGGAACGGCAGCTTCTACCGCAACGACATCGGTTACCGTGCCATTGCCCGCGAACGCGAGGGGAAATGAAGGTAAATTAACGGTAAAGCACAATAAAGGTGGCCGATTGGCCACCTTTTTCATATTTCCTTGACATGCAGCATGGCTATAATCCGACCACTTATTATTGAAGGGACTTCATTGTGCGCCGGCTGAGGATTGCCATTGGACTGTTGCTTGGCCTGCTGCTCGCGCTCAGCGCGTGTTTGTCTATGGCCAACGCAGATGAGCAAAGCGCTCCGAGCAGAGCTACTGACTGGTCGATCCTAGTCGATAAAAGCGCCAATATCGCAGTTGAAGATGCGCATTCGATGCAAGCGCAATTCACCCCACTGAGCAAAAAATCCTTCACCTTCCCGCCCAGCGAACAAGCCATCTGGTTACACGCGAACATAACCGGACAAACCGCACCGTCCTGGCTGTGGGTATTCGCACCACGCGTGCAGTACCTCGACTATTACCTGCTGCGTAACGGCCAGATCGAACAAAGTCTGCACACTGGCGAAGCCCTGCCACTAAGCGCCCGCCCGCTGCCGTCACGCTCTTACCTGATGTCCCTGCCCAACGATAATCAGGTGCGGGAAATCTATGTTCGCATGGCCTCAAACCACCCGCTGATGGTGTGGTTCAACGTCATCGGCGAAGCCGAACTGGTGAGCATGGAGAAGCCCGCCTATGTCTTTGGCGCGCTACTCGGCGGCCTGCTGCTGCTGACGCTGTATAACATCACCCGCTTCGTCTATAGCCGCTCGACCAGCAGCCTGTGGCTAAGCGCCATGCACCTCAACCTGGCCATTTGCGCGGCCGCCAATCTCGGCATGCTGGCGGTGTGGATTCCCAGCCTTGGCTACAACCAGTCGCTGATTGCCGACATCTGTGCACTGCTCTCAGCGTTTTGCTTGCTGCTCTTCAGCATCAGCTTTTACAAAACCACCAGCGTGCAGAAAAAACCGATCAACATCCTACTGTTCAGCATGGCCGGTGTGATCTTCACGATTGCCCTGATCATTCTGACCACCGGCATACTGTGGTTCAGCTCCCTGGTTTATCTGCTGGTCATCGTCAGCTCTCTGTGCGTGATGCTGGTGGCGGGGTTGCACTGGCGCAGCGGCTACCAGCCAGCGCGACTGATCATGACCGGCATGCTGGTATTCAACCTGGGTTTCAGCATTTTTATCCCGGTACTGTTTGGCCTCGACCAGCTCCACCCAGGCTGGCTGGTTACTGGCGTATTCAGCATCGCCACCCTCAGCGGCCTGGTGCTCACTGTTTCGCTTACCGAGCGACAGCGACAGATCCAATATGAAACTCTCGACGAACGCACCAGCATCGCCGCCAGCTCCGCCGAACTAAAAGCCAAAGCCGAATTCCTCGCCAAGATCAGTCACGAAATCCGCACCCCGATGAATGGCGTGCTGGGCATGACCGAACTGCTGCTAGGCACGCCACTTTCCGCCAAACAGCGTGACTATGTACAAACCATCCATAGCTCAGGCAACGAACTGCTCACGCTGATCAACGAAATCCTCGACATTTCCAAACTCGAAACCGGACAGATCGAGCTGGATGATGTGCAATTCGACCTCAATGCACTGATCGAAGACTGCCTAGACATCTTCCGCGCCAAGGCTGAGCAACAGAAGGTCGAACTGATCAGCTTTATCCAGCCGCAAGTGCCACGCGTCGTCAGCGGCGACCCTACGCGCCTGCGCCAGACCCTGCTAAGCCTGCTGGACAATGCCTTCAAACAGACCGCTGAGGGCGAAGTCCTGCTGGTCGTGGCCCTTGACACCAATGCCGAGCAACCGCGCCTGCGCATTGCCGTGCAAGACAGCGGGAAACCGTTAGACGCCAGCGAACGCGATGCCCTGCTGAATACCGAACTGCACAGCAAGGACTTCCTCGCCGCCACCGAGCTGGGCGGCCGTCTTGGTCTGGTTATCGCCCGCCAATTAGTGCGCCTGATGGACGGCGAGTTCGGCATTCAGAGCGGCGGTAGCCAAGGCTCAACCCTGTGGCTGACCCTGCCGCTGGACGCCACGCGCTTGGAACAACCTACAGCCGACCTCGACACCTCACTGCAAGGTGCACGCCTGCTGGTGGTGGACGACAACGACACCTGCCGCAAAGTCCTGGTACAGCAATGCAGCGCCTGGGGCATGCAAGTCAGCGCCGTGCCATCAGGCAAGGAGGCCTTGGCCCTGCTGCGCACCAAAGCGCACCTGCGCGAATACTTCGATGCTGTACTGCTGGATCAAGACATGCCCGGCATGACCGGCATGCAACTGGCCGCACGAATCAAGGAAGACGCCAACCTCAACCACGACATCCTCGTCATCATGCTCACCGGCATCAGCAATGCGCCAAGCAAGATCATTGCGCGCAACGCCGGGATCAAACGCATCCTGGCTAAACCGGTGGCCGGCTACACCCTGAAAACCACCCTGGCCGATGAACTGGCGCAACGCGGCAAGGGCGACTCACCGATGTTCAGCCCAGCCCCCGTGAGTGCACCGCTGAATGTACCCAGCGACTTCCGCATTCTGGTCGCCGAGGACAACACCATCTCCACCAAGGTCATCCGCGGCATGCTCGGCAAGCTCAACCTGCAACCCGACACCGCCAGCAACGGTGAAGAAGCCCTTATTGCGATGAAGGCTCAGCAGTACGACCTGGTGCTGATGGACTGTGAAATGCCCGTGCTCGACGGCTTTTCCGCCACCGAACAACTGCGCGCCTGGGAAGCTGCCGAGCAGCGCCCACGCACGCCGGTGGTGGCGCTCACCGCACATATCCTCAACGAGCACAAAGAGCGCGCGCGCCAAGTCGGCATGGACGGCCACATGTCCAAGCCGGTGGAGATGTCGCAACTGCGCGAGCTGATTGAGCACTGGGTAGCCGAGCGCGAAGTCCGCGAGAAGCATAGCGCCCAGCCCTCCTAAGCCAGCTGCCGGGATTGCCCGGCAGCCGCTACCCCCGTACCCTGCCCCCCGTGTTTACTGAGACGAGTCTTACCCATGGCGTCCGCGCTGTTCAGCCTGTATTTGAAATTGCTGGTGCTCTATAGCCCATTCTTCGTGCTGTCGTGTTTTATCGGCCTGAGCCGTGGCTACACGATCAAGGAACGCAAACGCCTGGCCTGGAAGGTCGCCACCGGCGTACTGATCGCCAGCGTGCTGCTGTACCTGTTCGGCAAATATATTTTTACCCTGTTCGGCATCACCATCGACGCCTTCCGCATCGGCGCAGGCAGCGTGCTGTTTATCTCGGCACTGGGCATGGCCCAAGGCAAGTCAGCGGTACAGAGCGATAACGTGCAGCAAGACGTGACCATCGTGCCGCTGACCATTCCGCTGACTGTCGGTCCTGGCACCATTGGTGCGCTGCTGCTGATGGGTGCCAGCCAGCCGGACTGGGGCGACAAGGCCATAGCAGTGCTGGGTATCGCCCTGGCCAGCCTGACGGTCGGTGTGGTGCTGTACATGTCCAACCAGTTCGAGCGCTTACTCGGCGATCAAGGTTTGCAAATTGTCAGCCGCCTGATGGGCCTGTTCGTCTGCGCCCTGGCCGCACAGATTATCTTCACCGGCGTGAAGAACTACCTCGCGCTCTAACCCAGAGCGGCTAAACCGCGCAGGCTGATTACGTCAAGCCTGCGCGACCCTGCATAACCAACACCACGCACCACAAGCAGACAACCGGCCCCAACACGGTGCGCCGCCACGGGCAACGTGCGCCTAAAAAACAGCTCTGCGCCTGAGAAACCAGCACTTCCGTAAACTGGCATTGCCCTTGCTCTAAGCAATCCATCACTTGGATACAAGATGGAATTTAAGAGCATGACCAACCCCACTCTGGCTTTTACCCTTACCGATTGGCAGCAGGCTTACCGCGACGCACAATCCCCCGCTGAACTGCTGAGCAGCCTGCGCACTGAGCTAAACACAGCGGATAACGCCTGGATCGCGCTGGCCAGCGATGCACAACTAAGTGCCCAACTCGATGAATTGCAAACGCTGCTGGAGGCTGCCGACGGCGACCGGAGCAAGTTACCGTTGTACGGCGTGCCTTTCGCCATCAAGGACAACATCGACGCGGTTGGATGGCCAACCACCGCCGCCTGCCCGGAATTTGCCTACAACGCCGCCGCCGACGCTACCGTGGTCGCTCGCCTGCGCGCAGCCGGGGCCATCCTGCTTGGCAAGACCAACCTCGACCAGTTCGCCACCGGCCTGGTCGGTACCCGCTCACCGCATGGCGCGGTGTGCAACAGCGTCAACCCGGCGTACGTCAGCGGCGGTTCCAGCTCTGGCTCAGCCAGTGTAGTGGCGCGCGGTTTAGTACCGTTTTCGCTGGGCACCGACACTGCCGGTTCCGGCCGTGTGCCCGCTGGCTTCAACAATATTGTCGGGCTTAAACCAACCAAGGGCTGGCTGCCCAATACCGGTCTGGTGCCGGCCTGCCGCACTCTGGATTGCATCTCGGTATTTGCCCTGACCGTGGCCGACGCCCTGAGCGTGGCGCAGATTGCCGGCGGCTATGATGCAGCGGACGCCTACAGCCGCCACAACCCGAACAGCGCCAAGGTCGGCATGCCAGTCAAACCGCGTCTGGCGGTGCCAAGCAACCCCGAGTTCTTCGGCGACAGTGGCAATCAGGCGGTATTCGCCCAAGCCTTGGGCAAACTGCGTGAGCTGGGTGCCGAGCTGGTGGAGATTGACTTCGCGCCCTTCCAGCAACTGGCCGAGCAACTTTATTACGGTTCCTGGGTGGCCGAACGCACGGTCGCACTGGAAGGCGTCAACCCTGAGCACATCAACCCAGTGGTGCGCGGCATTGTCGCCAACGGCCACAAGTACAGCGCCTGTGATGCCTACAAAGCCGAGTACATCCGCGCAGAGCTGAGCCGCACGATTAACGAAGCGCTGGCGGGATTCGATGCGCTGGTGGTGCCGACCTCACCGACCATCCGCACCCTCGCCGAGATGGAGGTCGAGCCGGTGCTGTTCAACAGCCAGTTCGGCACCTACACCAACTTCACCAACCTCGCCGACCTCTCCGCCCTGGCACTGCCTGCCGGTTTCCGCGCCGATGGCTTGCCGGCCGGTATCACCCTGATCGCCCCAGCCTGGCATGACCACGCCCTAGCCGCCTTCGGCCAACGCTGGCAACAGGCCCTGGCCCTGCCACTCGGTGCCACCGCACGCGCTCTACCGTTCCAGGCACCGAGCAGCACCCCAGCGCCGGGTTGTGTACGGCTGGCGGTGGTTGGCGCGCACCTGAGCGGCATGCCGCTGAACTTTCAACTGACCAGTCGCGATGCGGTTCTGGTGGAGCAAACCACCAGCGCCGCCACCTATCGCCTGTATGCCCTGCCCGGCACCGTACCGCCTAAGCCGGGGCTGTCGCGAGTAGCCGAGGACGGCGCAGAGATTATCGTCGAGCTGTGGGACATCCCCCAGGCGCGCTTTGGCGAATTTGTCGCAGAAATCCCCGCGCCGCTGGGCATCGGCAACCTGCAGTTAGCGGATGGTCGTTGGGTCAAGGGCTTTATCTGCGAGCCCTACGCCCTCGACGGTGCCCGCGACATCACCAGCTTTGGCGGCTGGCGCGCATTTATCGCCAGCCAACAGCAGGGCTAACCCGATGCAACTGAGCGGCACGTCAGGCCTGTCCAAGGTTCGCCCGGAGAATCTTGCCGAGCGCATCTACCAGCAGCTCAAGGACGATATTTTCGAGTTTCGCCTGCTCCCAGGTGATCGCTTTTCCGAAGGCGAGATCGCCGAGCGCGTGGTCGCCAGCCGCACGCCGGTGCGTCAGGCGCTGTATCGCCTGCAACGCGAAGGCTATTTGCAGGTGCATTTCCGCAGCGGCTGGCAGGTCAACCCATTTGACTTCGCGCATTTCGAGGAGCTTTACGACGTGCGCATCGTCCTCGAACTGGAGTCGGTGCGCCGCTTGTGCGCGCGCCCCGCAGACGAGCACAGCAGTGCACTCACGCTGCTAGCGCGCACCTGGCTGGTGCAGCCAGAGCAGCGTTTGCACGACGAGCGTGAAGTATCGCGCCTTGATGAGCACTTTCACTGCCAGTTAGTCGAGGCCGCAGGCAACCGCGAAATGGCCCGCCTGCATGCCGAGGTGAGCGAGAAAATCCGCATTATCAGGCGTTTGGACTTCACCCAAGCGCCACGCGTGACGGCCACTTACGCAGAACACGGGGCAATTCTTCAGGCAATTCTGGCCAACCAAGCAGAAGAGGCACAGCTATTGCTCAAGACCCATATAGAGGTCAGCAAGGCCGAGGTGCGCAAGATCACCCTACACATGCTGCACAACGCACGTCAGCGCACCAACCCGGCACCCGAGGTAACGCCTTCGTAATCGACCCTGTTGCAACTGCCAAACAGACAACTAAAAAAACCAGCAGCTCAAACACTTAAGTTCGTGAATGGAGATCGCACCATGCAACGTCGCAATCTGATCAAGGCCTTCACCCTGACCGCGTCAATCGCCGCCATGGGCATGACCTGGACCGTGCAAGCCGCCGAAACAATCAAGGTCGGTGTGTTGCACTCGCTGTCCGGCACCATGGCCATTTCCGAAACGTCGCTGAAAGACATGGCCTTGATGACCATCGACGAGATCAACGCCAAGGGCGGTGTGCTCGGCAAGCAACTCGAAGCAGTGGTCGTCGACCCCGCCTCCAACTGGCCGCTATTCGCTGAGCGCGGCCGCCAGTTGCTGACCCAGGACAAAGTCGCCGTAACCTTCGGCTGCTGGACCTCGGTATCACGCAAATCGGTATTGCCGGTTTATGAAGAACTCAACGGTTTGCTGTTCTACCCCGTGCAGTACGAAGGCGAAGAAATGTCGCCAAACGTGTTCTACACCGGTGCTGCGCCAAACCAACAGGCCATCCCGGCGGTAGAGTACCTGATGAGCGAAGACGGCGGCGCGGCCAAGCGCTACTTCCTGCTGGGTACTGACTACGTTTACCCGCGCACCACCAACAAGATCCTGCGCGCCTTCTTGGTCAGCAAAGGCGTGGCCGAGAAAGACATCGAAGAGGTCTACACACCATTCGGCCATAGCGACTATCAAACCATCGTCGCCAACATCAAGAAGTTCTCCGCTGGCGGTAAAACTGCGGTGATCTCCACCGTTAACGGCGACTCCAACGTGCCGTTCTACAAAGAACTGGCCAACCAAGGCATCGAAGCGACCGACATCCCAGTGGTCGCTTTCTCCGTAGGCGAAGAAGAACTGCGCGGCATCGACACCAAGCCGCTGGTTGGTCAACTGGCCGCCTGGAACTACTTCCAGTCCGTGGAGAATCCGGTCAACACCAAGTTTGTAGCCGACTGGAAAGCCTACGCCAAAGCCAAGAAGCTGCCGAACGCCGACACCGTGGTAACCAATGACCCAATGGAAGCCACTTACGTGGGCATCCATATGTGGGCGCAAGCTGTTGAGAAAGCAGGCACCACCGACGTTGATAAGGTGCGTGAGGCCATGGCCGGGCAGACCTTTGCCGCGCCAAGTGGCTTCACTCTGACCATGGACAAAACCAACCATCACCTGCACAAGCCAGTGATGATCGGTGAAGTGCAGGAAGACGGGCAGTTCTCCGTGGTCTGGCAGACCGAAGGGCCGATCCGCGCCCAGCCGTGGAGCCCGTACATCGAAGGCAACGACAAAAAGCCGGATCACCCGGTCAAGTCGAACTAAGGCAAAAGCCCTCCCCTTGAGCGTGATGACACGCCGCGCGTGCTGACCAACCCTTTTGTAAGAGATGGGTTGGTCAGCCACGCAGGGAGAGGGTCGCTGTAGCCCGGATGCGATCCGGGAAGACCGCTCCCGGATCACATCCGGGCTACGCCAAGGAATCCCCATGCCCACTGCCCTTACCCGAATTCTGCTGAGCCTGCTGTTGCTGCTGCCCCTGGCCGCGCACGCTGGTGATGCGCAAGATTTTGCCGCCGCCAACCCAGCCAAGCAGGCCAAGCTGCTGCAAAGCTGGTCGGCCTCCCCCAATGCTGCACGCCTGCCACTGCTTGAGGCCTTGCAGGAAGGTCGTCTCGCTGCCGACAGCAGCAAACAAGCCTTTATCGAAACAGCGGATGGCTACCAAGCCGCCGAAGGCGACGCCCAACCACTCGACACACCGAAAAAGCTGCGCTTGAACAACCGTCTGCGCGGCCTGATCAGCACGGCCATGGCCAGCCATCAGTTGCTCGCGGACGACCCAGCACTGCGCCTGGCTGCCGCCCAGCAACTGCAAAAGAGCGCCAAACCGGCACAACTGCAACTGCTCAACGCCAGCGTCGCCCGCGAGACCGACGATGCCGTGCGTGACGCACTCACCCTGGCCCTGGCCAACCTGCAACTGGTCGACAGCGACCCAGCCGTGCGCCTGGCAGCGGTACGTTTGCTCGGTGAAACCGGCGACCCACTGGCTCGCACCCGCTTGGAAACCCTGCTCGACCCGGCCGTAGAAAGCGACCCAGGTGTGCGTACCGCCGCTGAAACCAGCCTGGCGCAGGTCAAACGGCAACTGCTGATCGGCGAATTGCTCGGCCAGGCCTTCAGCGGCCTGTCGCTCGGCTCGATTCTGCTGCTGGCGGCACTGGGCCTGGCCATCACCTTCGGCCTGCTCGGGGTAATCAACATGGCCCACGGTGAGATGCTTATGCTGGGTGCCTACTCCACCTACATGGTCCAGGTCATGTTTCAGCGCTTCGCCCCCGAGGCTCTGGCGCTGTACCCGTTGGTGGCGCTGCCGGTGGCGTTCTTCGTCACTGCGGCCATCGGCATGGCACTGGAGCGCACGGTAATCCGCCACCTTTACGGCCGCCCGCTGGAAACCCTGCTGGCCACCTGGGGCATCAGCCTGATCCTGATCCAACTGGTGCGCGTACTGTTCGGCGCGCAAAACGTCGAAGTGGCCAACCCTTACTGGCTGTCCGGCGGCATTCAGGTGCTGCCAAATCTGGTGCTGCCATATAACCGCATCGTCATCATCGGCTTCGCCCTATTCGTCGTGGTGCTGACCTGGCTGCTGCTGAACAAGACCCGCCTGGGCCTTAACGTGCGGGCCGTCACCCAGAACCGCAACATGGCCGCCTGCTGCGGCGTGCCGACGGGCCGTGTGGACATGCTCGCCTTCGGCCTCGGTTCGGGCATTGCCGGCCTCGGCGGCGTGGCCCTGAGCCAGATCGGCAACGTCGGCCCAGACCTTGGCCAGAGCTACATCATCGACTCCTTCCTGGTGGTAGTGCTTGGCGGCGTCGGCCAGCTGGCCGGTAGCGTGATGGCGGCCTTCGGCTTGGGCATCGCCAACAAGATTCTCGAACCGCAGATCGGTGCCGTACTCGGCAAGATCCTTATCCTCGCGCTGATCATTCTGTTTATTCAGAAACGCCCGCAAGGTCTGTTTGCACTTAAAGGACGGGTGATCGACTGATGACTATGCCCCTGAATCAAACGTTGCTGGCCCGCGCCAGCGCCAAGCTCGACCCACAAGTATCGATTGCCATTGGCCTGCTGGTAGTGGCCGTGCTCGTGGCCATGCCTGTGCTGCACCTGCTACCAGCAGACAACGCCCTGCATATCTCGGCCTACACCCTGACCCTGGTGGGCAAAATCCTCTGCTACTGCATCGTCGCCCTGGCGCTCGATCTGGTCTGGGGTTATGCCGGCTTGCTGTCGCTCGGCCATGGCCTGTTCTTCGCCCTCGGTGGTTATGCCATGGGCATGTACCTGATGCGCGAAGCCGCTGGCGATGGCCTGCCGGCCTTTATGAGCTTCCTCGCCTGGAACGAACTGCCCTGGTACTGGTACGGCACCGACAGCTTCCTCTGGGCGATGTGCCTGGTGGTGCTGGCACCCGGCCTGCTGGCGCTGGTGTTTGGCTTCTTCGCCTTTCGCTCGCGGATCAAGGGCGTGTACTTCTCGATCATGACCCAGGCGCTGACCTTCGCCGGCATGCTGTTGTTCTTCCGCAACGAAACCGGTTTTGGCGGCAACAACGGCTTTACCAACTTCAGGACCATTCTCGGTTTCGATATCACCTCGGCGCACACCCGCGCGGCGCTGTTCTTCGCCACCGTGGTGCTGCTGGTGGCCAGCCTGTACCTGGGCTGGCGGCTTGCCCGCAGCAAGTTCGGCCGAGTGCTGACCGCGCTGCGCGATGCGGAAAACCGCCTGATGTTCTGCGGCTACGACCCGCGCGGCTACAAGCTGTTTATCTGGGTATTGAGCGCCGTACTGTGTGGCCTGGCTGGCGCGCTGTATGTGCCACAGGTGGGCATCATCAACCCCAGCGAAATGTCGCCAACCAACTCCATCGAAGCTGCCGTTTGGGTTGCCCTCGGCGGGCGCGGCACGCTGATCGGCCCACTGCTCGGCGCGGGGCTGGTCAACGGCATGAAGAGCTGGTTCACCGTGGCCTTCCCCGAGTATTGGCTGTTTGCCTTGGGCTTCCTGTTTATCGTCGTGACACTCTTTCTACCTAAGGGCGTTATTGGTCTCTTACGTAAAAAAGGAGAGCAATAATGCGCGCTGCTCCGGTACCCGAATTTATGCTCGAACCAGCCTATGACCCGGCCGGCAGCGGCCGCGACCCGATTGGTGCCAGTGCGGCGGCAACCAAGGGCCTGAACATCCGCCATGGCACCATCCTGACGCTGGAAGACATCAACGTCAGCTTTGATGGCTTCAAGGCGCTGACCAACCTAACCCTGTATATCGGCGTCGGTGAGCTGCGCTGCATCATCGGCCCCAACGGTGCCGGAAAAACAACCATGATGGACGTGATCACCGGCAAAACCCGCCCAGACAGCGGCGTCGCCTACTTCGGTGAAACCTTCGACCTGACCCAGATGAGCGAAGTAGACATCGCCCAGTCCGGTATCGGTCGCAAGTTTCAAAAGCCCACCGTATTCGAAGCGCTGAGCGTGTTCGAAAACCTCGAACTGGCGCAAAAAACCAACAAGTCGGTGTGGGCCAGCCTGCGCGCCAAACTCAGTGGCGAACAACGTGACCGCATCGATGAGGTGCTGCAGACGATCAAACTCGACGGCTCACGCTCACGTCCTGCTGGCCTGCTCTCACACGGGCAGAAGCAGTTTCTCGAGATCGGCATGTTGTTGGTGCAAGACCCGCAATTGCTGTTACTCGACGAGCCAGTGGCAGGCATGACCGACTCGGAAACCGAGTTCACCGCCGAGCTGTTCAAGTCCTTGGCGCGCAAACACTCGTTGATGGTGGTCGAGCACGACATGGGTTTTGTCGGCAGCATCGCCGACCACGTCACCGTGCTGCACCAGGGCAGCGTATTGGCCGAAGGCTCGCTGGAACAGGTGCAGGCCGATGAGCGGGTGATCGAGGTTTACCTCGGTCGCTAAGGGATTCGTAGGGTGGATGACGCTTTTCTCATCTACCACAGGCAGTGCACGGCGGATCGATAAAACGCGATCCACCCTACGCACTAATGCATACCTGTGGGAGGGGCTTTAGCCGCGAGCTCTTAAAGATCAAAAGCTTCGCGGCTAATCGGTTCGCCGCCCACCCCCTCCCACACAACGAACAAGGACACAACCATGCTGCAAGTTGAGCAACTGCATCAGTACTACGGCGGCAGCCACATCCTGCGCGGCCTGTCGTTCGAGGCCAAAGTTGGCGAAGTCACCTGCCTGCTCGGGCGCAACGGCGTGGGCAAAACCACCCTGCTGAAATGCCTGATGGGCCTGATCCCGGCCAAAGAAGGCGCGGTGCAATGGGAAGGCCAGCCGATCACCTCACTCAAACCGCACCAGCGCGTGCACGCCGGCATCGCTTACGTGCCGCAAGGCCGTGAGATCTTCGGCCGCCTGACCGTGGAAGAAAACCTACTGATGGGCTTGTCGCGTTTTCCCGGCAGCGAGGCCAAGGTGGTGCCGGAATTTATTTATGAACTGTTCCCGGTGCTGCGCGAAATGAAGCTGCGCCGTGGCGGCGACCTCTCCGGCGGCCAGCAGCAACAGCTGGCCATCGGCCGCGCATTGGCCAGCAAACCACGCCTGCTGATCCTCGACGAACCCACCGAAGGCATCCAGCCCTCGGTGATCAAAGAGATCGGCGCGGTGATCAAAAAACTCGCGGAACGCGGGGACATGGCCATCCTGCTGGTTGAGCAGTTCTACGACTTTGCCGCCGAGTTGGCCGATCAGTACCTGGTGATGAGCCGTGGCGAAATCGTTCAACAAGGCCGTGGCGAAAGCATGGAAGCCGATGGTGTGCGCGGGTTGGTGGCAATCTGACGCTGGAGCGTGGGCTCCATCGACCTGTGGGAAGGGCTTCAGCCGCGACCCGTTGCAGATCGCTCCCCACGCTCCAAGTGGGAATGCCGCCAGGGACGCTCTAAGTCCAGTGTCAAACCCAAGCAGACGTGGAGCGTAATGACCTAAGCGCTGGAGCGTGGGCGCCATCGAATGACGCAACCCGTTGGGCGCTATCGCTAATCGGCGTAATCCGCGCCCTCGCGCAGTAACTGGCGCTTCACACTCTCCAGATGCAGGTAGGCACTTTCGGCATTGCCCTGCAGCATCTGCTGGCAGGCTGCGCTGGCGATGGCCGGTGCTACAGCCTTCAGCGGGCGACCGCTGGCCATGGCCTTGAGTTGCACCTCGGCGGCACGCTCCAGGTAATACAAATCGTCCCAGGCCTCGGCAATGCTCGGCCCGAGCACCAGCGGGCCGTGATTCTTCAGCATCACCACAGCCGCATCACCGGCTGCGCGGGCGATGCGCTCACCCTCGGCATTGTTCAGCGCCAGCCCTTGGTAATTCTCATCCACCGCCAGCCGCTGATAAAACTTCAACGCGGTCTGCCCGGCCCAAATAAAGGGCTCGCCCTCCAGCATGCACAAGGCCGTGGCATTCGGCATATGCGTGTGGAATGCCGCCGTAGCCTGTGGATTCAAGCGATGCAGTTGCGCGTGAATAAAGAAGGCGGTGGCCTCAGGGCGGCCCTCGCCCTGCAGTACCCGGCCCGCGAAATCGCAGATCAGCAGCGATGAAGCCGTGATCTCGGCGAACGCCAGGCCATAAGGGTTGACCAAAAACAGCGTCGGATGCCCCGGCACAACCACCGAGAAGTGGTTGCAGATGCCCTCGCCCATGCCCAGCCGCGCGGCCATACGAAAACAAGCTGCCAGGTCGATGCGCGCCTGACGGATGGCCGGGCTATCAAGGTCGGCGGGCGGGGCAACGGGGGCACTGTTGATGTCAAAGAGATGGGCCATGGTCTGCGACTCCGCAACGAAGGACAGCCCTTAGCCTAGCGCGCCCGCCATCTAAGCCAAGGGCCAGATAGCCACAACCGATGAGTCAGCAGCTCTGACCCGGCCATTTCGACGAACTGGCCCTACGGCCCGCGCGCGCTTTGTTTCTATCGTGAAGCCATGCACTAGCGGCAGCCACCCACGCGATCACACGAGGTCACCATGAGCACACCGATCAGCAATCAATACGTTTACGATCTGGATCGCCAGCACGTCTTCCACTCCTGGTCGACCCAGGGCAACCTCAACCCGCTGGTAATCGCCGGTGGCGAAGGCTGCACCCTGTGGGACTACGACGGCCGTCGCTACCTCGACTTCAGCAGCCAGTTGGTCAACACCAACATTGGCCATCAACATCCCAAGGTTATCGCCGCCATCCAAGAGCAGGCCGGCAGCCTGGTGACCATCGCCCCGGCTACCGCCAACCTGATGCGCGGCGAAGCCGCCAAGCGCATCCTCGCCCGCGCGCCGGCCGGTTTCAGCAAGGTGTTTTTCACCAACGCAGGGGCCGACGCCAACGAAAACGCCATGCGCATGGCGCGCGTATACACCGGGCGCGACAAAATTCTCTCCGCCTACCGCTCCTACCACGGCAGCACCGGCGCGGCCATCGTCGCCACCGGTGACCCACGCCGAGTGCCCAATGAATTCGCTCGCGGCCACGTGCACTTCTTCAACCCCTACCTGTACCGCAGCGAGTTCAACGCCGCGAACGAAGAAGAAGAGTGCGAACGCGCGCTGCAGCACCTGCGGCGGGTTATCGAGTGTGAAGGCCCTGGTGCCATCGCCGCGATCCTCCTGGAAAGCATTCCCGGCACCGCCGGCATCCTGATCCCGCCTAAGGGTTATATGCAGGGTGTGCGCAAACTGGCCGACGAATTCGGCATCCTGGTGATACTCGATGAAGTGATGGCCGGCTTTGGCCGCACCGGTGCCTGGCTGGCGCTGGAGCATTTCGGCATAGTGCCGGACCTGATTGTCTTCGCCAAAGGCGTCAACTCCGGCTACGTGCCAGCGGGTGGGGTGATGATCTCCAAGCCGATCTGCGACTATTTCGACAACCACTTCTTCCCTGGCGGCCTGACCTACTCGGGTCACCCGCTGGCGATGGCGGCGATCGTTGCCACCCTCGACGCCATGAGCGCGGAAGGTATGGTCGACAACGCCCGCGACATTGGCCAGAACGTGCTTGGCCCAGGCCTGCAGAAACTCGCCCAGCGCTACCCGATGATTGGCGAAGCGCGTGGACTGGGGCTGTTCTGGGCGCTGGAGTTTGTTCGCGACCCGCAGCTGAAGACGCCGATGCCAGCGCCGGTAATGCTGGAGATGAAGGCGGCGCTAACCGCGCGCGGGCTGCTCAGCTTTGTGGTTGAGAACCGTATCCATGTGGTGCCGCCGTGCATCGTCAACGCCAGCCAGGTCAATGAAGCACTGGCGATTTTCGACGAAGTGTTCGCCCTTTTCGCCCCGCGCTTTGCCTAAACCGCTCGCGGCTAAAGCCCCTCCTACAGCCCATATCGTGGAAGGGTTTTACATCCGTAGCCCGGATGCAATCCGGGGGCTTTATAGACCGGTAGAGGCTCCCGGATTTCATCCGGGCTACGAACTGGACGCAGAGCGTGAAACGATCTGCAACAGGCCGCGCATTGAGCGAGGGGCTTTAGCCACGACAACGCATTACATCCGCGCCAGCACTTCACCCAGCTTGCGCACGCCAGGCCTGATGCGTTCAGCATCGATGGCATGAAAGCCCAGGCGCATAAAGTTGCTCGGGGCCACGCCCTCCCCCAGAAAGAACTGCGCCCCGGATTCGATCAACACACTCTGTTGCGCCGCTGCCCAGGCTAGGCGCTGAGTGTCCACGCCATCTGGTGCAGCTAGCCAACAAGCGCTGGCTCCGGGGCTGCCCATCGGCAGGCACTCGCTAAGCTCCTCGCGCAGCGCGCTGTAAAGCAGCTCGCGGCGGCGGCAATGCTCCTCACGGAAGCGCCGCAGGTGAGCGTCGTAGTGCCCCTGCGCGAGAAAGTCGGCCAGCATGCGCTGGTTATTCAGCGGCGGATGGCGATACATCAGCCGGCGCAAGGCACGCAGCTCGTCGATCAACTCGGCATCGGCAACCATGTAACCGATGCGCAAGCCCGGCGCGAAGGCCTTGGACAGACTGCTCAGATAAATCACCCGGCCATTGCTATCACTGGCTTTTAGCGCCGGCAGCGGATGGTTATCCAGGTTGAACTCGGCGTCGTAGTCGTCCTCGATCAGCACCTGATCGTGCTGGCGGATCTGCTGCAGCAACTCGCTACGCCGCGCCGCGCTCATGGCCACCCCAGTGGGCACCTGATGCCCTGGCGTGACATACAGGTACTGGCAGCTATCGAGGCGCGAATCGACCACCAGACCTTGCTCGTCGACATCCTGCAATTGCACCCGAGCGCCCAGGATGTCGAAGATGCTCATGGCATCGCGAAAGCCGGGGTTCTCCACGCCGACAGTTACGCCCCGGCTCATCAACAAGCTGGCCAGCAGGTAGAGCGCATTCTGCGAACCTAAGGTCACCAAAATCTCATCGGCGCGCGCCCAGATGCCACGCTTGGGCAGTACACGGGTGCGTAGCTGTTCGATGAGCATGTCATCGTCACGGTCGAAACGGTCGCCCAGCCAGCCCTGGTCGCGCTCGCCACGCAGGTTATTGCGGGAAACCTCGCGCCAGCGCTCCAGGGGGAACAGATCGTTGATCGGCTGGCCATAAATAAATGGGTAGGTAAAGCTGGTCCAGTTGCTCGGGCGCAGTACGCCGTGCTTCAAACTGGGCTGCATACGGAAGCGCGCGTTCCAATCCAGCGCACGATCCTCGGCCGGCTCGTCCGATTGCTCCTGCTTGCGCAGCGGGGTAATGCGCAACACCGCGTCGGCAGCCTGGCCAGAATAATCCGGGTGCAGGTAATAACCACTGCGTGGCCGGCTGACCAGGTAGCCATTATCGAGCAGGCTTTCATATACCAGCGCCACGGTATTGCGCGAGATGGACAGCTGCTGGGACAGCTTGCGGCAGGATGGCAGCGGCTCATCAGCCGGAAAACCGCCGCCGAGAATCGCCGACACCAGTGACTCGCGCAATTGCTCCTGAAGGCCGCGCTGATGATCAAAATCGAGGTGGTAGCAGTGATCGATCATGGCATTTCCACACAGACGGTAACCCCTTACAAAAGCAAGTAGCGCGCCAATTTAAAGGCCGTTCGACTGGCCAGTTGAAAGGCCCAAACTGCCCCTATCCACCGCGCCAACGGCGTCTCTATGGTGACAGCGAAACCACTGCCAGACCTGGCCCAGAGAGGCCCGGTTCAACCCTGTCGCGATAATCGGAGCACGTCCATGAAGCACTTGAACAAGGATTGCAAACCCTTTGCCCTGCTGCGCAAGTTCGCCCTGGCCAGTTGCCTGGTCGGCGTCGCGCTGAGCGCCCATGCCGACCTGGCCGAGATCAAGGCCAAGGGCGTGATGAGCGTTGCCACTGAAGATGACTACGCGCCCTTCAACTACATCGTCGACGGCAAACCAGAAGGCTTCCACAAAGAGTTGCTGGAAGACCTCAAGACCTACGCCAAGGCGCAAGGCTTCGACGTTAAGCAGGAAATCCTGCCGTGGACCGGCCTACTCGCATCGGTCTCGGCCGGGCAATACGACATGGCCTTTACCGGCGCACTGGTCACCGATGACCGCCTGCGCGTGTTCAACTTCGCCCCGCCCTTCGCCTCCGCGCAGCACTTCTACGTCAAGCGCGCCGGCGATGACAGCCTCAGCGGCATCGCCAGCCTGTGCGGCAAAACCGCCGGCGTGCAAGCCGGCAGCGCCCTGCTCGCGCGCCTGCCGGAGCTGAAGAAGATGATGGCTGCCGAGGGTTGTGAAATTGGCGACGTGATCGAGTACCCGTCCTACCCGGAGGCTTACGCCGACCTGGCGAACGGCCGCCTGGATTACGTGGTCAATGCGCTGATTTCGGTTAACGACCTGGTCAAAACCCGCGGCGATACCTTCGCCAAAGGCATCGCCGTATCGGGTGACGGTTTCGCTGCCTGGCCGGTGCCCAAGAGCAGCCCTGAGCTGCTGACCTTCCTGACTGGCTTTATGGACCACGTACGTGACAACGGCCGCTTGGCAGAACTGCAAAGCAAGTGGTTCGGCGAAGCCTTCCCGAGCATGCCCAAAGAGCCGATCAGCAACGTCGAGCAATTCCACAGCCTCGCCGGCATGGAATAACCCCAGCGGGCACCCGCAGCGGGTGCCCCTCTAAGGTCAGGGCTGGCCCTGACCTTGCTTGTACAGCAAATACCCCGTTATTTCTTAGGAGCCCGACATGACCGGAAACGCCTGGCTATTGCTGCTGGAAGGTGCCTGGACAACCCTGTGGATCTCCTCAATCGCCATTGCCCTAGGCGTGGTGATCGGCCTGGGGATTGCTTTGGTACGTATGGCGCGCCTGCCGTTCATCGACCAAGTGTTGGTGCTGTATGTCAGCCTGGCGCGGGCTACGCCGCTGGTGACACTGGTGCTGTTTATCTTCCTCTCAGCCCCCACCTTCGGCCTGGCAATGGACCGCAACAGCGCCGCCATTCTCGCCTTAACCCTGAACACCGCTGCGTTTAACGCCGAAGTCTGGCGCGCGGCATTCATCAGTTTCTCCCGCGAACAGAAAGAGGCCGCGCTGGCCTGCGGCATGACCAATGGCGTGTTCTTCCGGCGCATCATGCTGCCGCAAATGATCACCAGCAGCCTGCCTGGTCTGTTCAACGAAATGTCCTTCCTGATCAAGAGCAGCCCGGCCATTGCGGTGATCGGCATCGTCGACCTGACCCGCGTGACCAACCGCATCAGCGCCGTCACCTACGAACCGCTGCCGCCGATTCTCGCTGCCGCACTGCTGTACATGCTGATTATCGGCGTCCTGCTCAAGCTGCAGGCCATCGCCGAGAAAAAAGCCAACCGCCTGGCGATGTGAGGACACACAAATGACTGAGTGGAGCATCATCTGGGACGCGCGCGGCGCGTTCCTCAACGGCGCATTGAATACCCTGATTCTGTTTATCCTCTCGGTGCTCGCCGCGTTCGCCATGGGCTGTGTGGCTGTCTACCTGCTGGAGGCGCGCAACGCCCTGTCGACCACCCTGCGCTGGGCAATCAACCTGATGCGCATGCTGCCCTTTCTGGTGCTCGCCTACCTGCTGTACTACGGGCTGCCGGCACTGGGCTTCAAACCCAGCGCCTGGAGCGCCGGCCTGGTCGCCCTAGCCACCTATCACGCGGCCTACTTTGCCGAGATTCTGCGCGGTGCGCGGATCGTCCTGCCTGCCGGGCAGATCGAGGCAGCCAAGGCCCACGGCTTTCGCTCCGCACGCCTGTTCTGGCGGATCATCCTGCCGCAACTGGTGATCCGCACCCGTCCGCTGCTCGGCAACCAATTGATCTACGCGCTCAAGGACACCGCCTTTCTCACCATCATTACGGTGCAGGAACTCACCGCCGCCGCCAACTCGGTGCAGGCCACCTACTTCATCCCCACCGAGGCGTTTGTCGTGGTTATCGCCTTGTACTGGGTCATCTGCATCTGCCTGGAACTGGCGCTCAAATGGGCCGGCCGGCTCGGCGCAAAACGAGGATTTGAACATGCCTGAGGCACCTGCGGTACAGATCGAAAAACTGTCAAAGAGCTTCGATGGCGTGGAGGTGCTGCGCGACATTTCGCTCACCGTAAACAAGGGCGAAGTGGTCAGCGTGCTGGGCTCCTCCGGCTCCGGTAAATCGACCCTGCTGCGCTGCATCAACTGGCTAGAAGAACCCGATCGTGGCAGCATCCAGATCGCTGGCCAGCGCATCGGAGTCGACGCACACGGCAAGCGCATGAACAACCGCGACCTGGCGGCTATTCGCGCCAAGACTGGTATGGTGTTCCAGGGTTTCAACCTGTGGCCACACCTGACGGTGCTGCAAAACGTCATGGAGTCGCCGGTTCAGGTCAAGCGCATGCGCAAGGACGAAGCCCGCTCCATCGCTGAAGCACTACTGGAAAAGGTCGGCATGGAGCACAAGGCCGACGCGTATCCCTATACCCTGTCCGGCGGACAGAAACAGCGGGTGGCCATCGCTCGCGCATTGGCCATGAGCCCCGAGGTGATTCTCTTCGATGAGCCGACCTCGGCACTCGACCCAGAACGCGTCGGCGAAGTGCTGACGGTCATGAAGAACCTCTCCAGTGAGGGCTACACCATGATCGTGGTGACCCATGAAATGGAGTTCGCCCGCGCCGTGTCCGACCAGGTAGTGTTCCTGGAAAAGGGCCTGCTGATTGAAAAGTCCGCGCCCGAGAAGTTCTTCACTAACCCGGAGACCGAGCGAGTGCGCAAATTCCTCGAACTCGCCAACTGATTAATACGGCTGGCTGCACGGCTGGCCGATCCAAAACCGCAAGACCGACACGAGGTTGCATATGAGTAAGGTGGTATTTATCACAGGCGCCACATCCGGCTTCGGCCGCGCCACTGCACGCCGCTTCGCCGAAGCCGGCTGGTCACTGGTGCTCAGCGGCCGCCGCATGGAGCGTCTGGAAGAACTGCAGCAAGAACTGCAGAGCAAGGTGCCGGTACACATCGCCGCCCTGGACGTGCGCGACGCCGCCGCCGTGCAGCAAATGGTCGACGACCTGCCAGAAGGCTTCCGCGAAATCCGCTCGCTGATCAACAACGCGGGCCTGGCATTGGCCCCGGAGCCCGCGCAGAAGGTGGCGCTGCAGGATTGGCACACAATGATCGACACCAACATCACCGGCCTGGTCAACGTCACCCATGCGGTGCTGCCTAAATTGCTGGAAACCGGCAAGGGCGCGAGCATCGTCAACATCGGCTCGGTGGCTGGCGAATGGCCGTATCCGGGCGGCCACGTCTACGGCGCGAGCAAGGCGTTCGTCAAACAGTTCAGCTTCAACCTGCGCTGCGACCTGGTGTCCACTGGCGTACGCGTCACCGATATCGCGCCGGGCATGGCCGAGACCGAGTTCACCCTGGTGCGCACCAAGGGCAACCAGGCTGCCTCCGATGCGCTGTACGGCAGCACCACGCCGTTGAGTGCGGAAGATATCGCCGAGCAGATCTTCTACGTCGCCACCCTGCCCGACCATATCAACATCAACCGCTTGGAAATCATGCCCAGCCGCCAGGCCTGGGGCCCGTTCGCGGTCGACCGCGACAAGTAAGCAGATCGCGCCACGCGCTGCACCCACAGCGCGTGGCAGTTCGGCTAGCCGCGACTACTCATGACTGACCGCCCGACAGGCGGTGATAAAGCGTGAGAATCGACAGCACAACCAACAACCCACCCACCAACACCCGCACAGATGCCGGCGGCCAGCGGCGGTGCGCCCACTGCCCAAGCAAGTTGCCCAGCAAGGCCGGCCCCAGCAATACCGCCACCAACTGCGCCTGCTGACTTTCTAGCACGCCAAACCACCACAACCCGAGCAGCGAGCAAGCACTGCTGGCCAGGAAAAATAGGATGGCCGTACCGCGCATATGCTGCGGCTGCACGCCACTGCGTACCAGGTACAACATCAATGGCGGGCCACCCGCAGATGCCAAGCTGGTAGCCAGCCCCGATAACAGTCCGGCCAACATGGCCAAGGGCCGCCGCGCAGGCGCAACCAACTGCGGTGCCGGCTGCAACAGCACTGCCGCCCCACCCACCAGGCACAGCAAAGCAATTACCGGTGCTAGCAATTCGGCAGAGACCCGCGACAACAGCCAAACGCCCGGCAATACCGCCAGCAGCATGCCGCCTACCAGACACGCCGTTACAGGTCGATCAAAGTTGCGCATCGCCGACGGCAGCAGGCTGATACTGCACAACAGATCGAGCATCAGCGTCACCGGAATGGCTTGCGCGGGTGGCAACTGCAGCAGTAGCCCGAGCGCCATGATGATGGCAAAACCGAAGCCGCTATAGCCCCTTACCAGCCCCGCCAACAACGCAATCGCATAAAACACGGCCAACCTCCATGACTAGAGCCACGACTCTAAGAGGCCGGCCGCCAAGCCTGCAAAGCCAGTTAGCGCCGGCTTACAGGCCACCCAACGCACAGTAAACGCACACAACCAAAATAAATCGCACCAAATAAGAGCGCGCATGCAGCTCGAAAACCGCCTTAACCGCAGTGCTGCATCAGCAATGACACAGATGCACCGTCGTAGCGCATTGGGCATGGCAATTGCTCCACAGTTGCCATGAGCCTAATCAACCAACCGCTATGAACGCCCTGACCGCGCCCTTCACCCCAAGCTGGCATGCCGAGCTTGAGCTGGGCTATGGCCGTCAAGGCGAGCACACACGCCCGACGCTACGCCGCCACCTTGGCCCGCTGCGCGTGCAAAAACACCTGTATGCCGAAGGCCCCGAGGTGTGTCAGCACATCATCGTGCACCCGCCCGGTGGGATTGCCGGCGGTGACCGCCTGGACATTAGCGCCACAGTCGGTGCCAACGCCTGGGCGCAGCTGACCAGCCCTGGTGCCGCCAAGTGGTACCGCGCCGCTGGCCCGGCCTACCAAACACTAAAGCTGCGCGTTGAATCTGGCGCGACGCTGGAATGGCTGCCGCAAGAAACCATCATCTACTCAGCCGCCCAAGCCGAGCTGAGCACCGAAATCGACCTCGAAGCAGACGCCAAGCTGCTCTATTGGGACATCATCGCCCTTGGCCGCCCGGCCAGCGGTGAGCGCTTCGACAGCGGGCACTTTCAAGCCCAGCTGAACATTCGTCGCGACGGTGAACTGCTCTGGCACGAGCGCCAGCGCATAAGCGGCGCGGACGGCCTACTCGACTCAGCCATTGGCCTGGACGGCAAACCGGTGTTTGCCACCCTGCTGATCAGTGGTGAAATCGACCCTGAATTGCTCGAACGTTGCCGCGAACTGCCCAGCGCTGTGCGCGGCGATCTAACGCAACTTCCCGGCCTGCTGGTCGCCCGCTGCCTGGCCAGCGAAGCGCTGCATGCCCGTGCTTGGCTAATCGAACTCTGGCACCTGCTGCGCCCGGCCCTGCTCGGCCGCCCGGCCGTGCCCCCACGAATCTGGAGCACCTAAACCATGGATTTAACCCCCCGCGAAAAAGACAAACTGCTGATCTTCACCGCCGGCCTGGTAGCCGAACGCCGCCTCGCCCGTGGGGTGAAACTCAACTACCCGGAAGCCATGGCCTATATCTCCGCCGCCCTGCTGGAAGGCGCACGCGACGGCAAAACGGTGGCCGAGCTGATGCACTTCGGCACCACCCTGCTCAGCCGTGACCAGGTAATGGAAGGCATCCCGGAAATGATTCCGGAAATTCAGGTGGAGGCCACCTTCCCGGATGGCACCAAGCTGGTGACCGTGCATCAACCGATCGCCTGAGGCCCGACCATGATTCGTGATGCAACCGAGCAGGACCTGCCAGCGATCCGCGCTATCTACAACGACGCGGTGCTGAACACCACGGCGATCTGGAACGAACAACCGGTAGACCTGGCAAACCGCCAGGCTTGGTTCGCGGCGCGCCAGGCCCAGCAGTATCCGATCCTGGTCGCGGTGGAAAACGCTGAGGTCACGGGCTATGCCTCGTTCGGCGACTGGCGGCCCTTCGAAGGCTTCCGCTACAGCGTCGAGCACTCGGTTTACGTACGCAACGACCAACGCGGCAAAGGCCTCGGCCTGCGCCTGATGCAAGCCCTGATCGAACGCGCTCGCAGCGGCGGCAAACACGTGATGGTTGCCGCCATCGAAAGCGGCAACCAGGCCTCGATCCACCTGCATGAGCGCCTGGGTTTCGTCACCACCGGGCAAATGCCGCAAGTGGGCATTAAATTCGGCCGCTGGCTCGATCTGACTTTTATGCAACTGACCTTGAATCCGGGCGCGAAAACGCCCCAGGAGTGAGATCGATGAGCACCACGCAACTGCGTCGAGTCAATGCTGAAAGTTTCGCCCATTACCGCCCGGGCTTGCTCGAACTGTTGCTGGACGCGGTCAGGCACGGCGCATCGGTGGGTTTCATGGCCGACTTTGATGAGGCCCAGGCCCGCACCTATTTACACAGCGTCCAGGCCAGCATCGCAGACGCCAGCTTGCTGCTCTGGGTGGTGGTGCGCGACGAACAGGTGATCGCCAGCGTGCAGTTGGCACTGTGCCAGAAGGCCAACGGCCTGAACCGCGCCGAAGTGCAAAAGCTACTGGTGCACAGCAGCGCGCAGCGCCATGGCCTGGGCCAAAAATTGATGACCACTCTGGAACTCGCCGCGAGTCAGCACAAGCGTGGCCTGCTGTACCTAGACACCGAAGCCGGCTCCGCTGCCGAAGCCTTCTATCAGGCGCTGCACTACACCAAAGCTGGTGAACTACCCAATTACTGCCAAAGCCCGGACGGGCGCTACAGCCCGACAGCTATCTACTTCAAGACCCTGGAGCAACCTGCATGATTCCCGGCGAATACCAGATCCAGGACGGCGAGATTGAGCTCAACGCTGGCCGTCGCACCCTGACCCTAACCGTGGCCAATAGCGGCGACCGGCCGATTCAGATCGGTTCGCACTACCACTTCTTCGAAACCAATGATGCGCTGACCTTTGATCGCAGCGCCGCACGCGGCATGCGCCTGAATATTCCGGCTGGCACCGCAGTGCGCTTCGAGCCAGGGCAGTCGCGTGACGTGGAACTGGTTGATCTCGCCGGCCATCGCCGCGTGTTCGGCTTTGCCGGACGGGTGATGGGCGATCTCTGACAGCAACATGAATTTGTAGGATGGGTGGAGCGCAGCGATACCCATCGTTCGATATCCCTGATGGGTTACGCCGCTCTGCGCCTAACCCATCCTACGGACAGGACTCACCGCATGAAAATCTCCCGCCAAGCCTATGCCGATATGTTCGGCCCAACCGCCGGCGACAAGGTACGCCTGGCCGACACCAACCTGTGGATTGAGGTTGAGCAGGACTTCACCACCTATGGCGAAGAAGTGAAATTCGGCGGCGGCAAGGTCATCCGCGACGGCATGGGCCAGGGCCAACTGTGCGCCGCCGATGTGGTCGATACGCTGATCACCAACGCGCTGATCATCGATCACTGGGGCATCGTCAAAGCTGACGTGGGCCTCAAGGACGGCCGTATCGCAGCCATCGGCAAAGCCGGCAACCCGGATATCCAGCCCGACGTGACCATCGCCATCGGTGCAGGCACCGAGGTGATCGCTGGCGAAGGCATGATCCTTACCGCTGGCGGTATCGACACGCACATCCACTTCATCTGCCCGCAGCAGATCGAAGAGGCGCTGATGAGCGGTGTGACCACCATGATTGGCGGCGGCACGGGACCGGCCACCGGCACCAACGCCACCACCTGCACCTCCGGCCCTTGGCACATGGCGCGCATGCTGCAGGCCGCCGATGCCTTTCCAATGAACCTGGGCTTTACCGGTAAGGGCAACGCCTCGCTACCCGAGCCGCTGATTGAACAAGTTAAAGCGGGGGCCATTGGCCTAAAACTGCATGAAGACTGGGGCACCACGCCGGCCGCCATCGACAACTGTCTGAGCGTGGCCGACCAATACGATGTGCAGGTGGCGATCCACACCGACACACTGAATGAATCTGGCTTTGTCGAAACCACCTTGGCCGCGTTCAAGGGCCGCACCATCCACACCTATCACACCGAAGGTGCTGGTGGCGGCCACGCGCCGGACATCATCAAGGCCTGCGGCTTTCCTAATGTGCTGCCCAGCTCGACCAACCCGACCCGGCCGTTTACCAAGAACACCATCGACGAGCACCTGGACATGCTGATGGTCTGCCACCACTTGGACCCGAGCATCGCCGAGGACGTGGCGTTTGCCGAAAGCCGTATCCGCCGCGAGACGATTGCCGCCGAAGACATCCTGCATGACCTCGGCGCGTTCTCCATGATCAGCTCCGACAGCCAGGCCATGGGCCGCGTCGGCGAAGTGATTACGCGCACCTGGCAGACTGCCGACAAGATGCAGCAGCAACGCGGCCCACTGCCTGGCGACGGTGAAGGCAACAGTAACTTCCGGGTCAAACGCTATATCGCCAAATACACCATCAACCCGGCGATCACCCACGGCATCAGCCATGAAGTGGGGTCTATTGAAGTGGGCAAGTGGGCGGACTTGGTGCTCTGGCGCCCTGCGTTCTTTGGCGTGAAGCCAACGTTGATTCTCAAAGGCGGAGCGATTGCCGCCAGCCTGATGGGCGACGCCAACGCCTCGATTCCGACCCCGCAACCGGTGCACTACCGGCCAATGTTCGCCAGCTACGGCGGCAGCCGCCACGCCACCAGCATCACCTTTATCAGCCAGGCAGCATTCGACGCAGGGGTTCCCGCACAGCTCGAATTGAAAAAGCAGATCGGCGTGGTCAAGGGTTGCCGCAACGTGCAGAAAACCGACCTGATCCACAACGACTACCTGCCGAACATTGAGGTCGATCCGCAGAATTATCAGGTCAAGGCTGACGGCCAATTGCTCTGGTGCGAACCGGCCGAGGTATTACCGATGGCGCAGCGTTATTTTCTGTTTTGATGCCTTCACTGCCAGGAGCAGACAGAGGCTAGAGGGGCGTTTGCAGCCGCGCCCGCACCTTAGGTGCGGGCCGGGAGATGCTCAGCTGACGGCTGCTTTGTGCTCGTCATAAGTGCTGAAATAAGCAGACGAGAGTGTGTTCTTCTGCGTTTCACTCAACAGCTTGCCGGCCATTTGGAAGAACTTTTGTTCTTCCTCATGCAGATGATGATGCACCTTATCCGACAGGGCTTTGGCCTGGACCAACCAGCTGGGGCTGCTGAGATCGGTGTCTTCCAGGTCTTCAATCATTTCATCCATCTCGTGATGCTCGGCGATGGCATGACGCGACAAGTCCACGCCCAGATCGTCCTGCATCAGCGGGATATAAAAGTTGCGTTCTTCGGCCACCGAATGCGCGGCCAACTCGTCTTTCAATTCGCTAAACAGGGCTTCTCGCTCAGGACTGTCACCGCTGGTCGCCACCATTTTCTCGGCCAACTCACGTTGACGGTCGTGGCTGATGCGCAGAGCTTCAAAAATCGTCATGGGCAAATTTCCTCTGTAGTCACCAATATCCCTGTTGTGACCCCAGTAACCGCCAAAAAGTGCCATAACGGCTCAAGCGGCGCCGTCAGCGCAACTGGCTGTCCTTACTCCCGCGCCGGTTGTAGCCGCTGAATTGGGCCTGACTTTTATCCTGTTCGGCTTGGCAGGTCACACACAAGCGCACACCGGCAATGGCCTTGCGCCGCGCCTCGGGAATGGCCGCATCGCACGCTTCGCAGTGCGTCAGGCTCTCGCCACTGGGCAACTGACTGCGCACACGCTGAATGGCGTCCTCGATGCTGCTGTCGATCTGCTCTTGCACCGCGCCGTCGTTGCTCCAACCTCCGGCCATAACCACCTCCACACATTGCACTGAGTAGGAGATATGAACGTCACAGCGGTTAATTACAAGCGCAGTTGATCGGTTAGCTACTCATGCACATTCATAAACTCTTCAGCCCAGACAATGTAATCCTCTGGCTGGGTGTAGGTGTGCGTCAGCTCGGTTGCGCTGAGATCACTGGACTGCGCCCCGCGCTGCTCGCGCAGGCAATCGTAGGTGGCCTTGATGGCCGCGAAGTAGGCGGCATGACCATTGACCACAATGCGCACGCCGAGCTTGGCCAGGCGCTCGTTGTCACGCAGTTTGGGGTTGCCGTAGGTCACCAGCATCAGCGGAACGCTCAAGGCCGCAGCAATTTGTTCCAGATGATCAAAATCTTCAACGCCGACAATGCAGATCGCATCGGCACCGGCTGCCTGATAAGCCAGGGTACGGCGGATAACCTCATCAAGCGTAAGCACGCCAGCATGGGTACGGGCGATGATCGCCAGGTCCGGGTCGACCCGTGCCTCCAGAGCCGCGCGGATTTTGCCAACACCCTCAGCAACGCTGATCAAATCGGTAGACTTGCGCCCGAACTGCGCCGGCAGCAGGGTGTCCTCAATGGTCAGCGCGGCTATCCCAGCGCGCTCCAGCTCCACCACGGTGCGCATCACGTTGAGCGCATTGCCGTAGCCATGGTCAGCATCGGCGATGACCGGCAAACGGCTAACGCGACCAATACGGGTAGCCTGCTCGACAAACTCGCTCAGGGTAATCAAGGCGAAGTCCGGAGCGGCCAAAACTTGTAGTGAAGCTACAGAACCGCCCAAAATCCCCACTTCGAACCCCAGGTCAGCAGCAATTCGCGCGGCCATGGGATCAAACACCGAAGCGGTGTGATAGCAGCTATTTGAAGCAAGAAGCGCACGAAATTGCGCGCGAAGGTCGTGATGCGAGGATCGTTGCATGGGATGCACCATCGGTCATGGTCAATTCTGAGCAAGGCATTATGTAGCAAAACTACAAAAGCCGTCATGTAGTAAAACTACATAATCGACCAACAACCTTGCACTCGCCTTTCAGTACGCAGGCGACACTAAGCTGTTACCCGCCCTGATAGCAGCGCAGCAGCCACAGATCCGCGGCTTAACTCAAGGGTCATGCTGAACCTGCTGCGCGGATGTTCGCCACCAACCCGCCGCGACATAGACGCCCGCCAGTAATAAGCCTTGAGACATAGCGATACAGCGCCCTTACTTGATACTTTTTCACGCTCAATACGACGACTGGACTAGCCGCAGCCGCTCAGGCAGGCGATGATCGCGCCTCTTTCCTGCGCCTTGAATGACATGACCGACACCACACAAAGTACCCAGGCTGCCCATAAACCCCGCCCACTGATCGATTTGCTGGTCAGCATCCTGATCCCCTCGCTGATTCTGATGAAGCTTAGTGGCGAAACCAGACTCGGTGCCGACGGGGCACTAGTACTGGCGCTGGCCTTCCCTTTGGGCTGGGGCAGTTTCGAGCTGATCAAGTACCGCAAATTCAACTTTATCGCCCTACTCGGCCTGGTCAGCGTGCTGCTTACCGGTGGTATCGGCCTGCTCAAACTGGACAACCAGTGGCTGGCGATCAAGGAAGCAGCGATCCCCGGCATCATCGGCATCGCCGTGCTGGTATCGACCCGCACTCGCTTTCCATTGATTCGCACCATGCTGTTCAACAAAACCGTGCTTAACGTCGACAAAATCCACGAGTGCCTAGAAAAAGCAGGTAATACCAGTGCGTTTGAGGCGCGCCTGCTGAAAGCGACTTACTGGCTGAGTGGCACGTTCTTCTTTTCCTCGGCGATGAACTACGCCCTGGCCAAGTGGATTGTTATCAGCCCGGCCGGCAGCGAAGCCTTCAACGAAGAGTTGGGGCGGATGAACCTGCTCAGCTACCCGATGATCGCCATTCCCTCGATGATCATGCTGATGGCCATCTTCTATTACCTGTGGCGCACCATCCACGGCCTCACCGGCCTCAAGCTGGAAGATGTGATGGCCAATGCCGAAGAGGAAAAGCAGCCCTGAGCAGAGCCGGCCAGTTTTAGTCGATGCTGACCCTCAGCGCCTACCTCAGCCTGTTTCTCTCGGCTCTCAGTGCAGCGACCTTACTGCCGCTGCAATCGGAGAGTGTGCTGGTGGCCCTGCTGCTCAGCGCGAGCTATTCGCCTTGGGGCCTAGTCGCGATTGCCAGCCTCGGCAATATCCTCGGCTCACTGCTCAACTGGCTGCTGGGCCGCTACGTGGAACACTTTCGCCAGCGCCGTTGGTTTCCCGTTAGCGAAGCTCGCCTACAGCAAGCCCAACAGTGGTATGCGCGCTACGGACGCTGGTCACTGTTGCTGAGTTGGCTACCGATAATCGGCGATCCACTTACCCTGGTCGCCGGCGTAATGCGCGAACGCCTGTGGCTGTTTCTCTTGATCGTCAGCCTGGCCAAGACCACACGCTATGCCGTGTTAACGCTCATCACCCTAGGCCTGACATGACCACCGACGAATACCCCAAGACATACCCGGTAACGCCCATGGCGCGCACGGTGGTTGAGCATCTGCTGCGGCTCCGCGATACTGCGCGCCTTGCGCCAAGCAGGCGCATACTAGCCCCCGTTATAAAACTGGCCGCGCTGATTAGCAGCGGACATGCTGCTCTGCGTAATCCCATGCAGCAGCATGCGATCCCGTACAGGTTGAACAACCTTATGTCCAAGCAGTGCGCAGTGGTTGTCGTAAGGTGAAGGAGCTACGCCCGTGATGAAGAAGAGCGATCTGATCTGGACCCTAGTGGGTCTCGGAGCCGTTCTGCTGTCGTGCTACTTGCTCTACCACGAAGTACGCAACATCTCCCTGCATGAGATTGCCGATAGCCTGCAAGCCATCCCGCACAAGGCCTGGCTGCTCGCGGCTGGCGCCACCCTCGGGGCCTATTGCGCGCTGGCTTGGTATGACCGGATTGCGCTCGCGCACTTGGGCAAGAAAATCCCCTGGCACTTTATCAGCCTGTGTTCCTTCACCACCTACGCGCTGGCTCACAACATCGGCGCTTCGGTGTTTTCCGGCGCGCTGGTGCGTTACCGCGCCTACCGCACCAAAGGCATGACGCCACAGGAAATTGGCATCCTGATCGTCTTCTGCTCTTTCACCTTTATCCTTGGCACCCTGCTGGCCAGCGGTTGCGTGCTGCTGCTGGAGCCAAACCTGATTCACCGCGTGACCAAAGTGACGCCCGTGGTATCCGAGATCATCGGCGCGTTCTTGCTGCTACTGGTCGCCTTGTATGTGCTGGGCTCCTGGCGACACTTCAAACCCTGGCACTGGGGCAAACTGCACATCGAATACCCACGCCTGGGGATTGTCGCCCGCCAGTTACTCGCAGGGCCGTTGGAGCTGGCTTGCGCGGCAGCAATTATCTACTTCGCCCTACCGGCCGAAAGTAATCCTGGCTACCTGGTGGTGTTTGGGGTGTTCCTGGCATCGTTCTCACTGGCGCTGCTGTCTCACGCGCCTGGCGGCTTGGGCGTACTCGAAGTGACCTTTCTCGCGGCGATGCCCGAGCTACCAGCGCCCGACGTACTGGCGGCGCTGATCGTCTTCCGCGGCTTCTACCTACTGCTGCCCTTCGCCCTGTCTCTGCTGATCGTGGTGGGCTTTGAGTGGAGCCAATGGCGAGGCCGACGCGCCCCAGTAAAACTCCCCGAACAACCCTAAAGCGGATAATCGGGGCAGCATTACGCGCCACACTCGCATAGAATGCGCGGCCGTTTTTGTGGCCATGCCATCCATGCTGGCCACCCTTCGGGCCGTCGCTAAGCGACTTCAGATATTTCTCTCAGCACGTTGTGGCCACGCCCTTAGGGCAGCCACCCACTAAGTTGTCGCTAGGCGACATCAGAAATGCTCCCGGTAATTTTTCAGGAACAGCGCGCCGCATGACTCTATCCACACCCGCCCGCGCCTGCGGCATCGACTTCGGCACATCCAACTCCACCGTCGGCTGGCTACGCCCCGATAGCCAACCGCTGATTACCCTGGAAGACGGCAAGATCACCCTGCCGTCCGTGGTGTTCTTCAACCTCGAAGAACGCCGACCGGTGTATGGCCGCCTCGCCTTGCAGGAATACCTGGAAGGCTACGAAGGCCGCCTGATGCGCTCGTTGAAGAGCTTGCTGGGCAGCAAGCTGCTGAAAAGCGAAACCACCGTGCTAGGTAGCGCCCTGCCGTTCAAGGACCTGCTCGGTTTCTTTATCGGCGAACTGAAAAACCGCGCTGAAGCCGAGGCCGGCCGCCCCTTCGAGGAAGTAGTACTGGGCCGCCCGGTGTTCTTTGTCGATGATGACCCCGTCGCCGACCTGGAGGCGCAGAACACTCTGGTAGCCGTGGCGCATAAGCTCGGCTTCAAGGATGTATCGTTCCAATACGAACCGATTGCTGCCGCCTTCGACTACGAGTCCGGGATTGACCGCGAAGAACTGGTACTGATCGTCGACATTGGCGGCGGCACGTCGGACTTCTCCCTAGTGCGCCTGGCCCCGGAGCGGCGCAGCATTGCCGACCGCCACGCCGACATCCTCGCCACCGGCGGCGTGCATATCGGCGGCACCGACTTCGATAAGCAGCTCTCACTGGCCGGGGTAATGCCACTGTTCGGCTACGGTAGCCGGATGAAAAGCGATGCACCAATGCCCACCAGCACCCACCTGAGCCTGGCCACCTGGCACACCATCAACGCCGTCTACTCCGCACAGTCGCAGCGCCAGTTGCAGAGCATGCGCTATGACATCGTCGACCCCACCGGCATCGATCGCCTATTCAAACTGATTGAGCGCCGCGACGGCCACTGGCTGGCGATGCAAGTGGAAGACAGCAAGATTGCCCTGACCGAACAAAATGCGCGGCCCATCGACCTTAGCCGTCTGGAGGACGGCCTGGTCGCCGAACTGACCCGCGACCTGTTTGAAGGTGCCATCGAGCCGTTACTGGCACGCGTGCGCGCCAGCGTCACCCAACTGCTTGGCGATGCAGGAGTGGGCGTTGCGCAGGTCGATACGGTGTTCTTCACTGGCGGCTCCAGCGGCATCCCTGCGCTGCGCCAGAGCGTTGCAGCCATGCTGCCCAACGCCCGCCATGTCGAAGGCAACACCTTCGGCAGCATCGGCAGCGGCCTGGCTATCGAAGCGCATAAGCGCTACGGCAGCGTCTAGAACGCAACCTGAGTCCTCGCGGCTAAAGCGGAACGCCGCCCGGCCTCTCCCACAGGTTTATATGCCTCTGTGGGAGGGGCTTTAGCCGCGACATTTTTATAGAACCGTCACCAGCCCCGCAATCGGCCCCATGGGTTACGCCGCACGCAGCTAAACCCGCTGCTCGCCCCCCATAAAAAACGCCAGCTCAAGGCTGGCGTTTTTATTTGCGCAGAATTAGCGCGGCACAGCCGGCTTCTTCACCGGTTTCTTGCCTTTTCCCTTGGCAGCATCGGCACGCTCTTTAGCGGCCTGCTGGTTACGCACTTGCGCAGCCGCTTTGGCCTGCTCGCGTTTGTCCCAAGGGTTGCCACCGGCAGCGCCCGTATCACGCGGCGGCAAACCGGTGTGCTGAGTCAGCATCGGCTTGCTCTTAGCAGCGGAAGCCCCAGCCACTTTCTTACTGCCTACGGGCGTCGAGTTCTTCCGGCGTGCACTCTGATAGCTGTCGGTGGCCGGTTGGTGAAGCGGGATAAGCTGGTTCTTGCCGGGCCCGATCAGGTCGGCACGGCCCATGCGCTCCAGTGCCTCGCGCAGCATCGGCCAGCCTTTCGGGTCGTGATAACGCAGGAAGGCCTTGTGCAGGCGGCGCTGCGCCTCGCTCTTAACGATGGTAACGCCGTCGCTCTTGTAGCTGACCTTGCGTAGCGGGTTCTTGCCAGAGTGGTACATCGCCGTCGCCGTGGCCATTGGCGACGGGTAAAACGCCTGCACCTGGTCAGCGCGGAAGCCGTTGCCCTTGAGCCACAGAGCCAAGTTCATCATGTCTTCATCGGTGGTGCCCGGGTGTGCGGCGATAAAGTACGGGATCAGGTACTGCTCTTTGCCCGCTTCCTTGGAGTACTTCTCGAACATGCGCTTGAACTTGTCATAGCTGCCAATGCCCGGCTTCATCATCTGGTTGAGCGGACCTTCCTCGGTGTGTTCCGGGGCGATCTTCAGGTAACCACCGACGTGGTGAGTGACCAGCTCCTTCACATACTCCGGCGACTCGACCGCCAGGTCGTAGCGCAGACCGGAGGCGATGAGGATTTTCTTCACCCCTGGCAAAGCACGGGCGCTGCGGTACAGCTGAATCAGGCTGGAGTGGTCGGTATTCAGGTTCGGGCAGATGCCAGGGAACACGCAGGACGGTTTGCGGCACGCGGATTCAATTTCCGGACTCTTGCAGGCGATGCGGTACATGTTCGCGGTCGGCCCGCCGAGGTCGGAAATCACCCCAGTGAAGCCCGGCACCTTGTCGCGGATCTCTTCGATCTCGCGAATGATCGACTCTTCCGAACGGTTCTGGATGATCCGGCCTTCGTGCTCGGTGATCGAGCAGAAGGTGCAGCCGCCGAAGCAGCCACGCATGATGTTCACCGAGAAACGGATCATGTCGTAGGCCGGGATTTTCTCCTTGCCATAGACCGGGTGCGGGATGCGCGCGTAGGGCATGCCGAACACGTAGTCCATCTCTTCTGTGGTCATCGGAATGGGCGGCGGATTGAACCACACGTCCACCTCGCCATGCTTCTGCACCAGCGCGCGAGCGTTACCGGGGTTGGTTTCCAGGTGCAGCACGCGGTTGGCGTGAGCGTAGAGCACCGGGTCGTTGCGCACTTTCTCCATGGACGGCAGGCGAATCACCGTTTTATCGCGGGTCATGCGCGGGCTGGCGAGCAACTGCACCACTTTGGGCTCGTTCGGGTCCTCAACTGGGCCTTTCTCTTGCTCAATGGCGCAGGCTTGGGTGTCCTGGGTGTTTACATACGGGTTGATGATCTTGTCGACCTTGCCCGGCCGGTCGATGCGCGTGGAATCGACTTCGTACCAGCCCTGCGGCGTATCGCGACGAATAAACGCAGTGCCGCGCACATCAGTGATGTCTTCAATCTTGTGGCCGTAAGACAAACGCTGGGCGACCTCAACAATCGCCCGCTCGGCATTGCCGTACAGCAGGATATCGGCGCTGGCGTCGATCAGGATCGAGTTGCGCACGCGGTCCTGCCAATAGTCGTAGTGGGCGATGCGCCGTAGCGAGGCTTCGATGCCGCCCAGGACGATCGGCACATGCTTATAGGCTTCCTTGCATCGCTGGCTGTACACCAAGCTGGCACGATCCGGACGCTTGCCGGCCAGACCGCCTGGGGTGTAGGCGTCGTCTGAACGGATTTTCTTGTCGGCGGTGTAACGGTTGATCATCGAGTCCATGTTGCCGGCCGCGACGCCGAAAAACAGATTCGGCTCGCCGAGCTTCATGAAATCGTCTTTCGACTGCCAGTTGGGCTGGGCAATGATCCCGACGCGGAAACCTTGCGACTCCAGCAGCCGACCGATGATTGCCATGCCAAAAGATGGGTGGTCAACGTAGGCATCGCCCGTCACGATGATGATGTCGCAGCTGTCCCAGCCAAGCTGATCCATCTCTTCCCGGCTCATTGGCAGGAAAGGTGCAGGCCCGAAACACTCGGCCCAGTATTTTGGATAATCGAATAACGGCTTGGCGGATTGCATGGACATGGAAATTGACCGGCGGTGGCGAAGATGAATGAAAAATCGCGGGCGCGGAATATAGCACAAAATTTAACCAAACCCGACTCAAACGCTAGGTTAAGTAGCGGGAATAAAGCCAGAGATGTAGCTTCACCGTAATGGCTTGGGGCTATACTCCGGCCCACAACATCGGTCCCAATAGCCGAGACTAGGAGCACATGCGGTGCAGCGCTTAGCCCTTTCGATCTTGTTCACGTTGAGCCTGGCGTTCGTCAGCGGTATGGCGCACTCCGCTATTGAGCTTACGCCTGCGAGTAGCGGCACCTCACTGAATGACCAGATTGAGCTCCTAGAAGACGTCGGGGCACAGCTGAGTATCAGCGACATGGCCGATCCGGCCGTGCAACGCCGCTTCCAGCCAGCGGCTGGGCGCGCCACCGTCGGCCAAAGCCGCAACCCCTGGTGGATCAAAGTCACCCTGCAGCGCACGCCCGAAGCCCCCAGTCAGTGGTGGCTGGAAAATGCAGGGATCACCATTTTCAGCCTGCAGCTTTATCTGCCCGACGGCAACGGTAGCTGGAGCCTGCGCGAAACGGGCGAGGCCGTACCGTATATGGATGGCCGCGATTACGCCTACCGGCGCATGCTATTCAAGCTCCCGGAGATCGGTGAGCAACCGCTGACCCTCTACTTCCGCAGCCTGGACCCTGCCGGTAACTCCTTTCCATTGAGCATCTGGCAACTGCCAGACCTAGCCCAGCTAGCGAGCAACGAGAACATCGGCTTCGGCCTAATCTACGGGGTGATTTTCGCCCTATTTCTCTACAACCTGTTCATCCTGGTCGCGCTGCGCGACCGCGCCTACTTCTGGTATGTACTAGCAACCGCCTGCGTGCTGGTATTTATCCTCAGCATGAGCGGCCATGGTGCCCAATACCTTTGGCCGAACGCAGCCGTCCCCTTCTGGCTTGACCGCATCACCTTACCGGCGCTGTGGGGCATATTTGTCATGCGCTTCACCCAGGAACTGCTCTACACCAAGCAGGGCCTGATCTGGCCGCACCGCCTACTCAGTGCCGGTTGTGTCCTTTATGTCATTGCTATCGTGATCAATATGTTCGGTTACCGGGCAGAAGGTGCACTGATGATTGCCCTGACACCCATCGTCACAGTCCCCACGGCATTGTTCAGCGCCGGCATCCGTTGTTATCAGGGTTTTATCCCCTCTCGCTTCTACCTGCTGGGCTATGGTGCAGTACTTACTAGCACCATCGTCCTAGTGATGCGTGCAGCCGGGCTAATTGAACCCAGTAACTTCACCGCCTACTTGTTCCCGATTTCCGTCGCCGCAGAAACCATTCTGTTCTCCTTCGCCCTGGCCTATCGCATCCAGATGCTTAAGCAAGAAAAGGCCGAAGCCCTTATGCAAGCCGACCGCGAGAAGACCGCTCGCCTGGCGCAGATGCAGAGCAGCGCAGACGAGCTGCAGGATGCAGTTAATCTACGTACGGCAGAGTTGGCCCAAGCCAACCTGCAACTCAGTGAGCGCGAACGCGAATTACAGCACGCGGCCTTCCATGACTCACTCACCGAACTGCACAACCGCCGCTTTCTGGTCGAGCGCTGCGAAGCGGCGCTGGCCAACGCCCGCCGCTATAACGAAGCCACGGCGCTGCTGCTGATCGACCTCGATCACTTCAAACCAATCAACGATAAGTACGGCCACGACGCGGGAGACCTAATGCTGCAGAGCATTGCCCAGCGCCTACGTGAACACGTGCGCTCAGGTGATGCTGTGGCACGCTTGGGAGGTGATGAATTCGCCGTGCTGATTTGCGGTGAAGATGCCGAACAGCATGCCCGCGAAATCGCCCAGCGCCTGCTAGCCGAGCTCGCCAAACCAGTGAGTTATGGTGCCGAACGCCTAACCGTAACCATCAGCATCGGGGTCGCGCTATACCCGCACCATGCCAGCAACTTCACCACGCTGTACAAAGCCGCTGACGAGATGCTCTACAAAGTCAAGAGTCGCGGCCGCTCTGGCTCAGCGATATGCGGCGAGGATGGCGAGCTGAGTAGCAGCGCCCGCCTGCAACTGGATGTACTCAACGTCCCCAGCGGCCTGAGTTGAAGCCATCACACTGCAGCTGCCCTGCCTCATCAGCACTGATAGCGACGCGGCACGCGCGCAGTGACCTTGCTAAGCAGTTCGTAACCAATGGTGCCGGCTGCCTGTGCCACCTCATCCACCGGTAACTGCGTGCCCCATAGTTCAACCGCGGCGCCTTCAACCGCAGCAGGCAAGTCGGTTAGGTCAACCGTCAACATATCCATGGAAACGCGCCCAACCAGCGGCACCCGCTGCCCCTGCACAACAACCGGCGTGCCGGCCGGCGCATGGCGCGGATAACCATCGGCATAACCACAGCTCACCGTACCGATACGCGACGCTCGCTCGGCACGCCAAGAACCGCCATAGCCAACGCCTTCGCCTGCGGCAATATGCCGACAGGCAATCAACTGCGCAGTAAGGCTCATGGCCGGAAGCAGACCCAGCTCAGCCGCGTGCAAGTCGGCAAAAGGGGTGGCCCCGTAAAGCATGATGCCCGGACGCAACCAATCCATATGCGCCGCCGGGATAGTCAGAATGGCCGCCGAATTGGCCAGTGAACGCTGAACAAAGTCCAGATCCAGCAGGTCGAGAAACCCTTCAAGCTGCAACTCCGTCACCTCACTGCCGCGCTCATCGGCGCAGGCAAAGTGACTGAGCAGGTTCAACTCTGCCACCTGGGCCGCCCCCTGTAAGCGCCCATAGCATTCACGCAATCCTGCAGAACTGAAACCGAGTCGATGCATGCCGCTGTCCAGCTTCAGCCAGACATTCAGTGGCCGAAGCAAACTGGCATCGAGCAGCTGCAGTGCCTGCTGCTCGCTGTGCAACACAACGTCTAAACCCAGCTGCGCGGCGAACTGATACTCCAACGCCTCGAAACAGCCTTCAAGCAACAGAATCCGTGCATCGGCGTGTAAAGCGCGCACCTCCGCAGCCTCCTCCAAGCTGGCCACAGCAAAACCATCAGCCACATCAAACAGCGCAGTGACCACCTCACGCACGCCGTGCCCGTAGGCATTCGCCTTGACCACCGCAAACGCTTGCCGCCCTGGCGCGCAGCGCTTGGCCACAGCGTAGTTATGCACAATCGCAGACAGATCAATGGTGGCAACAAGCGGGCGCATAAGTGGGCAGTCCTTAAAACAAAACGGGCGACCAGTTTAACCACTGGTCGCCCGTTTTCATTGATCTAGCGCGGTAAGAAGATGCGCGATTGGCCGCGTTACTCTTCGTCGAACTGATAGCTACCCGGCGCCAAGTTCTCAAAGCGCGAATACTTGCCGAGGAACGCCAGGCGCGCCGTACCCAACGGGCCGTTACGCTGCTTACCAATGATGATTTCCGCCACTCCTTTGTACTCAGTCTCGGGGTGGTAAACCTCGTCGCGGTACACAAACATGATGATATCGGCGTCCTGCTCGATCGCTCCTGACTCACGCAAGTCGGAGTTGATCGGGCGCTTGTTCGGCCGCTGTTCGAGGCCACGGTTAAGCTGCGACAGGGCGATCACCGGGCAGTTAAATTCCTTGGCCAGGGCCTTTAGCGAGCGGGAGATTTCGGAAATCTCGTTCACTCGGCTGTCACCGCTCGACCCAGGAATCTGCATCAGCTGCAGGTAGTCGACCATGATCAAGCCGATCTCGCCGTGTTCACGGGCCAGGCGGCGAGTACGCGCGCGCATCTCCGAGGGCGAGATGCCGGCGGTGTCGTCGATAAACAGCTTGCGGTCGTTGAGCAGATTGACCGCCGAGGTCAGGCGCGGCCAATCGTCGTCATCCAGGCGGCCGGCGCGCACCTTGGTCTGATCGATACGCCCAAGCGATGCCAGCATACGAATCACAATGGATTCCGAGGGCATCTCCAGGGAGTACACCAGAATCGACTTGTCGCTGCGCATCAGCGCGTTTTCCACCAGGTTCATGGCAAAGGTGGTCTTACCCATGGACGGACGCCCGGCGACAATGACCATGTCGGCCGGTTGCAGGCCGCTGGTCAACTCATCCAACTCGCTAAACCCCGTGGACAAACCGGTGATTGCATCGCCGTTATTGAACAGCTCGTCGATGCGGTCGATGGCCTTGACCAGGATGTCGTTGATACCTACCGGACCACCCGTCTTCGGCCGCGCTTCAGCGATCTGGAAGATCAGCCGCTCAGCCTCGTCGAGAATCTCCTCACCGGTACGGCCTTCCGGGGCATACGCGCTGCCGGCAATATCATTACTGATGCCAATCAGCTTACGCAGCGTCGCGCGCTCACGAATGATCTGCGCATAAGCCTTGATGTTGGCCACCGACGGGGTGTTCTTGGCCAGCTCGCCGAGGTAGGCCAGCCCGCCGACTTGCGACAACTGCCCTTCCTTGTCCAACTGCTCAGATAAGGTCACTACGTCGAATGGGTGGTTACGCTCGGCTAACTTGAACACCGCGCGGAAGATCAAGCGATGGTCATGCCGGTAGAAGTCGCCGTCGGAGACCTGGTCAAGCACCCGCTCCCAAGCGTTATTGTCGAGCATCAGGCCACCGAGTACGGCTTGCTCAGCCTCGATCGAGTGCGGCGGCACTTTCAGCGCGGAGGTTTGCAGGTCGTACTGTTCGGGCAGGCTGATGTCGTTCATAAGGCTCTGGGGAAAAATTCTATGTTGTAAAAACAAAAGGCACGGCATCGCTTTCGCAATGCCGTGCCCGATGTTAGCCGGCCTACACCTAAGCGCAAGCCCACTTCAGCGGTTCGCTTAAGCAGCGACCACAATAACCTTAACGGTTGCTTCAACGTCGCTGTGCAGGTGCACGGCTACGTCGTATTCGCCAATTTGGCGAATGGTGCCGTTCGGCAGACGCACTTCAGCTTTGGCCACTTCAACGCCAGAGGCGGTCAGGGCGTCAGCAATGTCGTGAGTACCGATCGAACCGAACAGTTTGCCTTCATCGCCCGCAGTAGCGGTGATGGTGACTTCCAGTTCAGCCAACTGAGCAGCACGAGTTTCAGCGGAAGCTTTCTTATCGGCAGCCAGTTTTTCCAGCTCAGCGCGGCGTGCTTCAAAAGCAGCAACGTTCGCAGGCGTAGCAGCGGTAGCTTTGCCTTGCGGCAGCAGGAAGTTACGGCCGTAACCGGACTTAACATTCACTTTATCGCCCAGGTTGCCCAGGTTGGCGATTTTTTCCAGCAGGATCAGTTCCATTTGGTAATAACCTCTTAACTTTTAACCTTCACCGTTCGCGGGGCCAGAGCCTTGCTTGCGCTCAAAGCGACCACGAAAATCAAGCAGACTGTCGACAATGGCAAAAATTACCAATAACGGATAAGTCAGCTGCATAAACAGCAACAGCGTGATGTACAACCCAACCAGCCAGAACTTACCTAGCCGACCTTGCGCCACCACCCCATGCAACAGGGCTATACCTGCAAACGCCAGCGGCACACTGCACAACGGTGTCAGCATGGCCATTTGCGGGCCTAGATTTGGCCCCAACAGCATGCCAATCAACAGCAGCATCGCTAGCGGTGGCGGGAGGCGTAGGGAGCGAAATTCGCTACCAAAACCACCCGGGTTATACAACTGCGCCTGCCAGAAGCGCCCAAGCATCAGGCTCAACAAGCTGACTATCTGCAACAACGCCGCGATCAAACCGGTCAGTACCGGTGCAATCAGGCTATCCAGGCGCGCTCGCTCGTCCACCGACATCTGCTGGTGAACCCCATCGAGCATTTGCGGCATCAGCTTTTGCAGCTCAAGCGCCATTGCATCAATGGGTTCGCGGAATACCGCACCCAAAACCACCCCATACACCAAGCCCAATGCCACGCTGCAAAGCAGCACACGATTCCAGGACGGGTTAGCGCGCAACAACAACGCTAACCCCAGCGCACCGAGCAACACCAACAGGGTGCGCGGCTCGCCAAAATACCACCAGCCAATGGCCGGCAGCAGGGCCCAGGCGAGGATGCCAACGGCATCACTCCAACCGCGCCGCAGAAGCACCAGGCTTCCAGCGGCAGCACTTAACCAGAACAGCAGCGGCAATGCCGCAGAAACCACCACTACAAGAGTGGCCTGCATACGACCGCGCATAATGAATTCAGCTAAGGCGCGCATGCAATTTATCCCTTACTTCTTGTCGAACATCTGGTCTCAGCGGCCGTGGCTGTCGGTGTAAGGCAGCAGGGCCAGGAAGCGGGCGCGCTTGATAGCGGTAGCCAGCTGACGCTGATAACGAGCCTTAGTACCGGTGATACGGCTAGGAACGATCTTGCCGGTTTCCGAGATGTAAGCTTTCAGCGTGTTGAGATCTTTGAAATCGATCTCTTTCACTTCTTCTGCGGTGAAACGGCAGAATTTACGACGACGGAAGAAACGTGCCATGAGAGTGGCTCCTCAATAGATCCGTGGATTACTCGTCAGCGTTGTCGCTGTCGTTGTTGTCGCTGTCATCGCCATCGTTAGAATCGGCGTTTTCAGGACGGTCACGACGCTCACGGCGCTCACTGCGGTTTTCTTCGGCCTTGAGCATCTCGGACTGGTCAGTAACGGCCTCGTCGCGACGGATGACCAGGTTACGGATCACGGCATCGTTGTAACGGAAGTTGTCTTCCAGCTCAGCCAGGGCTTTGCCAGTGCACTCAACGTTAAGCATCACGTAGTGAGCTTTGTGGACGTTGTTGATGGCGTAAGCCAACTGACGACGGCCCCAATCTTCCAGGCGGTGAATCTTGCCGCCGTCTTCTTCGATCAGCTTGGTGTAACGCTCAACCATGCCGCCGACTTGCTCGCTCTGGTCCGGGTGAACCAGAAAGATGATTTCGTAATGACGCATAAATGCTCCTTACGGGTTGTAGCCTGCCGCCAAATGCGGTCAGGCAAGGAGTGAATTTCACTTGTTTGTCTTGCTGAAACAGAAAGGCGCAAATACGCCTGCCGTAGCGGCAAGGGGCGACATTCTAGTGAAGCCCCCAGCCACACGCAAGGTGAACTGGTGATTATTTGAACAGCCGTAGGTTGGATTAGCGCAGCGTAATCCGACAGGCCGAGACCTCACCCGGATTACGCCTTCGGCTAATCCGGGCTACGCCTTGGTATTTCCGCGACGCTGACGCAATGCCTCAAACAGGCAAACACCAGTGGCCACCGAGACGTTAAGACTGCTGACACTGCCCGCCATCGGTAACTTGACCAGGTAATCGCAGTGCTCACGGGTTAGCCGGCGCATACCCTTGCCCTCAGCCCCCATGATCAGCACGGTCGGCCCGGTCAGGTCATGCTCGTACAACTCCATCTCAGCCTCGCCAGCCGTGCCAACTACCCACAAACCGCGCTGCTGGAGCTTCTCCAGACTGCGCGCCAGATTGGTCACCGCCACCAGCGGGATGACCTCAGCCGCACCACAAGCCACCTTGCGCACGGTGGCATTCAGCGTCGCGGACTTGTCCTTGGGCACAATCACCGCCAGAGCACCGGCGGCATCGGCTGTACGCAAGCAGGCACCGAGGTTATGCGGATCGGTCACACCATCTAGCACCAGCAACAGAGGCGCGCCTTCAGTGCGATCAAGCAACTCGTCAAGCATGGCCTCGCCCCAAACCTGGCTCGGACTAACATCAGCCACCACACCCTGATGCACACCCTCAACCCAGGCGTCCATCTCACGGCGCTCACATTGACCGACTGCAACTCGCGCATCCGCCGCCAGGCTCAACAACACCTGCACACGCGGGTCATTGCGCCCCTCGGCCAACCAAATTTGCTTAACCCGCTTCGGGTGATGGCGCAGCAACGCCTCTACGGCATGCACGCCGTAGATTTTTTCCAACTGACTCATGACTTCGCCTTACGCTTGCGCGGCCCACCGGTACTTGGCGCACCTGTGCCGGCAGCGCCTTTACGATGACTACTTGGCTTGGCTGTCGAACGACCGCCATCACCCTTGGCAGCCGCACTCTTACTCGATTTGCCTTTCGACTCATTGAGCAGCGATTTCTTCAGTGCGCGACTCTGTTCCACATCGGTGTTACCCGGCGCAGAGCGCTCACCGCGACGCCCAGTCTTGCTCGCAGCCGACTCAAAACCGCCGCGCCGTGGACCAGCAGGCGCAACCGCTTTACCTTCAGCCAACTCGAAATCGATCTTGCGCTCATCCAGATCGACACGCATGACTTTGACTTCAACGCTATCGCCCAAGCGGAAGCTACGGCCACTGCGCTCACCCGCCAAGCGGTGATGCACAGGATCGAAGTGGTAGTAGTCGCCCGGCAGAGCCGTAACGTGCACCAGGCCCTCAACGTAGATGTCCTTCAACTCGACGAACAGGCCAAAGCCAGTCACCGCCGTGATCACACCTGAGAAGGTCTCGCCAACACGATCCTTCATGAACTCGCACTTGAGCCAGTTCACCACATCGCGAGTCGCTTCATCGGCGCGCCGCTCGGACATCGAGCACTGCTCGCCAAGCTGCTCGAGAATCGCATCGTCGTACGGATAGATTCGTGCTCGAGGCATGATCGCCGCACCGGCACGCTTGACGTGCGGGGTATCGAGCTTGGAACGAATCACACTGCGAATCGCCCGATGGATCAGCAGATCCGGATAGCGGCGGATTGGCGAGGTGAAGTGCGCATAGGCGTCGTAATTCAGACCGAAGTGGCCCTGATTGTCAGCGCTGTACACCGCCTGACTAAGGGAGCGCAGCATCACAGTCTGGATCAAGTGGTAATCCGGACGCTCGCGAATACTCTCCAGCAGCAACTGGTAATCCTTCGGCGTCGGACCCTCTTTGGCCTTGCCACGATGCAGCGACAAGCCCAACTCAGTAAGAAACGCCCTGAGCTTCTCTACCCGCTCTGGCGGCGGACCGTCATGCACGCGATACAACGCAGGAATTTCGTGCTTCTGCATAAAGGCAGCCGTGGCCACGTTCGCCGCCAACATGCACTCTTCGATCAGCTTGTGCGCATCGTTACGCTGCGTTGGGCGAATTTCCGCGATCTTGCGCCCGGAGCCAAAGATGATGCGGGTTTCCTGGGTTTCAAAATCAATCGCACCGCGCTCATGCCGCGCAGCCAACAAGACCTGATACAGCGAATACAGCTGCTTGAGGTGCGACAGCACTTCTTGGTACTCACCACGCAGGGCTTTGCCTTCGCTGCTTTTCGGCTGCTCAAGCATGGCACTGACCTTGTTGTAAGTCAGGCGCGCGTGCGAGTGGATCACCGCCTCATAGAATTGATAGTCGGTCATCTTGCCGGTTTTCGAGATACTGATCTCGCAGACCATGGCCAGGCGATCAACATGCGGATTCAGCGAGCAGAGGCCATTGGACAACTCCTCCGGCAGCATCGGGATAACCCGCTCGGGGAAATACACCGAGTTGCCACGCACTTGCGCTTCAGCATCCAGCGCCGAATCGATCTTCACATAATGGGAAACGTCGGCGATGGCGACATAGAGCTTCCAGCCGCCAGAGAACAGCCGCCAGTTGCTGCCGTTCTTCTCGCAATACACCGCGTCATCGAAGTCGCGAGCATCTTCACCATCAATGGTAACGAACGGCAGATGGCGCAGATCAATGCGCTTCTCCTTGTCCTTCTCCTCGACTTCTGGCTTGAGCTTATGCGCCTCTTTGACCACAGCCTCAGGCCAGACATGGGGAATATCGTAGCTGCGCAGGGCAACGTCGATTTCCATGCCAGGGGCCATGTAGTTGCCGACGACCTCAACCACATCACCCTGCGGCTGGAAGCGCGTAGTCGGCCAATGGGTGATTTTCACCTCAACGAACTGACCCTGCTTGGCACCGGCATTACGCCCTGGCGTCACCAGCACTTCTTGCTGAATCTTCGGGTTGTCGGCCACAACAAAGCCAACACCACTCTCTTCGTAATAGCGACCAACAATACTTTCGTGAGCACGGGAGATGACTTCAACCACAGCGCCTTCACGACGACCGCGCCGATCCAGCCCGGAAACGCGCGCCAGCGCACGGTCACCATCGAACACCAAGCGCATTTGCGCAGGACTCAAGAACAGATCATCGCTACCGTCATCCGGCACCAAAAAGCCAAAGCCATCGCGATGACCGCTGACTCGACCGAGAATCAGGTCGAGCTTATCGACTGGCGCATAGGTGCCACGGCGGGTATAGATCAATTGACCATCGCGCTCCATAGCACGCAGACGGCGACGCAGCGCTTCGAGCTGCTCTTCACTGGCCATGCCAAACTCATCGGCCAGCTCTTCCCGGCTCGCAGGGGAGCCACGGTCAGACAAGTGCTGCAGAATCAGCTCGCGACTTGGAATGGGGTTTTCGTATTTTTCCGCTTCACGAGCGGCCTCGGGATCGAGGGATTGCCAATCGGCCATTAGAGGTAATTCACCTTATCTACACAAATTCGGTTTGCCATGTGCCTATTGAAGCGCGAAACCACTGTCCAGGTCAGCCCGGCACACAGAATAAAATTTTTTAACAACAGGGGTTTACAAGTAAAAACTCGGTCCGTATTATGCGCGCCACAACGACGGGAAACGAAGTTAACCGAGTTGTAGTTGATAGCAAATAAGCATTTTTTGCAATCAATGCCCAGGTGGTGAAATTGGTAGACACGCCAGCTTCAGGTGCTGGTGACCTTACGGTCGTGGAAGTTCGAGTCTTCTCCTGGGCACCAATTCAAAAACCGAGCCACTGGCTCGGTTTTTTATTGCCCTCGATTTAGCGTGCGCCCCTCGGTTTATTCGGCGAGCGCCTTACGCGCCCGCCACAAGCCAACTTAAACGCGAAACTGCCCCAGGCTAGCCTTGAGCCGCTTCGCCAATCCATCTAGCACGCGACCACTATTCGCCGTCGCCGCAACAGCCTCTGCCGCCCGCTGCGCCTCGGCATGAATCACCTCGACACGACCACGCACGGCATCCGCCCCTTCAGCCTGGTGCGCCGCCGCCTCGGTCGCAGCATTGATCGCACCATGCACCTCCTCCACCGCATCACGTACTGATTGCTGCACCCGCGCACTTTCACGCAATGCCGCCAGCCCTTGATCCGCCTGCTTACCAGCCTGACCGATGACGTCGACAGCCTCACGCGCACCCTGCTGCAACGCACCGATATGCGCCTGAATATCACCCGTGGACTGCTGCGTCTTACTCGCCAACGCGCGCACCTCATCAGCCACCACAGCAAAGCCACGACCGCTTTCGCCGGCGCGGGCAGCCTCAATTGCCGCATTCAAGGCCAGCAGATTAGTCTGCTCGGCAATTGAACGAATAACCGTCAGCACTACCTCGATCTGCTCACTCTGCTTGGCCAAGCGCTCAATCACAGTAGCGCCCGCATCAATACGCTGCACCAACTCCTCAATCGAACCACCAACGCGCCGGGCAATCGCCGCATTGTCATCCGCCGCCTGACGAATCGCCCCAACACGCTGCAACGCTTCGCGCATAGCCTGGCTTTCTGCCTGAGCCTCGCCAGCCATCTCCGCCAAGGCCTGCAGACTGCCAGCCACCTCATCACGCTGACGCGCGGCAGCAGACTCGGCCGCCACACTGCGCGCAGCTAAATTGCCGATTTCCTGACCAGTGAGAGACGCCACCTCACCAGCCTCGCGCACAATTGGCTGCAATTTGGCCACAAAACGATTGACCGCTGCCGCCATATCGCCAATTTCATCACGACTGTCTAACTCGACGCGGCGAGTCAGATCCCCCTCGCCCGCCGCCCAGTCATTCAGCACCGCGATCAACATATGCAGTTTATTAACCACACGCCGCCCAAGCACCACAGCCAACACCAGCAGGATCAGCAGCGCCACGACAACCAGACCCGCACTGATTTTCCAACGCAAGTCTGTTGCCGCTCTTTGCACAACCTCCCGACTACTTTGCGCCATACCACTAGCCGTTTCACGCGCCACGCCAAGACGTGTCGCCAAGACGTCAGCACTACTTCGAGCCGCACCACTCAAGCTATCTGAAACCAGCTGACCACTGCTGTCGATCAGACCAAGAAATCGCTTATCCAGCGAGGCCAACGCCTCATCTACTGCGGCAGTCGAGATACCTAGTACTACCTTGCCGATGTCAGCCCCCATTGGGCTGATCGACACCTCAGCGATGTACACACCAGGATCATTGACTGCGGCCTGCAGCACCTTATCCAGTGGGCTATTGCCCTCGCCCTTCGCGATCAAAGCACGCACGCGAGCATCTTGGCGGTTGAGATGACGCGTCAGACGCTGCCCCTGAGCATCAAAATAAACCGCAAACAGCACCTCAGGATTACGCTGCGCACCCCGCACCAAAGCCGTTAGCGCCGGCACATCAGAGTCCCAGATAGCCTTTGGCGCAACAGCCGCAAGCAACTGCGCCAGCTCATCTGCGGAGTGCTTAAGATTGCCGCCCAGCACCGCACGGATTTGCTCCTGTTCCTGCGCCAAGCGCCCCGAAAGCCCCTTGGCAAGCTGCGCCTGAGTACTCGCAGATAAACTATCCAGACCGCCACGCACCTCATCACTAGCACGACCTAATTCATCGACCAGGCGCGCCGTATCATCCTGCATACCCTTACCCAGATCAGCCTCAAGCGTAGCCACAGTCGCACGCGTTAGTGCCACCGCCACGATAACCTGAACCATCAGCGCCACACCCAAGGCAAGAAACACTGGCAACAACAAGCGGCTGCGCAACACAGAAATAATGGCAAACACGACAGACACTCCTAACAGCGGTAATACCTATAACGGCGAAGAGCTGAATTTATAAAGGCCAAGTAGGTTTTTTTCCCAGTCCAGAAACGGCGAAGGGCCGCCAATTGGCGACCCTTCGTGCACTGCATACGACTATCAGGCAAACGGATGCCGCAACACAATAGTCTCGTTACGATCAGGACCCGTTGAAACGATATCAATCGGCGCACCAACCAACTCTTCCACACGCTTGATGTAAGCGCGCGCATTAGCCGGCAGTTCTTCCAGGGTCTTGGCTCCCAGTGTCGACCCACTCCAGCCAGGCATGTCTTCGTAAACCGGCTGTAGACCGAGGTAGCTGTCCGCATCGGTCGGCGCATCGACCAACACATCACCATTCTGGTCTTTATAGCCAACGCAAATACGGATGGTATCCAGACCATCAAGCACGTCGAGCTTGGTCAGACACAGACCGGAGATGCTGTTGATTTCGATGGCGCGACGCAGGATCACGGCATCGAACCAACCACAACGGCGCGCGCGCCCAGTGGTGGAACCAAACTCATGACCACGCTTGGCGAGGAAAGCGCCAGTTTCGTCAAACAGCTCAGTCGGGAACGGACCCGAACCTACACGCGTAGTGTAAGCCTTGGTGATACCAAGAATGTAATCCAGGTACATCGGACCAAAACCGGAACCAGTGGCAATACCACCTGCCGTGGTGTTGGAGCTAGTGACGTAAGGATAGGTGCCGTGGTCAATATCCAGCAGCGAGCCCTGGGCACCTTCGAACATGATGTCTTTGCCGCCACGACGCATGTCGTGCAGCACAGCGGTCACGTCGGTCATCATCGGCTTGAGTAACTCGGCGTATTCCATGCACTCATCAAGAGTCTTCTGGAAGTCGATAGCCGGCTCTTTGTAGTAATTGACCAGAACAAAGTTGTGGTAATCCAGCAACTCGCCCAGCTTGGCGGCAAAACGCTCACGGTGGAACAGATCACCAATACGCAGACCGCGACGCGCCACCTTGTCTTCGTAAGCCGGGCCGATACCGCGACCGGTGGTACCGATCTTGGCATCGCCACGGGCCTTTTCACGCGCCTGATCGAGAGCCACGTGATACGGCAGAATCAAAGGGCATGACGGGCTGATGCGCAGTCGCTCACGAACCGGCACACCCTTTTCTTCCAGCTTGATGATTTCACGCATCAACGCATCAGGCGCGACTACCACGCCGTTGCCGATCAGGCACTGCACGTTTTCGCGCAGGATGCCGGAGGGGATCAGGTGCAGAACGGTTTTCTCGCCGTCGATCACCAGAGTATGGCCAGCGTTATGCCCCCCCTGATAACGCACAACAGCTGCAGCCTGTTCGGTCAGCAGGTCGACGATCTTGCCCTTGCCTTCATCGCCCCACTGGGTGCCCAGGACTACGACATTCTTACCCATAACACGAACCCTCTTCGCAAACTTGATGCCGGCAACCGCCGACGGAAACTTTTCGCACGAACAATCAGGCTGTCAGTGCAGCCAACTGCCAACGGCCATCACGCAACTGCAACTGACGGTCACAGCCTGCTGTCTCAGCATCAGCGGTGGATTGCCCAGGCAATGCCTGAACCACACGCAAACCCTCAAGACGCAAACGCTGAATCGCCTGCCACAAAAACACATCATGATTATCTGGAGCCCAGATACCAGCAGGCTCTTCACCCAACTGCATTTGCCCCAGGCTTACCAGGGTTTTCAGATCAGTAGAGAAACCTGTTGCTGGACGCGCCCGACCAAAATCAGCACCGATGTCGTCATAACGACCGCCCTGAGCAATGGAGTAACCCACGCCAGGAACAAAGGCCGCGAACACTACGCCAGTATGGTAGTGATAGCCGCGCAACTCGCCGAGGTCGAAGTACAGTGGTAACTCCGGGTAGCGCAAGCTCAGCGCATCGGCGATCGCCATCAGATCATCCAACGCCGCATGCACATCATCCGGCGCATCGACCAGGCAAGCCTGGGCCAGATCCAGCACCTCACGACCACCACACAGCTCGCTGAGCGCACGCAACATTTTGCGCAGATCATCCGGTAACGCTTCGGTCAGCTCGGCAATTTCATCCATCGCCTTGCGCTGTAGCGCATCGAACAGCTGCTGCTCGACCTCACCAGACAACTCAGCAGCGCGCGCCAGCCCACGATAAATACCAACATGACCAAGATCCATGTGCACATCAGGCACCGCCGCCAACTCAAGGGCATTGACCAGCAGACTGATCACCTCGACATCGCTGGCCGGGCTGGCGTCACCATACAACTCAGCACCCAACTGTATCGGGCTGCGCGAGGTCGTCAGCGCACGCGGCTGAGCGTGCACCACACTACCTGCGTAGCACAGGCGACTCGGCCCTTCGCGACGCAAGGTATGCGCATCTATGCGCGCCACCTGCGGCGTGATGTCGGCACGAAAACCCATCTGCCGACCGGACAGCGGATCTGTCACCTTGAAGGTGCGCAGATCCAAGTCCTGGCCCGCGCCAGTCAGCAGCGACTCCAGGTATTCGATGTGTGGCGTAACCACAAATTCATAGCCCCAGCGCTGGAACAGATCCAGCACTTGGCGGCGCGCCACCTCAATACGTCCTGCGTACGGAGGTAGTACTTCTTCAATGCCATCTGGCAGCAGCCAGCGGTCTACCGTTGCCATTTCGCCATTCCCCTCTTGAACCGGGCGGCACAAGCCTTCAGTGAAGCCACAAAGGACGGTTGCTCCCAGCAGCATGCTGGTCAACCCCATCAGACGTAGCTGCCGACTAGACAGCTGCGTAAGTTGTAAAAGCGCACTGCATCAATGATGCGAAGCAGGGAGGACAAGAAGCATTTCAGCACCAGCACAAGACAAAACGCGATGCCCAACTCCTGCCACATGCTTCCCACAGACGCAAAAAAGCCGGGATTTTCCCGGCTGCCGCATCATACCACGTTTTCCCAAAGGATCACCCCGGCGGCTTCCCGCCGGGGTGATAACTTAAGGCTTGGACTTCTCCAAATAGCGGAAGAAGTCGCTCTTCGGGTCTAGCACCAACACATCACGCTTATCAGCGAAACTTTCGCGATAAGCCCTCAGGCTGCGATAGAACGAATAGAACTCCTGATCCATACCATACGCCTTGGAATAAATCGCAGCAGCCTGGGCATCACCATCACCACGCAACTCTTCCGCCTGACGGTAGGCATCAGCAAGCAAAACCCGGCGCTGACGATCGGCATCAGCACGAATACCTTCGGCGAGCTCTTTACCCTTCGCGCGATGCTCGCGCGCCTCACGCTCACGCTCAGAACCCATGCGATCGAACACGCTACGGTTTACTTCCTTAGGCAGGTCGATGGCCTTAACACGCACATCCACCACCTCGATACCCAACTCCTTCTGCGCGGCACGATTCAGCGATGCAGTTACATCCGCCATCAGCGCATCACGCTCACCCGACACCGACTCATGCAGCGTGCGCTTGCCGAATTGGTCACGCAGAGACGCTTCCAAACGGCGAGCCAAACGCTCATCAGCAGTCAGCTTAACCCCGGAAGTCGCCGTGTAGTAACGCTCAGCATCCAGCACACGCCACTTGGCGTAGGCATCCACCATCAGCGCTTTCTTTTCCAGCGTAAGGAAACGCGAACTAGTGGAGTCTAGCGTCAGCAAACGCGCATCAAATTTACGCACTTGGTTAACGTAAGGGATCTTCACATGCAAACCCGGCTGCACGTTCGGCTCAACGATACGACCGAACTGCAACAGCACCGCACGCTCAGTTTGCGAGACGATATAGAAGCTATTCCAGGCGACCAACGCCAGTACCACACCAACAATAAGGGCGATCAGCGATTTATTGCCCATCAGCGGCTCTCCCTTGTACGCAACTCAACCTGACGCGGATCGATACCCGCCCGAGAGCCAGTGTCCGCAGCACTCGCGGAACCAGATATCGAGCTAGACGCAGAAGAACTGCGACCATCAATCATCTTGTCTAGCGGCAGATAAAGCAGGTTGTTCTGCCCCTTGTCGCCAGTCACCAAGACCTTACTGGTATTGGTCATCATCTCTTGCATGGTATCCAGATATAGACGCTCGCGAGTGACCTCAGGCGCCTTGCGGTACTCGGTCACTAATGCAGTAAAGCGATCTGCCTCACCCTGCGCCCGAGAAACCACCTCATCACGATAACCACTGGCATCTTCAATCAGGCGCTGCGCCTGACCACGAGCCTCCGGCACCACGCCATTGGCGTAGGTTTCGGCCTGATTTTTCTCACGCTGCTCATCTTCACGAGCACGAATCACGTCATCAAAGGCTTCCTGCACTTCGCGCGGTGCAGCAGCGCTCTGCAGGTTGACCTGAGTGACCGTAATCCCGGTTTTGTAGTTGTCGAGGAAACGCTGCAAGCGCTCCTTGACCTCACTGGCCATTAGCTCGCGGCCTTCAGTCAGCACCTGATCCATCTCGGTGGAGCCCACCACATGGCGCACGGCACTGTCAGTCGCATGCTGCAAACTGATTTCCGGCTGATCGACGTTGAGCACAAAATCCTGCAAGTTGCTGATCTTGTATTGCACGGTCAACGGCACTTCGATGATGTTTTCGTCCTCGGTCAACATCTGCCCCTGCTTGCTGTAAGCACGCTCGCGGGTGACGTTTTCCTGGAACTTACGATCAATAGGCGGGAAGTAGATATTCAGGCCCGGCCCAACCGTTTCATAGTATTTTCCGAAGCGCAGCACTACGGCCTGCTCCTGCTCGTCAACGACATAGATGGCACTGTACAGCCAGACTGCAGCCAACAGCCCAAGGCCCACGAACAGCAGGCCGAAACCGCCACCACTGCTCGAGCCAGACTCTCCGCCTCGTTTTTTGCCGCCACCGAACAGCCCATTCAGGCTCTCCTGCAGCTTGCGGAAGGCCTCATCGATATCCGGCGGCCCCTTACGATCACCGTTCTTACGGCCACCCCATGGGTCCTGATTATTCGAGTTGCCACCCGGCTCATTCCAAGCCATAGCGCTCTCCATCTGATAAAGCAAAGACGCGCCCACGGCGCGCCCGCCAATGCTACAGAATGCATGCAACCAGCGGCAAAGTCGCTGGCGCAGGCTTTATTGCAAAGTGTGTTGCTCGATAAACTCCTGCGGCTTGAGCCCTTCGCGACTCACCAGCCGATTCAACTCGATACGCGGCACACGCACAGCAAGCAGACTGCTGCCATCCTCGCTGTAGGACTCACTCTGCACAACGCCCAAAGCAAAAAACTGTGCACGCATACGCCCAAGGCGCTGCGGCAACTGCAATGTACCCACGAATAGGTCACTACCCAACAGCTCGGCTATCGCCTGGCGCAACAACGGCAAACCGCGCCCGTCACGCGCCGACAACCAAACCCGCTGTGGCCTGCCATCGGCATCGCGCTGAATCTGCGGCTCGACTCCCTCAAGCAGATCAAGCTTGTTATACACCTCAAGCATCGGCAGTTCATGCGCACCGATCTCACCCAACACCGCCAATACCTGCTCAATTTGCTGGTCACGCTCGGGCTCATGGGAGTCAATTACGTGCAACAACAGATCAGAATTGCTCGATTCCTCAAGAGTCGCGCGAAAGGCCTCAACCAGCTTGTGCGGGAGATGTCGGATAAAACCCACAGTATCGGCCAGCACGATCGGGCCCAAATCATCCAGTTCAAGACGCCGCAAGGTAGGGTCAAGGGTGGCGAATAACTGGTCGGCCGCATACACGTCCGATGTGGTCAGCGCATTGAATAAGGTCGACTTACCGGCGTTGGTGTAGCCCACCAACGACACCGAGGGGATATCCGCGCGCTGACGGCCACGCCGGGCCTGCTCTCGCTGACTGCGGACCTTCTCGAGTTTTTGCTTGATCTGACGAATCCGCACCCGCAGCAGACGGCGGTCGGTTTCTAATTGGGTCTCACCCGGACCGCGCAGGCCGATACCACCTTTTTGCCGCTCAAGGTGGGTCCAGCCACGAACCAGCCGTGTACTCATGTGATCAAGCTGAGCCAGCTCGACCTGCAACTTACCTTCATGAGTACGCGCGCGTTGAGCAAAAATGTCGAGGATCAGACCAGTACGGTCCAACACTCGACATTCAAAAACTCGCTCAAGGTTACGTTCCTGACTGGGCGTAAGCACGTGATTGAAGATCACCAGGTCAGCCTCGACGGCCTTGACCTGATCACGTAACTCTTCAACCTTGCCACTACCAATCAGGTATTTAGCCGTCAGTCGATTGCTTGGGACACTGAGGAACGCGACTGTTTCAGCACCGGCCGAGATGGCCAATTCCTGAAACTCTTGCGGGTCCTCGCGCGCCTCGGAATTTTGGCCGTCCAGATGAACCAGGATGGCCCGCTCCCCACCTTCATGGCGCTCGAAGAACAATACAGCCTCCTAAATTAGGCGTTACCAGCCTCAGCCTCAGCTTGCTCAGTTTCACTTGCACTCGGCAGCCGCACTGGACGACTAGGCACTACAGTAGAAATGGCATGTTTATAAACCATCTGGCTGACTGTGTTTTTCAGCAAAATCACGAACTGGTCGAAAGATTCGATCTGGCCTTGCAGCTTAATGCCGTTAACCAAATAAATAGAAACCGGGACGCGTTCCTTACGCAAGGTGTTTAAGTAAGGGTCTTGTAGCGAATGCCCTTTTGACATGTGCCGCACTCCTTTAAGGATCAATTTTCAATAATTTTAGTAAACCAACGAACGGCTTAAAGCCGTCATACCCCAATGATAGACGGCCAACGGCAAGGTCTTAGGTCAATATGGAGACCGCTGCCAGGTATTTCAAGGCACGCGGCAGATTGTCGCAATCAGCACTATCAAGCCAATGCACATTCTGCTGCCAACCCCGTAACCAAGTGAACTGTCGCTTGGCCAATTGGCGCGTGGCGATAATGCCGCGCTCCTGCATCTGTTCTGCACTGAGATTACCATCGAGGTAATCCCAAACTTGGCGATAGCCAACCGCCCGTATAGACGGCAAACCAACGTGCAAGTCACTTCGCTGATGCAGGCGTTCGACCTCAGCAACCAGCCCCTGTTCCAACATCAAGCGAAATCGTAGGGCAATTCGCTCATGCAACAGCTGCCTTTGCGCCGGTGCAATGGCTAATTGCGCCACAGTATAGGGGAATTGGCGCGATGCCGATGCGCCGCCGGCAGTATTTTCTGCAGCCTGACGCAAACGGTGAGCGGTCATGCTTTCCCCACTCACATGATAGACCTCAAGGGCACGAATCAAGCGCTGCGGATCATTAGGATGAATACGCGCGGCAGACTCTGGATCGATCGCACCCAGCTCAGCATGCAGCACGTCCCAACCTTCGGCCTGGGCCCGCGCCTCCAGTTCGGCCCGTAGCGCCGCATTAGCACCGGGCATATCAGCAAGCCCTTCGAGCAACGCCTTGAAATACAACATGGTGCCGCCGACCAGCAGAGGAACGCGTCCACGTGCAGTAATGTCAGCCATAGCCGCCAAGGCATCGGTGCGGAATTCGGCTGCGGAATAACTCTGCACCGGGTCACGAATGTCGATCAAGCGATGAGGAAACTCTGCCAGGGTCGCCTTGTCAGGCTTGGCCGTACCGATATCCATATCACGGTAGATCAGTGCCGAGTCAACGCTGACGAGCTCACATGGCAGCACCCGCGCAAGCTCAATGGCCAGGTCAGTCTTGCCGGCCGCAGTAGGCCCCATCAGGAAGATCGCCGGCGGCTGGCGCTCGGACATGTTGAAGACTCTCTAAATAGCGCGGGCCGCTTAACGGCCGCGCAGGAACAGTTTGTCGAGGTCATCCATACCCATCTGCGTCCAAGTTGGACGACCATGGTTACACTGACCACTCCGCTCGGTGTGCTCCATATCACGCAGCAAGGCGTTCATTTCCGGCAAGGTCAGCCGCCGATTGGCGCGCACCGAGCCGTGGCAAGCCATGGTGCCGAGCAGCTCATTAAGATGCGCCTGAATACGATCAGTGGTGCCGTACTCAAGCAGATCACCCAGCACATCCTGCACCAGACGCGTTGCCTCGGCCTGCTTGAGCAACGCGGGAATCTGCCGGATCGCGAGAGTTTCCGGCCCTAAGCGCTGCAATTCAAAACCCAGGCGCTGGAACCATTCGGCATGTTCCTCGGCACAATCAGCTTCGCGCTGACTCAGCGCAATCGACTCAGGCACCAGCAACGGCTGACCACGCAAGCCTTCATTGGCCATGGCGACCTTCAGCCGCTCATAAGTAATGCGCTCATGAGCCGCGTGCATATCCACCACCACCAGGCCTTGGACGTTTTCGGCAAGGATGTAGATGCCCTTGAGCTGAGCAATCGCATAGCCTAACGGCGGAATATCGCCCTGCGCCTCAGGCAAACCTGCTGGAGCTGGCGCGGCGGCCATCGGCGAGAAAAATTCGCGATACGCGCCCTGAGCTTCCGCCGCTGGCAAGACTGCCTCGGGACGAGAACCTTGATAGCCCGCCCCTGGAGAGCGCCAAACCGAAGCACTAGGCGTAGCCTGCAGCAGGCTGGCAGCCAAGCCGATTTCACCCTGCGGACCAAACTCGCCAGCGGCCTGACCACTAGGGCGCACCATCTCGCTAACCGTCGCCGGTGCCGCCAACTGATCTTCCGGGCGCACCTCGCCCAGCGCACGATGCAGCGTGCCATAAAGAAAGTCATGCACCATGCGCCCATCACGGAAGCGCACTTCGTGCTTGGTCGGGTGCACGTTGACATCAACTACCGAGGGATCGATCTCAAGAAACAGCACAAAGGTCGGGTGCCGCCCATTGAACAGCACATCACGGTAAGCCTGACGCACCGCATGGGCGACCAATTTATCGCGCACCGTACGGCCGTTCACATAGAAGTACTGCAGGTCGGCCTGGCTACGCGAGAATGTCGGTAAGCCAACCCAGCCCCACAAATGCAAGCCATTGCGTTCGATATCGATCGGTAACGCCTGCTCGAGAAATGCCGCACCGCAGACGGAGGCCACACGCCGCGCCCGACTCACTTCATCTGGAGCCTCATGCAGGCCGAGCACAGTCTTGCCGTTGTGCCGCAGATGGAAGGCCACATCGAAACGCGCCAGCGCCAGACGCTTGATCACCTCTTGCAGGTGATCAAATTCAGTTTTCTCAGTTTTGAGGAACTTGCGTCGCGCCGGGGTATTGAAGAACAGGTCACGCACCTCAACCGAAGTACCAACGGGATGCGCAGCAGGCTGCACGCGCGGCTGCATGTCGCGCCCTTCGGTTTCCACCTGCCAGGCTTGCTCGGCATCTGCGGTACGCGAGGTCAGGGTCAAGCGCGCGACCGAGCTGATCGACGCCAGCGCCTCACCACGAAAACCCAGGCTCATCACCTGTTCGAGGTCTTCCAGCTCACGAATTTTGCTGGTGGCATGTCGCGCCAATGCTAGGGGCAGGTCATCCGCCGAAATACCACCGCCGTTGTCACGCACTTTGAGCAGTTTGACGCCGCCCTGCTCAACATCCACTTCGATACGTTTGGCACCGGAATCGAGGCTATTTTCCAGCAGTTCTTTGATCACCGAGGCCGGCCGCTCGACCACCTCACCGGCAGCAATCTGGTTCGCCAGCCGCGGACTTAGCAGCTGGATACGCGCAGCATCACTCATGGCTGCGCAGCCAGAGCAGTAGCAGGAATTTGAATACGTTGACCCACTTTTATCACATCGCCTTTCAATGAATTGGCACTGCGCAACGCCGACAGACTGATCTGATAACGCTGGGCAATCAGCGCCAAGCTTTCGCCAGAACTGACCACATGCTCGCGTGGCCCCATGGCAATTTTGCCGTTATCACGCAGCCAGGCTACATAAGTGCCGGGCGGCGGATTCTCCTGGAAGAACTGTTTTACGCCGGAAACAATCGAACGCCCCAATGCCTGCTGATGACTGGCGCTCGCTAGTTTGCGCGCCTCGTTTGGATTGGAGATAAACCCGGTCTCAACCAGAATCGACGGAATATCCGGCGACTTCAGCACCATAAATCCGGCTTGCTCTACCCGCCGTTTGTGCAGCGGGGTTATACGCCCCATATTGCCTAGCACCTTGTTGCCGACATTCAAGCTGGACGACAGCGATGCCGTCATCGACAGATCAAGCAACACACCGGCAAGCATGCGGTCTTTGTCATCCAAGCTAACATTACCGGCACCGCCGATCAGGTCGGACTGGTTTTCCGAATCCGCCAACCAGCGCGCTGTTTCCGAGGTTGCGCCGCGATCCGACAGGGCATACACCGAGGCCCCAAACGCCGATGAGCGCGGCGCCGCATCGGCATGGATGGAAACGAACAGATCTGCGCCCTTCTTGCGGGCGATTTCGGTACGTTTGCGCAGCGGAATAAAGTAATCGCCAGTACGGACCAATTCAGCGCGGAAGCCTTTTTCGGCATTGACCTGACGCTGCAGCTCTTTGGCAATCGCCAAGGTTATATGCTTCTCATACTGACCCTTGACCGGCGACAACGCCCCAGGGTCTTCACCACCGTGGCCGGCATCGATAGCAATCACGATATCGCGCTTACCACTGGGCACCGGCGTCAATTTGGGTGGTGCTTGGGTCGACGTTACAGGCACTGGCGGCGCAGTGCCTGCGGTATCTACCGAGGTAGTTGGCAGACTTGGCGCAGCACCTGGGTCCTGGTCGAACAGGTCAACAACCAGACGATTGCCATATTGCTGATTGGGCGCCAAGGTAAAACTCTTGGGCGTTACCGGGGACGACAAGTCGATAACCACGCGCAAATCGTCCGGCGTACGTTGCGCCGAACGGATACCCGTGATCGGTGTATTACTCAGGGCCAACTGTTCAAAGCTGGTGGCTAACTTGGCACCACTGACGTCGATCACGATGCGATTAGGCGCCGACAACTGAAATACGCTGTGCTCCACCGGACCGGACAGATCAAACACCAGCCGAGTGTTATCCGGTGCGCGCCATAAGCGTACACTACGCACATCCGAAGCGGCCATTAGATTGGCGGCAAAAGCGAGCAATGCCACGCCAACTACAATAAAACGTGCGCCCATGCGCATAGCCAACCCCATTATTGATTCATGCCCCGACGGCCAAAGCAGCACACCAGGCAGCGCCTCGCTCGCCTTGTGCGTGCAAACGCAGCACCCGACCGGCCCCATGCGGGCTAATGGTAATGTCCATGTCCGCCTTTGGCAAAAAGCCTGCGCCACGTTGCGGCCACTCAATCAGACACAATGCATCGCCCTCGAAATAATCACGAATGCCGAGGTACTCCAACTCCTCCGCATCCACCAGACGGTAGAGATCGAAGTGGAAGGCGCGCAACGCACCAATCTCATAGGGCTCAACCAGAGTAAAAGTCGGACTTTTCACTGCACCAACATGGCCAAGCCCACGAATGATCCCGCGCGACAAGGTGGTTTTGCCGGCGCCGAGGTCACCGTGCAGATAAATCACCCCAACAGCACCACTCACCTCGGCGATACGCGCACCTAGCGCCAGCATCGCCTGTTCATTGGCGGCAAACAGCTCTAACTCAGACACGCAGACTGCTCCTGCAATAACTCACGAATAACCGCACACAAATCACTGGCTGCCAAACCACAGCCCTGCAACGCCAAACGCTCACCGGCACAGGCGTGTAGATAGACCGCCAACTGGGCTGCCGGCAACGGCGCCAGCCCTTGCGCCAACAGCGCACCAATAAAACCTGCCAACACATCACCCAAGCCAGCACCGGCCATGACCGGATCACCACGATCACACAGCCATAAGCCGCCATCCGGCGAGGCAATCAGGCTGCCCGAGCCTTTCAGCACGCATACCGCCTGATAGCGCTGCGCCAAGGCACGCGCTGCGGCAGGCCGGTCTGCCTGAACAGCGGCAGCACTGATACCGAGCAAACGCGCCGCCTCACCCGGGTGCGGCGTAAGCACTGCCGCTGCGGGCAACTGGACCACAGACTGCGCCAGTAGGTTCAGTGCATCCGCGTCCCACACCTGCACCACACGGCTAACTGCCGCCGCCGATAAGAGGCTGCGCGCCCATGCGCCCTGACCAAGACCCGGCCCTATTACCCAGACGCTGGCATTCGCGCCCAACACCAACAACTGGTTGGCCGACGCCACGCCGACTGCCATCACCTCAGGCAAACGTGCCTGGGCTGCAGGAAGATGCTCGCTGCGCGTGGCCAGGCTGACCAACCCAGCCCCGGCACGCAGCGCACTCTGCGCTGCCAACAGGCCTGCACCGGCAAAGCCGCGCTCGCCGCCGACCACCAACACATGCCCCAACTGCCCCTTATGCACGTTGCGTGAACGCACCGGTACTTGCGGCAGACTGGTCGGCGCCAAGCGCTGCGCGGTAAAAGCCTGAGCAGCAAGCAGAGCCGCATCAGCCTGGAGATCGGCAAATTGCAACTCACCCAGATAATCAGCCGACTGCCCGGTAAACAGGCCCAGTTTCAAACCGATCAAGGTCACCGTTAGCTCGGCATGCACAGCCACTCCGAGCGCCTGACCGTTGTCCGCGCTGAGCCCGGACGGGATATCCACCGCCAACACAGGCAAGCCAGCGTCATTGACCCGGCGAATAACCTGAGCATAAGGCTCACGCACGTCGCCCTGAAGACCGGTGCCAAGCAGAGCATCGAGCACCACACCACGCAGTTCAGCCTGATCATTCCAGGGAAGCACTGACACGCCAGCGGCCAGCGCCTGATCACGGGCCAGCGCCGCATCGCCCTGCAACTGCGCCGCATCCCCCACCGCCAGCACCTGTACCTGCCAACCGGTACGCAATGCCAAGGCTGCCACCAGATATCCGTCGCCAGCATTGTTGCCACGCCCGGCCAGCACCGTCAGCACGCCGGCATCCGGCCAGCGCCGGCGCAGCGCCCGCCAAATTGCCTGAGCGGCGCGGCTCATCAGCTCGAAACCTGGCGTGCCGGCAGCGATCAGCCGCGCATCCAGCTCACGCACTTGTGCAGCGCTGTATAGCGGTAGGGGAAGATTGTCTGGCAAATGCGGCATGCGTGGACTCCGATGTCTGGCAGAATTATACGCACCTCTGCCCTGGTTACCCGCCTTCATATGAACAGTGATGCCCTCGACCTTGCCGCTCTCGCTCAGTCCATCAAAGACTGGGGCCGCGAGCAGGGCTTTCAGCAGGTCGGCATAGCCGACGTACAACTGGGCGAGCACGAAGCGCACCTGCAGCGCTGGCTGGACGCCGGCTACCAGGGCGAGATGGACTATATGGCCGCCCATGGCAGCAAACGTTCACATCCAGAGCAACTGGTGCCTGGAACTCTGCGCGTGGTGTCGCTGCGCATGGACTACCTGCCGGGCGACACGCAGATGGCCCAACGCCTGGCGCAGCCGGAAAAGGCCTACGTCTCGCGCTACGCCCTGGGCCGCGACTACCACAAACTGATCCGCAAACGCCTGCAACAACTGGCCGAGCGCATTCAGCAGCAGATCGGCCCCTTCGGCTATCGTGCGTTTGTCGACAGCGCGCCAGTACTGGAAAAAGCCATTGCCGAGCAGGCCGGTCTCGGCTGGATCGGCAAGAACACCCTAGTGCTCAACCGCAAAGCCGGTAGCTATTTCTTCCTTGGCGAGCTGTTCGTCGACCTGCCGCTACCAGTGGATCAGCCACACAGCAGCGAGCACTGCGGCCGCTGCACCGCCTGCATGGATATTTGCCCGACCGCGGCCTTTGTCGGCCCCTACGTGCTGGATGCACGGCGCTGCATTTCCTACCTGACCATCGAGCTCAAAGGCCCAATTCCGGAGGAGCTACGCGCGCCTATCGGTAACCGGGTGTTTGGCTGCGATGACTGCCAAATGGTTTGCCCGTGGAACCGCTTTGCCAAAGCCACCGAGCAGAGCGATTTCCAGCCGCGCCACAGCCTGGACAATGCCGAACTGGCGGAACTGTTCTGCTGGAGTGAAGACGAGTTTCTCAGCCGCACCGAAGGCTCGCCACTGCGCCGCGCCGGATATGAGCGCTGGCTGCGCAACCTGGCCGTCGGCCTGGGCAACGCGCCCTCAAGCATCCCGGTAGTGGAAGCGCTAAAGGCACGCCGGGAGCACCCATCCGAGCTGGTACGCGAGCATGTCGAGTGGGCGCTGGCGCGCCACGGCCTGTAATTCAGATAAAGAAAAGCCCGCATTAGCGGGCTTTTCTTGGCGTCACACCTTGAGGAAGTGCTGACGGTAGTGCTTCAGCTCGGCGATAGACTCACGAATATCATCCAGCGCCTGGTGCGTGCCCTGCTTTTTAAAGGACTCCTTAACCTGCGGCGCCCACAAATCCGCGAGAATCTTCAAGGTCGACACATCCAAATAGCGATAGTGGAAATAGGCCTCAAGATTCTGCATGTACTTGTAGAGGAAGCGCCGGTCCTGGCCGATGCTATTACCACAGATGGGTGACTTGCCCTTCGGCACCCACTGCTCAAGAAAGGCAATGGTCATGGCCTCAGCTTCAGCCGGCCCGATTTTGCTCTCCCGCACTCGCTGGGTCAGGCCGCTAGCACCGTGGGTACGGGTATTCCACTCATCCATCCCGGCAAGCAGCTCATCACTCTGGTGCACGGCAATAACCGGACCTTCGGCGAGAATATTCAGGTCACTGTCGGTGACAATAGTGGCCATCTCGATGATGACGTCGGTTTCAGGCTCCAGACCGGTCATTTCCAGGTCGATCCAGATCAGATTCTGTGGATTCTGCATGTTGCGCTCCTCGGCTAAGGCCGACAGTTTAACAGGCCGCCGAAAAACTACTGCGCTCGGCTATGCGGCGTTGAACTCGGCCTCGAAATGCTCATGGACAACTCGTACACTGCGCTTTCTCAGCCGATTTCGCCTTGCCTAGCCGTCGCTCGCTACATTTTTCAACGACCTGTTCGCGAATAAATCAACGCGGCATACGCCACAACAGCAAGCGTGACTTGCGCCAATCGTGCAACTCGACCTGCCGATCCGCCGGATGATCGGGCACTGCAAAGGTATTACTAATGAGCAAACTACCTGCCGGCATCTGCGCACAGGCCTTGCCCCATAGTTCAGCCATAGGCGCGGGCGAGAGAAAGCAATACACCACGTCAAACCCTGACAGATCAGTGCGCCAGAGGTTTTCATAGCGAATCTGGCAGTTGCTGCAGCGCAACGCACGTAGCCAAGCGATAGCGAAAGACAGCGGCGCCGTCTCAACACCCACAAACTGCGCCTGCGGGAACTGCCGGGCTAGACCCAGCAGCATCCCGGCCGGGCCACAGCCTAAATCGACAAAACGAAACGGCTCGGGCTGCTCGTTAAGCACCTCGGCCAGGTGCTGCCGCGAGCCAGCGGCGGTCAGGTACAACGGCACCTGTTCAGCAAAACTGTTCCAGTTGAGCAGCAGCACCAGGAAAAAACCTGCGAGAAACACCCAGGACGGCAACGGCGCGCCGCTAGCCAGCAGCAACGCTGGAACAAACAGTAAATTTAGCCAGCACCACCAACGCGACAAGCCCAGGTAGCGCGCCAACCCAGCCGCCAGCAAACCTTGCGACAGACCGACAGCCAGCCAAGTTGGCCGCCAGGGCGCGACCTGCGCCGCCAGATACAGCGCCAAACCGACCAGCAGTGTCGCGCCTAATTGCGCGCACAAGGCCAGCAGCGCCGGATATTGCCGAACAACACGCAGCATGCAGCCCCCTCAACAGCCCGACCGATAATGCGCCGCAGTTTAGCCGTGCCAGCAGTTCAATAGGCAGCCCGTGCTAGACTCGCGGCCGTTTATTGCGTAATTCAACTCTCGGAAGCCCCATGGCCAAACGCCAACTCAACCGCCGGCAAAACTGGCGTATCGAAAAAATCCAGGGCGAGCGCGCCGCCCGCGCCGCTAAACGCGAATCGCAGGCGGTACAGATCCTCGAAGGTGGCGACCTGGGCCCGGAACAAACCGGCCTGGTGATAGCCCACTTTGGCGTGCAGATCGAAGTTGAAGCACTGGATGGCGAACTGGCTGGCCAGGTATTCCGCTGCCACCTACGCGCCAACCTGCCGACCATGGTGACTGGCGACCAAGTGGTATGGCGCGCCGGCAACCAAGGCATTGGGGTAATCGTCGCGCAACTACCGCGCAGCACCGAACTCTGTCGACCGGATACTCGCGGCCTACTGAAGCCAGTAGCGGCCAACGTCGACCTGATCGTGATTGTCTTTGCCCCGCTGCCCGAACCCCATGCCAACCTGATCGACCGTTATTTGGTAGCCGCCGAGCACGCCGGCATCCGCCCGCTGCTGCTGCTGAACAAGACCGACCTGCTGGATGAGCAGAATGCCGTGGCACTCAACCGCATGCTCGGCGTTTACCGCGAGCTCGGTTATCCGCTGCTGGAAGTGTCTGCCCACGGCGGCGACGGCATGCAACAACTGCAACGGCAACTCGATGGCCATGTCAGCGTGTTTGTCGGCCAGTCCGGGGTAGGCAAATCGTCGCTGGTCAACAGCCTGCTACCGGAAGTTGACACCCGCGTCGGGCCGCTCTCCGAGCTGACCGGCAAAGGCACCCATACCACCACCACTGCGCGCCTGTTCCATTTCCCTGGCGGCGGCGAGCTGATCGACTCCCCAGGGATCCGTGAGTTCGGCCTGGTACACGTCAGTCGTAATGATGTCGAAGCCGGCTTTATCGAGTTTCACGACCTGATCGGCCAATGCCGCTTCCGCGACTGCAAACACGACCGTGAGCCGGGCTGTGCGCTGCTCAAAGCATTGGAAGATGGCCGCCTGCATCCGCAGCGCATGGCCAGTTACCGACATATCCTGGCCAGCCTGCCAGAGGCCGAGTACTGAAAAATCGCCGGGAGCGGTTTTTAACGTCGCGCCGCGACGGCCCTCAGGGTGGCCGCCAGGGATGGCAGGCCATAAAGATAAAAAGGCCGCAACAAGTGCGGCCTTTTTACATCTCACTCACGCGGCTGATCGAACTTCAGCACACCGTCTTCAAAGATATTCAGCCGCTCACGCAGCTGCCCATCAGGCAACGGGTCACCCGGTGCGGGGGCAGCAGGTGCAGCACTGGCCGGCGCAGCGCCAGCCTCGGCCGGAGGCGCGTCTGCTGCGGAATCGCTCTGCCCGCCCTCAATGGCACGCTGAGCCTTCTTGGTCAGTACCACGATGTCGATGCGCCGGTTAACCGGATTCAGCGGATTCTCGCGATCAAACAGTGCCGAGGACGCATAACCCACGACCCGCGCCACCTGCCCATCATCGTAACCACCGGCAACCAACACGCGCCGTGCGGCGTTGGCACGGTCAGCAGACAACTCCCAATTGCCATAACCACCACGCCCGACAAAAGGTGCGGCATCGGTATGACCACTGACGCTGATCTTGTTCGGCACCGCCGCAATGGTGTCGGTCATGGCCAGAAGAATATCCTCGAAATAAGGCTGCAAACGTGCGCTACCCGAGGCGAACATCGGCCGATTGGCAGCATCCATGATTTGGATACGCAGTCCGTCCTGGGTGATCTCGAAGAGAATCTGATCCTTGAAGTTTTGTAGCTGCGGATTTTCCTCGACCTTGTTCTGCAACTCTTGCAGCAACAACTCTAGGCGTTCGCGCTCAACCTCTTCGGCAACTGACTCTGCCTGCTGTTTATCTATCTCCCCCTGCGCCCCATCGGCAGGCTGAACATCATCAGCCGGAGCTTGCTCTTGCTGCTGATCGGGGTTGAGCGTCTTATCAGGGGCCGGCGTAGGCGTACCGCCTAGGTCAATCACATAGGGGCTGGCACTTTCAGAGAAGCCCACAGGGTCCTGAAAATAACCGGAAATGAGTTTTTTCTGTTCGGGCGTAGCTGTTGTCATCAGCCACATCACCATAAAAAACGCCATCATCGCCGTAGCGAAGTCAGCAAAGGCGATTTTCCAGGCGCCACCATGGTGGCCAGCGGCAATTTTCTTGACGCGCTTGACGATAATCGGCTGATTATTCTCCATGCTGCGCTTTAACTCCCACGCATGGCCTGTTCAAGCTCACTGAAGCTTGGCCGATGGGCGGGGTAAAGCACCTTGCGCGAGAATTCCACAGCTAGAGACGGCGGCATACCGGAGGCGGAGGCAACAAGACCTGCTTTGATGGCCTCGTAAACATTCACCTCTTCTTTCGCATCATGACCGAGCGAGGCCGCCAATGGGCCAAAGAACCCGTAGGACGCCAAGATCCCCAAAAAAGTACCAACCAGTGCGGTGCCCACTTTCTCACCGATTTCGGCGTTATCCGCCTCGGCAAGAATCGACATGGTAATAACGATCCCCAATACCGCCGCCACAATACCCATGGCTGGCAAGCCGTCAGCAATCCCGGCGACCGCATGACCGGGATGTTCAAGCTCCTCTTTGAGACTGGAAATTTCCATGTCAAACAACCCCTCCAGCTCATGGGGAGCCATGTTGCCAGAGGACATAATGCGCAGGTAATCGCAGATAAATGAGGTCATCCGCTGATCTTTGAGAATGCCAGGGTACTTGCTAAAAATCGGGCTAGCAGCGGGATCTTCAACATCAGCCTCAATGGCCATCATGCCTTCACGACGACTCTTGTTAAGAATCTCGTAAAGCAGCTTAAGCACGTCCAGATAATAGTGATGGGTAAAGCGCGAGCCAAACATGCTCAACGACTTCTTGAACACAGTCATGAAGGTACTGCCAGGGTTGGCCTGCAAGAACGCCCCTAGCGAAGCCCCGCCAATGGTCAAGACCTCATAGGGGTGGACCAACGCCATAAATTTGCCGCCAGAGAGGATAAATCCCCCGATAACGCCGGCGAACACAACAATAATGCCAATGATCTTTGCCATAGAAAGAGACTTGCCAGAGAGGTTAGAAAGAGGCCGTGCAAAACAACCCTTCTATTTATCGGAACTTTTGCGCGAGACTATAGCCAGTTAAGGTCAAAAGCCAGCTTGTCTCAACCCGAATGCATAAGCCCGCCAACTATCCGCGTACTCTAAAAGACTGGCTCAAGCAGCTGGACAGCCAGCTATTGCCTGCCTCTAGCGAAAGCCTGCAACCGCTGCGCAGGGCGTTGGCTGACAGCAACCGCTCCCGGCGTGAGCTGGCCGATCTCATGCAGAGCTGCCCAGCGCTCGCCCTCAGCGTGTTACGCGAAGCCAACAGCAAGAGCAGCGGACTCAGTGAGCAGACTGATAGCCTCGAAGCCGCCATCAGTCGCCTCGGCTTGAGCCGCACGGAAGCGCTACTCAATCGTCTACCTGCGCAGCCAGAACAAGAACTGCCTAAACCCTTCAGGCAAATATTGCTAATTAGCCAACACGCCAGCCAGCAAGCCAATGGCCTGTTCGCAAGTCGCCTGGCACGTCTCTGGCAGGAAGTGCACTGGGGCAGCCTGCTATTTCTTGCCCCGGTCTGGACCTTGCTAGCAGCTTATCCCGAATTATTCGTAGCCTGGGAACAGCGGGTTCTCGTTAAAGGCGAGCCGGCAAGTAAAGTGGAACAGGACCTTCTTGGTGTACCACTACTGAAACTGTGCCTGGCACTGAGTGAAAGCTGGCGATTACCCGAGTGGATAACCCAAGGCTATCGCCTACTGGTAAACGACCGCCGGCTACTGATTAAGGCGCTACATATTGCCCACAACAACGAACACCCACTGCAGCAGCAACAATGCCTGGACGCCGACAGCAACCTGCGGCGCTGGCTGACCCAACCGGCCAACAGCATTTTGCTGGCAAATTGCCTGGCAATTTCCGCCCACTACGCCTGGAACAGCCCGCATAGCCTACGCTGGCAAAAGCTCACAGGATTATTCCTGCAGCTACCCCTCGATGCCCTGCAACAACAACTGCACCAGCACGCCGTGAGTAGCGCCCGCCAAATGCTCCGCACAGACCTCTGGCACCCGGCCGAAGCCCTGATCTGGCCATGGCAAGCACGCCACTTGCAGGCCGCAGCCGAGCTGCCCAAACCAGTGGTTTTGAGTGAGTGGCGTCAACAGTGCGCGCAACTTCTGGCTCAGCCCAGCGCCTTTAGCAACGTACTGCAGTTAACCGCCTGCGCCAACCATGCTCTAGAAGCATGCGGCATGCAGCGCGTGCTGATTTTACTGGCTGATCGCAACCACACCCGCCTGATGACCCAACAGCAGACAGGCTTGGACAAGTCCGCCGCCAGCCTCAGCCTCGACCCGCAGCAGAGCCAGGTGCTACGCCGCCTGCTCAGCGCACCGGCACAACTGCGCCTGACCCCAAGCAACATTGCGCAGTTTTCCGCCATGCTGCCGGGTACGCTGAAAAGTCTGTTCCCTAGCGAACACCTGCTGATTCGCTCGATCGCCAGCAACAACCGTGTCGTTATGCTGATCTTCGCCGACCAGGGCGGCCAAACGCTGAGTGATGTCAGCGTGCAAGGCTTCGGTAAAACCGTGCAATGCATTGAGCGTGCGCTGGCCAGCTTTGCCACCCGTGGGCGGTAGGCTTTCCGCTACAATCCCCCCCTTTCCGGTAAAAAGAGGCCCGGCATGACCGCCTTCGCTGAGTTGCCCTTGCTGATCGAACCGTCCCAATTGGCTAATCGCCTGGATTCCCCAGAACTGATTTTGGTCGACCTGACCAGCCCGGCACGCTATGCCGCTGGGCACATCCCCGGCGCGCGATTTGTCGACCCCAAGCGCACGCAACTGGGCCAACCGCCCGCCCCGGGACTGCTCCCCGAGTGCGCACAGCTAGAGCAATTGTTTAGCGAGCTTGGCCATAACCCGAATGCTGTCTACGTGGTGTATGACGACGAAGGCGGCGGCTGGGCCGGGCGGTTTATCTGGCTGCTAGATGTGATTGGCCACTCGCGCTACCACTACCTAGATGGCGGCCTGCATGCTTGGCTGGCCGAGGAACTCGAACTCAGCACTGCCGCGCCGGAGATCCGCACCGCCAAGGTTTCGCTAAACCTGCAAGATACCCCAACCGCCAGCCGCGAATACCTGCAAAGCCGCCTCGGTGCAGCCGACTTGGCCGTTTGGGATGCTCGCTCGCCAAGTGAGTTCAACGGCGAGAAGGCGCTGGCACAAAAGGCCGGCCATGTACCGGGAGCAATCAATTTTGAATGGACCGCGGGCATGGACCCGACGCGCGCGCTGCGCATCCGCCTGGACCTGCAGACCCAGCTCAATAGCCTCGGCATTACTGCCGACAAAGAAATCATCACCCACTGCCAGACCCACCACCGCTCAGGCTTTACCTACCTGGCAGCCAAGATCCTCGGCTACCCGCGGGTAAAAGCCTACGCCGGCTCCTGGGGCGAGTGGGGCAACCACCCTGACACACCGGTCGAGCGCTGAGTATCCGCCAGACCACCTGCCACTTTTAAGGAAGCCCAATGAAAGATCGCCTGTTTATCCTCAGCCAGTACTTGCTGCCGCACCACCTGCTATCGCGCCTAATCGGCTGTGCCGCCGAATGCCGGGCTGGCTGGTTCAAGAATAGCCTGATCGGCTGGTTCGCCAAGCAATACCGGGTGAATATGAACGAAGCCCAGGTCGAAGACCTGACTGCTTTCGCTCACTTCAATGACTTCTTCACGCGCGCCCTGAAAGATGACGCACGCCCCCTCGATAGCACGCCAGGTGCAGTCCTCTGCCCAGCAGATGGCGCAGTCAGCCAGCTCGGCAAGATCGAACAAGGCCGGGTATTCCAAGCCAAGGGCCACAGTTTCAGCGTGATCGAACTACTGGGGGGTGACAGCGAGCGTGCAGCTGCATTCATGGGCGGCGATTTTGCCACCATCTACCTGTCACCGAAGGACTACCACCGCGTACACATGCCCCTGGCCGGCACCCTGAGAGAAATGGTCTACGTGCCAGGACGCCTGTTCTCAGTCAACCAAACCACGGCAGAGAATGTGCCGGAACTATTTGCCCGCAATGAGCGCGTAGTCTGCCTGTTCGACACCGAGCGCGGGCCAATGGCGGTAGTACTGGTCGGCGCCATGATCGTAGCCTCGATCGAAACCGTCTGGGCCGGCCTGGTGACCCCGCCAAAACGCACGTTAAAAACCTTCAAGTACGACGACGCAGCACGTGCCCCGATCAGCCTGGAAAAAGGCGCAGAACTGGGTCGCTTCAAGCTGGGCTCTACCGCCATCGTGCTGTTTGCTCCTGAGCAGGTGCAGTGGGCTACAGAGCTGACCGCCAATAGCCCGGTACGCATGGGTCAAGCAATCGGTAAACCTAATGCGTGAATAACATCAGCGGCACTTTAAGCACGAGCCTAAAAGTGCCGCTAAGTATCGACTCAAGGAACCTCTGTACGTAATAAGTCGTCACACGCCAAAGCCTTACTCCTGGTTAGTTTGCCGCTTCATCCTGGCACTCATGCCAAGGCCATAGCTGCGAGGCCTGCAAGATACTGCTAGAGTCGAAACATACTGCCTACCTTGCACCTGTGCTGGAGCCGCCGATTTAGATGGATAAACAGAATTCTCACTTGCTGCTGCGCGTCACCACGCCAGACAAGCAAAGCCTGTCATTCTGCGAAGCCACCCCCCGCGATTTGAAAAAATGGGTGGACGGCCTACCCAAAGCCAATATCGGTGAAACAGCACGCCAGCTTTACCAAGCACTGGTCGAACTCAACCAACTGCTCACGCCCTCGGAAAACCGCCTGCAGCTGCTAGAAATACTGCGCCCGGAGATTTTTTTCGTCTGCAAACAGCTGGAAAAACACTTCCTAAACCAGGCCATCGTTCTAGACGAGCGTCCGCGTAAAGTCGCCAACCTTTGTCAGGCCCTGCAAAACCATCTGGCAATTGGCTACAAGCTGATAGTCGCGCGCTTATCTACACAGGCCAGCCGCGAACGCAACCAGCTCCTCGCCGTAGCCCTGCAACGCGCGACACACAGCCTCTGCGGCCCACTGATCCGTGCTAGCCAGCTCTACTGCCCAGTGCCCGAAGGACTCTGGCTGGAGTTGCACCAGCTTTACCAAATTGCCCGCGCCCGCGACCTGCACAAGGTGCTTGTGCGCGACACCCAAGCCCGCCACACCCAAGGCCTGAGCACCGAGCAAAGTTACTTGGTAGCATTGCTACTCGGCTGCGCCCGCTGCAACCAGATGCGCCAAAGTGCAATCGCACGCCTGGCCGAAGTGCTTGAGCCCTGGAGCACGCTTACAACCTTACAAGCCGGTGATGAGCCCTCCAGCCTGTTCGCCGTAGCCCCCAAGATGGATGGCCCGCCGCGCTACATCTCGCTGTTCCAGCAAAGCGAATTACGTAATGCTGTCGGCATCGACCCAAGCCTGCTGGTTGATGCGATCAAAGAGCACCTGCTACTCCCGGCAGAGAGCCAGTCCCAGTCACGACTATTGGTGCCAGAAGGTTTCAGCCAAGACATGCTCCAACACCTATCGGCAGCCTGGGGCGATATCGCGGAACGCACCTTTCAGCGCAGCCAAGGTAAAGGCGCACTTACACTGTGTATCGGCATGAGTTCGCTGCACTACCACCTGGCCGACAAGCGCCCATTCAATGAAGTGCTGCAGCTTCCCGCCACGACGAACACCGCGGTATTCAAACCAGACACCGGCGCACCTGATGTATGGTCGAACGCATTCGACGTGAAAAAAAACAACCAATGGGAAAACGGCCTGCCTTTCGAGGAGATTCAATACAGCGCCCCAACCCAAGGAGCTGTAACAGCCGAACCTAGCACGACAGACAACTACCCGACCTACGAAGTAGCGATCGTTAACATCAGCCCTGGCGGCTATTGCCTGTCATGGCCAAAAGAGGTGCCCAGCCAACTGCAAGCAGGTGAGTTACTCGGCGTGCAAGGCCTGCCTAAACAGGGCTGGAGCGTTGCAGTGGTGCGCTGGATTCGCCAGGTTCGCGGCGGCGGCACCCAAATGGGCATAGAACTGATCGCGCCACATGCACAAGCCTGCGGCCTGCAACTGGTGCGTAAATCGGAACAAAGCAGTCAATACCTCCGCGCCCTGCTACTGCCAGAAATCAGTGCTATTTCCCGGCCTGCCAGCCTGATAACCGCCCGGCTACCCTTCCAAGAAGGTAACAAGGTCAGCATCAACCTCAATGGCAGCGAGCACCGCGCTGTGCTCAGCCGGCGACAAGCCAACACCGGCAGTTTCAACCAGTTTGAGTACCGCAGTGTTGAGCAGGCAGCAAGCAGTCATGGGGAACGCGTCACAGCGCCGAAAGGCCGCACACCGAGCGGGGAGGAAGACTTTGACTCCCTCTGGAAGTCGCTGTAGATTGCCGTCGCACGTCCTTTTGTCGCCTTTTCGCGCCCGTTCGGCGCAGACCTGATACCACACAATGGCCATTGAAAAAAAAACCATACGGCTACTGATTCTTGAAGACTCGCAGAACGAGGCCGAGCGCCTAGTCAGCTTGTTCCGCAACGCTGGCAGAGCGACTCGTGTGCATCGCCTAACCTCCAGCGACGACCTCAACGAGGCGCTGCAGCAAAGCTGGGATCTGCTGATCTGCGCACCGAGCAGCGAACAACTGACAACCAGCGAAGCGATTGGCGCGATCCGCCGCCAAGCCAAAGATATTCCGGTTATTCAACTACTCAGCGACAACGACTCCGACAGCGTCACCGAAGCGCTTATGCTCGGCGCCCAAGATGCCCTGCCGCAAGGTGAGGACGAACGTTTAGTATTGGTGGCCAAGCGCGAGCTGGCCAACCTGGAAGAGCGTCGCGCCCGCCGCGCATCAGAAGTGACCCTGCGCGAAACAGAGAAACGCTGCCAGTTGCTGCTTGATAGCTCCGTCGACGCCATTACCTACGTGCATGACGGCATGCACATCTACGCGAATCGCGCCTACCTTGAACTATTCGCCTACGAAGACGCCGAAGAGCTAGAAGGCATGCCGATGATCGACCTGATCGGCAGCAGCGACCAGTCCAGCTTCAAAGACTTTCTGAAGAACTATCAAAACGCGGAAGGTGGTACCGAACTCAACTGCACCGGGATCAAGGCGAGCGGGCAGAGTTTCCAAGCGCAGATGAGCTTCTCTCCGGCCACCTATGATGGCGAACCCTGCATCCAGGTGGTGATTCGTGCCGAAACAGGCAATGCCGAGTTGGAAGAAAAGCTGCGGGAAATCAGCAGCCAGGACCTGGTCACCGGCCTATTCAATCGCAGCCACTTCCTTGAGTTGATGGATAACGCTGCCGAGCGCGCAGTGAATGCCGGCCAGCCCTCAAGCTTGGCCTATATCCGCATCGACCACTATGCCAGTCTGCTCGCCGATATTGGCCTGGCGGGTATCGATATTCTGCTCGCCGACCTAGCCAATCTGCTGCGCGCTCACTTCAATGCCAACGCGCAACTGGCACGCTTTGGCGATGACGTATTTAGCGTGCTACAGCCAGGCGTCACCCCGGAAAGCACCCAAGAACTGCTGGCTAGCCTACTGAAAAAAGTCGAAGGCCACCTGTTCGACGTCAACGGCCGCACTGTACAAAGCACCTTGTCGATTGGCGTTGCCGGGCTCAACGAAAAAACTACTAAAGCCCAGGAAGTCGTCGACCGCGCGCATCGCTGCGCCGACGAACTGAGCGATGGCAATACCCTGAAGCTATTCAACCCAGCCGATGAGCTGGCCGCTGCGGCAAGCCGCGGCAACATCGTGGCAATGATTCAACAAGCGCTGGAAAACAACAGCTTCCGTTTGCTGTTTCAACCAATCATCAGCCTACGCGGTGACAACTTCGAGCATTACGAAGCCCTGCTACGCCTAATCAACCCTAATGGCGAAGAAATCCCGCCTAACGAATTGTTCAGTGCCGCCAAAGACGCCGGAATGGCCGAGAAAATTGATCGCTGGGTCATTCTCAACTCGATAAAACTGCTCGCCGACCACCGCAGCAAAGGCCACAACACCCGTCTTTTCGTCCATGTATCCAGTGCCAGCCTGCAGGATCAAACCTTGCTGCCATGGCTCAGCGTGGCACTAAAAGCCGCACGTCTGCCATCCGACTCACTGGTATTCCAGTTCAGCGAACCGGATGCCATCGCTTATCTGAAGCAGGCCAAGCTCATCACCCAGCGACTCAACGAACTGCACTGCAAAACCGCACTGACCCAGTTCGGCTGCTCGCTTAACCCCTTCAACACCCTCAAGCACCTGCATATCGATTTCGTCAAAGTCGACAGCTCGTTCTCTCAGGATCTAAGCACTGCGGAGAATCAGGAGTCGCTGAAAACCCTGCTGGCCAGCCTGCATGCTCAAGCCAAACTGACGATCGTACCTTTTGTCGAGAGCGCCAGCGTGCTCGCGACCCTCTGGCAGGCGGGTGTCAATTACATCCAAGGCCATTATCTGCAGGGACCTAGCCAGTCGATGGACTACGATTTCGCGGCCGACGACGAGTAACCTAGCGCAAAAGCCCTCCAGCAATGGCAGGCCACAAAAAAGCCGCCATCAGGCGGCTTTTTGTTTCTTACATCTTGTCACTCCAAACCGTCGCGATCGCGAAACCCCAACAGGTAAAGAATGCCATCCAGCCCCAGGGTCGAGATGGCCTGCTTGGCAGACTGCTTAACCAGCGGCTTGGCACGAAACGCCACGCCCAAACCGGCTATCGCCAGCATCGGCAGGTCATTGGCTCCATCGCCGACCGCAATCGTCTGCTCTAAACGCAACCCTTCCTTGGCCGCCAGCTCTCGTAGCAGGTCAGCTTTACGCTGCGCATCGACGATCGGCTCCACCGCCACACCAGTGACCAACCCATCGACAATCTGCAGCTCATTGGCGAAGACATAATCGATACCTAGCTTAGCCTGCAATTGCTTGGCAAAGTAGGTGAAGCCACCAGACAGGATTGCGGTCTTGTAACCTAAGCGACGCAGCTCACTGAACAGCGTTTCCGCGCCCTCAGTCAGGCTTAGCGAGGTGCCAATATCCGCCAACACGGTTTCCGGCAAGCCTTTGAGCAACGCCAGGCGCTCGCGGAAGCTGGCGGCAAAATCCAGCTCACCACGCATCGCACGCTCGGTAATTTCCGAGACCTGCTCACCAACGCCAGCAGCCTTGGCCAGCTCATCGATCACTTCTGCCTCGATCAGCGTCGAGTCCATGTCGAACACTGCCAGGCGACGGTTGCGACGGAATAACGAGTCGCGCTGGAAGGCGATATCGACATTCAACTCCTGGGCCACACTGAGGAACTCGGCGCGCAGGGCTGCAGGATCTGCCGGTTCACCGCGTACGGAGAACTCAATACAGCCCTTGCCTTGCTCAGCAGGCATATCCAGCGGCATGCGCCCAGAAAGACGATCGATATGGTCGATATTCAGGTCGTAGCGCGCGGTAATCGCACTGACGCGCTGCAACTGCTCAGCTGTCACCTTGCGCGTCAGTAGCGTGACAATGTGCCGGGCCTTGCCCTGGCCGCTCACCCACTGCTGATAATCCGCTTCAGACACAGGGGTAAAGCGCACCTGCTGGTCGAGCTTATATGCGGTAAAGAGGATGTCCTTGAGCACCGACGACGCGCGCTCGGTATCGGGGATCTCGACCAAAATCCCAAACGACAGGGTGTCATGGATCACCGCCTGGCCAATATCGAGGATATTCACCCCGCCCTGGGCCAGCACGCCCGTGATAGCGGCAGTCAAACCGGGGCGATCTTCGCCGGTGATATTGATCAGGACGATTTCGCGCAAAGCTCAGTCTCCAGGACAGCGTCAAGGGCAGCGGCCTGCTGAACAGGTCACAAGCCGTGGAAAAGGCACGCATTCTACCCATTTTCATAGGTAAACAGCCACGCACAGCGCTTTGCCCACTGCCGGTGCATCGCTATACTGCGCGCCAACTATAGTCGACATGAGCCGAGCTCTGTGAACCGGCCCAACCCCGTAAAGCCCGATAATTTCTTTCTCCTTATATTCCAGGCCCTGCGTCAAAGGCGCATCCCCCTGGCGTTGCGTATTGTCAGCCATAGCCTGCTACTAGTGGCCCTGGCCCTGGTGATCTATGGCTGGGTCATCGGCATGCAGTTCAAGCATGCGATGCAGCAGCAGGCTGAAGCCCTCGGCACCAGCCTCATCACCCAGACGGCAACCTCGGCAACCGAGCTGCTGGTGTCTAACGACATCCTCAGCCTCAACGTATTGCTGAATAACCTGGTAAAGAATCCGCTGGTAGCTCATGCAGCCATCTACAGCGTGGATAACCGCATCCTCGCCGAGGCAGGCTCACGCCCAAGCCAAAGCATGCTGGGGGAAACCGAGGGGCTGTATTCCACACCGATCACCTTCCAGGAGGTAATCGCCGGCCAGCTACGTATCAGCCTGGACATGCAACAGTTCCAGCAGCCGATGACCATTAGCCTGCAAAGCATGGGTATTCTCAGCCTGATCCTGCTGGCGCTGGCCCTATCACTGAGCATGCGCCTCGGCCGGCATATTTCCACACCCCTGCTACAGCTGCGGGTCTGGCTGCGCGACCCGGATGACCCCGCCCCCGGAGCTGGACGCCAAGATGAAATCGGCGACCTGGCGCGTCAACTGCAAGCCCGTCTGGTTCCAGAAAAGCCGACGGTGGAAGACGACGAGATCTATGACGAAGAGCCCGAAACGGCCTACGAGAGCGAGCATCTCGATGAATCCTTCGATAATGAGCCGGACTTCGCCGTACGTGATCTGCACGATGATCGCTTCGACGACTTGAACGCACTGGGTGAGTCCGACGAACCGCGGCCTGTCCAAACAGATGAGTACATCAATCGCGTGGAGGACGATCCCTTCTCCGAACTGCGCGACAACACCGTTCACGACACTGCGCCCGCGCCCGTCATTCAGCAGGCGCTGCCTAGTGCAGTGCTGGCGATTCAACTGGGCGCCCAGGAACAGCTGCGCCACCTACCGCGCACACGCCTAATGGAGTTGTTACAGCACTATCGCGACTGCCTAGAGCAGGCTGCGAGTCTGTATCAGGGGGAGTTACACACCCTCAGCGACGGCAGCAGCCTAATGCTGTTCCATCAATTGGACTGCGGAGAGGACTACCTGACCCACGCGATCTGTTGCGGCGAGCTGATGCGAGCTCTGGGCCATGCGCTACAAATCGAAGTGGCGGACAGCGGTATTACTCTGCAACTGCAACTTGGCCTGACCCTCGGCACCAACCTCCGCAACCTCAGCCAAGGCGATCTACTGCTGAGCGAAAGCGCGCAAAACGCTCTGGCCCTGTCGCAGCACAGCCGCAACCTGCTGCTGGTGGAACGCAGCATTGCCGACGACGCTCTGATTAGCCAGCGCGCGCGCATTCGCGCAATTGCCAGCCCGCAAGGGGCCTGCTGTGTTGAACGTTTACTGGAGCCCTACCCGTCGCTACTGGAACGCCAACTGGCACGCATGCACGAGAGTAACTGAACCAGTTGTTGCAGGGATTGTTGCGAACCAACCCAAGTCTGCGGCAGATTAATCTGCGCCAGAGCGACCCAAAGGGCGTACTGGTGCACAAGAACAATCTAATCACCCCATAGGCAAATAGCTGGCTACCTTAAGGCAACGTCATGCGGCGCTCACCCGCCCGGCACCCTGCCGCCAAGAACCCATAGCTTAAAAGCGGAAAACCTCACCCTCATTGCGACTCGGCTCGGCAACCGGGATACGCGGCACGACCGGCGGCGTAGGCTGCACCTGGGTCTGCTTGCGAGGCGCGGGAGCGACTGCGGCAACAGGCTTGCCATGGGTTTCGACAGCCTCAGCCAATTGCTCAGCCAACTGCTGAACCACAATGCTTTGCGCCCGTACTTGATCGACTATCGTGCCACTGTGCGGTTCTTCCAAGCGCACCAAACGCCCGTCGAGCAACTTGCCGTCCGCACCGGCCAGACGCCATTGCGCCTCCAGCACCGCAGGGCGACTGGGACCGGAATCCAGGCGGGTAATCGATAGGCCCAGGCGTACCTGCGGCACAAAGCCCGCTGTAGCCGGAGCCAGAACCAGGCGCTGGCTATCCAGCCGCGAGGCTAACTGACGCAGAAGTTGTTGATCGATTTCTTCAGCCAGGTTGCCAGCCCAACGCGCATCGTCAGAGGCAGTCAAACTGCCATCAGCCTGGCGCTGCAACATCACGTCGCGCTGTAGATAATCGGCAACTGCCACCGGTCCAATCAACACCGCAAGGCCTTTATCAGCCGCCGGTACGTGTATATCACCAGCGTCGAGCTGGTACAGCGGTAGTTGCTGATAACGGGTGCAGCCAGCCAGGCCTAACACGCCGACCAGCAGCAGAACTCCAGGGAAACGCAGTACAGTCATCGCTCTCATCCAGCCAGTAGTTTTACCAGCATGTATACAAAATAGGTGCCGGTAGGTCGCTTGCAGCGGCCCACCTTACGGCTGCGTATCATCCTTGAAAGCCACTCACGACTCCAGTACAAGGCCACAGTCCAACACGCTTACCCCTGAACCTCAACCAACAGGCTGTCGACACGCTGGAAGCCACGCGGCAACTTGTTACCACGACGACCGCGCTCGCCTTTGTAGTGCTCCAGGTCATCGGATTTGAGCGACAGCGTGCGTTTACCGGCCTGCAACACCAGGGTTGCGCCGACCGGCAGTACAGCCAGATCCGTCAGGTACTCCTCGCGCGAGGCGACCCGCTCACCCGGAATACCGATGATTTTATTCCCCTTGCCCTTGCCCAGCTGCGGCAAGTCCCGCACCGGGAACAACAGCAGACGACCTTCGGTGGTCACCGCTGCCAACCAGTCTTCCTCACGATTGCCCAGCGGCTTCGGCGGCACCACCTGGGCACCAGCCGGCAGGCTGAGCAAGGCCTTACCTGCCTTGTTCTTGGCCTGCAGGTCTTCACCTTTGACTACAAAGCCATAACCGGCATCCGAGGCAATCACATACAGCGCGCTGTCATCCGGCAACATCACACACTCGAACGTCGCGCCCGGCGGCGGAGTCAAGCGCCCGGTTAGCGGCTCACCCTGGCCACGGGCTGAGGGCAGCGAGTGCGCCGCCAGCGAATAGCTGCGCCCAGTAGAGTCGATAAACACCGCATATTGGTTCGAGCGCCCTGGCGCGGCCACTTTAAAGCCGTCACCGGCCTTGTACGACAGGCCAGTAGCGTCGATGTCGTGACCTTTGGCGCAGCGCACCCAGCCTTTTTCCGAGATCACCACCGTGACTGGCTCGGTCGGCATCAGCTCGGTTTCGCTCAGGGCCTTGGCTTCGCCACGGGCGACAATCGGCGAACGGCGGTCGTCGCCATAGGTTTCGGCATCCTTGATGATCTCGTCACGCACCAGTTTTTTCAGCTTGGCTTCGCTACCCAGCAGAGCAAGCAGCTTGGCGCGTTCCTTGGCCAGCTCGTCCTGCTCGCCACGGATCTTCATTTCCTCAAGACGAGCCAACTGGCGCAGGCGCGTATCAAGAATGTAATCCGCCTGAATATCGCTGAGGCCAAAGCGCTCCATCAATACCGGCTTGGGCTGGTCCTCGGTACGGATGATGTGGATCACTTCATCCAGGTTGAGGAACGCCGTCAGCAAACCTTCCAACAGGTGCAGGCGTTTCTCCACCTTGTCCAATCGGAATTGCAGGCGACGCCGCACGGTGTTGACGCGGTACTCCAGCCACTCGCGCAGGAGCTGCCGCAGGTTCTTCACCTGCGGCTTGCCGTCGAGACCGATAACATTGGTGTTAACCCGGTAGCTGGATTCCAGCTCGGTAGTGGCAAACAGGTGAGTCATCAACTCGTCAGCATTAACGCGGTTAGAGCGCGGAATAATGACAATGCGGCATGGGTGTTCGTGGTCAGACTCGTCGCGCAGGTCGGCCACCATTGGCAATTTCTTCGCCTGCATTTGCGCGGCGATCTGCTCAAGCACCTTGGCACCGGACACCTGATGCGGCAGCGCGGTGACCACGATGTCGCCGTCCTCGACGCGGTACACGGCGCGCATGCGCACCGAACCCTTACCTGTTTCGTAGATTTTCAGCAGGTCGGCACGCGGGGTGATGATTTCCGCTTCAGTTGGGTAGTCCGGGCCGAGCACGTGCTCGCAAAGCTGCTCGACCGTGGCATTCGGCTCGTCCAGCAGGCGAATGCAGGCCGACGCGACCTCGCGCAGGTTATGCGGCGGCACATCGGTGGCCATACCCACGGCGATACCAGTGGTGCCGTTGAGCAGAATGTTCGGCAGGCGCGCCGGCAGCGTTGCGGGCTCGTTCATGGTGCCGTCAAAGTTCGGCACCCAGTCCACGGTGCCCTGGCCCAGTTCGGTGAGCAGGACTTCCGAGTAACGCGACAAGCGCGCCTCGGTATAACGCATGGCGGCGAAGGACTTCGGATCATCCGGCGCGCCCCAGTTACCCTGACCATCGACCAATGTGTAGCGGTAGCTGAACGGCTGGGCCATCAGCACCATGGCCTCGTAGCACGCGGAATCGCCGTGCGGGTGGAACTTACCGAGTACGTCACCGACAGTACGCGCCGATTTTTTGTGTTTGGAGTCAGCGTCCAGGCCCAGCTCGCTCATGGCATAGACGATGCGCCGCTGTACGGGTTTGAGGCCGTCACCGATATGCGGCAACGCGCGGTCCATGATCACGTACATGGAGTAATTGAGATAAGCCTGCTCGGTAAAGTCGGCAAGGGAACGGCGCTCAACACCGTCCAGGCTCAAATCGAGGGGTTCGCTCATGCGTGCCTCATTGCAAAGTGGATTGTTGCGAAAGGGGTTGTTGCGAAGTTGTCTGGCGCAGCATCAAGGTGCCACCGCGCTGGGTAAATTCGAGTTGTTTCAGGGCGCTCATGCCCAGCAATACCTCATCGCCGCCCATACCGGGGGCAATCAAAGCCTCTACATCAGTCAGGACGATATCGCCCAGTTGCAAACGCTGCAGGCGGGTACGGTGCGCCGTGGCACGACCATTGGCGGTATTGATAGTGATCGCCGCGCCGGTCTGCAACCCCAGGCGCTGCGCCACCTCGATCGGCACCGCGACCTGAGTGGCACCGGTGTCGAGCAAGAAGGTCACCTCCTCGCCATTAATTTTACCGCCGGCCATGTAGTGACCTTGACGACTGCTCGCCAGGTGCACCTCCACATAGCCACTGCCATGCAGCGACTCGGGCGCACGATTGGGGTTGCGCTGGGCATCCTCCCAATCACCAAAGAACTTGGTCGCCAACAGCAATGCCGCGCCCCAGGCCAGTACTAGCATCACCCGCCCGGCACGTTTTCCCGCTGGCTGAGCACTCAAGGCTGACCGTCCCAACCGCCCTCAGGTGCGGCAAAACGCCAGACAATCGGCCGTGACTCACCATCAGCGCGGCTATAGCTGCCGTTATCGACGCCAATCCAGGCGCCGTCCTGATCCACCCACAGAGCCTCAGCCATACCGTAATCCGGCGGATAACGGCGCTCAGGCGTAAGTGCCTCGGCGGCAAATGACCAACATTGCTCGACCTGGCCACTGCTGAGATCGCGCCGGCAAATGCGATAGGCCTGGCGCTCAAGGGTGAAGAGTTTTTCGTTGTGGAAAGCCAAGCCTGAGAAGTCCCGCGGCTGCTCTCTACCACCCAACGCTTCAGGTCCAGACTCCGATCCGGCCTCACTAAACAACACACAGCCGCCCGTACAGCGCCAGACCGCTCGCTGCTTATGTGCCACCAGCAGGCCACGGCGCATGCGCTCAGCCGCCAGGTACAGGCGCTCACCAGCCGGATCGACCGCAATACCCTCAAACAGCGAGTTGAAATGCAGCAACATGCCACTGGCACGTGCCTGACGCAGCAAACTCTGAGGCAACTGCAGCCAGTTTGGCTCCCCGACAACAGGCAACTGCAACACAGCAGCCCGCCCCTCACTGACCAGATAACGATTACCGACGGCGTCGCAGCTTATCCCTTCGAAATCCAGCTCACCGCCGCGCACCAGGCCCGCGACCCAACTGCGCATGCGCAAGCCCCAGGGCAAGCGCATATCCGGCGCAGGCGGTGCAACAAAAGCCTCAGCGGTGGCTTGCCACTGCAGATCGTCCGTCTCTAGGCGGTAGAGTTGCTGATCATCGCGATCAGAAACCGCCCACAGCGCGCCATCGCACCACGCCAGACCAGACAAATTGCCGCCACTCATCCCTTCAACCGCGTGTTCATTGAGCAGCTTCAGTTCTTCTAGAGGCGCGGCAGCCAACACAGACGAGCAACACAGCAAGCAGGCGGCCAATAGCCGCTGCATCAGAGCAGCACCTCGGCCAGGTTTCCTTTCGACTCCAGCCAGGTTTTACGGTCACCGGCACGCTTCTTCGCCAGCAACATATCCATGATTTCCTGCGTGCCCGGGTAGTCTTCCAGGGTCAGCTGCACCAGCCGCCGCGTGTTCGGGTCCATGGTGGTTTCACGCAGTTGCGGTGGGTTCATCTCACCCAGACCTTTAAAGCGTGTGACCTGCGGCTTGCCGCGACGCTTCTCGGCCACCAGGCGTTCAAGAATGCCATCGCGCTCCGCCTCGTCCAGGGCGTAAAAAATCTCTTTAGCCAGGTCAATGCGATACAGCGGCGGCATCGCCACATAGACATGGCCGGCATCGACCAACGGACGGAAGTGACGCACGAACAACGCGCAAATCAATGTGGCGATGTGCAAGCCATCGGAGTCAGCGTCGGCCAGGATGCACACCTTGCCGTAACGCAGTTCGCTAAGGTCCGCAGAACCTGGGTCAACGCCAATGGCCACGGCGATGTTGTGCACCTCTTGGCTGGCCAACACTTCGCTGCCATCGACTTCCCAGGTGTTGAGGATTTTGCCGCGCAGCGGCAGGATCGCCTGGAATTCTTTGTCCCGAGCCTGCTTGGCCGAGCCACCAGCGGAGTCACCCTCCACCAGAAACAACTCGGAACGCATCGGGTCTTGGCCCGCGCAATCGGCCAGCTTGCCCGGCAGTGCCGGACCTTGGGTGATACGCTTGCGCTCTACCTTTTTACCGGCTTTGAGACGACGATTAGCGTTACTGATCGCCAGCTCAGCCAACTGCTGGCCCAGCTCAGGATGCGCGTTAAGCCACAGACTGAAGGCATCTTTGACCACACCGGAGACAAATGCAGCAGCCTCACGGGAGGACAGGCGCTCCTTGGTCTGCCCGGAAAACTGCGCATCCTGCATCTTCATCGATAAGACGAACGCGATGCGCTCCCAGATATCTTCCGGTGCCAGCTTGACGCCACGCGGCAGCAGGCTGCGGAACTCGCAGAACTCACGCATGGCATCCAGCAAGCCCTGCCGCAGACCATTGACGTGAGTGCCGCCCTGCGCGGTGGGAATCAGGTTGACGTAACTTTCCTGCACCGTATCGCCGCCTTCCGGCAGCCACAGCAAGGCCCAATCTACAGCCTCCTTGTTGCCTGCCAGGCTGCCGCAGAACGGCTCATTAGGTAGCCGCTCAAACTCGCTGACGGCATCGACCAGGTAGGAACGCAGGCCGTCTTCATACATCCACTCGACTTTCTCACCGCTGGCTTTGTCTTCAAAGCTGACAGACAGCCCCGGGCACAGCACCGCTTTGGCCTTGAGCACGTGCTTGAGCCGGCTGACCGAGAATTTGAAGGCGTCGAAATACTTGGCGTCCGGCCAAAAATGCACGCTGGTACCGGTATTGCGCTTGCCCACCGTACCAACCACAGCCAAGTCGCTGGACTTATAGCCGTCGGCAAAACTCATCTGGTACTCGTTACCGTCACGTTTGACGGTGACAATCACACTGGTCGACAACGCGTTGACTACCGAAATACCCACACCGTGCAAACCGCCAGAGAACTGGTAGTTCTTGTTGCTGAACTTGCCGCCGGCATGCAGCTTGGTAAGGATCAGCTCAACGCCTGGCACACCCTCTTCCGGGTGGATATCCACCGGCATGCCACGACCGTCATCGAGCACTTCCAGGGAGTTATCTTCGTGCAGGATCACCTGGATCGATTTGGCGTGACCAGCCAGTGCTTCGTCGACACTGTTGTCGATCACTTCCTGAGCCAGGTGATTGGGCCGGCTAGTATCGGTGTACATACCCGGGCGTTTGCGCACCGGGTCGAGGCCAGAGAGGACTTCAATGGCATCGGCGTTGTAAGAGCTAGAACCTTGCTGGGCCATGGGGTCTCTTGTTCGTCAATTGAGAGCGGAAAAGTCGATATCCTGCCACAGGTGGCGCGGAATACCGGCGAAAGCAAAAAGCATCGGCAAGCGCTCGACAAAGCCTTGAAAGCCGTGATCACCGCCGGCCTGAATACGCAGGGCGGCCTGACGGTAATAATGCGCCGCATCGCGGTAATCGAGGGTTTCGTCGGCAGTCTGCAACCACACCTGATAACGCGCGGGGTCCTGCAGAGACAGTACATCCAGCTCGGCCAGGGCCGTCACATGGTCGGCCGTCAACTCCCAGGTTTCGTCGCTGTAATAGTTCTTTTGCGGCCCCAGGTAACCGTCAAAGCGCAGATGCGGGCGCACGGCGGGGTTAATCAATAGTGCCGGCAGCCCATGACGCTCGGCTAAATGGGTCGCATAGTAGCCGCCCAACGAGCTGCCAACCAGTACGGGGCGACCAAGCTCGGCAATCAACGCCTCAAGTTGGCCAATCGCCTGACGCGGATGATGGTGCAGAGCCGGCACCCGTAACTGTTCGGCAAGGCCGAGTTGCGCCATGGCGCGCCGCAACTGGCTGGCCTTGAGCGATACCGGAGAGCTGTTAAGCCCGTGGATATAGAGAATGGATTGGGTCATGGGGCGGGAGGCTAACCGGTTGCGGCAGCCGGCTGCAACCGGTTAGCCACAGCGCTGCACAGTGCCTCAATAGCCTTTGATGGTGTAATCAATGTCGAACTTGATACCCGTCACACGCGACACCCCTGTTTCCAGGTGGCCATCATCGAACAGGCGCAGCCAGCGATAGCCGGGAGCAGTTTTATCGACCTGAAACTCTTCGCTACCCGGGGCGAACTGCACACAGGTTGACGGCGATGCCAGCAGACGGATCGGGCCGCGCTGCTGATCAAGCTCCTGATGAATATGCCCCCAGAGCACCGCCCGCACTTGACTGAAGCGCTCCAGCACAGCAAATAAGGCCTCGGGGTTGCGCAAGCCGATGGGCTCCATCCACTTACAACCGATGGACACTGGATGATGATGCAAACAGATCAAATGATGGCGTTCGGGCGCTTCACTCAGTGCGCGCTCCAATAGCGCCAACTGCTGATCACTGAGATAACCGGGCACGGCGCCAGGAATAGAGGAGTCAAGCAGGATCACACGCCAGTTGCCGAGATCAATCACGGGCTCCAGCAAGTCACTGCCTACACAGGCAGCCTGCATAGCGGGCACTTCATCATGGTTACCGGGAAACCAGCGAGCGGGCGCCGGGATAACAGCAGTCGTGTCACGAAAACGCCGGTAAGACTCGGCACTGCCGTCCTGTGAGAGGTCACCACTGGCCAGCACTAAATCGATCTGCGCCTGCTCCTGCAGCACACGTTCAATCACCTGCTGCAAACTGTCTTGGGTGTCCATACCCAATAGCTTGCCTGCTGCATCGGCAAACAGATGACTGTCGGATAACTGCACCAGCAGTACCGAACGATCAACAGCAGTGGTTTTAGTCGGCAAGCCCGGCAAGACCGTCTCCTTGAGCAGAATGCTTGGATTATGCTGGCAGCCCAGTTAACGGTAAACCCGCGAAAGGGGAATAGGTCACAGAACACTGGCAGTAAAACCAACACCAACCCTAAGACTGGCGCCCATTTCACTCACGCGACGCGATAAAACCAGAGGCAGAATCTTAGGTTAGCGCGTCAGCGCGAGGTCACTGCCGGCACTTAGCGAACCGGCGCGGGCTCGTGACCGCAGGCCAAGCAATGACTCAACCACTCACCAAGAAACAGGTTGAGCTGGGTCTTTTCGTCCGGCTGGTGCATGGCCTCATTGGGGTAGGGATAGCTGCCACGAAAGCGCCGCGCACGCTGCGCGCCAATGACCTCCGCCATGCGCGCATCGTGGTATACGCGCACTTCCATTTGCGGCACCGGCAACCAGTGCAGGCTGTGCTCCTGCCGCACTTCGATAGTCGAGGTGTAAGGGCAGGTCTCCAGCACCTCCAACGCCAATACACCGAGCTGCTGCTCGCCTTGGCTCAACGCTACCCGACGCGCCTGCTGATACGTGTCCGTGCCGCTCTCGCGCATCGTCGGCAACAATTGCATCAGGCGCGCATAGTTGGCCTCGCAAGCAGCTTGCAGCTCGACTAGATCGACCCGATAACGCTCGCGCAACAGATTCACAACCACAGCCCCCGCACTTCGGCGCGATTCAGCGCCAGCCACTGCAGCGCCATGATGCTTGCCGCATTGTCGATGCGCCCGTCCTTGACGGCATTCAGGGCATCTTGCAGAGGCCAGACATGCACACGAATGTCCTCACCCTCCTCCGCCAGGCCATACACACCGCCAGCGCCCTCACTGTCACAACGCCCGACATATAAATGCACGCGCTCGTCTGAACCACCGGGCGATGGGTAGTACTGGGTGACCGGCCATAATGAAGTCAGCGATAGATTGGCTTCCTCCAGCGCCTCACGGCGGGCCACTTCTTCCGGTTGCTCATCCTTGTCGATCAAACCGGCCACCAGCTCCAGCAGCCAGGGATTGGCACTTTTCTCCAGCGCACCGATGCGAAACTGCTCAATCAACACCACGCAATCGCGCTGCGGATCGTAGGGCAGCACACACACGGCGTCGTGCCGCACGAACAACTCGCGGCTCAGCTCAGGCCCCATACCGCCAGCAAACTGACGATGGCGCAAACGCAGGCGATCAAGCTTATAGAAGCCGCTGAAGCAGGCCTCGCGCTCGATCACTTGCACATCATCTTGAGCATTCATCGCACACTCCAAAAACGTGACTGACGCGACCGTCGACGGCATTGCCCGTCCGCGTATTCAGCACAGCTTACACGCTGTTTCAAGGTGCCTGGCAAGCCGCAATTACCTCTACCAAGCAAACAGCGGCGCAGCGCTGCCACACGGCGGCCACAGCAAAAGCCTAACGCTCAGCTGATCGCCGCCAGGCGTTTGCGGCTCAGCCCACCCAACAGTAACTGTAGCCCTGCTGCCAACAAAAACGCCGGCAGGGTGGCACCGATTTCCGGCGAGTAATGGCTGAGCAGGTGATACATCGCCGCGCCACTGCCCCATGCCAGCAAGGTGTCGCCACGCCAGGCACAAACAGGAGCAAGTTCAGCGCGGCGACGGCGCAGAATAAAGTGATCAACCAACACTACGCCAAACAGCGGCGCAAACACTGACCCGATCAACAACAAGAAATTCTCATACTCAGCCAGCGGTGCCAGCCAGGCAATCAGGGTGCACAACACGCCAATCGCCAGAGCCAATACTTCAACCCGTAGCGGCAGCACGATACCGGCAGACACCGCAGCAGAATGGATATCAGCGAAGGCGTTTTCCGACTCGTCGAGCAAAATTAGCAGCAGCGGGATGCCCAAGCCAGCACCGGCCAGCGCCAGCAGCAAGGCGTTGGCCTCAGCACCGCTAGCAAAGGCCAAGGTGTAGGCCACACCCAGGCTCATCAGCCAGACATTGCCGAGGAAGAAGCCCAACGCCGTACCACCAAACACCCGCACCGCGCTTTTGCCGAAGCGCGAGTAGTCGGCAATCAGCGGCAGCCAGGACAGCGGCATGGCAATCGCAATGTCAAAGCCCAGGGCAAATGGCATCGAGCCATCGCCGCCACGCGCCCAGATGCTGGCCAGATCGGCCTTGTCAAACAGGTTCCAGCTCAGCCACAGGCAGGCACCGAGCAGTAACCAGATACCCCACTTACGCAATATTTTGCGTACAAAGGTCAGCGGCCCGGTGACCGCCAGCAGGGTCGCAAGCGCACCAAAGAACAATGTCCACAGCAACGGATTATTCCAGCCAGTGCCTGTACCGAATGCACGCTCAGCCAAAACGCCGGCGGCATCGCGCATCACGATGATCTCGAATGCGCCCCAGCCGACCAGCTGCAGCACATTGAGCAGAGCCGGCAGCAACGCGCCCTTACTACCCAGGCTAAGCTTCAAAGCCGCCATGCTGGAGCGCCCGGTGTCGCTGCCGATGACGGCAACAGCGCCAAGCAACAGTACGCCGACGACCGTACCGCAAATAATCGCCAGTAGTGCGCCGCTCATGCCCAGCCCCGGTGCCAGCAAAGCCCCAAGTTGCAAGACCATCAAGCCAATGCCCAGGGAGAACCACAGCGAGAACATGTCCCGCGCGCCTAGCACGCGCTGATCACTGCCCACGCTCTGGTGCGGCGAGTAGGTGTTAGTCGTTATCACGATAAAAGCCACCTCAGAAAGTTAAAAACCACCCAAGGCGCAAACCCTGAGTGGTGTTTCGATCAAACCAGCGTTGTTAGACCTTGTGGTACAGCTCGCTGCCTTGCGACTTAAACTCGGCAGCCTTGGCCTGCATGCCCTGCTCTGCCTCATCCAGCTCCAACGCGGCGATGCGCTGCTCTTCGGCGTAGACGCGCACTTCCTGGGTGATCTTCATCGAGCAGAATTTCGGCCCGCACATCGAGCAGAAGTGCGCGACCTTCGCCGAGTCCTTCGGCAGGGTTTCATCGTGATACGAACGGGCGGTATCGGGGTCAAGGCCGAGGTTGAACTGGTCTTCCCAACGGAATTCGAAACGCGCCTTGGACAGGGCGTTGTCGCGGATCTGCGCGCCCGGATGGCCTTTGGCGAGGTCGGCTGCGTGGGCGGCGATCTTGTAGGTGATGATGCCGGTCTTCACATCATCCTTGTTCGGCAGGCCTAGGTGTTCCTTGGGAGTCACGTAGCACAGCATGGCGCAACCGAACCAGCCGATCATCGCCGCACCAATGCCCGAAGTGATGTGGTCGTAGCCCGGCGCGATGTCAGTGGTCAGCGGGCCGAGGGTGTAGAACGGTGCCTCATCGCAGCACTCCAACTGCTTGTCCATGTTCTCTTTGATCAACTGCATCGGCACGTGGCCGGGACCTTCGATCATGCACTGCACGTCGTGTTTCCAGGCGATCTTGGTCAACTCACCGAGGGTTTCCAGCTCGCCAAACTGCGCTTCATCGTTGGCGTCGGCAATCGAGCCCGGACGCAGGCCATCGCCCAGCGAGAAGCTGACGTCGTAGGCCTTCATGATTTCGCAGATGTCTTCAAAGTGGGTGTAAAGGAAGTTCTCTTTATGGTGCGCCAGGCACCACTTGGCCATGATAGAACCACCACGGGAGACGATGCCGGTAACCCGCTTGGCGGTCATCGGCACATAGCGCAGCAACACCCCGGCGTGGATGGTGAAGTAGTCCACACCCTGCTCGGCCTGCTCAATCAGGGTGTCGCGGAACAACTCCCAGGTCAGTTCTTCAGCCGCGCCGCCAACCTTCTCCAGCGCCTGATAGATAGGCACCGTACCGATTGGCACCGGCGAGTTACGGATGATCCACTCGCGGGTTTCGTGAATGTGCTTGCCGGTCGACAGATCCATAACCGTGTCCGAACCCCAGCGAATACCCCAGGTCAGCTTGGCTACTTCTTCTTCAATCGAAGAACCCAGTGCCGAGTTGCCGATATTGCCGTTGATCTTCACTAGGAAGTTACGGCCGATGATCATCGGTTCCAGTTCAGTGTGGTTGATGTTGGCCGGGATGATCGCGCGACCACGAGCGATCTCGTCACGCACGAATTCCGGGGTGATGACTTTCGGCACGCTGGCACCGAAGCTGTGGCCGGCGTGTTGCTGATCGAGCAGGCCAGCGGCGCGTGCCACTTCCAGCTTCATGTTCTCGCGGATGGCGACGTATTCCATCTCGGCGGTAATGATGCCTTGCCGGGCGTAATGCATCTGGCTGACGTTAGCCCCTGCCTTGGCGCGGCGCGGGTTATTCACGTGGGCAAAACGCAGCTTGGTCAACTCGGCATCAGCGAGGCGCTGCTGGCCGAAGTTGGAGCTCAGACCTGGCAACCGCTCAGTGTCGCCACGCGCCTCAATCCACGGCGAACGCACATCAGCCAAACCTTTGCGCACGTCGATCACCACGTTCGGATCGGTGTAGGGACCGGAGGTGTCGTAGACCATCACGGGAGCGTTGACCTCGCCACCGCTCTTTGTTTCAGAGAATGCAGTCGGCGTGATATCCAGGCTGATTTCCCGCATCGGCACCTGAATGTCCGGGCGCGATCCCTGCACATAGATTTTCTGCGAACGCGGGAAGGGTTGGATCGACTGCAGGTCAACCTGAGCGGACTCGCTCAGCAGCGGATTCAGACTTTGTTGTTGTGTGCTCATCGGCGGCTCTCCAGGGCTATATGTCGGAGCGAACCTGGACGGATGGGCGGCGAGAGGCGCACCTGGAGCGGCGCAGAGGCTTGCCAGAGAATAGGCGAGCACATCTTGTTCCCTACGCAGGCCTTAACCTGATCAGGTTCAACGGGATCCGGCAGTAGCCAATCTCAGCCCCTCAATTAGGGCACCCCGACAAGAACGCGGCCAGTCTAATCAACCCAGCCCAGTAAAACCAACCTAAGCGCCAAATAATCACAACCCACGCATCGGATCATGGCCCAAGAGCCTTATCCGCATGATTGTTGCAACCAAGCAACATAGCTTGTTGCAAACTACACTACGCCTGCCATAACGGCGCTTGACCCCCCAGGCACGGCCCCTTAGCCTTGCCGATTACCGCCAAATCCAGGATCACCTCATGTTGCGCAGACTCTCTCTGGCTCTCGCCGTGGCCGCCGCGTCCACCGGAATGGCCTGGGCCGAACAAGCCCCGCTGTCCACCAAAACCAACCTTGTCACGGTCTACCAGGAAGCTGCAGCGAACAACGCCGACCTCGCCGCCGCCCGCGCCGACTATCAAGCACGCAGTGAAGTGGTGCCCCAAGCCCGCGCCGGCCTGCTGCCGAACCTCTCGGCCGGGGCTAACCTGAGCGACACCCGCACCCAAATCGACTCGCCCGCTAACACCAGCTCACGCAGCGGCATGGTTTACCAAGCCAACCTCAGCCAGCCGCTGTTCCGCGCTGACCGCTGGTTCCAGCTGCAAGCAGCAGAGGCGAGCAACGAGCAAGCGGCGCTGGAATTGTCGGCCACTGAGCAAAACCTGATTCTGCAAAGCGCCGAGACTTACTTCGCGGTGCTGCGCGCGCAAGACAACCTGGCCTCGACCAAAGCCGAAGAAGCGGCATTCAAGCGTCAGCTGGATCAAGCCAACGAGCGCTTCGATGTTGGCCTGTCGGATAAAACCGATGTACTGGAAGCTCAGGCGGGTTTCGACACCGCCCGCGCCAACCGCATCATCGCCCAGCGCGAAGTTGAAGACGCCTTCCAGGCGCTGATCACCCTGACCAATCGCGACTTCAACTCCCTGGAAGGTATCGAGCACAGCCTGCCGATCCTTGCGCCAACACCGAATGACGCCAAGGCCTGGGTCGACACCGCGGCGGCGCAGAACCTCAATCTGCAAGCCAGCAACTATGCCGTTGAAGCCGCTGAAGAAACCCTGCGCCAGCGTAAAGCTGGCCACGCACCTACTCTGGATGCCGTAGCCAGCTACCAGAAAGGTGACAACGACAGCCTCGGCTTTAGCAACAGCGCGGCCAGTATCAACCGCTTCAGCGGCGACGTGGAGCAGCGCTCAATCGGTCTGCAGCTGAACATCCCGCTATACAGCGGCGGTCTAACCAGCTCCCAGGTACGCGAGTCGTATCAGCGCCTCAACCAGACCGAACAGCAGCGTGAAAGCCTGCGCCGCCAAGTGGTACAAAACACCCGCAACCTGCACCGCGCGGTGAACACCGACGTGGAAACGGTGCAAGCACGCAAGCAGTCGATCATCTCCAACCAGAGCGCCCTGGAAGCCACCGAAATCGGCTACCAAGTCGGCACCCGCAACATCGTTGACGTACTCGATGCTCAGCGTCAGCTCTACAGCTCGGTGCGCAACTACAACAACGCACGCTACGACTACATCCTCAACAATCTGCGTTTGAAGCAAGCGGCTGGCACCCTTAGCCCCGATGACCTAAATGCCCTGGAGCGTTATCTGAAGTCCGACTACAACCCGGATAAAGACTTCCTCCCGCCAGACCTGGCCAAAGCAGCCGAAGTTCAGTTGCGCAACAACACGCAGTACTGAGTTGAGTAAAACGAAAAGCCCCGCTGGTTTTGCCAGCGGGGCTTTTTATTTGACGCGACTATTCAGTACAAACTACTTGCCGAGCAATCGCCCCAACCCTGCCAGCAATCGTTCCAGCGCACCTTGATTAGCCTGCATCACCGCCAACCCGGCATCACGCATCGCCCGCACCGCTTCAGGCTCACGCCATAATTGCGCCACGCGCTGCGCCAGCGCGTCGGCATCCACCACTTCGCTCAGTGCACCGGCACTGCGCAACTGCGCGGCAATCTCCAGAAAATTGAACAGGTGCGGGCCGCTCAGCACCGGTTTGCCTAGGGCGGCAGGTTCCAGCAGGTTATGCCCGCCATTGGCCACCAAGCTGCCGCCGACAAAGGCGATATCGGCAAGGGCATAGAGAAACAGCAGCTCACCCATGGTGTCGCCAAGCAGCACCTGATCAGCGGCCTGCAGCGGCTCAGCGGTAGAGCGTCGCCGCGTGCTGAAGCCTTGTCGCAGACACAACTCGAACACCGCACTGAAACGCTCAGGGTGACGCGGCACCAGAATCAGCAAGGCATTGGGGGTTTGCTTGAGCAACTGACGATGGGCCGCCAGGACAATTTCATCCTCACCGGCGTGGGTGCTTGCAGCAATCCATACCGGACGCGACCCGGCGTGCCACTGCTCACGCAAGGCAGCGGCGCGTTTGAGCAAATCAGGATCAATCGTTAGATCGAACTTGATCGAACCAGTCACCTCTACGCACGCCTCCCGTGCACCAAGGCTTTTGAAGCGTTCGGCTTCTACTGCCGTCTGCACAGCAATCAGATCCAACTCGGCGAGCATCGGCGCGGTGAGTTTGGCAAAGCGCGCATAACCACGCGCCGAGCGCTCGGACAATCGCGCATTGGCCACCGTCACCGGGATGCCGCGCTTGGCGCATTGGTGAATATGGTTGGGCCACAACTCGGTTTCCATAATCACCGCGAGCTTGGGCTGCGCGCGAGCGAGAAAGCGCGCCGCCGCCCAAGGCAGGTCATATGGCAGGTAGCAATGTTGCACACGCCCGGCGTATTCGGCAGTGCCGAACATGGCCTGAATGCGCTCTGAGCCGGTCGGCGTCATGCAGGTCATGGTGATTGGCATATCCGGGTAGCGCTGCAGCAACTCGCGCACCAGTGGCGCGGCAGCGATGCTTTCACCCACCGACACGGCATGCAGCCAGATACCACCGGGCTTCAGCGGCGGCAGGCCTAGGGCAAAGCGCTCGCCGATGCGTTTGGCATAGGCCGGCGCCTGCCAGGCACGCCAGGCCAGCCGCCCGGCCACCAGCGGCAAGCCGAGATGAAACAATAGGGTATAGAGGCTTCTATTCATGGCGCGCAGCTTATGCACTTTGGCCAACATCGTCGAGTCACGCGCGCCTCAACCAATCGCCTGCAAATGCTCGGCGAAGCACTCAGCCAACCACAACGCCGCCGGCCCGAGCGCCTCATCACGCCGACAAACCAGCTCAACCACCAATGGCGGTGGGGTCCAGTCACTGCTCAACTCAACCAGTTGGCCTTGATAGGTTGGGTACTGTACGACATGGCGCGGCAGCCAGGCCCAGCCCAAATTGCGCATCAGCAGTTCAGCCATGGCGTAGAAGCTGTCGGCACGCCAAACCGAGGGGCTAAGCTGCTCACCGCCGGGGTAATGACTGTCCTGTGGAGCCATCAACAGCTGTCGATGGCGTGCCAGCTCACGCCGATCAACATGCGCGAAACCAGCCAATGCATGCCCAGCGCCACACACCGTAACCATCTCGATGGTGCCCAGGCGCTGACGTTCTAATGCATCGGGCATCTGCTCATGGTGAAACAGCAGGCCGAGGTCAGCACGATGTTCCAATAGCTTGCGTGCCACATCGCCCTGAGCGCCACTGGCCAGTTGTACCTCCAGCAGCGGGAATTGCTGGGCCAGCGCCTCAAGGCTGTCGAGTACCGGCTGATAGGGCATTGCCTCATCCTGAGCCAAGCGCAGGCACACTTCCTCACCACGCACGAGGCCAAGCGCCCGCCCCTCAAGACGCTGGCATTGGCGCAACACCTCTCGCGCCTCTTCCAGCAAGGCCGAGCCGGCATCGGTCAGGCGCGGCTGGCGGCCGCTGCTGCGCTCGAACAGGCGCACCCCGAGATCATCCTCCAGTTGTGCAATCGCATTACTCACCGCCGATTGCGCACGCTGCATCTGCCGCCCGACAGCAGAGAACGACTGCCCCTCAGCCACACTGACAAACAGGCGAATCTGCTCCAAGTTCCACTGCATTACCCATCTCCATACTAGATAGGTAATGACTTTATCCCATCCATCCACACACTAGAATGGCCGCCAGACCACTACGGAGGCCAGACCCATGGGCGGCTATCTCTACCTCGCTATTGCCATCACGGCTGAAGTTATCGCCACCACCTCGATGAAGGCCTTGGATGGTTTCAACAAACCTCTGCCGCTGTTACTGGTTGTGATCGGTTACGGCATATCGTTCTGGATGCTCAGCCTGGTGGTGAAGACCATCCCAGTTGGCGTCGCGTATGCGGTATGGGCCGGCCTGGGCATTGTGCTGGTGAGCATTGCGGCGGTGTTTCTCTACCAGCAGCGCCTGGACCTGCCAGCCATGCTCGGCATGGGGCTGATCGTCGCAGGGGTGGTGGTGATTCAGCTTTTCTCGCAAAGTGTCGGGCATTGAGAACCTGCCCAACGCCTGCTGCGCGTCGGCCCTACAGCGTTAAAAACAGGCTCGGCAAGCCGCTTGTGGCTAACGCGCTTCAGCGCGACCCGAAGGGCGAGTGAAACGAGTAATGCTCATTTACACCAGTAAACTCCGCTTGATTCGCTGCGCTCACCCTTCGGGCCAGCCTACGGCTGTTACTTCGTTTCACTGCATTTCTCGCCTGTTTTTGCCTTGCATGGCTCTAGCTCGCGAGGCGTTGAACAAGCTCCAAGGTAAGGTACTAGCGCAAGCGGGTTATACTGCGCGCCTGTTTTCCCGGTGAGACGCATGCATGTCCCAGGCATTAAGCACTGATGTTTTGATCGTCGGCGGCGGTATCGCTGGTCTTTGGCTGAATGCGCGCCTGCGCCGCCAGGGCTTTGCCACCGTTCTGGTGGAGAACGCCAGCCTCGGCGGCGGACAGAGCGTGAAATCTCAGGGCATCATCCATGGCGGGGCCAAATACGCCCTGCACGGCGCGCTGACTGGCGCATCCGAAGCCATCGCCGATATGCCACGGCGCTGGCGTGAAGCTCTGGATGGCAACGGCGAGCTGGACCTTACTGGTGTGCGTTTGTTGTCCGATGCCCACTACTTATGGTCGCCCGGCAGCTTGGCCGGCAATATCACCAGTTTCTTTGCCAGCAAGGCGGTACGTGGCCGGGTTGACCAGGTCAAAGGCGAGCAACTGCCACCGGCCCTGCAACACCCGAAATTCAAGGGCAAGGTCTACCGCCTGGCCGAGCTGGTACTGGATGTGCCGAGCCTGATCAGCCGCCTCAGCGAGCTGGCCGGTGATGGCCTGCTGGCTGCCGAACGCATCGAACCGCTGCGAGAAAATGGCGCGCTGGCTGGCCTGGTAGTCGATGGTCGCGAGATTCGTGCGCAGCGCATCATTCTTAGCGCCGGCCGTGGTAATGCCGAGTTGCTGAGCGCCCTAAGCATCAAGCAACCCGCACAACAACTGCGCCCGCTGCATATGGTGCTGGTCAAGGGGCCAACCCTGAAGCCGCTGTATGCCCACTGCCTGGGCAGCGGTCCCAAGCCTCGCGTGACTGTTACCACACACCCGGCGGCCGACGGCCAGTGGGTCTGGTACTTGGGCGGCGACCTAGCCGAAGCCGATGGCGTCGCACGCGATGAAGCCAGCCAGATCAAAGCGGCGCAGAAAGAACTCAGCGACTTGCTGCCATGGGTTGACCTCTCCGCAGCGCAATGGGCCACGCTGCGGGTGGAGCGCGCCGAGCCGGCGCAGTCCGGCCTGGTACGCCCGGACAACGCCTTCTTGCATGAGCAAGGCAACCTGTTGGTGGGCTGGCCGACCAAGCTGGCTTTGGCACCAGACTTTGCTGATCGCGTACTGGCAGTCCTCAGCCGTGACGGTATCCAACCCACCCAGCAAGCACCACTGCCGTCGTTACCGCGCCCCGCCGTTGCCGCGCCCGCCTGGGAGGAGTTGTTCTGATGCAGCCATTGCACAGCCTGCACAACCTGCATCGCCCGCTGGGCGCAACCGGACTGCTGGTTTCGCCGCTGGGGCTGGGCACGGTTAAGCTGGGCCGTGATCAGGGGGTGAAGTATCCCAACGGCTTCACCATTCCCGATGACGCCGTCGTCCGCGAACTGCTGGCCCAGGCTCATGATCTGGGCATCAATCTGATCGACACCGCACCGGCCTACGGCAGCAGCGAAACCCGCCTCGGCCCGTTACTGCGTGGCCAGCGCCAGCAGTGGGTGATTGTCAGCAAAGTGGGCGAGGAATACGAAGACGGCCAGTCGCGCTTCGACTTCAGCCCCGCACACACACGCTTCTCCGTGGAGCGCAGCCTCAAACGCCTGGAAACCGATTTTATCGACCTGGTATTGGTCCACTCAGACGGTAACGATGTGGCGAATCTGCGTGATAGCGGCGTTTACGAAACGCTGGCTGAGCTCAAGCGCGAGGGCAAGATTCGCGGCTTCGGCCTCTCCGGAAAAACCGTCGAAGGCGGCCTGCTGGCACTGCAGACAGGCGACTGCGCGATGGTCACCTACAACCTCAATGAACAAAGCGAGCAGGCCGTACTCGACTACGCAGCCCTGCACGGCAAAGGCATTTTGATCAAAAAGGCCCTGGCCAGCGGACACGCCTGCATGGCAAATGAAGACCCAGTACGCGCCAGCTTCGAGCTAATCTTCCGCCACCCGGCGGCCACCAGCGCCATCATCGGCACCATCAACCCGCAACATCTGGCACATAACGTAGCCAGTGCAGCCGCAGTAATTAAGGGTATTGTCTAAGCGTTTACGCGCAACCCACTATGCCAAGCTCTCAGGCCTTACTCATGCTCGCGAGGAGTTGCAATGCCGCGCACCCTGATCCGTAAAGACCCCAGCAGCTTCAAGACCCTGCAGCTGTTTGTCGACGCCAGCCCGGAAGGGCTGACGTATCAAGGCACAGGCATGCCGCTGAACTTCACCCAGATGCTGGAGAAACGTAAGCCGGTGAGTGTGCCGGACAGCCAACGTTTTGCCGTAGAGCTGGCCAATCTGGGGGTTTCGGTGCGCTTGACCCTCAATTGGCAGGGCCGCGAATACTGGGTGCTGGTGCGCCAGCGCCGCGCGGATCGCGGCGATGTGGTGCTCAAGCTGATCTCAGGCTACGTACCGGCCCATGAACTCAACCTGCCCTTGCTCACCGCAATTCAGGAAGTAGCCGAAGAGTGCCTGCTGGAAACCCCCGAAGGCTGGCTGGGCGGACGCTTTGGCGACACCTGGCTGCCGACGCCTTACCAAAAGAGCCTGCACTACCGGGAAAGCACGCATTTCAGCCTCAGCTCGCTATCGGGTGCGGCGCGCCCGGTGCAATGCGGTAGCCTCAAGCTACTCGAACGCCCGCGTGCTTATGTGCACCTGCCGACTGCCTCGCTGCAACTGGTCTATGACTTACGCCTGGACCTGCCCAAGGACACGCAGCAGCTCAGCCTGCTGCATGTCGATGAACACCTGGAGAACGGCCAACTGATCGCGCGCCTCAACCGCACTCGGCCCGACCTGTTTCTTATCCCGCTGGCGCAGGGCCGCCCGACCACCGAGCTGCTGACCCTGAAACAAGGCCAACTGCTGCCGGCCAGCACGCGCGGCCTATGGCTGGCGGAAAGCTTTGCCCCCCAGGACGGTTGGTTGGTAAGCGACGAGCGTATCCGCTGGAAGGATTGGCTGGCACTGCAGAGCAGCACTGCGCAGGCACAAAAAAGCCCCACCTAAGCAGGGCAAAAAGAGATTGCTTCAAAGGCACACCGGATGAGCAGCCCTCACCCGGTGCAAAGCCACTACTTCAATTCGCTGGAACTCTTGCCCAGCAAGCGCCGCGCGACGATCAGTAGCTGGATCTGCTGAGTGCCTTCGAAGATGTCGAGAATCTTCGAGTCGCGCGCCCATTTCTCCAGCAGCTCATCCTCGCCATAACCCAACGCCCCGGCCAACTCGACACACTTGAGCGTCACCTCGTTGGCCACACGCCCGGCTTTGGCCTTGGCGATTGACGCTTCCTTGGAGTTGGGTAGCTTGTTGTCGGCCATCCACGCGGCTTTCAGGGTCAGCAGGCGGGCGGCTTCCCATTCAGCTTCCAGGCGATACAGGGTGGCCTCGGCGTGGCTAACGCTGAGCAGCGGCGTGCGGTAGTCCAGCTTGCAAACCTTCTTTAGCAGCTCGCGGGTACGATCCAGCGAGGCCTTGGCTACGCCGACCGCCATACCTGCCACCAGCGGCCGGGTGTTGTCGAAGGTTTCCATCACCCCGGCAAAGCCCTTCTGCACATCGATCTCGGGATTACCCAGCAGGTTGGCCACCGGCACCCGGCAGTCGCTAAAGCTGATCGCTGCAGTATCCGAGGCTTTGATGCCAAGCTTCTTCTCCAGCCGCGTCACCGCCATACCGGGCGTACCGTGCTCGACCACAAAAGACTTAATCGCCGCACGCCCCAGGCTTTTGTCCAAGGTGGCCCAGACCACCACCGAGTCGGCACGCTCGCCGGAGGTGACATAGATTTTCTCGCCATTGAGCACGTAGTGATCGCCATCCCTGATCGCCGTGGTGCGAATCGCCGCCGAGTCAGAGCCACAACCCGGTTCGGTAATCGCCATGGCCGCCCAGGTGCCAGCGAAGCGCGCCAACTGTTCGTCATTGGCCACAGCGGCAATCGCCGCGTTACCCAGGCCTTGGCGCGGCATGGCCAAGAGCAGGCCAACATCGCCCCAGCACAGCTCCATCACCCCGAGCAAAGCGGACATATTGCCGCCGTTCTTGATGCCCTCCTGCTGCTCACGGGCCGCGCCACGCTTGCTCGCCGAGGTGGCACCAATGGCATCCGGCGAGCCGGCATTCATGCCATCAAGCAGCGCCGCGAGTAGGTCCAGCTCCTTGGGATAGGCGTGCTCAGCTTTGTCGTACTTGCGCGAAATTGGGCGAAAGTAATTCTCGGCTACTTGGTGGGCCTGATTGACCAGGCCACGAAATTTCTTGGGCGTTTCCAGATTCATAATGATGCGCCCCTTAGAGCTGTAGGCCGCCGGCCATAATTGCCAGCGCACGCAAATCGCGATACCAGCGCTCGGCTGGATGTTCTTTGGTAAAGCCGTGACCGCCGAGCAGTTGTACAGCGTCGGTGCCGATCTTCATGGCCTTTTCACTGCACAGCAGACGTGCCAGATAGGCTTCACGGCGGAACGACAAACCTTGCTCGGCGCGGGCGCAGGCGCGCCAAACCATCAAGCGCATGGCATCGATCTCCACGGCGATGTCCGCGACCATAAAAGCCACGCCTTGGCGATGGCTGATCGGCTCGCCAAAGGCCACCCGCTCATTGCAATACGGCACCACATAATCCAACGCCGCCTGTGCCGTGCCAACGGCCAGCGCGCACCAAGCCAGCCCGGCATAGTCAAGAAAGCTCTGGTAGTTGAAATCCGTAGCGGCGAGACGCGCCTCTTGCGGCACCTTGACGTTGTTCAGACGCACGCGTGCGGTGCTGCCAGCTTTCAAGCCCATGGCCGGTTGCGGGCTACGCTGCAAGCCCTTGGCACCGGCCTCGACAATAAACAGCGCCGGGCCATCTGCCGCCTGCGCTGCGATGATCAACTGGCTGGCATCCATACCGCGTAGCACCAGGCACTTTTCACCACTGAGGACGTAGTGCTTGCCGCGCTTGCGCGCCCGGGTTGCGAGTTTCTGCGGATCAAACAGCGGCGTCGGCTCATTGACCGCGATGGCCATGACCGGTGCCGGCTCAGCATCGACAAATGCCGGCAGCCAACGCGCCTGTTGCGCGGCATTGCCCCAGCGACGAATACAGTTAGCCGCTGACAACGGCACCAACAACGCCGCCGCCAAGGACAGATCGCCCTTGCCCAACGCTTCGGCGATCAGGGCATTGCTCAGCGTTGTACGCTCCCCCGCCATACCGCCCTGAGCCTCGCTCACGGCGTAGTGGGTCAAGCCCAACTCATGAGCCTGGTTGAGCAGTGCGGCGGGCAGCGCCGCCTGCTCATCGGCGTCATGGGCCAGCGGGCGCAGCACTTCGCTGGCGAAGGCTTCGAGCATCTCCACCAACATCTGCTGCTCATCGGACAGCGACAGATCGAATAAAGCGTCGGGATCGACCGGGCGCGGCAATTTAGCGACTTTGCCCGCACGCTGCGCGGCGGCACGAAAGCTCGCGCGGCTGCCGGTGTAGATAAATTTCTCGAAGGGTTTACGCAGTTTAAAACGGTCTGGCCAGTCAGCCTGGGCGACTCGATTAAGCACTGCCAGGGCACGGCCCTGTACGTCGGAAGTCATGGCATCTCGCTCCACACGGGGGATGCCGATGATCATGCGCGTGGTCGCGCCAAGCGCCTATGACCGCGCCGCCGCCAGCGACTGGCAAAACAGCCAGTCGCCTTGGGGGTTTATTTGCTGCGGATCTTCTCAACGATGGCGGTGGTCGAGCTGTTTTCCACCAGCCCCAGCACCCGAACTTCGCCGCCATAAGCGGTGACGATATCGGCCCCGACCACCTGCTCGATGCCGTAGTCGCCGCCCTTGACCAACACATCCGGCTTAACCACGCGCAGCAGGTTTTCCGGGGTGTCTTCGCTGAAGCTTACGACCCAATCCACGGCACCCAAGCCGGCGAGCACCGCCATGCGCCGATCCACCGCATTGATCGGGCGCCCCGGGCCTTTCAAGCGACTGACCGATGCGTCATCGTTGACCGCCAGCACCAGACGGTTGCCCTGAGCGCGCGCCTGTTCCAGATAGGTCACGTGGCCGGCATGCAGGATGTCAAAGCAACCATTGGTGAAGACAATCGTCTCGCCATGGGCGCGGGCATCTTCAATGGCCAGCAACAACTGATCAAGGCTCAGCACGCCACGCTCGGAACCGGCCTCGCGCTGGATTGCGCGACGCAGTTCAGGCGCGCTGATGGCGGCCGTGCCGAGCTTCCCCACTACGATGCCTGCCGCCAGGTTGGCCAGGGCAACAGCCTGCGGCAGCTCCTCGCCGGCAGCCAGGCTGGCAGCCAGAGTGGAAATCACCGTATCGCCGGCACCAGTTACATCAAACACTTCGCGGGCACGCGCCGGCAGATGCAGCGCTGGATGCTCGGGCCGCAGCAGAGTCATCCCGTGCTCGCCACGGGTGACCAGCAACGCGCCCAACTCCAGCTCCGCCATCAAAGCCGCGCCCTTAGTCACCAACTCGGCCTCATCAGCACAATGCCCGACAATCATCTCGAACTCGTGCAGATTCGGCGTAATCAGGCTGGCACCGCGATAAATCGAAAAATCCTTGCCCTTGGGATCGGCCAGCACAGCAATGCCTTTGCTACGCGCCAACTGCACCAGGGTTTGATGGTTCTGCAGAGCACCCTTGCCGTAATCAGACAAGACCAGCACTTTGATACCAGCCAATTGCGACTCGACGCTGGCGGCCAAGGCCGCACTGTCGGTACGGAATTGCTCTTCGAAGTCCATGCGCAGCAGTTGCTGATGGCGGCTCATGACACGCAATTTGACGATGGTGGGCTGATCTTTGATGCACTGAAACAGGGTTTTAACCCCGACCGCCTGCAGGCTGTTGCTCAGGCTATCAGCGGCCTCATCCTGACCGGTTACACCGATCAATACCGCAGGCGCACCGAGGGCGGCGATGTTCAACGCCACGTTGGCGGCCCCGCCTGGACGGTCTTCGATCTGCTCGACCTTGACCACCGGCACCGGCGCTTCCGGCGAAATCCGCGAAGTACCACCATGCCAATAACGATCAAGCATGACGTCGCCCACCACCAGAACAGCGGCTTGGTCGAAACGCGGCATGGATACTTTCATAAACACTCCAGAAGCGGCTAAAGCAGATCGCCGCAGATCATAACATTTGCAGGTAAATACTCCGGCTAGTCGCCGAGCGTACGCACCCAGAACAATTCATGTCGACGCACCGCTTTGCGAAAGAACTCATCCTCCCCAGTCGCCGGCCAACGGCGGCCCGCCAGCACGCGCTGGATCAATCGGCGAATGCGCCGCTTGAGCGGCAATGCGCCTTGTAAGTCATGCTGCATGGCCAAGGCCATGGCCTTATCCAGCTGTTGCGCAGCATCCAACGTGGGGCTCCACAAACCATCAGCCGGTAGCGCTTCAATGGCTGGCGGCAGGGCAATGCCGAACCCTGCCGGGCCCATTGGCCAGCGGTCGTTGTCATGCAAGTGGTTGGCGTACAGCAAGAGGGTTTTCGGCTTCCAGGCGCTCAACTCGATAGCCTCCAGAAGTGCCTGGGTGCTGGCGACATGGTCGCTATGCGGGTCCAGCTGCGGATGCGGAGTGACTACGATCTCAGGCTGAAAATGCTCAAGGCTTGCCACCAAGTCGGCGAGCAGATTACGCCAGCTGGGTACGCCATCAACATCACCCGGCAGAGGGATTGCATTGGCAGCACGCACGCTGCGAGTATCGCTCTCAGCCGACTCACGCGAGCCCACGGCCAACTCAGGCTGCGTCTGCATCGCAGGGAGCTGCAGGCAGTAATAGCCCAGTTGCAAACACTGACTTTGCGGCACACCGCCCCACAGCGGCACGGCCAGGCTGTCCCAGCTACGCAGGCGCCCTTTGAGCCGCGCGGCGGTCGCCTGATTCAAACCCAGCACCTGATAGGCTTCAGCCTCAATCTCACCCTGAGTCAGAGTCACAATGCTGACATCGCATGTCCGGCTATACAGACCAAACGCTGCCAGTTCGGCGTCGTCGGCATGCGGCGCAATCACCATCAGGCGCTGCTCGGCGTAATCCGGATTACGCAAGGCATATAGCGTCATCTGCGGATCAATGCGGCAAAAACGACCACGCAGCTCCAGCTTGCCAGTGGCTAACAGCGCGCCCTGCCCAGACAGATTCAGGTAGCGACGACCATTCACGCCGCGCTCAAAATCCTGCCGATCCTCGCCAATCAGCACATAAGGATCCAACCAGCGCCCCAGCCAGCCGGCCTTGAGCTGTACTTGCAGCAGCAAGGTGTCGGCACTAGCAATATCGCCATCGACGAACAGATGTCCAGCCTCGATGCGCCCAGCTAAAGCCTGCACATCAGGAGCAAAAACATAGTTGTAATCATCGTTAGGGGCGTAGAACAGGTGATCGGCAAACCAGGCCTCATGCGCAACCCAGCCCACCAGCAAGAGCAAGGGCAACCACCACCAAGCGACAAAAACGCCCATCAGCAGTAATGCAGCCAGAGCCAGCAGCAGTGCGATACGTTTTTGTCGTCGATGGCGTTTGAGAAGCGCCTGCTTACGTCGAGGCATAGTCAAACCTGATAGACCGGCACGCGGTTGCACCAACGGTCTTTGTATTCGCGATCAGCTCGGCCAAAGGAATAGCGCAGCGGTTTACCCAACGCCCGAGCTTCAGTCCAGGCTGTTTGGGTATTAATAAAGCTAAGCACGCTGCCAGGGCTGAACTCGCGGTTTTGTGGGTCAACACCACCGTTGATGTATTCCACACTGACCCACTGCGGTGCCTCGACGCGGTAGAGCACTTGAATCGCCACGGGCTGATCATTCAGATAGATCAGCGAGCCGGTCATAAACTCGCGCAGCAAGGCGAAGACCTCAGCAAGATGCTCCTTGCCGGTAGCCTCAAACCCCCAACGACGCTGGAACAGATCCGCGTAGATCAACGCCTGCTCAGCGGAGCTCAACTCAAGCATCGGCCGAATAACCCCGCCAGCCTCTTCTAGCAGGCGCTGTTCGCGGCGCTGGTTGTAGCGGAATTTCTTGCTGTACTCCTCAGGCTCGCGGGCCAGGGCCAGGCCTTCTGGCTGTTCGCGCAATGTAACGATGCGCTCGGCGTTTAACGGCGACAGATAACGCACGCGATGCCTAAGCGGCACTTGGGTTGTCGCAGCGATTGGCAAAATGATCTCGGCATTACCTAAATCAAACAGGCCACGCTTGCCCTGCTGTTTAAGCACATCCTTAGCCAACGCCAAATACCGCCCCCATGCTGGCAAGGCCGCGCGCAATTCGCCCTGCTCGAACCAACCCAGGTAACGCACCGGCAAACCAGCAAGCCCTGCTAAGCGCTCAACAACCTGCGGATGAGTAGCAACACTGCCACCAAAACGTTGCCAGGCCTTGGCATAAGTGGCGGCATCAATCGGCGTCCAGCCACGCTCACGCCAGACGCGTAAATGGTTGAACATCAGGTATTTCGCTCTAGCGAAAAAACACCATCGCCATCGACAAAATCCCGTTCATGCAGACGTGCGTAGTAACCGTTCTGCGCAAGAAGTTCGACATGCGTACCACGCTCGACGATGCGCCCCTGGTCCATTACAAGAATCAGGTCTGCCTTCTCAATTGTGGATAGACGGTGGGCGATCACCAGGGTAGTGCGCCCCTTCATCACTTCATCCAGCGCCGCCTGAATATGTCGCTCCGACTCAGTATCTAAAGCAGAGGTAGCCTCGTCTAGAATCAATAAAGGGGAGTTTTTCAGCAGCGCTCGAGCAATTGCCAATCGCTGCCGCTGTCCACCAGACAAGAGAACCCCATTTTCACCGACCAGTGTGCCGTAACCTTGCGGCATACTCTCAATAAACTCGGAAGCATAAGCTGCCTCCGCAGCTTGGCGCACGTCATCAAGCGGCGCGCCCTGCAAATCACCATAGGCAATGTTGTTGGCCACCGTATCGTTGAACAGCGTCACGTGCTGAGTGACTAGGGCGATATGACGGCGCAGGTTCAACAGCTTGTAGTCTTCAACATCCAGACCATCGAGCAAAATCTGCCCCTGACCATGGTGATAAAAACGCGGAATCAGATTAGCCAAGGTCGACTTGCCACTACCTGAGCGCCCTACTAGAGCAACCATTTGCCCTGGTTCAGCAACAAAACTGATGTCGCTTAGTACCGGCTTTTCGCTGCTATCGTATTGAAAGCTCAGATTGCTCACCTCCAACCGCCCGCTAACCCGCTCACGCTCCTGAGTTCCTAGATCCACCTCGGGCGTTTCATCTAGCTGTTCGAAAATACTTTCCGCGCCAGCCAACCCTTTCTGGACGGTCGAACTCACCTCAGACAGCTGGCGAATCGGTTTAGGCAGCAGGCCGGCAAGAGTGATGTAGGCCACCAGATCCCCTGCCGAAGCGTCACCACGCATAAATAGAACCAAGAACATCAGCACTGCCATGGCGCTATAGATCACCAATTGCAACATCGGCGTATAAACCGCCGAGGTTTTGGTCATGCGTAGTTGTTTTTCCGTGTTACCGCTACTGGCCTCGAGAAAACGCTCCTGCTCGTAGGCTTCGCCACCAAAACTGCGTACCACGCGATATCCTTGAATAGTTTCCGAGGCCACATGGGTAACATCCCCCATAGCTACCTGAATTTTCTTACTCTGTTTGCGAAACTTTTTGCTGGCGCTAGTCACCATTAAGCCGATAACCGGAAGAATGGCAACCATCACCAATGTCAACTTCCAGTTCATCCACAATAAAGTGGCAAACAGGAAGATCACTGTCATGCCCTCCCGAATGACAACTTTGATTGCATCCGTGGCAGCGCCAGTGACCATCGTCACGTTGAAGGTAATACGCGAGATCAAGTGACCGGAGTTATGGCTATCAAAATAGCGATTAGGCAGCGTCAGCAAATTATTGAACAATGCAACACGCAGATCATGGACTAATCCCAAAGACACCTTGGCCAGGAAGTAATTACCCAGGTAGGAGCCTACTCCCTGCCAAAATGCGATCAGCACAATCAGCAGCGGTACAGCCTGCACCAATTGAAGATCCCGCAAATAAGGTACGCTTGGAAACAAGGTAGCATCAGGGTTGGAAAGACCGTCGACAAAATATTTGAGGATGTACCCAAGCATCGGCTGAGTTGATGCAAAGATTAGAAAGCCTAGAATACTCAGCGCAAAAAAACCTAGGTAAGGACGAATATAAGAGAGTAAGCGCAGGTAGATTTTCAGGCTCGATGACGAGTCCTGGCTTGCAGCTTTTCCACTCATAATTCCATCCACACTCAGTAAAAACGGAATATTAACATAGCCCACCTAACCTGCGATTAACTGCCACCCACGACATGCTAGCGAGCTAAAACTTTACGGCTAACGCACTCGCGCGGCATCACGCTCTGCCAACGCCCCAGCCCTGCTAACTTGTTGTGGCTCAATGATTCTGGACACCCCGATAGGGCGTTAAGCTTCGCCCAGCAATGAGGCATTTAGGATGCTCTGAAGTAGCCCTGTATTTCCGGTCGACTTCAGCCCTTGCTGATTTTTAAAACGGCAACTGACCAAAAAACGATCAGTATCTCGCATATTTCAGTGTTTTTAGCCGCTGCGAACGCTTCGCAGCGGCTATTCC
>NZ_JAYGFK010000013.1:0-70200 GCF_046581935.1 Pseudomonas sp.
CGATCAGGAACAACTCTTTGCGGGTCTGCTTGCGCTTACCGGCGTACTCGGCGTCGGCGAAGGTCATCTGCTTCATCGGAAAACTCGGCGGGTGGAGTCTGGGTATTTTGCCAAAATCAGGAAGTCTTTTTCAGAGTTTCCCTCACTGAGCGGGCTGTTTCATTGTGTAGTACTACATTACCAACCGACCCCGAAGCCCAGGCTGTAGCGAGTCTCGTCCAACTCACCTTCAGAACCGCTGACCAGATCCTTCTCGGCCTTCATATTCAACGAGGCCCAGTCGGTAAGTTTGTAGCGCAAGCCCACCGCCGCATCGAGTGTGTAATCGGCGACATTATTCAATGGCTTGCCCACCTCGCCATCACTGAACAGCTCGACACTTTTGCCGATCAGGTAACGGTTGTAATCCCACTTCATGCTTACCGCATAGAAATTTTCACGCTCACCCGTGTCGAATTCATAGTCAGAACGGTTAATCAGCCCAGCAATGGAGAAAGCGCCCAACTCGTTATCCCAGAACTGATAACCCGGACCTGTACCCAGCGTCCGCTGCCGGCGCACTTCTTCGATGCGGTCACGCTTGTACTCCAGACGCCCCTGCCAAAACCATTTCTCCGTGAGAAAACGGTCCAGCGCATATTCGGCGCTCCAGTTATCCGTGGTCACCACGTCGTCTTGGTACTCACGGTTGTAATCCGCTTGCGCGTTATGCCGCCATAGGCCGTGCCGAGCCTGGGTTTTCAGGCTGATATCGTAATCATCGGTGTCGCGCTCAGCACGCTTGTAGTCCAACGAGGCATCGACATTGCCTTTCCAGACAAGATCTTCAACCAATGGCTTGGGCTTGAGAATTTGCTGAATACTGGCCAGTTCGACCGTTTTGGGCGCTCCGCCGTTGGCCAGCGTGACCTTGCCGGGCTCAGCCGATTGCAGGGACTTGGTGCGCTCACCAGTGATGGCATTTTCCTTGATCAGCAACTCCTGATCACTTTCCAGGGTCGCGATTTTGTTCCAGTCCAGAGCAATCGCTCCACCGTAGTCGGTGGCCAGCAGTAATTTGCCGCCATCATAGAACTTGATTTGGCCGGTCAGGCGATCGCCATTTTTCAGCCAAACGGTATCCGCAAAAGCGGAGGTAGCAGCCACAGAAAGGGCCAGGCACAACAGGGATCTGGATAGCATAAGGAAGATGTGTCTTTCTTAGGGTGGCGAAAGGTCGAGCATTATCCGTAAGCACGACACCAGAGCAAGCAAAGACCGACGGAATCATCGTGAGTTCACTCGTTTAACCTACCAACCCACCCCCACGCCCAACAGATAACGCCGCTCACTGCTGGTCTGCCCAAGTCCACGCGCCTGATCCAGCTCATACAGCAGTGATAGGCGTGCCCAGTCCGTCAGCCGGTAACGCAGGCCCATTTCACTGTCGAGCACATAGTCAATTTCATCTATATCTGGCAGCTGCAGCTCGGCCGTACTGTAGAACTCCAGGCGGGTGCCCCAGAGCAGGCGTTTGTAATCCCATGAGAACGAGTAGGTATTCAACGCCAGCTCGCCGGCACGAGTGTCTAGCTGCAGGCGATTGAACTGGCCAATCACATCCAACCGGCCCAGCTCATTATCCCAGAAGCGATAACCCGGACCGGTACCCAGCGAACGCTGACGATTCAGGAAGGCGAACTCGTCCTCGTCCTGCTCGGCACCGACCCGCCAGAACCAATGGTCCGTGATAAAGCGATCGAGATCGTATTCCAACTGCCAGTTACCGGCAGTCTTCGCGTCATTTTTGACCTTGCGTTCCAGCTCACCGGCTAACACGTGACGCCAGCGGCCGTGTTCCATACGCGTATTGCCTTTGAGCTTCCACTCATCGCTTTCGCTGTCATCGCGTTTCATTTCCAGTTTCGCGTCCAGATTGCCTTCCCATAAGCGGTCCTGTAGCACCGGGCGCGGAGGAATCAACCGATTGATGCTGGCCAGAGGAATGGTTTGCGTACTGGCGTTGACCATCCGCACCATGCCTTTACCGGCCGCCTCCAACTGTTTGCTGTGTTCACTGTCGAAGCCTTCACGTCGGACCAGCAAAGGTTTCTCGGAACGCAGGGTATCGATATCCTTCCAGGCAATCAGTACCTGGCCGGCATACCTAGTTTTAAGCGCCAGCTTGCCGCCATCAAGCAAGATGATCTCGCCCGTCAGCCGGTCACCATTATTCAACCAGACCGTATCAGCCCAAGTCGGCGCGCCTAGCGCAATAAGTAGTAAGAAACACAGGGTACGTAGCCACATGATAAAAAAGCCGAATAACGAGCCCAAACAAGGAGCCAAGCATGCCGGCTCTGACCTGCATACAGCAAGCCAGGCCGAGCGGCGTACGGCTCTGTTTAGCGTGCTCGCGCACGTGCCAGCGGGCTGCGTGGTGAGTTATGGGCAGTTGGCTGCATACGCTGGCCTAGGTCGCGCCGCACGCTGGGTTGGCCGCACGCTCAGTCAATTGCCAGAAGGCAGTACGCTGCCCTGGCACCGGGTCATAGCAGCCGGTGGCCGCCTCAGTTTGCCCGCCGGCAGCCCCAGCGGGGACGAACAGCGAAACCGCTTACGTGACGAAGGCGTGCACATACACAACGATAAGGTGGACATGCCGCGCTATGGCTGGCGCCCAAGAGAGCACAGCGGGTAAGGTCTGCTGCAGTTTCATCGCCACCGCGCCTAGCCTGGCGAGATTTTTCGCGGCAACGCGGCTTGCACTTAAACGGCAACAGCCCCTAGAGTGCGCCCTTTATTAGGTCAACCTCAGGCTGATACCTCTGCAAATGCCCCGTAAAAGCTGGCGCGATGCCATTGCTGCCTACTCCAGCCCCTCAACACTGGTGCTACTGCTTCTAGGGTTTGCCGCTGGCTTGCCCTATATGTTGGTATTTTCCACCCTTTCCGTCTGGTTGCGCGAAGCCGGCGTGGCCCGCGAAACCATTGGTTTTGCCAGCCTGATAGGGCTTGCCTATGCCTTTAAGTGGGTCTGGTCACCGCTGCTCGACCAATGGCGCCTACCTCTGCTCGGAGGCCTGGGCCGACGTCGCTCTTGGTTGGTGCTGTCACAAATCCTGATCGCCATTGGTCTGGCCGGCATGGCCCTGTGTGACCCGCAAACACAACTGACCGGGTTGATATCCTTGGCGGTGCTGGTGGCTTTTGCCTCTGCCACCCAAGACATCGCGGTCGACGCCTACCGCCTAGAGATCGTCGACGACACCCGCCAAGCCGCACTGGCAGCCAGCTACATGGCTGGCTACCGCGTTGCCGCACTGCTGGCCACCGCAGGCGCACTGTATTTCGCCGAAGGGTTCGGCTCCACAGCCCTGCTCTATCAGCACGATGCCTGGGCCGGTACTTACCTGCTATTTGCCCTATTGATGCTCCCGGGCCTGCTCACCAGCCTGTGGATGCGCGAGCCGGCCGTACCACTACGCACCCAATTGGCCGCCGCGAGCTATGGCTTCAGCCACCAGATTGCCTCGGTACTGGTGCTGATCGTGCTACTGGTGTCGGTACCTGCGATGTTTACCCAGTTCTACAACACCGACTTCGCCAGCCTGATCAACGGCGAGGCCAGCCTGCTTGACCTGCTGCTGGAAGACCGCGCCTTCCTGCGCGCCCTGCTCTACACCATCCTTACCGCAGCCTGCCTGTCATCCATGGGCCGTCGTGGGCTGGCGCCCGTGCTAACCCCGGTTAATGACTTCATCCTGCGCTACCGCTGGCAGGCCTTTCTGCTCTTGGGCCTGATCGCCACCTATCGCATGTCGGACACCGTAATGGGCGTGATGGCCAACGTGTTCTACATCGACCAAGGTTTTACCAAAGATCAAATCGCCAGCGTCAGCAAGCTGTTCGGCCTCGTCATGACCCTGATTGGTGCGGGCTTCGGGGGGCTGTTAATCGTCCGCTTCGGCATCCTGCCGATCCTGTTTATTGGGGGTGCGACTTCGGCAGCCACCAACCTGCTGTTCCTTATGCTCGCCGGCATGGGTGCAGATTTGCAGATGTTGATATTCACCATCTCTGCCGACAACTTCAGTGCCGGACTGGCCACTGCAGCATTTGTCGCCTACCTCTCAAGCCTGACTAACCTGAAGTTCTCTGCCACGCAGTACGCCCTGCTCAGCTCGATCATGCTCTTGCTCCCGCGCCTAATCGGTGGTTACTCAGGGGTAATGGTAGAAAAGCTCGGCTACGCCCAGTTCTTCCTGATCACAGCGCTGTTAGGCGTGCCAACACTGATTCTGATTATTCTGCAGTGGCGGCGCGAACGAGCCCTTTAGATCCACGCGATTAACGTAGCAATCCTGACACCCTCCAAAAATCTGGCAAGAGTCTTGCTTGCACCCTGAGATTCGCATAGGGACATACCATGACAGTGGAATTCAGTAACGCTAGCTATTTCAACAACCCCACCAGCCTTGATAGCTGGTGGGAAATTCAGGGTGAATGGGTAGAAGAGCCGAACGATCGCAGAGGTGGTTGTAGCGGTGTTCAACGGATCCATAAAGACGGAAAGTTGCTCTACGCTAAACGCCAAACCGGGCACATACACCGCAGCCTACGCTACCCTCTGGGCCGCCCAACCGTGCTACGCGAACAAGAAGCGCTACTGGGTGCCCGAAAAGCAGGGGTAACAGTTCCCGAGATTGTCTATTGCGCGGCCGAACAGAGCGCTGAAGGCTGGCGTGCACTGTTAGTTACTAAAGCACTGGCTGGTTTTCAACCTATTGATGAGTGGTATACCGAGAATGACCGCGAGCAGTATGGCGAAACATTGCACCAACAACTGCTGGTTGAAGTAGCCCTAACGCTTGCACGGTTACACACTGCTCGCTGGCAACACGGCTGCATCTATATCAAGCATATTTTTGTGCGCATCAACACCGAGGGCTCTGCGCCGATACCGGAAGTAGCACTGCTTGATTTAGAAAAATGCAGGCGCCGCCTGACCAGTAAACAAGCCGCGTTGCACGACATGCTGCAGCTACGGCGCCACTCGCCCTGGGACCAAGACGACTGGCAAAGCTTAATAAGCCATTACCAGCAAGCCATGGGCCGCGACTTCAAGAGCATCTACAACGCCACTCGCCGCTAATGCGGCGAGGGCTCGTTAACGGGCGAGAGCTCAGCTGCTCTGCTGCACCAGATGCACAACCCGTTGCGGGAATGGAATACCGATGCCCGCCTCAGTCAAGCGCTCCTTGGCCTGCTCGGTAAAGGCAAAGGTTACCGGCCAGAAGTCCGCAGTATCCACCCAAATACGCAGCGACAGGTTGATCGCGTTATCGCCTAGCCCAGTGACAAACACCACCGGCGCAGGGTCGCGGTGCACGCGCGGGTCTTCGGCAATCTTCAGCAGCACTTCACGGGCCTGCTTGATGTCACTGGAGTAATCGATGCCCAGGCTGATATCAACGCGACGTTTGGGCTCGCGCGAATAGTTGGTGATATGACCATTCGACAGACTGCCGTTAGGCACGATCACCACTTTGTTATCAGCAGTCTTCAATATGGTGTGGAAAATATGGATGCTGTCGACACTGCCGCCAACACCTTGCGCCTCAATCCAGTCGCCGGCACGGAACGGACGGAACAGCATGATCAGCACGCCACCGGCAAAGTTCGCCAAACTGCCTTGCAATGCCAGGCCAATCGCCAAACCGGCCGCACCGATCATGGCAATGAATGAGGTGGTTTCTACACCGATCATTGAGGCCACGCTGACCAACAACAGAACTCTCAGCACAATACTAACCAGACTGCCGATAAAGCTACTCAGCGCCCGGTCAACCTGACGCATCTCAAGCAGACGGCCAATGCTGGCGGTGAGCCGACCGATCAGCCACCAGCCGATCAGCAGCGTGAACAGAGCCAAGGTCAGTTTGCCGCTGTACTCCAGCACAACAGGCAACCAAGCCTCCGACAATTTGACCAGTTGGTCGATGTTCATCTCCATGGGGTACTCCTGTTTCCTGTGCATAAAACGCAACCGCCATGGCTTGCCATGGCGGTTAAACGGATAGAGTTGGTTGCGACACTACTGCGCCACCATGGTTCAATCGCGAAAATTGTTGAACTGCAGCGGCATGCCGAAATCTTTACTGCGCAGGGCGGCAATGGCCTCCTGCAAGTCATCGCGTTTTTTCCCGGTGATACGGACCTGCTCGCCCTGAATGGCCGCCTGCACTTTGAGCTTGCTGTCCTTGATGTGCGCGACAATCTTCTTGGCCAGGTCCTTCTCGATGCCCTCACGCAAGACAGCCTCTTGCTTGACGCTCTTGCCTGACGGGTAGGCATCCTTGAACTCTACGCACTGCACATCGATCTTGCGTTTGATCAAGGCCAGCTTGAGAATCTCGACCATCTGCTCCAACTGAAAATCCGCATCAGCTGTCAGGTTGACAGTCAGCTCTTTCAGTTCAAAGCTACCTTTACCGCGTAGATCATAACGACGCTCCAGCTCTTTGATGGCGTTGTCGATGGCGTTGGTAACTTCATGTTTGTCCAGCTCGGACACCACGTCGAACGAAGGCATGGGTTTGCTCCAGATAGACGGCGCGCCCTACATCACGAATGGGACACGCCTGGCTTGACGATAAAAAAACGCGGCCATTATATAGCGGTAGCAACAAACACTGCCCGACGAAGTAGCGGGCCTATACGATTTCCCTCTAGTGAGCCTGCCCATGCCTAACCCCCACCTGAGCATTTTGGTCGTCGATGACGCCAAATTCTCCAGCGCTATGATCGGGCGTGCCTTGAGCCAGGCGGGCTATCAGGACTTACGCTTTGCCAGCAGCGCCGCCGAAGCGATCAAACTGCTTGAGCAACGCCCCGCCAGCGTATTGCTAGCCGACTGGTTGATGCCTGAAATGAACGGCCTGGAGCTAACGCTGCAGGTGCGCCAGTTTGACGAAATGGCCCATCACTACACCTACGTCATCCTCCTCACCGGCAAGGAGGGCGAGAACGTACTTAGCGAAGCCTTCGACAGCGGTGTCGACGACTTCATCAGCAAAGCCGCAATGAGCGAGCAACTGGTACCAAGGGTCTACGCCGCCGACCGCCTGTGTAACAACCTGCAGCGCCTGCTGCAGGAAAACCGCTTACTCACTGAAAACATTGCCAGCCTGGAAGAGCGCAACCTGATCGACTCACTCACTGGCCTGGGTAACACGCGCTACCTGCACCAGAAAACCCTCGGTAGCCTGCGCCAGATCGAGTCCCGCGGCGGTGCATTGTGTTACCTGCTGATCGGCCTGCAGGACATACACGAGCTGCATCAACAGTATGGCGATGCGTTCTACAACGAACTGCTGACTGGCGTGGCCCGTCGCCTGCAACAGCTAGTGCGGCCACTGGATGTACTGGTACGTATGGATGAAAGCCATTTCGCCTTGATCACCCTACTGTCAGACCTGCACGAATGCTCGCCGAGCAGCTTCAAACGCCTGCATGAGGGTATAAACCTCAAGGCGTTCAAAACCAGCGAAGGCTTTATCAGCCTCAAGGCGGGGATCAGTCTGGTCGGCCTGGATGCCAAGGGCCTGCCCTGCACGCCCGAGCAGATCATCGCTCACGCAGAACGTCTCCTGCCCGAATCGTACAGCAGCGGCCGGGTTACAGCCTTACGCCTGCCACTGCCGCACTAAGGGGCGCGTTTAATGTGGCATATCCTCGGCGCGGGCAGCCTCGGTACATTGTGGGCAACCCGTTTGGCACGCGCCGGTTTGCCCGTGCAACTGATTCTGCGCGATCAAGCACGCCTGCAGAGCTACCAACACGCTGGCGGTCTTACCCTGATTGAACAGGGCCAGGCGCAGCACTACCCCATAGCAGCCCAAACAACAGAGCATCCGCAGCCGATTCAGCGCCTGTTGCTGGCCTGCAAAGCCTACGACGCCGCCCCGGCAGTGGCCCAACTGACGCACCGGCTCAGCCCCGGCGCGGAAATTCTCTTGCTGCAAAACGGCCTGGGTAGCCAAGATGAAGTGGCACGCGAAGCCCCTCACGCTCGCTGCATAATGGCCTCCAGCACCGAAGGCGCATTTCGCCAGGCGGATTTCCAGGTGGTATTTGCTGGCCACGGTCATACCTGGCTCGGCGACCCGCTTGATCTGCAGCCACCCGCCTGGCTGGCAGACCTGCGTAAGGCCGGAATTGCCCATGAGTGGAGCCTGGATATCCTCAGCCGCCTGTGGCGAAAGCTAGCGCTGAACTGCGCGATCAACCCGCTAACCGTACTACACGACTGCCAAAACGGCGGGCTGCGCGAGCACCCCGCACACGTTGCCTGCCTGTGCAGTGAGCTGGTCGAGTTGCTGCAGCAATGTGGCCACTGCGCTGCAGCAGAGAACTTGCTGGAGGACGTGCAGCGGGTGATTGAGGCCACAGCGGCCAATTACTCATCAATGCACCAGGATGTCAGCCAAGGCAGGCGCACGGAAATCGCCTATTTACTGGGCTACGCCTGCAACGCGGGGCAACGTCACCAGTTGCCACTACCGCACCTGCAAGCCCTGCATAACCAACTACTGGCTCACCTCAACGCACGCGGTTTGCCCAGTCACTGAGCCGCGCGTTAACCTGCCTGCACGCTCACCACCACGACACACCTCAACATGCCTCTGCGTCAGCGCCTTGAAAACCTTCCTGTAGGCCGCAAACTGCTGGTCGCCCTGCTGGCCCTGCTGGCCACCGTACTGCTGGTGGCCAATCTGGCCTTTATCAGTGCGGCCTACTGGATATCCCAGGAAAGTGTCACGCCCCAAGCGCTGCACACGCTTGGTCGGTTGATTGCCAGCCCACCGCTGAGCGATCAGGCACTGAGTTCCCCGGTAGCCGCCAAAGCCCTCCTCAAACGCCTGGATGACTACTCACCTTTACGCGCAGCGGTGATCTATGACGCTGACGGCCTGAACCTGGCGCAATTGCAGCGCGGCGAAAAACTAGATCTACCGCAACATATCGAAGAAGTTGAGTCCTGGCGCTACAACGAATTTCGTATCAACCAACTGGTCGAGTTGCCACAAGCCACGGGCAAACCTGGCCATTTGCTGTTGGTGGCGTCCAGCGAGCTGCCCGGAGCGTTTTACACCGGTACCCTGACCGCCAGCCTGGTGATTCTTATCCTGAGCGTATTCTTCTGGCTGATCGTCTCGCGCCAGGTACGCCGCCTGATTACCCGGCCAATCCGCCGCCTGGAAGAACTCTCCCGCCAGGTCACCCGTGAGGAGAACTACGCCTTGCGCGCTCGGCGTGGCAACCACGACGAAATCGGCAGCCTAGCCGATGCGTTCAACACCATGCTGGTGCGCATTGAGGCTCGCGAGCAACAGCTCAAGCGCGCCCGTGATGACGCCCAGGAAGCCTTCGACCACGCCCAGCACCTGGCTGAGGAAACCCGCCACTCCAACCGCAAACTGGAGCTGGAAGTGCAGGTGCGCAGCAAGATCGAGAAAAAGCTCACCGGTTTTCAGAACTACCTCAACAGCATCATCGACTCCATGCCCTCGGCGCTGATCGCCCTTGATGAACAGCTCTACGTCACTCAATGGAACCAGGAAGCCAGCAGCCTCTCCGGCACCCGCATGGACGAAGCACTGAATCAGCCCATTTTTCTCGCCTTTCCACCGTTAAAACCCTTCCTGCCGCAACTGAAACGCACCGTCGAACGCCATGAGGTCGAAAAGATTGAGCGCGTGACCTGGGGCGGCAATGAGCAACCGCACCACTTCGCCCTGACTTTCTACCCGTTAGCAGGCGGTAGCGGGCGCGGCGTGGTGATCCGCATCGACGACATAACCCAACGCCTGAACCTCGAAGAAATGATGGTGCAGTCAGAGAAGATGCTCTCGGTCGGTGGCCTGGCCGCAGGCATGGCCCACGAGATCAACAACCCACTGGGGGCGATCCTGCACAACGTGCAAAACATCCGCCGACGCCTTTCGCCCGAGCTGGACAAGAATCGCGAACAGGCCGAACACGCCGGCATCTGCCTGGAGGCCATCGACCGTTACCTGACCGCCCGAGAAATTCCGCACCTGCTCGATGGCATTCAGCAGGCCGGCACTCGCGCGGCAAAAATCGTCAGTCACATGCTCAATTTCAGCCGCCGCAGTGATCGCCAGCTAGCACCTTGCCACTTACCGGCCTTGATCGATCAGGCAGTGGAAATCGCCAGCAACGACTTCGACCTGACCGACAGTTTCGACTTTAAGAGTCTCAGTATTCAACGCGAGTTCGCCACCGATCTACCCGCCGTGCCGGCCACCGCCAATGAACTGGAGCAAGTACTGCTCAACCTGCTGAAAAATGCGGCCCAGGCCATTCACCAGCGCACCGACAACCATCAGCCGGGGCAAATTATCCTGCGCGTGCGCCTGGCTGCGCCCTGGGCGGAAATTCAGGTGGAAGACAACGGCGTCGGCATGTCCGAGCTGGTGCGCAAGCGCATTTTCGAACCCTTCTTTACCACCAAGGAAGTCGGCCAAGGCACCGGGCTCGGCCTGTCAGTCTCCTACTTCATCATCACCAACAACCACAAAGGGCAGATGGAAGTGCAGTCCAAACCCGGCCAGGGCACCTGCTTCACGCTGCGCCTGCCGCTGGCCACCTCCTACCCCGACACAGGTCTCTGAACATGGGCTACCGTCTCTCGAAAATCTATACCCGTACCGGTGATACCGGCGAAACCGGCCTGGCCGATGGCCGTCGCGTGACCAAAGACCACCCGCGCGTGGATGCGATGGGCGAAGTGGATACGCTCAACAGCCATATTGGCCTGTTGCTGGCTGATCTGGCCGAGCAACAGGCGGCATGCCCGGAATTGTCGGAAATCATCGAGGTGCTCGCGCACTGCCAGCATCGCCTGTTCGACCTCGGTGGCGAGCTGGCCATGCCCGACTACCAAGCCCTGCAAACGCCCGAAATCGAGCGACTGGAAGCCGCCATCGACCGCTGGAATGAAGAGGTCGGCCCGCTGGAAAACTTTATTCTGCCCGGTGGCTCACGCCTGATTGCCCAAGCCCATGTGTGCCGCAGCCTGGCCCGCAGTGCAGAGCGCCGCTGCCAACACCTGAATGCAGTGGAGCCAATCCGCGACGTCGGCCTGGCCTACGTCAACCGCCTGTCCGACCTGCTGTTCGTCGCAGCACGGCTGATCGCCAAACGCCAAGGGATTGATGAAGTGCTCTGGCAGGCGGCGGCAAAGCCAGCGGTCTAGCGCGCAGCGCCGAGGTAATTGAGCGGCGACCTCAAAGCAGACTGAGGCGACTCTCGAAGCTACGCCGCTCGCCTGTAATGGGGTCATCGAACGCTAGACCGCGAGCCAGCAGCTTCAGTGGCTTGCTGTAGTCATCAGGGCTATCCGGCGCATCCGTGACTTCGGGATAGAACGGATCATTGAGGATCGGCGCGCCTAAAGCTGCCAAGTGCACGCGTAGTTGATGCTTCTTGCCTGTCACCGGGTAAAGCCGATACAGCCAATGTTCGCCGAGTCGCTCGGCGACTTCGATGCGCGTTTCGGTATTGGCTTGCCCGGCCACTTCCTGCATGCGAAAGAACGGCTCTGCGGCGTCCAAGCGCGTGGCCCGCAGCAAGGGAAAAGTTAACTGCGGCAGTGCTTGCGCCAAGGCCTCGTAGCACTTATCCATCTGCCGCAGGCGAAACAGCGCCTGATACTGGCCACGGCTCTCGCGGTTGGTGGAAAACAGCACCAAACCGGCAGTGTGTCGATCAATCCGATGCAGCGGCACCAGGTCCGCGTTATTCAGACGCTTAGCCAGACGCGCCTGCAGCGTCTGCTCGACATACTCCCCTGCCGGCATTACCGGCAAAAAATGTGGCTTATCCGCGACCAGCAGATGCTCGTCGATATGCAACAGGGCTTCCTCGAAGGGGATCGGCGTCTCGGCTGGCACTTCGCGAAAGTAATGCACCTTGAGCCCTTCACGATAAGCCGTGAGCATCGTCAGCGGCTGCCCTTGTGCGTCCAATACTCGACCACGGGCAATACGCTCTTGCCACACCGCCGAGGCAATCGCCGGAAAGTGCGCGCACAGGCACTCGAACACCGTAGTCCAGTCGCCGCGCGGCAGGTGCAGCGTACTAGGACGCATATTCGAAGGGGAACGCTGGGACACAGACATGGCAGAACTCACAAAAACCGAATGCTATTAGGCCGCAGCCACAGGCGGCCCGTCAAAGCCGGCCTAGCCAGCGCTGCCAATCAGGTACAGGCATAGCGACAAGCTCAGTAGTGAGCCAAGGGTCGAAAAGAGAATCGTATGAGAGACCACAGTCGCCTCACGCCGATAAAACTCGGCGAGCATGAACGGCCCCGTGCCCGTTGGCAAAGCACTCATCAATAAGGCGGCAGATGCCCAAAGCGGCGGCAAACTGAACACGTGAAAGGCCAGAATCCAAGTGATTAGCGGATGCACGATCAGCTTGATCAACACCAGCGCAACACTGCCCTCTCCTCGCCCCACCTGTTTATGCGCGAGAAACAGCCCCAGCGAGATCAGGGCACTGGGCGCAGTGGCACTCGCCAGCAATGTTAAGAACTGCTCGACCGGCACCGCTAAGGTCTGCCCGCCTGCCGCCCAAAACCCACCGAGCAGCGGCGATACCACTAATGGATTTTTCGCCAGGGCCAGCAGCACTTTAACCACAGCCCGGAGCAGGTTTTTCTCACCCTGCAAAGCAACTTCGATACACACCACTGCCAGGGCAAACAACACACAGACCACAATCAGCGTGGCAACCAGAGCCGGTTGCAACCCGGCCTCCCCCAGCACCAACAGACACAAGGGGATGCCCATATAGCCGGTATTGGCATAGGAGGCGCTGAGCCCCTGGATACTGGCATCTGCCAGGTTACCGGTATGGCGCAAACGCCACAGCAGCGTCGCCACAAAGACCAGCAACGTGGCAATGCTGTAAACCAGAATAAATTGCGGTTGCCAGATTTGTTCCCAGGCCGCCGTAGCCGTGGCCTTGAACAGCAAGGCTGGCAGGCATAGCCAAACCACCATACGGTTGATTTCCGACGCGGCGTTTGGCCCGAGGATGCCGAACCGCCGGCATAGGTAGCCGGCCAGGATCAGAGCAAAGATTGGCAGAATGACATTGAAAACGGAGGCCATCACACACTCAGTTCACGATCACAAAAGGTCGGTAAGCGTAGAGGCTGACAATAGGTACCGTCTAACTCTATTTGAGATAAACACTCTTACCGAAAAAGAATCAATGATCGATTTTCGCCAGTTACGCTACGCCATCCTGCTGCCAAGAACCTGCCTATGGCCGGCGGTGCAGGTGCAACCTTTCAGAGCGCGTTGAGCGAAGGCAGCACGCGCATAGGCATTGCCGCTCTAGCCACCTGCCACGCCATTTGCGCTGCCTGGCCTTGCAAAGCGTACTGTTCACGTGCTGCCTTGAGCACTGCTTCACTCACCCGCCAATCCGCCTGAAAGCCCATCTGCAACAAACCCTCAGCAATCTGCTGGTGGCTGGACTGGGCGCAGCCCTGGTGCCGAACTCGATGCGCCGGGATAACGCTCCAGTGACACCCGGAACAGCGCCGCCACCAAGTCTGACTGGGTGACGATACCGAGTAGCCGCCGGTGCTCATCAAGCACAGGCACCTTGTGCTCAAGCCCGCTGGATAACGTATCGACCAGGTAGGTAATTGGCCAGTCTGCACGACAACAGGCGACCTGACGGCGCATTAGGCTGCGCACAGAGGTGGGGACGACCGGATCAACAGCCAGCAGGTCATGCAGGTCAAGCATGCCCTGCAACTCATGCCCCACATCGACAACCGGTAATGCCCCCAACCGATGCTCGCGGAGCAGTTGCAGAGCGGCCTGCACGCTGGCACCGGGATCGATATACAGCACGTCGCGGGACATGATGTCGGCGCAGAGGATTTCTCCGAAACGCCGGCGGTACGCCCGCAACTCGGTCTGCTGAAGGATTTCCTCGAGGTCATCGCGGCTGATGTCCAACAGTTCGCCACGAGCCTCCAGCACAGCATCCAAGTCTTCGGGAGTGAAACCCAGGCGATCGCGCGGGATGGCGTCACGGGTGCCGTGAATATTGGCGTGCTCTGTCGGACGATGGGGATAGCGGCGGCGCAGGGCATTGTTGAAGAACAAAGCAATCAGCAGCAGGCCCAACGAGTTGAGTGCCACCGGATACAACGCAAAATGAAAGCCCAGATGGGCGATGTCCTCCCCCGCCAGCACAGCCGTAAGGGCCACGGCACCGCCAGGTGGATGCAAGCAGCGCAGAGAGAACATCGCAGCAATCGCCAGGCCACCAGCCAGGGCCGCGACAGCGGCACCATGCCCTAGCCAGGCAGCACAGGCGACGCCGACCAAAGCACTGATGGTATTGCCGCCAAGGATCGACCAAGGCTGGGCCAGAGGACTGGCGGGCACGGCGAACAGCAGTACAGCGGAAGCCCCCATTGGCGCGATCAGCCAGGGGTTGTCTATCCCCTGCGTGTAGCTGCACAGCCAGGCGGTGAACAGCAGGCCGAGGCAGGCACCCAAACAACTCAACGCCTGTTCGCTGCGTTTCACCGGCATTGCCACAGGCCAGAACGCCCGCAACCAATCTTGGAACGTACTCACCGACCACACACCCACACGCACCATTTAGGGGCGCTAACTATAGCGCAACGCTGTGCGCCAGGATCAAGTCGCCGTTACACCGGCCAGAACGCGCGGATGCCCGCCACACCCTGGGCGCCCGCCTGCCTGGCTTGTTCAAGGTCATCAGGGCCAACACCACCCAGCACATAGGCCGGCTGATTGAAGCCTTGCAGCCACCCGGCTACCTGCGGCCAACCGAGCGGAACGGCATCGGGATGGGTCTGGGTGGCCTGCACCGGCGACACCGTCACGAAGTCCACGCCCATGCGCGTCGCCAGTTGCAACTCTTCAACACTGTGACAAGAGGCAGCAAGCAGGCGCGACGACGGAAATGGCCGGCCATGCTCGACGTACTTACGCAACTGCTCCGCCGTCAGGTGCCAGCCCGCAGCAGGGAAATCGCCCAACCACTCCAGCGGCCCCTTTAACATCAGTTGCGCCTTGCCGGCACACAATCCCTGAATATCGATTGCCAGGTCGCGGTATTGGGCGTCAAACATGCCCGGCGCGCGCAACTGGATCAGACGAATGCCGTTGGCCAGGGCCTGCCGTACACCGCTCAACAATTCACTAGGCGTCAGATCTTGCGGGGTAATCAGGTAGCGATCCGGCAACCGTGCCGCCATCACAATCGGCTTATTGGCAGCGGGAAACGCATAGTCATCCAACTGCCGAGGGCTGACCCAAGCCAGAGGCTGGCCTTCGGCACCGTGGGGCTCGCCGGTATAGGCGCAAACGTCCCAGACATCCAGCAACACCTGTTTGTCCGGGTAGTCGTGGCGTATCTGAATCAACGGTCGCGCAACGCTGGGACGAATGCCCAGCTCTTCTTCCAGCTCACGGGCCAAGGCCGCCTGCACTGTTTCACCGGCCTCGACCTTGCCACCGGGAAACTCCCAAAGGCCGCCCTGATGTTTATCGTCGGAACGCTTGGCGAGCAGGATCTGCCCGTCAACGCTGCGAATAACGGCAGCGGCTACATGAATACGCTTCACGCCAGATGTTCCTCCTGAGCGGCCTGATACCAGCGCTGGAACGCTGGCCATTGATAAATAGTTTCGACATAAGCAGCGGCCTCAGCCGACAGCACAACCTGATAACTGCGCAGACGCGCCGCAACCGGGGCAAAGTAGGCATCCGCCAGGCTGGCCTGACCAAACAGAAATGCACCATCCTGAGCAAAGCGCTGCCGACACTCAGCCCACAACGCACAGATGCGCTGAATATCCGCCATGGCATCAGCCGGTATCTCGGCTAATGCCTGATTGCGCTTGAGGTCCATCGGCAGATGGCTGCGCAGCGCCACAAAACCGCTGTGCATCTCAGCGCAAGCACTGCGCGCCAACGCCCGAGCATCCCGCGCCTGCGGCCACAGCTGCGCAGCGGGGAAGCACTCCGCCAGGTATTCACCAATCGCCAGCGAGTCCCAGATAGCGCCATCGTTGCTGATCAGCAGCGGCACCTTGCCGGTCGGCGAGTACTGCAAAATCTGCGCGCGGGTATCGGGTCGGTTCAGTGCAATCAACTGCTCGGTATAAGGCGCGCCGGTCAACTCCAGTGCCAGCGCTGCCCTTAGCGACCAGGACGAATAGGTTTTGTCACCGATGATCAGAGTTAGGGACATGGGCTGCGCTCGTTGCGGGAAGGTCAAACGACCTTAAGAGGCGACCCCCGCAATAGCAAATTCCCGTTGTTCATGGGGGCATGAACAACGGGAATGCGGGAATTAAACAGCAGGCACGGCAATGATCAGGTGCGGTATTCGGCGTTGATCTTCACGTACTCATGGGACAGGTCAGTGGTCCAGATCGTCTCACTGCAAGTACCACGGCCTAGCTCGATGCGAATGGTGATTTCCGCCTCAGCCATCACCGCTGAGCCCTGCTCCTCGGTGTAGCTGGCAGCACGGCAACCGCGGCTGGCGATGCAGACGTCACCGAGGAACACATCGATCAGGCTGACATCCAACTGCGCCACGCCGGCCCGGCCAACGGCAGCGAGGATGCGCCCCCAGTTAGGGTCAGAGGCAAACAGTGCCGTTTTGATCAACGGCGAATGCGCCACGGCATAACCAACGTCTAGGCATTCCTGATGGGTCGCCCCGCCATTGACCTGCACAGTGACGAATTTGGTCGCGCCTTCACCGTCGCGCACGATGGCCTGCGCCACCTCCATGCACACGCCGAACACCGCGTCCTTGAGCTTGGCAAACAGGTCACCACTGGCCTGAGTGATTTCCGGCAAGGCTGCCTTGCCAGTGGCGATCAACATGCAGCAATCGTTGGTCGACGTGTCGCCATCAATGGTGATGCGGTTGAACGATTTGTTCGCCGCATCGCGCAATAGATCCTGCAGCACAGCCTGGGACACTTTCGCATCGGTCGCGATATAGCCGAGCATGGTCGCCATATTCGGCTTGATCATCCCCGCGCCTTTGGAAATGCCGGTCACAGTGACGGTAACGCCATCGTGAACAAACTGGCGGCTCGCGCCCTTGGGCAGAGTGTCGGTGGTCATGATGCCTGTGGCAGCTTCGGCCCAATTGCCTTCACCGAGGTTATCCAGAGCAGCCTGCAGCGCGCCTTCAATCTTCTCCACCGGCAGCGGCTCGCCGATAACCCCAGTGGAGAACGGCAGCACGGCGCTTTCATCGACACCGGCCAATTGCGCCAGGGCCGCGCAGGTGCGCGCGGCATTCTGCAGGCCCGGCTCACCCGTGCCGGCGTTGGCATTGCCAGTGTTGGTCAGCAGGTAACGCACGTTACCCAGCACCCGCTTCTTGGCCAGAATCACCGGCGCAGCACAGAACGCATTGAGGGTGAACACGCCCGCTACGCTGGAGCCATCAGCACATCGCATGACTACCACATCCTTGCGCCCCGGACGCTTGATGCCCGCCGAAGCGATGCCCAATTCAAAGCCAGGAACCGGGTGCAGGGTAGACAACGGGCCAAGACCAACAGCCATAGAGAACACTCCTTGAGGTGGTAGAACATAAGAGAGGGCGCTCATGGTGCACCGTCTCTGATTGCGATGGTAAAACGCCGCGAGCGGTCAGACCGTTCGCGGCGTTAATCAAGCAGGCCAAGCATAGCCAACTTCACTGTCGGCTCAACCCGCTCTACACAGTAGGCTTAGAACCTGTTCTGGATTGCCAGCTAGAGACGCAACATCGCTAGCAAACCCAGACAGCGGCTTAGTTAACCTGACCGTGGCAGTGCTTGTACTTCTTACCCGAGCCACATGGGCACGGCTCATTGCGGCCGATCTTCGGCTCGCTGCGCACCGGCGCAACAGCAACCGCTAGATCACCTTCTTCTTCAATTGCTTCTGGCAGCAGGGCCGAGGCCTCTGCGTGCTGGAATTGCATGCGTTCAGCCATGGCTTCAGCTTCACGGCGCAGGCGCGCCTCTTCTTCGGCTGGGTCTTCACGACGAACCTGCACATGCGACAGCACACGAATGGTGTCGCGCTTGATTGAATCCAATAGTTCCTGGAACAGGGTGAAGGACTCGCGCTTGTATTCCTGCTTAGGATTTTTCTGCGCATAACCGCGCAGGTGAATACCGTGACGCAGGTGATCCATGGTCGACAGATGGTCTTTCCACAGATCGTCGAGGACGCGCAGCAGGATCTGCTTCTCAAACGTACGCAGCGCTTCGGCGCTAGCCTCGCTTTCTTTCTCGTTGTAGGCCGTGATCAGCTCTTCAAGAATGCGTGCCCGCAGGGTCTCTTCGTACAGTTTGTGGTCATCGTCGAGCCACTGCTGGATCGGCAAGCGCAGGTTAAAGCTGCTGTACAGCGCCTCTTCCAGGCCAGCGATATCCCACTGTTCAGGCAGCGACTGCGGCGCAATATGCTGATTGATGGTGTGATCCAGCACTTCCTGGCGGAACTCAGCAATGGTCTCGCCGATGTTATCCGCAGCCAGCAGCGTGTTGCGCATGTGATAGATCACCTTGCGCTGCTCATTGGCTACGTCATCGAACTCCAGCAGTTGCTTACGCATGTCGAAGTTGCGCCCTTCAACTTTGCGCTGAGCCTTCTCGATGGCATTGCTGACCATGCGGTGCTCGATGGCCTCACCGGACTGCATGCCCAGCGCCTTCATGAAGTTCTTCACCCGGTCAGAGGCAAAAATACGCATCAAGCTGTCTTCGAGCGACAGGTAGAAACGGCTAGAACCTGGATCACCCTGGCGACCGGAACGACCACGCAACTGGTTGTCGATACGGCGCGATTCGTGACGCTCAGAGGCAATCACATGCAGACCACCCGCTTCAATAACCTGCTGGTGACGCTTCTGCCAATCGGCCTTGATCTGCGCGATCTGCTCAGGCGTGGCGTTTTCCAGGTTGGCCACTTCAACTTCCCAGTTGCCGCCCAGTAGGATGTCAGTACCACGACCTGCCATGTTGGTGGCAATGGTTAACGCCCCCGGACGACCGGCCTGAGCAATGATCTCCGCTTCTTTCTCGTGGAATTTGGCGTTGAGCACCTTGTGCTCGATACCTTCCTGATTGAGCAGCGTGGACATGTGCTCGGAGGTTTCGATGGTGGCCGTACCGACCAACACTGGACGCCCCAGCGCCATGCTTTCCTTGATATCGGTAACGATGGCAGCGTACTTCTCGTCCGCAGTCAGGTAGACCAGGTCGTTGAAGTCTTTACGCGCCAGAGCACGGTTGGTCGGGATGACGATCACCGCCAGACCGTAAATCTGATGGAACTCAAACGCTTCAGTATCCGCAGTACCGGTCATACCCGACAGCTTGGTATACAGACGGAAGTAGTTCTGGAAAGTGGTTGAGGCCAGGGTTTGGCTCTCGGCCTGAATCGGCAAGCCTTCTTTAGCTTCGATCGCCTGATGCAGGCCTTCGGAGAGGCGGCGGCCCGGCATGGTGCGCCCGGTGTGCTCATCGACCAGCAGCACCTGATCCTTCTGAACGATGTACTCGACGTTGCGATGGAACAATTTGTGCGCACGCAAGCCCGAGTAAACGTGGGTCAGTAGACCCAAGTTGTGCGCCGAGTACAGGCTCTCGCCTTCAGCCAACAGGCCAACCTCGGTGAGCATTTCCTCAACATACTGGTGGCCGGCTTCATTCAGCTCGACCTGACGCGCCTTCTCGTCGACCTTGTAGTGGCCTTCTTGAGTGACAACGCCCTCTTCTTCCTCGATATGCAGCTTGAGGCGCGGGATCAGCTTGTTGATTTCGATGTAGAGACGCGAGCTGTCTTCGGCCTGGCCGGAGATGATCAGCGGGGTGCGCGCTTCGTCAATGAGAATGGAGTCAACTTCGTCGATCACGGCGAAATTCAGCTCTCGCTGGAATTTTTCGTCCAGGCTGAAGGCCATGTTGTCGCGCAGGTAATCGAAACCGAATTCATTGTTGGTGCCGTAGGTAATATCGGCAGCGTACGCTTCACGCTTCTCGTCGGGCGGCATAAACGGGGTGACAATACCAACGCTCAGGCCGAGAAACTCATACAGCGGACGCATCCAGTTGGCGTCACGGCGAGCCAGGTAGTCGTTGACCGTGACCACATGCACGCCCTTGCCGGACAGTGCATTGAGGTAAACGGCCAAGGTCGCTACCAGGGTCTTACCTTCACCGGTACGCATCTCGGCAATCTTGCCTTCGTGCAAGGTCATGCCACCGATCAACTGCACATCGAAGTGACGCATACCCATGACCCGCTTGCCCGCTTCACGGGCCACAGCGAAGGCCTCAGGCAGCAACTGATCGAGTGTTTCACCTTTGGCCAGACGGGCTTTGAATGCCTCCGTCTTGGCGCGCAGTTGCTCATCGGAAAGGGCAAGCATCTGCTCCTCGAAGGCATTGACGGCTTGAACCGCCTTGAGCATGCGTTTGACTTCACGCTCGTTCTTGCTTCCAAAAAGTTTCTTCAACAAAGGCGCAAACATATCGACAGGATCTTCCAGACGTATGGATTGAGGGCAACTGAACAGCAGCCCATGCAGCCTTATGGCTGCGTGCGAAGGGGGCATTCTACCCGGAAACGCAACAGAGGAAAGCGGCGTTATTCTACGCCAGCAACTCGGGCGATGTAGCTGGCCGGATTGACTACCCGACCATTCTTGCTGACTTCAAAGTGCACATGGTAGCCAGTGGCGCGCCCACTGCGCCCTACCCGGGCAATGGTCTGGCCACGCTGCACCAGATCACCGATCTGCACCACATTGCTCTGATTGTGCGCATACAGCGTGGTATAGCCGTCGGCATGACTGATCTCTACAACATGCCCATAACCAGTGCGATCTCCGGAAAAACTCACCACGCCGGCCGCTACAGCCACCACATCACTACCAGGTTTAGCGGCAAAGTCGGCGCCTTTATGCAGCGTATTGCGCCCAGTCAGCGGATGCACACGACGACCGAAAGGTGAAGACATATAGCCGTGACGCACCGGCATACCGGAGAGGTATTCAGCCTCACTCAACTGACGCTCGCCAATAAGCTGCTCAAGCACTTCGAGCTGCTGCTCACGACTGTCCAGGCGCAGGCTTAATTGATCCAGCGCATCCATAAACGGCGGCGGCGCATAGGCAGCGTCACCGAGAGCATCCTCAGCACCGCCCTGACCAACATTAAGAGAGAAATCAAATTCGCTGGAATCCAGATCTGCCAGCTCGGTCAGGCGTGCACCCAGGGCATCCAGACGAATTAGACGAGCTTGTAGTTCCGCGACATGCACGGCAAAGGCATCCAACTGACGCTGGGCGTCGCGCCGCACCTCACCCACCTCGGCACGCTGTTGGTCCAAAACCTGATTGAGTTGCGCGTCGTCGCGCACTGCCACAGTCGCCGGAGCCCACCAGGCACCTACAGCCACGCCACCAGCAAGCGCAACAGCGAGCAGCAACATAACCGCCAGCAGCAACCAGCGCAGGTCCAGACTGAGGGATCGCGCAGCACCATGATGCCGGCTAAGTAAAATAATATGCATGGCCTTCCCTTAGTGGTGAAGCATCAGCCGGAGGCAGCGATTCTGCTACCATGGCGGCTTCACTTTTTCAGGCGTCCTGCCATGTCTTTTCGTCCTTTGCCGGCCAAAGCTCCCGCCGCGCTACTGCGCGAAGCGAAACCCCTGAAAGCACTGTTCAATCAAGCACAACGCATTGATCGTCTACAGCACTTAGTGGAAAGCCAGCTACAACCTGCGGCCCGCGAACACTGCCATGTGGCTTCATGGCGCGAGGGCTGCCTGCTGCTGATAATCACCGATGGCCACTGGGCCACCCGCCTACGCTATCAACAGAAGCGTTTGCTAAAACAACTACAGGCACTTGAGCAATTCGCGACCTTAACGAAGATCCTGTTCAAGGTGCAACCTCCAACCGTCGAAAGCCGTGTAGCGAGTCGCACAATCAGCCTCTCCGACAGTGCCTCAGAGAACATCCAGGCAACTGCCGAAGGCATTAGCGACCCCAAGCTGCGCGCCGCCCTTGAGCGCTTGGCTAATCACCGCAAGACCGACTAGCCAATACCCACTCCGGGCAAACACCCCCACTCCAATCAATTCTTGCTGATAAAAAAAGGCCACCCAAAGGCGGCCCTTAAAAGCAAAAAAGGAGGGTATTGCGTTATACGGCCGCAACCGGACGCATATAAGAGATCGGCGCAGTGTTGGGGTCATCAAAGGTGACAACTTCCCATGCATCAGGTTGTTCGATCAGGGTGCGCAGCAGGCGATTATTCAACGCATGCCCCGATTTGAAACCCTTGAACTCGCCAATCAGGCTGTTACCCAGCAGGTAGAGGTCGCCAATGGCATCGAGAATCTTGTGTTTAACGAACTCGTCCTCGTAACGCAGGCCGTCTTCATTCAACACGCGGAACTCATCCACCACGATGGCGTTATCTACGCTGCCGCCGAGCGCCAGGTTCTGTGAACGCAGGAACTCGATATCACGCATAAAACCAAAGGTACGGGCGCGACTGACTTCCTTAACAAAAGAGGTGCTAGAGAAGTCAACGCTGGCCGACTGGGTACGATTGCGGAACACCGGATGATCGAAATCGATCTCGAAGGTCACCTTGAACCCTTCGAAAGGCACGAAGGTGGCACGCTTGTCGCCCTCTTCAACTGTCACTTCACGAAGGATACGGATGAACTGCTTGTGGGCATCCTGCTCTTGCAGACCAGCAGATTGAATCAGGAATACAAAGGGGCCCGCACTGCCATCCATGATCGGCACTTCGGACGCGGAGAGCTCGACGTAGGCGTTATCGATGCCCAGGCCAGCCATGGCCGAAAGCAGGTGCTCTACCGTATCCACCTTGACATCACCATTGACCAGTGTGGTCGACATTGTGGTTTCACCGACATTACCTGCACGCGCGGGAATTTCCACGACAGGGTCCAGGTCGGTACGACGGAACACGATACCGGTGTCCACGGGTGCCGGCTTCAGGGTCAGGTATACCTTCTCCCCGGAATGCAGGCCGACGCCAGTGGCGCGGATAATGTTCTTCAGGGTGCGTTGTCTGATCATGGCTTTGGCCGCTATAGCGCTAGTTGCGAATTGTTTTCAACAATGGCCGGCGATAATAGCAGAACCGGCCTTTGCTGAACACCAATCGCCCCAATGCTCCTGATACATTTCATCAATCAGCCTGACGACGCAGGAAGGCTGGGATATCCAGATAATCCAGGTCATCCTGCGGGTTCATCTTCGCAGCTGTGGCTGCGCCGCCGTGGCTTTGACGCTGAACGGTAGGACGCTCGTAGTCTTTATAGTTAACGCTATGCTCGCCGCGCGCCGGAGCTGCTGCGTTACTGCCAGTGCTGGCAGAAACCTGCACAGTATTGTCGATAACCTTGACCGGCTTCTCGATACGCGCCCCCAGACCGGTGGCAACCACAGTGACATGCAGCTCGTCGCGCATATCCGGGTCGATCACGGTGCCGACCTTAACGGTGGCATGTTCGGATGCGAACTGCTCAATGATGTTACCCACATCAGAGTACTCACCCAGCGACAAGTCAGGACCAGCGGTGATGTTCACCAAAATGCCGCGCGCGCCTTGCAGGTTGACATCTTCCAGCAGCGGATTGCGAATCGCTGCTTCGGTCGCTTCACGAGCACGGTTCGGACCGCTGGCGCAGCCAGTGCCCATCATCGCCATGCCCATTTCGCTCATCACGGTTTTCACGTCAGCGAAGTCGACGTTGATCATGCCTGGACGCTTGATGATGTCGGAGATACCGCGCACGGCACCAGCCAGTACATCGTCAGCCTTAGCGAAAGCCGACAGCAAGCTGGCGTCTTTACCAAGGATGGTCAGCAGTTTTTCGTTGGGGATGGTGATCAGCGAGTCGACGCTTTCCGACAGGGCACGAATGCCTTCTTCGGCGATCAGCATGCGCTTCTTGCCTTCAAACGGGAACGGACGAGTCACTACTGCAACGGTGAGGATGCCCATTTCCTTGGCCACCTGAGCAATAACAGGCGCAGCACCAGTACCGGTACCGCCGCCCATGCCGGTGGTGATAAAGACCATATCAGTGCCCTGCAGCACTTCAGCGATACGCTCGCGGTCTTCCATCGCAGCCTGACGGCCAACTTCTGGGTTAGCGCCCGCACCGAGACCTTTGGTCACTGCAGTGCCTAGCTGCAGAACAGTACGTGCACCAATGTTTTTCAGTGCTTGTGCATCCGTGTTGGCGCAGATGAATTCAACGCCTTCAATGTTGTTTTTCGCCATGTGATTAACAGCATTACCGCCGCCGCCACCCACACCGATGACCTTGATAACTGCACTTGCTGGAGCGCTGTCTACGAGTTCAAACATTTTCCCTCTCCTTTACTTTCTAGTTGTAACGCCTACTGCAAAATCAGAAATTGCCCTGAACCCAGCGTTTAAGCCGTTCCAGAACAGGTTGTTTGGGTTCATCGTTGAAACTGCCAAGTGCAGACATGGAGATGCCGTCGGCCTGCTTCTGCAGTCCGTACAGCAACAGGCCTACACCCGTGGAATAGATGGGGTTACGCACAACGTCGGCCAATCCTTTGACACCCTGAGGCATCCCCAGGCGTACCGGCATATGAAAAATTTCCTCGGCCAGCTCGACGGCTCCTTCCATCTTCGCTGTACCGCCAGTAAGGACGATCCCGGCCGGGATCAAATCCTCATAACCACTGCGCCGCAGCTCAGCCTGAATCAGGGTGAACAGCTCGTCATAACGTGGCTCAACCACTTCTGCCAGGGACTGTCGCGACAAATCGCGCGGCGGACGATCACCGACGCTCGGCACCTTGATGGTTTCGCCAGCGCCGGCCAGTTTGGCAAGCGCGCAAGCATAACGAATCTTGATCTCTTCGGCATACTGAGTTGGCGTGCGCAGGGCCATGGCGATGTCATTTGTGACCTGATCGCCAGCAATTGGGATCACCGCCGTGTGGCGAATCGCGCCTTCGGTGAAGATGCAGATATCCGTGGTGCCGCCACCGATATCGACTAGGCAGACGCCCAGCTCTTTTTCATCGTCAGTCAGCACTGCATACGCCGAGGCCAACTGCTCAAGAATAATGTCGTCGACTTCCAGACCGCAGCGACGCACGCACTTCTCGATGTTCTGCGCAGCATTCACCGCGCAGGTCACCACGTGCACCTTGGCTTCCAGGCGTACGCCGGACATGCCCAGCGGCTCACGCACGCCTTCTTGGTTATCGATCACGTAATCCTGCGGCAGCGTGTGCAGTACCCGCTGATCAGCCGGAATGGCCACAGCCTGGGCAGCGTCGAGGACACGCTCCAGGTCGGCAGGGCTGACTTCGCGATCACGGATCGCAACGATGCCGTGGCTGTTGAGGCTGCGGATATGGTTACCGGCGACACCGACGAAAGCCGAGTGAATACGGCAGCCGGCCATCAGCTGCGCTTCTTCAACAGCGCGCTGAATCGACTGCACGGTCGACTCGATATTCACCACCACCCCCTTCTTCAGGCCGCGCGACGGATGAGTACCAATACCAACGATTTCCAGCTGGCCGTCCGCATTCACCTCGCCGACCAACGCCACCACTTTCGAGGTGCCGATGTCGAGGCCGACGATCATTTTTCCGCTCTGCACGCTTGCCATGGCTCTTGTCATCTCCTAATTCACTGCACGACAGCGGTTTCAGCCGCCGTGGGCGCAACCGGCTCACGCCATGCCACAGCGAGGCCGTTGGCATAACGCAGATCGATTCGCGCGATATTCGCTTGCTGCTCTTTCAAGGTCTTTTCGTAAATAGCCGTGAAACGCCGCATCTTCTCTACTAAATGGTCTCGCCCCAACAGCAGTTCGATGCCCTGCCCGGTAGACAGAAACCAGCTGCCGCGCTCACGCAACTCCAAGCGCGCGATAGAAAACCCCACTGGCCGCAGCATCTGGCTGAGCACCTGGTATTGCTGCATCACTTGCTGCTGCGCACGCTTAGGACCGTAAAGCTGCGGCAAGTGCTGATAATTAGTCACTTCCTGCGGCGCGAACGCCTCGCCCTGGTTGTTCAACAAGGCTTCATCACCCCAGCGGGCAATTGGCAGTTGTTCTTCCAAGCGCACCACCAACTGATCCGGCCACACGCGGCGCACTTGCGCGCTGGCGATCCACGGCATCTGCTCCAGCTCACGGCGTAGGCTCAGCAGGTCGACGCTGAAGAAGCTTGCCGAGGCGTAGGGCGCAATGCGCTGCTGCACCGCTTGCTGATTGATGTAGCTCAGATCGCCCTCCACGCTGATCTTGGCAATCGGCTGATCGGCATAGGGCAATGCGCGTAACGACAGCTCATACGTGCCGTAGCCAAGACCGAGCAACAGCAACGGCCAGGTCAGGCGCTTAAACCAAGTCCCCAGCCAGGTCAGACGGGCTTTCGGCAGGCTCACCCGCAGACTGATCGGCTCCTTCGCCACCAAACGGCTTGCGCCGCGCTGCGCAGGCTTGCCGCGCACGGGGGCGCGGGAAGAACCTGGCTGATGACGCAACGTGGCGACCATGAGTTAACCCCGTGCCTCAAGGCTGTCGGCAAGAATCGCCAACACCAGTTGCTGGAAATCCAGGCCGGCAGCGCGGGCCGCCATCGGCACCAAACTGTGGTCGGTCATGCCTGGCACGGTATTAACTTCCAGCAGCCAGAACTGGCCGTCGGCATCTTGCATCACGTCGGCGCGAGCCCAGCCCTGAGTACCGACCGCTTCGCAGGCACGTGCTGTGAGGTCTTTCAACTCGGCTTCCTTCTCTGCCGAGAGTCCGCAGGGAATCCGGTACTGGGTGTCATTGGCCAGGTACTTGGCGTCGTAGTCGTAGAAACTGTGTGGCGTGCCTAGGGCAATCGGCGGCAGCACTTGGCCACGCAGCATGGCGATGGTGAATTCCGGACCGGCGATCATCTGCTCGACCAGCACCTGCGAGTCGTAACGACTGGCATCCTTCCAGGCGGCGATCAGGGCAGCGACATCGTTGACCTTAGCCATGCCAATGCTCGACCCTTCGTGGGCCGGCTTGACGAACAACGGGAAGCCCAGCTCGGTAGCCGCCGCATGGCAATCTGCTTCGCAGGCCAAGGCAGCGTGATTAGGCGTCGGCAGGCCGAGGCTCAGCCACACACGCTTGGTGCGCAGCTTGTCCATTGCCAGGGCCGATGCCAGGATGCCGCTGCCGGTGTAAGGAATACCGGCACACTCGAGCAGCCCCTGCATCGAGCCATCTTCACCACCACGGCCATGCAGGACGATAAAGGCACGATCGATTTTCTCAGCAGTCAGACGCTGCAGCAGGTCATCGCCGGCATCGATACCGAAAGCATCCACGCCAGCAGCCAGCAGCGCTTGCAGCACGGCATTACCGGACTTCAGCGAAACCTCGCGCTCAGCGCTCTTACCGCCAAACAGCACAGCGACACGCCCGAAGGCGCTGACCGGATACTGAGATTTCAAGCTATCGGCACTCATTTTGACTCCCCTGACGACTCGCCGCCGGCTGTGGCGAACAAAGGGCTTTGCAACAATTGCGGAGCCAGGCCACCGATATCACCAGCACCTTGGCAAAGCAGAATGTCGCCAGCGCGCAGCAGCGGCTTGACGATGGGCGCAAGGTCCACGCCGCGTTCGATGTAGATCGGGTCAAGCTGGCCGCGCTGACGGATGCTGTGGCATAGGTTGCGGCTGTCAGCCCCCGGAATCGGTGCTTCACCGGCCGGATAGACCTCCATCAACAACAGCACCTGGGCGTCCCCCAGCACCTGAACGAAATCGTCATACAAATCGCGGGTACGGCTGAAGCGATGCGGCTGGTAAACCATGACCAAACGGCGCTCAGGCCAACCGCCACGCACAGCCTTGATTACGGCGGCAACTTCACGCGGGTGATGGCCGTAATCGTCGACCAACATCACCGTGCCGCCCTCTACGGGCAGCTCGCCATACACCTGGAAGCGTCGGCCCACGCCCTGAAAGCCCGACAGTCCCTGAAGAATGGCTTCATCGCTGATGCCTTCATCGCTGGCGATAGCGATGGTGGCCAGGGCGTTCAATACGTTGTGGTTGCCCGGCATGTTGACCGATACATCCAGCGGTTCGCGGTCACGGCGCAGCACGGTGAAGAAGGTTTGCATACCCTGCTGACGCACATTGATCGCGCGTACATCGGCACCTTCATCGAAGCCATAGGTCACGGTCGGACGGGCCACCTGCGGCAGAATCTCACGCACGATCGGGTCATCCACGCACATCACCGCCAGGCCATAGAACGGCAGGTTGTGGAGGAACTCGATGAAGGTTTTTTTCAGCTTATTGAAGTCACCGCCATAGGTGCTCATGTGGTCCATGTCGATATTGGTAACCACCGAGACCATCGGCTGCAGGTGCAAAAAGCTGGCGTCACTCTCATCGGCTTCGGCGATCAGGTAACGACTGCTGCCCAGCTGCGCGTTGGTGCCAGCAGCATTCAGCCGGCCACCGATAACGAACGTCGGGTCCAGGCCGCCAGCAGCGAACACCGAGGCCAGCAAGCTGGTGGTAGTGGTTTTGCCGTGGGTACCGGCAACAGCGATGCCGTGGCGATAGCGCATCAGCTCAGCGAGCATCTCGGCGCGTGGCACTACTGGAATACGACGCTCCAGAGCGGTAGCCACTTCCGGGTTGCTGGTGTTGATCGCGCTGGACACCACCAGCACATCGGCCAGCTCGGCATTTTCAGCGCGGTGACCAATGAAAATCTGTGCACCGAAGCTTTCCAGGCGCTCGGTTACGGCCGATGTTTTCAAATCGGAGCCGGATACTTCGTAGCCGAGATTGAGCAACACCTCGGCGATGCCGCACATGCCAGCGCCACCGATGCCGACAAAATGAATACGGCGAATACGCCGCATACGGCGGATTTCCGAGCGAGCAGCAGCGGGAGACTTAGCCACGGGCCACCTCCAGGCAAATATCGACAACCGTGCAGGTTGCATCGGGCTTGGCCAGACGACGAGCTGTCTGGGCCATTTGAGTAAGTTGTTCGGGGTGCATCAAAACCTCGGTCAGCTGCGCGGCCAGCTTGGCGGCGTCAGTGGAGCGTTGTGGCAGCAGTACGGCAGCGCCGGCACTGGCCAGATAATCGGCATTGCGCGTCTGGTGATCGTCGATGGCATGCGGCAGCGGCAGTAAAAATGCCGGCAGGCCTGCAGCAGCCAGCTCGCTAACGGTCAGTGCGCCAGCGCGGCAGACCACCAGATCGGCCCAGGCATAGGCCCGCGCCATGTCCTTTATAAACGGTGCGACCTGCGCTTCGACGCCAACAGCGCGGTAGCGTTCAGCAGTAATTTCGTCATGTTGCTTGCCGGCCTGATGGAACACTTCCGGGCGCAACTCGGCAGCCACCAGCGCGAGGGCTTCGGGCAGCAATTTATTCAGCGGTTCGGCGCCTAGGCTGCCACCGAGCACCAGCAAACGCGGCTGGCGATTGCGCAGCGAATCACGCGGGGTTTCCAGGAACAGCTCTTCACGCACCGGATTGCCGGTGGTGCGACGCTTGCCGCTGCTGCCGAAGGTATTTGGGAAGGCTTCGCACACGCGACTGGCGAAGGGCACCAGGCTGCGGTTGGCTGTACCGGCCACAGCGTTCTGTTCGTGGATGATCAGCGGCGCGCCGTTCAGCCGCGCGGCCAGGCCGCCTGGCCCAGTGACATACCCCCCCATACCCAACACACACACCGGCTGCAGCTCGCGCATCACCTTGCGCGCCTGGAACAAGGCTTTCAGCAACTGGAATGGCGCTTTCAGCAGTGACAGTTTGCCTTTGCCGCGCAGGCCGGTGACGTCGATCAGATGCAGCGGCAAACCCGCCGCCGGCACCAATTCATTCTCGATACCGCGCGGCGTACCCAGCCAATGCACGCTGTAACCACGCGCTTTGAACTCACGAGCACAGGCCAGCGCCGGGAACACGTGGCCGCCAGTGCCGCCAGCCATGATCAAGACATTACCGCGCATGGCGAACCTCCTCGGCGGGTTGGCCATCGAAGAAATCGGCTTCGCTGAAATCAACATCTTCACTGCCTAGATGTGTGCGGCGCTCCCATTCAATACGTAACAGCAACGCCAGGCTGATGCAGCAGATCACCAGCGAGCTGCCGCCGTAACTGAGGAACGGCAGGGTCAAACCCTTGGTCGGCAACAAACCGACGTTCACGCCGATGTTGATCAGCACCTGGCCGATCCACAAAAAGGCCAGGCCATAAGCCACATAAGCGGAGAAGAACTGCTTGGCTTTCTCGGCCCACAAACCGATATACAGGGCGCGCACGCTGACGAAGACAAACAAGCCAACCGTGGTCAACGCACCGACCATGCCAAGCTCTTCGGCCAGCACGGCAAACACGAAGTCGGTGTGCGCTTCTGGCAGGTAGAACTGCTTCTGCACGCTATTACCCAAGCCGACGCCAAACCATTCACCGCGGCCAAACGCGATCAACGCCTGGCTCAGTTGGTAGCCGGCACCGTATTGGTCAGCCCAAGGGTCAACAAAGTTGGTCAAACGCTCCAGACGATAGGCCTGACTGGTCATCACCAATACGCCGAGCCCCAACACGCAGGCCGCTAGCGGAATAAAGCGCACCAGATTGACCCCACCGAGGAACAGCATGGCAATCGCCGCCCCGACCAGTACCACGGTGGCACCGAAGTCGGGCTCAGCCAGCAACAACGCAGCGATGGGCCCCAGCACCAACATGGGCTTAATAAAACCGGTGAGCTTCTCGCGTACCTCTTCCTGGCGGCGCACCAGGTAGGCGGCAATAAACATCACACTAAACAGCTTGGCCAACTCCGACGGCTGCAGGTTGAAGATGCCGAAGCCGATCCAGCGTTTAGCGCCGTTAATTTCGCGGCCAATACCCGGCAGCAGCACCAGAATCAGCAGCACCACCGCGATTACCAGCAGCATGCCGCTGTAACGCTGCCACAGCGCCATTGGCACCAGCAGGGTAACCAGCGCAGCACCCGTGCCGATGGCCAGGTAAATCAAATGACGGATCATGTGATACAGCGGGTTACCTGATTGCAGCGCAGCCACTTCCGAAGAGGCAGAAGCAATCATCACCAGGCCCAGGCCCAGCAGCGCCAAACAACCTGCCAGCAGCGGGAAGTCCAGATCAATACCGTGCTTGGTATGCAGCGGCGACGGCGCCGAGAGCAGGTGACGGATCATCAGCACAAACCCTCCACTGCCTGAGCGAACAAACGGCCGCGCTCTTCAAAATTCTTGAACATATCCAGGCTGGCGCAGGCCGGCGACAGCAGCACAGCATCACCCGCCTCGGCCAATTCGGCGGCGCGTTGCACAGCCTCTTCCAGGGTGTTGACACGGATCAGCGGCGCAGCATCGCCCAAGGCGTCAGCCAACCGGTCTGCATCGCGGCCAAGCAGCAGCACAGCGCGGCAGAATTTGCCGACCGGCGCTTTCAGCGCAGAGAAATCTGCGCCCTTGCCATCACCACCGGCAACCAACAGCAATTTGCCGGCGATATCCGCCCCCAAGCCTTCGATAGCCGCCAGTGCAGCACCAACGTTGGTGGCTTTGGAGTCGTCGTAGTAATTCACCGCATTGCGCTCGCCAACCCACTGGCAGCGGTGTGGCAAGCCGGCGAACTGCTTAAGCGCAGCCAGCATTGGCGCAAACGGCAGGCCCACGGCATGGCCCAACGCCAATGCAGCCAGGGCATTGGACTGGTTGTGTGCGCCACGTATTTTCAGCTCACGCACCGGCAGCAACGCGTCGAACTGGTACGCCAAGGACTTCTCACCGCTGTCCTCTAGCAAGCCAAAACGTTTGAAGTCCGGCTTGCCCAGGCCGAAATACCAGCACGGCAACTGATCAGCCACCAACGGCCGCGACAACGCGTCATCGCGATTCACCACCACCTGATGCGCACCACGGAAGATGCGGTGCTTGGCCAGGTGGTAGGCCGGCAGATCGGCGTAGCGGTCCATGTGGTCTTCGCTGATATTCAGGCAGGTCGCCACTTGCGCATTGAGCTGGTCGGTGGTTTCCAGCTGGAAACTCGACAACTCAATCACATACAACTCAACCTCATCACTGAGCAGGTCCAGCGCCGGCGTGCCCAGGTTGCCGCCAACCGCGACCTTCTTACCAGCCACCGCCGCCATCTCGCCAACCAGCGTAGTCACGGTGCTCTTGGCGTTGGAGCCGGTGATGGCAACGATCGGCGCCTTGGCATAACGGGCGAACAGGTCGATATCGCCTGACAACTTCACGCCACGCGCAGCAGCAGCCTGCAGCGCCGGAGTGGCGACGGCCAAACCAGGGCTGACCAGCAACTCACTGGCGCGGCAGAGGAACTCCACATCCAGTTCGCCACAACGCACTTCTACCTGCGGGAACTGCTCACGCAAGGTGGCCAGCTCCGGCGGGTTGGCACGCGTGTCGACCACGGCAAACGGCAGGCCCTGGCGCGCGAGGAAACGCACCAGGGACATGCCGCTCTTGCCGAGGCCGACAACGATGCGGAAGTGGTCAGAAGCGATCAGGGTCATGGGTTCCTCAACGCAGTTTCAAGGTGGCAAGGCCGATCAGCACCAGAATCACGGTGATGATCCAGAAGCGCACGATTACGCGCGGCTCGGGCCAGCCTTTCAGTTCAAAGTGGTGATGGATCGGCGCCATGCGGAACACGCGCTTGCCGGTCAGCTTGAAGCTGGCAACCTGAATGATCACCGACAGGGTTTCCACCACGAAGATGCCGCCCATGATGAACAGCACCACTTCCTGGCGAACGATCACCGCGATGGTGCCCAGGGCCGCGCCCAAGGCCAGCGCACCGACATCACCCATAAATACTTGCGCCGGGTAGGTGTTGAACCAGAGAAAACCGAGGCCAGCACCGACCAGGGCGGCGCAGAACACGATCAGCTCACCCGCACCCGGCACGTAGGGAATAAACAGGTATTCGGCGAACTTCACGTTGCCTGACAAGTAGCAGAAGATCCCCAGCGCGCCGCCGACCATCACGGTGGGCAGGATGGCCAGACCGTCGAGTCCGTCAGTCAAGTTGACCGCGTTGCTCGAGCCGACGATCACAAAGTAGGTCAGCACCACGAAGCCCAAGCCCAGCTCCAGGCTGAAATCCTTGAGCATCGGCAGAATCAGGGTGGTTTCCACCGGGCTTTGCGCAGTCATATAAAGGAAGAACGCTGCACCGAGGCCGAACACCGACTGCCAGAAGTATTTCCAGCGGCTTGGCAGGCCCTTGGAGTTCTTCTCGATCACCTTGCGGTAGTCATCGACCCAGCCGATGGCGCCGAACAGCAAGGTCACGGCCAGCACGGTCCATACGTAACGGTTGGACAGGTCAGCCCAGAGCAGGGTGCTGACGGCGATGGCCGAGAGAATCAGCGCGCCGCCCATGGTTGGCGTGCCCTTTTTCGACAGGTGCGACTGCGGGCCGTCGTTGCGCACCGACTGGCCGATCTGGCGGATCTGCAGGGTGCGGATCATCCAGGGGCCGAGCCACAACGACAGCGCCAGCGCAGTGAGCACGCCGAGGATGCCGCGCAGTGTCAGGTACTGAAACACTGCGAAACCCTTGTGGAACTGTTGCAGGTATTCCGCCAGCAGCAGCAGCATTAGTGAATCTCCCCGAATGTGCCACACAGCGCCGCAACGACTTTTTCCATCGCAGCGCTGCGTGAGCCTTTAATTAGAAGGGTGGTGTCGCCCTGCTCGGTGCTTTGTTCTACGAGCAGCGCGTCGATCAGGCTGGCTTGGTCGGCGAAATGCCGGCCATTTGCGCCGAATTCTTCAATTGCGTGAGCCATCAGCGGGCCAACGGCATATACCGCATCAACCTTACTGCGCGCGTAACTGCCGACCTGGCGATGACCCTGCTCGGCCCACGCACCCAGCTCACCGATATCACCCAGCACCAGCACGCGACGACCTGGGAAACCGGTCAGGATATCGATAGCGGCGCAAACAGATGTCGGGTTGGCGTTGTAGCTGTCGTCGATCACTCGCAGGCCGTTAGACGCAATCTGCGCAACGGCGCGGCCTTTGACCGGTTGCAGACTTTCCAGCCCGGACTTGATCGCCGCAGGGGCCAGGCCCAGCGCCTGGGCCGCCGCCGCCGCCGCCAGGGCATTAGCGACGTTGTGTTCGCCTAGCAGGTTGAGCTGAATACGTGCCTGACCACTGGCGCAATGCAGGGTAAAGGCTGAGCAGCCACGGGCGTCGCAGGCCAGCTCACTGGCATAAACGTCAGCCGCCGGATTAGCCAGGGCGAAACTGCTGACGCGGCGACCTTTGGCGCGCTGCTGCCAGATGGCAAAGGCCCGATCATCAAGGTTGAGCACGGCCACACCGCTTTCGCTCAGGCCTTCGAGTATCTCGCCCTTGGCTTCAATAATTTTCTCAGGGCCGCCGAATTCGCCAACATGCGCGGTGCCGGCGTTATTCAGCACGGCCACTTGCGGCTGGGTCAGGCCAACGGTGTAGGCAATCTCGCCGACATGGTTGGCGCCCAGCTCGATCACTCCAGCAACATGCTCAGGTGCCAGCTCTAGCAGGGTCAGCGGTGCGCCAAGGTCGTTATTCAGGTTGCCACGGGTGGCCAGAACCGGACCTTGCAGGCCCTCGCGCAGGATGCTGGCGAGCATTTCCTTGACGGTGGTCTTGCCGCTGGAGCCGGTAATCGCCACCACAGGCGCGTTGAATGCCTGACGATTGAGCGCACCCAACTGACCCAGGGCCAGACGGGTATCGGCGACCAGCAGTTGCGGCAGCGGCGCATTCGCCACTTCACGCTCGACCAGTGCCGCCACTGCACCTTTGCCAGCGACTTCAGCCAAGTAGTCATGACCATCAAAGCGCGGGCCGGCCAGGGCGACAAACAACTGGCCCGGCTGAATCGCCCGGCTGTCGCTGCTGACGGCATTGAATGTCACGTCCGCACCGATCACCCGGGCGGCCAATGGTGCAGCCACTTCGCTCAACCGCAGCGCCTTAAGCATGCGCCACCTCCCATGCTGCCAAAGCGTTAGCCGCTTCGACCAGATCGGAGAACGGCTGACGCACGCCGTTGATTTCCTGATAGTCCTCATGGCCCTTTCCGGCCAACACCAGCACATCATCGGCACTGGCAGCGGCAATCAGCTGGGCAATCGCCTGGCCACGGCCATGGACGAACTGCACTGACTCCGGACTAGTGAAGCCAGCGCGGATGTCGCTGAAAATCTGCGCAGGGGTTTCCGTGCGCGGGTTGTCATCGGTCACCAGCACCGCATCGGCCAGGCGCTCAACCACTGCAGCCATCAGTGGGCGCTTGCCACTGTCGCGATCACCGCCGCAGCCGAACAGGCACAGCAGGCGACCTTTGACATGCGGACGCAGGGCTTCGAGAACTTTTTCCAAGGCATCAGGGGTGTGCGCGTAATCCACCACGACCAGCGGCTGCTTGACTCGCCCCGAAGTAGCACCGCCCAGGCGCTGCATACGACCAATTGGACCCTGCAGCTGTGGCAGCACCTTGAGAATTTCATCCAGCGGGTAATCCAGACCGAGAAGCGCGCCGACCACTGCCAGCAGGTTGCTCAGGTTGAAGCGACCAAGCAGCGAACTGCGCAGACTGCCTTCACCACGCGGAGTCACCAGCGTGGCGCGCACGCCCTGCTCGTCGAACTGCGCGTCGCGGCAATACAGGTAAGCATCAGCATCAATCAGGCTGTAGCTGATCAGGCGCGACTCGTGCTCTGCAGCGGCCAGTTCACGACCAAAAGCGTCGTCCAGGTTGAGTACGCGGCAACGCAGACCCGACCAGGCGAACAGCGCGGCTTTCGCCTCGGCGTAGGCCTGCATCGAACCGTGATAATCCAAATGATCACGGGATAGATTGGTCAACACAGCCACATCAAACGCCAGGGCGGCGACGCGGCGCTGATGCAGGCCGTGGGAAGAAACTTCCATCGCCACCGCACGGGCACCGGCTTTCTTCATATTGGCCAGGGTTGCCTGCACACCAATCGGGTCAGGCGTGGTGTGGAGACCCTGTTCCAGCGCGCCGTAGAAACCATTACCCAGCGTACCAACGATGCCGCAGCGCTCGCCGAGCAGATCCAGCGCCTGAGCCAGCAGTTGGCTGACGCTGGTTTTGCCGTTAGTGCCGGTGACACCCACCAGATGCAGACCACGGCTCGGCTCGCCATAAAAGCGTCCGGCAATGGCTGATAGCTGGCCAGCCAAGCCCTTGATCGCGACCAATTCACTGCTGCTGGCCGTCATTTCGGCAGCGCCTTCGGCCTCAAAGGCCACGGCAGCAGCACCACGTGCCACCGCATCGGCGATATGCACACGCCCGTCCTGCTGGGTCCCTTGCACGGCGAGAAACAGATCGCCCGGACGCACCTTGCGGCTATCCAGGGTCAACTCACGAATCAGCGTGGAACTTGCGGCTTCAGGCAATAACTGGCTGAGGGGCATAGGCATCAGATACGCCCTCCTTTAGTAACTTCGACCACGGCCGTCTGCGGCTCTGGCAGATTATCCGGGGCCACATTCATTAACCGCAGAGCACCGGCCATCACTTTGCCGAACACCGGAGCAGAAACTAGGCCGCCGTAATAGCCACCCTGACTCGGCTCATCAATCACGATAGCGACGGCGATACGCGGATCACTAACCGGGCCAAACCCAGCAAAAAGCGAGCGGTAGGCATTGTCCTTGTATCCGCGATGGCCCGTGGAAGCCTTACGTGCCGTACCACTCTTGCCTGCTACGTGATAGCCCGGAACCTTGGCGCGATACACCCCACCAGGGGCCTCAATCACCTGCTGCAACATGCCTTGCATGGTTTTCGCAATCGACTCAGGGATGACCTGCGCGGAATCTGGTTTACGGTCAACACGCGCCAGCGACAGTGGCGTGCTGCGGCCATTGTTGGCCAACACCGAATAGGCATGAGCAAGCTGCACAGCGGTTACCGACAGGCCATAGCCGTAAGACAAGGTTGCCGTTTCGGCCTTGCGCCACTCGCGGTAGTTCGGCAGGTTGCCAACGCGCTCACCAGGGAAGCCAAGTCCAGTATCCTGCCCAAGACCGACCTGCTGCATCACTTCGTAAATCGACTGACCGCCGATATCAAAGGCGACTTTGCTCATGCCGACGTTACTCGACTTGATCAAAATATCGGTGAGGTTGAGCGGACCACTGCTGCGTGACACGTCACGGATGGTGTATTTGCCAATTTGCAGGGTACCGGGGTAGACATCGACCGTATCCGAAGGCTTCCAACGGCCACTTTCCAGCGCAGCGCTCATGGAAAACGGCTTCATGGTCGAGCCTGGCTCAAACACGTCAATCATCGCCCGATTGCGCATCGCTGCAGGCTGCAGGTTACGCCGGTTATTCGGGTTGTAAGTTGGCTGGTTGACCATTGCCAGAATTTCACCCGTGCGCACGTCAACCATAACCAAGCTACCGGCTTTGGCACCAAACTCGAGCAGCGCATTGCGTAGCTCGCGGTGGGCCAGGTATTGCAGGCGCAAGTCAATCGACAATGCCAAGGTCTTTCCGGCCTTGGCATTTTGTGCAACCTGGACATCTTTGATTAGCCGGCCGCGCCTGTCTTTAAGCACTTGCCGCTTGCCGGGCACCCCAGCCAGCCAATTATCGAATGCCAGCTCCATGCCTTCGCGACCACGGTCATCAATGTCGGTAAAACCGACCACATGCGCGGTAACCTCACCGGCAGGATAGAAACGGCGGAATTCTTCAATGCCGTATACGCCAGGTACTTTCAGATCAAGAATGCGCTGCCCCTGCTCAGGCGTCAGACCGCGAACCAAGTACATAAACTCGCGCTCAGCACTGGCCTGCAAACGCGCACTGAAGGTACTGGACTCTTGCCCCAAAGCAGCTGCCAGCTCATTCCACTTGGCCTTGCCACTCTGCAGTTCTTTACCGTTAGCCCACAATGTGGTTACCGGAGTGCTGACGGCCAGCGGTTCACCATTGCGGTCAGTGATCAGCCCGCGATGGGCCGGAATCGGGATATGCCGCACGCTGCGTGCATCACCATGCGCCTGCAAGAAGCTCTGATCGAACACCTGCAAGTCGACAATACGCCAGGCAATGGCTCCGACCATCAGCGCCAACAGCAGCAGCACCAGGCGGAACCGCCAAGGGTAGAGTGCGCCCTCAAGACCGATCACGGAGCCACCATGCGCACTTCAGCCGCATCAGGGATGCGCATGCCTAGGCGCTCGCTGGCCAAAGCCTCAATGCGGTTATGGGCAGTCCAGGTGCTTTGCTCAAGAATCAGCCGGCCCCATTCAGCCTGTGCTTTGTCACGTACGCTCAGTTCGGCATACAGGTCATTGAGCAACTGCCGGTTCCAATGCGCGCTGTAGGAAACGCTTACGGCAGAAACCAGCACAGCCAGGAATAACAACAGCATCAACAAGCTGCCGCCTGGCAATGGCTTGGTGAAGAGCGCGCTCATCGCAGCTTCTCCGCAATGCGCATCACAGCACTGCGCGAGCGCGGATTAGCCTGCAACTCGGCCTCAGAGGCAAATACTGGTTTGCCGATCAACTTTAAACGCGGCTCAAAAGCCTTCGGAATAATCGGCAGGTCGCGCGGCAGCTTGTCCATCTCACCCTTGGCATGCTTGCGCATAAAGAGTTTGACGATGCGATCTTCCAGCGAGTGGAAACTGATCACCACCAGGCGACCACCCACTTCAAGGTTTTCCAGAGCCGCATCAAGGCCAAGCTCCAAATCACCTAGTTCGTTATTGATATAAATGCGCAGCCCTTGGAAGGCGCGAGTAGCTGGATTCTTGCCCTTTTCCCAGGCCGGATTGGCCACGGTCAGTACTTGAGCCAAATCGGCTGTGCGCTCGAACGGCTGCTCCGCACGACGCAGCACCACGGCACGCGCCATACGTTTGGCAAAGCGTTCTTCGCCGTACTCTTTGAACACCCGGGCAATTTCTTCCTCAGCGGCGCTGGCAATAAACGCGGCGGCACTGACACCGGCATCCGGGTTCATACGCATATCCAGCGGGCCGTCATGCATAAAGCTAAAGCCGCGATCGGCATCATCGAGCTGCGGCGAAGACACGCCTAAGTCCAGCAGAATGCCGCTGACCTTGCCGCCCAGACCGCGCAGTGCAAGCTCCTCAGCCTGCTCGGCAAAGCTGCGCTGCACAACGACAAAGCGGCCGTCTTCGGCCGCTAGCGCATTTCCCGTGGCAATTGCCAGGGGATCTTTGTCGAACCCTAGCAAGCGGCCGTCTGGGCCGAGCTTTTCCAAGATCAGCCGGCTATGCCCGCCACGACCGAAGGTACCGTCCAGATAGCAACCATCCGCGCGCACAGCCAGCCCTTCGACGGCCTCGTCGAGCAGCACAGTGATGTGGCGAAAATTGCTAGTCATGGTCACAGAATCAAGTCACGTAAGTCGTCGGACAGAGCACCCGGTTGCTTGATCGCGGCCAAATCGGCATCGGCCACAGCATTCCAAGCGTCCTCATCCCACAATTGAAATTTATTGAGCTGACCTACCAGCATCGCGCGCTTATCCAGCTTGGCGTAGTCACGCAAACGCGGCGGCACCAGGAAACGACCACTGGCATCCAACTCAAGGTCAACAGCATTGCCGATCAGCAAACGCTGCAGGCGGCGGTTTTCTTCACGAAAAGAGGCGAGCTCACGAAGCTTGGCTTCAATCAGCTCCCACTCGGCCAGCGGGTAAACACAGAGGCAAGGGTCGATGGCATCAATCGTCACGATAAGCTGGCCGGCACAACGCGACACGAGCTCGTCCCGATACCGACTTGGCATCGCGAGTCGCCCTTTGGCGTCGAGACTGATGGCGTTAGCTCCGCGAAACACGACTGCGCTTCCCCTTTTTATTAGCTATCCATGCCTAAAAAACCCACTTTGTGCCACTTCCTACCACCCGCGCACACTATAGGAACGCACGCCCCCCACCGTCAAGGCACGCAAGAACGGAAAAACCCTTACAGATCGGCAATTTAGCGCATCAAATCGAATGCAAAGACACAGCTCGCGCAGAAGCAAACAGACAAAAAACAGCATTAACAAGAAGCTGAGCTTCAAACTTAATGTGCTTTGTGAAGAGCTGGCATTTTCAGGTCGTGAAGCGCGGGGGGATAAACGGTCGCATGAAGCGTAAGAAAGGTGGAGAGTCGATCTGTAAGCCGGGTTCTGTCGAGGACAGTCATTCCTCTACGACGTACATCACTGCACGTCTTTAGCAACCTACCCGGTTCCAGCGCGGGCCACGCCAATGGAACCCTATTTGGTCTTGCTCCGAGTGGGGTTTGCCTAGCCACGAACTGTTACCAGTCGCGCGGTGCGCTCTTACCGCACCTTTTCACCCTTACCGGCACCGAAGCGCTTAGGCGGTTATTTTCTGTGGCACTTTCCGTAGGCTCACGCCTCCCAGGCGTTACCTGGCACTCCGCCCTATGGAGCCCGGACTTTCCTCCCCCGCATTTCGCAGAACGAAACACGGCAGCGACTGTCCGATCGACTCTCCGCCGGCAAGATTAACGGCACGCGCCTTATAGAACAAGGCTTAAAGGTCTTTCTGCTGCTCCAAAGCCACTTGGTAGAGCAAGTTCTTGCGCACCCCGGTGATCTCCGCCGCCAGGGCCGCTGCACGTTTGAGCGGCATTTCTACAAGCAACAGATTCAATACGCGAAGCGCTTCTGAGCTGACCGCTTCTTCACCCTCGGGCGCCTGCCAGCCGGCCACCAACACCACGCACTCACCGCGCTGCTGATTACTGTCGGCCGCCACCCATACCGCCAACTCAGCCAGCGGCAGCCCTTTGAGCGTTTCGAAGGTCTTGGTCAGTTCACGCGCCAGCAACGCAGGGCGCTCATCGCCAAATACCTCCTGCATATCCTGCAGGCACTCAAGAATGCGATGTGGCGCTTCATAGAAGATAAGTGTGCGCGGCTCTTCCTTTACCTGCTCAAGCCGAGCACGCCGCCCTGCAGCCTTGGCAGGAAGAAAGCCCTCAAAGATAAAACGATCCGACGGCAAACCTGCAGCGGACAACGCCGCAATCAGCGCACAAGCTCCCGGTACCGGCACCACTGCAACACCGGCAGCGCGAGCCTGGCGGACCAGGTGATAACCCGGATCGGAAATCAACGGCGTACCCGCATCAGAGATCAGCGCCACATCGTCACCAGCTAGCAACCGCGCCAAAAAGCGCCCTCCCTGATCACGCTCATTGTGTTCATGACAGGCTGCCAATGGTGTGCCGATGCCGAAGTGCTGCATCAGCCGCGCCGAATGACGGGTATCTTCTGCTGCGATAAGGGCCACGCTGCGCAGGATATTCAGCGCCCGCGCACTGATGTCATCGAGGTTGCCAATAGGGGTAGCAACCACATAAAGACTGCCCAAAGGCGAATTCGCAGCAGCGGAAGTGGTCACAGCACAGGCCTCTCAAAATCAGCAAAGCGCGCATTGTAGCCCGTTTCCAACCATCAACATCGCGTCACCCTGCTGGCTTGGGTACAATTCGACACTCAATTTGATCAAGTATCAGGAACGCTTACATGATCGCCTGCCTGCGCCCCATCTCCGCTCTCTGCCTTGCCGGCCTGCTCGCTGCTTGCGCCAACCAGCCGTCATCGACCCTGGGCGAGCTACCACGCACGCCGCAAGCCACTATCGAACAGCTGCTACAGCAAGCAGCGGACAGCACTAACGAACAAGCCGCACCACTGCGCCTGTCGGCTGCCGACCTGGCTTACACACAAAAGAACTTTTCCCGCGCCAGCAAGATTCTCGAACAAGTACAGCTAGAAAATCTAAAGCCAGCCCAGCAGATATACGCCAGCACGCTGCGCGCCGAACTGGACATGCGCAACGACAACCCCAAAGCCGCCCTGCGCGCCCTGAGCCACCCGAGCATGGAACGCCTCGGTGAGCTGCCGGTTGAACAGCAAGTGCGCAGCCAACTGGTACGCGCCGAGGCCCTACAAGCTGACGGCCAGACGTTAGCCGCTGCGCGTGAGCGGGCCTTTATTGCCCCGCTACTTAACGGCGCAAGCGCCACGCAGAACCATGAAACCATCTGGAGCCTCGTTTCAAGCCTGCCACTGAATGAACTACAAGCCAGCGGCGATGCAGACCTCGACGGCTGGCTGGAACTGGCCCGCGCATCCAAAAGCGCAAGCACGCTGGAACAGCAACAAGCCGCTATTGACGACTGGATTGCCAAAAACCCACAGCACCCTGCAGCCCAACAGTTGCCGCAAGCCCTGGTAGAACTGAAAAAAATCTCCAGCGAGCCACTGCACGAAATCGCCCTACTACTCCCGCTGGAAGGCCAACTGGCCAGCGTTGCCCGCGCACTGCGCGACGGCTTCCTAGCAGCGCATTACCAAGCTCAGCAAGCGGGGCAGAACCCACCTAACATTCAGGTTTTTGACAGCTCACGCATTGGCTCAATGGATGTGTTCTACGCCCAAGCACAGGCCGCTGGCGCGCAACTAGTCATTGGCCCGCTGGAAAAAAATCTGGTCAGCCAACTAAGCAGCCGTGAACAGCTACCAATCACCACGCTTGCCCTGAACTACAGCGAAAACACCCAAGAAGGCCCGGCCCAGCTATTCCAATTTGGCCTGGCTGCTGAAGACGAAGCACGCGAAGTGGCTCGCCGCGCCTGGGACGATGGCATGCGCCGCGCGGTAGCCTTAGTACCTGCTGGCGATTGGGGCAATCGCGTACTAGCCGCCTTCCGTCAGAGCTGGCAAGCCAAAGGCGGCACACTCATCGCCGCCGAGCACGTTGACCAGCCTGTGGAACTGGCCCAGCAAATCGCCGACCTTTTCCAGCTGCGCAAAAGCGAAGCCCGCGGTAAACGCCTACAGAACACCCTAGGCAGCGAAGTGGCAGCGGCACCTTCGCGCCGCCGCGACGTAGACTTCATCTTTCTAGCGGCGACGCCACAGCAAGCGCAGCAAATCAAACCGACACTGGCCTTCCAGTACGCTGGAGATGTGCCGGTTTACGCCACCTCGCACCTGTTTACCGGCATCTACAACCAAGCCCAGTACATCGACCTGAACGGCATCATGTTCTGCGAAACGCCTTGGCTACTGAACGTCAACGACCCGCTGCGCCAGCAAGCCACCACGCAATGGCCGCAGGCTGGTGGCAGCCTTGGCCGCCTGTATGCCATGGGGGCCGATGCTTACCTGCTAGCACCACGCCTGAATCAGCTCAAAGCCCTGCCCGACACTCACCTGGAAGGCCTCTCTGGCAACCTGAGCATGAACTCGACGCAACGCATTGAGCGACAACTGCCTTGGGCCGAGTTCCGTGACGGCCAAGTTCAACCCCTGCCAGAACGCATCAATTGAGCGAACGCATCAGCACCCAGCAACGCGGCGATGCTGCCGAAGCACTAGCACGGCAGCATCTTGAGCAGCACGGCCTACGCCTACTGGCGCAGAACTGGCGCTGCCGCCTCGGCGAGCTTGATCTGGTCATGCTCGACGCCGATACAGTAGTATTCGTAGAGGTTCGCTATCGGCGCTATAGCGCTTGGGGCGGCGCAGCTGAAAGTGTAGATGCGCGCAAACGTGAGAAGCTTAGTCGCGCCGCCCAGCATTTCCTGCAACAAGAATCGCGCTGGGCCAAGCACCCATGCCGCTTTGATGTGATTGCCATAAACGCTGACAGCCAAGCCCCGGCGAGACTGGACTGGATTCAAAACGCCTTTGATACCTGAACAGAAGCCACACTGAAGGTTATATCTCCAATGGATATGCAAGCCCGTATTCGCCACCTGTTCCAAGCCAGCATTGAAACCAAGCAGCAGGCTATGGAAGTGCTAATTCCCTTTATTGAGCAAGGCAGCAACGCCATGGTCCAGGCCCTGCTCAGTGAAGGCAAGATCCTCTCCTGCGGCAATGGCGGCTCAGCTGGCGACGCCCAGCACTTTTCCTCAGAGCTGCTTAACCGCTTTGAACGCGAGCGCCCTAGCCTACCCGCTATCGCCCTGACCACCGACAGCTCAACTATCACCTCGATTGCCAACGACTACAGCTATAACGAGGTGTTCTCCAAACAAATTCGCGCACTCGGACAACCCGGCGACGTGCTGCTGGCAATTTCTACCAGCGGCAATTCAGCCAACGTCATCCAGGCCATCCAGGCCGCCCACGACCGCGAGATGACCGTGGTTGCTCTCACCGGTCGCGATGGTGGTGGCATGGCCTCACTGCTGCTTCCCGAGGACGTAGAGATACGCGTCCCCTCGAAAGTTACCGCACGCATCCAGGAGGTCCACCTGCTGGCCATCCACTGCCTGTGCGACCTGATCGACAGCCAACTGTTTGGGAGTGAAGAATGACCCGCTCACCACTGATCCTTGCCGCCCTCGCATTGACCCTCACCCTCGCCGGCTGCGGTAATCGCAGCGTCGGCAACAAGATCGATGACCAATTCATCGACCCAGAGGTCAGCTCCAACGTTGAGCGCGCGCACATCGACCTGACCAGCCCCACATCGCATATCGTGGTCACCAGCTACAACGGCATAGTCCTGCTGGCCGGCCAGACCCCACGCAGCGACCTAAAGGCCATGGCCGAACAGGCTGCGCGCCGAGTCAATAACGTAAAGAAAGTACACAACGAACTGCAAGTACTGCAGCCAACCTCGCTACTGGTACGCAGCAACGACTCACTGCTGACCACCCGCATCAAGACGCAGATGCTCGCTGACAGCGCAGTACCCGGCACGCGCATCAAAGTAATCACCGAGAACGGCATCGTTTACATGCTCGGCCTGGTCTCACAGTCCGAAGCCAACCACGCCACGAGCTTGGTACAAAGCGTATCGGGCGTGCAAAAGGTGGTAAAACTGTTCCAGTACACCAACTGATTGCGATAGCCCATAGAGCCACCGCAACCACGACAAGTAATAAAAAAGGCGATCCTAGGATCGCCTTTTTTATTACTTGACCACTTTCAAACTAGGCCTGCCACTGGGGCGTGGCGGCTCGTCGGTAGGCGGATCCTGGTCATCAGGATCATCAATCTGCGCATCATCGAGCATTGATGGCTCTGCATCAAACACCATACCCTGGCCATTTTCCCGCGCATAAATCGCCAGCACTGCAGCCGCCGGGATATATAAGCTTTGCGGCACACCAGAAAAGCGGCCCTCAAAGCTAACTGCCTCGTTATCCATATGCAGATGACGCACAGCAGTGGGTGACACATTGAGGACAATCTGCCCATCACTGGCAAAGCCAGCGGGAACCTGAACACCAGCAAACTCGGAATTCACCAAAAGGTGCGGGGTACAGTCGTTGTCCACCATCCACTCATAGAGGGCGCGCACTAGATAAGGACGGCTCGATTTCATGGCTACCTCCTAGGATTAACGCATATCACGTTCAATAAGCGACAGGCTTGCTTGAAACGCCTCACGGGCAAACTGGCGATCCATATAATCAAGCAGCGGCTTGGCCGGTTTTGGCAACTCTATCCCCAGAATGGGTAAACGCCAAAGAATCGGCAGCAGACAGCAATCGACCAAACTCAATTCGTCACTGAGGAAATACGACTTATCGGCAAACAGTGGCGAAACACCGGTTAAGCTTTCGCGCAATTCCTTACGCGCCAGCGCACGCGCCGGCTCCTTACTACGCGAATCAAGAATCAGATCAACCTTCGCACACCAGTCGCGCTGAATGCGATGGATCAGCAGGCGACTGTTCGCCCTGGCCACCGGATAAACAGGCAACAGCGGTGGATGCGGGTAGCGCTCATCCAGATATTCCATTACCACAGTTGACTCATACAGCGCCAAATCACGATCGACCAACGTTGGCAAACTGGCATAGGGATTAACCTCAATCAGCCTGGCCGGATAGCGATCCTTCTCGACACTGATGATTTCGGCGCTGACACCCTTCTCGGCGAGCACAATACGTACGCGGTGGGAATAGTGGTCGGCGGGGTCGGAGTAACAGGCCAACCGATTGGTCACGCCCATGGCGGTCCTCCTCGCTTATAAAGTTATATGAAGCAGAAAAAATTGCCTGGAGCAATTTTTGACGTCGCTGGCGACGGCCCCGTAGGGGTGGCCGCCAGGGATGGCAGGGTTCAAAACCTGCGCGCCCAAAGGGGCGCGCAGGTCAACAGCGGAGATGCAAAGAATTAATGCACGTCCTTCCAGTATTCGCGCTTGAGCAGATAGGCGAACACGAAGAAGAAGGCAAGATACAGCAGAACGTAGGTACCGATACGCTGACTTTGCAATTTGACTGGATTGGCTGAGTAAGCGAGGAAGGTCACCAGGTTCTTGATCTTCTCATCGAACTCTTCAGCATTTAGCTGGCCAGTCTTAGGCTCAACCACCAACTGATCACAAGCCTCATGAGTAATCGGTGTGCCGGTCAGTGGGTCGAACAGCTTCTTGCCATCCTCAACCACTTGTACCTGCTTACAACCCATGTACTGACGCCCCTGCAAGCCCACCAACACGTTTGGCATGCCCACATTCGGGAACACCAAGTTGTTAGCACCCAATGGGCGCGCAGGATCTTCATAGAAGGTATGCAGATAGGTGTACAACCAGTCATTACCACGCACACGAGCAACCAAGGTCAGATCAGGCGGAGCAGCGCCGAACCAAGCTTTGGCATCAGATGGCTGCATGCCGATCTTCATGTGATCGCCAATCTTGGCGTCATTAAAAACTAGGTTATCCAGCATAACCTCATGCGGAATACCCAAGTCATTCGCGACGCGCTCGTAACGTTGGAATTTGGCGCTGTGGCAACCCATGCAATAGTTAGCGAAGGTTCGCGCACCATCCTGCAAGGCAACCTTGTCGGTCAGATCGATATCAACCTTGTCCAAGGGATGCTCAACACCACCGGATGCAAAAGCCAAACCTGGCAGAAGCGCAATAATTAGTGCTGCAAAATGCTTTTTCATCAGCCCGTCACCCTTTCCGGAACCGGTTTGGTTTTTTCCATCCTGGTGTAGAACGGCATCAGGATGAAATACGCGAAGTACAGGAAGGTACATACCTGCGACAACAGCGTACGACCCGGAGTCGGAGCCAGAACCCCAAGAACACCAAGAATTACGAAGGAAATGCAGAACACCAGCAACCAGATCTTGCTCATCCAGCCCTTGTAGCGCATGGACTTAACCGGGCTACGATCAAGCCAAGGCAGGACGAACAACACAGCAATTGCCGCGCCCATGGCAATTACGCCGAGCAGCTTGTCCGGCACCGCACGCAAAATCGCGTAGAACGGCGTGAAATACCAAACAGGGGCAATGTGTGCAGGTGTCTTGAAGGAGTTAGCCACTTCAAAGTTCGGCTTCTCGAGGAAATAACCACCCATTTCCGGGAAGAAGAAGATCACGAAGCAGAAGATAAACAGGAACACTACAACACCGACAATGTCTTTCACGGTGTAGTAGGGGTGGAAAGCGATGCCATCCAGAGGGATGCCGTTCTCGTCTTTCTTTTTCTTGATATCAACGCCATCAGGGTTGTTGGAGCCGACCTCATGCAGAGCCAGGATATGCAGCACAACCAGGCCAAGAATAACAATTGGCAGAGCAACCACGTGCAGGGCGAAGAAGCGGTTCAGGGTAATCCCGGAAATCAGGTAGTCACCACGAATCCACTGAGTTAGGTCCGCACCGACTACCGGAATGGCACCAAACAGCGAGATGATCACCTGGGCACCCCAGTAGGACATCTGGCCCCACGGCAGCAGATAACCCATAAAGGCTTCAGCCATCAGCATCAGATAGATCAGCATGCCGAAGATCCACACCAACTCGCGCGGCTTCTGATAGGAGCCGTAGAGCAGGCCACGGAACATGTGCAGATACACCACGATAAAGAATGCCGAAGCACCTGTGGAGTGCATGTAACGCAGAATCCAGCCGTACTCAACATCACGCATGATGTATTCGACCGAAGCAAACGCCTCTTCAGCCGACGGGGTATAGCTCATGGTCAACCAGACACCGGTAACGATCTGATTCACCAGCACCAGCAAAGCCAGGGAGCCGAAGAAGTAGAAGAAGTTGAAGTTCTTTGGCGCGTAGTACTTGGAGAGATGGTCTTCCCACATTTTGGTCGCTGGGAAGCGTGCATCGACCCATTCCATGAATTTACTCATCATGCTTGCTCCTGATCCACACCGATGATGATCACGGCATCCGTCTCATACGTATGCGGCGGTACCGGCAGGTTCAAGGGCGCAGGCTGAGCCTTGTACACACGACCTGCGAGGTCATAACGCGAACCATGGCACGGGCAGAAATAACCACCCACCCACTCAGCACCCAGATCAGCAGGTGCCACTTCCGGACGGAAGGAAGGCGAACAACCCAAGTGAGTACATAGACCTACCAGCAGCAACACTTCCGGCTTGATCGAGCGGGTTTTCGGATCAACGTAGCTTGGCTGCACAGACGCCTTGGAATCGAAATCAGCCAACTGGCCTTCGATTTTCACCAAGTTACTGAGAATCTCCTCAGTACGACGCACGATAAACACCGGCTGTCCCCGCCACTCTGCAACCATTTGCTGGCCAGGCTCAATTTTGCTGACGTTCACCTTAACGGGTGCTCCGGCAGCTTTAGCCTTGGCGCTTGGGAACCAGGATCCCACGAACGGGACCGCGGCACCCACCGCTCCTGCAGCGCCCACCACAGAGGTGGCCGCTACCAGAAAGCGACGCCGGCCTGCATTCACGCCGTCATTGCTCATTCAGTCGTCTCCCATCAGCTTTATGGCCTGTTGGTCAGGCCTATACTAGGTAAAAATCGAGTCGCGCAAAAAATTTGCCAAATGGTAAAGAAAAGCCCCTCTACTGACAAGGTAATTACCCACACAGAGCGGACGCAACCCCTTACAAATCAGGCCGTACATAGATGTGGCATGATGCCGCAGAGCAAATAATCACCCATAAAAAACGCCCAGCTCCGAAAGGAAACTGGGCGTTTTCTTGAACGTAGGTAGCGAATTAACGCTTGGAGTACTGCGGACGCTTACGCGCTTTACGCAGACCAACCTTTTTACGTTCAACTTCACGGGCATCGCGAGTCACGAAGCCAGCTTTACGCAGTGCAGGACGCAGAGCTTCGTCGTAATCCATCAGGGCGCGAGTGATACCGTGGCGGATTGCGCCAGCCTGACCACTTACACCGCCACCGATAACAGTAACGAAGATATCGAACTTTTCAGTCATCTCAACCAGCTCCAGCGGCTGACGAACTACCATGCGGGCAGTTTCGCGACCGAAGAAACCGTCAAGAGTACGGTTGTTGATGGAGATCTTGCCAGTACCAGCACGCAGGAAAACGCGAGCGGTTGCAGTCTTGCGACGGCCAGTGCCGTAATTTTGAGTCGCCGACATAATGAACTATTCCGTTAAAACTTCAGTTCTTGGGGCTGCTGAGCAGTGTGGGGGTGAGCAGCGCCCGCATACACTTTCAGCTTACGATACATGTCGCGACCCAGCGGGTTCTTAGGCAGCATGCCTTTAACCGCGGTCTCGATCACGCGCTCAGGAGCTTTAGCGATCAGCTTTTCAAAGTTGATCGACTTAATGCCGCCCGGGAAACCGGAGTGGGAGTAGTACATCTTGTCAGTGGTCTTGGCACCGGTAACGCGAATCTGCTCAGCGTTGATGATGACGATGTAGTCGCCAGTATCAACGTGCGGAGTGTATTCAGGCTTGTGCTTGCCACGCAGACGGCTTGCAACTTCGGTAGCCAGACGACCCAGGGTCTGACCTGCAGCGTCGACGACAAACCAGTCGCGCTTAACTGTTTCCGGTTTAGCAGTAAAAGTTTTCATTCTTTATAGCCTCAGGGGCCGCCCTGATAAATAAGACGGCGGATCTTACTGAATAGTGCGTGCTTTGACAAGGTCAAAGGCAGCCGAAAACAGGCGCTATCGGGGGCTCGGGTCAGCGCGACCGTAATACGGCAAGATTCTTCGGCAGGCGGCGCATCACTTCCACTGCAGAAAGAGGTGCGCAATTATGCAGATTGCGCTGAGAATATCAACACGATTATGCCAACAGGTACTTTAAGGAGCTTGCAATGGATTACCGCCAACTCGGCCGCACCGATATCAAGGTCAGCAGCCTGTGCCTCGGCACGATGACCTGGGGCGAGCAAAACAGCGCCAGCGAAGGTTTTGCCCAAATCGAACGCGCCAAAGCCTACGGCGTGAATTTTATCGACACGGCCGAAATGTACCCTGTGCCGCCACGCGCGGAGACCTACAGCAAAACTGAACAAATCATTGGCGATTACTTCAAACAACGTGGCGACCGCGCCGACTGGGTGCTGGCCAGCAAGATTGCCGGCCCAGGCAACGGCATCAGCCATATTCGCGACGGCCAGCTCAAACACAACCGCGCGCATATCGTTGCCGCACTGGACGCCAGCCTAAAACGCCTGCAGACCGACTGGATCGACTTGTATCAACTGCACTGGCCCGAGCGACCGACCAATTACTTCGGCCAACTCGGCTACCGCCACCAGGACAACGAGTTCACCCCTATAGAAGAAATCCTGGAGGCACTCGACGAGCAGGTCAAAGCGGGCAAGATCCGCCATATCGGCCTGTCTAACGAAACACCATGGGGCACGATGAAGTTCCTGCATCTGGCCGAGCAACGCGGCTGGCCGCGCAGCGTATCGATTCAAAACCCCTACAACCTACTCAACCGCAGCTTCGAAGTGGGCTTGGCAGAAATTGCCATCCGTGAGCAATGCGGCCTGCTGGCCTACTCGCCCCTAGCCTTTGGCATGCTCAGCGGCAAATACGCAGACGGCGCACGCCCGGCGAATGCACGCATTAGTTTATTCAGCCGCTTCACCCGCTACACAAACCCAGAGACGGAAACGGCTTGCGCACGCTATGTCGCCCTGGCGCGCGAACATGGTCTTGACCCGGCGCAAATGGCACTGGCCTTCGTCACGGCACAACCCTTCGTTACCAGCAACATCATCGGTGCGACTAACCTGGAACAATTGGAAAGTAATCTGACCAGCAGCGAGCTGACGCTCCCTACAGAGGTACTGGCTGGTATCGAGGCAATTCACAAGACCCAACCCAATCCCGCCCCCTAAGCAAGATTAGCCATACAAAAACGCCGCAATTGCCATTGGCATTGCGGCGTTTTTCATTCAGTTCGCGACTACAGTGAGCGGGCAATAATTTCTTTCATAATCTCGTTGGTCCCCGCGTAGATGCGCTGCACTCGCGCATCCGCCCAAGCACGTGCGACTGGGTACTCCCACATATAACCGTAGCCACCGTGCAGCTGCACGCATTCATCCAACACCTTGCACTGCAGGTCTGTGCCCCAGTACTTGAGCATGGCTGCCGTTGGCACATCCAGCTTGCCTTGCAGATGCAGCTCCAGACAGCGATCAAGAAACACGCGGCCGATCTGAATTTCGGTGGCCATCTCTGCCAGCTTGAAGCGAGTGTTCTGAAAATCCGCCACAGACTTGCCGAATGCCTTGCGCTCGCGGGTGTAGTCCAGCGTCCAGCGCAACGCCGCTTCCGCCGAAGACAGCGCACCAATACCCACCGTCAGGCGCTCCTGCGGCAACTCCTGCATCAAGTAAGCGAAGCCCATGCCTGCCTGACCGAGCAGGTTTTCCTTGGGCACACGCACATCCTGGAAGAACAGCTCGGAGGTGTCCTGAGCCTTCATGCCGACTTTTTCCAGGCGCTTACCCTTAGAGAAGCCCGGCGTGCTGGCCTCAACCAAAAACAGACTAGTGCCTTTGGCGCCAGCTTTCGGGTCGGTCTTGGCCACCACAACCACCAGGTCTGCCAGAAAACCATTGGTGATAAACGTCTTCGAGCCGTTGATCACGTAATCATCGCCGTCCAGCACGGCAGTGGTTTTCACGCCCTGCAGATCAGAACCGGCCCCGGGCTCAGTCATAGCGATAGCCGTGACCATCTCGCCGGACACCAGCTTGGGCAGGTAATGCTGCCTCTGCGCCTCACTGCCGTAATGCAGGATGTACGGCGCCACGATATCGGAGTGCAGCGAGAAGCCAATGCCGGTTAGCCCCAGGCGCCCCACCTCCTCGATCACCACAGTGCTGTAGAGGAAGTCCGCCGCCATGCCGCCGTATTCTTCCGGAATATGCGAGCAGAGCATGCCGGCCTCCCCGGCCTTATTCCACAGCGCCCGATCGATGTGACCGTCTTTCTCCCACTGCGAATGGAAAGGCACAGCTTCCTGCTCAAGAAACTTGCGCACGCTATCGCGAAACTGTTCGTGCTCGGAGCTGAAAAGCGTTCTGGGAATCATGGCGACACCTGTTGACGGGCTAACGTTTAAGTGAACCCGACTTTAGCCAAGCAAACGCTTGGTTACACTGGACACACACGCCAAAAAATAAGACGATCCAGCCAGCTCATGACCACTTAGCCTTAATAAGAACAATATCTATGCCTATCCAGTCACTAGCACCCCTGCATCGCGTCAGCATTCTTGCCACCGAAGGCGTGCTCGCCTCGACCCTGATGCAAGCCAAAGACTTCTTCCACATGGCCAGCCTGCGCTATGGCAAACAACAAGGCTTAGGACTGACAACAACCTTCGAAATCCACTTGGTCAGCCCGGACGGCCAACCCGTACGCAGCTTCAGTGATGTACTGATTCCGGTAGATGGCGCACTGGCGGATGCCGACGTAATCATCCTGCCCGCTTTCTGGGGGGACTTTGACGCCCTGTGCCAACACTACCCACAGGTACTCACCTGGCTGAAACAACGCCACGCGGCTGGTAGCGCGATCTGTGGCGAGGCTACCGGAGTGTTCTGGATGGCCCAGGCAGGTCTACTCGACGGCAAGGAAGCCACCACCTATTGGCGTTTTTTCAACGAGTTTGCCGAGCGTTTCCCCAAGGTGCTGCTGAACCAGGAAAAACACCTGTCAGACGCCGACAACCTTTACTGTGCCGGCGGCACCACCTCGGCCTGCGACCTGTACATCTATCTGATTGAACGCTTCTGCGGTGCCAGTGTGGCCCAGGGTGTTGCCCGCGATATTCTCTATGAAGTGCAGCGCAACTATGCCCCTGGACGCATCGGCTTTGGCGGACAGAAGCTGCACCACGACATGACCATCCTGCAGATCCAACAGTGGCTGGAAGATCACTTCGCCGATAAATTCCGCTTCGAGGATGTGGCCCGCGAACACGGCATGAGCATTCGCAACTTTATGCGCCGTTTTCAAACCGCCACCGGCGACAAGCCACTGCATTACCTACAACGCCTACGCATCGAAACCGCCAAAGGGCTGCTCAGCGCCACCCGCAAGAGCATCAAAACAATCAGCTATGAAGTGGGGTACGACGACGCCAGCTTCTTCGCCAGACTGTTCCGTCAGCACACAGAACTGTCACCGAATCAGTACCGTCGGCAGTTCCAGCACAAGGACAACCATGCTTAAGACCGGCATACGCGCCCAATAACCCAACTAAAAAGCAGCGGACTCATCCTTGGATAGGTGGGACACAAACGCTAGCGTTCTATGATCTGGGCATACATACAACAACAATCAGGTCCCACCATGCGTCGCACTTTTATTGCCCTACTTGCCGCCTGTAGTTTCAGTGCTGTAGCCGCTGACAACTGGAACCCCTTCCCTTACGACCAAAGCGCCTACGACTACTCGGGCGACAAGCTTCGCCAGGCCTGGCCGCAACTAACCCGCGGCTTTGGTTCCGACTACCCCTTCCCCGACGCCGAATGGGTAATAAACATGGCTACCAGCTACCCACAAGCGCTGGAGAAAACCGTACTGGCCAATACCGGCTTTACCGGTAAGCCGGAAGAAGCCAAGGTATACGCTGAGAAATTGCAGGATGTCTGGCGCTTGACGTTCCGTGGCGACTTCGCCGAAGCGAAGCAACAGGGACTGGCGCTGGGCATTGGCGGCCAGGTGCCAGCGATGCTAGCTCAAGTGGTGTACGCCATGTTTCTAGTCCCCGACCAGGCCGAGAAGCACAAACTACTGGAAGAAGTGATCAGCTACACCGACCAGGCTGGCGAGCTGGTACAAGCAGATACCGTGGCTCAATTCGGCCGTATTTACGCTAAAGCGCGCCTGGGCGAAGAGCTTTCAGTGCCGGTAGTGCTCAAGCGCGGCTACACCTCGCAAATCCCCGAAGAACTCAATGCCCTGCTCGCCAAACATCCGCAGCAGCCTTACGCCTTGGCGCTGTATGGCGGCTATGAAGCTGGAGTGATCCGCAAGGTTGGCAAGTTAGTCGGACGCATGACCTATGGGGTCAGCGCCGACAAAATGGAGAAGTACTTCAGCAGTAGCTTCAAGGCCCAGGACAACCTGCCCATCGGCCATTATGAATATGCCAACGCCCTGACCTACGTGTATGGCGACGATGAACAGGCTAAAGCCTTGCAACACCTCAAGCTCGCCGTGGCGATCAAACCGATCAACGCCATGGAAGCACTGGAAGTGGCCCAAGCGAAGAAGATGCTCGCCCAGTACGAGCAGAAGCTGGCGAATAATTGAACGCACGCAGAAATGCAAAAGGCTGCCCTAGGCAGCCTTTTTTATTTCCCCGCGATGCTTATCAGGGCTTGGCGCGCTCCAGCGGCTCAAGCTGGGCCCACAGCTCCTGCGCCTCCTCGCTCAACGTGGCATAACTGCGGATATCACCATTGCGCTGAGCGAGCATGGCCTCTTCCAATTTGGCGCTGTATTGCTTGCGCAGCTTTTTTACGGGATCGCTTTTAAACAAACCGAACATGCTTGATGCCTCTGCCGAGAAGACGCAGGGATATGCGCCCGACCAGCTTAATCCAGCCATGCCATCAGCTCGGCTTACAGATGTAACAAGCTGCTAGGGTCTGTTGCCGTTTCATCGCGAGCCGCGTTGCCGCGAGTGAAACGGCAACAGCCCCTGGGCTTTACTTCAGCCAAACGCGTGATCGCGGATTTTCTGCAAGGCTTGCGACATCTTGGCTGCCGGCACCCGCTGCAGGTTGCACAGCAACTCATGGGAAATATCAGCAATCCCGTGGCGCTCACGCAGCAGAGCCGCCATAAAACAGGTCAGATTGGCGGCCATCTCCGCATCGGCCAACGCCCGGTGCGCCTTGCCGGTATCCGGCAGGCCGGCCCAGCGATTGAGGTTGCCCAATTTGTGGCTGGGAGCCAGTGGCAGCAAACGCCGCGACAACAACAAGGAACAAGCAAACGGCTGTACCCGACGACGACGGATCAGCGCTAACTCGGCATCCCAGAACTTCTGGTCGAAGCTGGCGTTATGCGCCAGCAGCGGGCGCTCGCCGACAAACTCGGCGACTTCCTGCATCACCTGCGCGGCAGGCGGCGCGCTGCGCAGCATGGCGTTGCTGATACCCGTGAGCTGCTCAATAAACGGCGGCACCCAGGCACCACTGTTCATCAGGCTCTGATAGCGGGCGACAATCTGCCCGCCCTCGACAATCACCACGCCAATTTCTGTAGCACGGGCCTGCTGGGCCGGTGACATACCAGTGGTTTCAAAGTCGAGTACAGCGATGGAATCGGCAAGCATTAATCAATTTCTCAACAGCAATGCGCCGTCGATCGGCACATAGCGACTGGCTGCGCGTACCAGCGATTGCGCGGTCAGCCCCGGCACGCCATAGGCAACAGCCTCGACGCCATGGCTGCTGCGGATTTTCTCCAGCAGCAGATCAAAATCGCCATCGCCCGAGGCCAGCACCACTTCATCCACGCGTGGCGCGGCGTCCATGATGTCGATGGTAATGCCGACATCCCAATCGCCCTTGGCCGAACCGTCGCTACGCTGGATATAGGGTTTGAGCTTTACGGTAAAACCGAGGTTACGCAGGATCTGCTGAAACTGCTGTTGCTTATGATCCCCCCGATCGATGGCATAGGCATAGGCTTCCACAATCTGCCCGCGTTGGCTGATATCAGCCCACAACGCGGCGTAGTTGAAGTGGCAAGCATAGGCCTGCCGCACCGTGTAATAGAGGTTCTGTACATCGGCGAATACGGCGATCTTCTTCACCGGCAATCCTCATAGCAGGGCATAAGCGCTGGGCAGTATGCCAGAAGGTGAACCCTTGCAGAGCCGGCATCAATTGGAGCACCCGAGATCAATCGGCTAGAGTGGCGGCTGCCCTCCTCAATGCGCACCTGCCATGACCCCGCTCTCTGTATTACGTGATTCCTGGTACTTCTTCAGCCACAACCTGCCGGCCATCACCCGCCTATGCCTGCCACTGATCATCCTCGAAGGCGTGTTGCTACAACAGGTCAGCAGCTTGGCGGCGGATGAATCGGCGGCCACATGGCGATTATTGGCAGGGCTGCTGTTCTACCCGCTGTACAGCGCAGCACTGATTCTGTTCCTCGACGCACGCAGCAATGGCTTGCAGCCACGCGGCCTTGACCTGCTGGCCGCGGGCCTACGCCTGTGGCCTAGCTTTGCCCTGCTGACAGGCCTTAACACCCTGGCAATTCTGCTTGGCGCGTCCTTGTTTGTTCTGCCGGGGCTCTGGCTGATGGTCAAACTGGCATTTGCCGAGTACCTGCTGGTACTGCGCGGCCTGAGTCCACTGAAGTCGCTGCATGAAAGTTTCACCATGAGCAGTGGTTACTTCTGGCCCATGCTGACTTGCATCCTGATGGCCATGCTGCCGTTGTGGCTACTCGACGCCTGGATTCAATCCAGCCCACTATTTGCCGAGGGCACGCTGGCCAGTCTGCTGCTGGGCTGCACAAGTCGCTTCCTGCAACTATTCTCAAGCGTCGTGCTGTTTCGCCTATTTATGCTGCGCAGTACCCAGCCTGACGTTGATTAAACCCACCCCAACTGCGCGTGCCATATAGCTTAGCGACCAGCACCCGCCAAACGCGCTACGCCGAGCGCATTAAAACAGCCCACTACGCCGGACTTTCAAACCAGACAAACGCGGCAGCAGCACGCGCTCGAAAACTCGTGGAAAGAACCGCGCCAACACCCGTGCACGCCAGTCGACGTTGGACAGCACCAGCAGCCGACGACGCTTCAACGCACCGCGATAGATTGCCTCAGCAACGTCCTGCGGCGAGGCCACCTTGCCCATGGCCAGCGGCGGTTGCGCAGCCACCGAACCGTCACCCACCAAGGCATTCTTGCGCAGATCAGTAGCGGTAAAGCCGGGGCATACCAGCATCACGTTGACCCCGGAACCTTTCAGCTCATAACGCAGGGTTTCAAACAGCCCATGCAGGGCATGCTTGCTGGCGTTGTAGGCGCTGCGATAAAGCAGCGGGGTAAACCCCGATAGCGAACTGAGCACGATAATCTGCCCGCCCCGGGCAATCAGGCTGGGTAGCGCGGCCTTGGTGCAATGCAGCGCACCGAAGTAGTTGACCGCCATGATCCGCTGGAACACTGCCAACTCAGTATCTGCAAAGCTGCTGCGGTGGGTGATCCCGGCGTTGTTGACCAGTACATCGATACCGCCAAAACGCTCGACAGTCAGCGCCATCGCCCGTTCAACCGCCGCAGCATCGGCCACATCGCAGAGCACGCCAAGGGCTTCGGCATTATGGTGATCGGCCAGGTGTTGCACCAAGCTATCGAGCGCCTGCTGCTGCAGATCAAAGATCACCAGGCGCGCACCGGCCTGAGCCAAACGCATCGCCAGAGCACGACCAATGCCGGCGCAGCCACCCGTAATCACTACCACCTTGCGGTCAAACACCTTATTGGCAAACACCTTGCGGTACATAACCTGCTCCCTGTTACGAAACGCCAGCTACCACACGCCCGTTACTACAGCCTGTTATGCCGACCATCGCAACAGGCAGAAGCGGCCATGTGCAGCCCAGCACAAACTAAGCCTACTTGCGCGGCTTGGCGCGCGCAGTGGGCTCAGCAATTAGCGGATCATCCGGCCAATAGTGCTTGGGATAACGACCCTTGAGGTCTTTCTTTACCTCGGCATAGGTGCTGCGCCAGAAGTTGGCCAAATCTTGAGTCACTTGCACCGGCCGCCGCGCAGGCGACAACAGATGCAGTTTGACCACCTGTCGACCGCCGGCAATACGCGGCGTATCAGCCAAACCAAACAACTCCTGCAGACGCACCGCCAACACCGGTGGTTGCTCGCTGTAATCCAAGCCGATGCGCGAGCCCGAGGGCACCGGCAGGCTACGCGGAGCCAGCTCGTCCAGACGCTGCGGCAGCGGCCAGGGCAGCAGATTGTGGAGGATGCTGGACAAGTCCAGGTTGGCGAAGTGGCTGAGCCGGGTGACGTTATGCAGATAAGGCTGCAACCAGTGTTCCAGGGTTGCCAGCAAGGCAGCATCACTGACCTCCGGCCACTCGCTCGTACCCGTAGCGGCAAGCTCCAACTCGCGCAGCAACGCCACCCGCGCTTGCCACTGGCGCAGCTCCGGCGTCCAGGGCAGCAGTGCCAGGCTTTTACGCTGCACCAGACCAAGCATGGCCTGACTGCGCTGCTGTGCAGTCAGGCCAGTCAGTGCCTCACGCGCCAGCACCAGCTCACCGACTTTGCGCTGGCGCTCGGCCCGCAACGCCCCTTCACGCTCATCCCAATCCAGTACATCCAGGTTGTTGACCTGCTCAGCCAGCACTCCATCGAACAGCAGCGGGTCCAACTCGGCAGCCAAATAGATGCGCTCTTCGCGCTGGCCCTGACGGCTACCCAAATCCGCTACCACCAACCAAGCGTGTTTCATCAAGCCATCGACTTGCGCAAACAGCGCCGCACGACCATTGGCCAGGCGGTACTCCGCGCAGCCTTCACGGCGTTGCTGGGCGATGCGATCCGGGTAGGCGAACGCCAGCAAGGCTCCCAGCCAGCGCGGGTGTTGAGGATCGCTGACGGCCTGCGGGCTGGGCCTACGCTTGAGATAACCCTGAAACTGCCGGGCCAACTGCCGAGCGCGCTGCACCCCACCTCGGGCCGCGCTGCCCTGGCCGCCCCGGGCACCCTGCGACTCACCCGCCAGCAACGCCAACCGACTGTGCAGATCAGCCCCCGCGCCACGCAGAATGTCGCGTTCGCCAAGCAACGCCGCCAGATCACAGGCCAATGGCCCCAGACCGAGCTCCTGACCGCGCAGCAGCAGATGAGCAATACGTGGATGAGTCGGCAGTTCGGCCATCGCCTGGCCGTGAGCGGTCAATTTGCCCTGAGCATCCACCGCGCCCAAGCGCGCCAGCAAATCCAGCGCCTGGGCATAGGCAGCAGCAGGCGGCGGATCAAGCCAAACCAACTCAGCCGGCTGCACACCCCAGCGCACCAACTGCAAGGCCAAACCGGCAAGGTCGGCCTGGAGAATTTCCGCCGTGCCATAGGCAGCCAATTGCTCATGCTGTGCCTGCGACCACAGGCGATAGCAGACGCCCGGCTGCAAACGCCCGGCACGCCCGCCGCGCTGAGTGGCTGAGGCGCGGGAAATGCGCTGGGTGTCTAGGCGAGTCATGCCACTGTTCGGATCAAAACGCGGCACCCGCGCCAGACCGGCATCAATCACCACTCGTACACCGTCGATGGTCAAGCTGGTTTCGGCGATATTGGTCGCCAGCACCACCTTGCGCTGCCCCGCAGGAGCCGGTTCGATGGCCGCACGCTGAGCGCTAAGGTCCAGTTCGCCATGCAGCGGGCAGAGCAGAATATCGCGGCGATCGCGCAAGGCCTCTTCAAGCTGTTCATTAACCCGGCGAATCTCCGCCTGCCCAGGCAGAAACACCAGCACGCTACCTGGCTCATCAGCCAGCGCTTGCAACACCGCCTGTAGCACTTTTGGCTCAAGCCACTCGCCCGTCTGCCAGGGTGCGCCCCAGCGCATGTCCACCGGGAACATCCGCCCTTCACTGCGCAGCACCGGCGCATCGCCCAGCAAACCGGCCAGGCGCTCGCCTTCTAACGTCGCAGACATCAGCAGCACTTTCAGCGGCGGCTCAGCAGAGTCCGCGCCACGCAACATCGCCCGGCCATTCAGGCACAGCGCCAAGGCCAAGTCAGCGTCCAAATTGCGCTCGTGAAATTCATCGAATATCACCAGCCCGACGCCTTCCAAGGCGGGGTCATCCTGCAGACGCCGCGCCAGAATGCCTTCAGTGACCACTTCTATACGCGTACGCGGGCCGACCTTGCTGTCCAGGCGGATACGATAACCGACGGTTTCCCCCACTGCTTCACCCAGCTCGCTGGCCAAGCGTTCTGCCGCCGCACGAGCCGCCAGACGCCGGGGTTCGAGCATGATAATGCTCTGCCCGGCCAGCCAGGGCTGCGTCAACAATGCCAGCGGCACACGGGTAGTTTTACCGGCACCGGGCGGTGCTTCGAGAACCGCCTCGTCACGCTGAGCTAGGGCCTGACACAGTTCGGGTAGCAGCACATCAATAGGCAGGGAATTCATGCGGGCTCCATTCAAGGCGCTCGATTATAACGGCGAACCTGGCAGGTATTCGCGGTGTCTCAGTTGCAGGCGATGATCAACGTAAAATGCAGCGATAGCGCCTGACGCAACGGCATTGCAATACAGGCATTGGTATAGTTGCGCCACTTTTCTATGGAGATGTTCAATGCGCACTCACACCCGCGTCATCGGTGGTCTTCTCGTTGCCACCTTGCTCACTCAACTAACCGCTTGCGGCACCCTGTTCTTTCCAGAGCGTCGTGGCCAGATCGAGGGCCGCATTGACCCAGTGGTAGCAGGACTTAATGCCATCGGCATCCTCTTCTATGTGATTCCCGGGCTAATCGCTTTCGGTATCGACTTCGCCACTGGCGCGATTTATCTACCTGGCGGCCTCACCTCGCAGATTGACCCACAAGACCTGCAGAACCTGGTCGATGCTGATGGCAAGATCGACCCGCTCAAACTCAAGGCGTTGATTGAAGTGCAAACCGGCCACAGCCTACCGCTGGATGACCCGCGCCTGATCCAACACAGCGGCAGTGTCGAGCAGTTGGCCTCTTACGGTTTACGCCCTGCCGCTTAACGGCCAACACGCTGCAGCGCAAGCTGGCCGGCAAGTGGAATGAGTGATGTTAAGAGATAGCCCATAGACGTCACTTGCTTGCCAGACTTGCGCAGTCGTATTACTGGCGTGCGCCCTGCATGGTTATAGTTGTGTAACCACGCCCGCCGTCACAGGCACCTTTCTGGATACTCCGTGAACATATCGCCACAACATGCCCGCCTGATGCGTCTGGCGACCTTCGCCGCCTTGGCTGCGGCACTCACCCTGGCGCTGGCCAAAGCTATTGCCTGGTGGCTCAGTGGCTCGGTCAGCCTGCTGGCTGGCCTGACCGACTCCCTGCTTGATGGGGCCGCTTCGTTGCTCAACCTGATTGCCGTGCACTACGCCCTGCGCCCAGCCGATGACGATCACCGTTACGGTCACGGTAAGGCCGAAGCCCTGGCGGGCCTTGGGCAAGCGTTGTTTATCGGGGCCAGCGCATTGCTGGTTGGTAGTCACGCCATTGACCGCTTGCTGCATCCCGAACCCATTGGCGCTCCTGCCCTGGGTATCGCCGTGATGCTGCTGTCGCTGGTGGTGACCATTGCCCTGCTGATGTTCCAGCACTATGTCGTGCGCCAGACCGGCTCCACGGCGATTCGTGCCGACTCACTGCACTATCGCTCGGACTTGTTGCTCAACAGCAGCATCCTTCTAGCGCTGCTGCTTGCCAGTTACGGCTGGCCACAAATGGACGCCCTCTTTGGCATCGGCATTGCGCTGTATATCTTTTGGAGCGCCATCAGCATCGTCCGCGAAGCCGCAACCGTGCTGATGGATAAAGAGCTCGACCCAGAGATCAGTGAGCAGATGCACAACTTGGCCTGTGCAGTGCCTGGCGTACTGGGAGCCCATGATCTGCGCACGCGCCTGTCCGGGACACACTGGTTCGTTCAGCTGCATGTCGAGCTGCCCGGCGAACTGAGCCTGCAGGAGGCCCACAGCTTGTGCGACCAAGTAGAGAACGCCATTCGCGGTGAATTCCCACGCGCTGAAGTGCTGGTGCATGCCGACCCCAGTAGCGTGGTTAAGCCTGCACCGGCCGCGTAAGGGCAACTAGCAGGCAACAAAAAATTGCCTGGAGCAATTTTTGACGTCGCGCAGCGACGGCCCGCAGGGTGCCCGCCAAGGATGGCGGACACAAAAAAGGGGAAGGCCTGCAGGCCTTCCCCTTTTTTGCGTGTCCGTCATTGTGGCGATGGTAACGCCTTTTCTTCGCCTGCCTGGTTGGGCAGTGCGGACCCGGGAGCCGTGACGATCCGGTGGGATCGGCGGCGACCGCTCACCTGATTGGGCGAGACGGCTGGACATGTCGTCCGGGCCTTGAACTTGGGTAAAGCTTACGCCTGCCAGCGCAGCGAAAAATTGCGAATATTGCTGACATAACTACCACTTGCGCAATTAATAACCCTAAGTGCATGCTAAACAGCAATTAAAAATAAAAGACCTCCAAAAATGAACAAACTTGATCGTTACGACCTAAACATCCTCGCCGAATTACAGCGCGATGCCACGCTGTCTAATCAGGACTTGGCCGAACGCATCGGCCTGTCACCCTCACCCTGCTCGCGCCGGGTCAAACAACTGCAGGATGACGGCTATATCCTCAGCCAGGTCGCCCTGCTCGACCGCAAACAGCTGGGCCTGACGCTTACGGCCTATGTACTAATCGGCATGGACCGACACACGCCGGAACGCTTTGAGCATTTTCAGGAAGAAATCCGCAAATGCCCGGAAGTGCTCGAATGCTGCCTCGTGACCGGCATGGACGCGGACTATCAACTCAAGGTGGTGGTGCCGGACATGGATCACTATCAAAAGCTACTGCTCGGCACGCTGACCCGCATCGAAGGTGTATCCAGCGTGCGCTCCAGCTTCGTCTTGCAGCAAATCCTCTCCAGCACCCAGTTACCGCTGCAGCATTTGCGCAGCTGAGGCCAGCGTTCGACTAAACGCGCATCGCAGCGCAGCAGTGCAAAGGCGTATAATCGCCAGCGTTTTGCTGTGCCTTGTGCGAACCACTCATAAGGGCCTTGTGCCCACACTATAAAATCGCATCGTCCACCTCCTGCCCTGGCTGGCGGCACAGCCTGTTATCGCCAATCGAGGTTGCGATGGAAACCGAAGCGTTTGAAGAACTGATGATGACCGTGCTGGTTGGCGGCCTGGTGCTATTTATGGCGTTTATCGTCTGGGACCTGGCCAAGAAATCCAAGGCAGGTCGCTTCGGCACCATGATTCTGTTCCTGGCCCTGGGTTTGGGCGTACTGGGCTTTATCATCAAAACCTTCGTCATCGCCGGTCTGGAAGGCATCTAACCGCCCCTCCCAACGCAATTAATCCGAGCTGCACAACCATGCGGCGCGGGCAGGCTTTTTTCAGGAGAAACCATGAACGCTACAGATCGCGTAATGCAGAGCTACGGACGCTGCTGTGCCAGCCCAGATTTTTTCGACAGTTTTTACCGGCACTTCCTCGCCAGCTCGCCAGAAGTACGCGGCAAATTCGCCAACACCGATATGAGCGGACAAAAACTGCTATTGCGCCAAGGCATTCTCAACTTGGTTATGCACGCCCGTGGCATGCCTGACACTAAGCTGCGCGCACTCGGCTGCAGCCATTCACGCGCCGCCATGGACATTCGCCCAGAACTTTATGATCTTTGGCAACAAGCCTTACTGCTGACCATTAGCGAGCATGACCCAGAATATTGCAGCGAAACCCGCAGCGCGTGGAATGCAGTGCTAGACAAAGGCATCGCCGTCATCAAAGCCGGCTACTGATCAATCGAGCCGGGCTGGTACTTCACGCCACTGCCCCGGCTGCAAGCCCTCCAGGCTGAACGGGCCAATACGCACCCGCACCAGACGTAAGGTCGGCAAACCCACAGCGGCAGTCATGCGCCGCACCTGCCGATTACGCCCCTCACGAATCACCAATTCCAGCCACGCAGTGGGAATACTCTTGCGAAAGCGTACCGGCGGGGTGCGCTCCCACAGCTGCGGCTCGTCAAGCAAACGCGCTTCAGCTGGCAAGGTCGGCCCATCATTAAGCTGCACACCATCGCGCAGCTGCTGCAACTGCGCCGCGCTCGGTTCGCCCTCGACCTGCACCCAGTAGGTTTTCGCCAGTTTGTGCTTGGGATCGGCGATGCGTGCCTGCAGGCCGCCATCATTGGTCAGCAACAACAGCCCTTCGCTGTCACGATCTAGCCGGCCCGCCGGATAGACGCCGGGCACATCGACAAAATCTTTGAGCGTGGCGCGGCCCTGCTCGTCGTTGAACTGGGTCAGCACGTCGAAGGGCTTATTCAGCAGCAGCAACCGTGGCTCGGCGGGTGGCGCCTTGGCAACACGGCGCACGGCAGGTTTGCCGCTGTGCGGACGAGAAGACGCAGGGCGAGGTGAGCGTGACATAGGCGATCCAGCAGCAGGTTACGAAGCGGCCAGTGTAACCGAGGCCAAGGTTGGACTATCAGGCTGAGTGATCCGCACAGCCTTCACCGACGTAGCGGGCTATGCTGGCAAGATTGTGTTTCCCGTCCCGAGGCCATTGTTATGAGTTCGTCCGCATCCATCGTCGAAACCTTTACCGGCTGGGCCGCCAAAGCCCCCGGCGCGCCCCTCGAACCGCATAGTTATGACCCAGGCCCACTGGGCGCTGAAGACGTTGAAGTAGCGGTGGAATACTGCGGCATCTGTCACTCCGACCAATCGATGATAGACAACGAATGGGGCAATGCGCGCTACCCCTTTATCCCCGGCCATGAAGTGGTCGGCACCATCGTCCGCCTGGGCGAACAAGCCCGCGGACTCAAGCTCGGCCAGCGCGTCGGTATCGGCTGGTACAAGGGCAGCTGCATGCACTGCAGCTCCTGCATGGAGGGCTCGCATCAGCTCTGCGGCACGGTGAAGCCGACGATTGTCGGCAGCAACGGCGGTTTCGCCGACCGCCTGCGCAGCCACTGGGCCTGGGCCGTACCACTGCCGGAAGGTCTCGACCCAGCCTTGGTCGGCCCGCTGTTCTGCGCCGGTTCCACAGTGTTCAGCCCGTTGCTGGATTTCGATGTGAAACCCACCGATAAAGTCGGCGTGGTCGGCATCGGTGGTCTCGGTCACCTCGCCTTAGGATTTCTCAATGCCTGGGGCTGCGAAGTCACCGCCTTCACCTCATCGCTGAGCAAGCAGGACGAAGCCAAGCGCTTGGGCGCACACAAGGTAGTCGCCTCCACCGACAGCGCTGCACTAAAAGCGATTGCCGGCAGCCTGGATTTCCTTTTGGTGACCGCCAGCGCTGACCTGGACTGGAGCGCGATTATCGGCACCCTGCGCGGCAAAGGTCGCCTGCACTTTGTCGGCATCGTACCGAGCGCGATCCCGGTGCATGTGTTCAACCTGATTCCGAAACAGAAGAGTCTGTCTGGCTCGCCCGTTGGCTCACCGGCCAATATGGCGAAGATGCTTGAGTTCTGCGCACGCCATCAAATCCTGCCGCAGGTCGAACACTTCCCCATGAGCAAGGTCAACGACGCCATCGACCACCTACGCGCCGGTAAAGCGCGCTACCGCGTGGTACTCGACGCCAGCAAGTGACAGGAGGGGCAAATCAACGGCATGATTTGCCCCCAGTCTGACAGCACCAGCGCACCTACATGCCACATCAGATCGAAACACCTCGAACCGCTGACCTCCCTCGCCTGCTTGAGGTTTGGGAGGCTGCCGTACGCGCTACCCATGACTTTCTCGAAGAGCACGACATTCAGCTGCTCAAGCCGCTGTTAATAGAACAGTACTTTCCTCAAGTAGCCCTCAGCTGCGTGCGCGGCAAAGATGGCGAGGTTGTGGGCTTTCTCGGCTATGCCGAAGGCAATATAGAGATGCTTTTTGTCGACCCACTACACCACGCAACAGGCGTTGGCAGCGCACTGCTCAACCACGCTGTGACCCATCTGGGTGCAACTCAAGTGGACGTAAACGAACAGAACCCCAAAGCGCTGGGGTTCTATCTGAGTCGAGGCTTTGTGGTGAAAAGCCGCTCACCGCTGGATGGCGGCGGGCGGCCATTTCCGATCTTGCACCTACGCCTGTGCTGACACCTGCAGCATCAACGGAACGGCGGTTCGTCGAAGCTGCGCAGCTTACGTGAGTGCAGCGAGTTGAGCTGGTTGCGCAGCAGGTCGAGCGCGGTGATGCCAATGTGCAAGTGCTGGGTGACGGCGCGCTCGTAGAACGCTCCCGCCGCACCCGGCAGCTTGATCTCACTGTGCAGCGGTTTGTCCGATACACACAGCAAGGTGCCGTAAGGCACGCGCAGGCGATAACCCTGCGCGGCGATGGTGCCGCTTTCCATGTCCACCGCTACAGCGCGCGACAGGTTGATGAGCGGGCGCTCCTGGGCCCAGCGCAGCTCCCAGTTGCGGTCGTCATAGGTCAGCACAGTGCCGGTGCGCAGGCGTTTCTTCAGCTCATCGCCTTGCTCGCCAGTGACCTGCTTGGCGGCTTCCTGCAACGCCTGCTGCACTTCGGCCAGGGCCGGCAACGGGATATTCGGCGGCAGTACGCGGTCAAGAATGCCGTCGCGACGCATGTAAGCATGAGCCAGTACGTAATCGCCGATGGTCTGCGACTGACGCAGGCCGCCGCAGTGGCCGATCATCAGCCAGCAATGCGGACGCAGCACGGCCAGGTGGTCGGTGATGTTCTTCGCGTTAGACGGCCCCACGCCAATATTCACCAAGGTGATGCCATCGCCGGGCTGTTCACCCTGCAGGTGATAGGCCGGCATTTGATAGCGGTGCCAGACCACCGTTTCGATAATGGCCTGCATCTCACCTTCGGCCATGCCGCGTTTGATCACCACATTGCCCGGCAACACCATGCGCTGGAAGCGCGAATCGCCCACCAACATGTCCAGGCCATGGCGGATGAACTGGTCAACATAACGGTGATAGTTGGTCAGCAAAATCCACGGCTGCACATGCCGCCAGTCGCTGCCGGTGTAATGCACCAAGCGCCGCAGGGAGAAATCCACCCGCGCCGCATCGAACAACGCCAGCGGCAGCGGGTCGGTATTTTCCCAGTCGTACAGCCCGTCGGCAGTGCCATCGGTGGCGGCAGACAGGTCAGTACTGGGGAAGACCCGCGCCAGTTCGGCGGCAGTTACCCCGGAGCCGGCCAGCTCATCACCCTGCTCAACCACGTAGGGATAAGGAATATTCTGCTCACTCAAACCCACTTCAACCTGCACGGTGAAGTCGCTCATCAGCGGGCGTAGCTGCTCAAGTAGGTATTTACGGAAGGCCGCCGGGTGGGTCACGGTGACACTGTAAGTACCCGGCACCTGCACCTTGGCATAGGCGCGCACAGTAGTCGCCGCCTCGCCCTGACAGCTGTAAATCAGGCGCAACTCGGGATAACGGAACTGACATTGCTGCGCCGCATCGGGCTTGGCGCGCGTTTTGAGGTACTGCTTGAGCGCCTGACTCAGCGCGCTGGTGGCCTGCTCATGCAGAGCAGCGAGGCGGTCAACCGCCTCTTCGGGAGTATGGGCAACGACGAACTCACTGGAGCAGACTTTCACAGCGCATCTTCCTAGCGGACTGAATGCGCTTATCTTGCCTGTTTAAAGGGCGACAGGCATAGGCCTTGGCGTCGCCCTGTGCTCACTCCAGACCAATGCGCTAGAGCGCCAAACGGATTGTCAGGCTGGCTGGTGCAGACGCACGTTGAACAGCGGCCCTTTGCTGTAACGCGCCAGCGCCTTGGCCCCAGCCAATACGCCTAGATCGATCAACGGCTCAATCAGGATGACGCTCATGTAGGCCACGCCAAACGAACCTACCGCCGACGCGTTGTCCAGCGAGAAGCCATGACCATAGAAAGCCCAGAACGCCACCCAGGCAACGATGCCGCCCTGATAGGCAGTCGAGAGCATCAGCGCTTGCTTGTAGGAGGTATCCACGTAAGCGGTACGCGCCGGCAGGATGCGCTTGGCCAGCTCACTTATGCCCCACAACGGCACCAGCAGCGTGGTCACGTTCATGCCGTATTGCGGCAGGTCAAACTGCGCGAAAAACAGCCCTTGCAGCAACAGCCCAGCAGCCAGGCCGATCGCCGTTGCACCGGCACCAAACAGTAAAAACAGGGTCGAGCCGAGAATCAGATGCACCTCCGAAACGCCCACAGCCTGATGCGGAAAGACCTCAAAAAAACAGAACACCAACGCAGTCGTCAACAGGCTGCGTAGGGCCAGCGCAGCAGCGCCACCATTGTTGCGCACGCTGTCCAGCGCCAGCTTGCTGGTAAGCCCAAAAGCGGTTGCGGCAGTTGCATAGCTGAGCAGCAGTTTGGTGCCTTCGACGACACCTGGTTCGATGTGCATGACAGATTCCTTGTATCGCGCCCACCGCGCGACGATTCGGTTTTAGAGGAGCGGGCATAAACACCCGAATCGATGGCAGGTCTCCTGGCTCACAGCATGACACCTCGCCCGCCTTCCCGGCAGTCAAGCCAGTGGCATATGGGCGTTGTTAGCCGCTTACAGTTGCGGGGGCAGCCAAGGCATTGGCGACGTAGCGCCGTACCTTGTTCCCTTTTCATCCGGCAGCGTAATGCGAACCGGAACCATCGGCGGCAACCTTACTCGGCCGACTGCCTAAAAGACAGTCTCTAACGCGCGGTTATAGGCAATTGAGTGGAAAAGCCCTATCGCTTAGACTCAGCGCCCACCTTCCCATCCGGCCCGCTCAATGCTGTCGCCAACCGCCCTGCCTCGCGTTACCCAGCCGGCTCCGCTGCTGCTGGTACGCACTTGGCCGCGCGACAGCCTGCTTCGCCGCCGCCGCAGCGTGTTGTTCGCCTTCACCTTCTCGCCGCCCAGCACTAGCGCCTAGGTCGCCTGCCGGCGACCACCTCACCGTCTTTATCGGGTACCGCACCCAGCGTGCGTGCGCCCGCTTTTAGCTTTGTGCGTGCCTGGCGATGGCTCGGGCAGGAGTCGACAACGATGAATCGTGGAATGTTAAGCGTGCTGGTCTTCGCCGTTTCGGTGATCGGACTGAATATGGGCACTACCCTGCCGCTACTGGCGTTGCGACTACATGAGGGCGGCGCAGCCTCACTGACCATTGGGGTATTAAGCGCCATGCCGGCCGCCGGCATGATCCTCGCGGCACTGACGACGAACTGGCTATTCCGGCGCTATTGCGGGCGCACGCTGTACCTAACCTGTTTCACGCTTTGTGCCCTCAGCACAAGCGCCCTGGAATGGCTACCCGACTCGCTGGCCTTGCTAGTCCTGGCCCGCCTGACGCTTGGAGTGGGCATGGGTGTGACGGTGATTCTGGGCGAGTCCTGGGTCAACGAACTGTGCAGCGACGCGCGCCGTGGTCAAGTTGTCGCGCTCTATGCAGCCTGTTTCACCGGCGTGCAACTGCTTGGCCCGCTCTTGATCAGCCTGTTCGGTGTGCACAGCCCCTGGCCAGTCATCCTCGTCACCCTGGCCAACCTGCTTGCCTTGGTCGTAGCGGCACGCTGCCTGCCACCAGGCTGGGGGCAAACCGACGCGCAAGCGCAGCAGAGCTTCTCGCTGCTAGGTTTTTTACGGGTAGCCCCCGCCTTGTGTACCGGCGTGCTGTTTTTCGCTTTTTTCGATGCAGTGGTGCTGTCGCTGTTTCCGGTTTACGCCCGCGTCCATGGTTACGCTCTCGGCGCAGCAGCGCTGATGGCCAGCGTGATCCTAGGGTCTGTTCCCGTTTCGTTCGCGGCCGCGCCGGAGCCAGTTTTAGCGCGAGGCAAGGCACGAGATGCGAAGTTTAGTGAGCTAAATGAGCCATCGAGAAACGCAGCATCGCGCTAAAACGGGCCCGGCCCTTCGGGT
>NZ_JAYGFK010000017.1:0-197550 GCF_046581935.1 Pseudomonas sp.
TCCCGGCGATTATTTGCCGTGCTCCAGCTCATACAGGACAAACCAATGGCTACCACTACCCTTGGCGTAAAGCTCGATGATGCAACCCGTGATCGCCTCAAGCAGGCTGCGCAGTCGATTGACCGCACGCCGCATTGGTTGATCAAGCAGGCAATCTTCAATTATCTGGAGCAGATCGAGGGTGGTTTGACCCCGGCTGAGCATTCCGGCCTGGCGGCTGTCGCCGGCGAAGAGTCGGTTGAAAGCCTGACCGAGCAAGGCCTGCAGGTGTTTCTCGATTTCGCCGAAAGCATCCTCCCGCAATCGGTGCTGCGTGCCGCGATTACCGCTGCCTACCGCCGCCCGGAAACCGAGGCCGTGCCAATGCTGCTGGAGCAGGCGCGCCTGCCCAAGGATATGGCCGAGGCCAGCAACAAACTGGCCATGCGCATTGCCGAGAAGCTGCGCAGCCAGAAGAACGCCGGCGGCCGTCAGGGCCTGGTGCAGGGGTTGCTGCAGGAGTTCTCGCTGTCGTCGCAGGAAGGTGTGGCGCTGATGTGCTTGGCCGAAGCGCTGCTGCGTATTCCGGACAAGGCCACGCGCGACGCACTGATCCGCGACAAGATCAGCAACGGTAACTGGAGCCAGCACCTGGGCAACAGCCCGTCGATGTTCGTCAACGCCGCCTCCTGGGGCCTGCTGATCACCGGCAAACTGGTCTCTACGCACAACGAAGCGGGCATGGTTACCTCGCTTAATCGCATCATCGGCAAAGGCGGTGAGCCGCTGATCCGTAAGGGGGTGGACATGTCCATGCGTCTGATGGGCGAGCAGTTTGTCACCGGTGAAACCATCGCCGAAGCCTTGGCCAATGCCACCAATATGGAAAGCAAAGGCTTCCGTTATTCCTACGACATGCTCGGTGAAGCCGCGCTGACCGACGAAGATGCCAAGCGCTACCTGGCGTCTTACGAGCAGGCCATCCATGCCATTGGCAAGGCCTCTCACGGCCGTGGCATCTACGAAGGTCCGGGTATCTCGATCAAACTGTCAGCGCTGCACCCGCGTTACAGTCGCGCGCAGTACGAGCGCGTGATGGACGAGCTGTACCCGATCCTGCTTGGCCTGACCAAGCTGGCCAAGCAGTACGACATCGGCCTGAACATCGACGCCGAAGAAGCCGACCGCCTGGAAATCTCCCTCGATCTGCTTGAGCGTCTGTGCTTCGATCCGGCCCTAACCGGCTGGAACGGCATCGGCTTTGTGATTCAGGCCTACCAGAAGCGCTGCCCTTATGTGATCGACTACGTGATCGACTTGGCTAAGCGCAGCCGTCACCGCCTGATGATTCGCCTGGTGAAAGGTGCGTACTGGGACAGCGAGATCAAGCGCGCCCAAGTCGAAGGCCTGGAAGGCTACCCGGTGTATACCCGCAAGACTTACACCGACGTTTCTTACATCGCCTGTGCGCGCAAGCTGCTGGCCGTGCCGGAAGCCATCTACCCGCAGTTCGCTACCCACAACGCCCACTCGTTGTCGGCGATCTACCAACTGGCTGGGCAGAACTACTACCCAGGCCAGTACGAATTCCAGTGCCTGCACGGCATGGGTGAGCCGCTGTATGAGCAAGTGGTGGGCAAGGTTGCCGATGGCAAGCTGAACCGTCCGTGCCGTATTTATGCGCCGGTGGGCAGCCATGAAACCCTGCTGGCTTACCTGGTGCGTCGTCTGTTGGAAAACGGCGCGAACACCTCGTTCGTTAACCGCATCGCCGACCACAGCATCTCGATCAAGGAGCTGGTGCTCGATCCGGTGCAGCAAATTGAGCAGATGGCTGCGCAGGAAGGTGGGATCGGCCTACCGCACCCGCGCATTGCCCTGCCGCGCGCCCTGTATGGCGATGCGCGCTTGAACTCCGAAGGCATCGACCTGGCCAACGAACACCGTCTGGGCTCGCTGTCCTCGGCGCTGCTGAGCACCGTCAATACCGCTTACAAGGCCATGCCACTGCTCGGCTGCGACACGCCTGAACTGGGTGAGGCGCAGCCGGTACGCAACCCGGCGGATCATCGTGACATCGTCGGCCACGTGCATGAGGCCAGCGAGCAGGATGTAAAAAACGCCGTGCTTTGTGCAGTGTCCAGCGGGCAAATCTGGCAGTCGACCCTGCCGGCCGAGCGCGCCGCTGTACTGGATCGCGCCGCAGACCAGATGGAAGCGGAAATCCAGCAACTGATGGGCCTGCTGGTGCGCGAGTCCGGTAAGACGTTTGCCAATGCCATCGCCGAAGTGCGCGAGGCGGTGGACTTCCTGCGCTACTACGCAGCGCAGGCGCGCAATCATTTCAGCAATGACAGCCATCGCCCGCTGGGCCCGGTGGTGTGCATCAGCCCGTGGAACTTCCCGCTGGCGATTTTCAGTGGTCAAGTGGCCGCTGCGCTGGCAGCCGGCAACACCGTGCTGGCAAAACCCGCTGAGCAAACCCCGCTAATCGCTGCACAAGCGGTACGTATTCTGCTGGAAGCCGGCGTGCCTGCCGGTGCTGTGCAGCTGCTACCGGGCCGTGGCGAAACCGTGGGTGCCGGCCTGATCGGCAGCGAGCGCGTGCGTGGGGTGATGTTTACCGGTTCCACCGAAGTGGCTGGAATCATCCAGCGCAACCTCGCTGGTCGCCTGGATGCCCAGGGTCGCACCATTCCGCTGATCGCCGAAACCGGCGGCCTCAATAGCATGATCGTAGACTCCTCGGCACTCACCGAGCAGGTGGTGGTTGATGTGGTGGCCTCGGCCTTCGACAGCGCGGGTCAGCGTTGCTCGGCCCTGCGCGTACTGTGTGTGCAGGAAGATGTAGCGGATCGGGTGATCAACATGCTCAAAGGCGCCATGGCTGAGTACAGCATGGGCAACCCGGAGCGCTTGAACACCGATATCGGCCCGGTGATTGATGCCGAAGCCAAGGACAATATCGACCAGCACATCGCAAAAATGCGCGAGAAGGGCCGCAAGATTTTCCAGGCGGCGCGCAGCAATGGTGATGACATCAAGCGCGGCACCTTTGTCACGCCGACGCTGATCGAGCTGGACAGTTTCGATGAAATGACTCGTGAGATCTTCGGCCCGGTACTGCACGTGGTGCGTTATGCCCGTGCGGACCTCGGCAAGCTGCTGCAGCAGATCAACGACAGCGGTTATGGCCTGACCCTGGGCGTGCACACACGCATCGACGAAACCATCGCCCAGGTGGTTAACAGCGCCAAAGTCGGCAACCTCTACGTCAACCGCAACATGGTTGGTGCCGTGGTGGGTGTGCAGCCGTTTGGTGGTGAAGGCCTCTCTGGTACCGGCCCGAAAGCCGGTGGGCCGCTGTACATGTACCGCCTGCTGGCAACCCGTCCGCAGGACGCAGTGGCCAAGCAGCTGCAGCAGGAAAACGGCGACATCACTCGTCCGGCTGCGCAGGCCAAGGTGACTCAGGCGCTGCAAGAGTGGGCAGCAGCGCACGAGCCAAGCCTGTCGGCGCTGAGCACGCAGTATGTCGAGCTGGCACAGAGCGGCACCGTGCAGCTACTGACCGGCCCGACCGGTGAGCGCAACAGCTACAGCCTGCTGCCGCGTGAGCACGTGCTGTGTCTGGCCGATGAGCGCAGCGATCTGTTGGCGCAACTGGCTGCCGTGCTGGCTGTGGGTTGCCAGGTATTGTGGCAGGAAAGCACGCTGACTCAGGAGCTGTTTGCCACGTTGCCCAAGGCTGTGCAGCAGCGGATTACCGTGCTCAACCAATGGAGCAGCAGCGAGAAGGTGTTCGACGCCATCCTGCACCACGGCGACTCCGACCAGCTGCGTGAAGTCTGCCAACTGGCCGCTCAGCGTCCTGGCGCAATCATCGGTGTGCATGGTTTGCACAAAGGCGAGACGGATATTCCGCTGGAGCGCCTGCTGATCGAACACGCCCTGAGCATCAACACCGCAGCGGCCGGCGGTAACGCCAGCCTGATGACCATCGGTTAAATCGCGGTTTGTGTGACTGCAGCGGCAGCGATGCTGTCTGGTAGTCGCAGTATTGAGCAATACACCCCGGCAAGCCTGCTTGCTGGGGTTATACGCAACAGCGGCTTACCGCCGCGACCAGGCATGTGGCTCAAGTGTCTGCAGCTGTACACGGCAATCACCGTGCTGCAGCGCACGTCGAACACCCGCTAAGAGGGCTATCCGCCCAGTTCGATGTATTTCTTCCTTTCTGGCATTTCGATGCACTGCGCCCGCCTACCCGGCGGGTGCTGGATCGGTGCTGCCCGCTGCCCGCCAGTTATCGCCTGCTTATGGCCGGTCTTGGTGCTCACGCAGGGCATTGGCCATGCTCTGGTTCACATGGCTTCGCCAGTCATCGTCGTGGTGGTCTTGTTCGTGCCATTGGCGTTGCAGGTCACTTTCCACTTCGGCTTTGCATTGGCGGAAACCATCGTCCCAGCCCGTGGCGTATTCCGGCTGCTGCAGGTAACGCGGCACATCCTTGCGGAACGTCTGCAAGGCGCCAGCAGCCTGTCGGCCACTGCTGCAACCGGCCTCGAAACCATCGATAAACGGTGCGGGATAGCCTTGCGCCGTTAGTTGTTCGCGGGTGCTCTGGCAGCCGAGTAACAGGCTGGCGAACAGGCTGACGAGCGATAGCCGCAGGATGATTCGTTCATGCTTCTGTGCAGGGTGCATGGCTTACCTCGCGGTCACGGGCGTGATCAGCAGCAGGTGTTGGCGCAGATAAAGCAGTGGCCGTTGCATCAAGGCTGGCCTTGGCTCAGCTGGGCGTTAAGTTCCGTGGTTTCTGCGAGCGGTTCTGGGCGGTACAGCAGCCAGCGATAACAGAGCGCGCAGATCATCCAGTCAAACAACAGCGTCCATATGTTGTGTGAGAGAAAGTGCGCGCCTTGCATCATGCGCCCGACGGAAAACACCGTGCCCAGCGCCAGCGCGAAAACCAGCGCCGCCCGGGCCAGGCGTGGGCGACGGTCACGCAGGGCAAAGAACAGCGCGATCAGGGCGAACCCGGAGGTGGCATGGCCGCCCGGCCAGCAGCGGCCTGGATGCTCGGTGGGTGCGCGTGCGCTGAGCAGCGGGGTAAAGGTTTCTGTGCCGCCGAATTCGCTCAGGCTCCACGGGCAATGCATGCCGGTTAGATCTTTCAGTGGTGTGACGATGCTGGTCGACAAGGCCAGGGCCAGCACCAAGTAGCCGAGCGTGGCTCGCCAGGCTTTCCATCTGGGAAGCAGGCTGAGCAGAAAACCGGCGATGGACAGGGCGCCCAAGACAATCACCGCCTGTTTGGCGCGGTCATGCAGGATGTCTTCCAGCCAGAAACTGTGGCGACCGATAAACCCCTCGCCCGGCACGTAAAACAGGTGCGCCAGGGCAAAGTCCACTCCGCTGGGGTCGACCAGCAGAAGCAATGCCATCAAGGCCAAGGGGATGCCCAAGGCCAGGCGAAAATTGAAATAGCGTGAACGAACTTGAGCCATCTCTGGACTCCTATAAAGGTACCGCCTGTGCGGCAGCTGATTTAGCGTTTGCTGAACTGCTCAGCGGGATGTATGGCCGGCTGCCAGGCAATCAGGCGCTGCTGAAAGGCATGGCTGGCGCCCTGGTAGTAGGCGATGTCGCGCCGGAGCAGGGGCGCTTCGATAGTGCTGGCCGACTCACGGCTCATACCGAGTGCGTCGTCGTGCAGGCGCATACCGCGACGCGGGCTGAGAATGGCCAAATCTTTGCCGTCGAACAGCCCCAGGTGCTGATAGTTGCCGATCAAGGCGCGGCCTGGTGCGTGGTCAGCGAGCAGCACGTTGCGGCCGAAGAAGGTCGAGGTGTAATCGATATTCAGCAACCCGAGCAGGGTGGGGGCGACGTCGATCTGGCTGGCCACTTCGCGGTATTCCTGAGGTTTGATCAGGTCCGGCGCGTAGATAAATAGCGGGATGTGGTAGTTGGCCACCGGTAGGTCTTCTTTGCCGGCACTGCCTGCGGTGTGGTCGGCGACAAAAACGAAGACCGTTTGCTTGAACCAGGGTTTGTCACGGGCCTGCTTGAGGAACTGGCCAATGGCGTAGTCGGTGTATTTCACCGCGCCTTCACGGCCTTGGCCCGAGGGCAGGTCGATGCGGCCTTCCGGGTAGCTGTAGGGCCGGTGGTTGGAAGTGGTCATCAGTTGCAGGAAGAACGGCTTGCCGGCGGCATAGTCGCTGTCGGCAACGTTGAGGGTCTGCGTATACAGGTCTTCATCGGACATGCCCCAGGCGTTCTGGAACACCATATCCGCTTCGGCCACGCTGCTCTGGTCAACAATGCGATAGCCATTGCCGCCAAAGAAGGCATTCATGTTGTCGAAGTAACCACGGCCGCCGTAAAGAAACACGCTGTCGTAACCGATGCTGCTGAACTGCTGGCCCAGGCTGGCGTAACCGCTTTCACGGCCGATGCGTTTAACGATGGAGCGCCCCGGAGTTGGCGGCATCGACAGGGTAATGGCCTCCAGGCCGCGATCAGTGCGGGTGCCCGTGGCGTAGAAATTAGTGAAGGCAAGGCTCTGTTGGCGCAGTTGATCAAGGTTGGGGGTTAAGCCACGGCTATCGCCGAAACTGCCCAGGTACTTTGCGCTCAGGCTTTCGATGGTCACTAGCACCACGTTCAGGTGCTTGGCCTGGCCGGGGTTATCGATCAGCCGGCGAATATCCTGCGGGTCGCTGCCGATAAAGCGTGCGTTTGGCTCGCTGACTTCGTCGCGCAGCAGGTTGGCGATGGTTGCGTCAGGCAGGGTGCGATAGAACTGCTGGTAGTCCAGCTCGTTGTTGCGAAAGGCCGCGAAGAACTGGAAGGGACCATTGCTGGCGAGTTCGCGTTGATAGGTGTTGCCGCCCATGCCGCGTGGCGCATCTTGGCTGATGCTCAGGCTGCTTAGGGTCACCATCAGCAGCAAGCCTGCCAGGCTGGCGAAGGCCTGCCGAGTTGGCAGCAAGGGTGCATCCAGTGCGGCTTGTACGGGTTTGCGCAAGGCGATGCTGACGGCTGTGGCGATCAGCGCGAGCAGGGCCAGCAGCGGGTAGATCGGGTAAGACTCAAGGATGTTGTTGATCACCTCTTCGGAATACACCAGGTAATCCACGGCGATAAAGTTGAAGCGCACGCCGAACTCATCCCAGAACAGCCATTCAGCGACGGCGGTAAACAGCATGACGAACAGGCTGAGCGCCACCAAGCCGCGCAACAGCCGTTGGTGCCAACGGCGTCGCCAGAGCTTGGCCGGGCAGAGGAGCAGGTACAGGGCCAGGGGCAAAGTGGCATAGAGTAGGAAGCCTAGGTCGTAGACCAGGCCAATGGCATACACTCCACCCAATTGCAGCAAGTTGCTTTGGGCATCACCCAGGTGGCTGACGAGCAGTACGCTACGGGTCAGAAAAAACACCAGCAGCCACGACAACACAATGATCGAGAGAAAGCGCAGCTGGGCGTAATGGAACTGAGGCATCGTATGACCCTGGTTGGATGTACGTGCCGAAGTCTGTTGCCGACGCTGTGAGGCGGGTGTCAACGCCGTGTGAAAAAAACGTTAAACCTTGATTTAAGAGAGCAAAACGATGCGAATTCTGGTCATCGAAGACAACCGCGACATCCTGGCTAATGTGCTCGATTACCTACAGCTCAAGGGCTTTACCGTCGATTGCGCGCAAGACGGTTTGGGTGGCCTGCATCTGGCGACCACTGGGCATTACGACTTGATTGTGCTCGACATCATGTTGCCCGGCATGGACGGCTACCAGGTCTGCCGACGCCTGCGCGAAGACGGCCACAACGATGTCCCGATCTTGATGCTGACCGCCCGTGATGCGCTGGATGACCGGCTCAAAGGCCTGCAGGTTGGTGCCGACGATTACCTGATCAAACCCTTTGCCTTGTCCGAACTGGTCGCGCGGATTGAAGCCATCCTGCGGCGCAGCCAGGGCAACCGTAAACGCCAGCTGCAAGTGGCGGATTTGCTCTATGACCTCGACACCCTGCATGTCAGCCGTGCCGGCCAGGCCCTCAAGTTAAACCCGTTGGCCCTCAAGTTATTGGCCGTGTTGATGCAGAAAAGCCCCGCCGTGGTACGCCGCGAAGTGCTTGAGGAAGCCCTGTGGGGCGACGACACCCCAGACAGCGACAGCCTGCGCAGCCATATTCATCAACTGCGCCAGGTGCTCGACAAACCCTTTGCCACGCAGCTTTTGCATACCCAGCACGGCGTTGGTTATCGTCTGGCAGGGCAGAACAATGGCCTCTAAACACCCCTTTGCCCGGCGCATCCTGATTGCATTCGTACTCATGACCACACTGGTCAGTGGGCTGTTTTCCATGAGTATCGTGGCGGTTGTGCACTTCATTGAAGAGCACTTGGTGTCGCAGGAGCTAAGCAACGAGTTAGATGAGGTGCTGCATGTCGACATTCGCAATGGCAAGCCGCCACGGCTGGATTCGAGCACGCGCTTCTTTGCCTCGGACATTGCCAAATATGCCATCCCTGAGCAGTTTGTCGGGCTGCCGCAAGGCTTCAGCGAGGCGACAGACGATGGCGAGGCCTTCTACGTCTATACCCATGAAATCAACGGCAATACCTATGTGCTGGTGCAACAGCAGCAAGAATTCGAGACGCGTGAGCAGGCCTTGTTTGATGTGGTGCTCGCCGGCTTTCTTCTCACGGTGATCATGGCCTGGGGCTTAGGCGTGATCATGGCGCGTAAGGTTATGGAGCCGATCTCACGTTTAGCACAGCAGGTGCGCCATCGTGATCAACTCAACCCCTTGGCACCGCCGTTGGCCCCGGAATATCCGGACGATGAAGTGGGCCAACTGGCCGATGCGTTCGATAGCACCCTGGGGCAGCTGCGCCAGTCGCTGGAGCGGGAGCGGTTATTTACCAGTGATGTCAGCCATGAGCTGCGCACCCCGTTGATGGTCATCGCCAGCTCCTGCGAGCTGCTCGAAGAAAGCCCTCTGCCGCCACGCGAGCGTGAGCAGCTGCAACGCATCAACCGCGCCAGTGAGGAGATGCGTGAGCTGGTACAGACCTTTCTGCAGCTGGCGCGCGACAAAGCCAATGAAGGCGCGCCTACGGTCAACATCAGCCTGGCGGCCGTCGCCAGCGACCAGTCCAGCCGCTGGGGGGCCTTGCTCAAGGAAAAGGGCCTGTATTTCCAGTGCCTTAGCGAAGCAGAAGATAGTGGGCTGTATAACCCCACGTTGCTCAGCGCGGTAATGGGCAACTTGCTGCGTAATGCCCTGCACTACACCGAACATGGCTTTGTGCGCCTGGTGCTTGAGGCTGGTGCTTTTCGCGTTGAGGACAGCGGTTCAGGGATTCCGCTGGAACAGCACGAAAGCATTTTCCAACCCTTTGTGCGCGGCACTCACGCCCGTGGCGAGGGGCTGGGGTTGGGGCTTTCTCTGGTCAAACGCATCTGCACCAAAAATGGTTGGAACATTACCCTTAGCAACCTGCCGACTGGCGGCACCTGTTTCCGGGTGGTTTTCCAGCCTGGTGTTGAGTCAGTGCAACTGTCTTAGCCATCGCCATGGCGTAACGTGCGGCTGGCCAAGCATTGCGCTGGCCAGCCGTGTCAGGGGTTTAACCCGCCGCGCTATTGCGCGGCAAAGTCGATGACCACACGCGAAGGCACCTCGCCGGCATTCAAGCGCCGGAATACCTCATTGATCGCCGACAGCGGCTGCAACTCGATGTCCGCCTTGACCTTGCCGTCGGCCGCAAAGGCCAGCGCTTCGGCCATATCGCGCCGGCTGCCGACGAAGGAGCCGCGAATGGTGATGCAGTTGGCCACCACATCAAACAGCGGCGTGGGGAATTCACCCGGCGGGATGCCCACCAGCACGCAGGTGCCGTGCTTGCGCGTCATGCCGATACCTTGTTTGAAGGCCGGCAGCGAGGGCGCGGTGATCAGCACGCCATGTGCGCCACCCCCTGTGGCCTCAATCACGGCCGCCACCGGATCATCCTGTTTGGCATTGACCACCGCATCGGCACCCAGGCGCGTGGCATGTGCCAGCTTGCCGTCGTCGATATCCACCGCGCATACATGCAAGCCCATGGCTTTGGCGTACTGCACGGCCAGGTGACCCAAGCCGCCGATGCCCGAGATCACCACCCATTCACCCGGCCGGGCTTGAGTTTCCTTGATGCCTTTGTACGACGTAACGCCGGCGCAGATCAGCGGTGCCGCATCGCACGCGGACAAACCAGCAGGGATGTGCGCGACATAGTTCGGGTCGGCCAGGATGTACTCGGCAAAGCCGCCGTTCTGCGTATAACCACCGAACTGCGCCTCCGCGCACACCGGCTCCTTGGCGGCCAGGCAAAACTCGCAATGCCCACACGCCGAATACAGCCACGGCACGCCGACGCGGTCGCCTTCCTTCACCGCCGTTACGCCGTCACCCAGGGCAACCACGATGCCAATGCCTTCGTGGCCCGGCGTGAACGGTAAGCCTGGTTTCAGTGGCCAATCGCCGTCGCGGGCGTGCAGATCGGTGTGGCAAACCCCACAGGCCTCGGTCTTGACCAGGATCTGTCCCGGCCCTGGCGTTGGAATCGGCAGCTTCTGGATAACCAGCGGCTGGCCGAATTGTTCGACTTGTGCGGCTTGCATGTAGGTGGTCATGACGTCCTCCTGAACAACGTAATTGCCAATGAGCGATTCACTGCGGTGCAGCCATATGCCCAGTACGTACCAGCTTCTTGTTGACGAATTCCTGAATGCCCAATTCGCCCAGCTCGCGACCGTAGCCCGAGTACTTTATGCCGCCAAAGGGCAGGCGTGGGTCGCTCCAGTCGATGTTGTTGACGAAGATCATGCCCGCGTCGATTTTGCTGGCCAGGTGCTCGCCACGCTTGACATCCTGGGTCCATATCGAGCAGCCCAGACCGAAGTCCGAATCGTTGGCCAGGGCGATTGCTGCGGCCTCGTCTTTGACGCTGAAGAAGCACGCCACCGGGCCAAAAAACTCATCACGGAACGCCGGGTTGTCGGGTGTGATGTCCGTCAGGATGGTGCTGTGCATAAACGCGCCGGGGCGATCAATCCGCGTGCCACCGATCAACAGCGTGGCACCGGCCTTAACGGCGCTATCCACCTGCGCCAGCAGTTTCACCAGGGCGGCTTCACTGGAGAGCGGCCCAAGCGTGGTGCTGCTGTCCATCGGGTCGCCGGGCTGCAAGGTTTGCAGCGCCTCCATAAACGCGGCCCAAAACGTGTCGGCAATAGCCTCCAGCACGATAAAACGCTTGGCTGCGCAGCAGGTCTGCCCGGCGTTGTACATACGCCCCCAGACGGCCCAGGCAATCGTGCTATCGATGTCGGCGTCGTCGAGCACAATAAACGCGTCACTGCCGCCGAGCTCCATGGAGGTCTTCTTCAGGCTCAGGCCCGCACGACCAGCTACGGCGTGCCCGGCCTCTACACTGCCGGTCAGCGCCACGCCCTTGATACGTGGATCATCGATGACCTGATTGCTCTGTGCATGGCTGATCATCAGGTTTGAATAAGCGCCAGGCGGTGCACCGGCATCCAGCAGCAATTGCTCGAACGCTTGCGCACACTGCGGCACGCAACTGGCGTGTTTCACCACCAGGGTATTGCCGGCCATCAGCTGTGGCCCCGCAACGCGAGCCAATTGGTAGTAGGGGAAGTTCCAGGGTTCCACGCAAAACAGCACACCCAGCGGGCTGCTCTCTATATGCGCTTTGCCGTGTTTGGGGTGCAGCTTGACCGGTGCGAGGAAGTCCTCGGCGTGCTTGGCGTAGTACGCCAGGATGTCCGCGCTGAACTCGACTTCACCACGCGCCTCGTCAAGGCGTTTGCCCATCTCAAGGGTAGCGAGGCGAGCGAAGTGGTCGACGTTTTCACGCAGTAGCTTGGCCGCCTTGTGCAGAATCTTCGCGCGCTTGGCGTAGTGCAAATGCCGCCAACTCTGGAAGCACTCGTCAGCACTGGCCAAGGTGTGTTCGAGCTGTTCATCGCTGATGCTGTCGAAACGCTTGAGCAGCTTGCCGGTAGTGGGGTCGACGCTTTGATAAGCCATGTGCTTCTCCGCTGGGTGCGTGAGTGAAGCGCGTCGAGCAGGCGGATGTCGCTCGCCTACCTGCGCCGCGCTGATCCAACAGCCTGCGGGGTATTACCAAGCCTGGTCTGTACGCTGGGACACGCAGGCCCGGCTACGCGATAGGTGAGTCAAGGTCGCGTAGAGCCGCTGCGTGCACCGTAGGATGGCGTTGAGCGCAGCGATACCCATCATCGGCCAGTAAGCCAAACAGGCGTATCGCCACTACTAAATGGCCTCTTCGGTTTAGGGCGTCGCCCAATGATTGGACGGTTACGTGGCGAGCATCGCTGCGCGCCGACCTGCGCGGCCCGACCTCATCCAGCGAGCCTATAAAGCTATCGCTACAGTCGCATTTGGAATTTTATAGTCGGTATTAAAATGCTGATTTTTACCCGTAAATGCGGTCTTTAAGATTTATATTGCTGGTTAGTCAGTCGTGGTCTAAATTGGTCGGCATCTTAATGCTGATTGAGATTGTCGCCATGTACGACGCGCTGACCATCCGAACCTATGTAAACGGCCAATGGCACGACGCTCTATCCGTGATGCTGGCCAAACGTTCAGAGCGCTGCCGGATTTACTCGTAGACATGCCGCTGGCTATCCGCCAATCAAAGGCGCTGCCAGTAAACGACTTGGACAGGCACCTTGGGTTTTGGGAGCAGCAATGAAGAACATGACCGGAGAACAGCGTAAGCAACTGATCGCAGAGATCATTCAGCAACACACGGATGGCGAACTAAGCCTCGGCATGGCTATCCGTAGGCTCCGCTTGGAGGTCACGGGGTTTGATCAGCAAACCTTTGCCCAGATGTGCGGCATGTCTACCAGAGCGCTGTATCAGCTAGAAACGGACAAAGGTAATCCAACCTTGAACACCGTCGACTCGATATTGCGCAAGTTTGGCCTGCGCATGGGGCTTATGACGGCGATGCCCGCAAACAGGCCGGGCGTTAGCGCGGTTAAACGCAATGGCATAACTGAAGTTGCTAAACAGAACGCCGTAAATTGCCAGGGCACCTACGCCACCTCAAGAGGGACCAAGCCTAAAGGGGCCGCTGGGAACAGGACGGCAACTGGCAAATCGCGCAACGTCGCACAAAAGGACAGCCCCGAGGGCGATGGGCACACCAGCTCGTAGGATGGCGTTGAGCGCAGCGATACCCACCATCGGCAGGTAAGCCGAGCAGAAATACCGCCAGTATTAAATGGCCTCTTCGGCTTAAGGGTGTCACCCAATGATCCGGACGATTACGTGATGGGTATCGCTGCGCTCAACCCATCCTACGTGCTGAAAAGATCTACGAGTGGCGTACCCAACAAGACAACATGACGGCTATTTGATGGCGTCGACCTATGTTCTCTGTGATCAAGGCGGTAGGCTTGGGCGTGCTTTGACTCGAAGTGCCCAATGAATGGATATTCCCTAGGGGTCAGGATGCCTTTTGTCGCAATACGCGGAGCTTCACGTTTAACCGACGAACTTGAGCTTCAGGCTCACCTGGCGTCTTTGCTTCGCTTAGAAAATGTTGGGCTTCTTTTGGGGACGGGGCCTCTGTCGATGCGGGTGGCCATATGTTGTAGCGATGCATCAGGTTGTAGCTGATGCTCTGTCGTACCTCGTGTGCTGTTAGGTCGTCCATTCGTAGTATCCGCCCCGACAGTAGGCTGCAGAAATGACAATAGGTGCATTTAGCGGCTACTGATCGAGCGCAATACCCTAGTTAAATTACCCCTGGCTTTGTATTCCCAATCACCCCCTGAGGGTACAGACGTACTCCCCTGATTCTTTCAGTTTTATTCCAGCCGCCGGCGCTAGAAAACGGCGGTGTCTTCAGTCGCCAAAAGGCTGCGGACATGAATAACTGAGGGGGAGGATACGATGAAGCAATCGAAGCACCGACTGTGCCTTGGCAAGCTCGCCTCGGCCGTGACCCTGGGCATTGTCGCCCAGGTCGGCAGCATGGCGGCCAGTGCCTACGAGCTGTACAACGAGGGCGATACCTCGCTCGATTTCAACTTCACGGCGATGTACGCCTGGCTCACCAGTCAGGAAAGCTACTTCGGCAAGGATGGTCGCAGCACCTGGCAGGAAGGCTTTGCCAAGTACGGTCTGAGCGGCGCCACCGGGTTTGCCGGCGGCAGCCTGTACGGCGGCGTCGCTGGTCTGAGCAGTGCCACCTGGGGCAACGGTGATGCGGGCGGCAACACCGATGGCAACGAAGACGACACCACTTGGGAAGAGGCCTACATCGGCTGGAAGTCCGCTGACCTGTTCCCCGTGCTGGGGCACAACGGTGTGGACGTTTCCCTCGGTCGCCAAGGCCTGATCATCGGCGATGGCTTCGTTATCAAGAACGATGGCTTGGCCTATGGCCAACCCTTCGGCGACAAGTACGACCGTGGCGGCGCCTACTACCTGGCGGCACGCCAGGCGTTCAACAAAACGGCGGTTGTCCGCCTCGGTGGCGACAAGGGCCTGCGCGCGGACCTGGCCTGGGTCGAGTCCGACAACCCCGGGCAGAGCGAGACCCGTTTCGCCCTGGCCAATATTGAACACGTCAGCGATGCCGGCACCCTGGCCTTCATGCACCTCAAGGGCCTGGGCGTGGATGACAACACTATGTTCGCCAACCACCTCGAGCGCGACGGCCTCAAGTTGTACAGCCTGCGCGGCACCACCAGCGCCGGTATCGACAACCTGTTCCTCTCCGGTGAGTACGTCATCGAAGACAAGAAAACCGCAGCCAATGCCGGTTATGCTGAGGTGGGTTACACCCTGGCCGACCTGCCCTGGAGCCCGACCCTGACTTACCGCTATGCCCGTTACTCCAAGGCCTACGACGGCATGTTCACCGGCTTCAAGCGCGGCTACGGCACCTGGATTCAAGGTGAGGTCGCGGGCAACTACTCCGGCCCGTTCAGCAGCAACACCCGCATCAATCACGTCGGCATCAAGGCCTCGCCGAGCGCGAGCCTGACCATCGGCGCGCTGTATTTCGACTTCGACACCATCGACAAGTCGCAGGGCGACAGCAGTGCTCGCGAGCTGGACTTCTACGCCGAGTGGATGCCGACGCCGAATTACTACATTAGCCCGACCATCGGTCTCTACGACCCCAAACGCAGCTTGGCGCAAGGGGGCACGCAGACAGCGGACAACAAGCTGAGCACCTATGCCCAGGTGACCTTCGGCGTCTTTTTCTGAGCTTTGCCAGCCGCTTATCAGGCGCCGCCATGCGCGGCGTCGAACCACGAGGACGTTTCCCATGAAGACATTCGCCCCGTTAGCCCTTGCCAGTCTGCTGCTGCCAGCTTTCGCCAACCCGGCCCTTGCCGAGGAACGCTGGCAGTTTCCGGTGCACGACATCCAGCCGGTGCGTGACAAGGGCACTGCCCACGTCACCCTGCCGGAGGAGAGCACCTTCACTTCCCTGGCGCCAAGCGAAGTGCAGAAGCACCGCATGTGCCTGCTGATGCCGCACACCCAGGACAGCATCATCATGGCCTACATCTACGCAGCGGTGGACGAGGCCAAGCGCCTCGGTCAGGCGCTGACTGTGTTCGATGCCGGCGGTTACGGCAACGACAGCACCCAGCGTGCGCAATTCGAGAACTGCCTGACCCTCGGGGTCGATGCCATCTTGCTGCAGCCGATCAACCCCGGCGGCTGGGAAACCGACGTGGCCAAGGCCCAGGCTCAGGGCGTGAAGGTGATCAACGTCACCGAAGGCCTCGATGCCAAGGTCGATGGTCGTTCGCTGGTGGACTTCCGCGTCAATGGCAAGATCCTTGGCGAGCACCTCAAGTCCAGTTATCCCGAAGGCAGCCCGGCGGCCAAGGTGGTCGTGCTGCCAGGCGGTGCCGGCCTGCCGTTCGTCGAGGACACCGTGGCCGGTCTGCGTGAAGGCCTGAAAGGTTCCAGCGTCGAAGTGGTCGATGTGGTCTACGGCGGTATGGATGCGGCGGCGCAACTCAAGCTGGTCGAGGACGTGCTGGTCGCCCACCCGGATCTGTCCTACATCGTCGGCAACGGTATCGCCATCGGCCAGGCGGTCAACGTCCTTGCCCAGCGCGGCCTGACCGAGCAGGTCAAGCTGCTGAGCACCTACCTCGATGCCGACCTGCTCAATCACATCCGTCGTGGCCGGGTGGTTGCAGGTGCCGCCGAGAGCAGTGTGATCCTCAAGCGTCTGGCGGTGAACCTGGCGGTGAGCGCCATCGAAGGCAAGGGGCCAGCGCATGATCTGGTACCGCATGTACAACTGGTAACCCCGGACAACGCCAGCGACCCACAGATCATCCAGGCCAACTTCCAGCCCGAAGGTTGGAAGCCGGTCTTCAAGGTGGACTGATGGCAAGCCTGGGAGAAACCACCATGACCATGGCCGCAGCGGAACTCAGGTTCCGCGACGGGGTGATGGACGTCAGTGCCGCGGATGCCGCGGCACTGGCCTCCGGCGAGCCCCTGTTGCGCATGCGCAATATCGGCAAATCCTTCCCTGGTGTACGCGCGCTCAACGGCGCTCGTCTCGACCTGTGGCCAGGCGAGGTACACGTGCTGTTCGGCGAGAACGGCGCAGGTAAATCGACCCTGATCAACGTGATCGCCGGCGTGCTGACGCCGGACGAAGGCGAGATGCACCTGTTCGGTGAGCCGCTGCGCCTGACCAGCGTGCAGAACGCACGCCGGCATGGCATCGCCGCGATGTTCCAGGAGTTCAGTCTGGCACCGCACCTAACCGTGGCGCAGAACCTGGTGCTCGGCAACGAGCCGGGGCGCTTCGGCCTGATCAACTCACGGCGCGCCCGGCAGATTGCCGAGCAGGCGCTGTCGCGCTATGGCTTCGAGCTGCCGCTTGATGAGGAGGTCGGTAACCTCGGTCGCGCCGAGCAGCAGATGGTGGAAATGGCCAAGGCCATGCTCACCGAGCCGCGCATTCTGATCCTCGATGAGCCCACCGCCTCACTCAGCGAGAAGGAAACCGAGGCGCTGTTCGACACCGTGCGTCAGCTCAAGGCACGCGGCGTGGCCATCGTCTACATCACCCACCGCATGCGCGAGATTCAGGCCATCGCCGACCGTATCACCATCATGCGCGACGGTAGCTATATCGACAGCCTGCTGGCGGCTGAGGCGGGCGAGGATCAACTGATTGAGCTGATGACCGGGCGCAAGCACGGCGACCTGTACCCGAGTATCAGCCATCATGCCGGACGTACGCTGTTGCGCCTGGAAAATGTCAGCAGCCGTGACGGCATGCTGCAGGACGTCAGCATCGAGTTGCGCGAGGGCGAGATCGTCGGTCTTGCAGGGTTGGTCGGTTGTGGCAAGTCGGAGATCGGCCGTGCCTGTTTCGGCCTGGTGCCGCTTGCCGCCGGTTCGCTGCAGTTCAACGGCGAGCACCTGACTCGCCTGACGCCGCGCGAGATGCTGGGGAGGGGGCTTGGTTACGTGACGTCCGACCGCCGCCACGAGGGTTTGCTGCTACAGCGCTCGACCCGCGAGAACATCGCTCTGGCCGCTCTGCCGCTACGCAGCTTTTCCTGGGCCGGCTTGCTACGTCTGGGGCGCGAGCGTCGCCAGGTGCAATCGCTGGCCGAACGCATGCACCTGCGGCCGCTGAACCTCAAGGCCGAGGCGGTGAATTACTCCGGTGGCAACCAGCAGAAGATCGTCATCGCCCGTGCCCTGGCTCGCGAAACCAAGGTGTTGATCGTCGATGAGCCAACCGTGGGCGTCGACGTCGGTGCCCGCGCGGAGATCTACAAGGCCCTGGCCAACCTGGTGCATCAGGGCTGCAGCATTGTGCTGATCAGCTCCGACATGCCGGAAATCCTTAACCTCTGCAACCGTGTCTATGTGGTCAAGGATGGCCGCGTGGTCGATCACCTCGAACACCACGAGATCGACGAAGAACGCATTCTCCACGGCTTCTTCCATGAAGCCTCCGATTCCCAGGAGCACAACCTATGAGCGCCTCCCTGAGCACGGCGTCCACTTTCGCCAGCCGTTTCCATCCATTGGAGATGTTGAAAAAACTCTTCCTGCATTTCGGCATCCTGCCGTTTCTGCTGTTGATCGTGATTGTCCTGTTCGGCTGGCAGGAGCCGCGCTTTCTCTCGGAAACCAACCTGAGCAACGTGGCCCGCCAGTCCACCTTCCTGATGATCGTGGCCATGGCGCAATTGCTGGTATTGGTCACTGCCGGTATGGACCTGTCGGTCGGCGCGCTGATCGGTCTGGTCAGCGTGATTACCGGCCTGCTGATGAAGTCGCTGCTCGGTGAAGGCTTCGAGCCGGCTCCGGCCATTGCCTGGGCCATGCTCGGCGGGCTGGGCGTGAGCCTGCTGGTCGGGTTGTTCAACGGCTTCAGTGTGGCGGTGTTGGGGCTTTCGCCCTTTATCGCGACCCTCGGCACCATGACCGGGCTGACCGGTATTGCTCTGACCCTGAGTGGCGGCGTACCGGTTGCTGGCCTGCCCATGGAGTACATGGAGGCTTTCAGCATCGACCGTTATCTGGGTGTTCAGGCACCGCTGTGGGTGACCTTCGGCGTATTCGTGTTCGGCTACCTGCTGCTGCAGCACAGCACCCTGGGACGCTACCTGTATGCCATCGGCAGCAACGCCAAGGCGGCGCGGCTGTCCGGTATCGGCACCAAGCGCATGGTGTTCGTCGCCTATGCGCTGTGCAGCCTGATCAGTGGCATCGCTGCCTTGCTGATCCTGGCGCGTACCGGCACCGGTGGCGCCAACATCGGCAGTGAATACGGCCTGCAGTCGGTCACCGCCTGCGTGATCGCCGGCGTGTCGTTGTTCGGCGGCACCGGGCGCATCGGCAGCGTTGTGCTGGGGGCGCTGTTCCTGGCGCTGCTGTCCAACGGTATGAACATCCTGCAGATCCAGTCCTATGTGCAGATGATCGTGCTCGGCGGCATCCTCATCCTCGCCCTGGTCGGCGACAAGCTGCGCATGCGCCTGCTCGGTCAGCGCAGCGGTCATTGAGCGTCTTGCTTGCGCCCGGCTGTGTTGGCCGGGCGTTTTCTTTTCTCTGGAGGTAATCCATGGCACTGGTCTTTGGTCGTATTCGTATCAACCGCCCATTCGAGCAATGGCAGCAGATCTTCCTGGAGCATCGCGCCGCGCGCGAAGCCGAAGGCATTTTCGATGTGATGCACGCACCGGTGATCGGCAGTCAGGAGGTGATCTACGTGGTGCGTACCGAGCATCCACGGCGGGTACATGACATGAGCTGGGCCAGCGAGGCCAAGGCGATCATCGAAGCGTCCGGGCATGTGCTGGGCAGCGAGGTGTACACGGTGTGCGAGGAAGTGGCGCAGTGAATCAGCTGGGCGGACATGCGCTGTACATGTCCGCCCTTGTGTCAGGCCAGGCGGCTGCGCACCTTGCCCACCAGGTTGCCGAGCTGGTGTAGTAGTAGGCTCAGGCGTTGCCCGCCAGGGCCGGGCGGGATGTCAATGCTGGCCAGGGTCTCGTAGCCCTGGCTGTCGCCACTGAGTGCGTCAGCCAGCAAGCGGCCATGCAGCACCGCCCAGACCACGGGAATCGCCTGGGCGTAATGCACCCGTGATGACAGGCGGCCGACATCCGGCGTATCGCCGAACAGGGTCATGCCGAACCAGCCGCCCCAGACGTGTTCGACCGGCACCTCGAGCAGTTGCGGGAACAGCTCTTTGAGCATGCGGCTGAGCAGCGGTTTGACCACATGGGCATCGCGCCCACTCATGACCCCGCCACCGCCGAACAGCATGCGCTGGTCACCACTGAGGCGGTAGTAGCGCATTTCCTGCTGGGTCTCCAGCACGGCCACGTCCTGCTTGAAGATCGTCTGAGCAAGCGCATCGGGCAGCGGTGCGGTGGCGATCATGCTGCTGTACAGCGCCACGAAGCGTTTCGACAACTGCGGTTGCAAGTCACCCAGGTAGGCGTTGCTGGCCAGCAGCAGATGACGCGCCTGCACCTGGCGACCATTGGCGCAGTACACCCGTGTGCCCAGGGCATCTTCCTGGTAGCGCAGCACCGGGCTGTGTTCGAACAGTCTGGCGCCGTTACGCGCTGCCGCTGCGGCCAGACCCCGGGTCAGTTTCAGTGGATGCACGGCGGGTAGCCGTGGCAGCAGCACCCCACCGGCGTAGATGTCGGTGCCGAGCTGCTCGCGCATTTCGCTGGCATTGAGCAGGCGCGCATCGCGCAGTGGATGCAGGCTGGTGAAGGCGGCCAGACGCTCGCTCAGTTTACGGAAGTGGCGCGGTGTATTGGCGGCGGTGAGGGCACCGGATTTCAGTTCGCAGTCGATGCTGTGGCGGGCCACCAGTTCGTGCAGGTTCTCCTGCGCGTGGTCGGCCAGTTGCCAGTAACGTGCGGCATGCTCGCTGCCGAGGGCCTTGTCCAGTGGTGCCGGATCGAGGTCGGCATAGGCGGTCATCATGCCTCCGTTGCGCCCGGAGGCGGCCCAGCCGATCTCGTTGGCCTCCAGCAGGACGACACGCAGGCCGCGTTCGGCCAGATGCAGGGCGGCGCTGACGCCGGTGACACCGCCGCCGACGATGCAGATATCGCAGTCGAGATCCTGGCTGAGTTCAGGGTAGGCAGTTGGCTGGCTGCTGGCGGCATACCAGCAATTGCTATCGCGGGGTTCGGGCAGGGGCATGGAGATGTCCTTTCGTACAAAGGAAAACGCCCCGACAGGGCGGGGCGTTGCTCATGTGATCAATCAGCGTTCGTACTGATCGATCAGCCAGTTATGCAGCTGGTACAGCGATTTCTCCTGCGGGCACAGCCGGCCCTGGGCGGTGAAGCGCGAGCTGGCCCCCTTGGCCACCCCGGCGCAGGCGAACACGTCCTCGTCCCAGACCTGTTTGACGTAGCCGTACAGCTCTTGCTTCTTGGCTTCGAAGTCAGGGATCTGCGTGCTTTGCGGCGGCACCAGCATGCGCCAGATCAGGTCGTGGTCGTTGACCCCGCGAATGTCCCAGTCCAGCCACATGATGGCGCTTGGGTCGATCAGCAGATGGAACAGTGGGAACACGTTGACCACCACCAGGCCATCGAAGATGGCGTTGTCCATTTCCGGCAACACCGGCTGGAAGCTGGCGCCGGGGGCGGCGGGAATCCAGAACAGGTTGTAGGGGCCATCGACGTCGTCGTACACCGCGGTGCGGCCGGGGACCAGTTGGTCGATGCCGGCATGGATGGTCGGTTGGTGATAGGCCTCGGTGAAGTTGTCGAGGGTCGCCTTCCAGTTCCATGGCGCCTGGTAACGGTCGAAATCCATGCAGGCCATCTCGGCCATCTTCAGTGGTTCGAGCACTTTGTCCAGGGTCTTGAGTTGCGGCGAGAGCAGCGGCGCGTCGACATCGAAATTGATGAACACGAAGCCCTGCCAGATATCCAGTCCCAGGCGCGGCAGGTGGTAGTCGAGCTTGTCGAAGTTCTCCGCCTGCTGCATGAACGGCGTGCCCTTGAGGCTGCCGTCGAGGCCATAGCTCCAGCCGTGATAAGGGCAGGTGAGGGTGCCCTTGCACACGCCACGGCCATCGACGATCACCCGGTTGCGATGGCGGCAGACGTTGCTGAAGGCGTGGATGCTGCCGTCCTTGTCGCAGGTCAACAGGATCGGTTCGCCGAACATCTCACGACTCAGGTAGCTGCCCGGCTCGGCCAGTTCGGATAAGTGGGCCACTGGCAGCCAGTGGCGCATGAACAGCTTTTCCACGTCGAAGGCGTGGCTGCGCGCGTCGGCATAGAAACTGGCCGGCAGCAGCGCAGCCTGGTTCAGCGGGCGGCGCACGGCGGCGATCTGTTCGCTGCTGGCGAAGTCATGGATGCCCGGCAGGGCGGGGTGAATCAGTTGCATGGAGGGCCTCTAGGGTCGGCAGCCTGTTGTGTGTGCATTAAGCGAACGAACGCGCAGTCAGGCCATACCCTGCCAGGGTGACGCAGGGTGAGGTCACCTTGGCAGGGTATGGCTGCCGATGACCGGGCGCGGTTGACTGATGCCATCGTCAAGCAGTTAGGAATCATGTTATGGGCGCCATTCATCCCATCCCGAGCAACTCTCCGCTGAGTGGCGGCAGGGCGCTTGCCGTTGCCCTTGATCAACAGTTGCCAGAAGCGTGCGATGTGGTGGTGGTCGGTGGCGGTATCGCTGGCCTGAGTACAGCCTATTATCTGGCTGGTGCGGGCTTGTCAGTGGTGCTCTGCGAGAAAGGCAGAGTTGCCGGTGAGCAGACCAGTCGAGCCTTCGGCTGGGTCAGCAACCTCGGTCTCGATCCGATCAAGATGGAGCTGACCCAGTTGTCCAAGCGCCTCTGGCGCGATCTGGCCGATCAGTTGGGCCATGAGCGCCTGGGTTATTGTCAGAGTGGCTTGATGCACCTGTGCCATGACGAAGCGCAACTGGCCGGTGAGCAAGCCTGGCTGGATGCGGTGCAGGGGCACGGCGTGGATGCGCAGATGCTCTCCAGTCGCGTACTGGCGGCGCACGTACCTGGGGCGAGCAAGCGTTTTGCCGGTGCGCTCTACCAACCCTCCGATGGTCGTGTGGAACCGGAGCAGGCCAGCGCGGCCCTGGCCGAGGCGGCGCGAGCACGTGGCGCGAAACTGTTTGCGCCCTGCGCCGTACGCGGTATCGAGCGCAGTGCCGGGGTAGTCAGTGCGGTGCTCACTGAGCACGGGCGTATTCGTTGCAGTCAGGTGGTGCTGGCCGGCGGTGCCTGGAGTCGGTTGTTCTGCGGTAATGCCGGAGTTTACCTACCACAGTTGTCGATTCATTCCTCGCTGGTTCGCATCGCACCGCTGGCCGGTGGCCCGACCGTCAATGCCTATGCGCCAGGTTATGCCTTTCGCCGGCATGCCGATGGTGGCTATGTATTCGGCCCTACCAGTGGGCACTCCGCCCCGATTACGCGCGACAGTTTTGAATTGCTGCTGACCTTTCTACCAGCGCTGCGTAACCAGTGGCGGCAGATGAAGGTGAAGTTTGGCAAGGCCTTCTTCGATGACCTGAAGGTGCCACGACGTTGGGCACTGGATGAGGTCTCGCCTTTCGAGCGGCAGCGCATGCTCGACCCGCAGCCGGACATGGCACTGAACCTGCAAACCATCGCCAACATGGCCGCCGAGTTTCCGGCCTTCCGCGAGGCGCGGGTGGTCGAGCACTGGGCCGGAATGATCGATGCTACGCCGGACTCCGTGCCGGTGATCTCTGCACTGGATGAGGTGCCGGGGCTGTACCTCAATACCGGTTATTCGGCCTACGGCCTGACCATGGCGCCGGCTGGCGCGCGGCTGCTCAGTGAGCTGATGACCGGTCGCCAGCCAAGCATCGACGGCCATGCCTATCGCTACTCACGTTTCATCGATGGCAGCAAACTACGGGTCGCGCCGTGAGGCGGCCGCCTTCCAGAACAACAACGAACGCCTGATAACGACACTGGAGTGCAACCATGCGTACAACGCACAACCGGCCTTTGGCCTTTACCTTGCTGGCCGTGATCTGGGTCTACTTTCTTGGCAACGTCGGCGGCTGGGTCGCGCCGGAGATTGTCTTTAGCCTGATGGGCGCGCGTGGCTATGGTGAAGGCCTGGCAGGTGGCGTGGCGGCGCTGGAGCTGCTGGGCGTGGCGCTCGGCTCGCTGGGCCTGGCCTTCTGCGCCGACCGTTTGCCGGTGCGGCGCATGGCGATCATCGCCGCGGTGGTGCTGGTGTTGACCGAATACCTGTCCAGCATTGTTCTGGAGGTAACCGGCTTGGCGCTGCTGCGCCTTCTTTGCGGCGCTGCCCAGGGTGTGCTGATGGGCCTGGCCAATGCCGTGTTGGCCAGCGGTTGCCGTCCGCATGTACGCCTGGCGACAGCGAATATCGTCAATGTGCTGCTTGGCTCGGCTTTGTTGTTCGTGCTGGCGCCGTTGCAGCAAGCTTTCACCGGGCTGGGCCTGTTCACCATCCTGGCGTTGGTCTGCCTAATGCTGACGCCGTTCTGCTTCGGCCTGCAGGCCCGCCTGGTGCAGCACAATCAGGCACCACGTGGTTTCGGTTTGCCCAATGCCGCGTCCTACTGGCTGGTGGCGGCGATGGCGGTGTTCGCCTGTGGCAGCGGAGCGGCCTTCACCTTCTCCTTCGTCATGGGCAGCCATGCCGGCTTGGCCGACAGCAGTATCAACAGCACCATTTCCCTGGCAGTGCTCGGTGCTATTCCCGGTAGCCTGCTGTGCGGCGTGCTCGGCGAGCGGGTCAAACCCCTGCTGCCGTTGTTGGCGGTGCTGTTGATCCATGCCTTGGCGACCTTCAGCGCTGCCAATGCAGGCGGCTTGTGGAGTTTCTCGCTAGGCATCGCCGGTATCCTGTTTGGCACCTACTTCATCCTTCCGTACCTGCAGGGGTTGAGCAGCCAGTACGACCCGCTGGGCGGTACCTCGGCGGCCATCGGTGGTGTTTTCTTTCTAACCATGGCTGGAGGTGCCTATGTCGGTGGGGCGCTGATTGAGGTATACGGCCAGCCAGCACTGGGCTGGCTGGTGGCTGGTGGCAACCTGATCGTAGGGCTGTTCATCGGCATCGCCCTGTATGGCCTGAGCGTCAAACGCACGGTGCTGCCTAGTTATGCCTGAGTGACTGGTCCGTATCCGATTACGGGGCCCGCGTGGCCCCGTTTGCGTTTCTGGCGGCGCTGTTCAGGTCACCCATGGCGGGTATGTAGCGATGGTGGGGCGGCCCCTAGCATGGCGCCATGTTCTCCATCCCTCAGGGAGCCAACTGCCATGGCTATCGCACGTAACGATCATTCCCGACTGGGCGCTGCTGCCCGTCAATTTCTCGACCAAAATCACGGTCATTTCATCGCCGGTGAGTGGCTGACTGCCGGTGCCAGTCTCGATGTGATCGACCCGGCCAACGCCGAGCGCGTTAGCGCCATTGCCGCTGGTGGTGCCGCCGAGATCGATGCCGCCGTACAGGCCGCTCACCAGGCGTTCCACAATCCGGCCTGGCGCAATCTGCCGCCGCTGGAGCGTGAGCGCCTGATGCTGCGTCTGGCCGCGCTGATCGAAGAGAACGCCGAGCTGCTGGCGCAGATCGAGTCGCTGGATAACGGCATGCCCGACTGGTTCGCCGGTATCAATGTCGGTGGCGCGGCCGGGGTACTGCGTTATATGGCCGGCTGGCCATCGAAGCTGGTCGGCGACACCCATGACGTGAAGATGCCGTTCCCCGGTCAGTTCTTCGCTTACACCAGCCGCGAGTCGGTCGGCGTGGTTGGCGCCATCGTGCCGTGGAACGTGCCGTTGATGATGGCCATCTGGAAGCTGGCGCCGGCCCTGGCTGCCGGTTGCACGCTGGTGCTCAAGCCGGCCGAGGACAGCTCGCTGAGCGCGCTGATTCTTGCCGAACTGGTGCGCCAGGCCGGTTTCCCCGCAGGTGTGGTCAACGTGGTCACCGGCCTGGGCCGCGAAGCCGGTGAGGCACTGGTGACTCATCCGCTGGTGAGCAAGATTTCCTTCACCGGCTCCACCGCCACCGGCAAGCACATCAATCGTCTGGCCATCGACACGCTGAAGAAGGTCACCCTGGAGCTGGGCGGCAAGTCGCCGACCATCGTCTTCGATGATGCCGATCTGGACGTCGCCATCAGTGGCGCGGCCAATGCCATCTTCACCAATGCCGGACAAATTTGCGTGGCCGGTGCGCGTCTGTATGTGCAGCGTGGTGTGTACGAACAGGTGCTCGAAGGTGTGGCGCGCCAGGCCGACGCCATTGCGCTCGGGGCCGGGCTCAATCCGGGCAGCCAGATGGGCCCGCTGATCAATGCCCGTCAGCGTGACCGCGTGCAGGGCTTCGTCGATGCTGCGGTGAACCGTGGTGGCGAGTTGATCAGCCAGCGCCGTATTCAGGGCGAGGCCGGCTATTACGTGGCGCCGGCGGTGGTCGCCGGCCTGCCGCAGGGCGATGCGCTGGTGCAGGAAGAAGTATTCGGCCCGGTGCTGGCGGTACTGCCGTTCGATGACCTCGACGAGGCCGCGCACCTGGCCAATGACACCGCCTACGGCCTGGCCGCCTGCGTGTTCAGCCAGAACGTCAATCGCATCCACCAACTGCTGCCGCGCCTGAAAAGCGGCAAGGTTTCGGTCAACCATGCCGGCTTCCCTTATCCGGCCTTGCCGGAGGGTGGCACCAAGCAGTCCGGCTACGGCCGCGACCTGGGCCGCGAGGGCCTGGATGGTTACCTGGAGAGTAAATCCGTGCTGATGCAGGTGGGTTGATCGATGCCCCACTTGATCGTCGACTACACCGCCAACCTCGACGGAGCATTGCAGCTGCAGCCGCTGTTCGAACAGGTGCACACGCTGCTGATCGGCCTGGGGATTTTCCCTACCGGCGGCATCCGCAGCCGTGCCCGGCGCATCGATGACTACCGCCACGCCGATGGCACGCTGGACTACGCCGGCATCCATGTCGAGCTCAAGCTCAGCGCCGCGCGCCCGGCCGGGCTACGCCAGGCGGTGGGGCAGCAAGTGTTCGAGCTGATCCGCGATTACTGCGCACCGCTGCGCCAGGTGCAGCCCTACCTGGCGCTGTCCATGGAGGTGTCGCTGCTGCAGCCTGAGGTTTTTTTCAACGACAACAATCTGCATGAGCGCTTCGCGCCCGTGCCTTGAAACTGGAGTACCCGTTATGAAACTCGCTTCGCGCAAATCCGGCCGTGACGGCGCACTGCTGGTGGTCAGCCGCGACCTTAGTTGCGCCGTCGAAGTTAGCGCCATCGCACCGACCATGCAGGCCGCGTTGGATAATTGGGAGCAGGTCGAGGGCCAATTGCAGGCGGTGTACGCGGCGCTCAATGCCGGCACGGCCGAGGGTGCTTTCGCCCTCGATCTGAACGGGCTGGCCGCGCCGCTGCCGCGCAGCTACCAGTACCTGGACGGTGCCTGCTACCTCAGCCATATCCGTCGCAACCGTCAGGCCCGTGGTGATTCCCTGCCGGATGACATCCTCGATGCGCCGCTGGTGTACCAGGGCATCTCCCACGGCTTCATGGCCTGGAACGACCCGATCCGCCTGCCTGACGACAACCTGGGTATCGACTTCGAGGCGGAGATCGCCGCAGTTACCGGTGACGTACCGCTGGGCGTGTCGGCCGAAGAGGCGACCGGTTACGTGCGCCTGTTCGTGTTGCTCAATGACGTCTCGTTGCGTGCGTTGATCCCGGCCGAACTCAAGCGCACCTTCGGCTTTCTCACTGGCAAGCCGGCTTCCAGCCTGGGTCCGATTGCCGTCACCCCGGACGAACTGGGCGAGCTGTGGGACGGCAAGCTGGTCTCCGGGAAAATGAAGTGCTGGGTGCGTGGTGAGCTGTTCGGCGACATCGAGACCGGCATCGACACGCCGTTCCATTACGGCCACATGATCGCGCACGTCGCCCAGACGCGGGCCTTCGAGCCGGGCACGCTGGTCGGTCTGGGCACCGTTTCCAACGAGGATGAAACGGTGGGGGCCGGTTGCATTGGCGAGTTTCGCGCCATGGAAACCATCAATACCGGCAAACCCAGCACGTCGCTGCTGAAGTTTGGCGAGCGTGTACGTATCGAGCACTTCGACCGTGCCGGCAATTCCGTTTTCGGTGCCATCGATCAGTTGGTGGCGCGCCTCTGAGGCTTGTCCCGTTTACCAATAACAATCGCCGTTCCAGGAGATGACTCCATGCTGTGTCAACGTCTTCACCACGCTGCCTATCGCTGCAAGGATGCCAAGGAAACCGTCGAGTTCTACACCAAGGCGCTGGGGCTGAAATTCATCCACGCCATGGGTGAGGATCACGTCCCTTCGACCGGTGCCTACAGCCCGCACATTCATATTTTCTTCCAGATGGAAGATGGCAGCTGCATTGCCTTCTTCGAGCTGCCGAAGGATGCCGGCGCGCCCTCGGGACGTGACCAGGAAACACCAGGCTGGGTTCAGCACTTCGCGTTCAAGGTCAAGGATGAAGAAACCCAGCTCAAGGCCAAGGCTCATCTGGAGTCGATGGGTATTGAGGTGCTGGGCCCGGTCAACCATGACGACTTTCTACAGTCGATCTACTTCTTCGACCCCTCGGGCCATCGTCTGGAACTCGGTGTGCATACAGCGACCCCGGAAATGGATGCCATGTTCGAGCGCGAGGCCATGGCCGTACTGGAACACTGGGACACCCGCCACAACTGGTCCGAGCGCGAGAAGATCTTTGGCTCCAGCCACGGCTACGTGCGCTGAGTAACCGCTACCGTCAACGCCCTCTGCTCCGGCTTGACCCTGGCCGCTTTGCCAAGTGCAGAGCGGTCTTTTTTGCTTGTGTTGCCCTTGCGCCAGGTCGTGCCCTTTGCGCTGAGTAGGGCGGACAGGCGTAAGGCTTGTCCGCCACCAGGCTCATGGTTTGCGCAGTTCTGACCAGGCCTGATTGATGGCTGCTCTCTGCTTGTCCGACAGGTTTTCCAGCAGATGCAACTGGCGGCGCTGGCGCGGTGATGGCACCAGGTTGGGCGCGGTGTTGGCCAGATCGTGTGCCGCTGGATGTTGCGCGTCCAGCGACGAATAGGCGCGCGCCGCGAGCGAGTTGCGCACGGCATTTGGCGGTGCAAGGAGAAAGTCGATGAAGCGATGGGCGAGGGCGGCGTTGGGCGCGTTGGCGGGGATGACCAGGCTGTCGATGTACATCAGGCTGCCTTCTTCGGGGATCACGTAGCGCAGTGCCGGGTTCGCGTCGAGCGCGCTCAGTGCGTGGCCGAGCCAGGCCATGCCGATGCATAGTCGGCCGGCGGCGATCTCCTGAAAGTACTGGCGGTCGTCGACCATACGTGCTTTGTCCAGCAGAGGTTGCAGGGCCTGGGCCTGGCGCTGGATCTGCCTGGGCGTGCTTTGCCCGAGGGGGCGGCCACGGTAGTTCATGGCCAGCGACACCACTTCGTCCGGGGTGTCCAACAGGCTGATACCGCAAGCTTGCAAACGCCCGCTCTGCTCGGGGTCGAACAGCAGCCGCCAGCTTGCGGCGGCGGGCTCGCCCAGTGCCTGCTCGGCCTGTTGTGGGTTGAGCAGCAGGCCGACGCTGCCCCACATATAGGGAATGGCGTAGTCGCTGCTCTGCTTGTCGAAGCCGGCAAGCATGGCGCTCAGTGCCGGGTCGACGAACTGCCGGTTGGGCAACTGCGCGAGGTTCAGCGGCTGCAGCTGCTGGCGCATCTGCATGGCCTTGAGCTGGTAGTGCAGCGGCACGATCACGTCCCAGGTTTCGCCACGGGCGAGGGCATCGTCCAGTTCCTGTGGGGTGGTGTAGGTCTGGTAGTCGACGCGCGCGCCGTACTGGCGCTCGAATTCGCGAATCACCTGCGGCTCGATGTACAGGTTCCAGTTGTAGACACGCAGCACGTCGCTGGCCTGTGCCTGGCAGGCAGCCTGCAGCAGTAAGCCGGCGAGCATCAGTCGCTTCATGGCATGGCGCTCCTTTGCGATGGGATCTGCTTTATGCCGGCTGTGGCCGGGGCACCGAATACCCTGAATGGGTGATGCTGACGCCGTGCTGCGACAGGCTGTCGTCACCCTGCCAGGGTATGCGCACGGCCGGGGCGGCGGCGCATCATCCGGGCAAAGCAACAACGAGCTTTGCCTTGCGTGCAGACCGCCCACTTTCCGGAGAGAAATGTCCGATGGCTCTGCACACATTTATCACCCAGCAACAGATCGACGACGTTCGCCGCCCGCTGGCGGAGGCCTCCTATTTGCCGCCCAGGCTCTACCACGACCCGGCGTTCTACGACTTCGAGGTCGAGCATGTGTTCATGCGTACCTGGCTGCCGGTGGCGCATGTCAGCGAATTGCCGGAAGCCAATTGCTACCTGGCGCGGGACATGTTCAACGAACCGATTCTGCTCACCCGCAATGAAGAGGGCGTGATCCAGGCCTTCTCCAACGTCTGCCGTCACCGCACCGCGCGTATCGCCGATGGCGCGGGCAAGTTCGACGAGCGCACCAACCTGGTCAGTTGCCCGTATCACGGCTGGGGCTACTCGCCCAACGGCGAGCTGGTGGCCACGCCGATGATGCACAAGACCGCCAATTTCGAGCGGCGCAAGTGTGGCCTGCCGAAGATCGCTACCGAGGTCTGGCAGGGCTTTATCTTCGTCAACTTCGCTGATGATGCCGAGCGGCTCGGCCCGCAGTTGGCCAGCCTGGATGAGCTGCTGGCTCCGTTCGACATGGCCAGCATGAAGTGCTTCGAACTCAAGCAGTACCCGGTCAACTGGAACTGGAAGGTCAGCCTGGAGAACTTCACCGAGGGCTATCACCAGACCGCCGTGCATGCCAACAGCATCGAGCCCTATATCCCGGCGCGCCTGCAGAAATACGACGACGTCGACGGCCCCTACAACCTGTTCTGGATGCCGACCATCACCGGCAAGCCGTTGCTAGATCTGTTCCCGCCGTGCCCGGGGATTCCCGCCGCATTCAACGAGACGATGATCGTGGTCAACGTGTTTCCGTTGTTCCACCTGCTGATCGATGCTGGGGTGATCGCCTGGTTGGACTGGGAGCCGCGTTCGGCGGATGACCATGACCTGCGCTGGCGCATCCTGGTGCCTGAGACCACCGCGCAGATGCCGGACTTCGCCGTGCGCAAGCTGGCGCTCGGCGAGCTGCTCAAGGAGGTCTGGGACGAAGACGTGGCCGCCTGCGCCGGGGTCAATGCGGGGGTGCGCTCGCGGCATGCTGCGATTGGCCGGCCGTGCTTCATGGAGAAGTCGGTGCACCAGTTGCAGAACTGGCTGCTCGATCAGTATCTGCAGCCTGTCGAGGCCGCGCAGGGCTGATGGCTTCAGGCCTCGCCCGGTATACCTGGCGAGGTCGCCGCTTCGGCAAATCTCACCCGTTGAGGGTAGATACGCTGCCGAGGGCAATCCCTAGAGTCTCGTCTTAAGGATGCGCCGAGCGCGTTCTGCCCCATCAGGAATGATTTTGGAGTCGACCATGAGCAGCAAGAACAGTGCTTGGCTGAAAGAGCACAACACCCGGCACATCATGCACCCGATGCAGGATCCGAAAGCGCTGCGTGACAACCTGCCGGTGATCATCGAGTCCGGCGACGGCGTGCACATCACCGACGTCGACGGTCGCCGTTTCATCGATTGCCAGGGCGGCCTGTGGTGCGTCAATGCCGGCTACGGTCGCAAGGAGATCGTCGAGGCGGTCACCAAGCAGATGGAAAAACTGGCCTACTACTCGCTGTTCCCCGGCAGCAGCAACGCGCCCTCCATCGAACTGTCGCAGAAGCTGATCGAGATCACTGCCGAAGAAGGCATGGCCAAGGTGTCGTTCGGCCTTGGTGGTTCCGACGCGGTAGAGAGCGCGCTGAAGATCGCTCGCCAGTACTGGAAGCTCGAAGGCCAGGGCGAGAAGTACAAGTTCATCTCGCTGTACAACGGCTACCACGGCCTCAACTTCGGCGGTATGTCGGCCTGTGGCGGCATCGCCTGGCGCAGCAGCTACGAGCCGCTGATGCCCGGCTTCATCCAGGTCGAAGGCCCGCACCTGTACCGCAACCCCTTCACCAATGACCCGGAAGAACTGGCGGAAATCTGCGCGCAGATCATGGAGCGGCAGATCGAAATCCAGGGCGCACACACCGTCGCGGCGATCATCGCCGAGCCGATTCAGGGCGCCGGTGGCGTGATCGTGCCGCCGGCCAGCTACTGGCCGCGTTTGCGCCAGATCGCCGACAAGTACAACGTGCTGCTGATCGCCGACGAAGTGATCACCGGCCTGGGCCGTAGCGGCAGCCTGTTCGGCTCGCGCGGTTGGGGCGTCAAGCCCGACATCATGTGCCTGGCCAAGGGTATCTCCAGTGGCTACGTGCCGCTCTCTGCGACTCTGGTTAATGCCCGCGTGGCCAAGGCCTGGGAAAACGATGCCGGCTTCACTTCTGTGTACATGCACGGCTACACCTACTCCGGTCACCCGGTGTCCTGCGCAGCTGGTCTGGCGGCCATCGACCTGGTGCTCAAGGAGAACCTGGCGGAGAACGCCCATGTGGTCGGCGACTACTTCAAACAGCGCCTATTGGAGCTCAAGGACAAGCACCGTGCCATCGGCGACGTGCGTGGCAAGGGCCTGATGATCGCCGTCGAACTGGTCAAGGATCGCACCACCAAGGAGCCGTTCGGCCCCGAGGATGCCTTCCCCAACGCCATCTCGGAAAGCTGCGTGAACAACGGCGTGATGGTGCGCACCATCGTCAACAAGCTGATCATTTCGCCACCACTGACCTTCACCAAAGATCACGTCGACGAAGTGGTTTCCGTGCTCGACCAGGCCTTCACCCTCAATCGCTGGTAAGTCAGCTGCGCCCAGCCCAGCAGGCTGTTGAGAACTACCTGGGTTACTGCTGCTTCGTTAGAAGCAGCAGCGGCCTCGCCTACGTCTTCAGCAGCCAGCGCACTGGCTGGGCGCTGTTCAGGAGAGCAAGCCTTGAATGCACATTCGCAACTGGCCACCGAGGTCGGCCAGCAACTGCAGCAGCTCGACGCCGCCGGGCTGGATCTACTGTTTCGAGAAGCGCGCAGCCATAACGGGTTCTTGCCCAAGGTTGTAGAGCCTCAGCAACTGCGCGAACTCTGGGAGTTGGTGCGCTATGCACCTACAGCGGTCAATGGCATGCCCATGCGGCTGATCTTCGTCATCAGCGCCGAAGGCAAACAACGCCTGAAGCCGGCCCTGCGCCCCGGCAATCTGGACAAGGTCATGGCCGCGCCCGTGACGGCCATCATCGGCTATGACCTCGCCTTCTGGGAGCAATTGCCCAGGCTGTTCCCGCATGCCGATGTGCGCGCGATGTTCAGCGACGACCCGGAAGGCTGCGCGCTCACCGCGTTTCGCAACAGCACCCTGCAGGCGGCCTGGTTGATGCTGGCCGCGCGGGCAACAGGGCTGGATTGCGGGCCGATGTCCGGATACGACGCCGACCTGCTCGATGAAGAGTTCTTCTCCGGCACCAGCATCCGCAGCAATTTCATCTGCAACTTGGGCTATGGCGATCCGTCGAAGTTGTTCCCCCGTTTGCCACGGTTGTCCTTCGAAGACGCTTGCACCTTCGTCTGAACACAGGAGTTCTGTCGTGGCCAACAAGCTCTATCCCAGCGCCGATGCTGCGCTGGCCGACATCGTCGTCGATGGCCAGACTATCGCGGTTGGCGGCTTTGGTTTATGCGGCATTCCTGAGGCCCTGCTCGCCGCGCTGCGCGACAGCGGGGTACGGCGTCTGACCTGTATTTCCAACAATGCCGGGGTCGATGGCTTTGGCCTAGGGCAACTGCTCGAGATGCGCCAGGTACGCAAGATGGTGGCGTCCTACGTCGGTGAGAACAAGGAGTTCGAGCGCCAGTACCTGGCCGGCGAACTGGAGCTGGAGTTCACCCCGCAAGGTACCCTGGCCGAGAAACTGCGCGCCGGTGGGGCCGGTATTCCGGCCTTCTTCACCCGCACCGGAGTCGGCACGCTGGTCGCCGAGGGCAAGGAACTGCGCGAGTTCGATGGCCACATCTACGTGATGGAGCGCGCCTTGCGCGCCGACGTTGCCCTGGTCAAGGCATGGAAGGCTGATACGGCCGGCAACCTGGTGTTTCGCAAGACCTCGCGCAACTTCAACCCGATGGTGGCCAGTGCCGGGCGTATCACCGTAGCCGAGGTCGAGGAGATCGTCGCACTGGGTGAGCTGGATGCGGATCAGATCCACACGCCGGGGATTTTCGTGCAGCGTCTGGTGCTCAACGCCAGCCCGCAGAAACGTATCGAGCAACGCACCACGAGGAGCGCCTGAGCATGGCCTGGACGCGTGATCAGATGGCGCAGCGTGCTGCCCAGGAATTGCAGGACGGTTTCTATGTCAATCTCGGCATCGGCCTGCCAACCCAGGTGGCCAACCATATTCCCGCCGGCATGGACGTCTGGCTGCAGAGCGAGAACGGCCTGCTCGGCATTGGCCCGTTCCCGCTGGACGAAGAGGTCGATGCCGACCTGATCAACGCCGGCAAGCAGACCGTCAGTGCGTTGCCCGGCGCTTCGTTCTTCAGTTCGGCCGACTCATTCGCGATGATCCGTGGCGGTCATATCGACCTGGCCATTCTTGGCGCCATGCAGGTGTCGGAGAAGGGCGACCTGGCCAACTGGATGATCCCCGGCAAGATGGTCAAGGGCATGGGCGGGGCGATGGATCTGGTCGTTGGGGTCAAGCGTGTGGTGGTGTTGATGGAGCACACCGCCAAGAGCGGCGAGCATAAGGTCGTCGCCGAGTGCACGTTGCCGCTGACGGGGCAGGGCGTGGTCAATCGCATCATCAGCGATTTGGGTGTGATCGATGTGACGCCGCATGGGCTGCAACTGATCGAACTGGCGGAGGGGGTTTCCCTCAGCGAGATCAGCGCCAAGACCGGTGTGGCACTGACCTTGTCGCTCGATGAGTGAGGCGTACCTGCTGCGTTGAGAAAGCCTCCAGGCGTTGTCGCCGGGGGCTTTTTGCATCAGGCAACCAGTGTCTGCGTAGCCAAACAAAAGCCCCGCTACGGCAAACCGTAACGGGGCTTTTTGTTGCACTCGATCAGCCCTTGGCGATCATCTTCGCCGTTGGCAGTGGCGCACTCTGGTACTGGTCGAGCAGCCAGTTATGGAACTGGTGCAGGGCTTTTTCCATGTATGACATGCGCCCCTGCTGGACGAAGCGCGAACGTACGCCACGGGCATGGCCGAGGCAGGCGAATTCGTCTTCGGCCCAGACCGGGCGCAGCGCCGAGTGGAGAATCTTTTTGCGTTCCTCGAAGTCCGCTGCATCCAGCGTGCTGCGTGGTGCGACCAAGCGCCAGACCAGGTCGTGGTCCTCGACGCCGCGCACGTCCCAGTCCAGCCACATGGCCGAGGAGGAATCGATCAGCAGGTGGAAGTGCGGGAACACGTTGATGACGATGGCGTTGGAGTAGTAACGCTCCGGTAGCCCTTCGATGGTCGGCAGTGGCGTAGGGAACGGCTGGTTGTTGCCGGTAGGCATCCAGAACAGGTTGTAGGGGCCGTCGACGTCGTCGTACACCGCCAGGTGAGCAGGGCACCAGGGTTCGAATGTTTCGGTGTGGATCGGCGGCTGGTGGTAGGCCTCACTGAAATTGTCGATGGTCGACTTCCAGTTCCAGGCACCTTGGTAACGCTCGAAGTCGACGCAGCCCATGTTGGCCATGTCGTAAGGTTCGAGAAGTTTGTCCAGGGTCTTGAGCTGTGGCGACAGCAGCTCTGCGTCACGGTCGAAGTTGACGAAGATGAAACCCTGCCAGATGTCCACGGCCAGACGTGGCAGCTTCCAGTCGGCGGTGGCGAAGTTGGCCGTCTTGTCCATGAACGGCACTTTGTCCAACTGGCCATCCAGGCCGTAGGCCCAGGCATGGTAGGGACAGACCATATGCTTGCGGCAACGCCCGGTGCCTTCCATGACCTGGCGGCCACGGTGGCGGCAGACGTTGGACAGGGCGTGAATGTCGCCATCTTCGCCACGCACGATCACGATTGGCTCGCCGAACAGTTCGCGAGTGAAGTACTGGCCTGGTTCGGCCACCTGATCGATACGGCCTACGGCCTGCCAGGTGCGCATGAAGACCTGCTCGACCTCGAAGGCGTGGAAGGCGGGATCGCTATAGCAGTTGAAGGGCAACAGGGACGCTTCCGGCAGCGGTTTACGAATAGCAGCGATCTGCTCCTCGCTGATGAAACGCGACAGGGACATCGGGTGATCCTCACGGTGCTGGTTCGTTATGGGCAGACGTAGCGCTGCCTTGCAGTATGCAAACTGCAAGCATTTCACCGAAAAAGCGCTACCCCGGTAGGGTGACCACCCAGAGCCTGTTGATGTATCCGGGCGAGCGAAGTGGCGATATACCGCACAGGTCACCCTGAGCGGGTATTTATTCGGGACGTGCAGGGCGGCACGCTTGCCAACAATCGAAACACTGATTGGAGAGCGTCAGCTATGAGTCGCAAAACCGGATTGGTCTGGAATGAACGTTTTATGTGGCACGACCAGGGTCGCTATGCGGGCATCCTGCCGGCCGATTTCCCGCTGCAGCAGGGCTATCACCACGAACACCCGGAAACCAAGCGGCGCCTAAAAAACCTGCTGGATGTGAGCGACATGACCGAGAAACTGGTGCCGATCAAGGCGCGGCCGATCAGTCGTGACGAGCTGCTGCGCGTGCACACGCCGGGCTACCTGGACAAACTGGAGGCCGACAATCTGCTGCCAGCCGCCAGTGCCGGCTTCGATGCGCCCTTCACCAAGGGCAGCGTGGACATTGCCAAGCTGGCCGCCGGTGGCTGCCTGGAAGCGGTGGATGCGATCTTCTCCGGCAAGGTGGACAACGCCTATGCGCTGGTGCGACCCATTGGCCACCATGCCGAGCCGGACGAGGGCAAGGGCTTCTGCCTGTACTCCAATGCGTCGCTGGCCGCGCGTCATGCCCAGCAAGTGTACGGCGTACGCCGCGTGGCGCTGATCGATCTGGATGTGCACCATGGCAACGGCGCCGAGCGTACCTTCTACAGTGACGCCAGTGTGCTGACCATTTCCCTGCACCAGGATCAGTGGTTCCCGCCGGACACCGGTTTTCTCGCCGATAACGGTGAAGGTGAGGGAAAGGGCTACAACATCAACATCCCGCTGCCGGCCGGTTGTGGTTTCGGTGCCTACAAGGATGCCTTCGAACGCGTGGTGCTGCCGGCGCTGGAGCGCTTTGAGCCGGAATTCGTGATCATCCCCTGCGGGTACGATGCCGGCGCGCAGGATCCGCTGGGGCGCATGATCCTGCATGGCGGGGCCTTCCGCTGGTTCACCGCGCGCCTGCGCGAAGTGGCCGAGCGCCATGCGCAAGGTCGTCTGTTGGTGACCCACGAGGGAGGTTACAACCCCTTCACGGTCGCCTTCATGGGGCTGGCGGTATTCGAGGAGTTATCGGGACTGGACAGTGGCGTAGTCGACCCGCACGAGGCGATCTTCGCCAATATGCAGGGCCACGATTTGCTCGAGCACCAGCGCCATCTGATCGATGCTGCTGCCGAACTGGTTGGCCGCGTTGGTCGTCCCGAATAGGTCGAGGTGCGCGATGCTGTACGTCTCTCAGGCGCAGATATCCAACCCGCAGGCGGCAGCCTACCTCGCGCGCCTCTGTCAGCATTGGGGGCGTGCCGCGCGCGTGCTCTATGACGGTCGCCAGGGCGTCGTGCTCGATGAGCGTTCCCGGCGCATCCTGCGTCTGCAGGGCGAGTGCCTGCAGATCACCCTGCAGTGCTATGACCTCGCTGCACTCGATGCGTTGGAGTGCAGCGTCGGCAGCCAGCTTGGCGGCTTATTGCTGGACCCTAAGCAGGCTCTCGACTGGCAGCGTTGTGCGAGGCAGCAGGTGGCCTAGGTTCTGTACGAAAAGTGCCTGCGCTCGGTGATGCTTCGTTAAAAACGAGTTCGGCAAGCCGCTTGCGGCTAACGCGCTTCAGCGCGACCCGAAGGGCGAGCGTAGTGAGTCATGCTCATTTACAGTTCGTAAACTCGAATGCGAGCCCAGTCCGTTCCTCACCCGTTTTTGTGGGGCCGCCATCGGTATCGCCTGACCTTCGCTCGACGACTTTGCGTACCGAACCTAAACAGCGCTGGGCTTGTGCGGCCGCCATGGGTGTCGTCACCCTTCAACTTTATCCGAGGGAACACCATGTTCAACTGCCATGCTGATATAGCCATGACGGCACCGAGTCGTTGCCTGAGGCGTCTGTGCCGGCACTGGAGTCACAAGTTCCAGGTTCGTTTCGATGAGACCAGTGCACATATCCCATTCGACCCAGCGGTGTGTGAGTTGCTGGTGATCGAAGGTGGTCTGCGCGCCACGCTGCAATCGCCGGATCGTGACGAGCTGGTCGAACTGCAGGCGGTGGTCGTCGATCACCTGCAGCGCATGGCCGGTGAGCCGTTGCAGGTCGAATGGCGCGAGTGAAGTGAAACGAAGACCGACAAGGGGAGCCAATGGCTCCCCTTGTCGTTTTCAGTGCAGGCTGTAACCCATGCTGTCGAAATAGCGGGCGAACAGTTCGTTCTGCGAGGAGATACCCAACTTGGCGTAAGCACGCTTGCGGTGAGTGGCCACGGTGTTGATCGAGATGCCCAGTTTCAGGCTGATCCCCAAGGTGGTGTAGCCGAGGGCGATCGAGGCGCAGATCTCCGCCTCGCGCTGGGTCAGGCCGCCCGGTGCCTTGAGCAGCGTGGCGCGCAGCTCCTGGTACATGCGCTCGCGGCGTTCCGGGCAGAGGGCCGCCGGCTCCGGGCGCTGGCTCTGCTGGCCCTGACGCATACCGACGATTTCGGCGTGCTTGCCCAAGGTCTGAATCAGGAAGCTGCCAAGCACCTGCAATTGCTGGGCATCCTCGCTGGCGAAGTCTTTCTGTTCTTCGCTACGGAAGAAGCTGCAGTAAAGGGTCTGGCCGTTGATCGAAGAAATCATCGCCAGCTCCTGGCGTACCAGTGCCTCATCGTAGAAGCGTTTGCGGAAGGCCACGTCGCGCACGTGACTGGGCGATACGCAACGCACGATCAGGCGATTGCCGGACGGGATCATCGACCCCGGGCCGTTGAGATTGGGGTCGCGCTGATAGCCCTCTCGGGCGAAGTCCTGGGCGATACCACGAATCAGGCTGCGGTACTGGCTGTGATTGGCCTCGGCCAACAGGCACTCCGGTTGTTCACCATTGCTGAAGCGAAACACTGTGCATTGGTTGACGTTGAGGATCTCACGGCTGAGTTCGTAAAACTGCTGATCGAAATCGTTGGTACCGATCTCACCAACCAGACGGGCCAGGGTGTTCATGTTGGATATCACGGATCGCGCTCCTCAAACGGTAGGCTTTTATTCTTGTGATTTAGCGAGCCCTGCAGGTTCAGGGACTGGTTGCCGTACGGGCCGCACGTAAGGTTGGCGACCGCAATCGAGTATGGTTTTACATATGCAGAAAGCAGGCCGCTTCCACTGATTTATGGATGATTTACGCTTGCTGGCGAAAATCGTGATTTTGTCTCGTAAAAGTACTGTTCGAATGGCTTTTGCGGCTGTTTTTGCCGTGGCTTTCGAGGGTTTTTATCGCGGCGGCACACTGAGTTGTCAGGCGTATGGAAACACCTGCGCATAGCTGTAACTTTGCGTAGCAGGAGGGGATTTTTCTGCACCAAAACTGGCGCTGATTGCCTTGTTACGGCGCGTCATCACGGGACCTGCAAGGCCCCCGTGAGGCTCGCTTCAGTCGAGTACCAGGATGGCGTCCATCTCGACCATTGCGCCCAGTGGCAGCGCGTTGATACCGATGGCCGCACGGGCTGGATAAGGCGCGCTGAAATAGCGGCCCATGATTTCGTTGACCTTGGCGAAGTGGCTGAGGTCGGTGAGGAAGATGTTCAGTTTGACGATGTTGGCCAGTGACCCGCCGACGGCGATGGCAACGGCCTCGAGGTTGTCGAAGACCTGCTGGGTCTGGGTTTCGAAGCCTTCCACCAGTTTCATTCTTTGCGGATCGAGGGGTATCTGCCCGGACAGGTAGACGGTGTTGCCGGCGCGAATGGCCTGGGAGTAGGTGCCGATAGCGGCCGGAGCCTGTTCGCTGCTGATGACGCTTTTGCTCATGTTGATTCCTGTTGAGTTGTATACACGGTGCCCGTGTAGGGTCTCAGGAATCCTCAGGCAGAACTGTACCCCTTTCAGGGGACGCAGCCCGCCGTGATGGCGGGCTGGTTAGCCGTATAAACCAGCATGTCACTCAGTGAGGTAGATATGTGACAGATGAACCTATTGCGTAGCTACGTAGTGTTGGCCTCTACAGCACATCCGGCATGTCTTTCGATGCGACATATGGTGTTCAGGCGGTGGCGTTGTAGCGCTCCTCAAGTACTGCAATACGCATATGTGTTGGGAGTGGCGCTCGGATTTTCCTACTGCAAAGCAGGGATGTTTGTCGGGCCTCGTGTTACGGGCCTCCGAGGTTTATTGCCGGCTTCAGCTGTGCGCATGACAGTTGAAGCTGTGTCTTTGGCGTTGGGGGAGAGGAAAGACCCTGCTGGTACGGAATAGGAGTCCATACGTTTCTTTAGCAGCCTTGTTGCAGGCGAGCAGGCGCAAAAGGCCTGCGAGATGCTGGCGATACCCCGATGAGGCGGCCAGAAAGTCCATTTGCTAACAGCGGATGGACTTCGGATTCTTAACGCCGTAACCGGGGCAGCGTGACGATCCCACGGAGTCCTATGAACGCCCGAGGGATGCCAGTTTTTTACCAAGCGGAGATCGGTATTGCAAGCCCAAGCCTTGAGATCAGGCTTTGATGGCATCTAGGTAATCTGACCAACGCTGCATCATTTCGCGCCGCTCTGGCAGAAATGAGGTTCGGTCGTATGCACGTCCCAGCGGATTTTTTACCGTGTGAGCAAGCTGATGCTCCAGGAGGTCTGGGCGAAACCCCAGGACTTCGGCACCTACGGTTCTCGCTGTGGCACGAAAGCCGTGCCCCGTCATCTCGTCGCCGCTGATGTCCATGCGGCGTAACGCGCTGAGAACGGCATTGTTGGACATCGGTCGGTCGCCTCCTCGGGCCGAGGGGAAGGTATACCGATGCCTGCCGGTGAGCGGTTTCAGTTCGCGTAGAACAGCGACTGCTTGTTGGCTGAGGGGAACCAGGTGATCTGGGCGATCCTGTTTGGTAGCAGTTAGCCCTTTCATCTTGTGACCAGGAATCAACCACTCGCCAGCATCCAGATTGACCTCCGACCATTCCATGTGTCGAAGGTCTCCAGGTCGGCAGAACAGCAACGGAGCCAGTTTTAAGGCACAACAGACAGGCATCGTTCCGCTATAGCTATCCAGTGCTTTGAGCAGTGCGCCGAGTTTTTCAGGGTCGGTCACGGCAGCAAAGTGTTTCACCCGCTTGGCTGGGAGAGTGCGCGAGAGATTCCCGATCTGGTTGGGTGGGGTGATGCCGGCAGCTTCGGCGAACTCGAAAATCTGTTTGTAGATCTGGGCAACACGACGCGCCGTCTCGCGAGCGCCGCGCTTGATAATGCGCTGGAGGTTTTCGACCAGCATCGGCGTGCTGATGCTGCTGATCGGGAGTTTTCCCAGCCAGGGGTAGGCATTGAGCTCAAGGCGCTGCCGCACTGTGCGGGTGTACTCCGGGTCCCAGGAGGACTCGCGAATACTCAGCCACTGCGTGGCAACTGACTCAAAGGTGTGCTGGTGATCAAGCTGGCTGACCACCTTGGCCATACGCCGTTGCAGCGAAGGGTCTTGGCCGCCGGCAAGCTGAACACGAGCGTCATCACGCTTGCGCCGGGCCTCCTGCAGGCCGACCTCAGGATAAACACCAAGCGCCAGGCGCTTTTCCTTTCCCAGAAAACGGTACTTCAAGCGCCAGTAACGGCCTCCGTTGGGCTGCACTTCCAGGTACAGACCTTGTTCGTCGTACAGGCGGTATGGCTTGTCCTGAGGCTTGGCGTTGCGGCAGTTGGTGTCTTTCAATGGCATTGGGGGCACATCCTCTCCGAGCGAGCTGATGAGCGTTTTATGCCCCCATATATGCCCCCGTCAACCGTGGGATGCCCTGGGATTAGGTGGGAAAACGCGGGCAAGAAAAAAGCCGTAAAGCTTTGATTTCTCTAGGCTTTACGGCTTTTCTGGGTCTTCCTGGGAAGACTAAATGGTGGAGCCGGGGGGATTTGAACCCGCAGCTAGTCCAGGAGTTTCGCGGCCTCCAAGGCAGAGGCTGGCGAAAAGCTGTCATTCAGGCAGCAAGTATATGCTTCATTAGTCTGTGAGAAAGCGACTAACGGCACCGTTTCACTGGACATAATTTCGTTATTAGTTGATGGCACTTTGGACCATCTATACAATCTCGCCTCCATTTTGACGCCGGTTGGAAAAGCATTGGACGCTCAAGCAGAACCCAAAACTGCCGACAACGTAGGGCTAGCCGGCATACCGGAAAGGCTGGAGCTATTTCTCCCTGACGAGATTTCAGTCGCCAACGTTGCGCCGATCCTGAATGCGCTTGCAACGGCACCTGCTGGGCAGAAAATTGAGCTACATTTACGGCACAACGGTGGTGGCGACGTCGATCAAATGATCGAGCTGATCAAAAATCTTCACGAGACAAAAGCTATCGTAGAGATTACCTTCAGCAGATACGTTATGAGTGCCGCCGCTACCATATGGTTGTGGTTCCGTGTTTGGCCGACTGAGCGTGTCCAATCGTTGCCACCCAGAAAGCCTGGCGTCGTCATGTACCATCGACCTCGGCTAGGCGACGGAATGTACGTGTGCTTCACTGATGAAATGGACGATGGGCACTTGCTCAAAGGCCATTTTGAAAAGAAATTTAAGCTCTTTGATCTTCTTTTCGAAGAGATGTATCTAAGGATGCTAGCGTCTGGGAACGAAGGCCAGCCTGCGCCAGTCCCAGAAGAATCCAAGCTCAATGAGCTGAATGGGCTTTCTTATCGCCATGCGATCTACAGGATGCGTGATTCGTATTACGGGAACCAAGACTGCTTGATCCCCGTCTAAGAAATACAATGGAGTGGAGAGATGAAAATGCTGGGGAATTCGTTGCGTAATCTCAGGCCCGCTACAGCCGAGGAGCGGAAGGCGAATCAAGAGAAGGCTGCTCAAGTCCTTGCAAGCTACAAGCAAGCATCCCGAGAGATCCATGAGATCTGTACGGCTAAAGGCTTGGTTGAGCCTGCCGTTATCGCGTGAGCAGCACTCCATAAAAAAACCCCTCTCAAGAGGGGTTTTTTTATGGAGTGCTGCGCTTGACTGCAACGTCTACCGGCATCCACATCTCCTCCGCTTTGAACCCCGCAATTGCGTCAGCACTTGGCATCCAGCGCCCATACACCCTGGCGATCATAGTCCAGTCGGTATGTCCAAGCTGCCCCGCAACCCACATCGGATGCTCACCAGCGGATAGCATCATCGAGGCGTAGGTGTGCCGGGTCTGGTACGGGCGGCGGTACCGGACGCCGGCTTTCTTGACGGCCTTGGCCCACATGGTTTTCCTGATCGGCTGATCCCCTGTCCAGCGCTCCAGTGTGCGCGGGTTCTGGAATACTTCACGATCTGCGAGGAAAGTGTGAGTCTTCTGCGCGACCAGAGCTTCCATGGCTGGCGCCAGGAGTTTGATGCGGCGCTTGCCCGATAGCGTCTTGGTCACCTCGGCTTTACCTGCTGCGGCCTGGGTCATCGCCCGGGTGACGTAGACCTCGCCCTTCAGCCAGTCGATATCGCCCCAGTCCAGCGCGACTAGCTCGCTGGTGCGCATGCCCGTCCAGAGGGCGAACTGCACGAGGTTCTTCGCCTGGCCATCGAGGGTGGCCAGGATGGCGCGTTGTTCCTCAGGGCTGAACGGATCAACGTCGTCTTCCTTTACCCGATCCTTGCGCGAGAACGTCCAGCCGGCAATGGGGTTGGTCTCGAGCAGCTCTTCATGATCTACGGCATCGTTCAGCGCTGAGCGAAGGCAGCTCTGAATGTTGCTCAGCGTCTTGTTGGACACCTCCAAGGTGTTCAGCCAGTCTCTGATCGTTTTGCGCTTCAGGTCGACCAGCAGGATGGTGCCCAGCGCTGGCGCAAGCCGCAGCTCCATAATCTTCCGGTACCCATCAAAGGTGCTGCTGGATACGTGCTGCTTCTTGCTGGCCAGCCACTTGGTCAGATACCCGGCAACCGTCTCCTGGCTGACTTCAGGCGCGAACTTGGCAGCCCGAGGCGAGCCGGGGAAGGTCACCGCGTAATCAAAGGTTCCGTTGGCTATCGCGTGTTCGACCGCTGCCTTGTGCTGCTCGGCACGCTTTAGATTAGTGGCGGTGGGCTTGAGCGAGAGGCGCTCACGGCACCTAACCCCACGGTACATGAACGTGATTTCGATACTCGAGTCCGAGACTGCCCGAACTCCCCGCCCACTTCTACCCATGATTCATATCCCTCTACATCGATTAAAACCCGGCCATCTGGGGCCTTGATCCATATTTCACCGAGCCGCCAAATTCCGTCGCGAAGCTTCGAGCGGATAGCGTCTTCGGAGTAGCCAGACGCGCTGGCAAACTTTCTGATGGTTACGTAGCGCATATGTCGTTATTCCTGACTGATCAGGATTTGTGATCGCGCGCAGGGTGGCGTATCTGCCCGTTGGCTCCGGCTTGCTGGAAAAGTGTTGGCTTCCGGCTTTTTCTCGAGTTCCTGCTTGTGCAGGCAGCGGTTAACTTTGGTTTTGGTCATTTCCGAGTCCCCTTCAACTACACGGCTAGCCTACGGGTGGCTGCCCCGCGTGTGTTTCGCTTTCAAGCAACAAAAGCGCCGGAAATTAAAAGTCTGGTAATTCCCTGCCAGGGGGATGGACGAGGCCGCGCGGGCTGACGCAGTCAGATTGCTGCTTGCTCTCTGAAACCCAAGGACAATCTCAGGTTTGATGCAGCCTTTTCTGCTCGTAGGCGATGCGGTTCATTACGCAAACTGGAATTGCGAACCCTTGGATACTGGTTTTGAGGGTTTCGCAGCCGTCTTCGACGATTCCGCAGGGCACACCCCGACGGAAACGCATTCCCCTCCCGATGTAATTCCGCAGGATGATTTCCCAGGACTCGTCGTCGTAATAGAAGCCAGTGATCTCAGCCCAGTTGGCCGTAACGCCGCCTCCAACGATTCCTTCAGGTGTCAGGCAGAAAATTTCTACTTGGTTTTCCTGTGTGACAGGTACGGCGTAAATCCGGCCATTCGGTGCTACAGGTGGGAACGTAAGTCCGTTTCCGAGGTGACGAAATTCCATGGTGGTGCTCCGCATGCATGGGGTTGCATGACACGCTATGCCAGGGGCTGGAAATCCCAAGCCGGCACAGCTCGCAGGCTTATGCCATTGGGTTTCCTGAAAGCCTTCGTAAGCTGTGGCAATCAGAACAGGGAGTGGCGCCATGGGTAATAGATCAAAAACGATCCGAGTCGGTTTGCTGGCAGCAGCAGTGGCTCTTCTGGTTGGGTGCTCCAGCACGCCGGAGGCTACGGGCGTGCTTCTTGAGCCGAAAGATGTGCCGAAGGATAAGTGGTCGGATGCTATGCACGTTCTGACCGCCATGGGCATTTCTGGTCAGCGTGACGTTCCGCTCGAGTTGTCAGGGGCAGCCAGCGGGGTGAGCTCTGCTGGCAGTTCCGGGGCTGTACTTGGGGATGCAGGATTAAGCGCGGTTGGCTTTGTGTCACCACCTACAGGCCTGAGTGGCGGCGCAGCAGCGGGAGTTGGCTTGGGTTTAATGTTATTGGGCGGTTCAAGCGATCCGGCGCGGGCGACTCAGGTTGTCGCGTGGGTGCCTTCCGATCAGGCCGGTTCGCCAGACGAGGCATCTGCCCTGGCACTACGTAAGGTCGAGGAAGTTCGCAAGAAGATTTTTTCAGGCGGGCTATCGAAGCTGCGCATACAAACAGGCAAATACCCCGACAGTCATTCGCGCGCTTACGCGTCTCTGGCAGACATCTATGCGGAACGGCCGATTCCGTTCAGTGATGAAGCCGCTACATCACCAAGCTTCTTGCAGTCGCCGCTCAGCTACGGGCCGATCTTCATCCGCCACAACCAATTCACGCTTGATGCTTACAAGAACGACATGACAACTTCGGAAGTGATGCTGCTTGCATCGCAGTCCCTACCTGCGTGGATCTACATCTACCACCCTGGCCAACGGCTGAGGAAAAACTCGATTCCTGCGGCAATCTTCAACCAAGGCCGGGCGCTCTACTTTGTCGGGAAGTAATTCTGGTGGACTGTATCGTCGTGGGTTTCTGCAAACCTGCGGCGATCTTTTTGGGTATGCCTATCCAGATACAGGCTTATTTTGTCTTTTTCGAGCTTTCCGCTTGATAAGTAACACCCAAAGTGAAACATTATTAGTGGAACGCCCTAAATGATACAGGTGTCCGTCATGTTCATCCGCGCATACCTCCGAGCCTCCACCGAAGAACAAGACGCCGGCCGCGCGCGGGCCGCGCTCGAGCAGTTCGCCAGCGACCATAGCAAGGCGATTGCGAGCGTGTACCTGGAGAACGCCAGCGGCACCACCGCAGATCGGCCTGAGCTGTTGCGCCTGCTTAAGGATGCCCGCAAGGGTGACGTGCTGCTGGTGGAATCTATAGACCGTCTTTCGCGCCTCCCGGTTGATGACTGGCAAAAGCTCAAGGTTGCCATCGACTCCAAGGGCTTACGCATCGTCGCGCTTGACCTGCCTACCAGCCACCAAGGAATGCAGGACACCAAGGGCGACGAGTTCACCGGCCGGATGCTGGGGGCCATCAACTCAATGCTCGTGGAAATGATGGCAGCTATTGCCCGCAAGGATTATGAGCAGCGGCGAGAGCGTCAGGCCCAAGGTATTGAAAAGGCCAGAGCGGCCGGTAAATACCAAGGACGTCCGGTTGATGCCGATTTACACAAGCGAGTGAAAGAGCTATTGGAGGCCGGCCTAGGCATACGCGCGACGGCCAGGCACGCCAATTGCTCTACTACGACAGTCCTCCGAATCAAAGCGATAGACGAATAGTAACTATCTGGCCCTAGGGATCTCTTTGAATACTTTCCTCAAGTCAAACCCCCGTATCCGACCTTCCTCAAGCAGCTCCGTAAATTGCTTTATGTAGAGATGAGAGTCGGCTTCTGAAGGCTTTTCTGCGTCTATGAGAAATATTGGGAGCATCTTCTGAATCACATCCTTGCCATGAGCAATTAGTCTCTCTTCGCTCCATTCGCTCATATACCTGCATGCCCGGTACTGTGCCTCTACCAATTCCTGTAAAGACTGAGGGCCAGGCCGAGTACCGTGGTTGTGCTCAAATTGGAGGCCAGAGGTTTCGCTCGTACTTTCAAAGTTGTGACCCTGCGAGCGCGCCCAAGCTTGCAGAAATAACTGAATTTCGTGCTCAATTTTATGATGGCGATGAGCATTGAAAGGATTGCTTATAATAAAGGTCGGCAGGCGCGTTGTTCTGTCACCACCTTGCTGTAGCCGGTAGGTAGTCTGGATCAAAACTATAAAATCAATCTCCGAGAACCGGCCCGGATCTTTGCCATCACCGGTGAGCCGGGAGCTGAACCTGTCAGCGAGCCGAGAGGCAGGAATGCTTTCAACGGTGTCATTCAATATGAGCGCGATCCCTGGAATGTCGGGATCAAGGTTCAATAGCCTTTTGGATGAGGCAATCTGTTGTTTGGCATTTCTAAGCACTCCCTCAACCATCCTGGTTGCCTGAGAAAAAATTTTGTCCAGATGCTCTTGCCCTCCCGGCGTGTTCTTCATCGCGGTTTCAAGGTCATAGTCGCCAAAAATCAGCGGAAAATCGTCAGACTCCATTAGCGATTTGGCACCATCCAAAATCTTATCTTTCGGATCAATCTTCAGTGTTTTGAGTTCGACAACCGCTTGCCTGTTGAAAAACAGATAATCGGCGATCTTGACGCCATCAGGCTGAGGAAAATTACCGTCGAGAGGCGTCACGTGGTCTTGGCTTTGGAGGAAGCTAATCATGCGCTCCTCGATATTCCGTACACTGTCCATTCGATACCTATCCATTGATATACGGGTTAGCCAGACAGTCTAGACGCAGCTAGCGAAGCAGTTCTACGTGCAGTCGAGCAGCAGTGGCATCGGTACGAATTCTACCCAGGCGGTATTCAGGTCGCCTGGATTGCACTGGTTCGTTTAACGTCCCTGGCGACGACGTAGTGCTCGTATCATTTTGGCGCGCATGAAAACGGTTGTGACTGACATCGCAAGCGCTAAACCACCCGCCAGTTCGCCGAAACGGAGGAACGCAACGATGTTCACTAGGGCGAGAACCATAAGGCCGTAGAACTCGGCATTGGCCTTGCCGGCAGCCAGGGCCTGACGTTCGGTGAGCATCCACTTCGGCGACAGGCAGAATGGGCATACGGACGACTCCGGGTCACGACCGCCCACAGGTACTCCGCTGATGTAGAACGGCGCGCTGGTGACCACCTTTGGGACCATCATCTTCTTGCAGCACTGGCACTCAACTTTGCTCATAACGTGAACCTGCTGGACTTGGCACATGACTGAACATTACCCGAGCGCTGGTGAATCCCAAGCCACCGCCATGCGGGCCTGCAGGTGCCTGCAAGGTCAGTCGGTGTGATGTTTTTTATCGAGATGATCAGCGACCGTGTAACCAATCACCGCCGCCAAACCCAACGTGCCGATTACTCCAATGACCGCGTAAACCAGTAGCTCAATCGCGTCCATGTCTTGCTCCTTCTGGGCTGAAAATTTGCACAGAATCCAGCTTCTCACCTGTTGTGCCAATCCCAAGGATTTCTTCCTCCTGAAATCCCTTTCCGCCGGTACTTGGCTGATTAAATTCCAGGGCAATCAGCTCCGCTGCGCGACACATGTTCAAAAAACATGCTCACACTACCTCTCTTGCTTATGGGAGTCTGACGGTTCACCTCACATAGAGAGAATCTGCCAATTTGGCCGAAGGGGTGTCGTGAAGGGGTGATGTCGCTGTAGCCCTCATGATTACTGGGTTTCAGGTTTTTCAGTGCGTCTCGTACAGATTAAGGGGTGTCGTAAAGGGGTGTTGTTGTCGAGTTAAGGGGTGTCGTCAAGAGGTGTTGTCGCTGCAGCCCGCATGTTTGCTGGCGTTCAGGTTGTTAGGCGTGTCTTGTACAAGCCAAGGGGTGTTGTAAAGGGGTGTTGCTGTCCAGGTAAGGGGGGCGCTAAAAAATGTCATCGCCGCAGCTCCGTGGCTACAGGGGGTCCACAATTTGCAATTTGCATGTGGCGTCGTCAGACCGACGACAGATGACGACTGACCATCAGGAACGCATTCGTCAGACGCATACTGCGAAAACAGCTGGTCGATAGATGACGACCTACACGCTGAACGAAAGGGAATGTCAACGAATGCACAAAAGATGACGACTGAGAAATTCTGTGATGGCCGACCTAGAGGCTGCTTCGGCCTACCAATGAATGAAGCGAACAGAGTTCAGCAAGTAAAGAATTTGAATTGACGAGAGAGAGCATGGCCATTCACCACTACACCAAGGCGAGGATCCTGCCACTTATGCTTGAGAGCGGAAAAATCCGTTTTACGCGGGCTGATTGTCTTGATGATAAAAGCGAGATGCCATTCAGATCAGTGCATGTCGACCCAAAAAATTTCTTCATCAGTTCTTGGACTCGATCAGCTGACGAACAATCCGGCCAGTGGTATCGATATGCCAATGCACACACTGGCGTAAGAATCACAATGCCAGATATGCCGTTTGATTTGCAGAAAGCAACAATAGATCTTTCACGAGAAAGTAGGAAGCCTGAGCTCGCTGGCAAGCCAATGGGCATTCAGATCCGCGATGTAGCGCTCCCATATCCAATTTCATGCATGTTCGGTAACGGCTATGTCATATATCCAGCCAGCGCTAACCCACAAGATGACTTTGGTGGGGAGGTTTGCTATGTCAACGACCATGCTGAGCATGTCAAAAAATTCATATCTAGTGATTCAGGCAGCACGACAATATTGGGGGGTACAAGGCTGGCTCGGGTTAAGTCCCTGCCATGGAAGGACCAGGCTGAGTATCGCTTCGTCCTGATGGCCATTGCTGGTCCCGACCTCAGCTACTCGGAATCACCTAGTGGCTATCTGGCAGCTCTATACGATCTGCTTGAGACTAATGCCATAGCAGATCGACCGCTATCGCCCCCGACGGTAGCTTCCATCGATTTGCCATTTTCTGCGCAAGCTCTCGACAGTCTCGTTGTCACCCTCGGTTCAAGCATAACCATTGAAGACCGTGATGCAGTAAATCAAGCGGTTCAACGATTTGCACCCAATGCCACAGTCTTAGATAGCGAGATGTTAGTCCGATGAGCGGCTGCAAACGCCCCCCTAAAGCATGAAGCTGACATCGCCACGGGCGCAGTTCCGATGACAGTACCATGATGGTAGATTGCCACTTTTGCCAGCGGAGGGCTGATAGCCCAAGGAGCGAGTTGTGAGGCGTGATTTGATGATGGCCTGCTTGGCTATATTGCTTGCGGGATGTGGAGACGGTGGCGAGGTGTACAAGAAAGAGGCCGAGAGCCTTCGGTCTGACATCGAATCTCTTCGCACAGAGATTACTGCTGCCCAGGGCAAGATTTCTCAGCTTGAGCATGAGAATAAAATTCTGAAAGAAACTCCACATGTCTTCCTGGCGCAGGTCAGCAAAGCTGTCGACGGCGGAGACGAAGATGCGGCCAAGCGGGCTCTTGAGTCGCTAACTGCACGCTATGCAGATTCACCTGAAGCTGCTACTGGACGTGGTCTTTTTCAGAAAATGGTTGAAGATCGAGAGGCCAGAGAAAAAGAGGAGCGCCGACTGGCGACCCTTGGAATGAAAGCAATTTCGGTCAAAGGGACATTTACCGGAGACGATAGCACCGTCACTCTGCAATCTGCGCAAATAACCGGCCAGTGGAGCTTCAACGACCACGGTGATGAATATGAGTACCGATCGGCCGAACGCGATTCTCGGTACATCACGGCAAAGGTTACCTATTCGTCCAAGAGCAAGGATCCCAGGCTGGTCCCGCTGATCGTTTATGCATCAAATGGTGGCGAGCTCAAACGTCTAGGGGTAATGGGTTTTGAATTCGTTCGATGGAAGAATTACGCGACCTTCCTCGGTAACTATCACGACAACGGAAATGATTTTGCTCACACGGCGAGCATTAGATTTTCCATGGGGCTTCAAGTCCAGAGCGAAGATATATCTAAGCCGTTGTATATCGTTGCTTCCTCCGTAGGTTGCGCCGCGCGTAGCTCGGATCGATTCGGCAGACCTCCAGTGCGCTACATGACGTACAGCTGTGATAAGGCTGCTCCAAACACTCTTCGTGCAAGCGACTTCAAGGATGGCCTGTTCGGGGTTGTAAAGCGCATAGATTGAACTGCGAGATAGGCTCATCAACCAATGCGCCGACCGCGATCGCTCAGGATGGATAGTATGAAAAAAGCACTAACTGCAGCAGGCATCGCACTGCTTTGTTTGGCCATCTATACCCAGATTACGATATTCGCAGTGCCGCCAATCGGTGCAGTGCCTGATGGAAGAACGGTAATCATGCTCCGCCTCAACAAAACGAATTTTATCGATAGCGCTGATGCCATGTGCGTGCGAATCCAGGGCTACGTCAGCCTTCTATGCCGAGGGGTGACCATGGCGGGCGTTGTAAACGCCACAACCATACTGGCGCGTCTACCTTACTCCGAAACCATCTATCTCATCAGTACGAATGGGGAAACCTACAGTCATTAGTCTGCTCCAATCCCTTGAAACCCGCCTAATTTTGGCCTTTTGAATCGTGCCTATTTTTGTATATGTCAAATGACTGCTATCTAGGCCGATTCTATTTGAGCGTAAAATTTCTCCCACCAGGGATGAGGGCTACCTACGAAACCTACAGAACTAGGTTTCGTAGGTTTTGTAGGTAGCTCTGCTGGCCTTTTGAGTGAACAGACTGAGTCGAGGCTACGTTTTTCGCCAGGCATAGCGTGTCGATGGGCGGCCACCTTTCTCACCGGCAACCTCGTAGCCAACGATGAAGTCGTGTTCAACCAGAATTGCGAGCGCATTATTCACGGCGTCCTGCGAGCCCAATCCCGTCCAGTCCTTCTGGCGCACCTCTCGTGCGGTAAACGGCTCGGGTAATTTCTGCTGACGTTCCAGAAGCAACCGGGCCCCCAGTAGTGGGGCGTTAATTGCAGCACCGTACAACCGCTGTGCATGGCTCATCAGGTAAGCCGCCCAGCCAATTGCTCGGGTAGCAGCCTCTGCACTGACCACTTGCTGTCCTCCGCCGATAAGCTCGAATAGAAGTGCTAATCCAGCAATGGTCTGCGGCATTTTTAGGAAGTGGGATTGTAATGCTGGATGTAATTCTTCCCTCCGGCTTTCCCGCATGTGACGCGTATACCAAACGTTAAATATCTCCTGTGCATCCGGGCTGAATCTGAGTGCAGAACGAGGCTCATCGGGTAATTGGTCGAGCTGCTCGATAACCCAATCCACGCGCTCAGTGGCGGCTTTGTTCGGCCAGCGGTCCACCAGACGCCATTCGCGGACATCGTCGGGATAAACGGCGAGTTGCAGGCGCTGAATCAGGCCATCATCCAATTCACCGCTGATCGCGGCGCGCACCAGCGATGCGATTCGTGACGGCTGAATGCCGCCGATCAAGGATAAACAGCACGACTCGATGAAAATGGTGCCGCGTCCAATGCGGTCGTAGGTGAATGAGCCGTTGCCATCGAAACATTCCAGGTAGAACGCTCGCGCAACAGAACCGTCCTCGCTCTGTATCGTCGCCAGCCAGCCTCCCAGCTCGTCACGCACAAGCAGTAGGCCGTTGGGATTTTCGTTGAGCAGCTCGCCGAGTTTCTCGACAGTTGAGTCGTTGACTATGTACCGGCGCAGGACTGGAGCCTGCATGTCGCTGGAAAGTCTGTTCAGTTCCGCCAAAGCTGCGTTCTTGTCGCCGCTACTGAGTAGTTTTTTTGCCTTGACCTTGTCGGCGTTGCGCTCCATTTCGAGCAGCTCGCTGCTTGCCTTATGCTCGGCCTCAGCCAGGCCGTACTGTTTTCGCTCCCTGGACTCCAGGGCATGCAGTGGGCGCAGTGCCTGTTTGAGTGCAGGCGATTTCATCGCGGATGGCCGACCGATGACAACGCCCCACTGGTTGGGAACGACCATCCAATCATCGTGCTGTTTCGGGTGGATGGTAAATTTGCGCCCGACCACGGCGCTGACAGCGACCACGAGCGCGACTCCAATAAAATCTGGTGGGCACTGGGTGCGTTCAGCGACATCACGTACATATTCCCGCAGATCGGCTGGCAGTAGCTCGTCATGCCAGGGCATGACCCTCGTTAACTCACACGGGAGCGGCTTTGGCGCAATTCCTGGGCTCAGATATGAGGCACGTGCCGATTCGGGCATCTCTGCCAAGAACGGCGGGATCTGCTCGTGTGTGGTCATTGCTCATCTCTCTTGGAGATATCCTGAGTGACGCCATCACGTTCGCTGATCTTGCTCTCCAGCCAGGCCTCCACCTCCGCGACGACGAAGTAAACGCCAGCCTGTTTGCTCGAGCCAAATTTGATGGGGCGAGGGAAGCTGGGATCGGTTTCGCGCAGCTTTTCGAGACCGGAGCGGCTCTTGTCAAAGCAGTGCTGCAGAGAGGTGTGACTGATCAGGTATTTCTTGGGGGCATGTGTCGGCATGTGTGGGTCTCTGTGTGTAAGCCGACACTGATTTAATACCCCTGACAGACCGCTGTGGCGCGTTTTCAAACCGGAAAAGCGACGGAAAACGTTTTGTCTGTTGTTGAGGTAAAGGCGACAGCCGAGGATGGGCTTCGCGGGCAGGCTGTCATAAAGCTGGCATTACCCAGCCAAAACGGCCCAAAAAGACACAAAAAAGGCACTGTAGCTATTCGCTAAGTGCCTGATTTATAAAGCTAAAATGGTGGAGCCGGGGGGATTTGAACCCCCGTCCGCCAGTTCTCCACTTTCGGTACTACATGCTTAGCCGTGTCTATTAAGTTAATCCGCAGCCGCCCGACGGGCAGGGTGCTTTGGACGAGTTGTGTAAGTTTTAGCCACTTCGTCCACAACGTACTACGCGGCGATCCTGTTCTGCATGACAATCACTTCAGGTTTACAGGCATCCCCTAGTGATCGCTGGAGCCGAAGCTACCAGAAGGACTAGTCGCGCCGCTTACGCAGCGAGAGCGTAGCCCTCGTAGTTTTCGTCATTGGCAACTATAGAAAGTTGCAACAGTGGATTTACGACTTCTGTTACCAAGTCGGCATGCACCTAGAGCTTCGCTACCGGCGTCGAATCCTAATCGGCCCCAAAACTTTTGTAGCTGTTACTGGGATGCGAGTCTACGCCAAAGGTTCCTTAGCGTCGACCCGGGATTTGTCCGCGCCACTCTAGGGCGTTGCCGGCTATGATTGCCATCCCGTATTGCTGAACGTTTTTGGTGAGACTGTCGTATGCCGCGCGCACCTCGTTATCCTTTGCGCCAGTGGATTTGGCGCGCTTTTGTGCAGAGCGCCCTGATCCCGCTGATTCTGGTTGAGTCGGTGTTGATCAGCGTGTACTTGCTGAGCAACGCGGCAATCCGTGATGCGCAGATTGAGCACCTGCAACAGAGTGCGCTGGGTGATCTAGAAACGGCGGTGACGCGTGAAGGGCAGGTGGTTGATGGCCGTTTGCTTTCGGTGGAGGTCCAGGTACAGATTCTCCGTGATGCAGCGCTCAACGCCTTGCTCAACCTGCGTTTCCAGCCTGATGCGGTGGAGCGCCAGCGGCATGCGCTAACGGATAGCGGGGTGTTCTATAGCCGCAGTGATGATGGTCGCGCCGCATCCTTCTATGCCAACAGTACGCCACTCGCGCAGCAGGACCACGCCAAGGCTCTGCGCCTGGCGCAGCTTGATCCGCTGATGCGTTCGATCCAGTCTGCCAACCCGCGCGTAGCGGCGGCTTATTTCAATAGCTGGGACAACTACAACCGCATCTATCCGTTTTTTATGACGCCCGAGCAGTATCCCCATGACATGGTGATGAGTGCTTACAACTTCTATTACCTGGCCGACGCTAAGCACAACCCAGAGCGCAAGGTGGTTTGGACGGATGTCTACCTCGACCCAGCCGGCAGGGGTTGGATGATGTCGGCGGTGGCGCCGGTTTATCGCGGTGATTTTCTTGAAGGTGTGGTCGGGCTGGATATCACCATCGGGCAAATGCTCGGTGACATCGGCGAGCTGGATGTGCCCTGGCAGGGATACGCCATGCTGGTGAGCCGCGATCACAACATCATGGCTTTGCCGAGTGCCGGCGAAGCGGATTTTGGCGTGCGTGAATTGACCGACTATTCCTATGCCGAAGCGGTGCAGCGCGAGGTACTCAAGCCTGGGGATTTCAACCTGGCCAAGCGCACGGAGATGCAGCCGCTGCTGCAGGCCATGGCTGCCGGGAACGCTGGTGTGCAAGAGGTCATGCTGGGTGGACGCAAGCAGTTGATTGCCTGGAGCGAGGTGCCGCAGACCGGCTGGCAGCTGTTGTTGGTGGTGGATGAGGCGCACATTTTTAGTGAGACCAACCGCCTGGCTGAGCGCTACTTGCATATTGGCTATCTGCTGATTGCCGGGCTGGTGGTGTTCTATCTGCTGTTCTTCGCGCTGATGTGGTTTCGCGCGCGACGCTTGAACGCGCAACTGATGAAGCCGATTACGGGCATTGTCGGCATGATGCGTGAACTGGGGCAGGGCAACTATCAGCCTGTGGCCCCCAGCAGCCGGATCGACGAACTGGTGAGTATGGCCACGGCGGTACAGCAAACCGGCGAGCAGCTGCAGGCAAGTGAGGTGCAGCGTGTTGAGGCGCAGCGGATTCTCCAGTTGGTGCTGGAAAGCACCACGGAAAGTCTCTGGGAGGTTGAGGCGCAAAGCGTCAGCATTCTTCTCAGCGAACGCTTCCTCAAGCGCTTTGGTCTGCGCCAGGCGCGCATCAGCTTTAGTGACTTTAACCAGCGTGTGCATCCCGATGATGTGGAGCGTATTCGCCATTTGCGGCAACTGTTTGCGAGCAGTGGTGAGGAGCATTTCGAGGCCGAATATCGTTATGCCGATGCGCGTGGTGAATACGTTTGGTTGCTCAGCCGCGGCAAGGTCCTGGAGCGTGACAGTGATGGCCGCGCCCTGCGTGTGGCCGGTACGCATGTCGATATCACCCGGCTCAAGCAGGTGCAGGAAGAATTACGCTGCGCCAGTCTGGATGCCCAGGCCGCGAGTCAGGCCAAAAGTCGTTTTCTCTCCAGCATGAGTCATGAGCTGCGCACGCCGCTCAATGCGATTTATGGTTTTGGCCAGTTGATCGAGTTAGAGGCGCAGGACAAGCCCGATGCCAAGCAAGAGGCCGATTATGCCCGTGAGATTGTTAAAGCCAGTCGCCATCTGACCTCGCTGGTGGATGACATTCTCGACCTGTCGAGTATCGAGAGCCGCCGACAGCAGCTCAAGTTGCAGCCCGTTGAGGTCGGCGCGTTGCTGCATGGTTGTGCCGAGTTGGTGCTACCCGATGTGCAACAACGGCAATTGCAGCTGCAGGTACTGGCTGAAGGCGATGCCGGGTTGTTTGTGCAGGCGGATTTGCGCCGGGTGCGCCAGGTACTGCTCAACCTGCTGTCCAACGCGATCAAATACAGCAGCCCGCAAGGTCTGATTCGCATGGGCTACGAGGTGCGCTCAGATTGTGTGCGGCTGTGGGTTGATGACAACGGTGCCGGCATGACCGTCGAGCAGCAGGCCAATCTGTTTCAGCCGTTCCAGCGTCTGGGGCGAGAGAACTCGAGCATTCCTGGCACCGGTATCGGCCTGGTGTTGTGCCGTGAGCTGGCGGCCCTGATGGCTGGCGAGATTGGTTTTAGCAGCAGCGTCGGCAGTGGTAGCTGCTTCTGGATTGATCTGCCGAGTGCCGCCGTGCCGACTGCGCAAGGTGCTGCAGATACCGAGTCGATGTCCGCGCAACCGCCGGAATTGGCCGAGGTGCTGTGTGTGGAAGATCATCCGGCGTGCCTGAGGGTGGCTCAGGAAGCGCTGCGTGAGTTTGCCAGCGTACGTGGTGCGGGCTCGGTGCAACGGGCGCTGGCTGAGCTGGAGCAGTGCACGCCGATGTTGCTTTTGCTGGACCTGGATTTGCCTGATGGCGATGGCCTGCAGGTGCTTGATGCCATGCGGCAGAACCCGCGTTTGCAGGCTGTGCCGGTTTTGGTCATCAGTGCTGCTGCGGATGATGCGGTGTTTGCCGAGGCGCGTCGGCGCGGTGCACAAGCTTGCCTAAGTAAACCGATTGATCTCGCCCAGATGCGCCGGGTGGCGCTTAGCCTGCTGGGGCAGGCGCTGTAATCAGCATGCGTGCGCGCCTTGGGCTGTATTGCCGGAGGCGCTCAGGCAGTTGGGCAGCGACTCAGGTTACTCGCTGGCGTCGAGCAGTTGCTGGGCCTCGCCGAGTACCTTGACTGATTCGGCGTGATTGCCGGCTTTGTGCAGGGTTTCGCCCTCGCTGCGCAATTGCTGCACTTGGGCAAGCACGGTGGCATCGCTGGGTGGATTGGTTTTCAGTCGTTCATCAATCTTGGCCATATCGGCAGGGCAGTGCATGGCCCAGAGCGAGGTGCTGAGTAACGCGGTAGCAAAGAAAACGGCAAGACGGCGCATGGCAAGTCTCCAGCTGTGTGGGTAAGAGCTTTCAGTATAGAAAGCTCTTACCCGCTGGCTGGGCCGTTGGTCTGTCGGCGTTTAGGCGTTGGCGCTGCTCACCCGATCAAGCAGATAAACCAGTCCGTGGTAGTCAATGCCGCCATGTTGGCTCAGGCCTATTTCGCAGGTGCGGCTGGTGCTGATGCCTTCCTCGCAGTACTGCACGGCGGATTTCAGGCTGCGCAGGGCGTGATCATTCAGCTGCGGGGTGGTAAAGCCTTTGTCACCGGCAAAGCCGCAGCAGTGGATGCCTTCGGGGATGACTACTGCCGAGGTGCAGCGCCGTACGATGTCGATCAAACCCTGTGCTTCGCCCAGGTGTTGCGTGCTGCAAGTGACGTGTACGGCGACCGGTTTGTCTTGTGGGGTGATCGTCAGCCTGTCGAGCAACTGCTCGCGGATAAACTTCACCGGGTCATGCAGCTTCAGTCGCGCGTCCAGGCCATCTTGAATCAGCCGTAGGGTGCAGGGGCTGGTGTCGCAATAGATTGGGTCGAGGCCACCGCGACTGGCTTTGAGCAGCGCGTCGATCAGCTCCTGCTTCTTGCGTTCGGCTTGCTCGCTGTAGCCTTTGGAGGCAAACGGTTGGCCGCAGCAGAGGTTGTCCAGGTCCGCCGGGAACACCACCTGAAAGCCGCCTTTTTCCAGCAATGCGCGGGTCTTGTCGAGTAGCGGCATTTGCTCGGCATCGCTTGCCGCCGGCCCCATGGCGCGCGAAACGCAGGCCGCCAAATACACCACCCGTGGCCGGGTATCTTCGACCGCTGCCGGCAGTTGCAAACGCTGCAGGGGTTGCGGCATGGCCGGTGTCCATTGCGGCACGCGGCCCTGGCTGGCCTTGCTGATGGCCGCCGCGGTGCGGCTGAGCAGCGGCGCGCCCATGAGCATGCGTGCGCCGTTGGCCACATGCAGCATCACCCGCGCGCCCTGCATGGCGCGGTGGAAGTTATTCGCCAGCCAGTCGGCGCTGCGCTGGTTTTTAGCGTCGCGGCCACGCAGTTGGCGTACCAGGTCGCCGGTATTGATGCCCACCGGGCAGCGCTGGGCGCACAAGCCGGTGGCCGCACAGGTGTCGATGCCCTGGTATTGATAGGCGGCTTCCAGCTCGCGGGTATCGATGCCGGCGCGTTTTTTTGCCTGGATATCGCGCCAGATCACAATGCGCTGGCGCGGGCTGAGGGTCAGCCCCTTGGATGGGCAAACCGGCTCGCAGAAGCCGCACTCGATGCATTTGTCGACGATTTCGTCGGCGGCCGGCAGCGGCTTGAGGTGTTTCAGGTGGATTTGCGGGTCATCCGACAGCACCACATCTGGGTTGAGGATGCCTTGTGGGTCGAGCAGGCGCTTGATCTGCCACATAAGTTGGTAGGCGTCGTTGCCCCATTCCAGCTCGACGAAGGGCGCCATATTGCGCCCAGTGCCGTGTTCGGCTTTCAGCGAGCCGGCAAACTCCACGGCCACCAAGTGTGCCACTTCATCCATAAAAGCGGAGTAGCGGGCGATCTGTTCAGGTGTTTCGAAGGCCTGGGTAAATACAAAGTGCAGGTTGCCTTCCAGGGCGTGGCCGAAAATGATCGCTTCGTCATAGCCGTGCTTATCGAACAGCTCAAGCAGGTGATTAACGCCCTCGGCGAGTTGTTCGACGGGGAAGGTCATGTCTTCGATGATCACCGTGGTGCCGGTCTGGCGCACTGCGCCCACGGCGGGGAAGGTGTCTTTGCGGATTTTCCACAGCAGGTTGTAGACGGTCGGGTCTTCGCTGAAATCCACCTGTTTTTCCAGGGGGAAGTCGGCGATGGAGGCCATGATCAGTTGCAGTTGCTCGTGCAGCAGGCTCTGGCTGGCGGCGCGGGATTCAATCAGCAGGGCGCAGGCATGTTCGGACAAGCCCTTGACCCATTCCGGCATGCCGGGTTTGTCCTGCACCGAGCGCAGGCTGCGGCGATCCAGCAGTTCTACGGCGGAGACCGGCTGTTGCTTGAGCACGGTCACCGCGCGGCAGCAGCTTGCCACATCAGGGAACACCAGCAGGGCGCTGGCTTTGTGCGGGTGATCGGGCACGGTGTTGTAGGTCACCGCGCTGATAAAGCCCAGGGTGCCTTCGGAACCGACCAGCAGGTGGCTGAGGATATCCAGCGGCTGGTCGAAATCGACCAGGGCATTGAGTGATAAACCGGTGGTGTTTTTCAGGCGGTACTTGTGGCGAATTTTGGCGGCTAATTCAGCGTTGGCGCGGGTGTTGCGCCCCAGTTCGCTGAGTTGCGCCAACAGCTCGGCATGGCTGGCGGCAAAACGCGCCACGCTGAGCGGGTCTTCAGTGTCCAGCACGCTGCCGTCGGCCAGTACCAGGCGGATACCGGCCAGGGTGTGATAGCTGTTTTGCGCGGTGCCGCAGCACATGCCGCTGGCGTTGTTGGCGACGATGCCGCCGATCTTGCAGGCGTTGATCGAGGCCGGGTCAGGGCCGATCTTGCGTTGAAACGGTGCCAGCACGGCATTCGCCTGAGCGCCGATTACGCCGGGTTGCAGACGAATCTGCGTGCCTTCGCTGCGGATTTCGCGGCCATTCCAGTTGTCGCCCAGGACGATCAGCACGGAGTCGCTGATGGCTTGACCGGACAGGCTGGTGCCAGCGGCGCGGAAGGTCACGGGCACCTTATGCGCGCCGGCCAGCTTGAGCAGGTCAACCACCTCCAGTTCCGCTTCGACGCGCACCACCAGCTTGGGGATCAGCCTGTAGAAGCTGGCATCGGTGCCGAAGGCCAGGGTCGACAGCGGATCATCGAAGCGACGATCTGCTGGAATCAGGCGTTCGACGGCGGCAAGAAAGGCGGCAGGCAGGCTCATGGACACTCCGGTAATTGTCGGCATTTGTGGCGATGCTGCATGAGTAGGGTGGGTTACGTGGCGTGTACAGGCTGTTGTGGATGTTAAGAGCGGTGAGCGCCACTAACCCACCCTACAAAAGCTGTTTAGCGGCCCAGTTCGCGCACCAGTGAATCGGCATTGATCTCGCTGATCGATTTAGCCCCGGTCAGCACCATGGCCACGCGCATTTCTTTCTCGATCAAGTCCAGCAGGTTGCTCACCCCGGCACCGCCGGCAGCCGCCAAGGCATAGATAAACGCGCGGCCGAGCATTACCGTGTCAGCGCCGAGGGCAATCATGCGTACCACGTCCAGGCCGGTGCGAATGCCGGAGTCGGCGAGAATCGCCAGGTCACCTTTTACCGCGTCGGCAATCGCCGGCATGGCGCGAGCGCTGGAGAGGACGCCGTCGAGCTGACGACCACCGTGGTTGGAGACGACGATGCCGTCGGCACCAAAACTCACTGCGTCTTTGGCGTCCTGCGGGTCGAGGATGCCTTTGATCACCATGGGGCCGTCCCAGAACTCACGAATCCATTCCAGATCCTTCCAGGAAATCGACGGGTCGAAGTTGTTGCCCAGCCAGCCGATGTAGTCCGCCAAACCGGTGGGGTTGCCGCGATAGGTGGAGATGTTGCCCAGGTCATGGGGCTTGCCCAGCAGGCCTACATCCCAGGCCCAGCGTGGGTGAGTCATGGCTTGCAGCATGCGGCGCATAGGTGCGTTCGGGCCGCTCATACCGGAGTGTGCGTCGCGGTAGCGCGCGCCGGGTACGGGCATGTCCACGGTGAACACCAGGGTAGTCACGCCGGCGGCTTTGGCGCGCTCCAGGGCGTTTTTCATAAAGCCACGGTCTTTCAGCACATACAGCTGAAACCACATGGGGCGGTCGATGGCTGGCGCGACTTCTTCAATCGGGCACACCGAGACGGTCGACAGGGTAAAGGGGATGCCTTTGGCGGCGGCGGCTTTAGCCGCTTGCACTTCACCACGGCGGGCACACATGCCGGTCAGGCCGACTGGTGCCAGGGCTACTGGCATGCTCAGGGTTTCATTGAACAGGCGGGTTTCCAGGCTCAGTTCCGCCATGTTGCGCAGTACGCGCTGACGCAGGGCGATATCCGCCAGGTCGCTAACGTTACGTTTGAGTGTGTGCTCGGCGTAGGCGCCGCCGTCGATGTAGTGAAACAAAAAGGGCGGCAGCCGGCGTTGGGCGGCGGCGCGGTAGTCGGTGGAGGCAGAAATAATCATGGAGTCACCCAGGCGGAGAAAAAGGGTTTTACAACACTAGGGGCGCGGCTTGTGGCGCGCCCCTGGCGGTCATCAGCCTGCCATCAGTGGGTCGCTGATGCCCAGTACATATACCGCGAACAGTGCGATCAAGCCGGTAAACAGCACGTAGTACAGGGTAGGCCAGACGGTTTTGCGCAGGATGCTGCCTTCACGACCGAGCAGGCCGACTGTTGCCGAGGCGGCCACCACGTTGTGGATGGCAACCATGTTGCCGGCGGCGGCACCGATGGCCTGCACCGAGACGATCAGCGCGCTGGAGATACCCAGGGTATGCGCCACGCCAAACTGGAATTGGCTGAACATCATGTTGCTGACGGTGTTGGAGCCGGCAATAAAGGCACCCAGGGCACCCACGCTCGGTGCCAGCAGCGGGTAGATGCCGCCAACGCTGTCGGCCACCCAGCGCGCCATCAGGATCGGCATGCTCGACAGCTCAGCGGAGTTGACCCCGGAGTTGATCAGGATGCGCACCATCGGCACGGTAAACAGCAGCACAAATCCAGCGCTGAGCAGCACGCTGGAGGACTCTTTCACGGCGCTGCTCAGTTCACGCAGTTTCATGCCATGCAGGAAGAACGTGGCGATTACCACGGCCACCAGAATCCCGCCCGGCAGATACAGCGGCTGGAAGTTGGCGCTGACACCGGCTTCACCGAGCAGGTCGGGGAAGTTCAGCATGACGCCTTTCAGCGCGGCGCTCACCTCGGGAAACACCCGGCTGATCACCAGCAATGCGCCGACCAATACATAGGGCAGCCAGGCGCGCAGGGCGCTCATGGGTTTGGCGGTCAGTTGGTCGAGCTTCATTTCCACGCTGCCCAACCATTCCGTTGGCCATTTATCCGCCGGAGCGAAATCCCAGGTGGTTTTTGGCAGCAAAAAGCCCATGCGCGCGGCGCTGGTAACAATCGCCAGGCCAATCAAACCACCCGCCAGGGACGGGAATTCTGGGCCGAGGAAGATGCCGGTCAGGGCGTAGGGAATGGTAAACGCCAGGCCCGCGAAGATCGCGAAGGGCAGTACTGCAAAACCGGCCTTCCAGCTTTTCTCGGTGCCGAAGAAGCGCGTCAGCATCAGTACCATCACCAGCGGCATCACGGTGCCGACAATGGCGTGAACAATCGCCACTTCGCTGGTGATCAGTTGCAGAAACTGCGCCCAGGACGAGCCGTGTTCAACCAGTTGTGCGCCGATGGTGGCCGAGTCCAGGCCGGTATTGACCCCGACGATGATCGGCGTACCCACCGCACCGAACGACACTGGCGTGCTTTGCACCAGCATGCCCATCAATACAGCGGCCATGGCCGGAAAGCCGATGGCAACCAGCAACGGCGCGGCGATGGCGGCGGGGGTGCCGAAGCCGGACGCACCTTCGATAAAGCAACCAAACAGCCAGGCAATGATGATCGCCTGAATGCGCCGATCCGGGCTGATGGTGGCGAAACCGGTGCGAATCGCGGTGATACCGCCAGAGTGCTTAAGGGTGTTGAGCAGCAGGATTGCGCCAAAGATGATCCACAGCAGGCCGAGGGTAATTAGCAGGCCCTGCAGGGTCGAGGCGAGAACGCGGTTGATGCTCATGTCCCAAGCGAACAAGCCGACGCACGCCGTTACCAGGTAAACCAGTGGCATGGCGCGTTTGGCCGGCCAGCGCAGGCCAATCAACAGAATGGCAGCCAGCAGGATGGGGGAAAAAGCCAGTAGGGCAAGAAGACCAGTCGACATGGCGAACTCTCCTTAATGCTGCGCGCTGCGCATGAGTGGGTGCGAATGCTCATCGGGGTGCAGTGCTGCGGCGGATAGTGGGCGTGGAGCCGGCATAGGGAGACCTCGTTGGGTTCTTGGAATTGTTTTATCTTGGTAAATTGGTAATACCAATTTACACGACTGCGCGATCAGGGTAAAAGTGCAGCCTCTGGCCTGTCAAATATCTGCCTTACGACTTTGGTCGTAGGGTGCCGGCTTGCTAGCTTCTTGAGCTGGCGATAGGCTTGCCGGCGCTGGGCCTTAAGGCCCATGGCAGGTGGTCAAACCAATGGAGTGCGGGTTATGGAAGTGGGTTCGGTGCGTCAGCGCCGCTTGTCGGACGACATCGTCAGCCAGCTGGAAACCATGATCCTTGAGGGCACGCTCAAGGCGGGCGAGCGTCTGCCAGCGGAGCGCGTCTTGGCTGAGCAGTTCGGCGTATCGCGGCCGTCGCTGCGTGAGGCGATTCAGAAGCTGGCAGCCAAAGGCCTGCTAGTCAGCCGCCACGGCGGTGGTAACTTTGTCGCCGAAACCCTCGGCTCAACCTTCAGCGACCCGTTATTGCACCTGCTGGAAAGCAACCCCGAAGCGCAGCGCGATCTGTTGGAGTTCCGCCATACCCTGGAGGGTTCTTGCGCGTTTTACGCCGCGCAACGCGCCACCGAACTGGATCGCCAGCGCCTGACAGAGGCCTTTTCGGCCCTGCAGGACTGCTACAACCGCAGTGGCAAGGTTACTCGCGCAGAAGAGGGCGCGGCGGATGCTAACTTCCACCTGGCGATTGCCGAGGCCAGCCATAACGCTGTGCTGCTGCATACCATTCGCGGGCTGTTTGACCTGCTCAAGCGCAACGTCGTCACCAATATCGGTGGCATGTACGCCCAGCGTGATGAAACCCGCGACATGCTCATTGAGCAGCACCGCACGCTGTATCAGGCCATTGTTGACGGTCGCGCGGAAGAAGCGCGGGCGATTTCCAACCGACATATCGATTATGTGCAGGAAGTGCTGGCCGAAGTGCAGCAGCAGGCGCGCCGTGAAGAGCGCGCCCTGCGCCGGGGCGCGCGTCCTCCGCGTTAACGGCGGCGCGGTAGGCGCACCGCCACTTCCAGGCCGCCCAGTGGTGATTCACTTAGGCTGATGCTGCCACGGTGCAGCTCCACTACGCGGCGCACGATGGATAGACCAAGACCCGCGCCCTGGCCTGTGCCGAGTCGATAGAAGCGTTCGAAGAGCTTTTCCCGCTGCGCTTCGGCCACGCCGGGGCCGCTGTCCTGCACGCGCAGCACGATGATGTCGTCCTGTGCGTCCAGCTGCACCTGAATCTGCCCGCCCTCGGGGGTGTATTGCACGGCATTGCTGACCAGGTTCTGCAGCAATGTGCCAAGGCTCGGGCCGTCGGCCAATAACACATAGTTCGCCGGTTCAATGGCCTCAAGGTTGAGTTCCTGGTGGCGGTCCAGGGCCAGCGGGATAAGTTCTGCCAGCTCGTTACGCACATAGCTGAGCAGGTCCATTTCACGCATCGCCAGTTGCACCACGTTGGGGTCCAGGCGGGCCATGGTCAGCAATTGTGCAACCACGCGGGTGGCGCGTTCGACGCCGCCACCGAGCTGGCGCAGGGCGTCATCGCGGTCCTGCAGGTCGGGTGCATCCAGGGCGTTTTGTGCATGGATGCGTAGCACGGCCAGCGGTGTGCGCAGCTCGTGGGCGGCGTCGGCAATAAAGCGTTTTTCTTGGTCAAGCAGTTGGTTGACCTGCATCAGCAGCCGATTGATCGACGCACTCATGGGCTCAAGTTCATGCGGCAGCGGGCCGAAAACCAGCGGGGCGAGGTTGTCCGGTGCGCGTCCTTTGATTGCCTCCGCCATGCGCTGCAAAGGTTGTAGCCCCCAACCCACCGCGAGCCAGAGCAGCAATGCGAGCAACGGCAGGCCGATAAACAGCGGGTGCAACGCGCGCTGGGCAATTTTCCCGGACAGTTCACCGCGCACGTCCTCGCGCTCGCCAACCAGTACCCAGTGATGGTCAACGTTGTCATGCAGAACGAACACCCGCCAACGATGGTCGCCAAGCGTCAGGGTGTGATAACCGCTGAGGTATTTGGCCAGTAGCGTTAGGCGTTCATTGAGTGGCTGCTCATTGGCCGGCAGGCTGAGGCCAAGCTGAGCGATCATCTCCATCAACAGGCCTTTGGGCGCGCTGGCCGACTGGAATACCAGTTCGCCGCTGTCGTTGAGCATCTGGAACGCGAGCTTGCTTTCGTAGCTATGCCCCAGCAGGCCACTGAGGTCACGCGAGCTGTGCTTGAGCAGCAGCGCCTCGTCCAGCGCGGCTTGCAGGTCGCGGCGAGAGTCGGCGGACAGTTCGTGGCGCACCAAACCCATCAGCATGCGTGAGGTCTGCGCCAGTTGCGCGTCGAATAGCTCTTCAACCTCATGGCTGGCATCGCGGTAAATCTTGTGGCTGATCAGAATCAGGCTCACGGTCAGCAGCGACAGCAGCAGTACCAGCAAGCGTGCGCGGATCGAGTGCAACAACTTCGGCATGTTATTTATCCACCAGGTAGCCAACACCGCGCACGGTGCGGATCAACTCAGGGAAGAACTTCTTGCGCAGGTGGTGCACGTGCACTTCCAGGGCGTTGCTCTCCAACTCTTCATCCCAGCCATAGAGCGCTTGTTGCAGCTTGTCGCGGGTCATCACCCGGCCGGGCTGGGCGAGCAGTTCGTGCAGCAGGAGGAACTCCTTGCGCGGCAGGTTGACGGCCTGGCCCTGATAAGTGACCGCCTGGCTGACCGGGTCAAGGCTGATGCCACGGTATTCCAGCGCTGGTTGTGGGCGGTTGAAGCTTCGCCGCAGCAGGGCGCGCAGTCGGGCTTTAAGCTCGGCGACATCGAAGGGTTTGATCAGGTAGTCATCGGCACCGGCATCCAGCCCGGCGATGCGGTCGCTGGTCGAGTCGCGCGCGGTCAGCACCAGTACCGGCACAGGATTGGCCGCAGCGCGCAGATGCTTGAGTACTTGCAGGCCATCCATACGCGGCAGGCCGAGGTCGAGAATCGCCAGTTCGAAGCTTTCACTGGTCAGTGCGTGCAGTGCACTGCTGCCATCTTGCACCCAGTCGACGGTGTAGCCTTCGGGTTTGAGTGCGGTGCGAATCCCTTCGCCAAGGGCTTTGTCATCTTCGACCAGCAGAATACGCATGAAGGTGTTCCTGATTTTTATAAATATGTTTTGGCTGAGGTGCAGCCATTCGTAGGGTGGGTTAGGCGCAAGGACGCGAGTTAACGACTAATGAGTCGTCAGTTGCGCCGTAACCCACCAGGCCCATAAGAGGTTGGTCGATTATCGCGTGGTGGGTTACGTGGCGCACACATTGCGCAGCTGTTTTAACACTCCGCCTCTGCGCCACTAACCCACCCTACAACAGCAGCCTCACCTGCAAGAATCCCTTTTTTTGCTATTCAGGTTCGATTAGGAGAGGTTACTCCAGTTCGGCGTTGACCTTGCTCAGCAGCGCTTGAATATCCTGCTTGCGGCCAGCATCGGCAGACAGACGATTAGGCCGGGCGGGGGCTTGCAGGGCTTTTTCCAATGCGGCCTTGGCCTCTGCATAGCGTTTGCCGTGGGCCAGGAAGTCGGCATAAAAGTAGTTGGGGTCGATGCCGTCCGGGTTGATCGCCAGAGCCTTTTTGAGCATGGTTTCGGCTTTTTCGTTGTCACCAAAGCCAATCGGCCAGCCGGGCACCTGGTAGTACAGGCTGCCGAGGCTGGTGTAGGCCGAACCGGACAGTGCTTTTGGGTCTAACGCAAGGCCTTGTTCCAGGCTGGCTTTGGCTTCTTTGACCAAACCGAGCGCACCGAGGCCACCCTTGGCACCGGCGTAGGTGCTGAGGATGATGCCGTTCCAGATATGCAGTTCGGCCGCTTTAGGCTCTGCGGCGACAGCTGCCTGTGCCTGGGCGCTGAGGCTGGCAAAGGCTTTTTCGCGCTGTTCCTTGGGTACTTGATAGTTGATCTCGGCCCAGCGGTCCTGCAGGGATTGCAGTTGCGCCTGACCCTGCTCGCTCAAGGCGAAGGAGGGCAAGCTGACGAGGCAGAGCAGGGCACAGGCAACGTTACGGATACGGTTCATAAAGGCTCCTTAGGGTTTGCTACGGGCAAAGCGCTGGATAATCGGCAATTGTTTGCGCAAGGCCTGGTCGACCACGCGGGGTAGCAGGCTGTTGAGGCGCACGAACAGTTGCTCCGGCCAGCCGAGATAGCGTTCCTCTTTTTCGCGGTGGATCGTGGCCAGTAGCTGCACGGCGACGCTATGTGGGTCATCCATGGCGACATTCAATTCGTCATTCATGGCCACTACATTGGCGGCGTTCATGCTGGTTTGGGTGGCGCGTGGGGCGAAGTAAAGAACCTTCACCTGGGTGTCTGCCAGTTCGCGGCGTAGTGCTTCGGAGAAACCGCGCAAGGCGAACTTGCTGGCGCAGTAAGCACTGAAGCCGGGGTAGCCAATGGAACCGAAGGTCGAACCGAGGTTGACCACCAGTGCCCGGCCTTGCTGGCGCAGCAACGGCAACAGGCGATGGGTCAGTTGTAGGGTGGCGGTGACGTTGAGCCCGATCAGTTCGGCGATGGCGCTTTCGTCATGCTGTTCCAGCAGGCTGAAGTGATTGACCCCGGCCGCATTGATCAGGGTGTTGATGCCACCGAAACGTTGCGCGGCGTTAACCACGGCTTCGCGGCCACTGCGTTCAAGGATGTCGGCCTGTACCACCTGGACCTTGCCCTTGTGGGCATTGGCCATGGCCTGCAGCACGTCAGTTTGGCGGCCAACCAGCAACACCTGCGCGCCTTCGTTGAGCAAGGCGCTGACCAGTGCCTGGCCAATTCCGCCGCTGGCTCCGGTAATCACCGCGCGGCATTCGGAAATATTCATCAGGGCTCCTATGCGCTCAGCGGCAGGCTGCGGAAAACATCGCCGTATAGGCGGTAAACCACTTTGGCGGTGTGCACCACTGCGGCCTTGTCGTCATCGCTATCTAATTGGTTCATCAGTTTTTTGAAGAATTCGATGTGATCCAGGTCGAGGCTGCCGTGGGAGCTCAGGTAGCTGAAGGCTTTGTTCGGCAGTTGTAGTTTGTCCTGAATCACTCCGGCAACCTGGGTGGCCAAGGCAATACTGGTGCCTTCCAGCACGTTGACCATGCCAAAAAAACTCACCGGGTTATGCCGGGCGATACGGTCGTAAACGTAGCTGACCATCAACTCGGTCGACATATGCGGCAGGCCGTTACGCACGGCTTCCTTGTCTGCACCGCAGGCGGCGATGTCATTGAGGACCCATTCCTGATGGCCTTTCTCCTCGTCGATGTACTCGGCGATGGCGTCGCGCAGCCATTCCAGGCGCTCTGGCAGGCGCGAGCCGCAGGCCATCAGCAAGGGTACGGTGTGTTTGACGTGGTGGTAGGCCTCGGTGAGAAAGGCGACGTAGCTGTTCAGGCTCACTGTGCCGCTCATGGCCTGGGCAATGATCGGCGCGCTGAGCAGGTAGTTGCGTTCAACGCTGGTTTGTTCGAGCAGGGATTCATAGAAGCTCATTAGGCATCTCCGTAGCAGGTTTGGTCGGCCATCAGCTGTTCGACGGCGTTCTGATAGTGGTTAAGCAGGGCGTTACGGCGCAGGCGGCCATTGCTGGTGGCCAGCTCATTGGCGCTGCTGAATGGGGCCTCGGCGCGCAGCCAGTGGTGCACGCGGGCGTAGTCGGGCAGGCTCAGGTTGGCGGCGGCCACGGCTTCGGCCAGTTGGCTGTCGGTGGTGCTGGCGAAACGTGGCACCAGTACGGCGACGTTGCCGGGCATGGCTTCACCATGCAGCCAAGCCTGGGCGATAGGCAGTTGCTGGACCAGTTCAGCCTCCACCCACTCCGGGTTGACGTTGCGGCCGAAGGCGGTGATGAACTGGTGTTTCTTGCGTCCATGCAACACCAGGAACGGCCCTGCAAGATGGCCCAGGTCACCGGTGCCCAGCCATTCCTCAGCGGTGCCCGGCTCGCCCAGATAACCCAGCAAACGCGGGCCTTTGACCTGGACCTCTCCATCAGCGCCGAGGCGCACTTGCAGGTGCGGCAGTGGCTGGCCAACAGTGCCGATCTGGCGCTGCTCTGGCGTATTCAGGCACACCACCGAGGCGCATTCCGACAGGCCGTAGCCTTCGAATACCGGCAACCCCAGGGCTTCGGCACGTTGCAGCAGTTGGCTGGCCACACGGCCGCCGCCGACTGCAATAAAGCGCAGTGAGTTAGGCACAGGCAGACCGCGTTCGGCGGCGCTGACCAAGGCCAGCAGCAGCTGCGGCAGCAGAATCAAACTGTTGGGTTGCGCCTGGCCCAGGGCGCCGAGAAAGCGCGGCAGGTCGAACTGACTGGCACCCAGCAGGCCGATTTGCGCCATGGGCATCAGCTCGATTTTCGCACCCGCCAGCAGCGGCGCATAAACCCCGGCAATATTTTCCAGCAGGGTGGCCAGTGGCAGTACGCACAGGTGGCGTGCAACCTGGCAACTGGCGCTGGCCTGCACCAGGCTTTGTGCCACCGCCAGTTGTGTGGCGACATCCAGGCACACGCCTTTGGGTTGGCCGGTGGTGCCAGAGGTGTAAGTAATCTTGCAGGTGCCAGCAGGTAATTCGCTGACCATTGCGCGTGGTCGTTGCAACACGCCCGCCGCGCTGCTGCTAAAGCCGAGGGCGCTGAACAGCGTGCTGTCCGGGCTGATCAGGCAATCGATGCCGGCGCTGTCGAGCACGTGCACTTGCTGGCTGCTGGAGAAGAACCCTGGCACAGGCACGCAGACCAGTCCGGCATGCAGCGTGGCCAGATCCCAGAGCACCCAGTCGATACCGTTATCCAGCGCCAGGGCGATACGCCGAGCGCCAAGTTGCTGCAGTTGCTGGCTGCGTTGGGCAACCTCGTTGAGCAACTGGGCATAGCTCAGTTGCTGCGCGCCTTCACGTAAGGCGATGGCGTTGCCGAGGGCGGCCAGGCGGTCGAATAGTGGTTTAGCGGCAGGCCACATGGGGCATGTCCTCCAGGGCGTAGAAGGCTTGGTGAGCTAGGCGTGGATAAGCGCCCTGCTGCAGCAGGCGCTGGTGGCCGGCGTAGATGTCGCCGGCCATCACCTGCGGTTGGTTGTCGTAATAGGTGCCCCAGTCCGCCTGCTCATCGCCCATGCATTCAAGGGTGGCGGGGCCGAGAGATACGGGCGTAAGGCCTAGGCGCTGAAAGCTGTTCAGCAACCCCAAGGTGCCGGTGAAGGTCACCCAGCGGTAACCCAGCGCCACCAACAGGTCTGTCAGGGCAACAATCAGCAGGCGTGCGGCACCGGGGCTGCTGGCAGCCAGGTTGCCAACCTCTACCAGTTGCTCACGCGGCGGCGCATTCATCACGCGCTGGGCGGCTATGACCTGCTCTACCGGCATGCCCAGGTAACGCTCAAGGAATAACGGGCCGCTGCCGGCGCTGCGCAAACCCACTGCGCCGAGCAATTGCCCGCTGCTGTCTTCCAGGCTTAGCAGGCAGGGCATGTAATGGCGGATGCGGGCTTGATGTTGGGCGGCAAAGCGTTCGCCAATAAAGGCTTCAATGCCGGCGCGGCGTGGGCTTTCGCTATTGGCCAGATAGAGGCTGAGCGGTTGCTCGCGGCCAATTTGTGCAAGTGCAGTATTTTGATACACCCAAGGCAGCTCCATAAACGGAACCTCATCTGAGAACTTGGGAGTGAGTTTCTGCTGGCAGTCTTAACGCTAAATTAAGTCGGAAAATATTCTGCAGAGTGTGTCAGCGGCATTTCATTGCTTGCACTGCAACCACAACAGCCCATAGCCTGCTAAGCCGTGCCTGCGGAGTGTCTGCAGGCTTGCCATGCCCTGACTTTTTAAGCGCCAAACGCTCGGAGATAGCTATGCCCCCTATGGATGCTGAGCAACAACTGGCGGCCCGTCTGGCCATTCTGGAAAACCCTGAGGCACAGGACTGCACGGTCTATCGCGCAGATGAGCAGGACCCGGAAGCAGAGGAAGTGGATCTGGGCGATGCCAAGGTGCTGTTCTGCGGCCCGTTTGAGGCGCCCGCTGACTGGGATGCGGCAGAGCGTGAAGATTATTTTGGCGACAGCGCGCCTGAGTTATTCGTCAATGCGCGCGTCGAATGTGAAGCCAAGCCGGGGTCCAAGGACCACTTCACCCTGGATATTGGCGACTATGTGGCGGCGCAGCCTGGCCAGGGTGAAGTTGTGATGTTCTACGTGCACGATTACCTGGAAGACGACAGCGGCTGCACCTATGTGCTGCTGCGTGACGAAGAAGTGCTGGAGTAACGCAGTTAAGCGCTGGGTTTCTTGCTGAAACCCAGCGCATCAGCATCTTGTTTATTGCCTACCGTTTATCTGTCATTTCCCCTCGTAGTACCGGGTTATTACCCATCCCCAAGCAAAAGGCTCAACACTCTGTGCTTCTCAATCAATAAAGGGAGCACGCACATGGCCGCGAAAAAGATCCTCATGCTGGTCGGCGACTACGTCGAAGACTACGAAGTGATGGTGCCGTTTCAGGCACTGCTGATGGTCGGTCATCAGGTGCACGCGGTATGCCCGGACAAAACCGCCGGGCAGAGTGTACGTACCGCCATTCACGACTTTGAAGGCGAGCAAACCTACAGCGAGAAGCCAGGGCACAACTTTGCGCTTAACTTCGACTTCGCTCAGGTCAAGGCCGACGACTATGACGCGTTAGTGGTGCCCGGTGGTCGTGCGCCTGAGTACCTGCGGTTGAATGCCCAGGTGCTGGCGCTGGTGCAGGCGTTTGATAAAGCCGGTAAACCGATTGCGGCGGTCTGCCATGGCGCGCAGTTGTTGGCGGCGGCTGGTGTATTGCGCGGGCGTGAATGCAGTGCTTACCCGGCCTGTGGGCCAGAGGTGACGCTGGCTGGCGGGCAATATATGGATATCGCCGTAGACCAGGCCCATGTGCAGGGTAATCTGGTCACCGCGCCAGCCTGGCCTGCGCATCCAAACTGGCTCGCGGCGTTCCTGAAAGTGCTGGGTACGCAGATCACGCTATAAACGCTAAGTCGCACCTGGGGCCTGCGTGGCCCCAGAATCGAATGAGGGGAACCGCCATGTGTGAGCTTTACGTTCAAGCCGACCCGATTCTCTACGAGTCCCGCGCCCGTTCGCTGCGCATTCGTGGCGTGGTGACTACCCTGCGTCTGGAAAATCAGTTCTGGGACATCTTGCGCGAGATTGCCGAAGTCGACGGCATGACCACCAATCAGCTGATCAGCAAGCTGTATGACGAGGTGATGGACTACCGCGGCGAAGTGGTGAATTTCGCCTCATTCCTGCGCGTTAGCTGCACCCGCTACTTCAGCCAGCGCCGCGCACCGGCTGAGTTGAGTGTGGTGCGCGCCATCAGCCAGTAACGGCTACTGCGGCGGGGTGATTGCCACGCGTAACGCCGCATCGCCTAGAGGGTGACTCAGGGAGTCGAAGAAGCGCAGCTCGACCTCCTGTTCAATGAACAGGCTGGCGTAGTGGCGTTTCTGCTGCTGGATAAACTCACGGTTGTGCGGGTAAATCGAGATGGCCAGGGTCTGCAAGCCGGCTTGCTGCAGGGCTTTGACCAGGTGCTGGTCTTGCGCCGCCAAGCTATGGCCGAAGATGCACAGTCTGTCCTTGGGTTGCGCCAACTGCTGGTAACAGAACGACAGATAGTCGGAACTGCGAATGGCTTTGAGTTTGTCTGCGCTGCTGCCTTCATTGACGAACAACGGGATGTCGCCCAACTGGTTGATGGCGAAACTGGCCAGCAGGGTGCTTTCCGAGGAGTTCAAAATACGTGTGCTGCCATCGATGTTCTTCACCAAATGCATGCCGCCATGCAGGTAGAGCATGCGCGTGGCGCTGCTCTGGCGGGTGTTATTGCCGAGGTCAAAGGTCGAGTCCTGCCCACGGAACAGCTCTTCGAACGCCTGCGGTTCCTGCATCACTGCCCAGTAGTTGAGCAGATCGTAATTGCCGGAGTAGACGGTCTGGTATTGGCTGAGCGCGCTGTTGATGCGCGTCAGGCTGCTGGCCTGCATTTGGCTCCAGGGAATGTGCACCGAACGCACGGCGTGGATCAGCGCTTCCTTGATGGCAAAGTAGCGATGGCGTGGTGACGATGAGTTGATAGTCAGCGCGGCATTAACCCGAATGCTGTTCTTCAGGGCACTGAGCACCTGCTCGAAGTTGCTGGTGTCCAATGCGCGGAACACGCTTAGCTCGGTTGGGCTCAGCGGGCGATTGCGCGTGGTTTGCGCTTCATCAAACAGCGAGAAGTAAGCGAACTTGCGCCATACCGCCAAGCTTGCGCCGTTGCCGATCAGCAGCTCGGGGAAGCCGACGCTGCTGTTCAGGGTGCTCCAATCTTCCAGTTCGCCAGTAAATGCCGGGAGTTCCATAATCGCTACTTGTCGCCTTGGGCCATAATTGCTCAGGGCGCGACTTTAGCATGGGCCGCAGCCGTAGCTGGTTTGCTCTGGTGGCTGGGGGATTTCCGGCTTTGCGGCAGCAGCCCATCTGGAGCCGCTAGGCGAGTGAATTTTCTCCAAGCCCAACAGTCAACTGGGCTGCGACCAAACGAGGTGAATGATGAGTAGCGAGTTAGTAATCGAAGATATTCAGTTGGGTGACGGTAAAGAAGTGGTCAAAGGGGCGCTGATAACTACCCAATACCACGGTTTTTTGGAAGATGGCAGCAAGTTCGACTCGTCCTATGATCGCGGCAAAGCCTTCCAGTGTGTGATTGGCAGCGGCCGGGTGATCAAGGGCTGGGACCTTGGCCTGATGGGCATGAAGGTCGGCGGCAAGCGCAAACTATTCGTGCCTTCGCACCTGGGTTACGGCGAGCGCCAGTTCGGCGCGCATATCAAACCGCATTCCAATCTGATCTTCGAGATCGAGCTGCTGGAAGTGCTGACGCGCGATGATTGATGGTTGAGCGGCGGCAATGATGCGGTCTTAAGAACGCATCATTGCTGGCTAACGCTGTGCCTGGCGGGCTTTCAGGTAGGCAATGACCTCAGCCTGCTCGCCGATAAACTCGATACGTGCGCCTTTGCTCTCGCGTTGGTAGGCGTACATCGGGTCGTAGTACTCGCGCAGCAACCCTTCGACCCAGCCACGGTGCAGGTCAATCGAGCCGCTGCGTTGTTGCTCCTCCAGTGCCGCCTGCATGATGGCTTGCAAGCGCTGGTAACGCTCACCGCCAAGGCGCTTGAGGATATTGCTCAGGCTTTGCAGCAGGCGTTCGCTAAACAGTCGAAAGCCATCCTCTTCACCGTGCAGGCTAATGAATTCGGCGCACAGGTTGGTCACATAGTCGCGCAGGATGCGCTCGACACGGCTTTCAAACGGATCATCCAGCCATACCAGCGGGTGGCTCTGCATGCCCTGGTACAGCTCCAACGGTAGGGTGCAACTGCCGACGGTGCGTCCTTCATCTTCCACAATAAACTGCCGGGTTTGGCGGGCGCGCTGCTTGAGAATGTCGATGGCCAGGCGGTTTTCGAAGTCAATCTGCGCCGGCTGGCCGGTGGCGCGTTTGCCGAAGCTGGAGCCGCGATGATTGGCGTGGCCTTCCAGGTCCAGGCTGTTGCCCAGTTGCGCCAATACGTCGGTTTTGCCGGTGCCGGTCAGGCCGCCGAGGATGACGAAATCGCACTCGGCCACGGCCTGCTGAGTGGTCTCCAGCAAAAAGCTGCGCATGGCTTTGTAACCGCCGATCACCCGTGGGTAGTCGATGCCGGCTTCTGCCAGCCATTGTTGGGTGATCTGCGAGCGCAGCCCACCGCGAAAGCAGTAGAGATAACCCTGTGGGTTGGCCTTGGCAAAGCGCAACCAGGCGTCGATCCGCGCTGCCTTAATCTGCCCGCTGACCAGTTGATGACCCAGGCTGATGGCAGCGTCTTGGCCCTGTTGTTTGTAGCAGGTGCCGACCCGCTGCCGCTCGCTGTCATCCATCAGCGGCAGGTTGAGTACACCGGGGAAGGCGCCCTTGTTGAACTCGACCGGGGCGCGGGCGTCCATCATCGGTCTGTCATTGAGAAAAATGTCGCGGTAGTCGCTGCTGTTGTCGCGCATCAGAGCACCTCTACCGCGTAGCGCTGTCGGGCGACCAGGCGGCCGATTGGCGCAAGGTTCAGGCCTAGCTCGGCGGCGAGTGCGAGGAACTCTGCATCGCCTTCAGGGGTTACCGCCACCAGCAAACCGCCGCTGGTTTGCGGGTCGCACAGCAGGTGTTGTTGCTCTTGTGTGAGCGGGGCGATCTTCTCGCCATAGCTTTCAAAGTTACGCAGCGTGCCGCCCGGTACGCAGCCTTCGGCCAGGTAATAGTCGACCCCCGGCAAACGCGGCACAGCGGCGTAGTCGAGCTGTGCGGTGAGGTTGGCGCCATCGGCCATCTCTACCAGGTGGCCGAGCAGGCCGAAACCGGTGACGTCGGTCATTGCGGTAACCCCGGCCAGCTTGCCGAAGCGGCTGCCGGGTTTGTTCAGGGTGCACATCCAGTCGCGCGCCAGGCCAACGTCCTCGGCGCGCAGCTTGGCTTTTTTCTCGGCGGTGGTGAGGATGCCGATGCCCAGCGGCTTGCTCAGGTACAGCTGGCAGCCAGCGGTGGCCGTGTCATTGCGCTTCATATGGCGCTTGTTCACTACGCCTGTTACAGCCAGGCCGAATATCGGCTCCGGGGCGTCGATGGAATGCCCGCCGGCCAGCGGAATGCCGGCCTCATCACACACTGCGCGGCCGCCACGAATCACTTCGCGGGCGACTTCCGGCGGCAATAGGTTGACTGGCCAACCGAGGATGGCGATGGCCATCAGTGGGTCGCCGCCCATGGCGTAGATGTCGCTGATGGCGTTGGTCGCGGCGATGCGGCCGAAGTCATAGGGGTCATCCACAATCGGCATAAAGAAGTCAGTGGTGGAGACCACGCCGCGTTCGTCGTCCAGGGCATAGACCGCCGCATCATCACGCGAGGCGTTACCCACCCACAGATTGGGGTCAAGGTTTTGCGCGCCACTGCCGGCGAGGATCACCTCCAGCACCTTGGGCGAAATCTTGCAGCCGCAGCCGGCACCGTGGCTGTACTGGGTCAAACGGATCGGCTCGCTCATCGGTCAGGCTCTCGGCAAATCAGAAAACAGGCTGCGGATTCTAGCAAAGCTGGCCTTTAGCGCAGTGGGCCATATAATCGCGCCACGTCAATTACCCTGACAAAACGCAGCCAGCGGACCAGCTGACCTGTTACTTCGAACCTTTTCCGCTATTGAACCGGAGAATCTTCATGCTCAAACGTACCCTGGCATTCGCTGTCTGTGCTGCCCTGTCTTTGTCCGCCAGCCTGAGTCACGCCGCTGAAACCCTGCGCGTTAGCGCCATCCCAGATGAAGCGCCCACCGAGCTGCTGCGTAAGTTCAAGCCGCTGGGTGCCTATTTGGAGAAAGAACTGGGCATGAAGGTCGAGTTCGTGCCGGTTGCCGACTACCCCGCAGTGGTCGAAGCATTGGCCACTGATCGCCTCGACCTGGCTTGGCTCGGCGGTTTTACCTTTGTGCAGGTGCGCCAGAAGACTGGCAACGCTATCCCGCTGGTGCAACGCGAGCAGGATGCACAGTTCACCAGCAAGTTCATCACCAGTAACCCGGACGTGAAGTCGCTTAGCGACCTGAAGGGCAAAACGTTCGCCTTCGGCTCGATTTCCTCCACCTCCGGTAGCCTGATGCCGCGCTACTTTATGCTGCAGGACGGGATCAAGCCCGAGAGCTATTTCAGCCGTATCGGTTACTCCGGTGCCCATGACGCCACTGCCGCTTGGGTTCAGGCGGGCAAGGTTGATGCTGGCGTGCTCAATGCCAGCGTGTGGGACAAGCTCGTCGCGGCCGGTAAGGTCGACACCAGCAAGGTCAAGGTCTTCGCCACCACGCCGACTTACTTCGATTACAACTGGACCGTGCGCGGCACCCTGGACCCAGCCCTGACCGCGAAGATCAAACAGGCCTTCCTGGCGCTTGATCCGGCTAACCCCGAGCAGAAGGCCATTCTTGATCTGCAAGCAGCCAGCCGCTTTATCGAAACCAAGCCGGAAAACTACAAGGGCATTGAGGACGCTGCGCGCGCCGCCGATCTGTTGAAATGAGCCTGCGCCTGACCCAGGCGACCCTGCGGCACAACAACGGCGTTCAGGCGCTGCGTGGTGTGAGCCTGAACATCGATGCTGGCGAACGGGTTGCCATCATCGGCCCGTCCGGTGCGGGCAAGTCGAGCCTGCTCAACCTGCTGGCCACGGCGCTGCAACCCACTAGCGGTGAGCTGCAGGTGCTCGGCGAGCAGCCTTGGCGGCTCTCTGCGTATCAGCGGCAACGCTTGCGGGCGCGTATTGGTTTGGTGCATCAGGCACCGCCGTTGCCCGCACGACAGCGGGTGGTGACGGCGGTGCTGGCCGGCAAACTTGGCCAGTGGAGCCTGGCCAGGAGCCTGGTTAATTTGCTCTACCCGCTGGACATTCCCGGCGCGCGGCGCGAGCTGGCCAAGCTCGACCTGGCCGACAAACTGTTCGCCCAGTGCCAGCAGTTATCCGGTGGTCAGTTGCAGCGCGTCGGCATCGCCCGCGCCCTGTATCAAGCGCCTGATCTGTTGTTGGCCGACGAGCCGGTTTCGGCGATGGACCCGGTGCTGGCCAACCACACCCTGAGCGTGCTGTGCCAGCACGCCGAGGCCAATCGCGTGACCTTGGTTGCCAGCCTGCATGCGGTGGAGTTGGCGTTGGCGCATTTCCCACGGGTTATCGGCGTGCGTGACGGGCAGATTGTGTTTGATCGGCCGGCTGGCGAGGTTGATCAACCCTTGCTCGATGCGCTCTACGTCAATCAGCAACTGCTTGTGCCGGACAGCCCGGCAGCCGCCCTGAGCGTGCAGATCCCACGATGCTGAAGCGCCACAGTCGCGATCCGGCCGTGTTGCCGCGCCTGCTCATCACGCTGTTGGGCATCGCCCTGTTGTTGCCGAGCATCCGCCTCAGTGAGCTGGATTTGAGCGTGTTGCTGGCGAGCGACAGCCAGCGCGAGATGGGTAATTTCGTGGCGGCTTTCTGGCCGCCAGCGCATGGCGCAGAGTTTCTCCAGATGCTACTGGACGCCACCTTGCAAACCCTGGCCATCGCCACCGCCGGTATGGCTTTGGCGTTACTGGTGGGTGTGCCGGCTGGCTTACTTGCCAGTCGCGCGCTATCGCTGTCGGCGGCCTCGCGTGGCGGGCGGCAGAGCGTGCTCGGTCAGGCGCTGCGTTGGCCGGTGCGCGGGTTGTTGATCTTCCTGCGCAGCGTGCCGGAAATTGTCTGGGCCTTATTGTTTGTCCGGGCTGTTGGCCTTGGTCCTACGGCTGGGGTGTTGGCCATCGCCATCACCTACGCCGGCATGCTCGGCAAGGTCTATGCGGAAATCTTCGAGTCGGTTGATCAGCGGCCGATGCACGCCTTATTGCAGAGCGGCAGTGGCCGGTTGGCGGCCTTCGTCTACGGCATCCTGCCCAGCGCTGCAGCGGAGTTGACCTCCTACACGGTGTATCGCTGGGAGTGCGCTATTCGCGCATCGGTGGTCATGGGCTTTGTTGGTGCCGGCGGCCTGGGGCAACAGATTGATCTGTCGATGCGCATGTTTGCCGGCGGTGAAGTGGCCAGCATGCTGTTGACCTTTCTCTTGCTGGTGCTGCTGGCGGATCAGCTCAGCAGCCTGCTGCGCGGGCGCTTGGCATGAATCGCCTGATCAACCTGTTACTGCTGCTGGGTATCGGCGCGGCGATGCTGGGCTCGTTCGCCTACCTGAATATTGACCTGGGCAGCTTGTTCGGCGGCGATAGCCTGCAGCAAATGGCGCGCTACGTGCAGCGCTTTCTACGGCCGGATATGAGCGCCGAGCATCTTGCAGCGCTAGCGCATGGTGCCTTGGAAACCCTGGCAATGTCGGCCATAGGTACGCTGCTCGCGGCAATCCTTGGCCTGCTTCTCGCGCTGCCTGCGGCCGGTCGTTTCGGTTGGTTGGCGCAAACCAGTGCGCGCTTGCTGCTCAATGCCCTGAGGGCGATTCCCGAGTTGGTCTGGGCGGCCTTGATGGTGTTGGCCGCAGGCCTTGGGCCCAATGCCGGCACCCTGGCGCTGGCGCTGCACACTGCGGGCGTACTTGGTCGCCTATTTGCCGAGGCTCTGGAAAATACCCCGAGCGAACCCGCCGAGGCGATCCGCCTGCAGGGTGGCAGTCAGGTGGCGGCATTCTGCTACGGCACCTTGCCCAACCTGTGGCCGCAGTTGTTGGCCTACTGCCTGTACCGCTGGGAAAACAATATCCGCATGGCCAGCGTGCTCGGCTTTGTCGGTGCCGGTGGTTTAGGGCAAATGCTCTACGTTAGCCTCAGCCTGTTTCAGGAGGCCCAGGCCAGCACCGTGATTCTGGCCATGCTGGCGCTGGTATTCGGCGTCGACGCCCTAAGCGGCTGGACCCGCCAACGCTGGGTCCGCGCCTAGAGTTGGCACGGCAGCGGGTTGGCCAAGTAAGCGTTGCCACTTGTATCTACGTCGCTTTCACGAACGCGTAGGGGCAGCTTTGCCTGCCATCCTGGCGATTACAACCAACCGCCGTAGGATGGCGTTGAGCGCAGCGATACCCATCACCAGCAGATACGCAGGGCAGGTATATAACAAGGATTTAACGGCGGTTTGGATTAAAGCCGTGGCCTAAGTAGCTGTGCGCGGGTGGCCAACATACTCAGCGTCATCAAGCGCAGCGATGGGTATCGCTGCGCTCAAACCATCTACAAACTATCAGGCAACGATACGTAAGGAGCGACCGGTGGACTTCCTGATTCGTAAAGCTGTAAACGAGGATGCCGTAGCAGTAAGCCGGGTCGTTATAAGCGCCCTGCGTGAGTCCAATGCCCAGGATTACTCGCCAGAAATAGTCGACCGTGTGGAGCAAAGCTTTTCTCCCGTTGCGATCCGCCATCTACTGACTCTGCGCCAGGTATATGTGGCGACAATCGATAACCGTGTTGTTGCAACGGCCAGCCTTGATCGTGATGTTGTCCGTAGCGTGTTCGTTGATCCGGCCTATCAAGGGGGCGGCATAGGAAAACAATTGATGACGGCTATCCAGTCATGCGCCGTCAACGAAGGCGTCAAGCTATTACGCGTTCCATCTTCAATCACAGCGGAAGGCTTTTACTCTTCACTTGGTTTTAAAAAAGTTCGAGACGAATTTCACGAAGCCGAGCGCACGATCATCATGGAAAAGAGCTTGGGCCAATAGCGTATTTCTCTGGGGTAAAGGCTTTTTTGCTGGAATCCGGACAGCTATCGGCCCAAGAGGTCATGGGCAGAAACATCGACAGGAAGGCCATGGACATTCGATTGACGGAAGCAAAAGACTGGATGCTTTTGAAGCAAATCCGTCTTGCTGCGCTTTTGGACACACCGAGAGCGTTTGGTGTGAGCTATCAAGCTGCTGCCAATTACAGTGAAGAACAGTGGAAAGAACGAGCCTCGTCAGTCAGAACGGAATTTTGGCTGGCCATAGAGGGAGGCAAGCCCGTTGGAATGATCGGGGCTGGTGTCAGTAGCGCGAACCGCTATAACTTGATCGGAATGTGGGTTGAGCCCGCTGCACGTGGGACTGGTGTGGCAACTAAGCTGGTTGAGGCAGTTAAATTTCGCGCGGTAGAGAAAGGGCACAGCAGCGTCTTTCTGGATGTATCTCTCGACAATGCTAGGGCCTTGCATCTCTATCTGAGGCTGGGGTTTTCTTTAATTGATGAATGGCAACCATTAGAAAGTCATCCAGATATCACGGTTCAAACAATGCTCTGGACTAGCGGGAACTGATTCACAAGCATCCCGTTCGATGTATGTCCGCACAGCACTGCTTTCCCTATTTCTAAACGCAAAAAATCCGGCACCGTGCGGGTTTGTTTTGTTTGTAGCAATGTCGCTTGATTTCGACGGTCAGGCTGCCGTGAATTCCCTTGCTCCAGACCGCCGATGCGCTTGTCTATTCGGGCTTCCGGAGTTTTAGTCTCTCAAACCCACTGATCATTGCGTTTACGCCGTACCCGCAACAGGGTCGGCAGGATCAGTCCGGCGAGCAGGCCGGCGCCTGCGATGCCGCTGCCGTAGGTCATGTAACGCATCAGTACGCTCTGGTTTTCTTCGCCGAGCTGCGCTTGCAGTTCGCGCAATTCGGAGTTGGCCTGTGTCAGTTCACTGTCCAGTGCTGTGCGGGCGGTTTGCAGTTCGTCGATCAGGGTTTTGCGTGAGTCCAGGGTTTCTTGCATGCCTTGCACGCGGGTTTTCCAGGTGTCGTTGATGCCATCCAGCTCGGCGCTCAGTTCCGTCACCTTCTGTTCCAGTTGCGGTAAGCGTTCGGCTTGGCCGGGAACGTCTTGCAGGTCGCGACTGGCAATCCACACTGCGCTGCCGTTTTCGCCACGTACCTGGCTGTAGTCGCCGTCGGTGCGCAGCAGGGTGACCTTCTGCCCGGAAACCAGAGTGCCGACGATGCGGTAGCCATCGGTTGGACCGCTGCGCACATAGGTATTCAGGCTGTCGCTGACCCAGCGCGCGGCGGTGTTGGTTTCTTCGGCGTATGCGCTAACGCTGGCCAGCAAGCAGGCACCCAAGGCGATGCGCTGCAGGGAGGTAAAACTGGAGAGGAGGTGATGGGATCGGGACATGGGGGCAATCTTCACATGGCGATTGAACGAAACCCTGTAGGCGGGTGCGGGAAATGCCGGCCAGGCGTGTTGCTGTTCACAGGTGCGCGATGAGGATTACGCAGCGGCCTGTTGGGCAAATGGCCATGCAATCCACCCGGCGGGCCGACAGCAGACAGACACTTGGTAGGCGCCGGGAGTTCATTCGGTGACGCATCGCGGGATGGATGGTTGGTTAGGTTGTGGGTGTATTGGTGGCGTTGCAGGCAAGCGTGAAAAGCACTCAAGCCGTGCGGCGTTTGCTAGCACTGAAACCAACAAACCCGGCACTGGGCCGGGTTTGCTGGGTTTACCGTAAGGCTTACTTGATCTCGACGGCCAGGCTGTCGTGGATCTTCTGTTTCCAGATCGCTGGGCCAGTAATGTGCACCGACTCGCCATTGCTGTCGACGGCGACGGTTACCGGCATGTCTTTAACTTCGAACTCGTAGATGGCTTCCATCCCCAGTTCGGCAAAGGCCAGCACCTTGGACTTCTTGATCGCCTGGGCCACCAGGTAAGCGGCGCCGCCAACGGCCATCAGGTACACGGCCTTGTTGTCCTTGATCGCTTCGATGGCAATCGGGCCACGTTCGGACTTGCCGATCATGCCGAGCAGGCCGGTGGTTTCGAGAATTTGCCGGGTGAATTTGTCCATCCGCGTGGCGGTGGTCGGGCCGGCCGGGCCAACCACTTCGTCGCCGATCGGGTCGACCGGGCCAACGTAATAGATGAAGCGGCCTTTCAGGTCGACTGGCAGCTCTTCACCTTTGTTGAGCATGTCGACCATGCGCTTGTGCGCGGCATCGCGGCCGGTGAGCATCTTGCCGTTGAGCAGCACGGTTTCGCCCGGCTTCCAGCTCTGTACATCTTCCGGGGTGATGGTGTCGAGGTCGACACGGCGAGCGCTCGGGCCTGCTTCCCAGACGATTTCCGGGTAGGCGTCGAGATCTGGCGCTTCCAGCTCGGCTGGGCCTGTGCCGTCGAGTACGAAGTGGGCGTGACGGGTAGCCGCGCAGTTGGGGATCATGCACACCGGCAGGCTGGCAGCGTGGGTTGGGTAATCCATGATCTTCACGTCGAGCACGGTGGTCAGGCCGCCGAGGCCTTGGGCACCTATGCCTAGCTGGTTCACTTTTTCGAACAATTCGAGGCGGATTTCCTCGATCTTGTTTTGCGGGCCACGGGCTTTCAGCTCATGGATGTCGATGGACTCCATGAGCACTTCTTTGGCCATGACTGCGGCTTTCTCGGCGGTGCCGCCGATACCGATGCCGAGCATACCTGGTGGGCACCAGCCAGCGCCCATTTCCGGTACGGTCTTGAGTACCCAGTCGACGATCGAGTCGGACGGGTTGAGCATGGCCATCTTCGATTTGTTCTCGGAGCCACCGCCTTTGGCGGCAACATCCACTTCCACTTTGTCGCCTGGGACGATGGAGTAGTGGATCACGGCCGGGGTGTTGTCCTTGGTGTTTTTACGCGCGCCAGCCGGATCGGCGAGGATCGAAGCGCGCAGGACGTTTTCCGGCAAGTTGTAAGCGCGGCGCACGCCTTCGTTGATCATGTCGTCGACGCTCATGGTTGCGCCATCCCAGCGCACGTCCATGCCTACACGGATGAATACGGTAACGATGCCGGTGTCCTGGCAGATCGGTCGATGGCCAGTGGCGCACATGCGCGAGTTGATCAGGATTTGCGCCATGGAGTCGCGCGCAGCCGGGGATTCTTCCTTCAGGTAGGCCTCATGCATGGCCTGGATGAAATCCACGGGATGGTAGTAGGAGATGAACTGCAGGGCGTCGGCGACGCTCTGAATCAGGTCGTCTTGCTTGATCACGGTCATGCTATGCGCTCCCTTTTATGTGGGTAGGAGTAAGGCAGGAACTTCGAAGAGCGCAGGGGCACACCCGGCGCAGGGCTATCAAGGTCAAAGGGCAAGGCCGAAGGACAATATAAAAAGGCGCGGCAGTATACCGCGCACGTCTGCCAGACGCACACCTGTACGGCCTCAACCATGGTCGCTGGCTGCCCAGCAGTAGGGTCGAGCAGCTATGCGCTCTGGCCCTAGGCATTCTGTGATCACAGAGGTAGAGTGGCGGCTAGATGCCAGCATGGGATGGACGCCCACATGCCCGTGAGCTTAAACAGCCCAAAGGGTGCCAATAAAGAACTGCAAAACCTGCTGCTGAAGCGCTTCGGCATGGGCGCGGCTTCCTATGCATTGACCGCTCTGTTCTGCTGGATTGCCATGTTCGCTGGGCTGATCAATGTCAGTATAGCGACGGCACTGGCGCTCACTGCGCTGGGAGCTTTGAGCCAGCTGCTGTTCCTCAGCTTGTTTCTCTCTCGTATCAACCAACGCTTCACTGATCCCAGCCTGACTGAACCTCAGGTGCTGGTGGCACTGGCTTGGCTGACTGTACTGCTTGGTCTGTTCGATGATGGGCGTGGCAGCATGCTGGTCATTTACTTAGTGATTCTGCTGTTTGGGGTATTTCAGCTACCACCCAAGGTATTTGTTCGTTGTGCATTATTTGCTTTCTTTGGTTTCGCCGGGCTGAATCTCTATGAGGCTTATACCTTGCAGATGAGTGCGCCACGTGTGGCGCTGATGCAGGTGTGCGTACTGGCGGGTGTGCTGGTCTGGCTTTGCTTGTTCGCCAGCTATGCCCAGGCTATGCGTCAACGTATGCGGCAACGACGTTTTGCTTTGCAGGCGCACCAGGACACGCTGCGTGGCATGATGCGCCAGCTTGAAGACTTAGCCTCCACGGATGAGTTGACTGGCCTGTGCAATCGCCGGCATTTTCTGCGACTGGCCCGTCACCAGTTGGAGAGTCTGGGTGGTGGTCATCAGCATGGCCTGGCGCTGCTCGATCTGGATCATTTCAAGCAAATCAATGATGCACATGGTCATGCGGCAGGGGATCGCGTCTTGCAAACCTTTGCCGTGGTGGCTCGTGCCTGTTTGCGTGACGGCGATGTTATCGCCCGTTATGGCGGTGAGGAGTTTGTTCTGTTGCTACTCAATACTGACGCTGATCAGTTCAGTGCCTGCTGTGAGCGCCTGCGCGAGTCGTTCAGCCGTGCAGAACCACTGGGCGTGAAGGTGGAAAGATTGAGTGTGTCAATTGGCCTGACTCTGCTGGCCGAGCATGATGATCTCGATGAAGCCCTGCAGCGTGCTGATCAAGCGCTCTACCAGGCCAAGCGCAATGGACGCAATTGCTGCGCCGCAACCTGGGAGGATCTGGATGCCTGAATTGCGCGTTGCTCAGCGCAGTCTGCAGGTCAGTGCTGCTAGTAATCTGCTGGATAACCTATTGGCTGGCGGTATTAATGTGCCCTATAGCTGCCGTGCGGGCAGTTGTCATGCCTGCCTGGTGCGTTGTGTGGCCGGCGAGTTGCTGGATGCCAAGCCCGAGGCACTGGATGAGGCGCGACGGGAGCAGGGCTGGCGATTGGCATGCCAGTGCCGGGTAGTGGCCGATGTGCAGGTCGAGGTGTTTGATCCTCAGCGCGATGGCGCCCCGGCGGTTATTCATAGTTGTGACTGGCTCAGCAGCGATGTGCTGCGCCTACGCCTGACCCCGCAACGGCCACTGCGTTATAGCGCGGGGCAGCACATGCAGTTATGGACGGAAAATGGCCTTGCCCGGCCCTATTCCTTGGCTAGCATACCGGGGGACGATCCCTGGCTTGAGTTTCATATCGATTGTCGGCGCAACGGCGCCTTCGCGACGGCCGCACGTGATTTTCAGCCAGGCGCTAGCCTGCGTCTGGGCGACCTGCGTGGTGCCTCGTTGCACTACGAGGCGGACTGGCAAGCGCGTCCGCTCTGGTTGCTGGCTGCCGGCACCGGTTTGGCCCCGTTATATGCTGTGCTGCGTGAAGCGTTACGGCAGGAGCATCAGGGCGCTATTCGGCTGCTGCACATGGCCCGCGAGCCTGCCGAACATTACCTGGCAGATGAGTTGCAGGCGTTGGCCCGCGTGTATCCGCAACTGCAGGTCGAGCAGGTTGTGGCGGCCGACTTGCCGGCTGCTTTGGCCGAACTGCGCCTTGTCTCACGACAAACCATCGCCTTACTCTGCGGCCACCCTGACAATGTCGAAACCTGCGCGCGCCGCCTGTACTTGCTGGGCTTGCCGCGTAACCAGGTTTTCGCTGACGTCTTTTTGCCCCACGCGCGCTAGCCGTTCAGGTTCTCAGCTCGCGGGTGGCCTGCCGTGAGGATTGATAATGAGCGAGCACCTGCTGGTTGAGCGTGAGCAAGGGTTGCTGACCCTGCGTATGCACCGCCCCGACAAGAAGAATGCCCTGACCCGGGCCATGTACAGCGGCATGGCCGAGGTGCTGGTGCAGGCCGATCAGGACAAGAGCGTACGCGCCGTATTGATTACCGGCGGTGACAGCTGTTTTACCAGTGGTAATGATGTTGCCGACTTTATCCAGGCGCCACCGAGCGGGTTGAACAGCGAAGTCTTTCAATTTATGCAGGCACTGTTCGAGTTCAGCAAGCCAGTGGTGGCTGCCGTTAACGGCCCTGCTGTAGGCATCGGCACGACGATGCTGCTTCACTGCGACCTGGTGTATGTCAGCCGTGATGCCAAGTTGAAGATGCCCTTCGTCAATCTTGGCCTGTGCCCTGAGTACGGTTCCAGCTTGATTCTGCCGCGCTTGCTCGGCCACGCCCGCGCTGCCGAATTGCTCCTGCTCGGGCAGAGTTTTACCGGCGAACAGGCCGCAGCCTGGGGCATTGCCAATCAGGCTATGGATAGCGGTGAGGCAACCTTGGCCAGGGCCCGCGAAATGGCCCTGCGCTTTCAGCAATTGGCACCGGCCGCTGTGGCGGACAGCAAACGTCTGATGCGCGCACCAGATCGCGAGCAACTGCGCCGAGTTATCGAGGAGGAGGGGGCGCTGTTCGGCCAGCGTTTGCGCTCGCCGGAAGCCATCGAAGCGCTGACAGCTTTTATGCAGCGGCGCACGCCGGACTTCAGCAAGTTCGCCTGATTTACTGAGGCAAACAAAAAAGGCCGCTCAATTGAGCGGCCTTTTGCGTTGTGCTGGGTAGCCTAGAGCCTTTTACGATCTCGCTAGCCTAGTTTTTAAGGCAACAAGGCCGACGCGCAGCAGATCATAAACAGGCTCTTACACCAGAGCTTCACCGACATGCAGAAGCTTCATGGTGTTGGTGCCACCGATGGTGTGGTAACTGTCGCCCTTGGTCAGGATCACCCAATCGCCAGCCTGCACAACGCCACGCTTGAGCAGCTCGTCCACTGCGGCCTGGCTGACTTCGGCAGGTTGCAGGGCGGCTGGGTCGAATGGCACGGTGTAGACGCCACGGAACATCGCCGCGCGCGCCTGAGTTTCGCGATGCGGAGAGAAGGCGAAGATCGGCACAGAGGAACGGATGCGCGACATGATCAGCGGGGTGTAGCCACTTTCGGTGAGGGCGATGATCGCTTTCACGCCGGGGAAGTGGTTGGCCGTATACATGGCGGCCAGGGCGATGCTTTCGTCGCAACGCTCGAACTCGGTGCCCATGCGGTGGCTGGATTTTTTGCTAGTCGGGTGCTTTTCCGCGCCCAAGCAAATCCGCGCCATGGCTTGTACGGCTTCCAGCGGGTAAGCGCCGGCGGCACTTTCCGCTGAGAGCATCACCGCATCGGTGTAGTCGAGCACGGCGTTGGCCACGTCGGAGACTTCCGCGCGAGTCGGCATAGGGTTCTGGATCATCGACTCCATCATCTGCGTCGCTGTGATCACCGCCTTGTTGTGGCGGCGTGCGTGCAGAATGATTTTCTTCTGGATGCCGCACAGCTCGGCGTCGCCGATTTCCACGCCGAGGTCACCACGGGCAACCATGACCGCGTCACTGGCGCGGATCAGGCCATCGAGGGTTTCGTCATCGGCTACTGCTTCGGCGCGTTCAATCTTGGCCACCAGCCAGGCGGTGCCGCCGGCTTCGTCACGCAGTTTGCGTGCGTAGTGCATGTCGTTGGCATCACGCGGGAAGGACACGGCTAGGTAATCCAGCTCCATTTCAGCAGCGAGCTTGATGTCGGCCTTGTCTTTCTCGGTCAGTGCCGGTGCAGTCAAGCCGCCACCGCGACGGTTGATGCCTTTGTGGTCGGACAGCGGGCCGCCGATGATCACTTCGCAGTGCAGGGCATCGCTGGTGGCGCTGACAACGCGCATCACCACGCGGCCGTCGTCGAGCAGCAGTTCGTCGCCTACGCCGCAATCCTTGACCAGATCCGGGTAGTCGATACCGACGATGTCTTGCGTGCCTTCGGTCAGAGGATGGCTGGTGGAGAAGGTGAAGCGGTCGCCGAGCTTAAGCTCAATGCGCTTGTTGGCGAATTTGGCGATACGGATTTTCGGGCCTTGTAAGTCACCCAGTAGCGCTACGTGGCGGCCGTGTTTGGCAGCCAGTTCACGTACCAGTTTGGCGCGCGCTTTGTGTTCGTCTGGCGAGCCGTGGGAGAAGTTCAGGCGGGCGACATCCAGGCCCGCGATGATCAGCTGTTCGAGAATCTCGGGGCTGTTACTCGATGGGCCGAGGGTAGCAACGATTTTGGTACGGCGAACGGTCATGCACAGACTCCTGAGTGGCGAATGTCCATGAGGCTACTATGTCGTAACGCTGTAGTCATTGTTCCTATGCACTACCAGAACCTATATACGATCTGCTGCGCGTTGGCCCTGCTGCTTTAAAAACAGGCTCGGTAAACCGCTGGCTGTTACTTCGCTGCGCTGCGTATCTCACCTGTTTTTACCCGCTTTAAGCTGTTACTAGGCAGCGCTTTGCAGGGCACTGGCTCGCGAAATCGTAAACAGGTTCTTAGCGGTTGAGCGCTTGGTCCAGATGTTGCGCCGCTGTGCGGTTTAGCTCGCTGTTGGGGTATTGCACCAGCAGGCGGCGCAGGTAGCTGATGGCCTTGTCACTGCTTGCCTGTGGGTTGTCCGGGGCCAGGTACATCAGGCCGAGCTGGTACAGGGCTTTTTCCTTGATGTCGTCGGGAATGCCGGGGTCGCTCAAGGCCAACAGATATAACTCTTCGGCTTCACTGACGCGATTTTTTAGCACGGCGCGGCGTGACAGTAGCGTCATGTCCTGGTCGAGGCTGGGTTTGTACAGGTCAAGTTGTTGGTTGGGTTGCCAGTGAGCAAGTAGCTCGCGCGAGGTTTTGTGTACCGGTTCATTGGCGCGCTCGCGGATTATTACAATGCGTTCTTCGGCCCGTTCGGCAGCGCGGCTGGCGGGAAACTGGTTGAGTACTTGGTAGAAGTAGTTAAGCGCTTTGTTGTCATCGCGCTGTTCGTTGAAGCGGTTCATGTACAGAATGCCGATTTGGTAGAGCGCGATGGCACGCACCTCATTGCTGAGTTTTTCATCGCGGTAACCCGTGAGGTACAGCTTTTCCGCTTCTTCGCTCTTGGCATCACGGATGGCTTGGGCGCTGTAAGTCAGCAGGTCGCCGTCATCTTCGATAGCGGCAAGCATGCGGTTGTTCTTTAAGGTTTTGTATTCGACCACCTCGTTGGTGGTGATCTGCGCAATAAATAGCGGTGTGGTGGGTGAGCAGGCGCTCACTAGTGCGATACACAGTAGTAATAACAGGCGGGGTGACGACGACATGACAGCTCCTGGGCACAATGGCCGTTGCGCGTCAGTCTAGTCAGCGCCTATGGCGTGGCCAAGGGGCGAACGGCATTACCCATCAGAGGATATGTTGCTGCAGAATTTTCCCGGGCAGTCGATACACTGCACATCGGAGGAGTGGCTTATGCGAATGCTATTGGTTGTACTGATGCTGGTGGGGTTGGTGGGCTGTAACCGTTACTCATTCGACCAGCACCTTAATGATGCCTATGAGGCCTATGACCGGGGCGAGTGCGAGTCGGCTATCCTGTCGTTGTCCAAGGCCGAGCGTAACAGTCGTTCGCGGCGTTATATGCAGCCTGAAATCTCGTTGCTGCGTGGTCAATGCCTGGAGCGTCAGGCGTTGTTCGTTGATGCGATGCAGACTTACCAGTTCATCGTCACCAATTACCCTGCTAGCGAATATGCCTATCGTGCCCGCGCGCGCATTGAAACCCTGCGTGAGTTAGGTCATGGCGGTACTGATGTGGCGGTCAAGGTTAATCCGCTTAAGCCTTGACCGCTGGTCGTTACGCGACTCTGCGGGCTATTCTCGGCAGTAGGCTAGGGTCTGTTGCCGTTTAATCGCGAGCCGCGTTGCTGCGAGAAATGGCCCCCGGTTAGGCGCAGGACGCAGGTAATGGTTGTTCCCTTGCCAAGTCCTGCAACAACAGCGGGGGCCATTTCCCGCGCAACCCTATGGGCCGGGCCAGTTTTTGTGCGATGCGGTGTTACTCGATGGCTCATTTGGCCTGCCAAACTTCGCATCTCGTGCCTTGCCTCGCGCAAAAACTGGCTCCGGCGTGGCCGCGAGTGAAGCGGCAACAGACCCTAGGATTTTTCAGGAGGGATTCCATGCGCGCGTTGTTGTGCTTGTTGCTCGTGCCAGGGTTGGTGGCAGCGGAAATTTATCGTTGGACGGATGCTCAGGGCCAGGTGCACTTCGGCCAGCGCCCGGAGGCGGCGGGTGCCCAGCAGGTTGAGGTCAAACCGCAGGTGGTCGAACGTGACCAACTGACGCGCGAGCGAGAAGAGCGTACCAATCGCTTCTATAATGCACGTCGCGAGGAGCAGGCTCAGGCTTCCGCTGCTGCTGCCCAACGGCAGTCCAAACGTGCAGATGAGTGCCGGAAGTTGCGCCAAAGGCTCGCGTCTATTCCTGAAGGACGCCGTTATTTCCGCACTGATGCTAACGGCGAGCGGAATTACTACAGCGATCAGCAGTTGGATACCGCTCGTCAGCAACTCCAGAGCGAGGTGGCAGAGCGCTGCTCCTGAATCTGGTTTAAGCGCAGTAGTGAGGCCATACTCAATGGCCATTTATAGCGATTTGCCACTATGCCAACGCATGTTCAGCGCAGCATTGAGCGCCACCAGTTGCCGTATTACTTGAAAGTGTTCAACCGTATCACCGACAAACCCATGGGTTATCTTGGCAACGTTTCCCTGGATGGCCTGTTGCTGATCAGTGAGTTGCCTCTGTTGGTGGGCGCACGTTTTGATATGCGCCTGAAAATTCTGGGTCGCGATACGCCTTACTACATCGACTTTTCCGCCAATTGCCAATGGTGCCGTGAGGATGTCACGCCGGGTTGTTATGACTCTGGTTTCGCGCTGCTGGCTCCTCCGGCCGATTATGTGCAAATGGTCGATGCGTTGCGCCATTACTTCACTTTTCAATCGGTGGCCGCATCGGTCTGATATTTTTTGCTGTCTCGCGCGCAATAAAAAAACCGCCTCTGGAGGCGGTTTTTTATTGCCGTAACATTTAGGCGCTAACGGGGTGTTGCAGTTGCAGCAGTGCGTCGGAACGAGCCTGTACTTCGCGATAACGCTCGGCATCCTTGGCTAGAACTGCGCCTTGAGCAGGGAATATCTCGTTCAGTTTACGGCTCCATTGCTCGCTCTTCAGTTTCTCGCCAAAGCAGCGCTGGAGTAGGTCGAGCATGATCGAAACGGTGACTGATGCGCCTGGTGAGGCGCCAAGCAGGGCGGCGAGAGAGCCGTCTTCCGCAGCCACCAGCTCGGTGCCGAACTGCAGGATGCCACCGTTTTTCGCGTCCTTCTTGATGATCTGCACGCGTTGGCCGGCAATCTCTATACGCCAGTCTTCGGCTTTGGCTTCAGGGTAAAAGCCGCGCAGTGTTTCCAGGCGCTTCTCTTCGGACTGCAGCACTTCCTTGACCAAGTAGCGAGTTAGGTCGAAGTTGTCGCGAGCCACGGCCAGCATTGGGCCGATATTATTGAAGCGGACCGACAATGGCAGGTCGAGGAACGAACCGCGTTTGAGGAACTTGGTGGTGAAGCCGGCGTATGGGCCAAACAGCAGCGAAGTTTTACCTTCTACTACGCGAGTGTCCAAATGCGGCACCGACATCGGCGGCGAGCCGACAGCCGCTTGGCTATAAACCTTGGCCTGGTGCTGCTTGACGATTTCTGGATTGTCGCAGCGCAACCACTGGCCGCTTACCGGGAAGCCGCCAAAGCCTTTGCCTTCTGGAATACCGGACATTTGCAGCAGCGGCAGTGCCGCACCACCGGCGCCGAGGAAGACAAACTTGGCCTGGATTTCACGGTTTTTGCCGGTTTCCAAGTCTTTGACGTTGACGCGCCAGCCTTGGCCATTGCGCTTGAGGCCAACGACCTTCTGGTTGCAGGTGACCTTGGCTTCGCTCTGCTGACGGAGGTGGTCGAGCAGGTGCAGGGTCAGTGCGCCGAAGTTAACGTCAGTACCAGCCATCACGCGGGTCGCGGCGATGGGCTCGTTTGGATCGCGCCCCGGCAGCATCAGTGGCATCCACTCGGCCATTGTGGCGCGGTCTTCGGTGTATTCCATTGCCGTGAACGCGTGATGGGCGGTCAGCGCAGTAAAGCGCTTCTTCAGGAAATCTATGCCTTTCTGGCCGCGCACGAAGCTCAGGTGTGGAACCGGGCTGATGAACGATTTGGGCGAGCCAAAGCGACCTTTCTCGACCAGGTAGGCCCAGAACTGTTTGGACTCCTCGAACTGGGTGTTGATGCTTACCGACTTTTTGATGTCGATCGAACCGTCTGCCGCTTCCGGCGTGTAGTTCAGCTCACACAGGGCCGCATGGCCGGTACCCGCATTGTTCCACGGGTAAGAGCTTTCACTCGAAGCCGTGCTCATCATGTCGAGCACTTCCAGCTTGATCGCTGGGTCGAGCTCTTTTAGCAGCACGGCCAAGGTCGCGCTCATGATGCCGGCACCAACCAGCACCACATCCATTGTTTCGTAATCGTTTTGCGCCATTACCACTTCTCCGCAAACCAGCACTCAATAGACGTTAGTCAGCTTGTGTATGCACACAGCCAATCAGCAATCGGCGAGACGCTCAAGGTTGAAGGAAGCAGGCTTCTGGGTGCAGATGCCAACCGCGAGATCGTTCATTTTCGCCACACTCTTGTGAAGTTTTCCAAACCGTTTTTTTCACGCTCTTTTGGAGTCGTGAACCTCAAACACGTCTGCGGAGCTCGCTTTTTACGACGTAGAGCGGCCATGCAGTTATTTATTGCAGGCGTTTTACGTGGCAATAGCAGCAGCTGGAAGGCAGCGCGAAGTGGGCGACTCTCTGGGGCGCAGCCGATGTAATGGTTCATCAGCGCTACGGCAGGGCCCGAACAGGAGGCGTCCTTATAATCGGGGCGAGATTATAAGGGCAATGCGGGGAAATTGATCGTCCGGTGTGACTTTTCTTCTTCCTCCGGTCAGGCCGCCAGCGTTCGTGGCAAGCGCATACAGGGGGTGGCCTGGGCGACTTGAGCGCTGGCTGGCAGAGGGGAATTTAGCCAGCTGAGGCTGCTCTGTTGTACCTCAATCCAGCCGAAGCCTTGTGGGGCGTGGGCTGACTGGCGCAAGGCACGGCAGATGCCTTGGTTATCAACCAAGGCGAATGAGCGCATGGGGCGGCGTGGAGCCAGTAAGTTACGCAGCGAAAGCATGGCGGCTACTCAATGACGAGGAAGACTAAAGTCTTATGCCTGAACTGCATGACAAGGGCGTTACGGGAACCTGTTACGCCGTTCTGCATCAGAGAAAGCAGCCCTGTTAGGCATTTGCCGCGCTGGTTATACTGCGCGCCACTTCTGCCCCTTATCTATGGAGAGTTGAGCATGCTGCATCGTCTGCTGTTTGGTTTGGTGGCTGTTGCCAGTCTTACTCTGGTGGGTTGTGCCCACAGCCCGCAACAACTCAGTCCGCAACCCAAGCTTAATAGCCCGTTGACGGCTGTTGGCCAGGGCCAGCCAGTGGTCGTGCGGGTGGCTGATGGTCGTCCGTCGCCTGTGCTTGGCACGCGTGGTGGCCTCTACCCGGAAACCAGCTCGATTAGTGTGGCGGGCCCGGATATTCTGCCCAAGCTGCAGGCTCAGGCCGAAGCGGCCGTGCGGTTGCTCGGTTTTACCCCAAGTGCCAATGCGTATAACGCGCCGCAACTGACGCTGACCCTGGCTGATCTCAAGTACCAGTCGCCGAAGGAAGGTCTGTACGTGACCGAGGCGGATATGACCGCCACCTTCCGTCTTGATGTGCAGAACAGCAGCCGTCGCTACAGTGGCCGCTACGGTGCCTCGTTGAACCAGCGTTTTGGCATGGCCCCGAATCAGGAGACCAACACCAAGCTGGTGAGTGATGTGTTGAGCGATGCGCTGACCCGCGCCTTCAAGGACCCAACCATCGGCCAAATGCTTTCGCAGTAAGCCTTATTGTTGTTCATGAAAACGCCCGGACTGTTCCGGGCGTTTTCATTTATGGGCTTGCTGGTCTTTGGCATCAAGCTGCTTCGCTGTAGAAATCCGGCATGCTCATGCCGGTGCGTGTGTCTACGTCCGGAAGGGCATAGTGCTCATGGTTGCCCATGGCGCAGTACACCAGCCAATGGTCGTCTTGCACGTTGAATGACAGACCGTCGATCACGGCGTCTACTTCATCCAGCGAGTCGATCAGGTAGTCGCGGTCTTGTGGTTGGGCGTGCAGCATGCGGTGTTCCTCCATGAGTATTCAGATCTTTCCCTGCCGGTTTATTGCGTTCGTCATGTCAGGTCTTGTTAGACCATAGATCATGTTTCCGACTGTGTTTCGACCACTCGGTCATAACGGCTGCAATTCGTCGGAATCGATTCGTGAGCGCCGCATCCTTCTGTAGACTCCGCCGCCGTATCAGGCTGTCCGAGTCTGTATTTGTGCGTGCTGCTAGGCACAGCGTTAGCTGCGTACTTTTGCAGAAGTTGAGGTTGAAGATGTCTTTGCAAACGCTTTGGTTGCTGATCGATGGCCAGCGTGCTCTGTGGCTGAACGGGTTGGCGCTATTTGTCTCGCTGGCTGGTGCTTGGTTATTGCTGGCCACTCGGCTGCGTGAGCAGCGTGCCATTGCACGGTTGTTGGTTGGCGACGAGCTGAGTGATATGGCACCACAGTCATATGAATTGGATGAGCCTACGCTGCGCATGAACCGTTTTTTCTATTGTTTTGGCTGCGTCTGTTTGGTCTCGGCGCTGTTGCTGTCCTGGGTTAGCACTCAGCTGTAATGCTGTGGTTACGGCAATAAAAAACGGCAGCCCTAGGGCTGCCGTTTTTTATGCAAGCCGCATACGTTATAGCGCCAGGCCTGCCTTGATTCGGTACTGATTACGCACCGGGTTGGCATATTGCAGGATCAGATATGGCCGCTGTTCGGCTGGGCAATTGTCCAGTCGACGCTGCCACTCGGTTTGCGCTGTGCGCAACTCTGTGGCGGGGAATAACTCGGATGCGCTAGGTACTGCCAGTTCTGGGTCACGATCAGTCCACATGGCATAGGCGAGATAATGCACAGGGAACAACTGGTAGCCGGTGAGGATCTGTCGGTCCATCTCCGCAGCCAGTAGCTTGCTGTCCGTTAGGTTTTCACTGACAGGCGCGCTGAAGTGCACATGCACGCGGCCTTTATAGCCAGTAATGCCAAGGGCGATGCTTTGGTCATCTTCGCCTGCCGTTTTGGTGTAGCTGCCGCTGCTGGCGCGGATCGACAGTTCGCGGGCTTTAGCCTGGTCGCAGGGGTCGTATTCGTAGCTGATCGACACCGGGGTCAAGCGCAGCGCTTCGATCACTTCAGCGAAGGGTTCGCCCTTTCTGCTCATATGAAACATCTTGAGAATCGCTGAGTCGGTGCGGTCATCACCGTCTTTGGCGCGTCCCTCGGCCTGGGCGATCCAAACCGACTCGCCATCATTGCGGATCGAGTGATTTATATAGGCAGAGAGCAATTGGTAGGCTGCCAGCTTCTCGCGGCGACCGCTGATCGAACGGTGCACGATAAAGCTCTTGTTCAGACGCATCAGGTCGCTGACGAAGGGCTTTTGCAGCAAATTGTCGCCAATCGCGATACGTGGCGTTGGCAGGCCCGCGTGGTACACCGCGTAGTTGACGAACGCCGGGTCCATGACGATATCGCGGTGGTTGGCGAGGAACAAATAAGCCTGGCCCGCTTGCAGGTGTTCGATCCCGGAATAGGTCACGCCATCGGTTGCTTGCTCAATGGTGCGGTCGACATAGCTTTCAATGTTCTTCTGTAACTGTGCCACCGAGCTTACATCGCGGAACTCAAGGCGCAGGCGATAGGCTATAAGTGGTTTAAGTAGCCAGCCAAATGGCGCAGCCAAACGCGGAAAGCGAAACTGGGTAAGGATGTTGAGAAACGCATCGTCCGCCAGCAGGCGTGCTAGAACGGCAGGGACTTCAATATCGGCGTAAGGTCGGATGGCATCAAATTCGCCCATCATGGTCTCTTGTTGTGGTTGGCTGTGGAGATACCCGCTGCGCGGTTCGTCGCGTTCACTAAACTTGTTGCGCAACTGCAGGGCCAGCTATAGACCGGCCATTATACGCCCAAGTCACAAGGAGACAGCGATGCTTGAAAGTCAGGACTATCAGTGTCCCTATTGCGGTGAACAGGTTGAGGCCTTGCTCGATCTTTCTGCAGGGGATCAGCAGTACATCGAAGACTGTTCGGTGTGTTGCCGGCCCATCGTGTTTTCACTACAGACCGATGGCGAGGAGTGGAGCCTAGATGTGCGCGGGGAGAATGACTGATGCAGCGAATTTACGAGCCGCAGGACCTGATGGAAGGTGAGCTGTTGCTGAGCATGTTGGCGAGTGAAGGGATCGACGCTTATCTCACTGGTCGGCATTTGGCTGGGGCGGTGGGGGAGTTGCCGGCCTGCGGGCTGCTTGGTTTGATGGTTGAAGATGCCCAGGCGCACAGCGCACAACAGCTTATCGCTGCGTACAATACCGCGCTGCCCCTGCCTGGTGATGAGCCGGACAGGGATTGCACTCAAGGTACGCTGCTCTGCTGAGGGCCTGTTTCGTTTTGTTGTGCTCCGGCTCAGCTGAGTGAGAAGCAGGCTTTGAAGCGCGGTTTTGCTTTTACTGTTTCTTCTGCAAATGCTATCGAGTTACTTCATGTGTGGACGCTTTGCCCTATTTCGCTGGACGCCGGCTTTCTCGGCAATTCCCGGCTTTCCTTCTGATCAGTTACCGCATTGGAGTATCTCGCCCCATAGCCAGGTGCTGCTGCTGCGTAATGTCGAGGGTGAGCGCCAGTTAGCCCGTGCGCGCTGGGGGCTGACGCCGCCCTGGTTGACCGACCTGACCAAAACCCCTGCGCAGGCGCGCGCAGAAACTTTGGCCGAGCAGCCGATGTTTCGCGAGGCGTTTCGCTTGCGCCGTGGCTTGTTGCCGGCTAATGGCTTTTACGAGTGGCGCGGTTCTGCGCGCAAGCGGCCTTATTGGCTGAGTGGTGATGCGCTACCCATGCTGCATTTTGCTGCCTTGTGGGAGGCTTATCCGGTTGAGGGCTGCGTCTACTTGAGTGTGGCGGTAGTGACTCAGGCGGCGGCCAGTCAGCGTCGTCCGTTGATTCTTAATGAAGCCGCGCAGGCCGCATGGCTGGCTGCGGATACCTCTCCGGCCGATTTACAGGCGTTGCTGGCCAGTCCGCAACCGCAGTTGCGTGAGCGAGTGCTCGCCAATTTGATCAATGACCCGAAGCTGGATGCCCCGGAGTGTTTGACTCCCGCGTAATGGCCAATAGCTTGCGGGATAAAACCAAAAGGCGGAGCGCATAGTGCTCCACCTTTTATGTCGCGTGGTTTATCTAAACCTTGAACTGGTTGATCAGACGGCGTTGCTGTTCTGCCAGTTTGGTCAGTTCGGCACTGGCTTGGCTGGCTTCGTCGGCACCGCCAGCGACCTCATTGGCCACCTGGCCGATATTGCTGACGTTACGGTTGATGTCCTCGGCTACAGCGCTTTGTTCCTCTGCGGCGCTGGCGATTTGCGTGTTCATGTCGTTGATTACTGACACGGCCTGAGTGATCGACGCCAGTGCAGTGGCGGCTTGGCTGGCTTGTTGTACGCTGATTTCGGTCTTGCTGCGGCTGTCCTCCATGACCTTGACCACGTCACGCGTGCCCTGCTGCAGCTGCTGGATCATGGCCTGAATTTCTTCGGTGGCCTTTTGGGTTTTCTGCGCCAAGTTGCGTACTTCGTCGGCTACCACGGCAAATCCACGACCCTGTTCGCCGGCGCGGGCTGCCTCGATGGCGGCATTGAGTGCGAGCAGGTTGGTTTGCTCAGCAATACCGCGGATGGCTACTAGGATGGCGTTGATGTTTTCGCTGTCGGTGGCCAGGGCTTGCACCACAGTTACCGCGCGGCCGATTTCTTGTGCTAGCGCAGTGATCGAGTCAGCGGTGAGCTGAACTGTTTGTTTGCCTTGGTTGGCCGCTTGATCTGCATGGTTGGCGGCTTCGGCTGCGTGGGTAGCATTGCGTGCCACGTCCTGGGCGGTTGCAGTCATTTCGTGCACGGCGGTGGCGACCAATTCGATCTCCGCCATTTGTTTCTGCACACCCTGGTTGGTGCGAATGGCAATGTCGGCCGTGTGCTCGGAGGAATCACTGACTTTCTGTACCGAGCTGACTACCTGGCTGATCATTGCCTGCAGCTTGCTCAAAAAGGTGTTGAAGCCTAGGGCAATCAGACCTAGCTCGTCTGCTCGGTCGGTGGTCAGGCGGCGGGTCAGGTCGCCTTCACCTTTGGCGATGTCGTCGAGCATCACCACCATTTGCTTCAGTGGGCGGGCAATGCCGTAGCCGACGAACCACACCACCAGTAGACCGATCACCGCAATCAGCAAGCCCACTAATGCCATGCCGAAGGTGTCGGCGTCGCCTTGGGAGCGGAGGTCGGCCTGCATGCTATGCAGGTCGGCCATGACGGTGCTGACTGGTAGCGACAACATAAGCACCCAGCGTGCGTCGGTGTCGCCAATGTTGAAGCTCAACAACAATTCGATATGGTTGTTCGCGGGGTCTCCCTGTTTGTCTATGTCGTAGGCTACCTGGCCGGGCTTTAGGGACTTTAGGTTCGCTACTTCGTTGGCATCCAATAGTTCTGTAGCAGGGCTGCCGAGCTTGTCCGGCGCCTGGGTTGAGGCAACCAGCCTGCCGTTGCTGGCGATTAGCGCCATTTCACCTGCGCCGCTATAGAGTTTGCTGTTGGCCTTGAGCAGTAGTTCCTGGATGAAGTTAACTGCCAGATCGGCTCCGGCAATGCCGCGAAATTCACCGTTAACCAGGATCGGTGAGGTAAAAGACGCGAGCATGATCATCTTGCCGCCGACCTCATAGGGGGCCGGATCGATCACGCAGGATCGTTTGCGCTCTTTCGGGCACAGGTAATATTCGCCTTCCCGCACCCCTGTGGGCAGCAGTTTTTCGCTCTCCATAGAGCCGATGGCGTCGATGCCCAGGCTGCCGTCCGCATTACGGAACCACCAGGGAATGAAGCGGCCCGTACCGTCGTAACCATTTTCCTTGGGGCCGGCGTAAACATCGTCATTGGCATCGAAGGCGTTGGGTTCCCAGCCAATGTAGCTGCCCAAGAGTGTGGGGTTCTGTGCTGTGGTTTCATGTACCAGGTTGGTCAGCTCTTCCCGGCTGGCGGACAGTTGTGGGCTGCCATTGCTGTCCTGTATGCCCAGTAGGGCATTGACCCGTGCTAGGTCAGTGGTGATTTGAAGGGGCGACTCAAGCTCGCGCTGGATTTGCAGTACTTGGGCTTGGGCCAGGGCTGTCAGGCGCTGTTCGATAACTTGTTCAAGTAGCGTTTGCGTGCGTTCCTGTACCAGCGCCTGACTTCTATTGCTGGCAAACAATGCATACAGCACTAAAGCGACGACCACCGCGAGAACGCTCGCGCCGGCTAATGCGGCAACGGAAAACTGGATGGACTTGAACTTCATGGGAACTCCGGCAAGAGGTATGTGCCTATCCCAGGCTATCGGCAGGACTTGCTGAAATAGTTAATCTCCTGATGCTGATAAAAGATCGTCTCTGCTTATTCTGCAAGTTCGGTGGTTGCTCGGTTGGGAGGGGCGGCCTAGCATACGAGCCTTGTTCATCGGGAGATTCAGCATGACGAAGTTGTTGCCATTATCCGCGCTGGCTGCGGCCTTGTTGCTGGCAGGATGTCAGGCTGTTAATACCACCAGTGGCGGGGCTGTTGGTGTTGAGCGCAAGCAGTACATGTTCAGCATGCTGTCGAGCCAAGAGGTCAATCAGTCGTATGCGCAGTCTTATCAGCAAACGCTGAGTGAGGCGTCAGGCAAAGGCGTGCTGGATAAGAACAGCAAAAATGCCAAACGCCTGCGTACGATTGCCGATCGTCTGATCAAGCAGGCACCATTGTTTCGCCCGGATTCGGCGCAGTGGCAGTGGGAAGTCAATCTGATTGATAGCCCAGAGCTAAATGCCAACTGCGGGCCGGGTGGCAAGATCATTTTCTATAGCGGGATCATCGAGAAGCTGAAGCTGACCGATGATGAGATCGCCGCGATCATGGGACACGAAATGGCCCACGCCCTGCGTGAGCATGGCCGTGAGGCGATGTCCAAGGCCTATGGCGTTGAAATTGCCAAACAGGGTGCAGGCGCCTTGCTTGGCCTGGGTGCCGACACCATGGAGCTGGCCGATGTGGCCGTGCAGTACGGCATGACTCTGCCGAACAGTCGTGGCAATGAGAATGAGGCTGATCTGATTGGCCTGGAGTTGGCGGCACGCGGCGGTTACAACCCCAATGCGGCTGTCAGCCTGTGGCAGAAGATGGCTGCGGCCAACGAAGGTGCTCCGCCTGAGTTTATGAGCACTCACCCTTCCTCAAGTAGCCGGATCGCCTCCTTGCAGGCTGCCATACCGAAGGTCATGCCGCTTTACGAGCAGGCTCGCTAAGGCGTTATAAACAAAAAAGCCCCGCGAAAATGCGAGGCTTTTTGTGGGCACTGTTTTTGCGATTAGGGCAGGGCCTTGGCGGCAAAGGGTTGGGTGCCCAGCCCGAGTTGTGAACGGAAGCTTTCCATGTCGAATATGGTGCAGATTTCCTTAATCTCGTTAGTGGATGTCAGCGTCCAGAAAGCCATGGCCGAAATGCTCAGCACCTTATCGCTAGGTGGGTAGCCGAGTGCCGGTTTCTGGATGGTGCCGATCAAGGTGCTCCAGCTCACCACTTTATTGCCTTCGGCGATGCATTCTTCAACCACCACCTGCAGGTCCGGCATCGCTAAGCGAATATCCTGCACCATCTGGGCAAAGGCGGCGCTGGATAGTGGGCGGCCAATAAATGAGCTTTTGTAGAGGAAGTCCGGGCTATGCATTTGCTCGGCGAGTGCAGTGCGGCCTTTGTTCCAGGACAGCTCGATATGCTGTCGCACCAGTTTTTTTCGGTCATCCAGCGACATGTACGTTTCCCTGACGGCTGAGTGCAAATTGTTGCGCACTGTAGCAGCCGCCTGAGAGCTCGCGTATTGGCCGATTCGCCAGAGATATGGCGTCAAGTTGACGTTATATTAGTCCGCTCAACTTCAGCGCTTGATACCCTGCGTAGATGGCCAGTGCCGCAAAGGCGCTGGCGGCCAGGCGTCGAATCAAGGTTAGTGGCAGGCGTTCGGCGGCGAAGTTGCCGGCCAGTACCACGGGTACGTTGGCAAGCAGCATGCCTAGGGTCGTACCCATAATCACCAAGATGAAGTGCGGGTATTGCGCGGCGAGCATCACTGTAGCTACTTGGGTTTTGTCGCCCATTTCCGCGAGAAAGAAGGCGATCAGTGTGGTCAGGAACGGGCCGTAGCGCTTGAGTTTGGAGCTTTCGTCGTCATCCAGTTTGTCTGGTATTAGCGTCCACAGGGCTACAGCGACAAAGCTAGCGGCGAGGATCCAGCTTAGCGTGGCATGTGAGAAGAAGCTGGCGACCCAGTTGCCAACCGCGCCGGCGGCGAAATGGTTGGCTAACGTGGCGACCACGATGCCGCAGATGATCGGCCATGGCTTGCGAAAGCGTGCCGCCAGGAGGAGGGCAAGCAGCTGCGTTTTATCGCCGATTTCAGCAAGCGCAACGATAAAGGTTGGGACAAATAGGGATTCGAGCATCAGGCTTTCCTAAAGGGGCGGGTCGACATGGCTATGACACGTACAGCCTTCCCGCCCCGGGTAAGGTGTGCGTGTCATAGGTCTTGTCAAACCGCAGGCTCCTCTTAGAGGGCCTTGGGTCGCACGCGCCATGCTCTGTTGAGCAAGTATGTTGACGTGTGCCGGGCGAGCTGGCGCTCGCGGGAGACTACTCCCCTAGGACGCGCGCATTTTGCCCGCGCGTCTACGATAGGGCAAGTACCGCTTCAGTCTTTTATGGCGCGGTAGATGCAAAAGCCCTTGGCGTCAGCCAGGGTTTGGCAGGGGCCAAGATGCTGTTCGATCAGGGGTGGGTATTTGAGGAAGTTGTTGGCCACCAGGCGTAGTTCGCCTTTGCTTGTCAGGTGTTGGCGGGCCTGGCGCAGCAAGTGCTCAGTGGCTTGATAATGGGTGTGAACGCCTTGGTGGAAGGGCGGGTTGCTGAGGATTGCGCTGAGTCCGTTAGGGGCGGCATCAATCCCGTCACCACTAATGACGTTGGCCTGCAGGTCATTGGCGGCCAGCGTCAGGCGGCTGCTTTCTACGGCAAAAGCATCCACGTCGAGAAGTGTTATCTGGTTATCTGGGTAGCGTCGCTTCAGTGCAGCACCAAGTACGCCAGCACCGCAGCCAAAGTCGAGAATATGCCCGCTCGGCAAATCGTTGAGGTGCTCAAGCAGCAGGGCACTGCCGACGTCAAGGCGGCCATGGCTGAACACGCCAGGCAGGCTGAGTACCGTCAGCGGGCCATCGGGCAGGTTCAGTTCGTAGCGCCGTGCCAGGCTGTGCAAGTCCGGCGTGACTGGTGTGTGCTCCACGCGCACCTGCCAGAGTTGGCAGTGGCGGGCGCTGTCGAGCTTACGTGCCTGGCCGAAGCTAGCCAGCTGTTTGGCGGCGCGCTCAATGCCGGCGCGTTTCTCACCGACCAGGAACAGTTCGCGACCAGCCAGGCGCGCGGCCAATACCGTGAGCAGGTACTCGGTCAGCTCGCGAGATTTCGGCAGAAAGACCACGGCAGCATGAGCGTCACGCTCGCTGGGTTGGGTGCCGAAGTGGTTGCGCTTGCTGAAGCGCGCTTCTAGCAGGGCGTACTCCCCTGCATGCCAGCTCCAGCCATGAGCATTGGGGAAGTGGCTGAGTAAGTCATCAGCCGGTAAGCCGGCAAATAGTAGCGGGCCGTTAAATAGTTCGGCCTGGCGCAATAGGACTTCGCTTCGCGGGTCCATAGGTACTCCTTGATCAGACCCTAGTTAACAACGCGTACGGCGGCGTTGCTAAAAAATGCCGAGGCATTCTCCTGTAACTGGCCGACGATGCGCTGCCGGGCTTCGCGGCTACCCCAGGCACTGTGCGGGGTGATGATCAGTCGGGGAATATCGGCGGCGAGCAGCGGGTTACCATCCTTTGGCGGCTCGTGGGTCAGCACGTCGGTTGCGGCACCACCCAGCTTGCCTGCGCGCAGGGCATCGGCCAACGCTTGCTCGTTGATCAAACCACCGCGGGCGGTATTTATCAGCAAGGCCGAGGGTTTCATTAGGTCGAGTTCGCGGGCGCCGATAAGGTTCAGCGTGTCGCTGTTGAGTGGGCAGTGCAGAGAGAGCGCGTCCACTTGTGGCAGCAGCTCATCCAGTGGCAAGCGGTCCGCACGCGGCGGTCTGCCAGGTAGTTGGCCAAGCACTACACGCATGCCAAAGGCTTCTGCCAGTCGCGCCACTGCGCTGCCTAATTCACCATTGCCGAGCAGGCCAAGGGTCTTGCCATGTAGTTCGATGATCGGGTGATCAAGCAGGCAGAACTGTTGCGCCTGTTGCCAAAGGCCCGCGCGTATATCTTTTTGGTAGTCAGGCAGGCGGGTGGCCAGTGCGAGTAGCAGCATCAGGGTGTGTTGCGCCACTGACGGCGTGCCGTAGCCCTGGCAGTTGCACACATTGATGCCATGCGCACGCGCGGCCGCTAGATCAATTGGGTTGGTGCCGGTGGCCGCCACTAGAACCAGTTCCAACTCTGGGCATGCGGCGAAGATGGCGGCGTTGAGCGGTACCTTGTTGCTGATTGCAACCTGTGCGCCCTGTAGGCGTTCGATGATCTGTGCTTCGCCGCTGCTGTGAGGGTACAGCTGGAGGTCGGAGAAGCAGGCGTTCAGGCTGGATAAATCAAGGTCGCCTAGGTCGAGCGAACTATGGTCGAGAAAGACTGCGCGGAGACTGTTACTCATCAGCTGTATCTATCCTGCTGGTTTTGGCGGGTAGTAAGGTGGCGAGACTAACAGAATTATTTTGTTGTCGCGGAGCTGCCCCATGTACTGGACTGAGTTTTTAGCTGTGGCCCTGATCCATTTGCTGGCGGTGGCCAGCCCAGGGCCGGACTTTGCGATTGTGGTGCGTGAAAGCGTGGCTAATGGTCGACGCGCAGGGGTATTCAGCGCGATAGGTGTGGGTTGCGGGATATTTATCCACGTGGCGTATTCGCTGCTTGGGATTGGTCTTATCGTGTCGCAGTCGATTGTGCTGTTTAACGCCTTGAAGTGGCTGGCGGCAGCCTATCTGCTGTACATCGGCATCAGGGCGCTGCGTGCCAAGCCGGCCAGCCCGAGCGACGCAGAGTTAAGCCTGAGCCAGGCGGTGCGTTCACCGCGCGCGGCTTTTGTGGCGGGTTTTGTGACCAACGGGCTTAACCCCAAGGCTACGCTGTTCTTCCTATCGCTGTTTACCGTGGTAATTAATCCACATACGCCGCTGCTGGTGCAGGCGGGCTACGGGGTTTATTTGGCGGCGGCCACGACGCTGTGGTTCTGCATGGTCGCGCAACTGTTCAGTCATCAGCGCGTGCGTGCTGGCTTTGCGCGTTTGGGGCATTGGTTTGATCGGTTGATGGGGGCTGTGTTGGTGGGGTTAGGCGTTAAGCTCGCGTTCAGTGAGTTGCGTTAAGCGCGTATCCAGCATCTGTTATCGCGCCCGCCTTGTTGTATTTAAAGCAGGCTCTAGTGGTTTAAACGAAAACGCCCCGCATAAGCGGGGCGTTTTCTGTTGTGCAGAACTGATTTATTCGTCCTTGCCTTTGCTGCGCATGGCGCGTTGAACTTCGCGGTCGGCGTCACGCTCTTTCTCTGTGTGGCGCTTGTCGAAATCCTTCTTACCCTTGGCTAGGGCAATCTCGCATTTGATTAGGTGCGCTTTCCAGTACAGCGACATGGCGACGCAGGCATAGCCTTTCTGCTGTACCGCGCCGAACAGCTTGTCCAGTTCGCGTTTGTTCAGCAGTAGCTTGCGTGTGCGTATCGGGTCCGCAATCACGTGGGTGCTGGCGGTTTTCAGGGGGGTGATGTGGCAGCCCATCAGCCAGGCTTCGTCGTTTTTGAGCAGCACATAGCTGTCGACCAACTGAGCCTTGCCGGCGCGCAAGCTTTTCACCTCCCAGCCGGACAGGACAACGCCCGCCTCAAATCTGGATTCGACGAAATAGTCATGCATCGCCTTTTTGTTTTGCGCGATGGTGCCTTGTGGGTGTTTCTTTTGTTTAGCCATAGGGCGCGCATTATAGGGAGTCACTGGCGCGCGCGCTATGTGTGCGGCAAGACAAAAGCACTATGCGAGCGCGGTGGCGTCGGCTGTGCTTGAGCCGCCCTGGCGAATCCCCGACAATGCGCGATCTTTTATGGGTATGGCGGACTAGCCGAACATGGCGAACGACAAGGTTTCGATCCACGGTGCTTGGGCCAGTCGCTGGGTGTTTATTTTGGCTGCGACTGGCTCGGCAGTCGGCTTGGGTAATATCTGGAAGTTTCCCTACATGACCGGCATGTACGGCGGCGGTGCTTTCGTCATGATGTACCTGGTGTGCATCTTTCTGGTCGGGCTACCGATCATGTTGGCCGAAACCCTGATCGGCCGTCGTGGGCGGCAGAGCCCAGTGAACACCCTCAAGGCGCTGGCGATTGAGTCGGGGGCCTCGCCTAAATGGTCCTGGGCGGCACTGGCGGGGATGATTGCCGCGCTGTTGATCCTGTCTTTTTACAGCGTGGTAGCCGGCTGGTCGCTCGATTACATCATCAGCATGGGGCGCGGACAGTTTGCCGGTGTCAGTGCTGACGGTGCTGGCGCAGCATTTGGCGCATTGACCGCTGATCCATGGCGGCTGACGCTGTGGCATACGCTATTTATGCTGTTGACTGGTTTTGTCATTGCTCGCGGCGTAGTAGCGGGCCTTGAGCGCAGCTTGCGCATCATGATGCCGTTGTTGTTCGTGTTGCTGCTGGTGCTGTTGGGGTACAGCATGACCACCGGGCATTTTATGGAAGGGGTTCACTTTCTCTTCAACTTTCAGCCGGATCGGGTTCTAGGTGGCTTGCTTGCTGCTATGGGGCATGCCTTCTTTACCTTAAGCGTCGGCGTTGGCTCGATCATGGTGTATGGCTCATACATGCCGAAAAACGCCTCGATTGGTAGCACAGTTCTCGCCGTGGGCATTCTTGATACCTTGGTAGCACTCACGGCCGGTATGGCACTGTTTCCCATCGTCTTTGCGGGTGGTTTGGAGCCCGGTGCTGGGCCTGGGCTGATGTTTGTGACCTTGCCTGTGGCGTTTGGCAATATTGCGTTTGGCCAAATTATGGGCACGCTGTTCTTTGTTCTGGTGCTAATCGCCGCCTGGACGTCTTCTATATCCATGCTTGAACCTGCCGTGGCTTATCTGGTCGAGCGCAGCAAGCGCAGCCGGGTTCTGGTCACCAGTGTGCTGGCGTTCTTGTGCTGGGTTGTCGGGATGGGCACTGTGCTGTCCTTCAACTTGGGTGCAGAGGCTAAGTTCTTCGTCTTCGGCGAGGATGGCTTTCATCTCTTCCAGTGGGGGGCTGAGGGCGGGCGGAATTTCTTCGACAGCATTGATTATCTGACTAGTCGCATTCTGCTGCCTTTTGGTGGTCTGGCCTTTGCCATCTTTGCTGGGTGGGTGCTTAAGCGTGAGGCGGTGCGTGAAGAGTTGGCGTTGAAAAGCCCGTTGATGTTTAACCTGGTGTACTGGTTGATTCGTGTCGTTGCGCCAATTGGGGTGCTAATCGTGTTTGTCGCAGAGTTAAGCAAATGATTGTCGCCCTCCGAGCTATAGAAGTGATTGCGTTATGAGTACTCATATTCAGCGTTCGGCGCTGCTGCCTTATCCAGCCCGGGCGCTGTTTGATTTGGTCAATGATGTCGCCAGTTACCCACGGTTCCTCCCCTGGTGTTCGTCCAGTGAAGTGCTTGAAGCTAGCGATACGCATATGCGTGCCAGTCTGGCGGTGGCCAAAGGTGGGCTAAGCCAGCGCTTTGTCACGGCCAATACTCTCGTGCTGGGAGAGTCGATCAAGTTGAACCTAGTCGAGGGGCCGTTTACCCAGCTGTATGGTCATTGGGAGTTCAAGGCGTTAGGGGACAAAGCCTGCAAGATCAGTTTGGACTTAACCTTCGATTACGCCGGGCCGCTTGTGCGTGCAACGCTGGGGCCGTTGTTCAATCAGGCAGCCAATACGTTGGTCGATGCGTTCTGTCAGAGGGCCAAGCAACTCTATGGATAAGCCGAATATCGTGGTCGAGGTGGTGTATGCCTTGGCCGACAAGCAGAAACTGCTGCGCCTGAGCTTGTCTCACGGCACCACGGTGCGTCAGGCAGCATTGCAGTCGGGTATGCAGGCGCACTTTCCAGAGCTGGATTTGCAAAACAGCCCGCTCGGTATTTTTGGCAAGGCGGTCAGTAAGCCCGATGAAAGACTGCTAGAAGATGGTGAGCGAGTAGAGATATATCGACCGTTAATCGCTGACCCGAAAGAAGTGCGCAAGCAGCGCGCGGCGAAGGTAGCGCAAGCTCGGGCGGAGGATGTTGGGAGTTAAGTGCGGCTAAGTAGTAGCTATAAAAAAGCCCGGGGATGACCGGGCTTTTTTATAATCAAATATTACTGCGGGGTGCTTTCCAGCGGTTCTGGAGTAGGCACTGGCACGACTTTTACATCGTCCACTTCGCGTTGGATTTGTTCGAGCAGCGAGCCTGGTGCCGGTTTTTCTTCGGCTTTTGGTTGCTGAGTGGTTTGCGGAGTCGTTACGCCACTGTCTTCACCCAGAATGGCCTGGTCGCGGCTGACACCTGGCATGAAGTCCCCAGACAGGCTCACCAGTTGGTCGTCTGCGCTGAAGTTGACGCTAACACGCTCCTGCAGGCGCTGGCCGCCACCTGGCTGAATGCTATAGAGGTAGTCCCAGCGATTGGCGTGAAAGGTGTCAGTGAGCAGCGGGTTACCCATGATAAACCGTACTTGTTTGCGGGTCATTCCTGGCCGCAACTGGTCTATCATGTCCTGCGTAACGACATTGCCTTGTTGAATGTCGATTTTATAAACCCCGGGGAATGAACAACCGGCGAGTGCGAGTAGCCCGGTAAGGGAGAGGCTGGTCAGCAGGAGTTTAGTCTTTTGCATCGGTGGGCGACTTCCACTATCTTGGCTTGGCAACATAAACCCGGATCATACCCGTAATAAAGGAAGCTGCGAAGCCGCTTCCGTGAGAAAGCAGACCATGGTTGAAAATAGCGAACTACGCAAGGTTGGCCTGAAAGTGACCCTGCCACGGGTCAAGATACTGCAAATGCTCGATTCGGCCGGTCAGCGCCACATGAGCGCAGAAGACGTTTACAAGTCTTTGATGGAGGCGGGCGACGACGTTGGTCTGGCCACTGTATACCGTGTTCTCACGCAGTTTGAGGCGGCGGGTCTGGTGGTGCGCCACAACTTTGATGGCGGCCATGCGGTGTTTGAGTTGGCAGATAGCGGCCATCACGACCACATGGTGTGTGTCGACTCGGGTGAGGTGATTGAGTTCTTCGATGCCGAAATCGAAAAGCGCCAGAAAGAAATCGTTAAAGAACACGGTTTCGAGCTGGTTGATCATAATCTTGTGCTGTATGTGCGCAAGAAAAGCTGATTGATGGATAGGGTCTGCTCCCGCTTCATTCGCGAACCGCGTTGCTGCGCAAAATCTCGCCAGGCTAGGCGTGGGACGCAGGGAATGGTGTTCCCTTGCCAAGTCCCACAACAACGCATGGCGAGATTTTGCGCGCAACCCGGAGGGACGGGCCTGTTTTAGCGCGATGCTGCGTTTCTCGACAGCTCATTTGGGCGACCAAACTTCGCGTCTCGTGCCTTGCCTCGCGCTAAAACAGGTTTCGGTGCGGTCGTGAATGAAGTGGGAGCAGACCCTTAGACAAAGGCGACCTTCGGGTCGCCTTTGTGCTTATACGCTGAATAAATCAGGCTTGTGCGCTGCCGACCATCTGCCGTGCGTGGGCCAGCGATTCTTCCGTGAGGTCAACGCCGCCGAGCATACGGGCGATTTCCTCGACCCGCTGCGTGGGGCTCAGTTTACTTACGGCGGTGCGCGTGGCGTCGCTTTCGCGCACTTTGTGTACGAATAGATGCTGATGCCCTTGCGAGGCTACTTGCGGCAGGTGGGTTACGGTCAGCACTTGGCCGCGTTCGCCAAGGCGGCGCAATAGTTGTCCTACCACTTCGGCGGTTGGCCCACCAATGCCAACGTCTACTTCGTCGAACACCAGAGTTGGTACTCGCGACGTTTGTGCGGTGATCACCTGGATAGCCAGGCTGATGCGTGACAGCTCACCGCCCGAGGCTACTTTGGCTAGGGCTTTCAGGGGTTGGCCGGGGTTGGCGCTGACAAGAAATTCCAGCTGTTCCACGCCGTTAGGGTGGGGTTCGTTGCTGCTGTTGGCTGTCAATTTGATGGTGAAGCGCCCGCCAGGCATGCCTAGGGTCTGCATTTCCTGTTCGACTGCACTGGCCAGTTTGCTGGCTGCGTTGTTGCGCAAGGTACTGAGTTCCGCAGCTTTTTCTTGGTAATGCCGCTCGAAGGCGGTCAGCTCTTCAGTCAGGCGCTCGGCGGCCTGATCTTCGGCGTTCAGGCTTTCCAGTTCTTCGAATAGTTGCTGCTGCATGGCGCCCAGTTCATTGGGCTGGATGCGGTGCTTGCGGGCTAGGGTGTAGATCGCGTCTAGCCGTTCTTCCATATGCTGTAGTCGCTCAGGATCGGCCTCGAAGTGGTCGAGGAAGCGATTGAGCTCGCCGACCGCTTCTTCGACCTGAATTTGGGCGCTGGCTAGCAGGTCGGTGGCTTCGCTTAATGCACCTGGTTGGCCTTGGAAGGCGCCGAGACGATTGAGGCTGTTGGTCAGCGCGGAAAGCACATTGCCGGCATCGTTTTCGCTGCATTGCTCAATCACCAGGCGGCAGGCGCTTAGCAGGCTTTCGGCATTGGTCAGGTTCTTATGTTCCTGCTCCAGCTGTTCGAGTTCGTTCTCGCCAAGGGCCAGGTTGTCGAGCTCTTCCAACTGGTAGCTAAGCAGTTGATGGCGAGCGCGCTGTTCGTCACCCAGGCTGGAAACGCGCTCCAATTCATTGCGCGTTTGTTTCCAGCGTTGTGCGGCCAGCTGAACCTGTCGCGCCAGTTCCTGGCTGCCGGCGTATTCATCGAGCAGGCGGCGATGGGTGTCGGCTTTGAGCAGGGATTGGTGCTCATGCTGGTTGTGGATGTCGATTAACAGTTCGCCGAGGGCTTTTAGGTCGCCCTGCGGGCAGGGTGAGCCGTTGATGTAGCCACGCGAGCGGCCCTCTGCGGTAATCACTCGGCGCAGTATGCATGGGCCGTCATTGTCCAGGTCGCGTTCGGCGAGCCAGGCGCGAGCCTCCGGAATGTCATGCAGGTCGAAGCTGGCGAGGATGTCTGCTTTGTCAGCGCCCGGGCGAACCACGCCACTGTCCGCGCGGTCACCCAGAGTCAGGCCGAGGGCGTCGAGCATGATCGATTTGCCCGCACCTGTTTCTCCGCTGATCACGCTCATGCCGGCGTCCAGCTCTAGATCAAGATGTTCAACGATGGCGTAGTTATGTACGGACAGGTGCACCAGCATTGCGAGGCCTCCCAAGTTCATGTCTGGTTATTTATACAGTGTTTTTTTGTGGGCTGACAATCCGTCTGTTGTCCTTGAAAGCATATTTTTTGCCCCCATATAACGCTCAGGCAGGTGAGTTGAGGCTCACGTCGAATTTCAAAAGGAGAGACGCATGGCTGACGAACAGACCCTGGATACGCAGAATCCCGATGCACAAACAGCTGCTGAAGTAGCTGCGGGTGATGATTTGGTTGCTCGCGTGCAAGCGCTGGAAGAGCAACTAGTCACTGCGCAGGATCAGTCACTGCGCATGGCCGCCGACCTACAGAATGTGCGCCGTCGGGCCGAGCAAGATGTAGAGAAGGCGCACAAATTTGCTCTGGAGAAGTTTGCCAACGACTTGTTGCCGGTGGTGGACAGTCTGGAGCGTGGCCTTGAGTTGTCGAATCCTGATGATGAGGCAATCAAGGCCGTTCGTGAGGGTATGGAGCTGACGCTCAAGTTGTTCCACGACACTCTCAAGCGTTTCCAGTTGGAAGCGTTGGATCCGCATGGTGCGCCGTTCAATCCTGAGCATCACCAGGCTATGGCGATGCAGGAGAGCGCCAGTGTGGAACCTAACAGTGTGCTCAAGGTGTTCCAGAAGGGTTACATGCTCAATGGTCGTTTGTTGCGCCCTGCCATGGTGGTGGTCAGCAAAGCGCCAGCCGAAGCGCCGCCATCGATTGATGAGCAGGCTTGAAATTCGTCTGGCAGCCCCCATTAAACAGTCAAGCGTTTTAGTGCTGCCGCCGCTGGTAACCAACAGCGGCGGAATTATCAAAGTTTCGGGAGAATGAAGATGGGCAAAATTATCGGTATTGACCTGGGGACTACCAACTCCTGCGTCTCCGTGCTGGAAAACGGCAAAGCCAAAGTTATCGAAAACGCCGAGGGTGCGCGCACCACTCCGTCGATCATCGCTTATGCCGGTGATGGCGAAATTCTGGTTGGCCAGTCCGCCAAGCGTCAGGCTGTGACCAATCCGCACAACACCTTGTATGCGGTTAAGCGTCTGATCGGTCGTCGTTTCGACGAGGACGTTGTACAGAAAGATATTCAGATGGTCCCTTACAAGATCGTCAAGGCTGACAACAGCGACGCCTGGGTAGAAGTGAACGGCCAGAAAATGGCGCCGCCACAAATCTCGGCTGAAATCCTCAAGAAGATGAAGAAAACCGCCGAAGATTATCTTGGTGAGGCTGTGACTGAAGCGGTTATCACCGTTCCGGCTTACTTCAACGACAGCCAGCGTCAAGCGACCAAGGATGCCGGGCGTATCGCCGGTCTGGACGTTAAGCGCATCATCAACGAACCAACCGCAGCCGCTCTGGCTTACGGTATGGACAAGGCCAAGGGCGACCACACTGTCATCGTTTATGACCTGGGTGGCGGTACCTTCGACGTTTCCGTGATTGAAATTGCTGAAGTTGACGGTGAGCACCAGTTCGAAGTATTGGCCACCAACGGCGACACCTTCCTCGGCGGTGAAGACTTTGACATTCGTCTGATCGACTACTTGGTTGACGAATTCAAGAAAGAAAGCGGCATGAACCTCAAGGGTGACCCGCTGGCAATGCAGCGCCTGAAAGAAGCTGCTGAAAAAGCCAAGATCGAGCTGTCCTCGAGTCAGTCGACCGACGTAAACCTGCCGTACATCACTGCAGACGCCAGCGGTCCTAAGCATTTGAACGTAAAAATCTCCCGCGCCAAGCTTGAAGCGCTGGTAGAAGATCTGGTTCAGCGCACCATTGAACCTTGCCGTATTGCGCTGAAAGACGCTGGTATTGACGTTGGCGCGATCAATGACGTGATCCTGGTCGGCGGCCAGACCCGCATGCCGCTGGTGCAGAAGCTGGTAACCGATTTCTTCGGTAAAGAAGCACGTAAAGACGTTAACCCGGACGAAGCTGTGGCCATGGGTGCTGCGATTCAGGGCGCTGTGCTGGCTGGTGACGTGAAAGACGTGCTGCTGCTTGACGTTTCCCCGCTGACCCTGGGTATTGAAACCATGGGTGGCGTAATGACTGCGCTGATCGAGAAGAACACTACCATCCCGACCAAGAAGTCGCAGGTGTTCTCGACGGCTGACGACAACCAAGGCGCGGTGACCATTCACGTGCTGCAGGGTGAGCGTAAGCAAGCCAGCGGTAACAAGTCGCTGGGTAAATTCGACTTGGCCGAGATCCCACCAGCTCCTCGTGGCGTACCGCAGATCGAAGTTACCTTCGATATTGACGCTAACGGCATTCTGCACGTGGGCGCAAAAGACAAGGCGACTGGCAAGACTCAGTCGATCGTAATCAAGGCCAACTCCGGTCTGTCCGAGGAAGAAATCGAGCAGATGGTGCGTGATGCCGAGGCGAATGCCGAGGAAGATCGCAAGTTCGAAGAGCTGGCTGGTGCGCGTAACCAGGGCGATCAGTTAGTGCATGCCACTCGCAAGATGGTGACTGAGGCTGGTGACAAAGCGACTGCTGACGAGAAAGCGGCTATCGAAACAGCGCTGAGCGCGTTGGAAGTCGCTGTGAAGGGTGACGACAAGGCTGAAATCGAAGCCAAGATGACCGCTCTGTCCGAAGTGACTGCTCCGCTGGCGCAGAAAATGTACGCTGAGCAACCGCAACCAGGTGCGCAAGCCCAGGATGCAGAGCCGGCTAAGGACGCAGCTGACGATGTGGTTGATGCTGAGTTTGAAGAAGTCAAAGACAACAAATAAGCGCAAGCTTATGCAGCTCTGGCCGGGCGTGACGTAAGTCGCGCTCGGTACGATTCGCCGCGCGGGAGCTTGCTCCCGCGTTGGCGTGTCTGGAGTAGACGATTTGAAGGTGTTGAAGACTTATGGCTAAACGTGATTTTTACGAAGTGCTCGGTGTTGAGCGCGGGGCGAGCGAGGCGGAGCTGAAAAAGGCCTACCGTCGTCTGGCGATGAAGCACCACCCGGACCGTAATCCGGACGATAAGGCTTCGGAAGAGAAGTTCAAGGAAGCCAACGAGGCCTACGAGGTGCTTTCCGATGCGGCTAAGCGCTCGGCCTATGATCAATACGGTCATGCCGGTGTTGATCCGCAAATGGGCGGCGGTGGCGGCGGCCCAGGTGGGGCGAACTTTTCCGATATCTTCGGCGATGTATTCAGTGATTTCTTTGGTGGTGGCGGCCGTGGTGGTTCACGCGGCGGCGCGCAGCGCGGCAGTGATCTGCGTTATACCCTTGAGCTGGATCTGGAAGAAGCGGTGCGTGGCACGACAGTGACCATTCGCGTGCCAACGCTGGTCAATTGCAAGCCGTGCGATGGCAGCGGGGCGAAGAAGGGCACTACGCCTGTGACCTGTACCACCTGTGGTGGTATTGGTCAGGTGCGCATGCAGCAGGGTTTCTTCTCCGTGCAGCAGACGTGCCCGCGCTGTCATGGTAGCGGCAAGATGATCACCGACCCATGCGGTTCTTGCCATGGTCATGGTCGAGTCGAGGAGCACAAAACCCTGTCGGTGAAAGTCCCGGCGGGTGTTGATACGGGTGATCGTATTCGCTTGTCTGGCGAGGGCGAAGCCGGTGCTATGGGTGGTCCAGCAGGCGACCTGTATGTTGTGGTGAATGTCCGCGAGCATGCGATTTTTCAGCGTGACGGTAAGCACCTGTACTGCGAAGTGCCGATTAGTTTTGCTGATGCGGCCTTGGGTGGCGAGCTGGAAGTGCCGACTCTGGATGGTCGGGTCAAGCTGAAGATTCCTGAGGGCACTCAGACCGGCAAGATGTTCCGGCTGCGCGGCAAGGGTGTGGCTCCGGTGCGTGGCGGTGGTGCTGGTGATCTGATGTGCAAGGTGGCGGTGGAGACGCCGGTTAACCTGGATCGTCGCCAGCGCGAACTGCTCGAAGAGTTCCGTAAGACGCTAGAGGGCAACAGTTCGCACTCGCCAAAAGCCAATGGCTGGTTCGAGGGTGTTAAGCGCTTCTTTGGTGATCTGTAAAAACCGCTGGCTGGCTGTGTCGACCGTTGAGTGGGCGCTGCAGCTAGTTGCGACAGCTTGGAGCTGAGGTTATGCAACGTATTGCTGTGATGGGCGCCGCTGGGCGTATGGGGAAAACCCTGATCGAGGCTGTGCAACTGGCCGATGGTGCGCAGTTGCAGGCGGCGGTTGACCGTGCGGATAGCAGCCTGGTGGGTGCGGATGTCGGTGAGTTGGTTGCGCAAGGCAAGATGGGGGTCAGTCTCTCGGGTGATTTGGCTGCAGTACTCGATCAGTTTGATGTATTGATCGACTTCACTCACCCGTCGGTAACCCTGAGGAACCTCGAGGTCTGTCGCCAAGCGGGTAAAGCCATGGTGATTGGCACCACTGGTTTCTCGTCTGAGGAAAAGCAGTTGCTGGTGGATGCTGGCAAGCAGATCCCCATCGTGTTTGCTGCCAACTTCAGTGTTGGTGTCAATCTATGTCTGAAGCTGCTGGATACCGCTGCGCGAGTGCTGGGCGATGATGTGGATATTGAAATCATCGAGGCTCATCACCGCCATAAGGTCGATGCGCCATCCGGTACTGCGCTGCGTATGGGGGAGGTAGTGGCCAATGCGCTGGGTCGCGATCTGCAGAAAGTGGCGGTTTACGGTCGCGAAGGACAAACCGGTGCGCGTGAGCGCGAAACCATCGGTTTTGCCACCGTGCGCGCTGGCGATGTGGTCGGCGATCACACCGTGCTTTTTGCGGCTGATGGTGAGCGCGTGGAGATCACTCATAAGGCGTCGAGCCGTATGACCTTCGCTAAAGGTGCTGTTCGCGCGGCGCTGTGGTTGCAGGAGCGCAAGCCTGGTCTGTACGACATGCAGGACGTTCTGGGGCTCAACTGAGGCATTCTGTCGCAAGATTGCCTTTTACCTGGCTCTCAAGCGTAACTGGCGGTGGACCAAAAAGGCACTTTCCTGTAAGCTTTCTGCTTTAGTGTGTCCACTAAAGTTGCGCAGAATGAATCAGATAAAAAAGCGGGGTGACGGTTGATACGTCATCCCGCTTTTTTACAATCTGCGTTTGCTTCACGTTTTTATTTTCGGAGGTTTTCTTGAGTAAGCCAGCCCTTAAACCTGCCATTTTGGCTCTTGCTGATGGCAGCATTTTTCGCGGCGAGGCCATCGGTGCCGATGGCCAAACTATTGGAGAGGTGGTTTTTAACACCGCCATGACCGGCTATCAGGAAATCCTTACCGATCCTTCCTATGCCCAGCAGATCGTTACCCTGACCTATCCGCACATCGGCAACACCGGCACCACGCCGGAAGATGCCGAGTCTAATCGCGTATGGGCAGCAGGCCTGATTATTCGCGACCTACCGCTGACCTCCAGCAACTGGCGCAACAAGCAGCCACTGGATGAGTACCTCAAGGAAAACGGCACTGTTGCTATTGCCGGGATTGATACTCGTCGCCTGACGCGTATTCTGCGTGAGAAAGGTTCGCAGAACGGCTGCATTCTGGTCGGCGATGACGCCACCGAAGAAAAAGCTCTGGAGCTGGCGCGCAGCTTCCCCGGCCTGAAAGGGATGGACCTGGCCAAGGTGGTCAGCTGCACCGAGCGCTATGAGTGGCGCTCCAGTGTGTGGGAGCTGAAGACTGACAGTCATCCAGAAATCCCGGCTGCCAGCTTGCCGCATCACGTGGTTGCCTACGATTACGGCGTTAAGTGGAACATTCTACGCATGCTGGTTGAACGTGGTTGCCGCGTAACCGTAGTACCGGCGCAGACGCCTGCTGCTGAAGTGCTGGCGCTGAATCCAGATGGTGTGTTTCTGTCCAACGGCCCAGGCGATCCTGAACCGTGCGATTACGCCATCGCAGCGATCAAGGATGTGCTGGAAACCGACATCCCGGTATTCGGTATCTGTCTCGGTCATCAGCTGCTGGCCCTGGCCTCCGGTGCCAAGACCCTGAAAATGGGTCACGGCCACCACGGTGCCAACCACCCGGTGCAAGACCTGAAAACCGGCGTGGTGATGATCACCAGCCAGAACCACGGTTTTGCCGTGGATGAAAGCAGCCTGCCGAGTAACGTGCGTGCCATCCACAAGTCGCTGTTCGACGGTTCCCTGCAGGGTATCGAACGTACCGACAAGGACGCCTTCAGCTTCCAGGGTCACCCCGAAGCGAGCCCCGGTCCAGCCGATGTGGCGCCGCTTTTCGACCGTTTTATCGAAGCCATGGCCAAGCGCCGTTAAGCCAGCCGACTGACCCAAGGATTCGAGAGATAACATGCCAAAACGTACAGACATAAAAAGCATCCTGATCCTCGGCGCTGGCCCGATTGTTATCGGCCAGGCCTGCGAGTTCGACTATTCCGGTGCCCAGGCGTGTAAAGCGCTGAAAGAAGAGGGTTACCGCGTCATTCTGGTCAACTCCAACCCCGCCACCATCATGACCGACCCGGCCATGGCGGACGCCACCTACATCGAGCCGATCAAGTGGTCCACCGTGGCCAAAATCATCGAGAAGGAGCGTCCGGACGCCCTGCTGCCAACCATGGGTGGCCAGACCGCGCTGAACTGCGCGCTGGACCTGGAAAAGCACGGCATCCTGGAAAAGTTCGGTGTCGAGATGATCGGCGCCAATGCCGATACCATCGACAAGGCCGAAGACCGTTCGCGCTTCGACAAGGCGATGAAAGACATCGGCCTGGCCTGCCCGGTTTCTGGCATCGCGCACAACATGGAAGAAGCCTACGGTGTGCTGGAGAAGGTGGGCTTCCCCTGCATCATCCGTCCGTCCTTCACCATGGGCGGCACTGGCGGCGGTATTGCTTACAACCGTGAAGAGTTCGAAGAAATCTGCGCCCGCGGTATCGATCTGTCGCCAACCAGCGAATTGCTGATCGACGAATCGCTGATCGGCTGGAAAGAGTACGAGATGGAGGTGGTCCGCGATAAAAAGGACAACTGCATCATCGTCTGCGCCATTGAAAACTTCGACCCGATGGGCGTGCACACCGGTGACTCGATCACCGTGGCTCCGGCACAAACCCTGACCGACAAGGAATACCAGATCCTGCGTAACGCCTCCCTGGCGGTACTGCGTGAGATCGGCGTGGAGACCGGCGGCTCCAACGTGCAGTTCGGCATCTGCCCGAACACTGGCCGCATGGTCGTGATCGAGATGAACCCGCGCGTGTCGCGTTCCTCGGCGCTGGCCTCCAAGGCCACCGGCTTCCCGATCGCCAAGATCGCCGCCAAGTTGGCGGTGGGTTACACCCTTGATGAGCTGTCCAACGACATCACCGGTGGTCGCACTCCAGCGTCGTTCGAGCCGGCCATCGACTACGTCGTGACCAAAATTCCACGTTTTGCCTTCGAGAAATTCCCCAAGGCCGACGCCCGCCTGACTACGCAGATGAAATCGGTCGGTGAAGTCATGGCTATCGGCCGCACCTTCCAGGAATCCCTGCAGAAAGCCCTGCGCGGTCTGGAAGTCGGCGTTTCGGGCCTCGATCCGATGCTCGATCTGGCTGATCCTGAAGCCGAAAGCACCCTGCGTCGCGAACTGACCGTGCCAAGCGCTGATCGTATCTGGTACATCGGCGATGCCTTCCGTGCCGGCAAGACCGTGGCTGAAGTCTTCGAGCTGACCAATATCGATGAATGGTTCCTGGTGCAGATTGAAGACCTGATCAAGGACGAAGAGCGGATCAAAACCCTGGCGCTGTCGAGCATTGATCGTGACTCGATGTACAAGCTCAAGCGTAAAGGCTTCTCCGATATTCGCCTGGCCAAGCTGCTGGGCGTGACCGAGAAGACCCTGCGCAGCCAGCGCCACAAGTTGAAAGTGCTGCCGGTGTACAAGCGCGTGGACACCTGCGCCGCCGAGTTCGCCACCGACACCGCTTACATGTACTCGACCTATGAGGAAGAGTGCGAAGCCAATCCGTCGAGCCGCGACAAGATCATGATCCTCGGTGGTGGCCCAAACCGTATCGGTCAGGGCATCGAGTTCGACTACTGCTGCGTACACGCGGCACTGGCTCTGCGTGAAGACGGTTACGAGACCATCATGGTCAACTGCAACCCGGAGACCGTCTCCACCGACTACGACACTTCCGACCGTCTGTACTTCGAGCCGGTAACCCTGGAAGACGTGCTGGAAATCGTCCGCGTCGAACAGCCGAAAGGTGTGATCGTGCAGTACGGCGGCCAGACCCCACTGAAGATCTGCCGCGCCCTGGAAGAAGCCGGCGTGCCGATCATCGGCACCAGCCCTGACGCCATCGACCGCGCCGAAGACCGCGAGCGCTTCCAGCAGATGGTGCAGCGTCTGGGTCTGCGTCAGCCTGCCAACGCCACTGCGCGCAGCGAAGACGAAGCCTTGGCTCATTCCAAAACCATTGGCTACCCGCTGGTAGTGCGTCCGTCCTATGTACTGGGTGGCCGGGCGATGGAAATCGTCTACCAGGAAGACGAGCTCAAGCGTTACATGCGCGAAGCGGTGAAAGTCTCTAACGACAGCCCGGTGCTGCTCGACCACTTCCTCAACTGCGCCATCGAAGTGGACGTGGATGCGGTGTGCGACGGTGAAATCGTGGTGATTGGCGCGATCATGCAGCACATCGAGCAGGCAGGCGTGCACTCCGGTGACTCCGCTTGTTCGCTGCCGCCGTACTCGCTGCCGATGCACATCCAGGACGAGATCCGCGACCAGGTCAAGAAAATGGCTCTGGAGCTGAATGTAGTTGGTCTGATGAACGTGCAGATGGCCGTGCAGGGCGAGGACATCTTCGTTATTGAAGTGAACCCGCGTGCTTCGCGTACCGTGCCGTTTGTCTCCAAGTGCGTCGGTGTCTCGCTGGCGAAGGTGGCTGCCCGCGTCATGGCGGGTAAGTCGCTGGCTGATGCCGGTTATACCAAGGAAATCATCCCGCCGTATTTCAGCGTCAAGGAAGCGGTATTCCCGTTCGCCAAGTTCCCAGGCGTCGACCCGATTCTTGGCCCAGAAATGAAGTCCACCGGTGAAGTAATGGGCGTGGGTGATACCTTCGGCGAAGCCTTTGCCAAGGCGCAGTCGGGCGCTAGCGAGATTCTGCCAAACGCCGGCGTGGCCTTTATCAGTGTGCGTGATGACGACAAACCATTGGTGGAGGGCGTTGCCCGTGACCTGATCGAGTTGGGTTTTGAGGTGGTTGCAACCGCCGGTACTGCCAAGCTTATCGAGGCGGCTGGCTTGCCAGTACGTCGTGTCAATAAGGTGACCGAAGGTCGTCCGCACGTAGTCGACATGATCAAGAATGACGAAGTCACCCTGATCATCAACACCACCGAAGGTCGTCAGTCCATTGCGGACTCCTACTCCATTCGTCGTAACGCTCTGCAGCACAAGATCTATTGCACCACCACCATTGCGGCGGGTCAGGCGATCTGTGAGGCGCTGAAGTTCGGTCCCGAGAAGACCGTACGCCGGCTGCAGGATCTGCATGCAGGAATCAAGGCATGATCAAATACCCTATGACCGTCCAGGGCGCTCGCGCCCTGGAAGAAGAGCACGCGCACCTGACTAAGGTGTTGCGGCCCAAACTCAGCCAGGAAATTGGTACTGCGCGTGAGTTGGGCGATCTTAAGGAAAACGCTGAATACCACGCTGCTCGTGAGCAGCAGGGTATGGTCGAGGCACGTATCCGTGATATCGAAGGTCGCCTGCAGAATGCGGTGATCATTGATGTCACTGCGATTGAGCATACCGGTAAGGTGATTTTCGGCACGACCGTAGAAATCGCCAACTGCGAAACCGATGAAAGCGTGACTTACCAGATCGTTGGTGAGGACGAGGCGGACATCAAGCAGCGCAAGATTTCCGTCGGTTCGCCTATCGCCCGCGCCCTGATCGGCAAGAGCGAGGGCGACGTGGTGGTGGTGCAGACCCCGAGCGGCGCGCTTGAGTATGAGATCGTCGAGGTTCGCCATCTCTAAGCCTGGCTCGCGTGATGCTGGTGCGATCAGTTGGCTGCTGGCTCAGGCGCTCTGGGTCGGTGGCCTTTGGTTGCTGCATTTTCTACTGTTGCCGGCGATTGCCAAGATTGGTCTGGCCTCGTTGCTGGTCGAGGAAATTGGCAATACTTTGCGCCCGCTGCTGGTAGGCCTTACGGCTGTTTGCGCGGGGTTGCAGGTGCTGGTACTGATTCGTGCGGAGCAACTGGCAAGCCTGTGGCGTGATACGCGTGGGCAGTTGCTGTTGGTCGTGCTGGTGATGGCGGGGAGTTACTTCGTTGTTCGCAAGCTGCTGCCTGAGGTAGGGTTGTGGCTGATGTTCAGTTATCTGGTCATGGCATTTTGCGGATTGTTACTTGTCTTGCAGCCGGTACCGCAAAAAACTCAAGCGTACGCTATAAAGCGCTAGAGCAGTTTGCTGCAAAGGCGCTGAACGCGCCTCGCAGCTGCTGATAATCAGCCGTGATGACGGTGAACGTTGGACAGATTCTTGTTCACTTTCGGGTTTTTGCGGTAGATCAGCGCCATTTTGCCAATCACCTGAACCAGTTCTGCCTTGCCTGCTTTACACAGTTCGTTGATGGCGGTCAGGCGATCTTCTCGCTCAGTGATGCGTAATTGCACTTTAATCAGTTCATGATCGCTCAGTGCGCGTTCCAGTTCGGTCAGCACACCTTCGGTCAGGCCATTGTCAGCCACGATCAATACAGGCTTTAAATGGTGGCCGATAGATTTGAATTGTTTCTTCTGCTCTTGAGTGAGCGGCATAATCTGATTCCTGCATTTAATCTGGTAAAAAACGGCGGTTAGTTTACCCGAGCGCCTTCGGAGCCGCCCAGATATTCATGCGTTGCATATTCGAGGTATTGCGTGGCCCGTTCCAAGACCAGTCAAGGTTGGCTGAAAGAGCATTTCAACGACCCTTACGTCAAAATGGCGCAGAAGGATGGCTATCGTTCGCGCGCCAGCTACAAGCTGCTGGAGATTCAGGAGAAGGATCGTATTCTCCGCCCGGGCATCACTGTAGTTGATCTGGGCGCCGCCCCTGGCGGCTGGTCGCAGGTCACCAGTCGAGTGATCGGCGACAAGGGCCGGTTGATCGCGTCAGATATTCTTGAGATGGACAGTATTCCGGATGTCACCTTTATTCAGGGGGACTTTACCGACGATGCCGTGTTCGCACGGATACTCGAGGCCATTGGTGAATATCCGGTAGACCTTGTGATTTCCGATATGGCCCCCAATATGAGTGGTGTACGGGAGTCGGATCAGCCGCGAGCCATGTATCTGTGTGAGCTGGCGCTGGATCTGTCCTCGCGGGTGTTGCGTCCGGGTGGTGATTTTCTGATCAAAATCTTCCAGGGTGAAGGTTTCGACCAGTATCACAAGCAGGTGCGCCAGATGTTCGACAAGGTGCAGATGCGCAAGCCGCTTTCTTCACGCGATCGTTCACGCGAGCAGTACATGCTGGCTCGTGGTTTCCGTGGCGTGTGATGGTTGCAGTTGCAAAGGTTTTCGCGAATTGTTGTGCGGTCTTATGGTCTTACAGCAAATAAAGGGTTACAGACGGCGTCTGCCAGGAGTGGGCGTTGTGTAGTAAGTTAGATCGGTAAATAACTGGTCGTCATGCGAAGCGCGCTTCAGCACGGGGCCTGCTTCAGAGGGTAGCTAATTGAACGACATGGCAAAGAATCTGGTCTTGTGGCTGATCATCGCCGCCGTCTTGGTCACGGTGATGAATAATTTCTCCAGCCCGAGTGAGTCAAACAAACTCAACTACTCGCAGTTTATCCAGCAGGTCCAGAGTGGTGGGGTTAAGCGCGTAACGGTTGATGGATTCATCATCAGCGGTACGCGTTCCGATGGTTCATCGTTCGAGACGGTGCGTCCGGCGATTCAGGACAATGGCCTGATCAAGGACCTGATGGATAACAACGTCGAAATCGTTGGTAAGCAGCCTGAGCAGCAGAGCATTTGGACTCAGCTATTAGTTGCCAGCTTCCCGATTCTGGTGATTATCGCCGTGTTCATGTTCTTTATGCGCCAAATGCAGGGCGGTGCTGGCGGCAAGGGCGGGCCGATGAGCTTCGGCAAATCCAAGGCGCGCTTGCTCTCGGAAGATCAGGTCAAAACCACCTTTGCTGACGTCGCCGGTTGCGACGAAGCCAAGGAAGAAGTCAGCGAGCTGGTTGAGTTTTTGCGCGATCCAGGCAAGTTCCAGCGCCTCGGTGGGCGTATTCCTCGCGGTGTGCTGATGGTTGGCTCGCCTGGTACCGGTAAAACCTTGTTGGCCAAGGCTGTTGCTGGCGAAGCTAAGGTGCCGTTCTTCACTATTTCCGGTTCGGATTTCGTGGAAATGTTCGTGGGTGTCGGTGCGTCCCGTGTCCGCGATATGTTTGAGCAAGCCAAGAAGCACGCGCCTTGCATCATCTTTATCGATGAGATTGATGCGGTTGGTCGCCATCGTGGTGCTGGTATGGGTGGTGGTCACGATGAGCGTGAGCAAACCCTCAACCAGTTGCTGGTAGAGATGGACGGTTTTGAAATGAACGACGGCATCATCGTAATCGCCGCGACCAACCGTCCTGACGTACTTGACCCTGCATTGCTGCGTCCTGGTCGCTTCGACCGTCAGGTGGTGGTCGGTTTGCCGGACATCCGTGGTCGTGAGCAGATTCTCAAAGTGCACATGCGCAAGGTGCCGATGGGTGATGATGTCGCTCCTGCCGTAATTGCGCGTGGTACGCCGGGCTTCTCCGGTGCTGACCTGGCTAACCTGGTCAACGAAGCATCGCTGTTTGCTGCGCGGTCCGGTAAGCGACTTGTCGAAATGAAAGAGTTCGAGCTGGCTAAAGACAAGATCATGATGGGTGCCGAGCGCAAAACCATGGTCATGTCGGACAAAGAAAAGCTCAATACCGCGTTCCATGAAGCCGGTCACGCGATTGTTGGGCGTTTGGTGCCTGAGCATGATCCGGTCTACAAGGTGTCGATCATTCCGCGCGGTCGTGCTTTGGGTGTGACCATGTTCTTGCCCGAAGAGGATCGTTACAGCCTGAGCAAGCGCGCACTGACCAGTCAGATCTGCTCACTGTTCGGTGGTCGAATCGCCGAAGAAATGACCCTTGGCTTCGATGGTGTCACCACGGGGGCGTCCAACGACATTATGCGCGCCACTCAGTTGGCCAAGAATATGGTCACCAAGTGGGGCTTATCGGAAAAGCTCGGTCCGCTGATGTATGCGGAGGAGGAGGGTGAGGTTTTCCTGGGCCGTAGCATGGGCAGTAACCAGAGCAATGTCTCTGCTGATACCGCCAAGCTGATTGACCAAGAGGTGCGCAGCATCATTGACGAGTGCTATGGCACCGCTAAGCGCCTACTGCAAGAAAATCGCGACAAGCTCGACGCGATGGCTGAAGCGCTGATGAAGTACGAAACCATCGATGCTGAGCAGATTGAAGACATCATGAATGGCCTTGCACCGCGTGAACCGAAGGGTTGGCAGGGTGGTGACGACAACAACGGTACGCCAACTGCGCCGGTTGCAGTCGCTGAGTCCACAGAAAAGCCAATTGGTGGTCCAGCCGCCGAGCTCTAAGGTTTTCTATGTCTGTTGTGCCAACCTTTGACCGGCTGCCGTGTGGCAGCCGGTTTCTTGATTTAAGCCGTCCGCAAGTGATGGGTATTCTCAATGTAACTCCTGACTCCTTCTCCGATGGCGGGCGCTATGGTCGGCTTGATGCGGCATTGCGTCATGCCGAGTCGATGCTGCAAGCAGGGGCGACGCTGATTGATGTCGGCGGTGAATCGACGCGTCCTGGCGCTCGTGCGGTTTCTCCGGTGGAGGAATTAGAGCGGGTGGCGCCTATCGTCGAGGCAATTGCTCGCGAGTTGGATGTGATTATTTCGGTGGACACCTCAACTCCAGCAGTCATCCGCGAAACAGCGCGGCTGGGCGCGGGCTTGATCAATGACGTGCGCTCATTGCAGCGTGATGGTGCTTTGGATGCCGCCGCGGACAGTGGGTTGCCTGTCTGTCTGATGCATATGCGTGGTGAGCCAACCACCATGCAACAGAACCCTCAATACCCCGATATTGTGGCAGAGGTGTGCGGGTTTCTGCTTGAGCGACTGGCGGCCTGTGCGGCTGTTGGGATTGCTGCTGAGCGCGTCATCCTTGATCCAGGCTTCGGTTTTGCCAAGACCCTGGAGCATAACCTGTCGCTGTTCAAGCATCTGCAGGCTTTGCATGGCTTGGGTCGGCCTCTGCTGGTCGGTGTATCGCGCAAGAGCATGATCGGTAAAGTGTTGGGGCATGAAGTGGGTGAGCGCCTATACGGCAGCCTGGCCTTGGCAGCGCTGGCACTGAGTAAAGGTGCGCACATTCTGCGGGTACATGATGTGGCGCAGGCGGTTGATGTGGTGCGGATGATTGCCGCAGTTGAAGCGGCTGAATAAGTTAGAAGGAATGCTGGGATGGGTAGAAAATATTTTGGTACTGACGGTATTCGTGGGCGTGTCGGTGACTTCCCTATTACCCCGGAATTCATGCTCAAGCTCGGCTGGGCCGCTGGGATGGCGTTTCGCAAGCAGGGCAAGTGCCGCATTCTGATTGGCAAGGACACACGCATCTCCGGATACATGTTTGAGTCTGCTCTGGAGGCGGGCTTGTCCGCGGCCGGGGCGGACGTAATGCTGCTCGGACCAATGCCGACGCCAGCAATTGCCTATTTGACTCGTACCTTTCATGCCGAGGCAGGGATTGTTATTAGTGCCTCGCACAACCCGCATCATGACAATGGCATCAAGTTCTTCTCGGGGCAGGGCACCAAATTGCCGGATGAGATCGAGTTGATGATCGAGGAGCTGCTCGATCAGCCCATGACGGTGGTGGAGTCAGAGCAGCTGGGCAAGGTCTCGCGAATCAATGACGCCGCTGGGCGCTATATCGAATTCTGTAAGAGCAGCGTGCCAACTAGCACCGACTTTGCCGGGCTGAAGGTTGTGGTCGATTGCGCTCATGGTGCGGCGTATAAGGTCGCGCCTAGCGTGTTCCGTGAGTTGGGTGCGCAGGTAACTGTTCTGTCGGCGCAGCCCAATGGTCTGAATATTAATGATGCATGTGGCTCGACCCATATCGAGGCGCTGCAGGCCGAAGTGTTGGCACAGCACGCCGACCTGGGAATCGCTTTCGACGGTGATGCGGATCGCGTATTGATGGTTGATCACTCCGGGGCAGTGGTTGATGGTGATGAGCTGCTGTTTATCATCGCCCGTGACCTGCTTGAGCGCGACAAGCTGCAGGGGGGGGTGGTCGGTACGCTGATGAGTAATCTGGGGCTGGAGCTGGCCTTGGCTGAATTGGCTATTCCGTTTGTGCGTGCCAAGGTTGGTGATCGCTATGTGATCGCCGAGTTGCTGGCGCGTAACTGGCAGCTGGGTGGGGAAAACTCCGGTCACCTGGTGTGTTTTCAGCACACCACTACCGGGGACGCGATCATCGCAGCGCTGCAGGTACTGATGGCGCTCAAGCACCGCGGGCAGACGCTTGGTGAGGCGCGGCTGGGTATGCAGAAGTGCCCGCAGGTGCTTGTGAATGTGCGTTTTGCGGGCGGTGTTGATCCGTTGGAGCATCCGGCTGTGCAGGAGGCTAGCGCCCGAGTTACCGAGCAAATGGCCGGTCGCGGGCGGGTGCTGCTGCGCAAATCTGGTACCGAGCCGCTGGTGCGTGTCATGGTCGAAGGTGACGATGAGGGCTTGGTGCGCGGCTATGCCGATGAATTGGCTAAAGTTGTTGCTGATGTATGTGTTTGATTCGGCTTGCCAGGCGGGTAGCTGTTGGGTAACATCTGCGCCCTCTTTGACCGACGAGGTAAAGCATGCGTCGCCCAATGGTAGCTGGTAACTGGAAAATGCACGGTACCCGCGCCAGCGTCGCAGAGCTGATCAGCGGTCTCTCTCAGCAGGTGTTGCCTGCTGGTGTGGATGTTGCGGTTTTCCCGTCTTGTTTACATCTCGGTCAGGTTGTTGATGGCTTGGTCGGCAGTGCTATTGCTGTTGGTGCACAAGATTGCGCTGTTGAGGCGCAGCAGGGTGCTTTGACTGGTGAGGTGGCGGCAAGTCAGTTACAAGACGTGAGCTGCTCACTGGTGTTGGTTGGTCACTCCGAACGCAGGTTTGTTTTGGGTGAGGGTGATGAGGTTGTGGCGCGTAAGTTTGCAGCGGCGCAATCTTCGGGCTTGATTCCAGTGTTGTGTGTTGGTGAAACCTTGGCTCAGCGTGAAGCTGGGCAGACGCTTTCGGTTGTTGCTGCTCAGTTATCTGCAGTGGCTGATGCCTTGGGTGTTGAGGTGTTTGCGCATGCAGTCATTGCTTATGAACCGGTTTGGGCTATTGGCACTGGGTTGACTGCATCGCCTGAGCAGGCGCAGGAAGTGCATGCGGCAATTCGCGCGCAGTTGGCGGCGAAAAGCCCGGAGTTGGCTGGAAAGGTAAGAATTCTTTATGGCGGCAGTGTCAAAGCCGCTAGTGCAGCCGAGTTGTTCGGTATGCCGGATATCGATGGGGGGCTTGTGGGTGGAGCCTCTCTGAATGCGGATGAGTTCGGTGCGATCTGTCGCGCCGCAGGAAGCTAAAGAAATGCTGGAAACAGTTATCGTTGTTCTTCATCTGCTGGGTGCTATCGGCGTAGTTGTGCTGGTTTTACTGCAGCAGGGCAAGGGTGCAGACGCGGGCGCTTCTTTTGGTGCTGGTGCTTCTTCCACTGTATTCGGCAGTCAAGGTAGTACTACCTTTCTGAGTCGAGTTACTGCTATACTTGCCGCCACTTTTTTCATGACTAGCTTGGGCTTAGGCTACTTTGCTAAAGAAAAAGCTGATGGTATGGCTCAGGTTGGTTTGCCTGATCCGGCCGTGTTAGAAGTTCAGCAGGCTAAGCCAGCTGTTGAAGATGTACCTGTTCTTGACGCAACTAAGCCGGCTAATGAAGCGGCAGACGTACCTCAGGCTCCAGAGCAGCAGTAATACGTAAATGCTGTATGCAACAAACGATTTTGCCGAGGTGGTGGAATTGGTAGACACGCTACCTTGAGGTGGTAGTGGCCATAGGCTGTAGGGGTTCGAGTCCCCTTCTCGGTACCAATTTTCAAGAAGGCCCGCTAGATGCGGGCCTTCTTGTTGCTGGAGCTTCGATTGACCCGGGTTTGGGTTAAGTCGTATAATCCGGCCCCAGCTTTGATGTGGGATTGAGCAGCAAGGTCGCTCCTCGGATGTTAAGTCCGACGCTGGCTGGGTTAAACCGGCCCCCGCATTGAGTTGCAGAGGAGCCCCTTTTAAGGGGCTTTTTGCTAGCTGGGTGACAGCTTTGCCGGCCTTTAGAGGGCGGTTATATGATGGGCGATTCGCCCATTTTTTATTTTTACAGCGTGCGCGAGGGGTTCAGGTGTCGAGCAAGCTAGAACAGTTGCAAGCCTTGGTGGCCCCGGTAGTCGAGGCTCTTGGCTACGAATGCTGGGGTGTCGAGTTCCTGTCACAAGGGCGGCATTCTTTGCTGCGAATTTATATTGATAAGCAGCCTGATGGCGTAGTGATCGAAGACTGTGAAGTCGTCAGTCGGCAGATCAGTGGTGTCCTCGATGTCGAAGACCCGATTAGCGCCGAGTACACCCTTGAGGTGTCCTCGCCTGGCATGGATAGGCCGCTGTTCACCATTGAGCAGTTTGCTAGTCATGCGGGCGAGCAAGTGAAGATCAAGCTGCGCTCACCTTTTGAAGGTCGGCGCAACTTTCAGGGCCTTCTGCGCGGTGTGGAAGAGCAGGACGTGGTAGTGCAGGTGGATGACCATGAATTCCTGTTGCCGATCGATATGATCGACAAGGCCAACATTATCCCCAGGTTTGATTGAGACGCGGATCCCGCGGATCCAACGGATTGCGAAAGGCGAGGCGTACGATGAGCAAAGAAGTACTGCTGGTTGTTGAGTCGGTATCCAATGAAAAGGGCGTACCGGCAAGCGTAATTTTTGAGGCGCTGGAGCTGGCTTTGGCCACCGCTACCAAGAAGCGTTTTGAAGATGAAGTTGAGTTGCGTGTGGCGATCAATCGTCAGACCGGCAACTACGAAACATTCCGCTGCTGGACCGTAGTGGAAGAAAGTGACTTTGATGATCCTGCACACCAGGTCACCACTGACATGCCACGTGCGGTCGAAGCCAACGCTAAAGTTGGTGAAGTGCTGGAAGAAAAAATCGATTCGATTGAGTTCGGTCGTATTGCTGCGCAAACCGCCAAACAAGTGATTGTGCAGAAAGTCCGCGAAGCTGAGCGTGCTCAGGTTGTTGAGGCTTACCGCGAGCGTCTGGGAGAAATCATCTCCGGCACTGTGAAGAAAGTAACCCGTGACAGCGTGATCGTTGATCTGGGTAACAACGCTGAAGCTATGCTGGCCCGCGAAGACATCATCTCCCGCGAGACTTTCCGTGTAGGCGTGCGCATGCGTGCCTTGCTCAAGGAAATTCGCACTGAGAACCGTGGTCCGCAGCTGATCCTGTCGCGCACTGCGCCGGAAATGCTGATTGAGCTGTTCCGCATCGAAGTGCCGGAAATCGCTGAAGAGCTGATTGAGGTCATGGGTGCTGCCCGCGACCCGGGTTCGCGAGCCAAGCTGGCTGTGCGTTCCAAAGATAAGCGCATCGACCCGCAGGGTGCCTGTATTGGTATGCGCGGTTCGCGCGTTCAGGCGGTCTCCGGCGAGTTGGCGGGTGAGCGTGTAGATATCGTGCTGTGGGATGATAATCCTGCGCAGTTCGTAATCAACGCCATGTCACCAGCCGAAGTCGCTGCCATCATCGTCGATGAAGATGCCCATGCCATGGACATCGCTGTCGGCGCAGACAACCTTGCTCAGGCCATTGGCCGCGGTGGTCAGAACGTGCGTTTGGCCAGTCAGTTGACTGGTTGGACGCTAAACGTGATGACCGAGTCGGACATTCAGGCTAAGCAGCAGGCGGAAACAGGCGACATCCTGCAGCGCTTTATCGACGAGTTGGAAGTCGACGAAGAGCTGGCCCAGGTGTTGGTCGAAGAGGGCTTCACCAGCCTTGAAGAAATTGCCTACGTACCGATGGAAGAAATGCTCAGCATTGATGGCTTCGACGAGGATATCGTCAGCGAGCTCCGCGCTCGTGCCAAAGATCGCTTGCTGACTAAAGCCATCGCCAACGAGGAAAAGCTGGCAGATGCCCACCCAGCCGAAGACTTGCTCTCGCTTGAGGGGATGGATAAGGCGCTTGCGCATGAACTGGCAGTGCGCGGCGTTATTAACCGCGAAGACCTGGCCGAGCAGTCTATTGATGACCTGCTCGACATCGACGGTATCGACGCTGAGCGAGCCGGCAAGTTGATCATGGCCGCACGAGCCCATTGGTTCGAGTAAGTAGTTGCGGCCTGAGGAGAGAAATGCATGACGCAAGTCACGGTTAAAGAACTGGCCCAAGTGGTCAATACGCCGGTTGAACGTCTGCTGCAGCAAATGCGTGAGGCGGGTTTGCCGCACAGCAGTGCTGAGCAGGCAGTCACTGACAGTGAGAAGCAGGCCTTATTGGCCCACCTCAAGAGCAGTCACGGCGACAGCAAAACAGATGAACCGCGCAAGATTACCTTGCAGCGTAAAACGACCAGCACGCTCCGCGTTGCTGGTAGCAAGACGATCAGCGTTGAAGTGCGCAAGAAGAAGACCTTCGTCAAGCGCAGCGCTGAAGAAATTGAAGCTGAAAAGCAGCGTGAGCTGGCTGAGCAGCGTGCGGTAGCTGAAGCCGCCAAGGCAAAAGCTGACGAAGAAGCCAAACGTCGCGCGGCGCAAGAACCACAGCGTCCAGCAGCTACACCTGCTGTTGAATCTGTGGTTGAAACTGCGCCGGCACCGGCTGTTGTCGTCGAGCTGCCAGTGGCTGCTCCTGCGCCAGACGAGCGTAAGAAAGACGAACCACGTCGCCCTGATAAAGCACGCAATGATGATGCCGATCGCCGCGGTGGTGATCGCAAGACCACCCAGCATCGTCCTACTGTCAAGGAAAAGGCTCCGGCCCCGCGTGTCGCTCCGCGCACCATCGACGAAGAAAGCGACAGCTTCCGTCGCGGTGGTCGTGGCAAAGGCAAGCTGAAGAAGCGCAATGCTCATGGCTTCCAGAGCCCTACGGGTCCGATCGTGCGTGAAGTGAAGATTGGCGAAACCATCACTGTGGGTGATCTTGCCCAGCAGATGTCGGTCAAAGCCGCTGAAATCATCAAGTTCATGTTCAAGTTGGGTACTCCTGCGACCATCAACCAGGTTCTGGATCAGGAAACTGCCCAGCTGGTTGCTGAAGAACTGGGTCACAAGGTCACCCTGGTCAGCGACACGGCTCTAGAAGACTCCCTTGCCGAGTCGCTGAAGTTTGAAGGTGAGACTTTTGCGCGTGCGCCGGTTGTTACCGTAATGGGTCACGTTGACCACGGTAAGACCTCGCTGCTCGACTACATTCGTCGTGCCAAGGTTGCTGCTGGCGAAGCCGGTGGTATCACCCAGCACATCGGTGCCTACCACGTAGAAACCGAGCGCGGCATGGTCACTTTCCTCGACACCCCAGGTCACGCCGCGTTTACCGCGATGCGTGCCCGTGGTGCCAAGGCGACGGACATCGTGATTCTGGTGGTTGCAGCGGACGACGGCGTAATGCCGCAGACTATTGAAGCTGTCCAGCACGCCAAGGCCGCTGGTGTTCCACTGGTGGTTGCAGTGAACAAAATCGACAAGCCGGGCGCCGATCTCGATCGCATCCGTAGCGAGCTGTCGGTACACGGTGTGACTTCGGAAGAGTGGGGTGGTGATACACCATTCGTCTCTGTGTCGGCTAAAGTCGGTACTGGTGTCGATGATCTGCTCGAAGCTGTATTGCTGCAGGCCGAAGTTCTTGAGCTGAAAGCTACGCCGTCAGCTCCGGGTCGCGGTGTGGTAGTTGAGTCGCGTCTCGATAAGGGTCGTGGTCCAGTCGCTACCGTATTGGTTCAAGACGGTACCCTGCGTCAAGGCGACATGGTGCTGATCGGTTCCAACTACGGCCGTATTCGCGCCATGCTCGATGAGAACGGTAAGCCGATCAAAGAGGCTGGCCCGTCGATTCCAGTCGAGATTCTCGGTCTGGATGGTACTCCGGAAGCTGGTGACGACATGAGCGTGCTGGCTGACGAGAAGAAAGCCCGTGAAGTTGCGCTGTTCCGTCAAGGCAAGTTCCGCGAAGTGAAGCTGGCCCGTGCTCACGCCGGCAAGCTGGAAAACATCTTCGAGAACATGGGCCAGGAAGAGAAGAAGACGCTCAACATCGTCCTCAAATCCGACGTTCGTGGTTCGCTGGAAGCGTTGCAAGGCTCGCTCGGCGGCCTGGGTAACGATGAGGTGCAAGTGCGTGTGGTCGGTGGCGGTGTCGGTGGTATCACCGAGTCCGATGCCAACCTGGCGCTGGCTTCCAACGCTGTTCTGTTCGGCTTCAACGTGCGTGCCGATGCCGGTGCTCGCAAGATCGTCGAGCAGGAAGGTCTGGATATGCGTTACTACAACGTGATCTACGACATCATCGAAGACGTCAAGAAGGCCCTGACCGGCATGCTCGGCAGCGATGTTCGCGAGAACATTCTGGGTATCGCGGAAGTGCGTGACGTGTTCCGTTCGCCGAAGTTTGGTGCGATTGCCGGTTGTATGGTGGTCGAAGGTACGGTTCACCGTAACCGTCCGATCCGCGTACTGCGTGATGATGTGGTGATCTTCGAAGGTGAGCTGGAATCCCTGCGTCGCTTCAAAGACGATGCCTCTGAAGTGCGTAACGGCATGGAATGCGGTATCGGCGTGAAGAGCTACAACGACGTTAAGGTCGGCGACAAGATCGAAGTGTTCGAGAAAGTCCAAGTGGCCCGTAGCCTGTAAGAATCTGTTTCGGATTCAAGCGAGCTAGAGCGAGACAAGGCAAAAATGGCCGAGGAAGCGGAGTTTACGAATTGTAAATGAGCATTCCGAGGCTATTTTTAACGCGGTATCGCCGACGCGCAGCTGATCCGAGACTGGTTCTAAGCACGAGTCGCAACATGCAGCGCCCGGCCCCGCTTTTGCGCGGCCGGGCGTTTGCCGCTTTTAGGTCCGCTGCTTTTCGAGCTGCGTGACGAGTGAAGGTAGTAGAAATGGCCAAAGAATTTAGCCGGGCCCAGCGCATCGGCGACCAGATACAGCGTGAGCTGGCACAGTTGATCCGCATGGAAGTCAAAGACCCGCGTCTTGGCGGCCTGGTGACTATCACTGCCGTGGAAGTCAGCCGTGACTCCAGCCATGCCAAGGTGTTTGTCACCATCATGGGCGGGGAGCCTGAAGAGGGTGTCGATCCTGTTGTGCAGAGCATTAAGGTGCTCAACGATGCCAGCGGCTTTCTGCGCATGCAGTTGGGTCGTGCAATGAAGCTGCGCAGCGTGCCGAATCTGCGTTTTCATTACGATGAGAGCGTAATTCGTGGTGCTGAGCTGTCGGCGTTGATCGAGCGTGCAGTGAGTGAAGATCGTCAGCATGGCGATGATGTGCCTGAGGCCAAGGAGTAAGCGCGTGGCCCAGGTGAAACGTATCCGTCGTGCCGTCGATGGCATCATCCTGTTAGATAAACCCAAGGGCTTCAGCTCTAACGCTGCGTTGCAAAAGGTGCGTTGGTTGCTCAATGCCGAGAAGGCCGGGCACACCGGCAGTCTCGATCCATTAGCCACTGGCGTGCTACCACTGTGTTTCGGCGAGGCGACCAAGTTCTCCCAGTACCTGCTGGATGCCGACAAGGGTTACGAAACCCTGATGCAACTGGGGGTTACCACCACCACGGCAGACGCCGAAGGTGAAGTTGTGGAGCGTCGCCCGGTGACCGTCGGTCGCGCCGATATCGAGGCCGCTTTGCCGCAGTTTCGTGGTGAAATCAGCCAGATACCGCCGATGTACTCGGCGCTCAAGCGTGATGGGCAGCCACTTTACAAGTTGGCACGTGCAGGTGAAGTAGTGGAGCGCGAGCCGCGTTCTGTTACTATTGCGCGCCTGGAATTACTGAGCTGCGAGGCGGAGCAAGCGCGCCTTGCGGTGGATTGCACTAAGGGCACCTACATCCGCACGTTGGTCGAAGACATTGGCCACTTGCTGGGCTGCGGTGCTCACGTTGCAGAACTGCGTAGAACCAAGGCTGGTCCCTTTGATTTGAGCCGCACCGTTACGCTCGAAGAGCTAGAACGTGTGCATGCTGAAGGTGGCAACGAAGCGGTTGATCAGTTCTTGCAGCCGGTCGATAGCGGTTTGCAACACTGGCCGTTGCTGCAGCTCTCCGAGCACAGTTCGTTTTACTGGCTGCAAGGGCAACCAGTACGCGCCCCTGAAGCGCCGAAGTTCGGCATGGTAAGGGTGCAAGATCACAATGGTCGCTTTATCGGTATCGGTGAAGTGAGCGAAGACGGGCGCATTGCGCCGCGTCGTTTGATTCGGTCGGCATGACCGTAGCGCAGGCAAGGGGTTTCGGCTCTGGCCTGCGTGTATCGAGGGTGGCTGTTAATAGGCACGGTCATACCTCACTTTAAAAACACGGGAAGCGATTCCCGGCCTATTGCGACTGTTTAGGCAGTTGCTTAACTGAGAGGATTGCCCCATGGCACTCAGCGCTGAAGAAAAAGCCCAGATCGTTAACGACTACAAGCAAGCTGAAGGCGACACCGGTAGCCCGGAAGTGCAAGTTGCACTGCTGTCCGTCAACATCAACAAGCTGCAAGGCCACTTCAAGGCCAACGGTAAAGACCACCACTCGCGTCGTGGCCTGATCCGTATGGTTAACCAGCGTCGTAAGCTGCTGGATTACCTGAAGGGTAAAGATGTTAGCCGTTACAGCGCCCTGATCGGTCGCCTGGGTCTGCGTCGCTAAGCAATGCTTATGCGTAGCTGACTGCCGAAGCTGGAAGTGGGGTTTGCCCTGCTTCCAGCTTTTGCTTTTCTGCTTTAGCTGTTTTTGGACGACCGCGGGTCCGATTCCCGTAACCGCCCACTCATTCTGCAATACCCGTGTGTGCACATCTAGGTGAGCCAACGGTCGCAAGAAACGCTTTCCCCAAGGGCAACAAAGAGAAGGAAAACACCGTGAACCCGGTAATCAAGAAGTTCCAGTTCGGTCAATCGACCGTTACCCTCGAAACGGGCCGTATCGCCCGTCAAGCCTCCGGCGCAGTGCTGGTCACTGTTGACGACGACGTCGCTGTATTGGTCGCCGTAACCGGCGCTAAAACTGCTGACCCAAGCAAAGGCTTTTTCCCGCTGTCTGTGCACTACCAGGAAAAAACTTACGCTGCCGGTAAGATCCCAGGCGGTTTCTTCAAGCGTGAGGCGCGTCCTTCCGAGAAAGAAACCCTGACCTCGCGCCTGATCGACCGTCCGATCCGTCCGCTGTTCCCAGAAGGCTTCCAGAACGAAGTGCAGGTTATCTGCACCGTTATTTCCACCAGCAAAAAGACCGATCCGGACATCGCTGCGATGATCGGTACTTCGGCTGCGCTGGCTATTTCCGGTATCCCATTCAACGGCCCTATCGGCGCTGCACGCGTGGCTTTCCACCCGGAAACCGGCTACCTGCTGAACCCGAACTACGAGCAGCTCAAGGCGTCGAGCCTGGACATGGTCGTAGCTGGTACCAAAGACGCCGTACTGATGGTTGAATCGGAAGCCAAAGAGCTGACCGAAGACCAGATGCTCGGTGCCGTACTGTTTGCCCACGACGAGTTCCAGGTGGTGATCAACGCGGTTGCCGAATTGGCTGCCGAAGCAGCCAAGCCGACTTGGGACTGGCAGCCAAAGGCTGAGAACACCGCACTGCTCAACGCGATTCGCGGCGAGTTCGGCGATGCCATCTCGCAGGCTTACACCATCACCGTCAAGCACGAGCGTTATGCCCGTCTGGGTGAGCTGCGCAATGAGATCGTTGCCAAGTTCGCAGGTGAAGAAGGTCAGCCGTCTGCTGGCGAAGTTAAAGAAGTATTTGGCGAAATCGAATACCGCACCGTGCGCGAGAACATCGTTAACGGTAAGCCGCGTATCGATGGTCGTGACACCCGCACTGTACGCGGCTTGAACATCGAAGTCGGTGTACTGGACAAAACCCACGGTTCGGCGCTGTTCACCCGTGGCGAAACCCAGGCTCTGGTCGTTGCCACCCTCGGCACCGCCCGCGACGCTCAGCTGCTCGACACCCTCGAAGGTGAGCGCAAAGACCCCTTCATGCTGCACTACAACTTCCCGCCGTACTCGGTTGGTGAGTGTGGTCGTATGGGCGCTACTGGCCGTCGTGAAATCGGTCACGGCCGTCTGGCTCGCCGTTCTATCGCCGCTATGCTGCCGGCTGCTGACGTGTTCCCGTACACCATTCGCGTGGTCTCGGAAATTACTGAGTCCAACGGCTCTAGCTCCATGGCTTCGGTCTGCGGTGCTTCCCTGGCACTGATGGACGCTGGTGTGCCGATGAAGGCGCCAGTTGCCGGTATTGCCATGGGTCTGGTTAAGGAAGGCGAGAAATTCGCTGTGCTGACCGACATCCTCGGCGACGAAGATCACCTGGGCGACATGGACTTCAAAGTTGCGGGTACCGCCAACGGCGTTACTGCACTGCAGATGGACATCAAGATCCAGGGCATCACCGAAGAAATCATGGAAATCGCTCTGGGCCAGGCCCTGGAAGCGCGCCTGAACATCCTCGGCCAGATGAACCAGGTCATTGCACAGTCGCGTACTGAGCTGTCGGCTAATGCGCCGACCATGATCGCGATGAAGATTGACCAAGACAAGATCCGCGACGTGATTGGCAAAGGTGGCGCGACCATCCGTGCCATCTGCGAAGAGACCAAGGCCTCGATCGATATCGAAGACGACGGCTCGATCAAAATCTTCGGCGAAACCAAGGAAGCTGCAGAAGCTGCACGTCAGCGCGTTCTGGGTATCACCGCAGAGGCTGAAATCGGCAAGATCTACGTCGGTAAGGTTGAGCGCATCGTCGACTTCGGTGCCTTCGTTAACATCCTGCCGGGTAAAGACGGTCTGGTGCACATCTCCATGCTCAGCGATGCGCGTGTAGAGAAGGTGACCGACATTCTTAAAGAAGGTCAGGAAGTTGAAGTGCTGGTACTGGACGTCGACAACCGCGGCCGCATCAAGCTGTCCATCAAGGACGTTGCTGCAGCCAAGGCTTCGGGTGCTTAAGCACTAAGCTCTGCTGCCAGAGAGGGCCCTTCGGGGCCCTCTTTTTTTGCCTGTGAAAAGTGTGCAGGTCTAATCGTGTGGTCATCGGTGATGGCTGGCAGCGTGTCGTGCAATATGCCTTGTGTGGTTAGCCGGAACATGCAGATTGCACGAGGAAGAGGTTTTTTTGTTAAAGATAAGTATTTGATAAGTAACGATAAATATTAATTTTCATGGTTGGCACAGCGCTTGCGATAGTACAGGGGAGGCTGCAGCTCGAGATGGCTTGCAGATTGTTCAGTACATACAGGAGTTACACTTATGAAAAAGCCAATCAAGCATTTCGCCGTAACCACCCTGACTGCCACTGCTTTGGGTCTGCTGCTGGCTGGGCCGGTAATGGCAGCTACGCCAGCTACACAACCAACCATGTTGGCGGCCAGTGAAACAGTGAATAACGCCGAGGATGCTGTATCGGATACCTGGATCACCAGCAAAGTGAAGTCGACCTTTCTGGCTGACAGCAATTTGAGTGGTATCGATATCAAAGTCGAAACCAATAAAGGTGTTGTTGCCCTCTCCGGTGTTGTCGCCAGCTCGGCGGAACGTGACCTGGCAGTTGCCAAGGCCGGTGAAATCAAAGGCGTGAAAGCGGTAGCCGCTGAAGCCCTGAAAACCGCTCAGTAATCCATGGATGAGGGCCAGACAAGTTGATTTGTTTTGGCCATCACTCAACGACGAGGGAAAACCGATGAATTCCGACATAATCAAAGGCAAATGGAAGCAGATCAATGGCCGCATCAAAGAGCGTTGGGGCAACCTGACCGATGACGATCTTGATGTCGCCGAAGGCCACAGCGATTACCTAGCCGGTAAGCTGCAAGAGCGCTATGGCTGGACCAAGGAAAAGGCTCAGGACGAGCTGCGTGACTTCAGCAGTAAGCTGTAAGCACCTATAAACGCAAAAGCCCCGCAGGGATGCCCTGCGGGGCTTTTGCGTTTATAGGCTTTTGATTGAGTTATTTACCGCGTTTGCTCTCGATTTTGATCAGGCGATTGCCCTCGAAACGCAGAAACTGGTACATGCCGTTGCGAGGGCCATAAATCCATTCCTCAACGGCGACTTCATGGTGAAAACCGTACACGTCGAGTACTTCTTGGTAGCCGACAAACTCGCGGCTAGCCGGTTCGCCGCATTTACTGCTGACGATAGTGCTCGGGTCTTTCAGGCTGATTAGGTCGCTGCCACAGCGCAAGGTGGAGGAAGCGTTCGCCGTAAGTGGCAGGACAAACAGTAGGCTGTAGATAAGCTTTTGCATTGCATTGCCCTAGCGGCTGCGACGTCGTTCGATGGTGTGCAGGCGCGTACCTTCGAAGGTGAGAATGCTCAGCATGCCGTTTTCTGGGCCGTAGACCCATTCCTCAATCTGGTATTCACGCCGCTCGTTCGGCCCGAGGGCGTAGCCGACTTGGTCGCGAAAGGCCGGCTCGCCGCATTTTTGCAGCACCTCGAAGCGTCTGTCGCCTAGGCTCACTAGCTGGCTGCCACAGCGCATTGTTTCGGCTTGTGTTTGCAGCGATACGCTTGTCAGTGTGAGTAGCAGAGTTACAGTCAGAATACGCATATCCAATAGCCTTACTCGCTACCGAGGTGCAATGAGCTGGCAACACGGCCATCAGCGTCGGCTTGAGCCGTGTTGACGTCCAGCAGGTAGATACGCTCATCCGCTAGACCGCCGCGCTCAACCAAATAACTTTTGATCTCTGCGGCCCTTGCTTGGGCCAGTTGGCGTTGCAGTAGGCCGCTTTGTACCCATGATTGCAGCACGCTCTCACGCATTTTTGCGCTGCGCTCTTCGTCGGCTAGATTGGCCCACTCTGCAGGTGGTTGCTGCTTGAGGCGTGCTCGGTAGATGCCCTCAAGTAGCACAGCCTTGTCGTCCTCACCGACCAGCAGTTCGCTGGGATCGGCCGGCACTTTGTCGCCACGCCGCTGGAGCATTTTGTACCAGGTGTTCTGGTATTCACGCTCCAGGCGTGCGGCCGCAAGTGGTGGGCCATCGCTGCTCTGGGCGCTCATGCCTTCGATCTCCAGGCGTAGGGTTGGGCGCTCTTTCAAGGCGCTGGCCAGGGTATCCAAGGCGTCTTGTGCCGCACCATCGAGTTGGCTATCGCCGGCATTGAAACGCACGGTGCTGAGGTCGACATCGCTGCCGCCACTGACCAGCCCGCCAATAAATTTGAAGGGCGCTTGGGCCGCGCGCAGCACCAGATTGCGCAGGGTTTGCCAGACAATCGGCATCACGCTGAATTGCGGGCTGTTGAGGTTGCCCTGTACGGGGAGCTGAATTTCGATATTGCCTTTGGTGTCCTTGAGCAAGGCCACCGCCAGGCGGATCGGCAGATCCATGGCGTCCTTGCTGTCGACTTTTTCGCCCAGTTGCAAATTTTCCAGGATCAGTTTGTTTTCGGCGTTGAGCTGGCCTTTCTCGATTTGGTAATGCAGATCGAGGTTGAGGCGGCCCTTGCGGATGCGGAAGCCGGCGAACTTGCCGGAGTAGGGGGTCAGGGTGGTCAGCTCGACGTTCTTGAAGCTGGTGGCAATATCCAGGCTGTTCAATGGGTCGAAGGGTGTGAGCTGGCCCTTGATGCTCACCGGGGCGTATTTGTCGACCTTGCCTTTGATATTGACGCTCGCGGCTTTTGCGCTTTGGTTGTCCAGGGTGCCAATCTGGCCATTGAGCTGGCCAATGGCGGTGGCGAAGTTGGGGCGCAGGCTGAAGTCGGCGAAGTTGGCCGAGCCATCATTGATGCTGATGCCACCGATGTGGATCGGCAGCGGTTTGGCCGCAGGCGCTTTGCTGGATTCGGCGCTGGCTGGCTGGGGCACCAGCAGGTCATTGATATTGGTGGTCAGGTCTTCGTTGATGATAAAGCGCACATAGGGCTGCTGCAGTTTGACCTGGGCGATGGACAGGCCTTTGCCGTGTTGGTAATCCAGCCCTTCAACCAGCACTTGTTGCCACTTGAGAAAGTCACGGTCCTTGAGTGTGTCGAGGGTATGTAACTGGTCGATCTCGGCCTGCCCAGTAATGTTGAATGCCAGCGGCTCGACGCTCTGCAGGCCAATTGCCAGGTCGCTACCCAGCTTACCGCTGCGCAGCTCCAAGCGTACGAAGGGGCTCAGGTAGGTTTGCGCCAGGCGCAGGTCGATATCACGGGTAGCCACTTGCAGCTTGGCCGTGGTTGGGCTCAGTTGCACTTGGCCGGCGGCCTTAATCAGACCGGTCTTGTTAACCCCGGTATCGAGTTTGATGGCGAAGGGGGTGGTGCCCAGGCTGTCGAAGTCGTTGAGGTCGAGATTGAGCGGTGCGAGATCGATTTTGACTTCTTCAGCGCCTGCACGGTCGGCCAGGTGAACTTGGTAATCACGCAATTGCACGTCACGCAGGAGCACTTGCCAGGGTTTGCTTGGCGCTTCTGGCTGGCCTGCGCTGGCCACTTTCAAGTCAGCGGATTGCTGCGCAGTGCTCGTCTCATCGGCGGCTTTTAGCTGCTCGGGTTCTGCGGCGGTGGAGCCTGCGTCATTCTCAGTTGGAGTTGGAGTTGGAGTTGGAGCTGGAGTCGGTTTGGCCGGTTGGCTGGCCAGTATTTTTTGCCAGTCGAGTTGGCCATCGGCTTCGCGTGCGGCCCAGGTTTCCAGCTTTTGGCTGCGAATTTTGCCGACGATGACTTGCTGCTTGGCCAAGTCCACGCTGGTTTCGCTGATATCCAGGTTTGCTAGGCGCAGCAGCGGTTTGTCTGCCGGACTCTTGATGGCAAAGTTACTAAGGCTGAGTAGGGTGTTGTTTAGCAGCAGTTCGGTGCTTTCGGCCAGGTTCAGGCTGTAGTCGCTGCTGAGGTTGATGGTGCCGTCTTCGAGGATCAGGGGTACGGCGTCGCGCACGTAGGGCCAAAAGGATTTCAACTGGCCGCCGGTGACTTTCAGGCTGCCAGTGGAGCTGATTGGCGTCAGGCTGATGCGTCCGGTCCAGTCAATGCGGCCACCGGTGGGGCCGGTAGCGACGAGGCTTAAGTCGGCATTGTCATCTGGCAGGGTGCTGAGGTTGAGCAGTTCGACGTTGAGGTCGTCGTAGATGAACTCAATTGGCTCGCTGGGGCGCAGGTCCTCAAAGTGCACGTTGCCGCCGCTCAGCTTGATCCGCGCAATACGCAGCGGAAACGGCTTGCTATCTGGCTCCTCGGCCGCTGCTTGTGGACTTTCGGGCAGCTTGAACAGTTGTGTTAGGTTGAGGCGGCCGTCTTTGCCAAAGAGTATTTCGCTGCGTGGTTTGTCCAGCTCGATGTCGGCCAGATGCAGCGCACCCGTCCACAAACTGTCGATTTGCAGGTTGGTATATAGCCGCTCGAAGGCGATTTGTTGCTGCTCTGCTTCGCCAATCTGCAGACCCCAGAGGCTTAACTCCAAACTGAATGGGTTGAATTGCAGGCGCTGCAGGGATGCAGGCACGGTGGCGTACTGGGCCAATTGCTGATTGGCGATACGCAGGCCGATACCGGGCAAAATCAGAAAGCCCAGCAGGCTATAGAATGCAACTGCGATGGCAATGGCGCTGGCAGCGCGCTTTATTCCTTTAAGCATAAAAACGTCATCTATCCCGACGAAGAAGTGCCTTGGAGTATGGCACGCGTGCACAGTTCCGCAGAGCCGCTATGGGCGGATTTCTCCGCGCTTGGCGTATATCAGAACTGCAGGATCAGGGTTTTCAGGGGCGGCTGGCCATCCTGCGAGGGGAAGTCCCTGGCGGGCGGGAGCATCTGGCAATCGCGTACCGGACGTCCGAGTTTTTCCGCGCAGCGCAACACCAGCTCCCGCCAGTCGGCCATGGCAACTTTTGCCAGGTTGTTGCAGCAAATCAGCACACCATCATCAGCAGTAGCGAGAATCGCCGGCTTGAGCAGGCTCTGGTAGTCACGTAGCAGGTCGACGGTGCCGAAGGCGCTCTTGGCCCAGGCGGGTGGGTCGAGCAGCACCAGGTCGAACTGGCGCTGAGCTAGGCGTGGGTAGCTCGGTAGCTTGTGCCCGCGTCGGGCGTTGATCGGCAGACCGGCTAGTTGGCGGATTGCTGGAAAGTAGTCCGACTGCACAAATTGCATGGGCGCAAGCCCTGGGTTGAGTTCGCCGTTCTCTCGGCCGACTGCCAAGTTGCCTTCGGCAAAGTCCAGGTTGAGCACGTCGCTAGCACCGCCAGCTGCCGCACTTAAGCCGACGCCACAGGTATAGGCGAACAGGTTGAGCACTGACTTGCCGGCGCTGTGTTGTTTGACCCAGCCGCGAGCGTTGCGCAGGTCGAGAAACAGCAGTGGATCTTGTCCCGCGTGGCGGCCGCGTACACGGTAGTTGAGGCCCCATTCGTGGCCGACCATATCTTCCAGCGCGGCGGGCTCGGCCTGGTAGACCGCATCATTACGGTCGATACGCGAGTTGCCTTGGGAGCGGTCGTTATAGACCAGTAGTAGCTGTTCGCCGAGGCTGACCTGGCATTGCTCGGCCAGTTGCAGCAACGCGTCGCGACTGAGGCTTTGGTGGAAGCTTTGCACCAGTAATTGCCGGCCATAGCGGTCGATGGTCAGGCCGCCGGCACCTTCCTGGCTGCCATGGAACAAGCGATAACAGTTGGTGCCTTGCTGATGCAGCTCAGCCAGCAGTTCTTCACGGTTATGCAGTGCGGCGCGCAGCGCCTGTTCGAGAGAGGACATGCGCGGCGACTCGAAAAAGGAGGGCGCGCAGTTTACCAAGAAAAACGCAGTCTCCCATTAATCCCAAGAACAGGTTTTGTCGCAGCTGATGATCTTGGTCCGCGCAGGCAGGCCGCGAAAGGTCGCCATGCTGGCACTGCAGTTTTGCTCGCAGCCAGCGTGAGAACTGAGCGGTCAGCCGTGCGGCGGCAGTTGCAGGCGCTTGCGGGCACGGTGCACGGCGCCACCGCGCACGGCCCAGCGCAGCACGGGGGCCAGGCTGTGCACGCCGGCGTGGATCATCCGGCTGCGGGGCGCACTGATTGGTTGGCCGAGCATGTCTTGCGCCCAATGAGGCAGTAGGTCGATGCCAGCCTGCATCAGCAGTTTCGCCACAGGCGCGGCGAGAGCGCTGGGCGCCGGTGCGTTGAGTAGGATGCGCAGAATCTCCAGTGAGCGCGCGTCGCAACACAACTCGGGACGAACCGCTGCGAGATATGCCGCCACTTCAGAGCGTGAGCGCGGCACCTGAGTGGCACCTAAGCGTTCGGCAATCAAGGCGATTTCAGCGTAGTAGCGGTCTTGATCGGCCTCGCATAGTTGTGGGTTGCGGTAACGCAAATGGGCTTGCAGAAAACTGTGCACCTCGGCCACATGCACCCAGGTCAGCAGCGCTGGGTCACTGGCCGCATAGGCACGGCCATCCGGGGCGGTGCCGGTGACTTTCAGGTGAATGGTTTTGACCTTGTCGATCAGCCAGTCGGCGTCGGCGCGTGAGCCGTAGGTGGTACCGGAGATAAATTGCCCGGTGCGGCGCAGGCGGCCGAGCAGGTCTTCACGGAAGTTCGAGTGATCCCACACGCCAGCCAGTGCCAGCGGATGCAGGGCCTGCAGCAACAAGGCGCTGATGCCGCCGATGAGCATGCTGGTGAAGTCGCCATGTACCTGCCAGCTCACCGACTGCGGACCGAACAGGCCGGGATCACCTTTGGGATTTTCAAAGTCGATCTGGCCGAGGGCGATACCGCTCAGGCTGAGGACTTGGCTTTCGATACGACGGCGGATGAATTCCATGGGCGCAGCCTAAAGTGGCGCTCTGTAAGCCACAAGGGCCAATGCAGTACTTGTATGCGCCTGTGGTGGATGAGATTAGGTTCATCCACCACAGAAGCAGGGCTGACGAGTGTTGGGCTACTTAGCTGTTGAGTCGCTCAGCGATCAGGCTGTCGACTACGCTAGGGTCGGCCAGGGTTGAGGTGTCACCCATGGTGTCCAGTTCGTTGCAGGCAATCTTGCGCAGGATGCGCCGCATGATCTTGCCCGAACGGGTTTTCGGTAAGCCGGGGGCCCATTGGATCAGTTCGGGTTTAGCAAAACTGCCGATCTCCTTGCCGACTAGGGCGAGCAATTCCTTCTTCAGGTCCTCGCTGACTTGCACACCGTTCATTGGGGTGATGAAGGCGTAGATGCCTTGGCCTTTCAGGTCATGCGGGTAACCTACCACTGCCGCTTCGGCGACCGCATCGTGCAGCACCAGGGCGCTCTCCACTTCGGCAGTGCCGATACGATGGCCGGATACGTTGATCACATCGTCCACACGGCCAGTGATCCAGTAATAGCCGTCTTCGTCGCGCCGCGCGCCGTCGCCGCTGAAGTAGTAGCCGGGGTAGGGCTTGAGGTAGGTGTCGATCATTCGTTGATGATCGCCGTAGACGCTGCGGATCTGGCTTGGCCAACTGTCCTTGATTGCCAGTACGCCGCTGCCAGGGCCTTCGATTTCCTTACCTTTTTCGTCCAGCAATACTGGTTGCACACCGAAGAACGGACGGGTGGCAGAGCCGGGTTTGAGATCCGTTGCGCCAGGTAGCGGTGTGATCAGAATGGCGCCGGTTTCGGTCTGCCACCAGGTGTCGACGATTGGGCAGCGGCATTCGCCCACCACGTTGAAGTACCACTCCCAGGCTTCCGGGTTTATTGGCTCGCCGACGCTGCCGAGTAAACGCAGGCTGCTGCGTGAGGTGGCCTTGACCGGCCCTTCGCCTTCGCGCATCAGAGCGCGCAGTGCGGTGGGGGCGGTGTAGAAGATATTCACCTGATGTTTGTCGATCACTTGCCAGAAGCGTGAGGCATCCGGGTAGTTAGGCACGCCCTCGAAGATCAGGCTGGTCGCGCCGTTGGCCAGCGGGCCGTAGACGATGTAACTGTGCCCGGTGACCCAGCCGACATCGGCGGTGCACCAGTAAATATCGCCTTCGTGGTAATCGAACACGTATTTGTGGGTCATGGCCGCCATCAGCAGGTAGCCGCCAGTGCTGTGCAGCACGCCTTTAGGTTTACCGGTGGAGCCTGAGGTGTAGAGGATAAACAGTGGGTCTTCGGCGTCCATCGGCTCTGCTGGACAATCATCGGACGCTTTGCTCAAGGCCTGGTGGTACCAGATATCACGGCCCTCAACCCAGTCGATTGCCCCCTGGGTACGTTCAACCACCACCACCGTGGATACTGCCGGACAGCTTTGTAGTGCTTTGTCGACGTTGCTTTTAAGTGCCACGTACTTGCCGCCACGCACACCTTCGTCGGCGGTGATGACCGTGTGGCAGTCGGCGTCGAGAATGCGGTCGCGCAGGGCGTCTGGGGAGAAACCGCCAAACACCACCGAATGCACTGCACCGATGCGCGTGCAGGCAAGCATGGCGTAAGTGGCCTCGGGGATCATCGGCATGTAGATACACACGCGGTCACCCTTTTTCACCCCACGGCTTTTCAGTACGTTGGCCAGGCGGCTGACGTTGTGGTGCAGTTTTTTGTAGGTGATGTGTGCTGATTCGCTGGGGTTGTCGCCCTCCCAGATCAGTGCAATCTGCTCGCCACGATGCTCTAAGTGGCGGTCAATGCAGTTGTAGCTGACGTTGAGCTGTCCGCCTTTGAACCACGAACCCTCGCCGCTGAGGAGGTCGCCTTGTTGCACGCTGTCCCAGGGTTTTGACCAGTCGAGAAAGCGCTTGGCTTGATCGGCCCAGAACGTTTCGGGTTGTTCCACCGATTGTTTATAGAGGCGCAAGTAGTCGTCGTTGTTCAGGTGAGCGCGTTGGCGCACCGCATCGGCAACCGGGTGACGGGTGATTTCGAACATGGCGGGTCCTTATTGTTGTGTGTCCGCGATGTTTATAAGGGTGAACCAAGCGGCTGCTTGGTTCAAGTGCTGGCCCATGCCGGGTCATGAGGAATGTGTTGGATCAGCCGCGATGACGCTCGCGGAAATGATGGATCAGGCCTTGGGTCGAGGCGTCACTGGCGGGTGTGTCGATTTGCCCGGTCAGGCGCTGATAAACGCCTTGGCCCAGCTCTTTGCCGAGCTCGACGCCCCACTGGTCAAAGGCATTGATGCCCCAAATAGCGCTTTGCACAAACACCTTGTGTTCATACAGGGCCACCAGTGCGCCGAGGTTGAACGGGTCCACCCGGTTGAGGGCCAGGATATTGCTCGGACGGTTACCGGGGATCACTTTGTGCGGTGCCAGGCGTTGTACCTCGGCTTCATCCAGGCCCTTGGCGCGCAGTTCGCTCTCGGCTTCTGCGTGCGTTTTGCCATGCATCAGTGCCTGGCTCTGTGACAGGCAGTTGGCAAACAGCCATTGGTGATGGTCGGCCAGCGGGCTAAAGCTGTTAACCGGAACGATGAAGTCCGCGGGAATCAATTCGGTGCCTTGATGCAGTAATTGGTGGTAGGCATGTTGGCCGTTACAGCCGACGCCGCCCCATATCACCGGCCCGGTGCTGAAGTTAACCGCGCTGCCGTCTTGGCGTACCGACTTGCCATTGGATTCCATATCCAGTTGCTGTAGGTGTTTGGTGAAGTTACGCAGGTAATGGTCATAGGGCAGGATTACCTGACTTTTGGCATCCCAGAAGTTGCCGTACCAGATGCCCAGTAGGGCCATCAGTACCGGCATGTTCTCTGCCAGTGGCGCTTGGGTGAAATGCTGGTCCATGGCATAGGCACCGGCCAGTAGTTCCTTAAAGTTGGAAATGCCGATAGCCAGGGCAATGGGCAGGCCGATGGCTGACCACAGCGAATAGCGACCGCCAACCCAGTCCCACATCGGGAAAATGTTCTCGGCCTTGATGCCGAAGTCGATCGCTGCCTTCTGGTTGCTGGTTACCGCGATAAAGTGTTTATGCAACTCGGCTTCCGGGCCGCCCAGGGCCAGGTACCAGTCGCGTGCTGCCAGGGCGTTTTTCAGGGTTTCCAGGGTACTGAAGGATTTCGAAGAAACGATAAACAGCGTGGTTTGCGGGTTAAGCCGCGCGGTCAATTCGCGGAATTCGCTGCCGTCGATATTGGCCAGGTAATGGCAGCGCACACCGCGTTGGGTAAAGGGCCGCAGCGCCTCGGAAACCAACTGCGGGCCGAGGAATGACCCCCCAATACCAATGTTCACCACTTCAGTAATCGGCTTGTCGCTATAACCGCGCCATAGGCCGCTGTGGATGCGGCTGACCAGTTCGGTCATCTGATGCAGCACCTGATGCACTTGTGGAATCAGGTCGACGCCGTTGAGTTTTACGCTGCGGCCAATCGGGCTGCGTAGCGCGGTATGCAGTGCTGCGCGGCCTTCGGAGGCATTGACCTGTTCACCACTGAAAAGGGCCTGGATGGACTCCTTCAATTGGACTTGCTCGGCCAGTTGCACCAGCAAGGCCAAGGTTTTTTCGTTGAGCAGATTCTTCGAGTAGTCCAGCAGTAAGCCACAGCCGCTTAGGGAAAAACGCGAGAAGCGTTGCGGGTCGCTGGCAAAGGCCTCACGCATATTGAAGTCATTCATCTGCTGGCGATGTTCGCGCAGGGCCTGCCAGGCGGGCAGGTTGGTGACATCATGCGGCTGTTGGTAGTAGGCCATTGCGGTGTATTCCTTGTTCGGGGGTGCGGCAAGTCTTACAAAAAGACCCGGTGTAATCCGGGCCTTGAGTGTAACTGTCAGAAGCGGGGGGCGGGCAAGTTGCTTAACAGGCCGCCGCAAGCTGTCAGGTATGTTTCTATTTGGTTGATCTCTCTGGTGATAGGTCAGGCTGGCGTATTGAGTTCAAAAGCCAGGTTATCGATCAGGCGAGTGCTGCCAATAAAGGCAGCGAGCAGAATGACCAACTGATGATCATCGGCATGTGCCGGGCGCAAGCTGTTCGACTCACGCACTTCCAGATAGTCCGGGCTAAAACCGGCTGCACTATGCAGCGCTTGTGCGGCGGTGATCAATTTTGCGTAATCACGCTCGCCGGCTTGAATCGCTGCAGCCATGTCCTGCAGTGAACGGTATAAAACCGGTGCGGCCTCGCGCTGCTCGGCCGTTAGGTAGCCATTGCGCGACGACAGTGCCAGGCCATCAGCGGCGCGTACGGTTGGCTCACCGATGATTTGGATTGGCATGTTCAGGTCACGCACAAGGGTGCGGATCACGGCCAGTTGTTGGAAATCCTTTTGGCCGAAAATTGCCAGATCTGGCTGCACCATGTTGAACAGTTTGCTGACCACGGTAGCGACACCCTCAAAATGCCCCGGGCGACTGGCACCACACAGACCTTCGGAAACGCCTGGCACGCTGACGCGGGTTTGCCCGTCCATACCGTGCGGGTACATTTCTCCTACATCGGGGTTGAACAGCAGATGGCAGCCGGCCTGGACCAGTTTTTCCTGGTCGGCGAGCAGCGTGCGCGGGTATTTGTCGAGGTCTTCGCTGGGGCCGAACTGCAGTGGGTTGACGAAGATACTGGCGACCACGAAGTCAGCCCGCTGTGCGGCTTTTTCCACCAGCGCGGCGTGACCAGCGTGCAGATTGCCCATGGTCGGCACGAAGGCGATCTGTTTGCCTTCGGCGCGCGCCTGGGCGACCGCGGCGCGTAACTCGCGCACGCTCTTAACTGTGTTCATGCAGAAAATCCGTGCTCGGCTGCTGGGAAGCTTTGATCTTTGACCGCTTTGACGTAGGCGCTGATGGCGCCTTGGATGCTGCTCTGGCCCGCCATGAAGTTCTTTACGAACTTCGGTGTGCGACCGCTCAGGGACAAACCGAGCATGTCGTGCAGTACCAGTACCTGGCCGTCGGTAGCAGGGCCGGCACCGATGCCAATCACCGGGATCTTCACCGCTTGGCTGATTTCTGCCGCCAGTTCACTGGGCACGCATTCGAGCAGCAGCATGGCTGCCCCGGCCTGTTCCAGGGCTATGGCGTCGGCGCGCATCTGGCGGGCTTGAGCTTCCTGACGGCCCTGGACCTTATAACCACCGAGGATGTTGACTGCCTGTGGCGTCAGGCCTAGGTGAGCACATACCGGAACGCCGCGCTCGGCTAGCTGGCGAATAGGCTCGGCCAACCAAGCTGCGCCTTCCAGCTTGACCATATGAGCGCCGGCCTGCATTAACGCGGCACTGTTATGCAGTGCCTGCTCAGTGGTGGCGTAGGCCATAAACGGCAGATCAGCGAGGATCAGTGCGCCCTGGTTACCGCGCTTAACGCAGGTCGTGTGGTACGCCATGTCGGCAGTGGTAGCCGGCAGCGTGCTGTCATGGCCTTGCAAGACCATGCCGAGGGAGTCGCCTACCAGCAGCACATCAACGCCCGCTTGGCAGGCTGTATGGGCAAACGTGGCGTCATAGCAGGTCAGCATGGCGATCTTCTCGCCGCTCTGCTTGAGGCTTTGCAGGGTGGTCAGGGTTACATCAGGCATGAAAACTGTCCTCACTCAGGCGTTCAGTCAGCAGTTCTACTGCTACAAATTGGCCTGCATTGGCCGCAAATTGCACCGGTGCGGGGCAACGGGACGCCTATAGTCCTGATGGGGGGGCTCGAAGTCAATTGCAGGTGTTACCGTCTTGTTACTGGCGTTACCGCCAATCTCCGCGGCGCAGCTCGGTGCGGTGCCTGGACTTATCCTCACTGATACCTGGCAATAACCGACGCTTGGCCTTGCTGGGCCGTGTAAAGGCGTTGGTAGATTGCTGCTTGGCCGGGCATCTTGCATTAGGCAATCAGTCTGGCGGTGCGCTGTGTACTGCTAGGTGAGGCGCTCCAGCCCCACAAAGGGGCAGGCGCTGAGCAACTCAGCCAGAGTACGGCCATCGGGCAGGTGCAGTTCTGGGGCTATTTCGGCCAGTGGATACAGCACAAAGGCGCGGGCATGCATGTGGTAGTGCGGCACGATCAGGCGCGGCTCATTCAGTTGCTGGCTGCCGAACAGCAGAATGTCTAGATCAAGGGTGCGCGGACCCCAGCGCTCGGCTTTGCGCGTGCGGCCCTGTTCGAGCTCGATTGTTTGCAGTGCATCAAGCAGCGCCAGCGGGCTGAGTTGGCTGTCCAGCGCGGCCACCGCGTTGACGTAGCGCGGCTGATCAGCTGGGCCAAGAGGGTCGCTGGCATAAAAAGCGGAGTATGCAGCTAAGCGAGTCTGCGGCAGCGCGGCTAAGGCCGTTAGTGCGCTGCGCAGTTGCTCAAGCGGTGTGGCCAGATTACTGCCTAGGCCGATGTACACGCGCTCCATCATTCACTCGTGGCAGGGCCGGCTGCGTCACTGGCAGGGCCGCGCTTGCGCTTACTGTTATTGCGCTTACGTTTGCGTGGCGCGCCGGGCGCATCATCCTTGCTGCTGAGGTCGCGGATCATGTTACGCCGCTCGCTGTCGCTGACCTCCTGGTAACGCGTCCACCAGTCGCCCAGACCGCCAGTCTGTTCGCCGGCACTCTCACGCAGTAGCAGGAAGTCGTAACCGGCGCGGAAGCGTGGGTTTTCCAGCAGAGTGTCAGCGCGTTTGCCACTGCGACGTGGCAGGCGCTCCTGCATATCCCAGATCTCGCGGATTGGCATGGTGAAGCGCTTGGGTACGGCGATGCGCTGGCACTGCTCACTGATCAGTTCGTGAGCCGCTTCCTGCATGGCCGGGATTGGTGGCATGCCACGGTCCTGCAGCCTGATTACGCGGGCTGGCAGGGCAGGCCAGAGCAAGGCCGCGAGCAGGAAGGCGGGGGTGACTGTTTTGCCCTGGTGGATACGCAGGTCGGTACTGTCCAGAGCGTTGCGGATCAGTTGATCGGTGTAGTCCGGGTTGAGCTTCAGTGCTTCAGCGCTGGCTGGGAATAATTGGCCGAACAGGCCGTAATCGACCAGCAGCTCGTAGGTGTAGACCGCGTAGCCGGCGAGAAACAGTTTGAGCACTTCATCGAATAGGCGTGCGGCGGGAATTTCCCCGAGCATTGGTGCCAGTTTGTAGATCGGCGCGGCGCTGTGTTTCTCGATGTCGAAATCTAACTTGGCGGCGAAACGCACCGCGCGCAGCATCCGCACGGGATCTTCTTGATAGCGCTGGGTTGGATCGCCAATCAGGCGAATCAGGTTGTTGCGGATGTCGTGCACGCCATTGGCGTAATCGAGGATGCGCTCTGTAACCGGGTCGTAATACAGCGCATTGATGGTGAAGTCGCGGCGCTGGGCGTCGTCCTCCAGGCTGCCATACACGTTATCGCGCAAGATGCGCCCACTCTCGTTGCGCGAAGATTGGTTGTTGTTCTCTTCGTCATCGCCTTCGGGGTGATTGGCGCGGAAGGTCGCCGTCTCGATGATTTCGCGGCCAAAGTGCACGTGAACCAGCTTGAAGCGCCGACCGATGACTCGGGCATTACGGAATTCAGCCCGCACCTGCTCCGGTGTCGCGCTGGTGGCTACGTCGAAATCTTTGGGCTCGATGTCTAGCAGCAGGTCGCGTACACAACCACCGACCAGGTAAGCCTGATAGCCCGCTTGCTGCAGGCGCTCAACCACGCTGATGGCGTAGCGGCTGATTTCACCGCGCTCGATAGGGTGCTGGCTTCTGCTCAGCACTTCAGGCGTGCTGTGAGAGTGGTTGCCGCGACGGATAGGGCTACGAAAGGATTTGAACAGCTTTTTCAGCATGGGAGGCACTGTTTGACTAAATGACAGACCAGAGTATATGCCGGTCGTAGGAATGGCGCGGATTCTAGCATTGAGTCGGGGTTTGATGCAGGAAACGGCGGGATAAGGCGGCAGGCGGGGGATTTGAAGCTACTGGGGGAGCCGAGGCTCCCCCCCAAATAGGTACGTGCTCTATTTTTATTATTATGGCGGGCTTGTTGTTCTTGTTGATTTACCCGATCCATCCAGTCAAAGACTTTTGGAAATCTTCCCAGGTTGGGAATTAAGAGCAAACGGATTGCTTTGGATGCTGACGTTGCCGTGACCACAAAGTGATCCAACCAGTTCTGGTGCTGCCTCTTGGCAGTTTTATTATTCTCAGCCTGGTTATGGGGCGAACCCCAAAGGCAATTCCTTTCCAAAAGAATCAGTTAGCTGCGCCTTCGCGTTGTTGTTTTTATTGTGCTGAAGTCGATGTGTCTTATTTTTATTGTTAGGGGTCATGCTTGTTATTGTTGTTGTGCCAGCAATAAAGCAGAACCCGTGCCAACTTTTTAAATCCCTTTAAAAACAATGGCTTGAGTTTTTTTGTGCGTGGCGCTTTGCATAAAAAAGCCGGGTCCTCGTTACCATAAGACCCGGCTTTTGTTACTGGGTGTTAAATAGGTAACAGACTGTGGAACCTCTGTCGCACACATCTGTCACCGCTGATTCGCTGCTCTAGTCTGCGGTTACGTCCGAAGATTTACGTCGTGGAATGCCTAGGCGCTGGCGACGTTCCCATAGGCATTTACGGCTTATGCCGAGTTTGCGTGCCAGTTCGGTCTCGGTCATGTGGTCCTGATGCTCCAACACGAAGTGCTGGAAGTAGTCTTCCAGTGACAGGTCTTCGGTCGGCTCGCTCGGTTCATGCCCCAGGCCGCTCTGCGGCGGCAGGCCGGTGAAGTCGTCTTCAAGATCATCCAGCTCGATATCAATGCCTAAAAGCTCAGCAGAGATGCTGTTACCTTCGCAAAGGATAACCGCGCGCTCAATGGCGTTCTCCAGCTCGCGCACGTTGCCCGGCCACGGGTAATGGCGGATGGCTTGTTCGGCATCGGCTGCAAAGCTCAGGCCGGGTCGGCCCTGGCGTGTGCTTTGGCGGATCAGGAACACGCGGGCGATTTCCAGCACGTCGGCCCCACGTTCACGCAGTGGTGGCAGCTTGAGCGCAATGACGTGTAGGCGGTAATAAAGGTCTTCGCGGAACTGGCCGATCTTCGACAGGGTTTTCAGGTCGCGGTGAGTGGCTGCGATCAGGCGTACATCAACCTTCTGCGACTGCACCGAACCGACCCGGCGGATTTCACCTTCCTGCAGCACGCGCAGTAGGCGTGCCTGTGCTTCCAGGGGCAGTTCGCCGATTTCATCGAGGAACAGGGTGCCGCCATCGGCTGCTTCCACTAAGCCAGCACGGCTGGCGCTGGCTCCGGTAAAGGCACCTTTCTCGTGGCCAAACAGCTCGGACTCGATCAGCGATTCCGGGATGGCTGCGCAGTTCACTGAAATCAGTGGCGCTTTGGCGCGGCGTGAAAGGTTGTGCAGGGCGCGGGCCACCAGTTCTTTGCCGGTGCCGGATTCGCCCTGGACCAGCACGTTGGAGTCGGTGGGGGCGACCTTGCGAATCTTGCTGTACATCTCCTGCATGGCCGCGCAGGAGCCGATGATGCCGATCTCGCCGTTGCTATTGTCCACCACCTTGTCGGCGCTGCCTTTGGCGCTAGCACTGGTGGCGGCTGCGGGCGGTGCGTTCTTGGTCTGTTGGTGATCACGCAGAATGCGCGCCACAGCCTGGAGCATTTCGTCGTGGTCGAAGGGTTTGGCGATGTAGTCCACCGCGCCCATCTTCATTGAGTCAACGGCCGAGCGCAGGCTGGCGTAGCTGGTCATGATCAGCACCGGAGTGCCCTCGCCAAGTTTGATCAGCTCAGTGCCGGGCGCGCCGGGCAGGCGCAGGTCACTGACGATCAAGTCGAAGCTGGGGATGCTGAAACGTTCTTGCGCTTCCTGTACGGAGCCTGCTTCGCTGACTTCGTATTGGTTACGTTCGAGTAGGCGGCGCAGGGCAGAGCGGATAATAGTTTCGTCTTCGACGATCAAAATATGAGGCATTAATTCGGTCTCTCGACGGTCTCGGGGCGTGCCGCTGGGCTGGAGGGCTTGCGGCACACTCGCTGGTAGCTGGGTTAAGTCGCTATGGACGTCGTCTCGACATGCCGCGGCAGGCTGACCCGAATGCGGGTGCCACGTTGAAGCTCAGGGTCGGCCGGGCTGTCGATTGTTATTTGTCCATAATGCTCTTCAACGATCGAATAGACCAGAGCGAGGCCAAGGCCGGTGCCCTTGCCCACTTCTTTGGTGGTGAAGAAGGGCTCGAACAGGCGGTCGATGATTGCCTTGGGAATGCCGCTGCCTTCGTCTTCAACTATTAGATCGATGGTTTGCTCGAAAGCCTCGCTCTTGACCCGGATCGCACTGCCGGGAGGGGAGGCGTCGCGGGCGTTGGATAGCAGGTTGATCAAGACCTGAGCCAAGCGCTGAGGATCACCGATTACCCAGTGATCGGAGTCGCACAGGTTGAAAAACTGCACCTCGACGCTACGCCGGTTAAGGGCCAGCAGGGCGATGGCATCCTGCGCCACCTGGGCCAGGCACACTGGCTCTTCGCTGTTTTGGTGGCTGCCCGAGTGGGCAAAGCTCATCAACGATTGAACGATGCGTGATACGCGTTTGGTCTGCTCAATGATCTGTTCGCTTATCTCGGTCAGCTCGCTGTCACCTTCACGCTCTTCACGCAGGTTTTGCGCCAGGCAAGCGATGCCGGTAATCGGGTTGCCAATCTCGTGAGCGACCCCGGCAGCCAGCCTGCCGATGGACGCCAGGCGCTCGGAGTGCACCAGTTTGTCTTCGAGCATCTGCGTTTCAGTGAGGTCTTCAACCAGTAACACCAGGCCACTGTTACCGGGAGCCAGAGGCTCGTCGATGGCTGCTTTGTGCAGGTTGAGCCAGCGGGTTTGGCCGTCGAGAGCCAGGCGCTGTTTGTGCAAGTGTTCGTCCGGCAGCTCGATAAAACTCTGCAGCAGACCGCGCCACGGCTCACCCAGTGTGCTCAAGCGTGAGCCGACGACGCGTTGCGCGGGGATTTCAGTGAGCTCTTCCATAGCCTTGTTCCACATCAGGATCTCTTGATCCTTGGCCAGCGAGCAGACGCCCATGGGCAGTTCCTGCAGAGTCTGGCGATGGTAGCGGCGCAAGGTGTCGAGTTCAGCGGCCAGACCGGTGAGGCGTGAGTGGTAGTCCTCAAGACGGTTTTCGATGAAGTGGATGTCTTCGGTGACATAGGTTTCGCTGCCGGCTTTATAAGGCAGGAAGGTTTCGACGATATCTTGCGCCACGCTTGGCCCCATCAGCCCGGAGAGGTTGGCCTCGATGCGGTCCCGCAGGCGGCGCAGGGCGTAGGGGCGGCCCTCATCAAATGGCAGGTGCAGGTCGCGCAGGGCTTGTTCGATCTCGCGCTGGGCCGTTTTCGCGCCCAGGGGTTTGGCCAGTTGCGCGGCAAACTCTTGCGGCGAGGCGGCCAGCAGCTCACGCCGTTGCGGGCGGCGGACGTTATCCACCGCGCAGGCTTCAGCCGCGCTTTTCTCTTCCGGGCTGGCTTCAGTAAAGAGTGAGACCAGGGTGAATATCAGCACGTTGGCGGCGAGCGAGGCGATTGCAGCGAGGTGCCAGCTACTGTCATCGAGTACGTAGATAACGTTGAGCCAGGGCAGGTAAAGCCCTGGCAGATTGCCAAGCATCGGCAGCAGCATGCTGACTAGCCACACCCCGATACCCGCCAGCAGGCCGGCAATAAAACCTTTGCGGTTGGCGGTCGGCCAGTACAGCACTGAGAGCACGCCGGGCAGGAATTGCAGGGTGGCAACGAAGGCGACGATACCCAGGTTGGCCAAGTCCTGCTCGGCACCGAGTAATAGGTAGAAGCCGTAACTGGCCATGATCACCAGCAGGATCAGGGCGCGGCGCGTCCACTTCAGCCAGCGGTAGATATTGCCTTCGGAGGGCGGCTGGTACAGCGGCAGCACCACGTGGTTAAGCAGCATGCCGGACAGCGCCAGGGTGGTGACGATGATCAGTCCGCTGGAGGCTGACAGGCCGCCAACATAGGCAATCAGCGCCAGGGTCTGGCTGTTGACCGCAATGCCGACGCCAAGGGTGAAGTATTCCGGGTTGGTGGTGGCTCCCAGCTTCAGCCCGGCCCAGAGAATCAGCGGCACCGCCAGGCTCATCAAGAGCAGGAATAACGGCAGACCCCAGCTGGCGCTGACCATCGCGCGCGGGTTGAGGTTCTCGGTAAAGGTCATGTGATACATGTGCGGCATGACAATGGCGGAGGCGAAGAACACCAGTAGCAGCGTGCGCCAGGGGCCTTCTTGCAGTGGCGTGTGCAGGCTGGTCAGGGTCGACTGGTTTTGCACCAGCCAGGATTGCAGGTCCTGCGGGCCATCGAACACGCCATACAGGGCGTACAGGCCAATAATGCTGATGGCGGTGAGTTTGACCACCGACTCGAAGGCAATGGCGAACACCAAGCCTTCGTGTTTTTCACGGGTGGCGATATGCCGTGCGCCGAAGAGGATGGTGAACAGGATGATCAGCCCGCAATAGGCCAGTGCGACGCGCTCTTGCACCGGTTCGCGGGTGAGGATGCCGATGGAGTCCGCCACTGCCTGGATCTGCAGGGCCAGCAATGGCAGCACGCCAATCAGCATAAATACCGTGCTCAGTGCACCCGCCCAGGTGCTGCGAAAGCGAAAGGCAAACAGGTCGGCTAGCGATGACAGCTGGTAAGTCCGGGTGATCCGCAGGATCGGATAGAGCAACACCGGTGCCAGCAAAAAGGCCCCGGAGACCCCTAGATAGCTGGCGAGAAAGCCGTAGCCATATTGATAGGCCAGGCCCACTGTGCCGTAAAAAGCCCAGGCACTGGCATATACGCCGAGCGAAAGGGTGTAGGTCAGTGGGTGACGCATCACCCAACGCGGAATCAGGCCGTGTTCACTGATCCAGGCGACGCCGAACAGGACAAAAAGATAGGCAGCGCTGATCAGGATCAGCTGGCTTAGGCTAAAGCTCGTCAGCATTGCGTTGGCTCGGCGAATAGATAGAAGGCAGGCATGGCGTTAACCGCTGAAACTTAGAGTTCATCGGCATCGCGCTGGCTCTGCAGGATGAAGGTCACGACGATCAGAATCAGCCACAGCAGGTAGGGGCGGTACCAGGCCCCATTGGGGTCGATCCACCAGTCCATGATGGCTGGGGAAAACAGATAAATCCCCACCACCAGGATCAGCACCAGTCGATAGATATACATGCCGCATCTCTTCGCTTAATTGTTGGCGATGGTAACGGATGCGTGACGCTCTGCGTAGGCTGGCTATTTGTTGGGTCGGCCCTCTGTATTGGAAAGCGTAAGCGGGAGCCGCTAAACAGGGGTTGCTGTACGCGTTGTTAGCTCCGCTGTAGCCGTTGCCTCAGACGGGATAACCATAGTTGTCACAGGGTAACCACCTAAGCGGCCAGTGAGTGACTCATTTGTGTGCGTTGCGTTGGGCGTGGGGCATGGCAGGCCCTGTTGTGGTGCGTACTGTTTGCCTGGAGCGGCCACAGACCACGCCAGCTGTGGCCTGGGCCTCTGGCATAAGTCTTGCGCTGATCGACTTATTGCCCAGGCTCGCAGGAGGCCCACTGTGTCGATTCATATCGCCTTGCACCATGTCAGCCACTACCGTTACGACCGCGCCGTTAACCTTGGGCCGCAAGTCGTGCGCCTGCGCCCGGCACCACACAGCCGTACGCGGGTGCTGTCCTACGCCTTGAAGGTCGAGCCGGCGGAGCACTTTATCAACTGGCAGCAGGACCCGCAGGGTAACTACCTGGCGCGCTTGGTGTTCCCAGAGAAAACCCGCGAGCTGAAGATTGAGGTGGATTTGGTCGCCGAAATGGCGGTGTTCAACCCCTTCGACTTCTTCCTTGAGCCTTATGCCGAGAAAATCCCCTTCGCCTATACCGAAGGCGAACAGCTGGAACTAGCGCCCTATCTGGTGAAGTTGCCAGCCGGCAAACTGTTTGCCAAATACCTGGCGGGTATCGAGCTCACACCCACGCCGAGCGTGGACTTTTTGGTGGCGTTGAATCAGCGCCTGTCCACCGACATCGGCTACTTGATCCGCATGGAGCCTGGTGTGCAGACGCCGGAGGAAAGCCTGCAGAAAGCCTCTGGCTCTTGCCGCGACTCCGCCTGGTTGCTGGTGCAGTTGTTCCGTCATCTTGGCCTGGCCGCGCGGTTTGTTTCCGGCTACCTGATTCAGTTGAAGGCAGACGTGAAAGCCCTCGACGGCCCGTCTGGCACGGAGGTGGACTTCACCGACTTGCACGCATGGTGCGAAGTTTACCTGCCAGGTGCCGGCTGGATTGGCCTGGACCCTACCAGCGGTTTGTTCGCTGGCGAGGGGCACATTCCACTGGCTTGCAGCCCGGAACCGTCTTCGGCGGCACCGATCAGCGGCGGTGTGGATGAGTCCGAGTGCGAGTTCAGCCACGAAATGTGGGTTGAGCGCATCTGGGAAGCGCCACGGGTAACCAAGCCCTATAGCGAGGAGCAGTGGCAGGCGATTGTCGACCTTGGGCAGACGATTGATGAGGATTTGCAGGCGCAGGACGTGCGCCTGACCATGGGCGGCGAGCCGACGTTTGTTGCCCTGGATTACCCCGATGACCCGGAGTGGAATACCGCTGCCTTGGGGCCGAACAAGCGCCGCCTGGCCACCGACCTGTTCCATCGCCTGCGTGAGCAATACGCGGCAAAAGCGTTGGTGCATTTTGGCCAGGGCAAGTGGTACCCCGGTGAGCAGTTGCCGCGCTGGTCGCTGAATGCCTATTGGCGACGTGACGGTGAGCCGATCTGGCACAACCCGGCGCTGTATGCCGATGAGCAGCAGGACTATGGCGTCGATGCCGCCAAGGCTGCCGACTTCCTCACGCTGCTGGCCGAACGCTTGGGCGTGGATGGCAAATACTGCGTGCCGGCTTATGAGGACCGCTTTTATTACCTGTGGCGTGAGCAGCGCTTACCCAGCAACGTTACCGCTGAAGACCCGCGCCTGGCCGACCCGCTGGAGCGCGAGCGCCTGCGCAAAGTCTTCGAGCAAGGCCTGGATAAGGTTGTTGGGCATATTTTGCCGCTGGCTCGGCATGCCAAACAGCTGGGCTGGCAGAGCGGCAGCTGGTTTCTGCGCGACCAGCATTGCCGGCTGATACCCGGTGATTCGGCGATGGGCTACCGCTTACCGCTGGACTCACAGCCCTGGGTTAACGAAGCCGATTACCCCTACGTGACGCCGGAAGATCCGACCCAGAGTTTTGCCCCGCTGCCGGCTGCGGCCCAGATCAAACCGCAGGTGCGTGGTGTTTGGACGGGCAGTCAGAATGGCAGCGGCAAACGCCCGCTGCTCGGTCAATCAGCGGCTGGCATCGTGCGCACGGCGCTGTGCGCAGAGCCGCGTGAGGGCAAGCTCTATCTGTTTATGCCGCCGCTGGTACGCCTGGAGGATTACCTGGAACTGGTGGCGGCCATTGAAGCCACCGCCGCCGAGCTGAAATGCCCGGTGTTGCTGGAAGGCTACGAGCCACCGCAGGACCCGCGCTTACAGTTCTTCCGGGTCACTCCGGACCCAGGCGTGATCGAGGTGAATATTCACCCAGCCGCCAACTGGGATGAGCTGGTTGAGCGCACTGAATTTCTCTACGAGCAGGCCCGCGAGTGCCGGCTGTCCAGCGAAAAGTTCATGATTGACGGCCGCCATACCGGTACGGGCGGCGGTAACCACTTTGTCCTCGGCGGCGCGACCACGGCTGATTCGCCATTCCTGCGCCGGCCCGATTTGTTGCGCAGCCTGATCAGTTATTGGCACAACCACCCGTCGCTGTCCTACCTGTTCAGCGGATTGTTTATCGGCCCGACTTCGCAGGCACCACGCATCGACGAAGCGCGTAACGATGCCCTGTACGAGCTGGAGATCGCCTTCGCGCAAATGCCCGAAGTGGGTCGTGACTGTCAGCCCTGGCTGGTCGACCGGTTGCTGCGCAATCTGCTGGTGGACGTGACCGGTAACACCCACCGTTCCGAGTTCTGTATCGACAAGCTGTATTCGCCGGATTCCGCCTCCGGGCGTCTCGGACTACTGGAGCTGCGCGCCTTCGAAATGCCACCGCATGCGCAAATGAGCCTGGCCCAGCAGTTGTTGATTCGCGCCCTGATCGCGCGCTTCTGGCGCGAGCCCTACCAGCCAGCGCGATTGGTGCGCTGGGGCACCGAGCTGCATGACCGCTATCTGCTGCCGCACTTTATCGAACAGGATTTTGCCGACGTGTTGCAGGAATTGGACGGCTGCGGCTATCGCCTGCGCAGCGAATGGTTTGCCCCGCATTTCGAGTTCCGCTTCCCTAAATCCGGCGACTTCAACGTCAAAGGCATCGAACTGGAACTGCGTCAGGCCCTGGAGCCTTGGCATGTGTTGGGCGAAGAGGGTGGCGGTGGCGGCACGGTGCGTTATGTCGATTCCTCGCTGGAACGCATGCAGGTCAAGCTCAGCGGCCTGCCGAGTGATCGCTACGTGCTGACCTGTAACGGCGTACCTGTGCCGCTGCGGCCTACCGGCAAAGTGGGTGAGTTTGTTGGCGGTGTGCGCTTCCGCGCCTGGCAGCCGGCCAACTGCCTGCACCCAACCATCGAGGTGCACGCGCCGTTGGTGTTTGATCTTATTGATAGCTGGATGAACCGCTCCCTAGGCGGTTGCCAGTATCATGTCGCCCACCCGGGCGGGCGCAACTACGACAGCCTGCCGGTAAATGCGTATGAGGCCGAGAGTCGGCGTCTGGCGCGCTTCTTCCGTCTCGGCCACAGCCCAGGCAAGCGCCCTACGCTGGTCCCGGTGAATAATAATGAAATGCCGATGACCCTGGATTTACGCCTGGTTTAGCCAGGTGTGTTGTAGAAGTCAGCTTGCTGGCGCTGCGCCGGCATCGTTGCGGCTCGCTAGCAAGGACAAACTGTCTCCTGGCTTCTACACATACGTAAGACCTTTTTATTGAGCCTGCCATGTCTGATTTGCTTGCTGACTACGCCCTGACGCCTGGGGTTTACCATGAATTGTTTGACGCCGACGGTAAGGTCCGTCCGCATTGGCGCTTGTTACTTGAACGCTTACAGCGCAGCACTCCGGCACAACTGGCCCAGCGTCAGGCGCTGCTGAACCGGCAGATCCAGGAAAACGGCGTGACCTACAACGTCTACGCCGACCCCGATGGTGCGGATCGGCCGTGGGAGCTGGACCTGCTGCCCAATCTGATTCCTGCTGATGAATGGCAGCAAATTGCCGCCGGCGTGGCGCAGCGTGCCAGCCTGCTGAATGCCGTGCTGGCTGATTTGTATGGCCCGCAACAATTGCTGGCCGATGGTCTGTTACCGGCCGAGCTGGTCTTTGGCCACAACAACTATCTATGGCCTTGCCAGGGTGTTGCACCGGTTGGCGGCACTTATTTACACCTGTATGCGGTGGATTTGGCGCGCGCCCCGGATGGCCGCTGGTGGGTCACCGCCGACCGTACCCAGGCACCGTCCGGTGCGGGCTATGCCCTGGAGAACCGGCAGATCGTCTCGCGGGCGTTCCCCGAGCTATACCGCGACCTGCGCGTGCAGCACATTGCGGCTTTTTTCCGCACCTTGCAGGACACCCTGGCGCATCAGGCACCTTCCGGCGGTGAAACCCCGTTGGTGGTGCTGCTCACGCCCGGGCGCTTCAACGAGAGTTATTTTGAGCACCTGTACCTGGCGCGTCAGTTGGGCTATCCGCTGGTGGAAGGCAGCGACCTGACCGTGCGTGACGCCAAGGTCTACCTGAAAACCCTGGCCGGCCTGCGTCGCGTGCATGCCGTGTTGCGTCGCCTGGACGATGACTTCTGCGACCCGCTTGAACTGCGCACCGACTCGGCCCTTGGCGTGCCGGGGCTGCTGGAGGCTGTGCGCCAGGGCAATGTGTTGGTAGCCAATGCCCTCGGCAGTGGCGTGCTGGAAGCGCCGGGGTTGCCGGGCTTTCTCCCGGCCATTGCGGAAAAACTCTTGGGTGAGGAATTGCTCCTGCCGAGCATCGCCAGTTGGTGGTGTGGCGAGCCGCCGGTGCTGGATAAAGCGCTGGAGCAGCTTGACGAGCTGCTGGTGCGCGCCAGCTTCCCCTCGCAGAGCTTTGCTCCAGTGTTTGGCCGCGACCTGGACGAGACCCAGCGCGCCGCACTGGCTGAGCGGCTCAAGGCACGGCCCTATGCCTATGTCGCTCAGGCGCTGGCGCAACTGTCGCAGGCTCCGGTCTGGCAGGCCGAGGACGGCCAGGTGGTGCCACGCGCCATTGGTATGCGGGTATTTGCCGTGGCCAGTACCGATGGTTATCGCGTGATGCAGGGTGGCCTGACTCGTGTGGCAGCCGACGCCGACGCCGAAGTGGTATCGATGCAGCGTGGCGGCGCGAGCAAGGACACCTGGGTGCTGGGTCAGCGTCACGGCGGTGAACCGTGGCATCGCGTGCGTCCGCTGGGCGTGGCTGACTTGGTGCGCAGCGACCCTTATCTGCCGTCGCGGGTGGTGGAAAACCTCTACTGGTTTGGCCGCTACAGCGAGCGTTGCGAGGACGGTGCGCGGCTGCTGCGCATCATGTTGGCGCGCTATGTTGATGACGACGATGACCCGCAGGCGCTGCAGACGGTCTTGAGTCTGGCTGAGAGTTTGGGCCTGCTGCCGGATGCCGAGGAGGGTGAGCTGCAAGAGCGCCTGCTGGAAGCCCTACTGGGTGAAGACTGGCCGGATAGCCTGCGCTCAAACCTGCAGCGCTTGCAGTGGGTCGCGGGCAGTGTGCGCGGCAAGCTGTCCCAGGCTAACTGGCAAGCCTTGCTTGAGCTGCAGCGTGATGCTCAGGTGCTGAGTGCCGAGCAAGCCGATTTCGGTGAGCTACTGGATTTCCTCGACCGCGTGCTGTTGTCGCTGGCGGCGCTGTCCGGTTTCGCCCTGGATGACATGACCCGTGATGACGGCTGGCGCTTCCTGATGATCGGCCGCTGTGTTGAGCGCCTGCAGTTTCTCTGCGACAGCTTGGCGAATTTCCTTTGCAGCAGCGCTGCCCATGATCAATCGTCGCTGGAGTGGCTGCTGGAGCTGGGTAACAGCAGCATCACCTATCGCACCCGGTACTTGGCTTCGCCGCAGTTGATTCCAGTGCTCGATCTGCTCCTGCTGGATGAGCAGAACCCGCATTCCGTGATGTTTCAGGTACGCACCCTGTTGCGTTCGCTGAGCCGCTTGACCGAGCGTTTTGAGCTGCCCAGCGAGCGCCGCTTGACGCACCTGGAAGGACAGCTGTTGCGCTTCAGCCTCGCCAGTTTGGAAAACCCTCTGTTTGGTGCGGCCAGTGTGCGGGAGGTGCTGGACGGTCTGTCTGCGCTGCTGGAGAGCATCAGCCAGGCCAGCGCGGATATTTCCGACCGCTTGGCGCTGCGGTTCTTCGTGCATGTTGATGCCAGCCAGCGGACGCAATCCTCATGAGCAGTGCCTACTACCAGATTCTTCACGACACCCATTACCGCTACGAAACGCCGGTATCCCTGGCGCAGCAGCTGGCGCACCTGTGGCCGCGTGCGTGCCCCTGGCAGCGCACGCATCAGCAGCAACTGCTGGTCAGCCCGCAGCCCTGTCAGCGTCAGGACGGTTTGGATGTATTCGGTAATCCGCTGACTCGCCTCGTGTTCGAGCGGCCGCACGATGAGCTCAAGGTCAGCGCGCGTTTGCAGGTTGAGGTGCTGGCGCGGCCGCCACTGGATCTAGCGCTGTCGCCTGCCTGGGAAGAGGCGTGCACGGCGTTGCGCTACAGCGGTCAGGCGTTACTGCCGGGCGTACTGGAGGCCACGCGGTTTCGTTTCGAGTCGCCCTATGTGCACCTCAAGCAGGTGTTTGTCGATTACGCGGCGGATTGCTTCAGCCCTGGCCGGCCACTGCTGGCGGCGGTGGATGGGCTGATGCAGAAGATCTTTAGCGAATTCAGCTTCGATGCCGCCGCGACTCAGGTGGCAACACCCTTGTTGCAGGTGTTTGAGGAGCGCCGCGGCGTGTGTCAGGACTTCGCCCACGTGATGCTGGCCTGCTTGCGCTCGCGTGGCCTGGCAGCGCGTTATGTCAGCGGCTATCTGCTGACCCAGCCGCCGCCGGGTCAGCCCCGGCTGATTGGCGCGGATGCCTCGCATGCCTGGGTGTCGGTGTTTTGTCCGCAGCACGGCTGGGTGGATTTCGACCCCACCAACAACATCCGTCCGGCGCTGGAGCACATCAGCCTGGCGTGGGGGCGCGACTTTGCCGATGTTTCGCCGCTGCGCGGGGTGATTCTTGGCGGTGGCAACCACGACCCCGAGGTGCAGGTTACGGTGCTGCCAATCGCCGGCCCCACCGGCTGAGTGGCGGTTGCCGAGTTAGCTGCAGGCTTACGCCGGCTTGAGGATTTGCCACAGGCGCGTCACCAGGCTGACCAGCAGCAGGGTGACGGCTCCGGCGATGATGCCGATGCCGGCATTCAGCAGGGTCGGTAACAGGGCCGCGAGGATGCCGCTGCTGGCCGCAACGCTCTGTGCCAACTGTTCTATCCACAGCTGCGCGGCGTGCACGCCATGGGTGAGGATGCCGCCACCGACCATAAACATCGCCGCTGTGCCGACTACGGACAAACTTTTCATCAAGTACGGCGCGCCTAGCAACAGGCCACGGCCGACGGCGCGTTGCATGCGCCTGCCTAGGTTCTCGCCGCTGCGTTGGTTAAGGTACAGGCCGGCATCATCCAGCTTGACGATGCCGGCCACCAGGCCATAAACCCCTGCGGTTATCAGCACCGCGATGCCGGCAAGCACCACGACCTGTTCAACGAAACTGGCCTGGGCGACAGTGCCCAAGGTGATGGCGATGATTTCCGCCGAAAGAATGAAATCAGTGCGGATCGCGCCTTTGATCTTGTCTTGCTCGAACGCCAGGATATCCACTTGCGTGTCCGCCACGGCCGCGCGCAGTTTGTCGTGCTGGGCCTGAGACTCATCCTTGCTATGCAAAAACCGGTGCGCGAGCTTTTCAAAGCCCTCGTAGCAGAGGAACGCGCCGCCGAGCATCAACAGCGGTGTAACCGCCCAGGGCGCAAACGCGCTGATCAACAGGGCTGCCGGTACCAGAACCAGCTTGTTGCGCAGCGAGCCTTTGGCCACCGCCCAAACCACCGGCAGTTCCCGCTCGGCGCGTACACCCGTGACTTGCTGGGCATTCAGTGCCAGGTCATCGCCCAGTACGCCAGCGGTTTTCTTCGCCGCGACTTTGGTCATTAGCGCCACGTCGTCAAGTACGGCGGCGATGTCATCAAGCAGGGTTAACAGGCTGGCGCCGGCCATACGAAGGCTTCCTTTCTGCGGTTTCAAGGGGCAATCGCCCACCTTCGCGGCGGGCAATGCTGCGCAGATTTATACGTGAGTCAGCCTGCATCAGCCATAGGCGGTCGCCTGAGGTTTGTCTCAGTAGGCGAAAACCCTTTGCGCGCTTTAATCGCTGCTGCTGCCACAGGTTGCACTGGCGTAGGCGGCGAGCAGGCTGCGTAACAAGTCATTGAGCGGCATGGTGAGTCTCCTTGGTCGGTGCGCCGACGTTACGCCTGTGTCCTGCTGCTGGGGTGTTGATTGTCTTGATGGCGCTCATAGGTAGAAGCCACTGGCGATCTTATGCACAGCACAACGACAGCGCTACGCAGGTTGTGCACAAAGACTGTGGAGTGAACTGTGGATAAGGTGGGCGTAGGCGTATGCACGCCTAGTTAACTGGCGCTTAGCGGTTGTTGTGCGTTTTTTGATCAGCTTGTTATTTATCGTATAAACAACAAGTTAGCCTGGTTATTCAGGTCGGGATAGGGTAGCGGACGAAGTTGTCCACGACTGCTGTGGGTAGAGCTGTTGATAACTCTGGTATGCCTGCTTGTAGCGCCTGTGAGCAGTGGCTTTGCCTGAGTTGTTCGATTTTTGAACAGTCTTAGAGTGGACTGCAAAGCGTCATTTTCAGGGCGCTGAGTCAAGCAATAATCGCGTTATTTCAAGGGTTTGCTGCAAGGGCAAAGTGCGCGGTGGATAACTTATCCCAAGTTACTGTGGAGCGATCTGTGGATAAGCTGCGCGTGCTTGTACCTAGGCCATAGTGGCCGTGGCCTGAGTGAGGTAGGTTGTTTTTTGTACAGCGGCGTTTTTTAAGCGCTTGCGACTAGATCGTCGCGAGTGGCGATCAAGGGCTGAGCGGGTGGACGCGCGCGGCGTCCACCTCTGCGTATATTCAGCCCGCGAGCAACCAAGCGCCGGTAATGGCTGAGGCCGCACCCATGGCGCGCACAACAGGCGCAGCGGCCTGTGGCAGCAAGCGCACCAGCGCATAGCCGCTGGCGTGCAGGGCAGCGGTGGCAGCCACAAAACCGGCGGCATAGCCCCAAGGGCTGGCCAGCTCAGGCAGCTCCAGACCGTGGGCGACGCCGTGGGTCAGGGCAAATACTGCGGTCAGGGCGATAGCCACCAGCATCGGCAGGCGAATGGCCACGGCCACCAGCAGGCCAAAGGCTAATACTGAAGCGGCGATACCGGTTTCCATCAGGGGTATCTGCAGGCCGTTAAAGCCCAGTAGGCCTCCGACTAACATGCTGCCAACAAAGGTCAGCGGTAACGCCCAGCGCGCTGCGCCGGATTGCTGCGCAGCCCACAGACCAACGGCGAGCATCGCCAGCAGGTGGTCGAGGCCGAATACCGGGTGAGCCAGACCGGCCATAACGCCTGAATGGTCGTGACCGGCATGGGCGAACGCCATGGCTGGGCTGAGGAATAGAGCGATGGCGAATAGCGATTTACGCAGGTTCATGGGATGTCTCCTTGACTGAATAGGGGCGTTCAGGCTGCCGTGAGCATGCCGTGCTGTTCTATAAAAGCGATGATTTGATCTAGGCCTTGGCCGATTTTCTGGTTGCTGAAAACGAACGGCTTGTCGCCGCGCATTTTCAAGGTGTCGCGCTCCATCACTTCAAGCGATGCGCCGACCAGTGGAGCTAGATCGACTTTGTTGATGACCAGCAGGTCGGACTTGCAGATGCCGGGGCCGCCCTTGCGCGGCAGCTTGTCGCCGGCGGATACGTCGATCACGTAGATGGTCAGGTCCGACAATTCCGGGCTGAAGGTGGCCGAGAGGTTGTCGCCACCAGACTCAACGATGATCAGGTCGAGGCCGGGAAAGCGCCGGTTGAGCTGGTCAACGGCTTCCAGGTTGATCGAAGCGTCCTCGCGGATGGCGGTGTGCGGGCAGCCACCGGTTTCCACGCCGATGATCCGTTCTGGGGCCAGGGCCTCGTTGCGTACCAGAAACTGTGCGTCCTCCTGGGTGTAGATATCGTTGGTTACCACCGCCAGGTTGTAGCGCTCGCGCAGGGCCAGGCACAGGGCCAGGGTCAGGGCGGTCTTGCCGGATCCGACTGGGCCACCGATGCCAATGCGCAGGGGTTGGCTGTTCATCTTTTAGTCTTCCTTATCATCAAGAGCGGAATAAACGGCTGTATTGGCGCTCGTGCGCCATGCTTGCCAGGGCCAGGCCGAACGCGGCGCTGCCCCACTGTTGCGGTTCTCGTTCGCTGGCCTGGCGCTGCGCTTGATCAAGCAGCGGCAGCAGTTGCGAGGTCAGGCGTTGCGCTGCTTGCTGGCCTAGCGGCAGGGTTTTCATCAGTACCGCCAGCTGGTTTTCCAACCAGCCCCACAGCCAGGCGGCGAGGGCATCCTCTGGCTCGATCTGCCAAGCGCGCGCTGCCAGGGCCCAGCCAACAGCCAGGCCGGGTTCGTCCAGCTCGCGAAATAGCTGCTGCGCCGGTTCGTCCAGCTCCGGCAGGCCGCTAAGCAGTTGCTGCAGGGAGTAACCCATCTGCCGGCTTTCCAGGCGCAGTTCGCGGGTTTCGCGGCTGGCGCGTTGTTGTTCGGCGAGGTTGCGCAGCTGGTTCCAATCCTCGTTTGCGGCAGCCTGGCAATGGGCGAGCAGCAGCGGCGCTTCAAAGCGGGCAAGGTTGAGCAGCAACTGATCAGCAATCCAGCGCTGGGCGCTTTCTGCGTTATCGACAAGGCCCTGCTCGACGGCCATTTCCAAACCCTGGGAATAGCTGTAACCGCCAATCGGCAGTTGCGGGCTGGCTAACCTTAAAAGTTGCCAGGCGGGATTCACTTGCGTGCACCAAATTGATGCAAGCGCGGTGCATAGCTGAATTCGGCATCGCCGGCATGCGAGTGGTGATGGCCGCCGCGGTAGGCACCTTGTTCGGGTTGGTAGGGTGCTTCGACGTTTGCCACTGTGGCGCCAAGCTGTTCGAGCATGGCCTTGAGCACATAGTCATCGGGCAGGCGCAGCCAGCCATCGCCCAGTTGCAGGGCGACGTGGCGGTTGCCCAGGTGATAGGCGGCGCGCATCAATTCGAATGGGTTGGCGCAGGTAACGTGCAGCAATGGCTCGGCGCGGGCGACGACGCGCACGATACGGCCATCTTCGGCCTGTAGATATTCGCCGTCATGCAGTGCGGGTTGGCCGCGTTCGAGGAACAGGCCGACTTCCTCACCGGTACGGCTGAAGCAGCGCAGGCGGCTTTTGCTACGGGCCTCAAAGCTTAGTTCGAGCTCGGCGTCGCAGTGCGGTTGGGCGGTAATACGGCGGTGGATCACCAACATGGGGCAGTTTCCGGCAGGTTAATGCCAGATACAGAGCAAGTGCCTTGCCAAACTGCCGTTTTGCCATGCCAAGCGAGGCAATGTGGGGCTGGTGTGGCAGAAATTGGAGCGCTGCAGGAATCAGCTTGGTGCGCTTGCTGTGTTTGTGGTCTTTTTTGGTGCAATTAGCTGTGGCTCTGGCCAAGCCCCTGCCAATGTTTTGCACCGATAAAGATAAAACGCAGCTGTTCGATCATCTTGACCTCAGGCGAGGCGTGCGTCGGCAAGCTGGCAGCGGGTGGATCGATTAGCTCGGGTAGGGTGGCGAATACGGTTTTTACCACCAAGTCGGCGATCACGTTTTGTGCTGGCGCATCGAAGTGCTGCAGTTTCGGCATCGTTTTCAGGTCGGCGACCAGATCGGCGGTAATACGTTCGCGCAGTGCGCCGATGGCCTGACGTACCAGCAACGAGCCGCCGTATTGCTCGCGGGCAAGAAACAGGAACTGCGAACGGTTAGCGGCTACTGCGTCGAGGAAGATGCGTACCGAAGCGTCAATTACGCCGCCCAGTTCGAACTCGTGGTGGCGCACCTGGCGGATGGTTTCGCGGAAGGTTTCGCCCACTTCGGCCACCAGCGCCAGGCCCAGGGCATCCATATCCGCGAAGTGCCGGTAGAAACCGGTTGGCACGATGCCGGCACTACGCGCCACTTCACGCAGGCTCATGCTGCCAAAACCACGGCCGCTGTCCATCAGGCTGCGTGCCGCGTCCATCAGGGCGTGGCGGGTTTGCAGTTTTTGTTCGGCGCGCGGTTGTAGTGGTTTCAAGCTTGCGTGGCTCTGTATGAGTAATCAGCGCCGCACTCTAACAAATGGTTTTCATCGGCGTCGAACCGCAACGGCGATGCCGTGACTTTCAGTGTACGAGTGTTGACTGATTGGGTGCTGTCTGCCAGTCTGGTGAACACCTGTTCACTGGTTGCTCGCTATGACTCTTATTCCTTTTGCCTGGGCGCGCCGTTGTGCGGGGTTGCTGCGGCCGCTGCGCTGTCTGGTTAACCATGGCTGGTTACGTGAGAGCGATGTGGACGCTGTGTTGGCGCTGTTGCACCCGACGCTGCGACTGAACCGGGTGTTTGCCAGGGTCACGCAGCGCCAGTGGGTCGCCGATGACATGCTTGAGCTGACCCTGCGTACCAATGGCAACTGGCCTGGCGCGCAGCCGGGTCAGCATGTGCAGCTATTCCTTGAGCGTGCAGGTGTGCGCCTGAGCCGTAGTTACAGCCTCACTGCAGTGCGGCCACATGGCGAGTTGCAGTTGGCGATCAAGCATCAGGTCGGTGGTCGGGTGTCGCCTTATCTGCTGCAGCGCTTGGCGGTGGGAGATGTACTGGAGCTGGGTCAGGCTTATGGCGATTTGAGCTGGCCTGACGCGCCGCAGGGTGTGTTATTGCTCGCCGCTGGCAGTGGTATCACGCCGCTGCTCGGCATGCTGCGCAGCGCTTTGGCCCAGGGCTTCAGTGGGCCAATTACCTTGCTGCATTACGTACGTGACCACGGCCAGCAGGCTTTTGTCGGCGAATTGCAGGCTTTGCAGATGCAATACAGCAATCTGCAGGTGCGTTGGTCGCTGACTGCCGCCGGAGCGGGCGCGGGAGAGTTGGCTGGGCGTTTTAGCGTCGAGCATCTGGCCGCTGTGACGGCATTGGCTCAGCGCCGTGTGTTGGCGTGTGGCCCGGCGGGGTTTGTCGGTCAGGTGCGGCAGTGGTGGCAGGCCGCCGAGTTGCCCGGTGCACTGCAAGTCGAAGCCTTCACGCCGCCCGTGCTGAGCGCGGGCTTTAGTTCGCGCCAGGTAAACCTGAGCTTTGCCCGTAGCCATCAGCAGGTGTTTGCCGATAACCAGCGCAGCTTATTGGAACAGGCCGAGGAGCAGGGCTTAAAGCCGGCCCATGGTTGTCGTCAGGGCATCTGCGCCAGTTGTACTTGCACCCTGCTCAGCGGCACGGTGCGCGACTTACGTAGCGGCGCGTTGTTTAGCGAACCGGGCCAAGCGATTCGCCTGTGTATCAGTGCACCGCATGGCGATGTCGAGATTGATCTTTAACTGGCGAGGTAATCCCCATGCGCGCTGACCGCGAATTGTCCGCAGCTGAAATGCAGGCCTTTGGCAACGAGCTGGACGCGTTGCGCCAACGCACCTTGGCCGACCTGGGTGAGGTGGATGCGCGCTATATCCGCCGCATTCGCGCGGCGGTGCGCTGCTGTTGCTGGAGTGGGCGCGGCCTGCTGATGTTTGGCTGGTTCCCGCCGACCTGGCTGCTCGGCACCTTGCTGCTTGGCCTGGGCAAGATTTTGGAGAACATGGAGCTGGGCCATAACGTCATGCACGGCCAGTACGACTGGATGAACGATCCTGAGTTCGCCGGGCGCAGTTATGAGTGGGATATCGCCGGGCCAAGTGATTTTTGGCGGCACACCCACAACCACGTGCACCACACCTGGACCAATGTGCTGGGCATGGACGATGACGTCGGTTATGGCGTGGTGCGGTTATTCCCCGAGCAGCGCTGGAAGCCGTTCTATCGCTGGCAGCCGTTGTGGGTGACGATTCAGGCGTTGTTGTTCCAATACTCGGTGGCGATCCAGCATTTGCGCTTGGACAAGGTCTACAAAGGCAAGCTGAGCAAGGACGAAGTGCGCCCGCTGATCAAGCAGTTCAACGCCAAGATCCTCCGTCAGTGGGGCAAGGACTATCTGTTCTTCCCGCTGCTGGCGCTGCTGCTCGGGGCCAATGCCCTGGCGGTATTGGCCGGTAACGTTGTGGCCAACCTGATCCGCAATCTGTGGACCTTCACGGTAATCTTCTGCGGGCATTTCACCGAGCAGGCGGCGGTGTTCAGCAAGGAATCGGTGGTCGGCGAGAGCCGTGGCCATTGGTATCTGCGGCAGTTGCGCGGTTCCAGCAACCTTAACGGCGGGCCGCTGTTTCATATCCTCACCGGCAACCTTAGCCACCAGATCGAGCATCACCTATTCCCCGACCTGCCGGCGCGTCGCTATGCGGCGTTGGCCGTGGAAGTGAGGGAGATTGCCGAGCGTTATGGCCAGGTCTACAACAACGGCAGTCTGTGGGGCCAATTCACGACGGTGCTTAAGCGGATCTGGATCTATCGCCGGCCACCAGCAGAGCATCTACCAGCCAGCGCCTGAGAGCATTACATACGGGCTACAGGGGAAAGATCAGCGCGTAAACACGCAGGTCAGGTAGCGGTTGCTAAAGCCGTAGCGCAGCATCGAATACAGGCGGCTGAACAGGTACAGCGGATGGCGGCGGTAGTACAGCAGCACGGCGTTACCGACGCCTTCGGAGCGGTGTTGTTTCTGCTGGTCAACCTGCTTCGAGAACAACCCTTTGAACTGCCACCACTGAATCTGCTCCAGATGCTGCTGGGCGTGTAGTTGCTGCTGGCGGAACAGCGCATAAAAACTGCGCTTGCTGAAGTCATGCAGGTGATGCGGGTTGCCATCCAGAGTCGGAGTGATCGGTACTGACGCGATAACCTTGCCGCCTTCAGCCAATAAGCGCGCATAGTTGGCCAACAGCTGTTGCGGACGTGGCAAGTGCTCGATGGTTTCCAGGCTGACGATGCAATCGAAAGCCTGCTCACTGCTGAACAGTTCGGCATCGGCGCACTCATAACGTAGATTGGCCAGCTGGTAATGCTCGCGGGCATAGGCAATGGCCGCCGGATCGATATCGACACCGGTGACTTGTTTGTCTGGATTACGTTCGGCCAGTAGCGCGGTGCCATAACCGCAGCCACAGGCCATATCCAGCACGCGCTGGCCGCTGAGGTGCTCGACGGCAAATTCGTAGCGCTGCATATGGATGTGCAGGCTGGCCTGGTCATCCGGGTTGAGCGGGTTGAGATCCTTCGGGTAAATCCGTTCGATGGTGTGCATGGTCATGGCAGCGCAAAGAGGAGGCGCGACTATATGACAGGTGGCGCACGCTGCCCACTTTCCCGTGTGCAGCCCCGCTACGTGGTGTGGTTCAGTTATTTCCTAGGCTGTGTTCTGACAACAAGGAAGGCTCGTTATGTCGACATCTACTGCACCGCGTTACCCGCTGGTTCTAGTGCCCGGTTTGCTTGGGTTTGTCAGCCTGCTGGGTTATCCCTACTGGTACGGGATTGTCTCGGCGTTGCGCCGGCTTGGCGCGCAGGTGTTCCCGGTGCTGGTGTCTTCGGTGAACTCCACAGAGGTGCGTGGTGAGCAGTTGTTGCTGCGCATTGCCGAGGTGTTGCAGCAGACCGGCGCAGACAAGGTGCACCTGATCGGTCATAGCCAGGGAGCGCTGACGGCGCGTTATGCCGCAGCGCTGAAGCCTGAGTGGGTGGCTTCCGTCACCTCAGTGGCCGGGCCGAATCAGGGTTCAGAGTTGGCGGATTTCCTCACGCGCAAAGCGCCGCACGGCAGCCTGCGCGAACGTGTGCTGAGTGCCTTGTTGCGTGGTGTAGCGCGTTGTATGGCTTGGCTGGAGCGCGGCTATCAAGGCGAGCCGCTGCCGATGGATGTAGCCGCAGCGCAGCAGTCGCTAACCCGTGAAGGGGCCGCTGCGTTTAACCTGAAATACCCGCAGGGCTTACCCGAAACCTGGGGTGGTGAGGGCGCGGCTGAGGTTAATGGCGTGCGTTACTACTCTTGGTCTGGCACGTTGCAGCCGGGTATCACCAATAAAGGCGGCAACCGTTTCGATGGGCCGAACGTTGCCTGCCGGCTATTTGCGCGCACCTTTAAGCGTGAGCCAGGGCAGTGCGACGGCATGGTTGGGCGCTACAGCTCGCACCTCGGTACGGTGATCGGCGATCAGTACCCGTTGGACCACTTCGACATCATCAATCAGACCTTCGGCCTGGTCGGCAAAGGTGCCGAGCCGGTGAAGCTGTATGTTGAGCATGCACAGCGTTTGCAGGCTGCCGGGCTTTAGCGTCTCTGCACATCATTAGGGTTAAGCGCTTATTCGTAGGATGGGTTGAGCCCGCGATACCCATGCAGCCGGTTTTATACAGCAGATGATTGATGGGTATTGCTGCGCTCAACCTGAGCGCCAGCCCATCCACAAAGGCTTATTCAGGCAGGCCAACCCAGATACCCTGATCATCTTCGCGGACGGTAAGCTCTTGCAGCGATTGCCCGGCGCAGGGGCCGGCGACGCATTCGCCGGATTCAATCAGAAACAGTGCGCCGTGGGTGGCGCATTGGATCAGGCTGGCGCTGTTGTCGAGAAACTGGTCGGGCAACCATTCCAGCGCAATGCCACGGTGCGGACAGCGATTGCGGTAGGCATACAGCTGGCCGTCTTTGCGCACGACAAACAGCTTTTCGCCCGCCATCTCAAAGCCCCGGCTCTGGCCTTCGGCCACTTCGTCCGGTGCACATATACGCAACATAGGAACCTCCCCAACAGGCCGGCATTATGCCGTCCTGCTGGGGAAGTGGAAGAGGAGGGCGCATCCGTGCGCCAAGTGGAGCTGTTTTTCGCAGCTAGTTGATAGCGCGGGTAATGTGTTGCTGGGTCAGATTTCCCAGACCAGATTGACTGCCGCGTGCCGCCCAGGCTGGCTGAAACGGCCCATGCTGGCGCTGTTTTCGGTTAAGCCGCGCACGTCGCCCCACTGCCAATACTGCTTGTCGGCTAGGTTAAACAGGCCGGCATTTAGCGCCAGGTTGTCGCTCATCTGCCACCAGCCATTCAGGTCGAGCACGCCATAGCCCGAGGTCTGCACGTGGTTGCTGGTTTCTGTGGTGTCGACGCGGGTTTTCGCCGCTACCAGAGTCCAGCTCAGCTCGCCGCCAAACCGGCCGTTCGGCTCGCTGTAACCCAGGCCGAATACGCCCTTGAGTGGGTCGACACTGTTGAGCGGTTGGCCTGTGCCTTCATCCTTGCCACGGGCATAGGCGACGCTGCCGCGGGCCTTCCAGCCAGCGGGTAAGCCCAGTTGATCGAGGAACAGTTCGCCCTTGGCCTCTGCGCCACGAATGGTCACGCGGTCGCGGTTGACGTACTGGAACTCGCCGAAGGGGTAGCCCGGCACGCTGGAGGCCCGGCTGACTTGCTCGATAAAGTCGTCGTACTGGTTGTAGAACAGCGCCGCGCCAAAGCTGCCGATGGCGTATTGGCCACGCAGGCCCAGTTCAAAGCTGTCGCTGGTTTCTGCTTTCAGGTTGGTGTTGGCCAGGGTGCGGTACATGCCTGGATTAGTGAATTCACCGAAGATTTCAATGGCCTGAGGAGCGCGAAAGCCGGCTGCATACTGGCCGTAGACGCTATGCGCTTCGTCGAGCTGGTAGGTTACGCCAAGCTTGGGCGATAGCGCCGAGTCCTTGAAGTCGCTTGGGTCGCGATCGGTCGCTTGGCTGTTGAGGTATTTGTCGGTGACATGCGGTTGCATTTCATAGCGGTCGTAGCGCAGGCCTGGCAGCAGGGTCCAGCGGCCGATGCTGATGTTGTCTTGCACAAACAGCGCATATTCCTTGGTGGTCGGGTCGGGGAAGTCGCTGGTCGGTGAAACAGGCGTGGTGACGCCGGTAGCCAGGACTGTTTCGCCGCCTTCGCGCAGGTCGGCATTCTTCAGGTGTTTGATGTCCAGGCCGTAGACCAGCGCATGTTGCGTGCTGCCGATGCTAAAGGCCTTGTCCAGCTTGGTGTTGAAGGCCCAGAGTTTTTCTTCGTAGTACGAGTCTCGTGTGCGGTAACGCGGCTGTCCGCCGACCACGCGGTCTTCGAAGGTTTGCTGACGGGTCTGGCTGTCCTGATAGTTGAGCTGGCTGTGGATCTGGTCGACCAGCAAGGTGTCGAGTTGCTGGGTATGGGCGAGGGAGAAGCGCTCACGGTCGACGCGGTCTTTGGCGTCCTGGGTGCGAATGGTCGCGGTGTCGCTGTAGTTGCTCAGCACGCGGGTGTCGGTGTCGTCCTGATAGCGCTCGTAGGTCAACTGTAGGCGACCAGTGTCACTGTAATCCCAGCCGAATTTGCTCAGCAGGTTGTCGGTGCGGTAGTCCAGCGGGTTGGCTTGTTCGCGCGTGGCACCGATGCCACCCTGGCCGCTGTGGGTCTCGGTAGCCTGACCGCTGCGCCGGCCCAGGTGCAGCAGGCCGTCAACTTGGCCCAGGCGGGCAGCGAAGGTGGCGCTGCGCTGCCAACTGTCATCGCTGCCGTCATAGCCGGTCTTCAAGCGCGCGTAGGCGTCATCGCCTGCATCTAGATAGTCACTCGCATCCTTGGTCAGAAAGCTTACTGCGCCGCCAATCGCATCGCTGCCATACAGCGAGCTGGCCGGGCCACGGATGATTTCCACCTGTTTGACCGTGTCGAGGTCAACGTAGTCGCGCTTGGCGCTGAGGAAACCGCCGAAGGAGAAGGCGTCTGGCATGCCGACCCCGTCCACTTGAGTCAGCACACGGTTGCCGCCTATACCGCGAATGGTAAAGCCGGACAGACCAAAACGATCGCCGCTGCCGCCGACTGACACGCCGGGCTCGTAGCGCACCAGATCCTTGATGGTGTTGATGTTCTGCTGATCGATAGCGCGTTCGGTCTGTACCGACACAGTGCTCGGGACCTGGTCGAGGGTCTGCTCTGTGCGGGTTGCCGTGACGGTCACCGTATCGAACTGATTCGGCGTTTTCTCTGCGCCAACGGCCAGTGATGGGCTGAGTAACAGCAGGGCAAGCCAGGGGCGGCGGGCGAGTGGAGGACTTTTGTGCATGGGGGCTCCAGGATCGTACGGGTGGTTTCTCTGACCACCGGGTTGGCATCGGCGGCAAACCTAAACGACATTGACTTGCTAATGCAAATAATTATCAAATAGATTTAATTCGATCTAATTGAGTCGTCACATGCTGCGTTTCTCGCTGTTTTTGTTGCTGTCTCTGGCGCTGCATAGCGCCGGTTGGCTACTGCATGGCGATGTGCATCAGCCTGCTTTGAACACGGCGCAAACCCGTGAAGCGCCTCAGGTGTTACGTCTGGCTGCAGTGCTGCAACAGGCCGCGCCGGCAGCGGTCAAGCCGCCTGAACAGCCGCAGCCGCAACGCCAGGTAGTGGTGCCGAGCAAGGTTCCGTTAGCCAAACCTGTCGCGCAGGTGCCAGCGGTCAAACCAGCAGCGGTAAAAGCGACTGCGCCAGCCAAGAAGCAACCCGCGCCGGTGTTGGCAGACAAGCTGCCCAGCCAGTCTGCTGCGCTTGTCGGCTCGGCTGCGGCTACGGCTGCGCCCGCCAAGCCGGTTGCCGCGCAACCGGCCGCTGAAGTACTCAGCACTAAGCCGAGCTTTCGTGAGCCGCCACGCCAGCCGAACTATCCGTCCCAAGCGCGGCGGCGTAACCAGCAGGGCGTGGTGCTGGTCGAGGTGCGCCTGGATGCGCGCGGGCAGCAGCGCGGCCTGAATGTACTGCGCTCCTCGGGCGTAGACAGCCTTGATCGCGCGGCCCTGGACGCCGTTGCGCAGTGGCGTTTTCGCCCTGAAACAGCAGGCGGCCAGGCCGTGCCGAGCCGCGTACAGATCCCTATTCAGTTCGCTTTGACGGCGAGCCGTTGATTAATCAGTGAGGAGTTTTCCATGAGTACGCAGGCCCGGTCCGTTGCACCCACTAATGATCTGTACTTGGCTTGGCAGGTGCTGCGCAGCGAGCAGCCACGCCTGCGTGCCCGGGATGCCGCCGAGCGTCTGGCGGTCAGCGAAGCCGAGTTGGTTGCCAGCCGTCTCGATGTCGACGCTGTGCGTCTGCAGCCAGACTGGGCGCAGTTGCTGCCAGCGCTCGGTGAGTTGGGTTATGTCATGGTACTCACGCGTAACGAGCATTGCGTGCACGAGCGCCGAGGCTATTACCGCGAGGTGACAGTAACCGCGAACGGTCAGATGGGTTTGGTGGTATCGGCCGACATCGACCTGCGTCTGTTCCTCGGCGGTTGGGCCAGTGTATTTGCTATCGAGGAGCAAACGACCAAAGGCACCCAGCGCAGCATTCAGGTGTTTGATCGCCAAGGCACTGCGGTGCACAAAGTATTCCTCAGCGATGACAGCCAGCTAAATGCTTGGGGACCACTGCTGCAGCGGTTCCGTATGGCTGAGCAAAGCGCCGAGCTTGAGCTAATGCCGCTGCCCCAGGAGCAGCCCGCGCAGGCCGATGCCCAGATAGATGCGAATGCGTTGCGCGTGGGTTGGTCGACTCTCAAGGACACCCATCACTTCTTCGCCCTGCTGAAAAAGCACGGCACTACACGGACTCAGGCGCTGCGACTGGCTGGCAGTGAATGGGCCGAGCAGCTGGACGTGCGCGAGCTGCCGAAACTGCTGGAGCAGACCGGTGCGCGCGAAGTGCCGATCATGGTGTTTGTCGGCAATCGCCACTGCATTCAGATTCATACCGGGCCGGTGAAAAACTTGCGCTGGATGGATACCTGGTTCAACGTGCTCGACCCCGAGTTCAATCTGCACCTACAGACCACGGGCGTGACCGAGCTGTGGCGGGTGCGAAAACCGAGCAGCGATGGCGTGATCACCAGTTGGGAAGCCTTCGATGCCCATGGCGAGCTGGTGCTGCAGCTGTTTGGTGCGCGCAAACCGGGCATTGCTGAGCGTGAGGATTGGCGCGCGCTGGCCGAAAGCGCTGCTGCGCTGGAGTGCTGAAATGAACCAGTGGTGGAGTGCAATGGGGCCGCTGGGCTGGCCGTTGGCACTGTGTTCGCTGCTGGCGTTGGCGCTGATTCTCGAGCGTTTCTGGCTGTTTATTGGCTTGCAGCCGCTGAGTCAAGCTGCTGGGCGTGCTGCGGTGAGCGCTTGTCGTACTTGTGAGCGTGAGCACTGCAAAGGCCGTGCGCGCGGTTGGCGCTATGGCCTGGCGTTGTTGCTCAAACATAGTGCTCTGCCCGCCGGGCAGCGTGAAGAACTGCTGGGTTGTTGGCTGCTGGAGGAGCGTCAGCGTCTCAATCGTCAACTGCGCTTGCTGCAACTGATTGGCATGTTGGCGCCGATGCTTGGCCTGCTTGGGACGGTACTGGGCATGCTGGAAATGTTTGCCAATATCGCCGGGCAGAACAGCCCGGCAACCCCGGCGTTGCTCGCCGATGGTTTGTGGCAGGCGCTGTACACCACGGTTTGGGGCTTGCTGATTGCAATCCCGGCGCTGGCGGCGGGGCAGGGCTTTGCCTTGTGGGCCGAGCGCTATCTGGAGGGTGTGCAGGCGTTGCTTAATCGCTGCCAACTGGCGTTAGACGGACTGGAGCTGGAACTGACCGGTAGCCCACTGGCGAACCAGTGGGTGTTGCCGTGATTCGTCTGCCCGCCGCCACCAGCTCCCAGAGCAATCTGTTGCCCGATCTGACGCCTCTGCTCGATGTGATCTTTATCGTGCTGGTGTTCTTTCTGTTGACTGCGCAAACGCCGCTGCTGGAGCTGCCCTTGCAGTTGCCGCAGAGCCGCGAAGCACTGCCGACGGCGAATGCCGGCAACAGCGAGCGGATGCAAATACAGCTTTCCGCCGAAGGTGATTGGCGCCTTAACGGCACGCAGCAGGCGGATTTCAGCGCGCTACGTACTGAACTGACCGCAGCTTTTAACGCCGACAACGCAGCGGGCTTGGATCTGGCGCTGGATCGTCAGGCGCCATTGTCGGCATTTCTCGACCTGATGGCGCTGCTGCAACAGCAGGGCATTCAGGACAGCCGCATTCTTCTAGAGGCCAATCATGAAACGCCTTAATGCTTTGCTCGCCCTGTGTGCGAGTGCCTTGTTCTGTGGCTCGACGCTTGCCGCTGAGCCGTTGCCGCAACGCTGGATCAGTGCGGGTGGCTCGCTCAGTGAGTGGGTGGTGGTGCTGGGCGGGGAAAGTCGGCTGGTGGGTGTGGACAGCACCAGTCAGCATCCGCAGTCGCTGCGTGCATTGCCGAGCATCGGCTATCAACGTCAGCTGGCTGCCGAAGGTATTCTGACGCTGCGCCCGGATGTGCTGATCGGTAGTGAGGAGATGGGGCCGCCACCCGTGCTGGCGCAGCTGCGTAGCGCCGGTGTTCGGGTGGAAATGCTCTCGTCCAAGGCGGATTTGACCAGCCTGCAAACCAGCTTGCAGCGCATCGGTACCCTGTTGGGCGAGCCGCAACGCGCTGATCAGGCCTTTGCGGCCTATCAGCAGCGCTTGCAACAGCAAGCTGACTGGCTGGTGGCTGCGCAGCGTCAGCAGACAGCCCCTGGAGTGCTGCTGTTGCTTGGGCATGCGGGTGGTAGCCCGATGGTTGGCGGTAAGGACACGTCGGCCAACTGGTTGATCGAGCGCGCCGGCGGGCACAACTTAGCCAGCCATAGCGGTTTCAAGGCGCTTTCTACCGAGGCCTTGCTGGCGCTTGATCCCGAGGTGGTGATCATCGCCGACCGTAGCCTCGCGGGAGAGGCTGCGCGAGCGGCGCTGTTGCAGCAAAACCCGGCGCTGGCCGCGACACGGGCGGCGCGCAATCAACGTTTGCTGATGCTCGACCCGACGCTACTGGTCGGTGGCCTCGGCCCGCGTGTGCCGGATGGGCTGGCGGCCTTGTCCGCAGCCTTTTATCCTGCCAGCCAACCTATGGTCGCCGAAGCTAAGCCCACGCCATGAATCCTGTTATTCGTCCGCGCTCACTGTTTATCGCACTGAGCCTGTTGCTGGCGCTCGCGCTTTGGTTATCCCTGGCGCTGGGGCCGGTCAGCTTGCCGCTGCTGGACACCCTCAAGGCAGCGCTGCGTCTGCTTGGCCTGGCGCAACCGGGTGATGATCTGGTCCAGGCCGAATTGATCCTCGGGCAGATCCGCCTGCCGCGCACCTTGCTCGGGCTGCTGGTCGGCGCGGTGCTGGCGCTGTGCGGGGTGGCGATGCAGGGGCTGTTTCGCAACCCGTTGGCCGATCCTGGCTTGATCGGCGTATCCAGCGGCGCGGCCCTGGGGGCGGCGATTGCGATTGTTGGCGGCGCTGCGCTCGGTGGTTTGCCGGAAGCCTTTGCACCTTATCTATTGTCGTTGTTCGCCTTTATCGGTGGATTGGGCGTGACGGCGCTGGTCTATCGCCTGGGCCGGCGTGATGGTGAAACTAATGTGGCGACCATGCTCCTGGCCGGTATCGCGCTGACGGCTCTGGCCGGCGCGGCCATCGGCCTGTTTACCTACCTAGCCGATGACGCCACCTTGCGTACTCTGACGTTCTGGAACCTGGGCAGTCTTAATGGCGCCAGTTACGCGCGCCTGTGGCCATTGCTGCTGGTCACGGCGGGGGTAGCGCTGTGGTTGCCAAGGCGGGCCAAGGTGCTGAATGCCTTGCTGTTGGGCGAGTCCGAGGCGCGGCACTTGGGTTTTGCTGTGGAGCGGGTCAAGGCCGAGTTGGTGTTTTGCACCGCCCTTGGCGTTGGCGCGGCGGTGGCGGCGGCGGGGATGATCGGCTTTATCGGCTTGGTGGTGCCGCATCTGGTGCGCCTGCTGGTGGGGCCCGATCATCGCGTGCTGTTGCCGGCTTCGGCCTTGGCAGGTGCCAGTCTGTTGCTGCTGGCGGACCTGGTAGCGCGGCTAGCATTGGCTCCGGCCGAGTTACCGATTGGTATTGTCACGGCGCTGATTGGCGCGCCGTTCTTCCTTTATCTGTTACTGCGAGGGCGTACCTGATGCTGCGCGCGGAAAATCTGGCAGTACAGCGCGGCCCGTGCACGGTTTTGGCGGATATCAACCTGGAGTTGCAGCCTGGCGAAGTGCTCGGTGTGCTGGGCCCCAATGGCGCCGGCAAGAGCACCTTGCTGGGTGCTTTGTGTGGTGAACTGCAGCCGAGCCACGGCGATGTCTGGCTGGATCAGCGACGTTTGCAGGACTGGCCGGGTAGCGAACGGGCACAGCGCCTGGCAGTGTTACCGCAAACCTCGACGTTGAACTTTGCCTTTCGTGTTGAGGAAGTGGTGGCAATGGGCCGTTTGCCCCATGCCAGCGGCCAGCTAAAAGATGCGCAGATCATCAAGCAGGCGCTGGAGGCGGCCGATGCGCTTCACTTGGCGGGGCGCAGCTACTTGGCGTTATCCGGCGGCGAACGTCAGCGTGTACACCTGGCGCGAGTGCTGGCGCAGCTCTGGCCGGGCGGTGAGGGGCAGATGCTGCTGCTCGATGAGCCGACCTCAATGCTCGATCCGCTGCATCAGCACACCACGCTGCAGGCCACGCGCACCTTCGTTGAGCAAGGTGCGGCGGTGCTGGTGATCCTGCATGATCTGAATCTGGCCGCGCGTTATTGCGACCGCCTGTTGCTGCTGGAGCACGGTCGCCCTCATGCGCTCGGTAGTCCCGAGCAGGTGCTGCGCGCCGAGCCGTTGCAGGAGGTGTTCGGGCTGGAGGTGTTGATACAACAGCATCCAGAGCGCGGTCATCCGTTAATCATTGCCCGCTAAGGTCATAGTTATGCGCATTGGGTTAGTGCTGGTTGCCGCGCTGTTAAGTGCTTGCCAGGCTTCGTTACCTGCTTTACCGGCCTGGCAAAGCCCGGAAGGTTTGCAGCATGCCGAGCTGGGGCAGATTGTCGAGTTGCGTACTGGCGCGCAGCTGAGCCCGGCGCAGTTGCTAGCGCGCCTGGCCGTTGCGCCGAAGGTGCTGGTCGGTGAGCAGCATGACAATCCCGATCACCACGCGCTGCAGCTCTGGCTGTTGCGGGCCCTGGCAGCGCAGCGCCCGCAGGGCAGCCTGCTACTGGAGATGCTCACGCCAGATCAGCAGATCAAGGTCGATCAGACGCGCGCTGCCATCGCTGCCGGGCAGGCGCCGCAGGACATACTCGATGCCCTGGCCTGGCAGTCGGGCTGGGCCTGGTCGCTGTATGGGCCGCTGGTGCAGCATGCTTTGCGTCAGCCTTATCCGTTGCTGGCGGCCAACCTCGAACGGCGCGAGATCATGCAGATCTATAGCCAGGTGCCGCAGCTGCAAGGTCAGGCTTCTACCGCTCAACCGGTGCGCGAGGCGTTGCTCAAGCAGATTCGTCAGTCGCACTGTAACTTGCTGCCGGAAAGCCAGCTACCTGCCATGCTCGCCGTGCAGCAGCAACGCGACCGGCGCATAGCTGAAGCGCTGGTCGCTGCGCCTGAGCCGAGCCTGCTGTTTGCCGGTGCCTTCCATGTACGCCGCGAGCTGGGCGTACCGCTGCATCTGCAGGATTTGCACGCAGCAGAAGGCCTGCAGGTGCTGATTTTGGCGGAGGTCGACAGCCAGATTACCGCTGCGTCAGCCGATTTCGTTTGGTACACCCCGGCGCAGCCTGAGCAGGATCACTGCGCAACACTGCGCCCTTAGCCCGACTGCCAACCTTAGGCGTCTCTTGACGCCTATATTCCGCCTCCTGCGGGTGATTCGATTAAAACCAGGTCTTCTAGGTCGTAACCCGTTGCGCGTTACTTTTCTATGGGCAAAAAAAGACCCGGCAAGAGCCGGGTCAATAACCGTGATTAGCCTGATGAGGAGATAATCTGAAGAGGCCGACTGAAGGTCTCTTAAGCTTATCGGCTGATCTCGCGATCAGTTGCGATAATAATAACAATTCTCATTTTCAAGTCAACACCCTTAAGCAAACTTTTTTACTCAGCTTGTATAAGGCTTTTCATCCCATAAAAAACAACCCGACACGAGGTCGGGTTGTTTGCTCGGCAGACGAGTGTCAGGACGCGTCGACCGGCAGCCGCAGTTGGGTGATTTCCTTGTTCATCAGGTCGATACGCTTGGCCATACTCTCGATCAGGCTGTGGGCAATCCGTGGGTTGCTCTGCATCAGGCTGAGGAACTGCTCTTTGGGGATGACCATGACGGTGCAAGGCTCGCTGGCCAGTACGGTGGCACTGCGCTTCTCGCGGGTGAATACCGCCATGGCCCCGAATATTTCATCTTTCTGCACATCACCGACCTTGTGGCCATCAACATAGGCCTCTGCATGGCCTTCGATGATGATAAATACGTTATCGGCGACATCGCCCTGATGGATCAGCTCCTCACCGGCGGCAAAGTGCTGGAAGCCTGTGGATGGACGAATTTCTGGCTGTTTTAAGCGTACCAATGCGTCGGATAGCAGAGCGGTGTGGCCGATCAGGTACTGGATGAACAGTTCCTGGCGCTGTTCGCTGGCATAAATGTGCTTGAACACGTCGCTGCGCCAATAGGGGATCAGGCTCAGTTGTTCTTCGCTGCTATAGCGGCAGCTGGGCATATCCAGGCCTTGGCGCAGACCAACCAGGTCACCTTCCTGCAGATAAAACAACGGGCGCTCGTCGACTACAGCATGCAACAGGCCATTTTCAATGATGAACAGTTGATTGCCCGGCAGTACATTGGCTAGATCATCCGCACGCTCCAGTTGCAGCGCAGGTCCCGCAGGTGCAAGGCCGTCGAGCAGCTGGGTGGGGATGCTTTGTAGTCGGTTGATTAGCTGATCGGCGTAGGCCGGTTGCTCCCCGAGTAAATACATTAGCGAATTTCCTTGAACTGGCTGGGCATACTAAAGCGCACGAACGTCCCTGAAACAATAGTTGCCAGCACGTCGCAGGTAAATCAAAAGCCTAAGAGGTTGTGAGCTAGCTCTTGTTGCTGTGTGAACTTTCATCAAGCTGGCCATTCAGCTCGGCTTTATGCCCGGGTGGCAGCTCGTTCCAGTGTACATCCAATAGCGCCCCTTCAATCGCGTAGAGCAGCACCTTGGAGGCCCTGAAACCACGAGCACGCACCGCACGGTATGCACCAACCGCACCCAGTCGGCGTAGGTCATTGGCGCTGTGAATGCCTACTGCGTGTAGCCACTGGGACGAGGTTTTACCAAGGTTCTTCAGGTGTTGCAGCTCATCGTTCATCAAGCCTCCTTGCGCTGCTAGGCAGTTGCGTGGAATGAGCCAGTCTGGCGCTTCTGCCTGAAAGTGTAGCGCTCAGCGGAGAAAGCGTTGTTGTTTGGCTTCCCCGCGGTTGATGAATCCAGCCGTTGCTGTAGTGAGTGGCCCAGCTCCATCGCGTTAGCCTGTATCTGTACTGGCCTGTGCCGCTGTCAGACGCCTCGGTGATGTGCTTGTTGGTTGATCAATCGTGCATGCTACATGTCATCGCTACAGGGCCGTAACGCCGTGGTTGGAGCACTCCATCAGGCTCGTAAGTGATAACAGGCAATAGTCAAAGCTCGGCTGCGCTCAGCGGGTGTTATAGCGTAGGCGAGTGCCGAAATTGACTGACATAAGGATTTCGTCCGCTGTTAGCTCAACTGGGAAGTAGGCACCGGAAATTTGTGCATGAGCGATGCTTGCGCCCTCTAGTTGCGAGTTGCGCAGATCAAGGCCACGCAGATCAGCGCCGCGAAAGTAGGCATTGGTGAAGTTGATGCCTTGCGCATCAAGCGCGCGCAGGTCGAGTCCGCGAAAATCGCCATTGCTTAGATCAACAACACCGTCTTGCGGTTTTTGCGCATTGAAGGTTGAGACTTTCTCATTGTGTATGAGTGCATACAGAGGGCTTTCCAGTTGTTTGGGCTGGCTCATGGACCATCTCCGTTAAGGGTTTAACCTCAGTATAGAGACCGCGGTGCACTCTGCTTGCGCCGCGGGTGAGTTTCCGTGTGCTCGATATTACAGTTCGGGAAGGCGCTGGCGGATACGGGCAATCAGGCTGTCCAGGCTGGCGCTTTCGTGGGTGTCTACACGTGTGCTGTAGGGCAGTTCGGTGTCACTCAGTGCTTCACGTTTAGCCTGCTGCTCGTGCACAACGTCCATTGTGGCGTCAGACGCGTCGGTGCCGGCAGCCTTGCGTTGTTCTAGCCAGCTGGCGATCACTGCGTCGGGTGCATTGCACTGCAGAATAAGGAACGGTACACCGCACGCCTCGGCTGCTTGGCTGGCTGCTTCGCGTTGTGCCTGTTTCAGGTAGGTGGCATCAATGACTACCGGGAAGCCGGCACGCAATGCGGTTTCGGCAAGTTGGTGTAGGCGTTGGTAGGTGGCGGCACTGGCGTCTTGGCTATAGATACCTGCGCTGAGTTTGCCGAGGTCGGCGTCCTTCTGTTCGCCGAACAGACGTTTGCGCTCTACATCCGAACGCAAGCGGATTGCGCCAAGGGCTTCCACCAGGCGCATGGCAACGTGGCTTTTGCCAACGGCGGAAACACCGTGAGTGATGGCCAGGAAGCTAGACGGAATGGCGCTGTAGCTTTCTGCCAGGTTGGCGTAATTGCGGTATTGGCGCAGGGTTACTGCCTTCTGCACGGCATCTGTTTGGTGAGCGAGGCTGAATAGGGCAACTTTGGCGCGTACTAGGGCGCGGTAGGCTTTGTAGAAATTCAGCAGTTGCAGTGCTGTGTAGTCGCCGGTGTGTTCCAGCCAGGCATTGACGAAGCGCCAAGCGTGCGCCTTGAGTCCGCAGTCTTCCAGGTCCATGGCGAGGAAGGCGGCGTCGGAGGCTATATCGATCAGGCGGAATGGCTCGTTGAATTCAATGCAGTCGAACAACACGACGTGCTCATCCAGCAACGTGGCGTTGCCGAGGTGAATGTCGCCGTGGCATTCGCGGATCGAACCATTGCTCGCGCGCGCGGCCAGCAGTGGTTCAAGGCGTGTGTAGGTGGCTTCGGTCCAGGCCTCCAGAGCTTCAAGCTGCCGTAGGTCGGCCGCGTCCTTGAGCATTGGGCGGATTTGTTCGAAATTCTGCCGCATTGGCGCGACGATCGCTTCGGGGGCGCACAAAGGGTGGCTAGCGGCTACAGCCGGGGTGATGGTATGGAAATCAGCAATCTGCTTGGCCAGAGCATCGATATGCGCTTCGCTCAATTCGCCGCGCGCTTGCACGTCGCTGAGTAGCTGGCTTTGCGGGAATTGGCGCATCTTCAGCGCGTATTCGATGGCTTCGCCGCTGCCGTTTAGTTGCGGTGCGTCGATGCTACCGCTGATCGGTAGTACTTCCAGGTAGAGGCCTTGAGTCAGACGCTGATTGAGGCGCAGTTCTTCTTTGCAGAAGTGCTCACGGGCGCTCAGTTCGGAGAAGTCGAGAAAGCCGAAGTTCACCGGTTTCTTAATCTTGTAGGCAAAGGGGCCTGTGAGTATTACCCAGGAAATATGGGTTTCGATGACCTGAAACTGTTCTACCGGGTGAGGGTAGAGGGCCGGGTTCTGCAGTGCGGCGATCAGGGCTTGGCTCACGGGCGATCCTTGGCGTTGTACTTAATAAGAGGCGGCCATTATGGCTGCTCAACGCCTGTCTGCAAACCGCCGCTATGACCTGCTGGCAAGTGGGCAAAGTGCGTATAATGCCGCGCCATGACTCGTACCCGATCTTCCCGTCCCCGTTCTAAACGTCGCTCTGGCGGCATGCGCCCCTGGTTGGGCTGGGCTATTAAGCTCAGTTTGGTTGGTTTGGTGGTGCTCGCCGTGTTTGCGGTTTACCTCGATGCAGTGGTCCAGGAGAAATTCTCTGGTAAGCGCTGGACTGTGCCTGCCAAGGTCTATGCCCGGCCGCTGGAGCTGTTCGTTGGGCAGAAGCTGGCGAAGGATGACTTCCTCAAAGAGCTAGACGCTCTTGGCTATCGTCGCGAGAGTGCCGTTAGTGGTCCTGGCGGCGTTTCGGTGGCAGGTAACAACATCGAACTGTATTCGCGCGGGTTCCATTTCTACGAAAGTAACGAGCCTTCACAGCGCGTACGCGTGCGTTTTTCTGGCGACTATGTTGCCGGACTGACTCAGGCTGGTGGCGGTAACTTGGCGGTTGCCCGGCTTGAGCCACTGTTGATTGGTGGGCTGTATCCCGCGCACCAAGAAGACCGCGTACTGATCAAGATTGATCAGGTGCCGCCTTATCTGGTGGAAACCCTGGTGGCAGTTGAAGATCGGGAGTTCTTCAGCCACTTCGGTGTGTCACCGAAAGGTATTGCACGGGCCATATGGGTCAATGCTACAGCGGGCCAGTTGCGTCAGGGCGGTAGCACGCTGACTCAGCAATTGGTGAAGAACTTCTATCTAACCAACGAGCGCAGCCTTACTCGTAAGGCCACAGAAGCCATGATGGCTGTGCTGTTGGAATTGCATTACGAGAAAAAAGACATTCTTGAGGCCTATCTCAATGAGGTCTTCCTCGGTCAGGACGGACAGCGTGCTGTGCATGGCTTTGGTCTGGCCAGTCAGTATTTCTTTAGCCAGCCGCTGTCTGAGCTGAAGCTTGATCAGGTGGCGTTGCTGGTGGGGATGGTCAAGGGACCGACCTATTACAACCCGCGTCGTCATCCTGAACGCGCCCTGGAGCGCCGCAACCTGGTGCTTGATTTGTTGGCTGAACAAGGTGTGGCCAGCGCCGAAGAGGTCGCTGCTGCCAAACAGAAACCACTGGGCATCACACAGCGCGGCACGCTGGCGGACAGTTCTTTCCCGGCTTTCCTTGATCTGGTCAAGCGTCAGCTGCGCGAGGATTACCAGGAACAGGACCTGACTGAAGAAGGCCTGCGTATTTTCACCAGTTTTGATCCAATCATACAGCTCAAGGCCGAGAGCGCCTTGGTTGACACCCTGAAACGCTTGTCCGGGCGCAATGGTGTTGATCAGGTCGAGGCCGGTATGGTGGTTACCAGTCCGGAAAATGGTGAGGTACAGGCCGTTATTGGCAGTCGTCAACCGCGCTTTGCGGGCTTCAATCGGGCTCTGGATGCCGTGCGGCCCATTGGTTCGCTGATCAAGCCGGCGGTCTACCTAACGGCTCTGGAACGTCCGAGCCAGTACACCTTGACCAGCATGCTTGAAGATCAGCCGTTCTCCATCAAGGGAGCGGATGGTCAGGTGTGGAGTCCGCAGAACTATGACCGCAAGGCTCACGGTACGATTTATCTGTATCAGGGGCTGGTTAACTCCTACAACCTGTCCACCGCCAAGCTGGGCATGGAGGTCGGGGTGCCCGAAGTGTTGAAGACGCTTAGGCGCTTGGGTGTCGATCAGGAGTGGCCGGCGTATCCGTCGATGCTACTGGGCGCTGGTGGGCTGAGCCCGATGAATGTGGCGAACATGTACCAAACCCTGGCCAATGGCGGCTTCAATACGCCTTTGCGCAGTATCCGCAATGTGTTGACTGCCGACGGCGAGCCGCTCAAACGCTATCCCTTCCAGATACAGCAGCGATTTGACAGTGGAGCGATCTATCTACTGCAGAACGCGATGAAGCGCACGATGTCAGAAGGTACCGGTCGCTCGGTATACAACCAGTTGCCACGCTCGCTGGCGTTGGCCGGTAAAACCGGTACCAGTAACGATTCGCGCGACAGCTGGTTTGCTGGTTTTAGTCAGGATGTTTTGGCCGTGGTCTGGTTGGGACGTGATGACAACGGCCCGACGCCGTTGACCGGGGCGACGGGTGCTCTACAGGTGTGGACGGATTTCATGCGCAAAGCTGATCCTCTGCCACTGGATATGCCGGTGCCGGACAATGTGGTGCAAGCCTGGATTGACGCTAATACGGGGCAGGGCACGGACCCGAGCTGCCCGAATGCCATACAGATGCCTTATATTCGCGGCAGCCAACCTGTTGCTGGCCCGGCCTGTGGTATTCAGGCGCCGGTCAATGAAGTGATGGATTGGGTGCGCGGCTGGTTGGATTAAGTGAGAGGGTTTGACGTGAATAAGTGGTTGATTCCAGCTGTAACAGTTTCCTTGGTGCTGGCTGGTTGTAGCAGTGTGCCGCGTGGTTCGATTCCCGTTGTTGAGGCCGGTTCGTCGATCTCCTCAGGGCAGTCCTCCAATCAGGCCGGTTATAGCGCGCAAACACCTCAGCGTCAGGAATTGCCGGAAGATTCTGGTGTGGTGGTTATGGTCCCTGGCGGTGCTAGCTCAACACCGATTCAGTCGTTCCCCGCAGGCAATGCACCGCTGGATAGCGGCAGTGCCACTCAGCCATGGAGTGCTACGCCGCCCGCTGCCCAGGGCAGCTATGCCGCGCCGGCTCCTAGCGGTATTCCTAGTAATGGCTTAGCCATGGATGAGCAGTTAGATGGCCCTGTGCTGGCCTTGCTGACTACCGCTCAACAGCAGCAGGGTGGTGGTGATCTCAATGGTGCGGCTTCCAGCCTGGAGCGTGCTCAGCGGATTGCGCCGCGTGAGCCTCAGGTGCTTTACCGCTTGGCCGAGGTGCGATTGGCGCAAGGTGATTCAGCGCAGGCCGAACAGTTCGCCCGTCGGGGACTGAGTTATGCCAGTGGCCGCCCTGCATTGCAGGCTAGCCTATGGAACCTGATCGCTCAGGCGCGTGAGAGTCAAGGTGATGCGGCAGGCGCTGCACAAGCGCGTGAGCAGGCGCGAGTTAATCTCTGATGGATGCTCGCGTGCCTTTAGTGGCGGAGCAGTTACTGCTGATAGAGCGTGAACTGCGTGTGCAAGGATGGTGGGATGCGCAGGCGCCCACTGTCCAGGCGCTATCCAGTCAGGAGCCGTTCTGCGTTGATACGCTGAGCTTCGAGCAGTGGTTGCAGTGGATATTTCTTCCGCGAATGAAACAGCTGCTGGAGTCAGATGCTGGGCTGCCAGCGGTCTCGGGCATTCAGCCGATGGCAGAGCAGGTGTTCGGCGGGCAAATGAAAAAAGCGCAGGGGCTGATCAGGCTGCTGGGTGAGTTTGATCAGCTGATTGCTGGCGCGAGCTGAGTCGCGCCAGTCTGCTTAGTTGCAGTTTTCGCTAATCGCTTTTTGTGTTTTGCTGATACGCGACTGGCGTTCGTCTTCGCTCAAGCGGCGAACCTCACCATCAACTTCCATGCGCAGGCGCGGGTTGTTCTGCAGTTGTGCAAGGTTGCTGCGTACATCTGCACAATACTTCTTACGCTCAGCCTCTTGGGCGGCCACTTCCTTTTTTACCTTCTCGTTAATAGCGGCCTGTTCCGGGTCGGCAATGCTTTCAAAGGTTGGTGCTGCTTTCTTATCTTCGCTGGCGCTTGGCTTGGGTGCCGATACGGCTGTATTGACGCTGGTCGCCTCTTGTCCCTGCGGCGGTTGCGCACTGAAGTGCGTCACGCCTTGGGCGTCGACCCATTTGTACACTTGGCTGGCCATAGCGGTAGCGCTCATGGCGAGCAGCAAGCTGCTGGTGATCATCATGCGGCGCATGCTGTTTCCTTATGTTGAGCTGCGATACCTGCTGACTACTATAACCAAAATGCTCGAATCGTCATCCTGCGCTGCGTCACAGCAGAAGATTGCAGATTCAATCACGGATTACTTGACTTGGCGGCGCTGAATCCGAACAATTCCACGTTCGCTGTAGTGGAGTCCGCCGCAAGCAGGCTTTAGCTCAGTAGACATGAGGTGCATACCCGCGCCGACCTGTTACACCCGCAACGCGTTACCTCGCGCTGGGTGGGAAAATCCCGCAACACCAAGGGCCTTTCCCAATACTTGCTCAGTAGTAGCTGACGTAGTCAGCGACCACCGTCGCTCATGCTCTGCTGGCAGTAAACCTATCTTAGGCCGTCCTTATTGTTGGGCGGTTTTCTGGCGTTTTAGAGGTGAACAACGTGGAGCTTTTATCCGGCGCTGAAATGGTCGTACGCTTTTTGCGTGACGAAGGCGTTAAAAACATCTATGGGTACCCGGGTGGTGCTCTGCTGCATATCTACGATGCCTTGTTCAAAGAGCCGGCCGTGCATCACGTCCTGGTTCGTCACGAGCAAGCGGCAACGCATATGGCGGATGGTTATGCCCGCGCTACCGGTAAAGCCGGTGTGGTGCTGGTAACCTCCGGTCCTGGTGCAACCAATGCCATTACCGGTATTGCTACTGCCTACATGGACTCGATTCCGATGGTGGTGTTGTCTGGTCAGGTGCCAAGCAATATGGTCGGTACCGATGCCTTCCAGGAAACCGACATGATCGGTATTTCTCGTCCGATCGTGAAGCACAGCTTTATGATCAAGCATGCCTCGGAAATTCCGGAAGTTTTGAAAAAGGCCTTCTATCTGGCTGAGTCCGGTCGTCCAGGCCCGGTGGTCGTGGATATTCCGAAGGACATGACCAACCCGGCTGAAAAGTTCGAGTACGTCTACCCGAAGAAGGTCAAGCTGCGTTCATACAGTCCAGCTTTGCGTGGTCACTCCGGGCAGATCCGTAAGGCAGCCGAGCTGCTGCTGACGGCTAAGCGACCGATCATCTACTCCGGTGGCGGTGTAATCATGGGCGGTGCTGCTGCGCCGCTTACCGAGCTCGCGCAGATGCTCAACCTGCCGGTCACCAATACCTTGATGGGTTTGGGTGGTTACCCAGGTACTGATCGTCAGTTCCTCGGCATGCTCGGTATGCATGGTAGCTACACCGCGAACCTGGCAATGCACCATGCTGACGTGATCCTGGCTGTCGGTGCACGCTTCGACGATCGCGTAATCAATGGGGCGAGCAAATTCTGCCCGAATGCCAAGATTATCCACATCGATATCGATCCAGCGTCCATCTCCAAGACCATCAAGGCCGATATTCCAATCGTCGGCCCGGTTGATAGCGTGATGACTGAGATGGTTGCGATCCTCAAGGAAATTGGCGAACAACTAAACCAAGATGCGTTGTCGAGCTGGTGGAAGCAGATTGAAGAGTGGCGTGGCAGTGGCCGCATGTTCCCTTATAACGAAGGTGACGGCAGTATCATCAAGCCGCAGGCCGTTATCGAGATGTTGTCCGAAGTGACCAAGGGCGATGCCTTTGTGACCTCTGACGTTGGTCAGCACCAGATGTTTGCTGCGCAGTACTACCGTTTCAACAAGCCGAATCGTTGGATCAACTCTGGCGGTCTGGGCACCATGGGTTTTGGCTTTCCTGCCGCTATGGGGGTTAAGTTGAGCTTCCCGGATGATGAGGTTGCCTGCGTAACGGGTGAAGGCAGCATCCAGATGAATATCCAGGAGCTGTCGACCTGCCTGCAGTACGGTCTGCCGGTGAAAATCGTCAACCTGAACAACGGTGCTCTCGGTATGGTGCGCCAATGGCAGGACATGAACTACGGGAGCCGCCACTCGCATTCCTACATGGAATCGTTGCCGGACTTCGTCAAGCTGGCCGAGGCCTATGGTCATGTCGGCATGCGCATCACCGACCTGAAAGATCTGAAACCGAAGATGGAAGAGGCGTTTGCCTTGAAAGACCGTCTGGTGTTCCTCGACATCCAGGTTGATACCAGTGAGCACGTCTACCCGATGCAAATCAAAGACGGTGCTATGCGCGACATGTGGCTGAGCAAGACGGAGCGTACCTAATCATGCGACACATTATTTCCCTGTTGCTGGAAAACGAGCCAGGCGCATTGTCCCGTGTGGTGGGTCTGTTCTCGCAGCGCAACTACAACATCGAAAGTCTGACTGTGGCGCCGACTGAAGACCCGACTCTGTCGCGTCTGACGTTGACCACTGTTGGCCATGATGAAGTCATCGAGCAGATCACCAAAAACCTCAACAAGCTGGTCGAGGTGGTCAAGTTGGTTGACCTGTCGGAAAGCGCTCACGTCGAGCGCGAGTTGATGTTGGTCAAGGTCAAGGCCACTGGCGCTCAGCGTGCAGAGGTCAAGCGCACCACCGACATCTTCCGTGGGCAGATAGTCGATGTAACCAGTAGCGTTTACACCATTCAGTTGGCCGGCACGAGCGACAAGCTGGACAGCTTTATTCAGGCCGTCGGCACAGCATCAATCTTGGAAACCGTACGCAGTGGTGTCACCGGTATTGCTCGTGGTGACAAGGTACTAAGTGTCTGATTGAGTTGCATGAAAAAGCCCCGCATTAGCGGGGCTTTTTTTCGCCGTTTTTTAGCGTTGGCGGTTCCAGAAGGCATTGATCAGTGGCTCTTTAAGGCGCTTCTCTAGGGCAAACAGACCAATATCGTAGGCGGTTAGTGGTGGCTGGATATCGTAGGTGCGTATACGTGCGGACAGCGGGCTATTGTCGAGTACGATTTGCGGAACGACGCCAATACCAAATCCTAGGCTGACCATGCTGACGATGGCCTCATTGCCGCTGACTTGTGCATAAATTCGCGGTTTGATGTTGTGGCTCTTCAGCCAGCGATCAGTGCGGGTCCGGGCGAGACCTTCTTCCGAAAGAATCATTGGCACATCCCGCCAATTAGCAGCGTTAGGTTTTTTCAGCTGCTCTTCAGTTAATAGCTGGGGTGATAGCGGGCCGATAAAGCAAAGTGCAGAGCGTGCAATCGGTTGGAACTCGACACCGGCAGGCAGGCTGTCGGGGCGTGCGCCGATTGCGAGATCTTCCAGGCCTTCTTGTATTCGATCCACGGCTTTAGCCGCGTCGCCTGTGTGCAGCTTCATTTCAATTCGTGGGTAGTTCTGGCGGAAGTTGCTCAAGATGTCGTACAGGAAGCTGTAGCTGGCTGTTACCGAGCAATATAGCGAAAGATCACCCTGTAGGATCAGTTGGTCTTGTTTGAAGGTTTGGCGTATGGCTTGCCAGCCGCTTATGACCTCTTTTGCATACTCGCGGAACTGGTTTCCCTCGCGGGTCAAACGAACTGATCGGTTGTCCCGTAGAAATAGTGGTGTACCGAGTTCGTCCTCAAGTTGTTTGATGCTTCGACTAAGTGCGGAGGGGCTGACGTGTTGCTCGCGGCTGGTTTTGCCGAAATGCAAGTTGTCGGCCAGCGATAGGAAAAGTTTGAGAGTATGGCTATCCATGATTATTTCAAATATCGGCATGTTGTGTTGCAAATATATCATTTTACGCAATGGGGCGAATCACTTAAGGTGTCTTCGTCGCGGTGCTTGCACCCCATCCCTTTTCGATTAAAAGAGCCAGAACATGAAAGTTTATTACGACAAAGACTGTGACCTCTCGATCATCCAAGGTAAGAAAGTTGCCATCATTGGCTACGGTTCCCAGGGCCATGCTCAAGCGTGCAACTTGAAAGACTCTGGTGTTGACGTGACTGTTGGCCTGCGTAAAGGCTCGGCCACCGTTGCCAAGGCTGAAGCTCATGGTCTGAAAGTAGCTGACGTGGCTACTGCAGTTGCCGGTGCTGACCTGGTGATGATCCTGACTCCGGACGAGTTCCAGTCCCAGCTGTACAAGAACGAAATCGAGCCGAATATTAAGAAGGGCGCTACTCTGGCCTTCTCGCACGGCTTCGCTATTCACTACAACCAGGTTGTGCCGCGTACCGACCTTGACGTGATCATGATCGCGCCGAAGGCTCCAGGCCACACAGTGCGTACCGAGTTCGTCAAAGGCGGTGGCATTCCTGACCTGATCGCTATCTATCAGGATGCTTCTGGCAACGCCAAGAACGTTGCGTTGTCCTATGCTTCGGGCGTTGGCGGTGGCCGTACCGGTATCATCGAGACCACCTTCAAAGACGAAACTGAAACTGACCTGTTCGGCGAGCAAGCTGTACTGTGCGGCGGGACCGTTGAGCTGGTTAAAGCAGGCTTCGAAACTCTGGTTGAAGCAGGCTACGCGCCAGAAATGGCCTACTTTGAGTGCTTGCACGAGCTGAAGCTGATCGTTGACCTCATGTATGAAGGCGGTATCGCCAACATGAACTATTCGATCTCTAACAACGCTGAATACGGCGAGTACGTGACCGGGCCGGAAGTCATCAACGCCGAGTCCCGTCAGGCCATGCGTAACGCTCTGAAGCGCATTCAGGACGGCGAATACGCCAAGATGTTCATCGGCGAAGGCGCTACTGGCTATCCTTCGATGACTGCTAAGCGTCGTAACAACGCTGCTCACGGTATCGAGATCATCGGCGAGCAACTGCGCTCCATGATGCCGTGGATCGGTGCCAACAAAATCGTCGACAAAGCCAAGAACTAAGGTTTTGTGACGTAAGAAAAAAACGCGGCCTAGGCCGCGTTTTTTCATTGTGCGGCAGCGCTTCTGGTATAAAGCCAGGGTGTTGCATGGGCGCTGCCATGAACCGTTGGTGCTAGCGCTTGTCGAAATTTTCCAAATCCGTTGCAAGGTGTTGTTCATGAATGAACGTCCAGATGAGCCGCAGTCTCCCGTCGACGCCGAAAGTTTGTTGCCAGTCGATGAGCATATAGAAGAGGGGCATGACGCCGAAGGACGTAAGGTCCGTCATCGTGGCATTTACCTTTTACCCAACCTGTTTACTACGGCGAACTTGTTTGCTGGCTTCTACGCCATCATCAATGCCATGAACGGCAACTTCTATGTGTCGGCCGCTGCCGTGTTTGTTGCCATGGTGCTGGATGGGCTTGACGGGCGCGTTGCGCGCCTGACCAATACCCAGAGCGCTTTTGGTGCCGAGTACGATTCACTCTCCGATATGGTCGCCTTCGGTGTGGCTCCAGCTCTGCTTGCGTTTGAGTGGGCGCTGGGGAGTATGGGGAAGGTTGGCTGGATGGTGGCCTTCATTTACGTAGCGGGAGCTGCATTGCGCCTGGCTCGCTTCAATACGCAGATTGGCAGTACTGACAAACGCTACTTTATTGGGCTGGCCAGTCCGGCAGCGGCGGGTGTGGTGGCTGGTACAGTGTGGGCCTTTAGTGATTTTGGTATTAAGGGCTCGAATATGGCCTTTGCTGTGGCAATCTTGGTCGCGGCAGCGGGCATGCTCATGGTCAGTAATATCAAGTACAACAGCTTTAAAGATCTTGATCTGAAAGGGCGCGTGCCTTTTGTAGCGATTCTGGCGGTGGTGCTGGTGTTCGCTGTAGTGTTCAGTGATCCACCACGTATTCTTCTGATCATATTCTTGGCGTATGCCGCCTCTGGGCCTATCCAATATCTGCTGCGCTTGCGTCGCGTTAAGGGTGTCTAGTTAGTTCGTGGTTGGTTCGACAAAGCCGTTGAAGCTTCAGCTTCAACGGCTTTGTCGTTTCTGCAGGCGACGCGGTTCTGGGGTTGGCGGCCTGGGTGTTGGTGGTTATTGCAACAAAAGCATAGCAACCGTTTGACCTGCGTTTCATTGTCCCTATAATGCGCAGCTCTTCAGGCGTATGCGACTCCTTAAAGTTCTTATAAAACAAGAAGTTAGATTTAAAAGAGGGGTTGCGAAGCAGTGAAAGCTGTGTAGAATGCGCTGGGCTGGCAGGGCGGTGGTTTGGTCCTGTAGGTGTTTCGGTCGAGTTGATCGAAAGCGGTAAAAGAGGCAGTTGACAGCGGTTTGAAATGCTGTAGAATTCGCCTCCCGCTGACGAGAAGCTAGAAGTTGATCGAAAGCGCAAGTGGTTGAGTTTGAAAAGAAATTTTCGAAATCACTTGACGGAAGATGAGGCTGCTGTAGAATGCGCGCCTCGGTTGAGACGAAAGGCTTAACCAACCGCTCTTTAACAACTGAATCAAGCAATTCGTGTGGGTGCTTGTGAGGTAAGACTGCTAGTCGCAAGATTATCAGCAT
>NZ_JAYGFK010000025.1:0-60283 GCF_046581935.1 Pseudomonas sp.
CTTCCGTCAAGTGATTTCGAAAATTTCTTTTCAAACTCAACCACTTGCGCTTTCGATCAACTTCTAGCTTCTCGTCAGCGGGAGGCGAATTCTACAGCGTTTCAAACCGCTGTCAACTGCCTCTTTTACCGCTTTCGATCAGCCCGACCGAACCCCCTCAGACCCAAACACACCACCCTGAAGAGGAGGCGCATTCTACGCAGCTTTCGCTGCTTTGCAACCCTTTTTTAAATCTAACTTCTTGTTTTATAAGAAGTTTAAGGAGCCGCATACGCCTGAAGAGCTGCGCATTATAGGGGCAATGAAACGCAGGTCAATCGATTATTATGCTTTTTTTCAATAACTACAAATACCCAGACGCCAGTTCCGAAACCGCACCACCTACAGAAACGACAAAGCCGTTGAAGCTGACGCTTCAACGGCTTTGTCGAACCAACCACGCACCCACCGAATACACCGCCGACGCCCATGCAGGCCCGGTCAGCGTATATAGCCTACTTATTCAGGCTTAAGCGTGATGCGCGCGAACGCTTTCTTACCCGCCTGACAAACGTGTACCGCCCCCATCTTATACATAAAGGTGCGATCCACTACATTGCCATCCACGCGCACACCGCCAGAGCCAAGCAGATCGCGCGCCACCGCAGCATTCTTCACCAGGCCCGCCTTATTGAGGAGCGCAGAGATAGGCATGTCATCAGCCGACAACACCTCAATTTCTGGAAGGTCTTCCGGCAGCTCACCTTCCTTCATGCGATTACCCGCCGAACGATGAGCACTGAGCGCGGCCTCCTCGCCATGGAAACGAGCGACAATCTCTTCGGCCAACTTAATCTTGATATCGCGAGGGTTGGCACCCTGCTCAACGTCAGACTTGAACTGACCAATCTCTTCCATGGAGCGAAAGCTGAGCAGCTCAAAATAACGCCACATGAGCGCATCAGGCATGGAAACCAGCTTGGTGTACATGACACCCGGAGCTTCCTGGATGCCTATATAGTTACCCAATGACTTGGACATCTTCTTCACACCGTCCAACCCCTCAAGCAACGGCATGGTGACCACGCACTGAGAGCTCTGACCATAAGCGCGCTGCAACTCACGCCCCATGAGCAGATTGAACTTCTGATCCGTACCACCCAGCTCGACATCCGCGCGCAGAGCAACCGAGTCATAGCCCTGAACTAGCGGATAGAGAAACTCATGAATCGCAATCGGCTGCTGGGTCGAATAACGCTTACTGAAATCATCGCGCTCAAGCATGCGAGCAACAGTGTACTGCGAGGTCAGGCGAATAAAGTCCGCCGGCCCCATTGCGTCCATCCAGGTGGAGTTGAACGCCACTTCGGTTTTGGCCGGATCTAGGATTTTGAAAACCTGGGCCTTATAGGTCTCGGCATTCTCGAGCACCTGCTCACGGGTCAACGGTGGACGTGTTGCGCTCTTGCCACTGGGATCACCAATCATCCCGGTGAAATCACCGATCAGGAAAACCACCTGATGCCCCAACTCCTGGAACTGACGTAGCTTATTAATAAGCACGGTATGCCCAAGGTGTAGATCCGGCGCAGTCGGATCAAAACCCGCCTTGATACGCAGTGGCTGACCACGCTTGAGTTTCTCAACCAGCTCAGCCTCAACCAGAACCTCTTCTGCGCCACGCTTGATCAGCGCCAACTGCTCTTCAACCGACTTCATGACAGGACTCACGACCACTCAAAACGAAAGGGAACCAACCATACAAGATCGCAGACAAATCACAAGTTCCGCTACCCACCCACCAGCACCGAGACAACCTTGCGACAACCGGGGTTGCCTAGCTGACGATTTGGTTATATTTTATACAGTTACTGCATATTCATCATTTTGTTTATCTATTTCTTTTCATTTTCAAAGTCAAAAAGCAGCCTATGACCTCTACAACTAAAGCGCCGCCCCTTTACCCGAAAAGCCATATATTGGCGGCCAGTGGCGTCGCCGCCCTACTGAGCCTAGCCCTATTGGTATTCCCCACCCGCGAAGTTGAAGCTAAGAAAACCTATATCAACCTTGAGCTTGATAGCGCCTCAGACTATGCAGAGCCGCAGGATGACCAGGCATCAGCCGCCTCGCAGAACTTGAGTGAAAATGAATCCCCATTCGCCACCAGTGACTCGCCAGGTGATGAACTAGAAGCGACTACAGCCGGAGAGCCACAAGCAGTAGATCCACTGCAGCACACCATTCGCGTTGAAAATGGCGACACACTATCCACGATTTTCGCCAAGGTTGGCCTAAGTGCGAATACCCTGCATGAAGTACTTAACAGCAGCAAAGAAGCCAAGCAGTTAACGCGCCTGAAAGTAGGCCAACCCCTCGAATTCAAATTGACTGCAGACGGCCAATTAGAAGCTTTGCACAGCAAGCTCAGCGATCTAGAGAGCGTTTCGCTGTTAAAGACAGACAAGGGCTTCAGCTTCAAACGTGAACTGGTCAAACCCGAGGTCAAAGAGACTTATGCTCACGGCGTAATCAACAGCTCCTTGTTTGTTTCAGCCAAGCGCGCAGGCCTGTCGCACAATCTGACGATGGATCTGGCTAATGTATTCGGCTACGACATCGACTTCGCCATGGATATTCGCGAAGGCGACGAGTTTGAGGTGATCTACGAAAAGAAAGTGGTCAATGGCAAACAGGTTGGTACCGGCGACATCCTTTCGGCACGTTTCACCAATCGCGGCAAGACCTATACCGCGGTGCGTTACACCAACAAACAAGGCAACAGCAGCTATTACACCGCCGACGGCGAAAGTATGCGCAAAGCCTTTATCCGAACGCCGGTGGACTTCGCACGTATCAGTTCACGCTTTTCCAATGGTCGCCGCCACCCGATCCTGAACAAAATCCGCGCCCACAAAGGTGTCGACTATGCAGCACCACGCGGCACCCCGATCAAGGCTGCTGGCGACGGACGTATTGTTCTGGCTGGTCGCCATGGTGGTTATGGCAACGCAGTGATCCTGCAACACGGCCAGCGCTACCGGACGCTCTACGCGCACATGCAAGGCTTTGCCAAAGGCATACGCACGGGTGGCAACGTCAAGCAAGGGCAGATCATTGGCTACATCGGCACCACAGGCCTATCAACAGGCCCGCACTTGCACTATGAGTTCCAGGTCAATGGTGTGCACGTTGACCCGTTAAGCCAGAAGCTGCCGATGGCTGACCCTATTGCAAGTAGCGAGAAAGCCCGCTTCATGCAACTAAGCAAACCATTGATGGCGCAAATGGATAAAGAGCGCTCGACAATGCTTGCGCTCAACAATCAGCGCTAATTAATACATGCCCCTCTACCTTGGCGTGATGTCCGGTACCAGCCTGGATGGCTTGGACATTGCGCTGATTGAGCATGATCAGCACACCCGCCTGCTTGGTACTCACTATCTACCGATGCCCGATGAGTTGCGCAGCACTCTGCTGAGCTTGTGCGCCTCAGGCCCAGATGAGCTGGCTCGTGCTGCCATAGCCGAACAGCAATGGGCGCAACTGGCAGCGCAAGGTATCAATGACCTACTGACGCAGCATCAACTGCCAGCGGAAAGCATCCGCGCTATTGGCAGCCATGGACAGACAGTGCGCCACGAGCCAGCTCGCGGGTTCAGTATTCAAATCAGTAACGCCGCCCTACTTGCCGAGCTCACCGGTATCAGTGTCGTCAGTGACTTCCGCCGCCGGGACGTCGCCGCTGGTGGTCAGGGCGCGCCATTGGTTCCAGCATTCCACCAGGCATTGTTCGCCAGCCCAAACAGCACACGGGCAATCCTTAATATCGGCGGTTTTAGCAATCTCAGCCTGCTTGAACCCGAACAGGCGGTGCATGGCTTTGACTGCGGCCCTGGCAACGTCCTACTGGACGCGTGGATTCATCGGCACCAGGGATTGGCATATGACAAGGACGGCCAATGGGCAGCCGAGGGACAAGTACAACCGCAGCTATTGCAGACATTGCTAAGCGATCCCTACTTTCAAACTCAGGGCCCGAAAAGCACCGGCCGTGAGCTGTTCAACCTGATTTGGCTAGATCAACAGCTGCTAGCACTGCCTCCATTTTCGGCGGCTGACGTGCAAGCAACGCTGCTGGAGTTGACCGCTATCAGCATTACTGAGTCGCTCAAATTAGCCCAGCAAAGCACCGATATGCTGCTGGTTTGTGGCGGCGGCGCGCACAACCACACACTGATGCAACGCCTTGCTCAATTGCTGCCGCAGTGCCAGGTCAGCAGCACTGATGAGCTGGGCGTGCCAGCAGACTGGATTGAAGCGATGGCCTTTGCCTGGCTGGCACATTGCTGCTTAGAAGGCATTCCCGCCAACCGCCCCAGCGTTACAGGCGCAAAAGGGCTACGCGTTCTGGGCGCAATATACCCGGCCTAAGCAAGCAACGCACAGAAACGACAACGCCGCGCATTGGGCGCGGCGTTGCAGTAAACAGCTATGGATCAGATCGAAAATGAAGAACCGCAGCCACAGGTGGTGGTGGCATTCGGATTCTTGATGACAAAACGCGAACCCTCCAGACCTTCCTGATAATCCACTTCGGCACCAGCCAGGTACTGGAAGCTCATCGGATCGACCACCAGACTGACACCTTCGCGCTCAATGATGGTGTCGTCATCAGCCACTTCTTCATCAAAGGTGAAGCCATATTGGAAGCCGGAACAACCGCCTCCGGTTACGAACACGCGCAACTTCAGGCGCGGGTTACCTTCTTCATCGACTAGGTTCTTCACCTTGTTCGCGGCACCCTGCGTAAATTGCATAGCGCTAGGGGTGAAGGTTTCGACGCTCATTCTGATTAACTCCCGGCGCTAAGCGCCATACTGCATTCTGGTTGGCATTATCCGCTTGCCCTAGTAAATCGGTCAACTATTGCGCAGCATCTAGAGTCTGCGGCAGTTCCAGCGGACGGGACTCGTCCTGCAGGCGGCAAAGGCGACCTTCAATCTGCGCCCCCATAGCCATTTCCATCAGGGCGTAGTAGAGGTTACCGCGCACTCTCGCTCGCGCTCCGAGCTCAAGATGGCCGCTGGCATGCACATCACCAGCAACCTCGCCGTCGATCACTATATGAGGGGCGCGAATCTCACCTTCAACCCGCCCTTGCACACTGATACGCACCATACCTTCAGTAGCCAACAGATTGCCATGAACCTGGCCATCCACCTGTACCGCGCCCTGAAAACGTAGGTCGCCATGCAGCTCAGCACCAACTGCAATCAAGCTGGTCTTACCGGCGAAGCGCTGCGCATCAGGGCGCGCTTTGTCTTTATTCCACATAAGGAACAGTTACTCCTCTTTGTTCCACTTGAACGTGCGCAGCAAGGGCTTCTCACCCTGAACATCGGCACGCACCTTGATTTCTCTCGGGATAAAGCCCTCAGGAAGCTTCAGCTCAGCAAAGCGCCCCGCTTCGGGAATAGCCTGAAAATGCTTAAAGGCGAAGTCAATCGACTGGCCTGGTAAGGCGTCTGGCAAGCCTGCGGTCAGGGCTGCCAGCTCAAGCGTGGCATCCTGCTCCCCCTGCTTACCGACGATCGAGACCTGTAACTGTCCCTCCAGCGGTGCATCGCCTTTACCGACGCGGCTAAGGAGTATCTTGTAGCGGAAATGCTCGGGGCTGTCCGTGGCCTGTAGCTCAAAGGTTTTGATACGCAGGCCCTCGCGCCGACTGGCCGGAGCCAGCACGCCTTTGTAGAAGGCCAGATCCTGCTGCTGCTTATATATCTGCTCTTCCAGCAACTTGATGGTCAGACGGCTTTGCTCATTGGCCTGCTGGCTGAGCTTCTCAGCACTACTGACCACCGCCAGTTGTTGACGCAACTCGTCGTCCTCACGCAGCAGCTGCTCATCACGTAACGGCACGCCAGGCTGCACTACCACGGCAGAAGGCTGTATGTACTGCTGCCACCAACTTCCGGCATAAAACGCCAGAGGGATGCACAGCACCAGCAGCAGCCCGAGCAGACGCAAACGGCGCGCCCGCCCGGGATCGCTTGGGCGGACTTCCCAACCCGCCATCAGGGCAACATGCCTGCGTGGGACAGACCCAACCCCTCATCCAGGCCGAAAAGAATGTTCATGTTCTGCAGCGCCTGGCCAGACGCCCCTTTGACCAGATTGTCGATGACCGACAGTACCACCACCAGATCACCATCCTGGGGGCGATGTACGGCGATCCGACAGACGTTGGCACCACGCACGCTACGGGTCTCAGGATGACTCCCAGCAGGCATCACATCAACGAAGGGCTCATTTGCATAGCGCTTCTCGAACAGCGCCTGCAGATCCACCGAGCGGTCGACCACAGTTGCATACAGCGTGGCGTGAATACCGCGAATCATCGGCGTCAGGTGCGGCACAAAGGTCAGACCAACATCCTTACCGGCAGCTCGACGTAAGCCCTGACGGATTTCCGGCAGATGCCGGTGGCCTTTGACCCCGTAAGCTTTCATGCTTTCGCCGGCCTCGCTGAACAACGAAGCAACGCTGGCACCACGCCCAGCACCGCTGACCCCCGACTTGCAGTCGGCAATAATCTGCGAGGTATCGGCCAAACCGGCCTCCAACAGTGGAATCAACGCCAACTGGGCGGCCGTCGGATAGCAACCCGGCACGGCGATCAGTCGCGCCAGCTTGATCGCTTCGCGGTTGACCTCAGGCAAGCCGTAGACTGCCTCCGGAAGTAGATCCGGCGCGCCATGGGGCTGGCCATACCACTTCGCCCACTCGTCGGCATCCTGCAAGCGAAAGTCGGCAGACAGGTCGATCACCTTGGTTCCAGCTGCCAGTAGCTCACCGGCCAGAGCATGGGCGACACCGTGAGGTGTGGCGAAAAACACCACATCGCAAGCGCCCAGCGTGGCCACGTCCGGCACACTGAATGCCAGGTTGTCGTAATGACCGCGCAGGTTCGGGTACATCTCATCGACACGCATACCAGCCTCAGAGCGCGAGGTAATGACCTCGACCTGCGCTTGCGGGTGTTGCGCCAACAAACGCAATAACTCGACCCCGGTATAACCCGTGCCGCCGACGATTCCGACCTTGATCATCACTTGCCCCTTTGCAATACCAGCAGTGGAAAGCTGCCGATGATACGGCCGCTTCGGCCAGGGGCCAACACTTGAGCGCCACCGATGATGACGGCGCTGGCATCGACCACTACTATCGGGGCTCTTTTCTGCGACGAGGTCGAACAATGCTCTATCTGTGGCTCAAGGCCCTGCACATCATTGCCATGGTCTGCTGGTTCGCCGGCCTGTTCTACCTACCACGCCTATTCGTCTACCACGCCATGAGTACAGACGAGGTCAGTCGCGAACGTTTTTGCATCATGGAGCGCAAGCTCTATCGCGGGATCATGTGGCCGTCGCTGATTTTGACTGTCGGCTTTGGCCTATGGCTGATCAGCCTCAACCCCAGCTACTACTTCAGCCAGGGTTGGATGCACGCCAAGCTGAGCCTGGTGCTGCTGCTGGTGGTTTACCAGTTTATGTGTGGCGCCCAGCTCAAAGCCTTCGCCCGCGGTGAAAACCAGCGCGGCCATGTGTTCTACCGCTGGTTCAACGAAGCACCAGTTCTGGCCTTATTGGGCATCGTCATTCTTGTTGTGGTGCGCCCGTTCTAACCCCGAGAAAAAGAGGATTTACCTATGTCCCTTCCGCCGCTACTCGAACAACGCCTGCGCCTACCTGTGATCGCCGCGCCGATGTTTCTAGTGTCCAACCCACAACTGGTTTTGGCCTGCTGCAACAACGGCATCGTTGGCAGTTTCCCGGCGCTGAATCAGCGTGAAAGCAGCGGCTTTAAGGATTGGCTACAAGAGATCGAAGCAGGCCTGGACAGCGTCGCCGCGCCTTATGCGGTCAACCTGATCGTGCATGGCAGCAATCCGCGCCTACAGGCGGACCTGGCGATTTGCGTCGAGCAACGCGTACCCATCGTCATCACCAGCCTTGGCGCAGTGAAAGAGGTGGTGGATGCCGTACACAGCTATGGCGGCCTGGTATTCCATGACGTAACCACCCGCCGACATGCCGAGAAAGCGACCGAAGCCGGCGTCGATGGCCTGATCGCAGTAGCCGCAGGTGCCGGCGGACATGCCGGAACCTGGAGCCCATTTGCACTAATCGCAGAGATTCGCCAATTCTTCGACAAAACCCTGCTGCTGGCTGGCTGCCTTAACCAGGGCCACGAAGTGCTGGCGGCGCAACTGTTAGGTGCCGACCTCGCCTACCTCGGCACCCGCCTGATCGCCACCCAGGAAAATGCCGCCTCCGCCGCCTATAAGCAGATGATCCTCGACGCCAAAGCCGCCGACATCATTCATACCCCCGCAGTTTCTGGCGTACCGGCAAGCTTTATGCGCCAGAGCCTGGAGCTTGCTGGTTACGACCTCAAACAGCTGCAGAACAAAGGTGAAATCAACTACGGCGACAAACTCAAGCCGATGGATGAAGAGGCCAAGGCGTGGAAAACCGTATGGTCGGCAGGCCAGGGCGTTGGCAACATCAGCGACCTACCCAGCGTCGAGCAGTTAATCGCCCGCCTCGACAGTGAATACCGCGCCGCGCTCAAGCACAGCGTGCAACTGCAACAACGCTGGACACGATGAAACGTCGCAGTCTGCTCGGCCTCGGCGCGCTCGGGCTGCTTGGCGGCTGGGCATTGCGCCCAAGTGACCACGGCCAACCGCACACGCCCTACTTTGCCGCCCTAAATCAGCTGCTAAAGCGCGACAGCGCCGGGCTCCCCCTGCTGGTGGTAGACCTGGAACGCCTCGACCAAAACGCCGAACTGCTGACCAGCCAGCTCGGCACCCAGCTGCCACTGCGTCTAGCGGCCAAATCCCTGGCGGCTACCGGCCTGCTGGAATATCTGGCGAAGAAGCTTGGTACTCAACGCTTCATGGTATTTCACCAGCCGCAGATCAATCAGCTGGCACTGAACTTCCCCCAGGCCGACCTGCTGCTCGGCAAGCCTCTACCCGTGGCAGCCGCGCTGAGCTTCTACCAGCAATTGCCGTCGGGCAGCAGCTTTAACCCGGCCACGCAACTCACCTGGTTGATCGATAGCCAAGCACGCTTACAGGAATATGCGGCACTCGCCAGTGCCCTCGGCCAACCGTTGCAAGTGGCCTTTGAAATCGACATCGGCATGGCGCGTGGCGGCTTTGCCACTCCCGCCGACCTCGGCGCGGCGATGACCTGGCTGGGCACAACCGCTAACCTGCTGCGTGTTCGCGGGCTGATGGGCTATGACGCACATATTGCCCACACACCCTTGTGGATGGACCAAGAGCGCGCCTTTGCCCTAAGCGCAGAGCGCTACCGGGCTTTTATCAGCACGGCGGCCAGCTTCCGTGAGCTATGGCCACAACAGCCATTACTCAATGGTGCCGGGAGCCTGACCTACACCCTGCACACCCGCTTCAACACGCCACTTAATGAAGTAGCGGCTGGCTCTGCCCTGCTGAAACCCAGCGACTTCGACAGCGAACAACTCAGCGCCCAACAAGCTGCACTCTGGATCGCCAGCCCGGTACTCAAAGCGCTACCCGGACAGTTGCCGTTTCTCGAAGAGAGTTATCAGATGCTGCAGCGCTGGAACCCTAATCGCGAAAAAACCTACTACCTGTATGGCGGGCAATGGCCGGCAACCCCAGTGTCTCCAGCCGGGCTCAGCTATGACTCACTGTATGGCCGCAGTGCCAACCAGGAACGCTTGACCGGCTCTGCCGGCACAGGTTTGCAGGTCGACGACTGGGTATTTCTCCGCCCGCAGCGCTCGGAAGGCCTGCTCGAGCTATTCAACCAGCTCTACTTGTTACGCAACGGTCGCCTGGTCGGTAGCTGGTCCGCCAACAGAGCGTGAACCGCCTCTAGCCCTGTGCACATTTGCGTGCAGGCAGCTTGTTTACTGGCCTGCAGGCCGGCTAGTCTGTAGCGCAATTCCATTCTCAATCCGACAAGGACGCCGAAATGACCCAAGCCCGCTTCAAAATTGTGTTCAGCGGCGAGTTGATGCCCGACGTCAGCCTGGAAACGACCAAAGAAAATCTCGCCCGCCTGTTCAAGAGCGACCAGACCCGAATCAACGCGCTGTTTAGCGGCCGCAATGTCGATATCAAGCGCGATCTTAGCGAAAACGAAGCCGACCAGTACCTCAAGGCACTGCAAAGCGCCGGCGCCAAAGTGCGTAAGGAGCAAGACCTAGCCGCCAGCCTGAGCCTGGTGGAAACCGATGATCACGCACCCCAAACTCAGGTCTCAACGCCAACTGCCGAAAGTACAAGCGAAATGACCTGCCCGAAATGCGGTCACAAGCAAGCCAAAGCTATCGAATGCTCGGCGTGCGGCATCGTTATCGAAAAATTTATCGCCCGCCAGGCCATGCTCACAGATACCCCTGCAGAAGTGGTCAGCGCAGCGGCCACCCCCTATGCCACGCCAAAAGCGGCCGTGGCAGAAGCCCTGCCAGAATTCGGCGAACTAAAAGCCTTTACCACCGACGGGCGAATTGGCCGTTTGCGCTACCTGGCCTGGTCGATGGTGCTGATGCTGGCCTGCTTGCCGCTGTTTGGTGTAGCCGGCGGTGTATTCGCTGCCTCGGAAATTCTCGGCGGGCTGCTGATGGTGGCAGCAGGTATTGCCGTGGCGGTGGTTGGTATCATGATCGGCGTACAGCGCCTGCATGACATTGGCTGGTCGGGCTGGCTGTTGCTGGTCACGCTGGTGCCGATTGTCGGCGGGGTGTTCTCCCTGCTGATGTTTATCATCCCCGGCAGCACCGAAGCCAACCGCTTTGGCCCACCCCCACCGCCCAACAGCACAGCGGTGAAAATCCTGGCGCTGTCGTGGATCGCCATCATCGTGATTGGCATCATCGTCGCCATCGCCGTACCCGCAGTGATGACCAGCCTGTAACCGCTGACACCAGCAGTGCAACCTTGCGCGGCACATGGGGTCGAAAGGCCCCATCACGGAGAACCCTATGACCCGGTACGCGCTTATTACTGGAGCCTCCAGCGGCATTGGCCTGGCGCTAGCTGAAGCCCTGGCTCGGCGGGGGCGCAATCTGATTCTGGTGGCACGCCAGCGCGATGCACTGGAAAGCATCGCCTGCGAGCTGACCCAGCGCTTCTCCGTGGAGGTTGTGTTCCGCGTCTGCGACCTCAGCCAGCCCATGCAGCTCAGCGGTCTGTTACATGAGCTGGAGCAAGGTGAGCGCAGCATCGACCTGCTGGTGAATAACGCCGGCATCGGCACCTCTGGCGTATACGTCGCACAGGACTGGGCACGTGAGCAGCAACTAATCGAACTGAACATCTTGGCCCTGGCGCGCCTCTGCCATGCCCTCGGCACCATCATGGCTGGCCAAGGCAGCGGGCAGATTCTCAACGTGGCCTCGGTTGCCGGTTTTCAGCCGGGCCCAGGCATGAGCAACTACTACGCGAGCAAGGCCTACGTTCTGCATTTTTCCGAAGGCCTGCGCGAGGAACTCAAGCCTTATGGAGTCAAGGTTTCCGTGCTGTGCCCAGGGCCAACCCGCAGCGCATTCTTCCGCACGGCGAAGATGGATATTAAAAAACTGCAGGGCAGCAAACTGATGATGAGCACCGAGGAAGTGGCGCTCATCACCGTCAACGCGCTGGAGAAGAACCGCGCCATCATCATCCCCGGCTGGCGCAATCGTCTGCTCGCCATCAGCCCACGCCTGGCCCCACGCTGGCTAGTACGACGCATCAGCGCCCGGCTTAATCGCCAGTTCGGCAAACCACTCTAAACAACGCCACTAGCCAGCATTGACCGTGCGGCCGTCCGCCCAAGCGCGTAAGGCTGCAAGGTCTTCGGCCATGACCACGGAAAGCGGTGCGGTAGCCTGGATACTTTGCAGCAACACAGCCTGGGTAACGGCCTGCTGCTGGGCTTGTGCGGCATACAACGCACTGACCACGACCTGCTCGATCTCCGCACCGGCAAACCCGTCAGAAACTGCGGCCAGTTGCGTCAAATCAAAGCTCGCAGGGTCCAGCTCACGCCGCGCCAGGTGAATGCGGAAGATCTCGCCGCGCACGCTCGCATCCGGCAGGTCGACGAAGAACAGCTCGTCAAAACGTCCCTTGCGCACCAGCTCCGGCGGCAACCGCGAGATGGTGTTGGCGGTGGCCACCATAAACACCGGAGCCTTACGCTCGGCCATCCAGGTCAGCAGAGTGCCAAGCACACGCTGGCTCACACCACCATCGTGGTCGCCGCTGGCCAGGCCTTTTTCGATCTCGTCGATCCACAACACACACGGTGCCATCTGCTCGGCAAGCTTCAACGCGTCACGCAGGTTGCGCTCGGTTTCCCCAAAGAACTTGTTGTACAGGCAGGCGAAGTCCAAGCGCAGCAAGGGTAAGCCCCACAGACCGGCAATCGCCTTGGCGGCCAGGCTCTTGCCGCCGCCCTGCACCCCCACCAACAACACACCCTTGGGCAGATCGACGCCTTTACCTTCGAGGAAGATACTCTGCCGCTCACCCAGCCAGCGCTTGAGCGTGCTCAGCCCGCCGACCTCGGCGAAACGCGCGGTGTCGTATTCAAAGCTCAGCACGCCATCCAGATCGAGCAACTGGAATTTGGTCTTGTTCAGCTCCGGCAGGTCTTCCTGAGTGATCGCGCCGTCATCACAAATCACATTACGCGCCAGTGCCCGCGCCTCGGCATGGCTGAGGCCGCGCAGGTTCTTCACCACCTGCTGCAACGTGCGGTTATCGGTGCGTACGCGCGCATTACGATTACGCGCGCTCCAGGCCGTGGCCTCATCACGCACGATGGTCAACAGTTCGTCTTCGGAGGGTAACGACAGACTGAAGCGCGAAGCGTAGCGCTGTACCTCCGGCGGCAATTTGCAGGCATGGGACACCAGCACCAGCGTCGGCTTGCCAGGCAGCTCGCTCATGGCGATTTCCTTGAGCAAACGCACCAGTTTTGGATTGTCCTCAAGAAACGGATGCAGATCGCACATCACATACAGCGTCGGCTGCCTATCAGCCTTGATCAGGCGCAGCGCGGTTTCCGGTTCAAGAGTTTCGCTGTCGACCGGCTCCTGTATGGAGAAGCCCAAACGCTGCAAGCCCTCGGTTACCGACCACACCTGCAGGCCCAATCCACGGCGCACAGCCAGGCTGGTCAGGGTTTCCAGAACTCGAGGCTCATCCCAGGACTCAATCAACACCAGCTTGGTCTTGGAGTCCAGCACCAGCCCGAGATCATGAATATCGTTTTTCACCCGCACTCCTTGTCTACTAAACTCGGCCCTCTTTTGAGCGACCAGGGGACTGTCCATGGACTGCCTGTTTTGCAAGATCGTCGCTGGTGACATACCGGCACGCAAGCTTTATGAAGATGACCAGGTGATTGCCTTTCACGACATCGCCCCACAAGCGCCCGTGCACTTTCTGGTTATCCCGAAAAAACACATCAGCACCCTCAACGACCTGAGCGAGGCGGACAAGCCGCTGGCCGGGCATATCCTCTACACCGCCCAGCGGCTAGCCAAGGAACAAGGCTGCGAGGAAGGCTTCCGCGTGGTGATGAACTGCAACGAATTGGGCGGCCAAACCGTGTACCACATCCATATGCACGTACTGGGTCAGCGACAGCTGGCATGGCCGCCAGGTTGATGCGCTTACGTGTCGCAACGCTAACGCTGCTCGCCCTATTCGCCGGCGGCACGCTGCATGCGCAAACGCTTGGCAGTGTCCTCAGCGATGCGCTGCCTCAAGGCAAGCAAGGGCCGCAGATGGTTGTGGTGCCGGCGGGGCGCTACCTGATGGGTGACCACAGCGGCCGTGGCAATTACAACGAACGCCCGCTGACGCCTATCGAAATCAGGCAGCCGTTTGCCATTGGCCGCTACGAAATTAGCTTCTCTGACTGGCAGCAGTACGCCGAGGCAACCGCCACGCCGATGCCGGATAACGAAGGCTGGGGACTGTCGGCGCAGCGCCCGGTGATCAATGTGTCCTGGCACCAGGCCGTGGCCTATAGCCAATGGCTGTCAAAGGTTAGCGGCCAGCGTTATCGGCTACCCACTGAGGCAGAGTGGGAATATGCCGCCAGAGCCGGCAGTGACAGTTACTACTGGTGGGGTGAGCAGCTCGACAGCCCGGAAACTCAACCCCGTGCGCACTGTCGCGGCTGCGCGACCTCACGCCTAATCCAAAACAAAACCGAGCGCATTGGTCAATTCGCCGCCAACGCCTTCGGCCTGTATGACACCGCCGGGAATGTCTGGGAATGGACGGCCTCACGCTTTGCCAGCCCCTTCGACGGCAGCGAACAACAATCAGTTGGCCTGCTCGACCAAGCCCCACGCACGGTCCGTGGCGGTGCCTGGAACAGCGGCCCCAGTTACCTGCACAGCAGCCAACGCGATATGAAACAACCGCAATACAAGAACTATGCCTTGGGGTTTCGTGTGCTGCGCGAATTACCCTGAGCATGGCCAACCATAGCGGCCGCTCAGGTATTGGCCAGGCTGCGACGAAACGTCAACAGACCTTCGCCCATGCTTGGAGTAAACTGGCCGCCGTAGTCATCGCCGGAGGTCCTTATGACCAGCGAACGTCACTTCTCACCTGTTGATCGCCTGCTCCTGCAAGCCGATGCGGCTTTGCGCACCCTGCTGCCCTTCAGCGGCCAGCCAACCCGACCATCACCGGCCATCGTGCAGCCAGACGTCGAGCTGGATGAACGTCAGACTCAGCATGTCGCAGGGCTGATGCGCATCAACCACACGGGCGAGGTCTGCGCCCAGGCGCTGTATCAAGGCCAGGCGCTGACCGCCAAGCTGCCGCAAGTGCGCCAGGCGATGGAGCATGCGGCTGATGAGGAAATCGACCATTTGGCCTGGTGTGAACAACGCATCCGCCAACTCGGCAGCCAGCCAAGCATTCTCAACCCTCTGTTCTACGGTTTGTCCTTTGGCGTCGGTGCCGCAGCTGGACTGATCAGCGACAAGATCAGCCTGGGCTTTGTTGCCGCCACCGAAGATCAGGTGGTTAAGCATCTCGACGATCACCTGCAGCAGATCCCGCAGAAAGACCAGAAGTCTCGCGCCATTCTCGAACAGATGCGCATCGACGAAGAACAGCACGCCTGCAATGCCCTAGATGCCGGCGGCCTGCGCTTCCCGGCACCATTGAAGTTCGGCATGAGCCTGCTGGCCAAGGTAATGACCAGCACCACTTACCGCGTGTAGGGCTAGGGTCTGTTGCCGGATCATAGCGAGCCGCGTTGCTGCGAGTGAAACGGCAACAGACCCTAGATCACAGGTACAAAAAAGGGCACCACGGTGCCCTTTTCTCATATCACGGGATGTCTGCAGCGCTTTACTCACCCAACTCGACAATCTCGTAGTCATGGGTAATCTCAACGCCGCCACGGCCCAGCATGATCGAGGCCGAGCAGTATTTCTCAGCCGACAGCTCAACCGCACGCCTGACCTGAGCGTCCTTCAGACCACGGCCCTTGACCACGAAATGCAGGTGAATCTTTGTGAACACCTTGGGCTCTTCAGTGGCGCGCTCGGCCTCCAGAAAGGCTTCACAGCTTTCGACTGCCTGGCGGGATTTCTTCAGGATGCTGACAACATCAAAGTTACTACAGCCACCCAGGCCGATCAGCACCATCTCCATCGGCCGCACACCCAGGTTACGTCCACCGCTCTCTGGCGGGCCGTCCATTACCACCGCGTGACCGCTGCCCGACTCACCGATAAACAGGGCGTCACCGGCCCACTGAATACGCGCTTTCATTACCCAGGCTCCGCTGCTGAAAAAGGGAGAAAGCTTAACACAGCGTTTTTGCCAACGGCCTTTAGACCATGGCAACTACAAGTTCCACCCTAGGATGTTAGCCAGGTCGCAAAAGCGCACATAGTATTAAGCCGATTGCTAAGCTGACGTCTGAATACTGGCACACTTGGCCAGATAACTATTATTAAAAACGCCAGCCAGAGAGCGGCTCACTTTTATATATTCGGGACTCGAGCATGGTTGCCATTACCCTTACACCTAAAATAAAAAATCTCGACAAGCTTCTCGCACATTGTCACCGCCGCCGCTATACCGCAAAAAGCACCATTATCTATGCGGGTGACCGTTGTGAAACGTTGTTCTTCATCGTCAAAGGCTCGGTGACCATCCTGATCGAAGACGATGACGGCCGAGAAATGATCATCGCCTACCTTAACTCCGGCGATTTTTTTGGTGAGATGGGCCTGTTCGAAAAGGACGGTAGCGAAAAAGAACGTAGCGCCTGGGTGCGTGCCAAAACCGAGTGCGAAGTGGCAGAGCTCAGCTATGCCAAGTTCCGTGAGCTTACCCAGCAGGACCCGGATATTCTCTACGCACTGGGCAGCCAGATGGCTGAGCGCCTGCGTAACACCACACGCAAGGTTGGCGACTTGGCCTTTCTTGATGTTACCGGCCGCGTTGCCCGCACCCTGCTTGACCTGTGCAAGCAGCCTGATGCGATGACTCACCCAGATGGCATGCAGATCAAGATCACCCGTCAGGAGATTGGTCGTATCGTCGGCTGCTCCCGCGAGATGGTCGGGCGCGTGCTCAAAGCTCTGGAAGAACAGGGCCTGGTCAACGTCAAAGGCAAGACCATGGTGGTGTTCGGCACACGCTGAGCACTCCGTGAAACATAAAAAAGCCGACGCATGCGTCGGCTTTTTTATGTTTGGTCAGTCAATCAACATCAGGAGAGGCGATCACCCGCTTGCGCTCGGGGAAGAACAACCGCTCCAGTTCCGCGCCCGGGTTATCAGCCCGCATAAACGCTTCACCGACCAGGAAGGCATAGACCTCGCTGATTTCCATCAGCTCGACATCGGCACGATTAAGAATGCCGCTCTCGGTCACCACCAAACGATCACGCGGAATGCGTGGAAGCAAATCCAGGGTGGTTTCCAAACTGAGGTCAAAGGTGTGCAGGTTACGGTTATTGATGCCTACCAGCGGCGTATCGAGGGTTTTCAGCGCACGCTCCAGCTCATCGCCGTCATGCACCTCTACCAGAACATCCAGATCGAAGGCCTTGGCCGTGGCCGCCAGCTCAGCCATCTGACTGTCTTCCAGCGCAGAGACAATCAGCAGCACACAATCGGCCCCCAACGCGCGGGCCTCAACAATCTGGTAAGGGTCGACCATAAAGTCTTTGCGAATCACTGGCAGCGCGCACGCTGCCCGCGCTTCTTGCAGGTAGCGATCCGCACCCTGGAAAAAGTCGATGTCAGTCAGCACAGACAGGCAGGTGGCGCCGCCGCTCTGGTAGCTCTGCGCAATATCTGCCGGCACGAAATTCTCGCGCAGCACACCCTTGCTCGGCGAAGCCTTCTTAACTTCAGCAATAACGGCCGGCTGCTTACTCTTCGCCTGGGTTAATAGTGCCTGCGCAAAGCCGCGTACAGGATCGGCGCTACGTGCTTGCTGCTCAAGCTCGGCCAAACTGACGATCGCACGCCGGGCTATTACTTCTTCAGCCTTGCGCGCGAGAATTTTCTCCAGAACAGTTGGAATACTCACCCGGCATTCTCCTCTTTGAATACAGCGGTAAAGGATACCAACTCTTGCAACTTCTCCCAGGCCAGGCCGGTATGCAAAGCATCGTGGGCCAAATGCACGCCTTCTTTCAAGCTGCTCGCCAGATCTGCCGCGTAGAGTGCCGCACCAGCGTTCAGCGCAATCATGTCTGCCGCCTTCTGCCCAGCTTCAGTTTTACGCTTGCTCAGGGCATCGCGAATCAAGACCAGCGAAGCCTCCGGGCTTTCCACGGCCAAACCGACCAGGCTCTGGCTCTTTAGACCGAGATCTTCTGGCAGAACTTCATACTCGCTGACCACCCCATCCTTCAACTCGGCGACATGGGTCGCGGCCGCCAAGCTGAACTCATCCAGGCCGTCGCGCGAATGCACCACCAAGATATGCTGACTACCAAGGCGCTTAAGTACCTCTGCCAGAGGCCGACACAGAGCCTGACTGAACACGCCAACCACCTGATGCTTGACCCCCGCCGGATTGGTCAACGGGCCGAGCATGTTGAAGATGGTGCGCAGGCCTAGCTCACGACGCGGCACGGCGGCGTACTTCATCGCCGAATGGTGCACCTGGGCGAACATAAAGCCGACACCCACACTGTCGATACACCGCGCCACCTGCTCCGGCGTCAGGCTCAGGTAAATACCTGCGGCCTCAAGCAAGTCGGCGCTACCGCTCTTGCCCGAAACCGCACGGTTACCGTGCTTGGCCACCTTGCCGCCAGCGGCCGCGACGACAAAGCTGGCGGCCGTGGATACGTTGAAGATATTCGCGCCATCGCCGCCAGTACCCACCACATCCACCACATGGTCGAGGGTCTGCAGGTGCACATGGCTGGCCAGCTCGCGCATAACCGAAACCGCGCCGACGATTTCGTCGATGGTCTCGCTCTTCATGCGCATGCCCATCAGGAACGCGCCAATCTGCGCATCCGTGCACTGGCCGGTCATGATCTCGCGCATGACGCTCTGCATTTCTTCGGTCGACAGATCGAGCTGGCTGACCACCCGGTTGAGGGCTTCCTTGATATTCATCAGCGCAGGCCTCCTTGTTGTTTGAGGAAGTTAGCGAACAGTTCATGGCCCTGCTCAGTGAGAATCGACTCAGGGTGAAACTGCACGCCCTCGATATGCAGGGTCTTGTGGCGCAGGCCCATGATCTCGTCCACTGAGCCATCGGCATGCTGGGTCCAGGCGGTGACTTCCAGACAATCTGGCAGGGTTTCACGCTTGACCACCAGCGAGTGGTAGCGGGTCACCGTCAACGGATTATTCAGGCCGGCAAATACACCGAGGTTCTGATGGAATACCGGGCTGGTTTTGCCGTGCATCACCTGGCGCGCGCGGACCACATCGCCGCCAAAGGCCTGGCCAATGCTCTGGTGGCCGAGGCACACACCGAGAATCGGCAGCTTGCCGGCGAAATGCAGGATGGCCTCGATGGACACCCCGGCCTCGGTCGGCGTGCACGGACCGGGCGACACCACGATGCGCTCAGGCTGCAGCGCTTCGATCTCGGCAATACTCAGTTCGTCGTTGCGGATCACGTGTACGTCAGCACCGAGTTCACCCAGGTACTGCACCACGTTGTAGGTAAAGGAGTCGTAGTTATCAATCATCAGCAGCATGGCAGGACTCCTCAGCGCTTGGTCTGGTCAGAAACGGTTTGTTCGGCGAGCGCCACAGCACGGAACATGGCGCGACGCTTGTTCAGCGTTTCCTCCCACTCCAGCGCCGGCACTGAGTCGGCAACAATGCCGGCACCGGCCTGCACATGCAGCTCACCGTTTTTGATCACCGCGGTACGGATAGCGATGGCGGTGTCCATATTGCCGTTCCAGGCCAGATAACCCACCGCACCGCCGTAGACGCCACGCTTGACCGGCTCTAGTTCGTCGATGATTTCCATGGCGCGGATCTTCGGCGCACCGGACAAGGTGCCGGCCGGCAGAATGGCGCGCAGGGCGTCCATCGCGGTCAGGCCTTCCTTCAACTGGCCGGTGACGTTGGAGACGATATGCATGACGTTGGAATAACGTTCGATCACCATTTTTTCGGTGAGTTTGACGCTACCGGTACTGGCAACCCGGCCGACATCATTGCGGCCTAGGTCGATCAGCATCAGGTGCTCGGCGACTTCCTTGGCATCGGATAACAGGTCTTCTTCCAAGGCCAGATCGGCTTCTTCGTTCGCGCCACGCGGGCGTGTGCCGGCAATCGGACGCACCGTCACCAAACCATCCTCCAGGCGCACCAGCACTTCTGGCGAGCTGCCGACTACGTGGAAGTCACCGAAATTGAAGAAGTACATATAGGGCGTCGGGTTGATGCACCGCAGCGCGCGATACAAATCAATCGGCGCGGCCTTGAAGGGGATCGACATGCGCTGCGAGATCACCACCTGCATGCAGTCGCCAGCGAGGATGTAATCCTTGATCGCCTTAACCGCGTGCTCGTAATCATCGCGTTTGAAACTGGAGACGAAGTCCGGATCAGCAGCGGCAGGAGCTGCCAAGTCGACACCCAAGCGCGGCGTAATTGGCTGACGCAACTTGTGCAGAATTTCCTGCAAGCGCGCCTGCCCCTGTTCCAACGCATCGGCATCAGCTGGGTCAACCAGCACGATAGCGTGCATCTTGCCGGCCAGGTTGTCGAACACCACCACGGCATCGGAGACCATCAGCAGAATATCCGGCGTGCCCAGAGCATCCGGGTTTACACCCTTAGCCAGCTTTGGCTCGACATAACGCACACTGTCATAGCCGAAGTAACCGACCAGCCCGCCATTGAAGCGCGGCAAGCCCGGCAGGGTCGGTACCTTGTAGCGGTCTTTAAACTGCTCAACAAAAGCCAGCGGGTCTTCGCAGTGGTGACGCTCAACTTCCACACCATCGACACTGACCGTCACATCGTGTTCGTAAGCACGCAGCACGGTACGGGCAGGCAGGCCGATGATCGAGTAACGCCCCCATTTCTCGCCGCCCTGTACGGACTCGAGTAGATAGGTGTTGGCTTCGTCAGCCAGTTTCAAATAAATGGACAGTGGCGTGTCGAAATCCACCAGGGTTTCGCAGGCAACAGGGATGCGGTTATAGCCGGCAGCGGCTAAACGCAGGAATTCTTCGCGGGTCATGATCAGCCTCGTGGCTTGAGGTTAAAACGGTCGTGTGCAAACGCGCCGGCTAAGCGGCCAAGATCAGGTCAGAGGCGCCAGCGCCAACGGGCCAAGGCCTTGATGATTTTCATGTCGGAACTTACCGACCAGCGTATGCAGGTGACCACCACGAAGCTCTCTTATATTTCTGGCGGGATAAAAGTTTGGCCACACTAGCGCAGGGCCGGGGCTGAATCAACCCACAAGGCCCGGCAAAAGCGGGGTTAAGCTGAGTACAGCAAGCCCGTCAGATTATCCAGCACGCGCGCGGGGTTCTCCTCGGCAATAGGCCGGCCATGGTTGTAGCCATAACTCAGCGCCACACAGGTCACGCCCGCCGCACTCGCCGCCAGCACATCGTTGCGTGAGTCGCCGACAAACAGCGCCTGCGCCGCATCGACCCCGGCCAGTTGCATCACATACAGCAGCGCAGCCGGATCAGGCTTCTGTTGCGGCAAGGTATCGCCACCAATAATCCAGCGGAAATAGCCGCCCAGGCCCTTCTCATCCAGCAAGGGGGCGACAAAACGCTCAGGCTTGTTGGTGACAATGGCCAGCTCGACCTTCTGCGCACGCAACCAATCCAGTGTTTGTATGACTCCGGGATAAACCTGAGTCAGGGTATGGCTTTCGGCGTAGTGCTGCATAAACAGCTCCAGCGCCTGTTCGGCCAGCGCATCATCCACCTGCGCATGCTCCTGACTGCCCGCCAAAGCACGGCGCACCAGCACTCGCGCGCCGTTACCGACCCAATCGCGAACCTGCTCGACACCCGCCGCCGGCTGACCCAGCAAGAGCAAGGTCTTGTCGATAGCAACGGCCAGATCAGGCACCGAGTCCACCAGCGTACCGTCTAGGTCAAACATCACCAGGCGCGGCAGCTCGCCCTGGAACAGCTCGCGCAGCAGGCTCATCCGCGCGCCTGCGCCAGCTCGGCACGCATGGCATCAATCACCGCCTTGTAGTCCGGCTGATTGAAAATCGCCGAGCCCGCGACGAATGTGTCGGCCCCAGCGGCGGCAATCTCACGAATGTTCTGCACATTCACCCCACCGTCGATTTCCAGTCGAATGTCGCGACCGGATGCGTCGATCAGGGCACGCGCCTCGCGCAGCTTGTCCAAGGTACCGGGGATAAACTTCTGCCCGCCAAAACCGGGGTTAACGCTCATCAGCAAGATCATGTCGACCTTGTCCATCACGTACTTCAAAGCTTCCAGCGAGGTTGCCGGGTTGAACACCAGGCCGCACTTGGCGCCGCCGTCCTTGATCAACTGCAGGGAGCGATCAACGTGCAACGTGGCTTCGGGATGGAAGGTGATGTAGCTGGCACCTGCGTCAAGGAAGTCGCCGATGATGCGATCAACCGGGCTGACCATCAGGTGAACGTCGATAGGTGCAGTGATGCCGTACTTGCGCAGCGCCGTACAGACCATCGGGCCAATTGTCAGGTTCGGCACATAATGGTTGTCCATCACATCGAAGTGCACGATGTCGGCACCGTCGGCGAGAACCTTATCCACTTCCGCACCCAGGCGGGCGAAGTCGGCGGAAAGAATCGACGGGGCAATGGCGTAGGGTTGCATGGTGCACCTCTGTGGCTGAGTCACGGTGGCGCGCAGTATAACGATTACGCCAATACCTGGCAGCGCCACCTCGGCAGATGGCGCTGCGGTTAAACGCCAAGCGCTACTGAACGGAGGGTCAAATGCCGCCGAGGCAGAGGTATTTGATTTCCAGATATTCGTCGAGACCGTACTTGGAACCTTCACGGCCCAAGCCGGAGGCTTTCATACCGCCGAACGGGGCTACTTCGTTGGAGATCAGCCCGGTATTGATACCGACCATGCCGTATTCCAGCGCCTCAGCCACGCGGAACGCGCGCGCCAGATCACGGGTATAGAAATAGCCCGCCAGACCAAACTCGGTATCGTTGGCCTGACGCACCACCTCGGCCTCATCACTGAAGCGGAACAACGGTGCTAGTGGACCAAAGGTCTCTTCGCGGGCCACCCGCATGCCGGGCGTGACATCGGTCAGTACGGTCGGCTCAAAGAAGTTGCCGCCCAGCGCGTGTACCTGCCCGCCTTGCAGCACCTTGGCACCCTTGCTTAAGGCATCGGCCAAGTGCGCTTGCACCTTGGCCACCGCGTTGCCGTCGATCAATGGACCTGTAGTCACGCCCGTCTCGACACCATGACCAACCTTGAGCTTGGCCACAGCCGCTGCCAGTTTCCCAGCAAAGGCGTCATAAACCGTCTCGTGCACGTACAGGCGGTTGGCGCACACACAGGTCTGCCCGGCGTTGCGGTACTTGGCGACCATCGCGCCCTCGACCGCCGCATCCAGGTCAGCATCCGCAAAAACAATGAAGGGTGCGTTGCCGCCCAATTCAAGTGACAGCTTTTTCAGGGTCGGCGCGCATTGCTCCATGAGCTTAATGCCAACACCGGTGGAGCCGGTGAACGACAGCTTACGCACGATGGGGTTGGCGCACAGTTCAGCGCCGACTTCACGGGAGCGCTCGGCGTCGGCCGGCAGCACGCTGAACAGCCCAGCGGGAATACCGGCACGCTCGGCCAGTACCGCCAGTGCCAGGGCGCTGAAGGGGGTTTGTGGTGCTGGCTTGAGCACCATGGCGCAGCCGGCTGCCAAGGCTGGGGCGACCTTTCGCGTGATCATCGCGGCGGGGAAATTCCATGGCGTGATAGCCGCCGTCACACCGACTGGCTCCTTGGTCACCAGCAGACGCTTATCGGCCTGATGGCCAGGAATGGTGTCGCCGTAAACGCGCTTGGCTTCCTCGGCGAACCACTCGATAAAGGACGCCGCGTACTGCACTTCGCCGCGCGCTTCGCTGAGCGGCTTGCCCTGTTCGGCAGTCATGATCTGCGCCAGGTCTTCCTGGTTGGCCAGCATCAGCTCATACCATTTACGCAGGCGTGCCGCGCGCTCCTTGGCCGTCAGCGCACGCCAGGCCGGCTGGGCAGCTTGCGCGGCCACGATGGCACGACGGGCCTGTTCTACACCCAAATTCGGCACCATGCCCAGCGACTCGCCATTGGCGGGGTTGAATATTTCGCTTACCGCACCATCCGGCGCATCGCACCACTGCCCATCGATATAAGCCTGATGGCGCAACAGATCGGGGTCGTTCAAGTTCATGGGTTACTCCTGTAGCCGGGAGCTTGCTGCTCCCGGCCAGTACATTCAGTCGAGAGATTTGCTGGACGCGTCGCTCGGCGGCAGGTCCTTGGTGAAGGTCTGGTCGTTCTCACCACGGAAGAAGCGCGCGCCGTAAATCAGCAGGCACAGCCCCAGGCCGATAGCGAAAGCCCAGCCAGCACCCTTGATGGCCAGTACCGCGCCGATCACCCCGGCGATACCCAGGTCACGCTGGCTACGCGCCTCCATGATGCCCAGGCGCACGCTGACGTAGCCCTGGATCAGCAGCGTCAACGCCAGCGCCACAGCCAGAATCGGCTGCACCAGTGTGACCACTGGCAACAGCAGCAGGCCGGTATTGGTGCCCCAGCGGAACGAGCCGACGCCGCCGTAGATCGACTTCATGGCCTTGGCACCACCCTTAAAGCGCTCGGTGATCACCACTTGCATGGCCGACCACTGCGGGCCGCACATGGCCAGGTCGGGGCCAAGAATACTCATCAGCGCGTTACGTCCACCGAATATCAGGTGCGAGCGGTTGGGGTCGAAATCGACTTTCTCGTCGCGCCGCACTTCGTCCGCCTCGGCCAGGATGGCTTTCGCGCCAAGCACATCACCGAACACCACCAGGTAGGCGGCCAGCACGGTAGGAATGGCCGTGACAAACATCATCAGCGGCGGCATGCCCAAACCAAACACGGTGTACTCGTTCCAGAGAGTGGCGAAGTCAGGCTTGCTGATGCCCCATTCGATATTCGGCCAGGCCGCCTCGCCAAATATCGGCGCAACCACCACGGCTAGAAGAATGATCGGGAAGATGCCCAGCTTGGCGAAGTTCCACCAGAAGCGATTGCGCTTCTTCAGCTCTTGGAAGTGGATGGAGAACACCAGGTAAAAGGCGATGCCAATGGCAATCGAGATCGTCCAGGGGAAGCTGTCGAAGCGCCCGCCTTCCTTGAACACCGTAACTACCGCACTCAGTCCGGCGCCCATAATGATGCCGGCCTTGAGCGCCGACGGCACCAGCGACACCACCTTGCGCGCCATCCCCGTCATACCGAGGGCGATGGAAAATATCCCCAGCAACAACTGGAAGGCGATTAGCGCATGCACCCGCTCCGGGCCCTCCGCAAACTGCGAGCAATAGGCCATAAGTAAGGGGATTGCCGGGGTAATCCAACCCGGCACGACGGGGTCGCCGAGCAAATGGTGGACCAGATACAACAGCCCGTTGAGCATCACCACCGCCAACGCCACCTCGAATGGCATACCGAGGAATTCGGTCATCAGCGGGATGGCCGCCAAATCCACCGCACACATGAGCAAGCCCTGCATGTAATCGGAGATTTCAAAGCGGTAATGAATAAACGGCAGACGTACTTTAAATGGCCCCATGGACCAGTAAGGCGTTTCCACGCCGTATTGTTGAAGCTCGGACATTGTTGTTTACCTTGCTGTTATTAGTATGTGGGCAAATCAGCACGCCCCGGCACAACCGGGGCGCTTCAACGCACGCGGCTCAGTAAGCGGCGCGGTAGATTTTTTCGATATCCGCCGCCGTCAGCAGGCGCGGGTTGTTACGCATCAGGCGGTCGATCTTGCTGGCCTCAACGGCCATGGTCGGGATCGCGTCTTCCGGCACGCCGAAGCTGCGCATGCCCTTGGGGATGTCGACACTGGCGCACAACTCGGCCATGGCCTCGACAGCCAGGTCAGCCGCAGCCTTGTCGCTCAGCCCATGGGTATGCACACCCATGGCGCTGGCGATTTCAGCCATACGCTCAACGCAGGCCAGCTTGTTCCACGCCATCACATAGGGCAGCAGCAACGCATTGCTGACGCCGTGCGCAATGTTGAAGCGACCGCCCAACGGATAAGCCAACGCATGCACCGCACCCACGCCCGCGTTACCAAAAGCCATACCGGCCATCAGGCTGGCGGTGGCCATATCCTCACGCGCAGCCAGGTCAGCCGGGTTGGCGTAAGCCTTGGGCAGCGCTTTGCTAATCAGCTTGATGGCCGCGATGGCCAGCGCGTCGGTGATCGGCGAGGCATTCACCGACAAGTACGACTCCACGGCATGCACCAAGGCATCGACGCCGCTGGCGGCGGTGACGCTGCGCGGGCAGGTCAGGGTCATCACCGGGCTAACCAGGGCTACGTCGGGCAGCAGGTAATCACTGACGATGCCTTTTTTCAGCTGCGCTTTCTTATCGGACAGAATCGCCACGTTGGTGACTTCTGAACCGGTGCCGGCAGTGGTCGGGATGGCGATTAGCGGCGGGCCTTTACGCTTGACCTGATCGACGCCGAACAGCTCTTCCAGCGCGCCGTCATGGCCGACAAACGCTGCCACGGCTTTGGCGATATCGATAGCGCTGCCGCCACCCACACCGATCAAGCCGTCATGGCCGCCAGCTCGGTACGCCTGGGCGCAGGCTTCAACGATGGCAATCTCCGGCTCTGGCTCAACGCCATCGAAGATGCCGTAAGCACGCTCGCCGAGCTGCTTGAGCACATGCTCGACGGTGCCGGACTTGATTAGGATGGCGTCAGTAACGATCAGCGGATTGTTGATCTTCAGCCGTGGCAGTTCGTTCGCCAGTTGCTCAACTGCACCTTGGCCGGTCAGCAATTTATTGGCGATCTTGAATGCAGCAATGGTCATCAGCAGGCCCTTTTATGCACGGTTTGGCTAGACGGGTTCGAGCGCTGCTATAGCGATTCCTGTGCCAGCTTGCTGAAACCCTTGCCGTACAAGGCTTGCGTCGATTTGTCACAGCTCAGCGTCGCGTGGCGCTGATCAATAAATCAATCAAAAGCCATAAAGCCGATCCATTTTCTAATCGCTACGTTCCCAGCGCTGCATCTTTTGCACCAGCGTAGCCTGACTTACACCGAGCACTTTGGCCGCCTCACGAGTGGTTTTGTGGCGCAGCAGGGCCTTGCGGATCAAGCGCCGCTCAAGGTTCTCCACCTGCTTACGCAAAGGCAGCTGGCTTTCGCCATCGCCCTCAGCGCGGCTATTACGCATGTCTTCAGGCAGATCGAAGAGCCCGACCGTAGCCCCACTACAGGTAACCACCAGGCGCTCGACTAGGTTGATCAGCTCACGAATGTTGCCCGGCCAGGCGTACTCAGTCAGTACATCCAGCGCCTCCAGCCCCCACTCCAGTTCGCGCTGATAACGCTGATTAAACTCGGCCAGGTAGAAGTCGAGCAGCGGCTGGACTTCCTCAGGCCGCTCGCGCAATGCCGGGATATGAATCGGCACCACGTTAAGCCGGTAGTACAGATCGGCGCGAAACCGCCCTTCGCTGACCATCCGCCGCAGGTCATGGTGAGTGGCGGTAATGATCCGCACGTCGACCTCCTTGACCTCCAGGCCGCCCACCGGGATAAAGCGGCTCTCCTCAATCACCTTGAGCAGCTTTACCTGCAGCACCAGCGGCAGGTCACCAATTTCGTCAAGGAACACCGTGCCCTGATGCGCCAGCTCCAGCAGGCCACGCTTGCCCTTGCTGCCGGCACCGGTAAAGGCCCCCGCGACATAACCAAACAGCTCGGCCTCGATCAGGTTCTCCGGCAACGCGCCGCAGTTCAACGCCAGAAACGGCTGCGCTGCACGCGGGCTAGTTTTGTGGATGTACTGGGCGATCAGCGTTTTGCCCACCCCCGTCTCGCCTTGCAGCAGCACCTTAACGTCACTGGCCGCGACCTGGCGCGCCTGGGCAAATACCCGCGCGGAAACAGGATGGTTCGCCACTGGGGAAGCATCCAGCAGGTCATCACGCTGACCCGCATGCAACTGCGCCGTGCTGCTGCGCAGTTGCTTGAGGTACTGCAACTCGTCGCGCTCATGCTTGATGCGCAGCAACTCGGTCATGTCGCGCACGGTGCTGAGCACATAGCGCACGCTGCCATCGGCGGCACAGATCGGCGTACCACTGACCAGCAAGCGCTTGCCCTGGCTGACGCTCTGCATCATCGACAGCGCCTTGCCTTCCTTGAGCACCCGTAGCGACACCGACTGAGAGATCACCCCCTGCTCGACCAGCGCCTGCATGTGCTGGCCGACCACATCCTCACTGCGCAGGCCGGTCAGGCGCTCATAAGCACGGTTGACCTTGAGCGTGATACCTGAGGCATCGGTGATATAGAGACCGTCATGCAGCGCGTCGATCAGTTCGCGAAATCCGGGATCGTCGAAGTCCATCGGCACTCCTCGCTAGGGCAGCTAAAGCTTGGCATCTTATCCGCCCCGGCGAACTTTCGCTGAGCTCACCGCAAAAGCAAAAAACCGCCGCAAGCACAGGGCTGCGGCGGTCGTGGTGAGACCACGCAAAAATCAGCTTTCGACTTGGGTGCGCAACTTCTCGCTACGGCCACGCAGCCATTCCAGGGTCAGCAACAGCACAATCGAGAAGCCAATCAACAGCGTTGCAGCGGCCGCGATGGTCGGCGACAGGTTCTCGCGGATACCGCTGAACATCTGCCGTGGCAGGGTGGCCTGCTCAGGGCCGGCGAGGAACAGGGTCACCACCACTTCATCGAAGGACGTGGCGAAAGCAAACAACGCCCCGCTGATCACCCCCGGGGCAATCAATGGCAAGGTGATCCGCCGAAAGGCAGTCAAAGGCGACGCCCCGAGGCTGGCCGCTGCGCGCACCAGGTTGTGGTTGAAGCCTTGCAGCGTCGCGGACACGGTGATGATCACGAACGGCACACCGAGCACCGCGTGCACCAGAATCAGTGACAGGTAGCTGTTGCCCAAGCCCAACGGAGCGAAGAACAGGTAGCTGGCCACACCGATGATCACCACCGGCACAATCATCGGTGAAATCAGCAGGCTCATCACCAAGGCCTTGCCGCGAAACTCGCCGCGCGTCAGGCCGATGGCAGCCAAGGTGCCAAACACCATGGCCAGGGTGGTGGCCGCCGGCGCGATGATCAGGCTGTTCTTCAGCGAGCGCATCCAGTCGGCGGACATGAAGAAGTCCTCATACCAGCGCAGCGAGAAGCCCTGCAGCGGGTAGACCAGGAAGGTGCCGGAGTTGAATGAAAGCGGCACGATCACCAACACCGGCAGAATCAAAAACAGTAGAACCAGGCCGCAGAGGATGCGCAGGCCGTAGTACCAGAGACGCTCGACGGGTGACATGTAGGGGCTGAGCATGCGGTGTTACTCCACTTATGCTTTGAGCGTTGCGCCCTCTCCACCAGCCGGAGAGGGTCATCAGTGGCCTGCGCGGCAGGCCTTTTATCCGTTAGCCAAGGCGCAGACGGCTTGCGCCAACCAGCCAGCTGTACACCACATAAAGCAGCATGGTCGCACCCAGCAGCAAACCGCCGAGAGCTGTGGCCATACCCCAGTTGATGGTGGTGTTGGTGTAGAAGGCCACGAAGTAGCTGATCATCTGGTCGTTCGGGCTGCCCAGTAGTGCCGGGGTGATGTAGTAGCCAATCGACAGGATGAATACCAGCAGGCAACCCGCGCCGACGCCGGCCAGAGTCTGCGGGAAGTACACCCGCCAGAAGCTGGCAAACGGATGACAGCCAAGTGATACCGCCGCACGCATATAAGTAGGTGAGATGCCCTTCATCACGCTGTAAATCGGCAGGATCATAAACGGCAGCATGATGTGCACCATGGCCACGTACACCCCGCCACGGTTGAACACCAACTGCAGCGGCTCATCGATAATGCCCAGCGACATCAGGGCGCTGTTGATCAGCCCGCCGGACTGCAACAGGACAATCCAGGCAGCCACGCGCACCAGAATCGAGGTCCAGAACGGCAACAGCACCAGAATCATCAGCAGGTTGCCCTGGCGAGTCGGCAGATTGGCCAGCAGGTAGGCCAGCGGGTAAGCCAGCACCAGGCAGATGGCGGTGATCACCAGGCTCATCCAGAAGGTGCGGGCAAAAATATCCAGGTAGATGGATTGATCCGGCGTGGCACTGGCCAGCTCGCCAAGATCATCGATCCGGTGATCCAGTGCCGCTAGCAAATAATACGGCGTGACCGCAGACGTATTGCGCCGCACCACCTGCCAGTACGCCGGGTCGCCCCAACGCTCGTCCAGGTTCTGCAACGCCACTTGATAGGACGCCGGCTCCTCAGGCAGTGGCAGCGCACGCGCGGTTCTCGTAGCCAGACTGCGGAACCCCGCCAGCTCCATATTCAGGCGCTTGGACAGATCGCCCAGGCTCTGGTTACGGCGCGCTTCGGCAAGGTCCAGGGCAATCGCCTGGAAAGCGGCCTCACTCGGCAAGCCCCGACCATCCCAACTGGCGATAGCCTCGACGGTGCGCGGCATGCTGCCGACCACTTCCGGGTTGTCGACACTGCGCATCAGCAACGCACCAATCGGCAACAGGAACGTCAGAAACAGAAACAGCAACAGCGGCAAGATCAACGCCTTGGATTTAAGGCGATTGAAGCGCTCGGCGCGGGCCAGACGCTGCTTCAGGCTTGGCCCGGGCAGCTCGGTGGCGGACAGTACGCTGGCCATGGACAACTCCGCAGGCAAGGGCCGCTCACAGGCGGCAAATAATCAGTCGGTCCCGCCACTGGCGGGACCGGGTAGGTCGCTTTAGCGCGCGGCCCAGGCGTTGAAACGTTGTTCCAGTTGCTCGCCGTAGTCGGCCCAGAAGGTCACGTTGATAGCCACCTGGTTAGCAATGTTTTCCGGCGTGGTTGGCATCAGGTTCAGACGCTCAGGTGCCAGCAACTCAATTGCCTGCTTGTTAGCCGGGCCGTAAGCGATGTTTTCTGAGTAGGTCTTCTGCGCTTCAGGCTTAACCGCGAATTCGATGAACTGTTTGGCCAGCTCAGCATTCTTGGCACCACGTGGGATGGCCCAGGAATCGAAGTCATAAATGCCACCGCTCCACACCACCTGCAGATTGCTCTCGCCCTGCACCGCAGCAATACGACCGTTGTAGGCCGAGCTCATCACGACGTCGCCACTGGCCAGGTACTGCGGCGGCTGGGCGCCGGCTTCCCACCATTGGATGTTCGGCTTCAGCTCGTCGAGCTTCTTGAACGCACGATCCTGACCGTCTTTGGTAGCCAGCACCTTGTACACGTCCTTGACCGGCACACCGTCAGCCATCAGGGCGAATTCCAGGGTGTATTTGGCGCCCTTGCGCAGGCCGCGCTTGCCAGGGAATTTGGCCACATCCCAGAAGTCAGCCCAGCCGCTCGGTGCACTGGCCAGTTTGTCGGCGTTGTACGCGAGCACGGTGGACCAGACGAAGAAGCCAACGCCGCAAGGCTGGATGGCCCCCTCGATAAAGTTGCTCTGGTTGCCGAACTGCGCCGGATCAAGCTCTTCGAACAGGCCTTCGTCACAGCCACGGGCCAGTTCTGGGGACTCCACCTCTACCAGGTCCCAGCTCACGCTGTTGGTGTCGACCATGGCTTTGACCTTGGCCATTTCGCCGTTGTACTCGCCGCCCAGTACCTTTTGCCCGGTTTGTTTCTCGAAGGGTTCGTAGAAGGCCTTAACTTGCGCCGCCTTGTTCGCGCCGCCAAAAGACACCGCCGTAAGGTCTGCCGCCAGTACCGGCATCGCGCAACTCACGCCCAAGGCGAGAGCCGCGAGCTTCAGGGATTTCGTCATTCTTGTAAGCTCCTCTGTGTTACGTGGTAAGGGTGAAGCACTGCGCCGGCCCATCACTCAGGATGTAACGGGTCCAGCGCACGGACATGCTCGACCGACCAGCCGAGCGGAACCAAGTCACCAACCGCCAGGCCAGGGTCCAGCTCGGCCACAGGTTGTTTGACGTAGAAATCGGAGATGCCACAAACCTCCATACGAATGCGCACGTGATCACCCAGATAGATGAATTCGGCGATACGCCCGGAGAATCGATTAGGGCTGTTTTCACTGTGGCCATTCATGTGGATGCGCTCAGGCCGGATAGACAGGCTTACCGGCTCGCCGACGGCCCCCACATTGACCGCAATAGCGCGCACTTCCTCGCCACGCGGCAAACGCACGACGCATTCATCGCCCTGCTGGCTGACTAACTGGCCAGCCAGGCGATTGTTCTCGCCGATAAACTGCGCCACGAAGGTATTGCGCGGCGTTTCGTAGAGATCACGCGGCGGGGCAATCTGCTGAATTTCGCCCTGATGGAACACCGCCACGCGATCAGACATGGTCAGCGCCTCGCCCTGGTCATGGGTGACATACACCACGGTCACACCCAGACGCTGATGCAGATGCTTGATCTCCATCTGCATATGTTCACGCAATTGTTTGTCCAGCGCGCCCAATGGCTCGTCCATCAGCACCAGCTGTGGCTCGAACACCAGAGCGCGAGCAAGCGCGACACGCTGCTGCTGGCCACCGGATAACTGACCGGGATAACGGCTACGGAAGCTGTCGAGCTGGACCATGGACAACGCTCGCTTGACCCGCTCAGTGATGTCGGTGCGTGACATGCCACGTACGCTGAGTGGGAACGCCAGGTTCTCCTCAACGGTCATGTGCGGGAACAACGCATAGTTCTGGAACACCATGCCAATGTCGCGCTTGTGCGGCGGCAGGCGATTGAGCGAACGCCCATCGAGCATGATCTCGCCAGCCGTGGGCGTTTCAAAACCGGCCAACATCATCAGGCTGGTGGTTTTGCCTGAACCGGAGGGGCCCAGCAGGGTAAGAAACTCACCTTTGCGGATATCCAGGTTGAGGTCTTTGACGATCAGGTTTTCACCGTCATAGCTCTTCTGTACACCCCGAAAGCTCACCAGCACATCGCTTGCCTGAGACCCGCTCATCGCCACACCTTTTTCTTGTCTGCACGCTGTTGAGTACAAGACTAGGTGCGGCGCGGCGCGGGAAGAATCGGGCGGGATGACAACTTGTTATCAGGCAACCGGAGAGAGTTTTGTAGGCATTGCCCTACAAAAACACAGAATTAGCCGTGCGCTTCAAAGGGGTGCGCGGGCCGCACCAGAATGAGCAAAACGCCAGGGCAGACGGCGCGAGCGCCACGCCCGATCAAGCGATTTCGCCGGCCGGCTCAGCGCCCTGCTCTAGAGCAATTTATGCTCCATGGCGTAACGCACCAGGTCAGCCACTGATTGGATGCCCAGCTTCTGCATCAACCGCGCTTTATGGGTACTCACGGTCTTATTACTGACCGCCAGGTGCAGGGCAATGTCGTTGACCCCTTCGCCGCGCACCAAGCGCTCGAAGACGGAAAACTCACGCTCGGAAAGCTGCACATGCGGCGGCCGCGAATCCGTCAAACCGACTTCGAAGACCATGCGGTCGGCCAATTCCGGGTCGATATAACGCCCACCACCGGCGACCTTGCGGATCGCCGTAATCAGCAGCGACGGATCGCTATCCTTGGTGGCATAGCCGGCCGCACCAATTTTCAGGGCGCGTGCAGCCATCTGCGCTTCATCATGCATCGACAGCACCAACACGGCGGGCGGTTTTGTCAGTGCGCGAATCCGTGGAATCGCCTCAAGGCCATTGACGCCTGGCATGGAGATATCCAACAGCACCACATCGCACTCAACCTTGCGCAGCACTTCCAACAATTGCTCGCCATTACTCGCCTCGCCCACCACCTCAAGGTCGCGGGCCATGCCGATCAGTTGCTTGATACCTTCGCGCACGATGGCGTGATCTTCTGCCACCACAACCCTAATCACGAGATTTCTTCCTTATCCAGAGCCACTTGCGCCAGCAGCGTAGTCCCCTCGCCCGGCTGACTGTCAATCTGTAAGTGTCCGCCCAGCATAAACACCCGCTCCTGCATACCGACCAGGCCGAACGACTGCCCAGCTTTACGCTGCTCGGGGACAAAGCCTTTACCATCGTCAATCACACACAAACAAAGCGCTTCGCCTTCAACACGCAGATAGACCTGCACACTGTGTGCGCCGGCATGGCGCATGATGTTGGTCAGTGCCTCCTGAAGAATCCGGAACAGGCCAATAGCCTTGGCATCACTCAGCTTGGGCAGGTTCTCCGGCACCTCGACCAGACAAGGAATCTGGGTGCGGGCCTCGAAACGGCGCACCTGCCATTCAATCGCCGAAGCGATACCCGCATCGAGAATCGGTGGCCGCAGCGCCGTGGCCACATCGCGCACCAGCTGGAACAACTGGGCGATAAGGCGCTTCATGCTGCGCAAGCGTTCATCCAAACCGTCAACCTGACCGGCGAATGCCAGCTCGCACATGGCGGTTTCCAACTTGAGCACGGTAAGTACCTGACCAAGCTCGTCGTGGACTTCGCGAGCGATACGCGCCTTTTCCTCCTCGCGCACACTCTCCAAATGAGCGGCCAACTCACGCAACCGCGCACGGGAATCGGCCAACTCCAGCTCCACCTGCTTGTTGTCGGTGATGTCCCAGACAATGCCATCCCACACCACCCGGCCTTCGCCCAAGCTGCGGGCCGTGGCCTTGATGTCAGCCCAGCGCAACGCGCCAGCTCGCGTGAGAATACGCCCCTGCCATTGCCAATCACGGTCGCCAAGCAAGGCGGCATCCTGTGTTTGGTGGTAGCTCGCCTGATCATCGGGGTGCACCAGGCTACGCAAACCACGGTCCACACGCTGCAGCTCGGCAGCCGGATAACCCACCAGATCCTGGCTGGCCTCGCTGATATAGGCGAAGTTCACGGTTTTATCCGCAGCAGCCCGCTCTAAGCGAAATACCAGTCCCGGCACATTGCCGGCAATCCCCTTGAGGCGCGCCTCACTTTCTTGCAAGGCGGCCTGCGCACGCCGCCGCTCGGTGATATCGCTGAGAAACACCACCAGGTATTCGGACTGAGCAAAGCGCAGAAAGCTCAGAGAAATATCCACCGGCAAAAGGCTGCCGTCGGCGCGCCGACAGTCGGTTTCAAAATCTGCTAACGGCTCATCACTGCCACGCGCCTGACGCCACAGGCTCAGCCAGCGGTCCATATCCAGACTGGGCTCCAGATGACCCAGCGGCAGCTCGACCAGCGACCCAGTGCTATAGCCGAGCATGCGTTCGGCCGCCAGGTTGGCATAGCGCACATGGCTGTCCCAGTTGACCCAGAGAATGCCCACCGTACTGTGGTCGATAGAAAATTGACTAAGGCGCAACGCCTGCTCAGCCTCCTCACGCTGACTGAGCAGAGCGCGAGCATCCAGCAGCTGACGTTCAAGCGCGCGCCGCTGGGGGCGTAAATGCATGATGATGGCCGAAGCCGCCAATAACGCGACCAGCAGCAGCAACGTAACGCCGCGCCAGAAAGCCAGTGGGTTGCCGAGCTGCCCAGAGCTGATCGGAAACCAGCGTTCCTGCAAGCGGTCCAGCTCACGCGCGGGCAAGGCTTGCAGAGTCTGCCCGATAATTTGCGCCAGAATCGGTGCATCGCGCCGGCTGGCAATGCGCAGTAACTGCGGCAGGCCAATATCACCGACGATGCTAAACCCAGCAAATTGCGGCTCACGCAGCAACAAACTCAGGCGCGCTTCATCGACCACCGCATAGCTAACCTCCTCACGCTGCAGCAGGTCGAGGGCGGCACGCTCAGAACTGACACTGCGCAGCTCCAGATTACTTTGCGTCGTGCGTAGATACTCATACACCACACCAGGCCCGCGCACAGCAACACTCTCATCACGGCCGAGGCGATCCAAGTCGACCGCACTGCTGCCACGGCGCGTGCCCACCACCAAATGCGGCACACGCATATAGGGGTCGGAGTAAAGCCAGCGACGCAGCCCTTTCGGGGTTTGCTGCAAGCCGGGGGCGAGGTCCACTTCACCACGCTGTAAGGCAGCCTCCAGCTCAACCTGATCGTTGTAGCGCTGCCACTGCGGCCGCACACCCATACCCTGCAAAAGCCGGTTGACCAAATCGACATTAACCCCGGAAAGCCGCTGCTGGCGACGCTCGTACTGCGCCCAGGGCGCTTGCATGATCAAACCGACGCGCAGTTCGCCATGGGCCTGCAGCCAGGCCTTTTGCTCGGCGCTAAACACCGGGCGCAGCGGCAACGCAGCGCTCTCGGCCCAAAGCACGCCAGGCCACAACAGCAGGAAAATAAGAATGCGCGACAACGCCGTGATGCTCCTAAAAATTGCCAACCCTTGCAGCGCCAGCCCTTACCTTAGTCCGGCACTCGCCCTGCAAGCTCACGCGCACCTGACAACGGCCGGCCCGCGTATTAGTCTCTGCAGACCTACCACCCGAGGATGACTCAATGCCCCGCCTTGCCCACAGCTTAACGGCTGCCTTGATCATACTGCTGTCGACGCAAGCCACACAGCTATGGGCACAAGCTAGCGAGCCGAGCACTGAGGGCAGCCAACAGAGTGAGCAACCCGCAGCCGTAACGCGCCCCCCATTAATAGAACGCAGTGCCCTGGAAGCCACGGCACTGGAACAGCAACTGGAGAAAAAAGAGCAACAACAGTTGCAGGCCGGCGACGAAAGCTTTCTTGCCCTCTGGCTACCGGCCAATGTCGCCGAGCCAAGTGGCGTGGTGATTATCCTGCCCGGTGATGAGGAAACGGCCGACTGGCCAGAAAGCGTTGGCCCACTACGCCATAAACTACCCGATGCTGGCTGGCATAGCCTCAGCCTGACCCTGCCGGACCCGAACAGCGACGCGCTCCCGCCACGCAGTGCAACGCCTACTGAGTCACCAGCCGACAGCGCAGCAACTCCAGACGCCCAGGCCGCCAGCGAACCTGCGCCGGACAAAACCACGGCAGACGCCAGCAGCGCCGACAGCGCAACCGCCGCAACACCACTGCCGCCCCCTGAAGAACAACAGAAGGCCCATGCCGGACGGGTACTGGCACGCATCGAATCAGCCATCGGCTTCGCCGAGCAACAGCAGGCCAAAACCATCGTCCTGCTTGGCCACGGCAGCGGTGCCTACTGGGCCGCACGCTACCTGGCAGAACGTAAACCAGCCAACATCCAAAATCTCCTGCTGGTCGCTGCCGAGCTACCCACTGGCTATACCCCGCCACTGGATGAGCTGATCCCACAACTGCAATTGGCCACCGGCGACTTCTACTACAAAGATTTGCCGGCCGACCGCCAAGCCGCGCTGCAGCGCTCGCAAGCCAGCAAACGGCAGAAACATCCCGCTTATATACAGGTGGCCATGAAAGCCTTGCCCGGCAATCGCGAAGCCGAGCAGGAGCAACTGTACCGGCGGATCAAAGGCTGGCTGAAGATGAAGCTACAAGCCAAATAACTCAGCATGCCAATCGATAGAGTCTGTTGCAGTTTTGTTCTCAGCCGAGTCGGGGCCAGTTTTAGCACGAGGCAAGGCTCGAGATGCGAATAGATGAGTCATCGAGAAACGCAGCATCGCGCTAAAACTGGCCCGCCTCCTAACGAAACCCATGGCGCTGACGAATCAGGTCGTAGGCCTGGTGCAACTCACGGGTGCGCTCAGTCGCTTCGTGCAAGCGTTGCGCTGAAGCCCCACTGCCGGCCAATTTGTCGGGGTGGTGGCGACTGAGCAAACGCCGGTAAGCCTGCTTAATCTGTGCTGGCTCGGCATCGGCACTGACATTCAACACATTCAGCGCACGCTGATAAGCCGTGCTGACAGATGAAGCGAGCGGCCCCTGTTGCGGCGCATAAGCATCACTAAACTGCTCCTGAGTGGCCGGCGGGACCTGCAGCCACTTACCCCAAAGCATGATCAACTCACGCTCAGCCTGCCCGACCTGACCATCAACCCAGGCCATGCGCCAACAGGCGCGCAACAGTGCTTCACTATGCGCCTGCTGGCGCCGCAACGGCCCGCGCAAACTGTCACGTCCCGTCTTGCCTTGGGCAAATGCGGCTATCGCTTGACGCTGGCCTTCGCTATTCAGCGCCAGGCGCTGCATTTCCGCCTGCGCCTGCTGAATATGCGCCGGCAGCACACGCCCACCACTTTTGGCTAAGCGCCCCAGCAACACAAACAGCAGCCATTCATCACTCGGCTCGGCACGGCCACCCAAACGCTCACGCAACGACGCCCAGGACTGCAGGCGCAAACGTCGATCCAGCACCTGGCCAAGCAGAGCACCCAGCATCGCCCCCGGAATACTGGCCACAGCCAGCCCGGCAACTGCCCCAAGCAACGTCGCAGGCCAGAGCATCTTATTCGCGCGCCTCAAGCAAACGCTCGACTTCTGCCAAACGCTCATGGGTGCCAACGTCGACCCAGCAACCGGCAAACTGTTCACCGCTGACCCGCCCTGCCGCCATGGCCTTGCGCAGCAATGGCGCGAGCTTGAAAGCCCCCGACTGACAACCTGCAAACAAGTCAGACGAGAGAACCGCCATGCCGCTATAGGTCAGGTTACGTTGCCCTTCCTGTGCATCACTCACCTGCCCGGCCTGCAGGCAGAAATCACCACCTGCGTGATGATCGGGGTTCGCCACCAACACCAGATGAGCCAACCCGGTTAACGGGCGACGCAGCTCGGCAAAGGGGTAATTCGTGAAAATATCGCCATTAACCAGGACGAAGGGCTGCTCGCCCAATAGCGGCAACGCCTGAAAAATACCGCCGCCGGTTTCCAGTGGCTCACCTTCAGCGGAATACACAATGCTGACGCCGAAGCGCGCGCCATCGCCCAAGTAGTCCTCAATCTGCTGCCCGAGCCAGGCGTGATTAATCACCAGCTCGGTAAACCCCGCCGCCGCGAGGGCGCGCACGTGATACTCAATCAGCGGCACACCAGCAGCGCGCACCAAGGGTTTTGGGGTGTGCAAGGTCAGCGGGCGCAGCCGCTCACCTTTGCCGGCGGCCAGAATCATCGCCTTCATACTGACTCCCGCTGCAGACTGGCCAGCAATTCGCCCAGCTCAGCCAGTTCCGGCCGACGCGCCAATACCGCTTCTATATAAGAGAAGAAGCGCGGCACATCACCCAGGTATTTGGGTTTGCCGTCGCGGTGACAAATGCGCGCAAAAATACCGATTACCTTGAGGTGACGCTGCACGCCCATCAAATCGCTGGCCCGCAGGAAGTCTTCCAACTCCGCTTGCACCGGCACACCCAGGTCACGCGCCTGCTGCCAATACTGCTCCAGCCAACTGCGCACGCGCGCCTCCGGCCAGCTCAGGAAAGCGTCCTTGAACAGACAGGTAACGTCGTAAGTCACCGGCCCGTAGACCGCATCTTGAAAATCCAGCACGCCAGGGTTCGGTTCACTGAGCATCAGGTTGCGCGGCATATAGTCGCGATGCACCAGCACTTTGGGTTGCGCCAAGGCGCTGTCGATCAACAACTGACTGCAGCGTTGCCAGGCAGCCTGCTGCGCCGGGCTGAAATCGATACCCAGATGGCGCTGCACATACCACTCAGGAAAAAGCTGTAGTTCACGGCGCAGTAATGCGTCGTCATAACTGGGCATGGGCTCATTCATCGGCAATTGCTGAAAGGCCAATAACGCCTGCAGGGCATCAGCAAACAAGGCATCCGCATTGCCTTCATTGATCACATCCAAATAGGTTTGCCGACCTAAATCGTTGAGCAACAAAAAGCCGCGCTCAAGGTCTGCAGCAAGGATCTGCGGCACATTCAGCTGCGCCCCGGCCAGTAACTGCGCGACCTTGACGAATGGCCGGCAGTCTTCCTGCGGCGGAGGAGCATCCATCACGATCAGCGTGCGTCCCGCGCCCTGCCAGCGGAAGTAACGGCGAAAGCTGGCGTCACTACTGGCCGGCGTTAAAATAGCGACTGGTACAGCCCCCCAGCCCTGCTCGGCAAATAGCTCAGGCAGCTTTTTTTGCAGCCAATTTTCAATGAGTTTTAGGCGAACATCTTCATCAGGCATTACAAGGTCTCCGACGGCGCTAGCCGTTGCGCGGGTCATGCTTTATTATCCAGCATCTTTTCAAGCCCATCGAGAGGCGTGCGGCCTCAGGGCCAATGGCGCGCAGGAAGCCCGGAAAAAATAAGATGGCAGTAAAATACCCCGCGTTTCGTAAAAAATTCCCTCTACTGGTCACTGGCAGCCTTCTGGCGCTACAACCTTTAGCCGTTCCTTTTGCTATCGCAGCTGAGCAGTACGATTGCCAGGTTTCCGCCACCGGCGGCTGGGCATGCGCCCCGAAAACCAGCAATGCTGCACTGCCAGCCCGACCAGCACAACGTGATTCGCTTGCCAGCAGCAAGGCCGGCGAAAGCAGCGCTGAGTCCGGCCAGGGCAAAGCTGCGCAAGCAACCCTGGTTACGGAAAGCCGTGGCAAGGGTCTGACATCGCGCAGCGCTGACTACAGCCACCTCGACTGGGTCCCTCGTGAGAACCTCACGGCGGCTCAACTGGCTGAAGCCGGCCCCTACTGCGCAGGCGCGTACGTTGAGCCTATTCGACCAGGCATGAACGACAAGACGCCGATGAGCGATGCGCCGATGTTCCTCTCAGCTAAAGCTTCGCGCTATCAGCAGGAAGAACAAGTCGCTACGCTGGCCGGTGATGTGGTGCTGCGTCAGGCCGGCATGCAGGTTGAGGCCGATGAGGCCAACCTGCGCCAGGCGGAAAACCGCGGCGAGCTGATCGGCAATGTGCGTCTGCGTGACCAAGGCATGCTGGTTGTCGGTGACCGCGCCGAACTGCAACTGGACAACGGTGAAGCCAAGGTCGACAACGCTGAGTATGTGCTGCACAAGAGCCATGTCCGCGGTAACGCGCTCTACGCCAAGCGTGAAGAAAGCGCGATCATCCGCCTGAAAGACGGCACCTATACCAGTTGCGAACCCGGCAGCAACGCCTGGCACCTGAAAGGCAATAACATCACCCTGAACCCTGCAACGGGTTTCGGTACGGCAACCAACGTGACCTTGCGGGTGAAGAATATTCCGGTGTTCTACACACCTTATATTTATTTCCCGATTGATGATCGTCGCCAGTCCGGTTTCCTGCCGCCGAGCATTGGCAGCTCAGGCAGTAATGGCCTGACATTGCAAACGCCTTACTACTTCAACTTGGCACCGAACTACGATGCCACGCTGTACCCTACCTACATGAGTGATCGCGGCTTGCTGATGGAAGGCGAATTCCGCTACCTCACCAAAAGCAGCGAAGGCCAGGTAGGCGCAGCATTCCTGCAAGACAGTAATGACGACCGCAAACTGCAGTCGGAATACCAAGATCAGCGCTGGATGTACAGCTGGCAGCACAAGCAGGGCCTTGATGAGCGCCTGCTGGCAGAAGTTGATTACACCGATATCAGCGACCCGTACTACTTCCAAGATCTGAACACCGACCTGGGCATTAGCACCACCAGCTATGTTGACCAACGCGGCACCCTGACCTACCGCGGCGAGAGCTATACCGCCAAGTTGAATGTGCACGCCTATGAAATGGCCAACATTACCGACATTACGCCTTATAACCGTCTGCCTCAGCTAACGCTCGATGGCAAGCTGCCCGCTGAACCCGCCGGTTTTAACTTTACCTATGGCGCGGAATTTGTGCGCTTTGATCGCAGCCTACGCAACGGCCAATACTCAGACGAAGACGGTAACCTAGAAGACTGGTACGACGTTCGCCTAAAAGGTTTAGCCCGCGCTAATGGCGAGCGCCTGCATGTCGAGCCTGCGGTAAGCCTGCCACTGGAATGGAGCTGGGGCTACATCACGCCCAAGGTCAAGTACCTGCAAACCAACTACAACCTGAGTTTGGACCAGCAAGGCAAGAACACACTGCTGGCAGAGCAGGAATACAAAAGCAGCCAAAGCCGCGGCATTGGCATGTTCAGTCTGGACAGCGGCCTGTACTTCGACCGAGACACGCAATGGTTCGGCAAGTCCTACCGGCAAACGCTTGAGCCGCGCCTGTTCTACCTCTATGTACCGGAGGAAGATCAGACTGATATTCCGGTCTTTGATACTGGCGAAAGTCGCTTCAGTTACTCCTCACTGTGGCGCGAGAATCGCTTCTCCGGTAAGGATCGTATCGGCGATGAAAATAAGCTCTCGCTGGGCGTAACCAACCGCTGGATTGAGCCGAATGGCTTTGAGCGGCAACGCTTCAGCATTGGCCAGGCAATCTATTTTGCAGACCGCAAAGTGCAAATGCCGGGCATTGACTATCGTACGCGCAGTGAAGCCACCGCAACAGTTTCACCTTATGCGCTGGAGTACCTCTACCGTTTTAACCGCGACTGGCGCTTCTCGTCCGACTTCAACTGGGACCCAGATAGCGGCAGCACCCGCTCTGGTAGCGCGATGTTCCATTACCAACCAGAAGACAACCCGAACAAGGTGGTCAACGCCGGTTATCGCTACCGCAATGACACTGTGCGCTACGACGAGGCCAGTGGTAACTGGGTAGTAGGCGGCGGTGACTACGGCACCCCGGGAACACCTGAATACATCAAGGACTACTACAAGATCAGCCAGCACGACTTCTCGATTATCTGGCCGATCGTGCCGCAGTGGAACGTAATCTCCCGCTGGCAGTATGACTACAGCCAAGATCGCACCTTGGAAGCCTTTGCCGGTTTCGAGTACGACAGTTGCTGCTGGAAGCTGCGCCTGATCAACCGTTACTGGATTGACTATAACGAAGTCAGTTTGAGCCCCTCGCGTAACGACCAGGCTGACCGCGGTATTTTCCTGCAGATCGTGCTCAAAGGTCTGGGTGGTGTAGTTGGTAATAAAGTTGAGACTTTCCTCGACCAAGGCATTCAAGGTTATCGTGAACGTGAAGATCAAGCTTTCTGATTGCGTGCGCCCCCTGCTGTTGGGCGCGCTGTTTCTGGGTACTGTGGCGCATGCTGAAGTACGACCACTCAACCGTGTCGTGGCAATTGTTGATAACGATGTTGTTATGCAAAGCCAGCTTGATTCACGCCTGCGTGAAGTACAGCAGACCATCACTCAGCGCGGCGCAGCATTGCCGCCAGAGCACGTACTCAGCCAGCAAGTGCTGGAACGGTTGATCATCGAGAACATTCAGCTGCAGATCGGTGATCGCTCCGGCATCCGGATTACCGATGAAGAACTGAACCAGGCCATCGGCACTATTGCTCAGCGTAACGGTATGAGCATCGAGCAATTTCGCGCGGCGTTGGCGAAAGATGGCCTGTCTTATACCGATGCACGTGACCAAGTACGCCGCGAGATGATCATCAGCCGCGTGCGCCAACGCCGTGTGGCAGAGCGCATTCAGGTGACCGATCAGGAAGTGCAGAACTTCCTCGCCTCGGACCTCGGCAAGATGCAGCTCTCGGAAGAGTTTCGCCTAGCCAACATCCTTATCCCAGTGAGCGAAGCTGCCTCACCAGAAGATATCCAGGCTGCCGACCGCCAAGCGCAGGACCTGTATCAACAACTGCAAAAAGGTGCCGACTTTGCTCAACTGGCTATTGCCCGTTCGGCCAGCGAAACTGCACTGGAAGGCGGCGAAATGGGCTGGCGTAAAGCCGGACAACTGCCACCACCGTTCGACAAGATGCTCGGCGACCTATCGGTCGGCCAAGTAACGGAGCCGATACGCACGCCGGGCGGTTTTATCATGATCAAGTTGCTGGAGAAGCGTGGCGGCGGCACTCAGGTGCGCGATGAAGTCAACGTTCGCCATATCCTGATCAAGCCCAGCGAAATCCGCACTGAAGCCGAGACCAAGCGCCTGATTGAGCGTCTCTACCAGCGCATCCTGGCGGGTGAAGACTTCGCAGAACTGGCCAAGAGCTACTCGGAAGACCCAGGTTCAGCGCTTAACGGCGGCACCCTGAGCTGGATTGACCCGAACGTATTGGTGCCCGAGTTCCGCGAAGTCATGAACAGTACGCCAGCGGGCCAACTGTCCAAACCCTTCAAAAGCCCTTATGGCTGGCACGTGCTTGAAGTCATGGGCCGCCGCGCCACAGACAGCAGCGCTGAGTACCGCGAACAGCAAGCAAGAACCGTATTGCGCAACCGCAAATATGATGAAGAGCTGCAAGCCTGGCTGCGCCAGATCCGCGACGAGGCCTACGTCGAGATCAAGCTCTGATAGCGTTAGAAGCGCTAACTCAGTAATAAACAGCCCGGCTCATGCACACGCAGAGCTGGGCTTTTTTATGCCACAGCACAGCGACCTAAATACCCTTAACTGCGCACCAATCCAGTTGGCGCCTAACCGAGAGCACCTTGATGACTGCCCTTCGTCGCTTTGCCCTGACTCCAGGCGAACCCGCCGGCATAGGCCCGGACTTGTGCCTGTTACTGGCCCACGAAGCACAACCGCATGTGCTTGTGGCCATCGCCAACCGCGACTTGCTGGCTGAGCGGGCACAACTGCTCGGGCTGGACATTAAGCTGATAGCAGTCGATCCCAAAGACTGGCCAAGCCAAGCCGCCCCCGCAGGCAGCCTGTATGTATGGAACACCTTACTGGGCGCGCCGGTAAAGCCCGGCGTATTGGACGAAAACAACGCGCGCTACGTACTGGAGACCCTCGCGCGCGCGGGCACAGGCTGTCTTAATGGCGATTTCGCCGGGATGATTACCGCGCCCGTACACAAGGGTGTGATCAACCAAGCAGGGATCACCTTCTCCGGCCATACCGAATTTCTTGCCGAGCTGACACATACCGAGCAAGTGGTGATGATGCTAGCGACCCATGGCCTGCGTGTAGCGCTAGTGACTACGCACCTGCCACTCAAGGATGTTGCCGCAGCCATTACCCCGGAACGCCTAAGCCGGGTCACGCGCATCCTCGATCACGATCTACGCACGAAATTCGGCATCGCCCAACCACGCATCCTGGTCTGCGGCCTCAACCCTCACGCGGGCGAAGGGGGCCATCTGGGCCGTGAAGAAATCGAGATCATCGAGCCCACACTGCAACAACTGCGCAGCGAAGGTATCAACTTGATTGGCCCGTTGCCGGCCGACACACTGTTCACCCCCAAGCATCTTGAACAGTGCGATGCGGTGCTCGCCATGTACCACGACCAAGGTCTACCAGTACTCAAGTACAAAGGCTTTGGCGCGGCAGTGAACATCACCTTGGGCCTGCCCATCATCCGCACCTCAGTCGACCACGGCACGGCCCTGGACCTAGCGGGGAGCGGCAAGATTGACAGCGGCAGCCTGCAGGTTGCCCTGCGTACCGCTTACGAAATGGCCGACAGCCAGACAACAAGCCACTGACAGCCGCGCCCAGCACAGAGCGCAAGCCGCCAATGCTGTTAAACTGCTGGGCTTTCTACACGCGTTAAATACGCTTTAAGCCCTTGGTTTAAAGCCTGGAGCCGCTGCATGTCCGAATACCAACACCGCGCGCGCAAGCGCTTCGGCCAAAACTTCCTGCATGACGCAGGGGTCATTCATCGCATTTTGCGTGCGATCCATGCCCGCGAAGGCGAGCACATGCTGGAAATCGGCCCGGGCCAAGGGGCTCTCACCGAAGGCCTGCTGAACAGCGGTGCACAGCTCGACGTGATTGAGCTCGACCGCGACCTGATCCCGATCCTGCAACACCAGTTCGGCAACAACCCGCGTTTTCGCCTGAATCAAGGCGACGCGCTGAAGTTCGATTTCAACCAACTGCAGGCCGCGCCGCACAGCCTGCGCGTGGTCGGCAACCTGCCGTACAACATCTCCACACCGCTGATATTCCATCTGCTGGATAACGCCGCACTGATCCGCGACATGCACTTTATGCTGCAAAAGGAAGTGGTCGAACGTCTGGCGGCCACGCCTGGCGGTGGTGATTGGGGGCGGCTGTCGATCATGGTGCAGTACCACTGCCGTGTAGAGCATCTGTTCAATGTCGGCCCCGGCGCGTTCAACCCGCCGCCCAAGGTCGACTCGGCCATCGTCCGTCTGGTGCCACACGAAGTTCTGCCGCATCCGGCCAAGGACCACCACTTACTTGAGCGTGTGGTGCGCGAAGCCTTCAACCAGCGCCGCAAGACCTTGCGTAATACCCTCAAGGCGTTGCTGCCAGCCGACGCCATCGAAGCCGCGGGCGTAGATGGCAGCCTGCGCCCCGAGCAGCTGGACCTGGCAGCGTTTGTCCGCCTGGCGGACAAACTGGCTGAGCAACCCACCCCGACTGACAGCGACTAGACTGGCTTTCCGTCTAACGAGTTAATTACGCATGAGCGATTCGCGCTACAACATCGACGTCAGCGTCGTTACCCGCTACCTGCCGGAGCAATCGCAGCCGGAGCAAAGCCGCTTCGCCTTTGCCTATACGGTAACCGTCAGTAATAACGGCGAACTGCCGGCCAAGTTGCTCTCACGCCATTGGGTGATTACCGATGGCGACGGCCGCGTGCAGGAAGTACGCGGCGCCGGTGTAATCGGCCAGCAGCCACTGATTGAGGCAGGCGCAAGCCATACCTACAGCAGCGGTACGGTGATGGCCACTCGCGTCGGCATCATGCAGGGCAGTTACCAAATGCTCGCCGAAGACGGCAAACGCTTTGACGCCATCATCGCGCCCTTCCGCCTTGCGGTGCCGGGCTCGCTGCACTAATGGCCACCTACGCCGTCGGCGACCTGCAAGGTTGCCTGAAACCGCTACAGTGCCTGCTTGAGCGTGTGGCCTTTGACCCTGCACAGGACAAACTATGGCTGGTTGGCGACTTGGTCAATCGCGGCCCTGAGTCCCTGGCAACGCTGCGTTTTCTCTATGGCATGCGCGATGCGCTAACTTGCGTGCTGGGCAATCACGACCTGCATCTTTTGGCCGTGGCGCACAATATTGAACGCTTGAAAAAAGGCGACACCTTGCGCGAGATTATCGACGCGCCGGATGCAGCCGACTTGCTTGATTGGCTGCGCCGGCAAAAACTGCTGCACTACGACGACGCCCGCAAAACGGCCCTGGTGCATGCCGGCATTCCGCCGCAGTGGAATATAAGCAAGGCGCTCAAACGTGCCGCCGAAGTTGAAGAAGCCCTGCGCGACGATGCACGTTTGCCGTTGTTTCTCGACGGCATGTATGGCAACGAACCGGCCAAGTGGCACGGCGACCTGCAAGGCGTGACCCGCCTGCGGGTGATCACCAATTACTTCACCCGCATGCGCTTCTGCAAAGCCGACGGCACCCTCGACCTGAAAAGCAAGGAAGGCGTAGGCAGCGCACCAGCGGGCTACGCCCCCTGGTTTAGCTACAAACAGCGCAAAGCCCGTGAGCAACGCATCATCTTCGGCCACTGGGCAGCGCTTGAAGGTCAATGCCAGGAGCCCAACGTGGTGGCCCTGGATACCGGCTGTGTATGGGGGGCGAGCATGACCCTGATGAACATCGATAGCGGCGAGAAATACAGCTGCGACTGTAAGGAGCAAGCATGAGCGAATTCAAACGCATCCCACCCGAGCAAGCCCAGGCCTTACGCCAACAGGGTGCAGTTGTCGTCGATATCCGCGATCCGCAAAGTTTTGCTGCCGGACATATCAGCGGCTCGCAGCACCTCGACAACCATTCACTGCACAGCTTTATCAGCCAAGCTGATCTTGATGCACCGCTGATCGTGGCCTGCTATCACGGCAACTCCAGCCAGAGCGCGGCGGCCTACCTAGTCGGCCAGGGTTTCAGTGATGTCTACAGCCTCGATGGTGGTTTCGAGCTATGGCGTGCCACCTTTCCCGATGACACCGCACAAGCTCCAGCCGAATAATTTTTTTCAGCGTTCAGGCCGCGCCAGCAGCGGCCTGCCGGCAACTCCCGACCAACGGTAATACTCTGTTGCCGTTACAGTCCCCCTAACACCACTGATTCCGAACTATCCTTTAGCGCAGGCCATCCAAAACAAGGTAGAGCCGGCCAAACGGCATCGGGCCATCGGTATGACTATTAGGTGATCTGGGGGTTTTATCCCGGCTGCATCCGCACCGGAGCTACCTGGCACCTGACCGACCCCGCACCGGCTCTGCGCATCGAGCGAGGTGAAGTCATGAGCATTTTCAGCCACTTCCAACAACGTTTCGAAGCGACTCGCCAGGAGGAACTCTCCCTCCAGGAGTACCTCGAGCTGTGCAAGCAGGACCGCGGAGCCTATGCCTCAGCAGCTGAACGCCTGCTACTGGCCATTGGCGAGCCGGAACTGCTCGACACCTCAACTGACCCGAGACTGTCGCGTATCTTTTCCAACAAGGTGATCCGCCGCTATCCAGCCTTTGCCGACTTCCACGGCATGGAAGAGTGCATCGACCAGATCGTCTCCTACTTCCGCCATGCTGCTCAGGGCCTGGAAGAGAAGAAACAGATTCTCTACCTGCTCGGCCCAGTGGGCGGCGGCAAATCGTCCCTGGCGGAAAAACTCAAGCACCTGATCGAGAAAGTGCCGTTCTACGCCATCAAAGGTTCGCCCGTATTTGAATCGCCACTCGGCCTGTTCAGCGACGCTGAAGACGGCGCCATTCTGGAAGAAGATTACGGCATCCCACGGCGCTACCTGGGCAGCATCATGTCGCCCTGGGCGACCAAGCGCCTACAGGAATTCGGCGGTGATATCAGCCAGTTTCGGGTGGTCAAACTTTACCCCTCGATTCTCAACCAGATAGCCGTGGCCAAAACCGAACCCGGTGATGAGAATAATCAGGACATCTCCGCCCTGGTCGGCAAGGTGGACATCCGCAAGCTTGAGGAATACCCGCAGAACGATGCCGACGCCTACAGCTACTCGGGCGCACTGTGCCGGGCCAACCAGGGGTTGATGGAATTCGTTGAAATGTTCAAGGCACCGATCAAGGTGCTGCACCCACTGCTGACCGCCACCCAGGAAGGTAACTACAACAGTACTGAGGGCCTTGGCGCGATCCCCTACAGCGGCATCCTGCTGGCCCACTCCAATGAATCAGAGTGGCACAGCTTCCGCAACAACAAGAACAACGAGGCGTTCATCGACCGCATCTACATCGTCAAGGTACCCTACTGCCTGCGCGTCACCGACGAGATCAAAATCTACGACAAGTTACTGTTCAACAGCTCCCTGGCCAAAGCCCATTGCGCGCCGGACACCCTGAAAATGCTCGCGCAATTCACCACACTGAGCCGCCTGAAAGAACCTGAAAACTCCAACGTTTACTCGAAAATGCGCGTGTATGACGGCGAGAACCTCAAAGACACCGACCCAAAAGCCAAGTCGATTCAGGAGTACCGTGACACCGCCGGCGTGGATGAAGGGATGAACGGCCTGTCGACCCGCTTTGCTTTCAAGATTCTCTCCAAGGTGTTCAACTTCGACCCCCATGAGGTGGCCGCCAACCCTGTTCACCTGCTCTACGTGCTGGAGCAACAGATCGAGCAAGAACAGTTCCCCGCCGAAGTGCGCGAACGCTACCTGCGCTTTATCAAGGAGTACCTGGCCCCGCGCTATATCGAATTTATCGGCAAGGAAATCCAGACCGCCTATCTCGAGTCCTACAGCGAGTATGGGCAGAACATCTTCGACCGCTATGTGCTGTACGCCGACTTCTGGATTCAGGACCAGGAATACCGTGACCCGGAAACCGGCGAAATACTCAACCGCGTGGCGCTAAACGAAGAACTGGAGAAAATCGAAAAACCCGCTGGCATCAGCAATCCGAAGGATTTCCGCAACGAGATCGTCAACTTCGTGCTGCGCGCCCGCGCCAACAACAACGGCAAGAACCCAACCTGGCTCAGTTACGAAAAGCTGCGCGTGGTGATCGAGAAGAAAATGTTCTCCAACACCGAAGACCTGCTACCGGTCATCAGCTTCAACGCCAAGGCGAGCAAGGAGGATCAACAAAAACACAACGACTTCGTCACTCGCATGGTCGAGCGCGGCTACACCGACAAACAGGTTCGCCTGCTGTCCGAGTGGTACCTGCGTGTTCGTAAATCGCAATAAAGCGGCCTGATGCAACAGGCTACATAGCGGTGCAGAGCACGCCAGTGTGCTCTGCCAATGTTTGCGCCTGATGTATGCAGTGCACGGAGGGCAGTTATGAGCCATGTGATCGACCGACGCCTGAACGGCAAAAACAAGAGCACGGTGAACCGCCAGCGCTTTTTGCGGCGTTACCGTGACCACATCAAGAAGGCCGTGGAAGAGGCGGTCAGCCGCCGCTCCATTACCGATATGGAGCACGGTGAACAAATCAGCATCCCCGGCCGCGACATTGACGAACCGGTGCTGCACCACGGCCGCGGCGGCCGCCAGACCACCGTGCACCCTGGCAATAGAGAATTCACCACTGGCGAGAAAATTGCCCGTCCACAAGGTGGTGGCGGCGGCCAAGGTGCCGGCAAAGCGAGCAACGCCGGCGAAGGCATCGACGAGTTCGTCTTCCAAATCACCCAGGAAGAATTCCTCGACTTTATGTTCGAGGACCTGGAGCTGCCCAACCTGATCAAACGCCACCTGACCGGCAGCGATACCTTCAAGAGCGTGCGCGCGGGGATCAGCAACGAAGGCAATCCATCGCGGATCAATATCGTCCGCACATTGCGTTCGGCACACGCTCGGCGCATCGCCCTTTCCGGCAGCAGCCGTAACAAGCTCAAAGCGGCGGAGGCCGCGCTTGAGCGTCTAAAGCAAGAGCAACCCGACAACTTCGGTGATATTCAGGCCCTTGAAGAGGACATCAGCAAACTGCGTGATCGGATCAGGCGCGTGCCCTTCCTCGACACCTTCGACCTCAAGTACAACCTGCTGGTCAAACAACCCAACCCCAGCTCCAAAGCCGTCATGTTCTGCCTGATGGACGTGTCCGGTTCGATGACCCAGTCGACCAAGGACATCGCCAAGCGCTTCTTTATCCTGCTTTACCTGTTCCTCAAGCGGAACTACGACAAGATCGAAGTGGTGTTTATCCGCCACCACACCAGCGCCAAAGAGGTCGACGAAGAGGAGTTCTTCTATTCACGGGAAACCGGCGGCACCATCGTTTCCAGCGCGCTCAAATTGATGCACGAGGTCATGACCGAGCGCTACCCGATCAACGAATGGAATATCTATGCGGCACAGGCCTCGGATGGCGACAACTGGAATGACGACTCACCCGTGTGCCGGGATCTGTTGATCAATAAGATCATGCCGTTTGTGCAGTACTTCACCTACGTCGAGATCACCCCGCGCGAGCACCAGGCGCTGTGGTTTGAGTATGAGCAAGTGAGTGAGGCATTCGCCGACACCTTCGCTCAGCAGCAACTGATTTCTGCCGGGGATATCTACCCGGTATTCCGCGACCTGTTCCAGCGGAGGCTTACCACATGACCAATGCCCAAGATAAACGGCGTCAGCCGATCTCTACTGGCTCAGAGTGGACCTTTGAGCTGATCCGCAGCTATGACCGCGAGATCAGTCGTATCGCCGAACGCTACGCACTGGACACTTACCCCAATCAAATCGAGGTGATCACCGCCGAGCAGATGATGGATGCCTATGCCTCGGTCGGCATGCCGTTGGGCTACCACCACTGGTCCTATGGCAAACACTTCCTCAGCACCGAAAAAGGCTACAAGCGCGGGCAGATGGGCCTGGCCTACGAGATCGTGATCAACTCCGATCCGTGCATCGCCTACCTGATGGAAGAGAACACCATCTGCATGCAGGCCTTGGTAATTGCCCACGCGTGCTACGGCCACAACAGCTTCTTCAAGGGTAACTACCTGTTCCGCACCTGGACCGATGCCAGCTCGATCATCGACTACCTGGTGTTCGCCAAGCAGTACATCATGCAATGCGAGGAACGCCACGGTATCGACGCAGTGGAGGACCTGCTCGACTCCTGCCACGCCCTGATGAACTACGGCGTCGACCGCTACAAGCGTCCCTACCCGATTTCCGCCGAGGAAGAACGGCGGCGCATGAAGGACCGCGAAGAACACCTGCAGAAACAGATCAACGACCTCTGGCGCACCATTCCGAAAAGCGCCAGCAAGGGCGGCGACACGGACAACAAACGCTTCCCCGCCGAACCGCAGGAAAACATTCTCTACTTCCTCGAAAAACACGCGCCGCTGCTGGAGCCCTGGCAGCGCGAGATCATCCGCATCGTGCGCAAGATCGCCCAGTACTTCTACCCGCAGCGCCAAACCCAGGTGATGAACGAAGGCTGGGCCACCTTCTGGCACTACACCCTGATGAACGATCTGTACGACGAAGGCCTGGTGACCGAAGGCTTCATGATGGAGTTCCTGCAGTCGCACACCAGCGTGGTCTACCAACCGCCGTTCGACAGCCCCTACTACAGCGGCATCAATCCCTACGCCCTCGGGTTCGCCATGTATCGCGACATCCGCCGCATCTGCGAAGAGCCAACCGACGAAGACCGCCGCTGGTTCCCGGAGATTGCCGGCAGCGATTGGCTAAGCACCTTGAAGTTCGCCATGACCAGCTTCAAGGACGAGAGCTTCATCCTGCAGTACCTGTCACCCAAGGTAATTCGCGACCTCAAGCTGTTCAGCATTCTCGATGATGACCAGAAAGACGAACTGTACGTCCCGGCGATTCACGACGAGCCCGGCTACCAGCAGATTCGTGAAACCCTGGCCGCGCAATACAACCTGGGCAACCGCGAACCCAACGTACAAATCTGGAGTATCGACCGCCGTGGTGACCGCTCATTGACCCTGCGCCACCAACAACACGACCGTAAACCGCTGGGCAGCTCGACAGAAGAAGTACTGAAACACCTGCACCGCTTGTGGGGCTTCAATATCCACCTGGATATGTACCAAGGTGATCAGTTGATCGGCACCCAGCATGTTCCACCGAAAAGTGATGCTAGCCATGACGGCGACTACCCGCGCCTCGACCTGATGATTCCACCCATTTGATCGGTTGTGCACGCCTATGCCGAGCACCAGCATGAACAGCAGACCCACGAGGAGTCTGCTTATGCGCCTATTTGCCGTTCTACTGCTGTGCCTAGCGATGGCCACTTGCAGCAGCAATTTGCCTCGTGCCCAGATCCTGACCCCAGCCAGCGTTGATTTAGCCGGCAAACACACCTTTGCCCTGGTTGCCGCCGAACAGCCCGAGCAAGACGACGCAGCGTTTATCGAGCGTAATGCGCAGCTTGCACAATTACTGCGCGAAGGTTTGAGTGCGCGCGGCTATCAGGCCAACCCACAGGCAGAGATTCAGGTGCATTACTCACTGGCGATGCAGGACAGTCCGCTGGATATCAAGGTTGATAGCGCACCGCCAACACCGCTTGGCCCTTATCAAGCGATGCATCGCCTGCGCGATGAGACCGGCACCCTGCGCATTCGCCTGACTACCCCAACACAGCAGCCCCTCTGGGAAGGCCTGATCAACACTGGCCTGAGCCCCGCCAAGGACAGCGCTGAATTGCTCGAACGCGCGACCCAAGCGCTACTGCAACAGATCCCCCAAGCAGCGCCCTAACAGCCCCTAGCCCGGACGCATGTAATCCGGGGACCCACTGAAAACACATCCAGGCTACCCATCGTCAGCGGCCAGCCGCTATCCTCCGCACTTAGCGGAGGAACCATGATGCAGATTTACAAAGTAGGCGGCGCAGTACGCGATCGCCTGTTAGGCCGCACAGTCAGCGAGATCGACTGGGTGGTGGTCGGTGCCAGTGCCGAGCAGATGCTCAAACTGGGCTACCGTCCGGTGGGGGCGGACTTCCCCGTGTTCCTGCACCCCAAAACCGGCGAGGAATACGCCCTGGCCCGCACCGAACGAAAAAGCGGCCATGGCTACGGCGGCTTCACCTTCTTCGCCAGCCCGGACGTGACCCTGGAAGAAGACCTGGTCCGCCGCGACCTGACCGTCAACGCCATAGCCGAAGATGACCAAGGCAACCTGATAGACCCCTATGACGGCCAGCGCGACCTCGACGCCAGGTTGCTACGTCATGTCTCCCCGGCCTTCGCCGAAGATCCGTTGCGCGTGCTGCGGGTCGCACGCTTTGCCGCGCGCTATGCGCCCCTGGGTTTTACGGTCGCCGCCGAAACCATGGCGCTAATGCGCGAGCTTAGCGAGTCGGGTGAACTCAGCGCCTTGACGCCCGAGCGCAGCTGGAAGGAAATCTCCCGCGCGCTTATGGAGCCGCGCCCGGATGTGTTTATCCAAGTCTTGCGCGACTGTGGCGCATTGCAGGTGCTGCTGCCAGAAGTCGATATGCTGTTCGGCATCCCACAACCAGCCGCCCATCACCCAGAAATTGACACAGGCGTGCATGTGCTTAGCGTGCTGCGCCAATGCGCCGAACATCAGCAACCGCTGACGGTGCGCTGGGCCTGCCTGCTGCACGATGTCGGCAAAGGCCTGACACCCGAAGCCGAATGGCCCCGGCACATCGCCCACGAGCACAAAGGGTTAAAGCTGATCCGCGCGATCAACCAGCGCTGCAAAGTTCCCAAGGATTGCCAGGAACTCGCCCTGCAGGTCGGCGAGTTCCACACCCACGGCCATCGCGCGCTAGAGCTGAAGGCCTCGACCTTGCTCAAACTGCTGCAAGGCTTCGACGTATTCCGCCGCCCACAACGCTTCGAGGAGTTTATCGCAGCGTGCGAAATGGACGCCCGTGGCCGCCTCGGTCTGGAACAACGCGCCTACCCGCAAGCCGATTACCTGCGCGCCGCAATGCACGCAGCGCGGGCGGTAGCCGTGCAACCTTTGCTCGCTCAAGGGTTTAAGGGTGCCGAACTGGGCGAGGCGTTAAATCGCGAACGCCTGCAGGCGCTCACAGTATATAAAGCCAGCGCCAGCGCCTAATCGCCAGAGCAACGGCCGGCTTATTTACTGTGCCTCACAAGGGCATGACGATTTTACTTTCACAATAAATGGCGTCGAAACGTGCCTAGAACAAATAGCCAGATAAGCCCGCAATAAATAAGAGCAGTCTTCACAATTTGACAATCCGTGATGCATTACAAGGAAGAGAAATAAAATGCCAGGCAAGTACCCAAATAGAATTAAACAACTACCCCTATTTGATGGCCGCTTCGATGCCTACAAACTTGAGGCAAAAGACAGTACCGTGCTATTTGCGTCATACCCTGCAGGAACATCCATCCCGCCGCACAGCCATGAAACCGATAACCATGGTGTGATTACGCGCGGCGAATTGCTCCTGACCATGAACAACCAAACCATCCGAGTGGGCGTCGGCGAGTGGTATCACGTACCAGCACATGTAGAGCACGCGGCGTCATTTGAAGTAGAGACCGACGAGGTCGAATTTTGGTTTGTATAACCACGCCCATAGCCTAAGCCACCCGCTCGCGTACCAGGGCGGGCAAGCCCCGCGTTACCGCTCAATGATCGAAAAAGCAAAACTTGATTAACACCTCAGCAGACCCTAAATCTGCTGAAACACAGCGCTATGGACAGTCACATGGAATATTTACTCGCCGTCATTCTCTTCGCTGTTTCGTCCTCAGTAACACCTGGGCCAAACAACATTATGGTGATGACATCCGGCCTGAATTTCGGCATCAAACGAAGCCTGCCGCTACTGGCGGGAATATGTGTTGGTTTTACCATCATGCTGTTGCTTGTTGGCCTGGGCTTCGCCCAGCTATTTGACCTATTCCCCAGCTTACACTTCATCATCAAGTGCGTTGGCACGCTGTATTTACTCTATCTGGCCTGGTTAATTGCCAGATCGGCGGGTGCGGTTACTGCAGAGCACCAAGCCAAGCCCCTGAGCTTTATGAAAGGAGCCTTGTTTCAGTGGGTAAATGCGAAGGCTTGGGTAGTCGCCACAGGTGCAATTGCAGCCTTCACAACCATTGGCGCAAGTTTTTACACGCAGAACCTGACAATCGCCCTGACCTTTTTTGTCGTGTCGTTTCCCTGCGTTGGGGTTTGGCTGCTGTTCGGCTCAATGCTTAAAAACCTGCTGACTAGCGAGCAGAATCGCAAGTGGTTCAACTACAGCATGGCCGCACTGCTGGTTCTATCTGTTGTGCCCGTAGTAAAAGAAATACTCACTCAGCTCACTCACCGTTGAACCCGTGAGCGGCCTGAATTAGCCAGCCAAGACTATTAGAGAGGCCAGCATGATCACCTGTCATATCCGCTATGTGCTCGACCCGCGCAAACTCAAGGAATTCGAGCATTACGGCAAACTGTGGATTGCCTTGGTGGCGAAGTTTGGCGGCATCCATCACGGTTACTTTCTGCCGTCGGAAGGCGCCAACAATATCGGCCTGGCGATGTTCAGCTTCCCCAGCCTGGCAGAGTACGAGCAGTATCGCCTCAAGTCTTTCGCTGACGCCGAGTGCCTGGCAGCCTTCCAGTATGCGCAAGAGACGCAATGTGTGGTTAGCTACGAGCGCACCTTCTTCCGCCCGGTATTCGATGCCTGACTGAACCTTAATTGCCGAGTTAAGTGCCATGTCCCAACTTGCCCACTACCAGTTACTGGCCCGCTATAACGCATGGATGAACGACAAGCTCTATGCAGCGGCCGGCCAGCTTTCGCCACAGGCACTGAATGAGGACCGTGGAGCGTTCTTCACCTCCATCCTCGGCACACTCAACCATATTGCAGTGGCCGATATCGTCTGGCTCAAGCGCTTTGCCGGACACCCAGCGTGCCATGAACTGCGCCAGGCAATCAGTGACCTACAGCAGCCTGTGGCGCTCGATCAATTGCTGTTCGAAACGCTCGCGCCGCTGCATTCCTTGCGCAGCCGGCTGGATGGGCATATCAGCGACTGGGTGGCGGCGTTGACCGAGCAAGATCTGGCGCAGGTGCTGGCCTACAGCAATATGCAGGGTGTGCCGGCGCAGCGCCCATATGCCAGCCTGATGCTGCATTTCTTCAACCATCAAACCCACCATCGCGGCCAAGCCAGCACCCTGCTGTTTCAGGCTGGCCAGGATGTCGGCGTGACCGATTTGCTAGCACTGGTTGCCAACGTTGACCCACTGTAAAAGTCGCACAGTAGCCCTACCCCCAAGACAGGACGTCTCAGCATGGCATTTACCGAAGCAGAAAAACTCGCCCTACTGTCCCTCAAAGGCGTTGGCCCAACCGTCATCAAGCGCCTTGAAGAAATCGGCATTGATTCATTGGCGCAACTGGCCACCTACCGCGCCGAGGACCTCGCCGAAATGGTCGCCGCAATGCTGCACAGCACCTGCTGGAAAAACAGCCCGCAAGCAAGAGCGGCGCTCAATGCGGCAATAGGCCTGGCCAAAGGCAGCCTATAAAGCCAGCATCAACCTGCAAGTATTACGGCAAGCCCCGGCCAGCAGCTAAGCACGCCTCTGCCAACGACCAACGGCAATGCTGTCAAAAGCCTGACTTCCCGCACTGCCAATTCATTAGCTGTGCGGGAAGGCGACTCATGCTCCGAGTATCAGAACATCCAACGCAATTGCACCGAGGCAGTTTGGCTGAGGAAGCCTTCGCGATGCTGGGCGTCGTAACGCCCGGTGATCTCGGTGCCATTAGCGGAGGTGTAGATCAGGCCGGCACCTGCATGCTGCGACCAGGCCGATTGGTTACTGCCTTCGGTAACGAAAGCGGCCTGTGGGGCACCCGCATAAGCAGCGGTGATGCTAGCGTCGCGATTGTAGAAATCGTAGCCAGCACCAAGATTGCCGGTGACGCTGAGCTGATCGGTAAGGGCATGACTGAGCAGGCCGTCCAAACCCAACACCAGCGCGTCGGTACTGCGCGACTTGACCTGCAGATTGAGATCGCCTGCGCCTTTTTCACGGTAAGCCTCATCCTCGACCCAGGTGTAGTCGAGACGCAGCGACGGCTTAAAGGTGGTGTGCTCGCTCAGTTGAAAACGACGGTCCAGACCGATACCCGCGTGAGCGGTCTTACTGTCGTAGCTCGACTCTGCGCTCAGGCCGACAAGGTCAATTTGGCGCTTGCCGTCATTACGCAACTGCCCCGCATCAAGCTGGAACAGCAGATCAGTATCGGCATCCAGCGCATGGCGGCCATAGAGGATGAACTGGTAGGTATCGATGTCTGCACTCTGCTTCGGACCGGCAGAGTTGCTCGACACATCAGTCTTGGCATAAGCAAGCGCCAACCCCAGGTCAGTATCCACAGCCACACTGCCGTCTGCACCAATCACAAAACCGTTGGTATCGGCGCTGTAGCCAACAACACCGTCACGGTTGTCTTGGCGCGAGCGGGTAGCAAAGGGCTTCATCCAGAGATGGCGGTCACCGAAGAAAGTGTCGCCCGAGGACAGGCCACGGGTCACATCAACGCGCGACTGGATCACCGAGTTGACGCTACCAAGGGTGTTGTTAGCTAGGTTCATCGAATTGCCGGTCAACAGTGGCAGGGTCTGCTGCACCTTACCGGTGACTTCGCTCGCGCTATTGCTATCGAGAATGCCTTGCAAGGCTTGGTTGAACTCAACGGAGCTGGTGCCATTGGCGAGCAGGTCATCCAAAATCGAAGCAGCGCCGAGTGCGCCCGGCGATTGCGGGGATACAGCGGCGCGAATGGTCGTCATACCTGTGTCCTGGGCGACCAGATCTACACCGTTGGCACGGAACAATGTGGCGAAGGCGTAGCGCAGTGAGTTATCGGAAACGCGTAGGCCGCTGTTGGTGACACCACCTGCCGCGCTGACCACATCGGTCAGATCGCCGCCTGCGTAGGTCGATTTGAGGTCAACATTAAGGGTACCGCCCAGACTGGCCGTACCGCCGACCGCTAGGCTGCTGTAACTGGCAGAACTGTCGGCGGCGATGTTTAGCGAGCCATTCGAGGACTGCACGAAGTTCCCGCCAATGCGGCTCGAGATTGCCGAACCGGTACTGGCGTAGGTAGCCAAGCTAGCGCCTTGCTTGAGCACGAGGTCGCCCGCATTGTTGAAGTTGGCGAGGCTACCCAGTTGCAGGCCGCCAATCGCCAAGGCCCCGCTACGGTTTTCGACATCAACAGCGACACCGTCGGCCACCTGGAAGGCAGTAGCGGCACTGGCGATAGTGCCACTGTTGATAACACTGCCACCGCTTGCCGCATCCACGCGAATACCCACGCTGCTGGTAGTCATTGAGCCGCTGTTGACCAGGCTCACCTGACCGCCGCTCGACTCGGCGAATAGGCCAGTTTGCGCATCGATACGCCCAATGTTGGCAATACTGATCGCGCCCAACGAGCTGGCTGCATATATGCCAGCATCGTAAGCGGCGCTGATAGTGCCACCAGCACTATTGGTCACGCTCACCGTGCCACTGCCGTCGGTATCAGCGCTAATGCCGTAGTAATGCGCGACGTCCGCCAGGCTCAAATTGCGACTGGCAGTAATACTGCCGCTGTTGTTCACAATCACATTGCCGCCAGTGCCTGCGGCGACCACTGCATTGTAGTGCTCGGCAACCACGCTACCGCTGTTATTAATTTCTGAGCCGCCATTAGCCGACCAGGTAATCAGCCCCTGAAAGGTGCTTGCGCGGACACTGCCACGGTTGTCGATCATCGCAGTACCGAGCCAGTCGATTGCTCGTGCACCGGCTTGGTAGGAATTCACCGTGCCCAAATTGGTAATGCTGACGATTACCGGCGCACTACTATCGCTGCCGCCATCGGCGTACAGCCCACGAGCTTGGGTTGATGTCACCGTACCGCGGTTAATCAACGAAACCGCGCCATTGTTGGAAGTGGCGGTGATCCCATAGGTATCTGCACCCGTGGCCATTACGGTCGCGGCGCTGTCGACCGTAATGGTATTGCTGGTGTTAGGGTCCTTGCTCTCAGAGCGGAGCCAGACAGCCCCGAACGGACCTGCCGAGGTGATTGTTACACCGGGGTCAATCCGCAGGTTGGCGTCCCAGCCGGGCTGCTCGGAGAACATGTACACGGCTGGGTAATTATTTCGATTCAGTACCGTGGCACCGGTGATGGTCAGGTTCTGTACAAACGGGCCGCCGGCAGACGGCTTGCTAATCACAGCGACTGAGCTAGCCGTTGTATCGGTAACAGTCAGCGACGAGGTACCAGTGTCTCCCTGCATCTGAATCTCGGTATCACTAGACCCGCATGTCAGCACAGCGACATTGCCAGAGGTGCTGCAAATGCCAGCGGCAAATGCAGACGTAGCACCAAACAAAAGCGAGGCATGGGCCACTAGCAATGCAAGGCGGCGAAGTGGGAAGGTATTACGATCGGGGCTAAGCATGGCGATCTCCATGAAATAGATTCAGGGGCTAGTTCGAGTAGCTAAGTTATGCCTGAAACACTGCTTGAATTGAGCGAGCGTTAATGTCGAAACAGACACCTCCCTACGAACCAAGCTCAATCCCTAAGCCTCGCCAGCGTCAAATATGCTGAAGCCCCTAGGGATGCTCTGAAGTAGCCCTGTATTTCCGGTCGACTTCAGCCCTTGCTGATTTTTAAAACGGCAACTGACCAAAAAACGATCAGTATCTCGCATATTTCAGTGTTTTTAGCCGCTGCGAACGCTTCGCAGCGGCTAT
>NZ_JAYGFK010000003.1:0-424243 GCF_046581935.1 Pseudomonas sp.
TAGCCGCTGCGAAGCGTTCGCAGCGGCTAAAAACACTGAAATATGCGAGATACTGATCGTTTTTTGGTCAGTTGCCGTTTTAAAAATCAGCAAGGGCTGAAGTCGACCGGAAATACAGGGCTACTTCAGAGCATCCTTAGCATCCTTGCTCACCTTCTTACTTGGTTATTTCTGAATATCAATAATAAGGAGCAGTCCACGATTAACGACTCAGTAAACCGTGGTCTGTCCCCGAATATTTCGATTTCTTTATGCGGTACGTAGGTCTTTGTAAACGAATTCAAAGAAGTCATGTGCTAGCTGACGTCGCTCTTCCTCATTAGCGTCACTCCATCGGTGGTGCTCGGGATTTAACTCAACCCGCCATGAATCAGCAGTTTTTCTAGTGTCCTCTCCAATAACACCGTGTTCATGAAGCTTTTGTATCTTATCGCTGAGCTGAAGAGCAGCTAAGTTATTTGATATTATTTGTTTGGCAAATCTTGAGTCAATCTCGTACTCCAGAAAAACTCTTAGGCAGCTGCTGTCATGAAGTGGAGCTGTACCTGCGATAAATGCTAGTATTTTAGCTCTTTTGCTTTCATGCTCGCTTCTACAGAATTCGTCAATATCACCGGCTTTAATTGTCGAGTTATCATTGTCTTTTACTATTTCGCAGAAGTTGATTTTTATGTTTCTTCTGTGTTTGTTGAGTATGTCTACTATTGCTGGCTCGAAGTGGCTAAGTATTATTATTTGTCGTGTTTTATCTAGTATGTCAGTTATTTCTTTGTGTACTGCTTGTCGTCTATTCATATCGAATGACGTCACTGGGTCGTCCAGTATTACAATCGATTTTTCAAGATCTTCATTACTTTGGTTGCTAAGCGCTGTCCAATAAACAGCTAGTGCTAAAGCTCGCCTGTCAGACTCACTAAATATTCTGTCTATGTTCGACTCGGAAATTTCTTTATTTCTGAAGCTAACCTTCAAGTGGTAAATAGGAGTGTTACCCTGTCTATTTATCCCTCTAGTCAGCTCAAAGTCTCTGCTCCCAAATTTCTGGAAGTTTTGGTTGAGGCTTGTGAAGAATTGATCTAAGTATTTGCTTTGTTCTTTTTGCAATTCTGCCATTAAAACTGGTATTTCTTTTTCTAGCTGTTCTATCTCTCCGTCGCTCTTTATGAGCTCCTGACATTGGTTGTCTACTTCAAGCCTCTTTATAACTGCGTTTTGACGTTCTCCAAGAGTCGTTAGTTCGGCAAGCTCTTTTGCATAATCTGTTGATTTGAGCTCGTCTTTGATGCCTCTGTATACCGAATTTAACTCACTCCCTGAGTTTTTGTATTCTTCAATTGCGCTGTTGTAGTTGTTTATGAGTGAGCTTAATGTAGCGGCTTCTATCTCGTTCGTTGCATGCTCTGGAGACTGAATTTTTTTTTGTATCAGCGATGTGGTGGTGTTCTTGAATACCTCCGCCTCATCATTGATAAGTTCTTGTAGTTGAGTCAGGTCACTTCCTAGCTGTTCTAGCTTTTCATATGACTCTTGTAGTTCTGGAGAACTGAAATCACTATATATTAAGGCCAGCTTTGAATTTTCGGTAATGATGGTGATAGTATCTTGAGTCGGCAGTGCTTGTAATGCCAGTTGTTCGTTTTGCTGAACAGTGATAAGCGTCTGTGACTTAAAATTCTGGAATGAAGTATCAAAACTTTTTCTATATTGCTCTAGCAAGTGAAGCGCCTGTTCGCTAAGCCCCTGCCCGCAAAATTGACATGTCTGACCGTTGTTCTGTTCCAGCCCTTGTCTAATCCATGACTCAGCATTTTCTTTCGTGGTGAAACATTTCTCTATGTGCTCATCAAGCTCGCGTCTTGCATTTTTGTCTTCTGCTGTGAAAGTACTCTTTAGTGCTTCATTTAAAGTGGATGCAGGCGTGTTAAAGTCTGTAGTCGGCTCTACGGATTTGAATGTTGGTCGTCCAAGGATGGCTTGGAGTTCTTTATATTGCTTGCTTTTTTTTGCCCACATTTCTCTCAGGCGGTCACGTTCAGCCTCCAGTTCTGCCATGCTTTTATCAGTAGGCAGAGCTAAAAAGCTCTTGAGATCGGTTATTCCGGAGAACGCATCTTTAACAAGCTTGGTTCTTTCTCTGGTTAAATCACCTTTTTTCTTGTTTTTCTCTGAGATTGCATTTGCTTTATCAACTCCCTTTTTTCCAAGCACGAATGCACTGAACTGTTCCTTTGTAGCTCGTGTGAACTCTCGCGAAGAAAATAAGTTTTGATGATAAAAGTCTTCATCAAATATGTGGATTTTTAACCCTTCTTCAAGATTTTTGCTCCATGCGTCACCTTGATACTTAATCGCTGTTTCTTTGCCATCTATAAGGAAGCTTAGGGTTATTTCCTGTGCGGCTTTGTCTAGCGGTATTGACAGTCTTTTCTTGATTGCCGTGTTGTCGTTATCTTTAAGGCTTTTAAATATGTCGGTTAGAGTGGATTTTCCGTATGTGTTCAATCCGTAAATTATGCTGAGCTTACCTAGTTCAGATGGCGCTGCATTACAGTTTCTGAATTTACCGATATTTTGTATTTTTGATATACGCTTAAGCATCTACATATTCCTTATGAGATTTTTATACGAAAAAAGGGGACAGGAAAAAAGGGGACAGATTTATTTTCTGCCCGAACACTTTTTGATCGTTTCATTGTTCTACCTCTCAAAGATTCTGCATCGCTCGACACTTAGGGAAAGTCGAACACCCCCAAAACTGCTGCCCCGCTTTCGCCCCAGATTTAACCGTACGAATCAGCAGAGCATTGCCACATTTCGGACACTGCCGCTCAGCTGTCGGATCACTACGTCGCTTAAGGTTTTGCACATGCTCGCGGTGGGTGGCGAGGGTCGGAGCGCGGCGGCCTGTTTGCAGGGCGTGCAGCATGGCGTCGACTTCCGCCTCGCTAAACACCAGCTGCTGAAATGACTTGATATAGCGGATAAAGCCGATGCCTTGGGTCACGTTGGCCGGCATCTCGGTTTTGAAGGTGCTGCCGCCGACAAAGGTTATGACCGAGTGCAGGTGCTCCGGGTCAACAGGCCGCTGCAAAGCTACCTGCGTTGGCAAAGCTGCGTTAAAAACAGGCTCGGAATGCTCATTTACAGCACGTAAACTCCGCTTCCTCGCCTGTTTTTGCCTTGTTTTGCCTGCCTCGCCTACGCTTTCCAGCGGCCTGTTTACGCCAAGGGTGGCTTCCAGCGCTTTAAGGTGTTTGTAGTTCTGCCGCAGCGGGTTCTGGAATTTGAAGGTGCGCTTGTAGAGCTTCTGCGTCCACTGCGCCTGCTTCTCGCTGGCGAAGATCCAGCCGCTCATGTTCTTCGTTTCCAGCACGAAGATGCCGTAAGGCGAGAGGAATACGTGGTCGATCTGCGTGGTGCCGTCTGGCGTGTTCAGGGTGACGTTATGCAGGCGACGGTAGGTCTGCTTATCCAGCTGCCAATGGGCAAACAGCCGTACCAAGAGTTCGCCAATCTGGCCCTTGGCCCAGGGCGACTTCAACAGGCCGGCCAGTAGTGCCGCTGGAATCAGCCAGGCCAGCATATCGATGGCGGGGCGGAGGATGACGCTGTAGTCCATGCCTTCTTCCTTGAGCAAGGCCGCTGGGTTACGCCCGTGAACCGAGCGAGCAGACGTGCCCACAATCCCAAAACCGGGCACAGGTCTGGATAATGGCCAATTGCCTAAGCTAGCTCAAGGGTTCACGACTAATTGCTAATGCTGCATCAGCGGTCGGCCGGTTGGTTGGGCCGCTGCTGCAGCGTCTATTCAGGGGCTTCGCTGGTTTGCCCGTTCGCCCGCTCATTAGCCGGATAGCGAGTGGCCGTCGCTTGCGAAACTTTGGCCACGGCCTGGTATGGATCGAGCCCTCAGCCTATAGCGAGGCCTTCGAGCAGGGCTATGACCTTGTTTGTACTGTCGCCTGTGGCAAACGCGCCGCTTTGCTGAGACGAGAGCAGTGGTTCGCCACTGTTTATAAATTTATGTAGGGCATCCACAGGCAGGCCGCTTTGCAGCAGTTCGTCTGTTTGCACCAGCAGCACGATGGCTTCGACGTGTGTGTCGGTGAGCAATGCCTGGCAGCGGGTAAACAGGCCGTGCTGGGCCATGTGCATCACGCTTCCTGACGGCGTGAGGGTGATGTCATGGCTGGTGAGGTAGCAGGCAATGCCCTTGGCTTGCCATGCCTGTTGCTGCGCTTGTGCCATTTCGCGCGCCTGATCTGCGCCAACGTAGGCCGTTATGTGGATGCGCCCGTGCGCTGGCAGCAGATGCGTTAACACGTCCGGCAGAGTCCGCCTGGAGCTGTCGCTTTGGCCGAGGACCGGTGCCGAGTTGACCTCATTAATAATGGCGGCGGTTGTGTGCCAGGGTTGGGTGATGTCTGGCGTGATGATGTCGATACCCGCCACGTCGAGGCCGAAGAGCGCGGCGGCGCGACAGGCGAGGGCGGCGTTATCTGGGTGCAGGCGGGTTGAGTAATCTTCATCCAGGCCGCCCCAGTTGGTCGATTCGATCGGCCTCAGCTGTGCCCAAGCGCCGGCCAGCAGCACTGAGGTGAGGTCAAGGCCGGCTTGTTGCAAACAGGCTTTGGTCAGCTCATCGCACGGGTACAGCGGTGCTCTAGCCCAGCTTGCTAGTGCCAGTTGCTGCTGGTTGGCGGTATTTATCAGTTGTTCAATGGTTTGCCTGCCGTCGCCGCACACGGCGATGGGTAGCCGCTTGACGGCATAGACCACCTTGCTGCGCACTACCAGCACGCGGTGGCATACGCCCTTGGCCTGGCGTTCTATGAGAATTTGCGTGCTTAGTTTTAGCGCTTGCCGGAAGGCGTTGAGTAGCTGCGCTTCGCTGGTGATGTCGACCACCACGCCTTCGCCACGGTCACGGTCCGCAGGCTTTACCACCAGCGGCCAGCCTAAGGCCACTTGCGCGGCGAGCGCTTCTTGCTCGTTCGTGGCCAGGCGGTTGTGCGGGGCGGGGAGACCGGCGCGGCGCATCCATTCGGCGGCGACCCATTTGTTCTGCGCCACCGCGACGCCGAGGGCCGAGTCGGAGCCGACCTTGCTGTTTTGCATGCGCAGGCTCTGCGCGCCCCAGCCCAACTGAAACACGCCAGCGCCTAAGTGACGCCAAGGGATGCGGCGTTCATGGGCGCAGGCCAACAGCGGCAGTGTCGACTTGCCCACGCGCATCACCAAACGCAGCGGTTGCAGCACCTTGAGTTCTAGTTGCTGGTAGAGCGGTTCAGTCTCTACGAAGTTTGCTGGGGCGGCCGCCAAACCTAGCACCAGCAGCGTTGCCGCGTCGTAGACCAAGCGTGTGATGTGCTCGGGCATGTAATCGATATGTGCGACACAGGCCTCGGCCAGCCAGCTACCCGGGTGCGCTGCGTCGGCCTGCACGGTGAGGAGTATCCCCGGCTCGAACACCGGAATGTTTGCAACCCGCTGCAGCTCGGCGGCCACTTGGATAATCCGCCAGAACACCGCAGCTGCATCGGCGCTCTGCTCTTGATCTGAGCTGAGCGCTCTGTGCGCCGGGCATTGCAAGGCAAGGCCGAGCTTGTCGCTTAGCCAGTTATCCAGCGCCGTCCAGTCAATGGCCGCCGGGCAATGGCTCAACTTTAGGCGCAGGGTCTGTTCTGGCTGGCGTAAGCGGCCGTAAAAGCCTGCTGTGGGGAAGAAAGGCTGAGTCATACGCCGCTATCGATCCGTTAAACAATATTAAGAAAACAGCGCCCTGAACGGCCAGGCTCTCAGTCGCCCCACATACGGATCAACTCTTGAACGCACTGCTCGGATTGCGTGGCCAGCGCCGAATATTGCGGGTCTTGGCGCAGCGTGCGGGGCACGAGGCTAAGCTTGGCGATGAGTTCACGTTGATGGGCATTGCGTATACGGCTCTGCAGCCAGCCCACTACGGCGTGACGCACGCCCTGGGTGACCGGCGCCACCCGATGCAGCTCGCCCGAGGGGTAGAGCAGCATGCTGCCTGCCGGTAGTTTGAAGGTAAAGGTTTGCGCCGTTGTTGCGATGACCAGTTCGCCACCTTGGTAAGTGGCGGGGTCATCGAGGAACAGAGTGAACGACACATCGGTGCGTACATCTTGGATGTAGGCGGCATCGGAGTGCATGCCGTACTCCATGCCGACCTCGTAGCGATTGATAATCGTGCGGCCGATCATGCGCGGTATGGCGAAGGCCTGCACAACAGGGTGCACGTAGAGTGCCTGCCTAATACTGTCGAGCAACTGCGCGTGGGCAGTACTGGATAGCTGTAAATTACTCTTGGCTGCCTTGGCCATCCCCTGCGCCGTGAGCTTGCCGCTCTCGAATGGGCCAGCCTGGATGGAGGCAGTAATCGTTTGAATAAGCTCGGCTGGTAGAGCGTTTTCGATAATCAGGTAGTTCACAGCGATAGCCTGTAGTGGAGTGGAACGGCATGGGGCGTCTAGCTGCCGCTTGCCAGACGATCGTGTGACGAGACTGGGCATGCGCCCGCTTCAAACGTCACGATGACAAGCCTTTAACCGGGCGTGCATTTTACGCTGCATATGGCGCTGGCTCGGCTAGAGTTCAGCGGTAGTTGAGCGCTTTCAGCCGCCATCAAAAAAACGATGGTGGCTGTACTGGCGCAACGATACTATCCGCAGCACTGCCATCCACAACAATTTTCAATAAAGAGCGCACCTTTATGCCAAACCGTCAGTCGTCCCGCCCACAGTGGCAAACCACCGCATTGCACAGTGCTATTGCTGCCCTGTGCGCCAACGGCCTGTTTGTCGGGCAGGTGCTTGCTTCGCCAGCATGTGGCCCGAACGTCAGTGAAAACCAGGGGCAGTGCACGCCCTATAGTACGCAAATCGTGACCATTGCGGAGGGCGTTACCGTCAGTGCGTCCGAGGCACCTGCTGTGCTGTATACCGGCGACCTAGGCGGCTCCGAGGTGGGAGACCCGATTGTTGGCAGCCTGACCAACAACGGCAGCATCATTTCCACGGGCTTTGGTGAGGATAACTATGACTCTGAATCTGAATCTGGTTTTGTCGTTAGCGACTATACCGTTGCAGGCGTGCAGATTAACGGCGAGCTGCTGGGTGACTTGACTAACAACGGCCTGATCAGCGCCACATCGGACAACCAATCCTCTTCAGGATACAGTTCCGCGTTCGGTGTCGTGGAGTGGGGCACTCCTCGAATGGAGGGCTCGCTGGTCAACCGCGGCACAATTAGTGCCGAAAGCACTGCCTTGCAGGGTGGTGCGTATGCCCTTGGTGTCTACATCAATCAGTCGGTCGCTGCGGATGCGTTGATCGATAACCAGCTCGGCGGTGAGATCACCGCCACAGCTACCGGTGCCTTGGCCGCTGCGGTAGGCGTGTATTCGCAGGATTTCTCCGGCACGCTGGAAAATGCTGGGTTGATCAACGCAAGCGCTACCATCTCCTCATCAAGCGGCTATGGCGTTGCGGCAGGCCTATTGACTACGGGTTTCTCTGGCACGCTGAACAACCATGGCTCCATTACTGCTGACGTGACCGGTGTTGGCCTTACCGGTTATACCCAGGTAGGTGGCGTTACGATTCAGGGGATGATCACGGATGGTGTGATTAATAACTACGGCACGATTGCCGGCAGTGTATCCAGTGATAGTGGTGCTCAGGGCTACTCGATTTTGGCTTCAAGTTCTGAGGGCAGTGGTGCCATCAATAACATGGCCGGCGGGGTACTGCGTGGCGCGCTTTTTGTTAACGGAAGTGCTGTAAGCGTAACCAACGCCGGGACCATCGATTTGCCGATGTCGTCTCAGTCTGCTTATGTCGCCGGGGACTTTACCCAGACCGACTCCGGCGTGCTGCGCCTTATGGCCTCGGGCGCAGGCGAAGACGAATACAGCCAAGTGTCCGTCGGCGGCACTGCCAGCATCGCCGGTAAGGCGTATGTTGATGTGACGGAAATCAATACATTAGCTGTGGGGCAGACGCTGAGCCGGGTGGTCAGTGCATTTGAGCTCACCGGCAACTTTGCTCAGGTTGAAGACAACAGTGCGCTGTTCAACTTCCAAAGCGTTGCTACTGAAGGCGAAGACGGTTATATCGACTTCAAGCTGGTCAAGGCGTTAACCGCCGTCGAGGCGGTTAACAGCAATAACAATCCAAGTGGTCGCGGCGCGGCAGGCGCACTCGACAAGATCATTGACCGTGGTACCACTAACGCGGACATGCAGAAACTCATCGATGAACTGGGGAAGCTAGGCACAAGTCAGGAAGTTTCTAATGCCGTTTCTCAGACCACGCCACTGCTCGCCGCGAATACCGTCCTCGCTTCGCGCGCAGCCCTTGGCGGTATCAGCCGGGTGATTGAGTCGCGTATGGCATCCAATCGCGGCATGTCGTCAGGCGACGAGTTTTATGGTGATCGTAAAGTTTGGCTGAAGCCGTTTGGCTCATGGGCTGAGCAGGATGACCGTGGCGGTGTATCAGGCTTTGATGCCAATACCTCCGGCATTGTGCTGGGTGCTGACGGCACCGTGTCTGACAGCACGCGTGTCGGCGTGGCGTTTGCCTATGCCAACTCAAATGTCGATGGCAATTCTGACGCCGCGCCCAATAGCGCCGATGTCGATATGTATCAGTTGCTCGGTTATGGCAGCCATAGCCTGGATCAGAATACCGAGTTGAATTTCCAGGTCGGTATTGGCCAAAACAATACGCAAGGTAAGCGCGAGATTCGCTTCCTGGGCGAAACCGCCAAGTCTGATTACAGCAGCCGCTTGGCCACTGCCGGTATTGGCCTGGCGCGTACGTTCGAGCTGAGCGAAAAAACCGCGTTCACGCCGTCTGTTCGCACCGACTACACCTGGATTAAAGACGAGAGCTATACCGAGAAAGGCTCCAGCGCCAACCTCAAAGTCGACTCGCAAACCACCGATCAAATGATCGTCGGTTTGGATGGCAAGTTGAGTCATGAATTCATGCCGGGGACTAGCGTGGTAGCTAACCTGGGTGTGGGTTATGACGTCTTGAACAACAATACCAGCATCACCTCTGCCTTCGCGGCTGAGCCTGGTACAAGCTTCACCACTCGCGGGCTTGATTCGAGCCCATGGTCTCAGCGTGCTGGTCTTGGGTTGAGCCACGGCACTGCAAGCGGCGTAGAAGTGTCGCTGCGCTATGACGCCGAGCACAGTGAGGGCTTCCTTAACCAAACCGCATCTGTGAAGTTGCGCTGGGATATCTAAGCTCTTTTTTGCGTCACCCAAAACCCCTGCCGTGTTTGATTGCGGTGGGGGTTTTTATTGCGCGGGAAATACCGCTGGTATTCCTTTACCTGCCGGTTTGCAGTGTCAGTTGCTGGGTTTATTGAACGGCGCGCTATCGGTAAATCACTCGTGTCCGAGTTCTTTTAGTAACTCGGGCCATTGTTCGACCCAGCAGCAGTGATGGTCGAAAGCCTCAATCGTTTTGATGGTCAGCGGCGTGCTTGGCGGGAAGCGTGCGGCGTAAGCGCGGGTAATGGTCGGCCCGATGTTGCTGTCTTGGCCTCCGACAAAGTGTGTTTGCCTCAGTGTTTGTAACTGCATCCAGGCATCTGCAGGGTTGAGCGAGCCGTCCAGGGGCGATAAATGATGTGTCTGGGTCCAGGTCTTGTGATCGAGATTGCCGGCAACCGTGATCAACTGATCGACATCTGGGCGCTGGGCCGCCACCAAGCTCGCCACCGCAGCACCGCCCGAGTAACCAATCAGCACTAAGCGTTGGGCGGCAAAGCGTTGCTTGAGCTGCTGGATCGCATTAAGGCTGGCGGCTATTACCTCGGGCGAGAAACGTTGATTCGTCCAATGCCTGCGCTGGCAGCTGCGCTTGTCATGCTCGTCGACAAATTGGCAAGGGCGAGCCAGGTAAACGGCAGTGCCAGAAGGGTCGCGTAGTGCCAGCTGCAACCCTAGCGGATTCAAGGGGGTTGGATCGCGTGAGGGGGTTGAGGCGTTTATCCAGGCCAAACCATCGCCTTCTATATAGATGGTCAGCGTCGTGGTCTGTTGCAGCCCTGGCGGTACGAAGGCGGTCAGGACAAAGGTGCCGGTATCCAGCTTGAGTGGCTGCCAGCCCGCTTCGCTGGCTATCAAGGCTGAATCGGCTTGTCGCTCTTGTAGTCGCGCCGCTGTACAGGCACTCAATAACAGTACGAGTAGTAAAAAGGCAGCGCTGCGCCCCGCGTGTATGAAGTAATTCGAGGTCATGAAGCGAACCACGCCCGTGCTGGTGATTGAGAACTGCGGGCATCAGTATCCAGATCAATTACCGATAAACCAAGCAGGCTCATTTATGTGTTTTATCCGGCTTAGCGTCAGACTGCTATAGGCGTGCTAAGTGCTGCTGGCGATTTTCCTACCGGCACAAAAAAGCCGCGCGGTGCGCGGCTTTGAATTGGTGGGCCCAGCAGGACTTGAACCTGCGACCAATCGATTATGAGTCGAGTGCTCTAACCAACTGAGCTATAGGCCCTCAGAAGCGGGCGGATTATACCGGTGCCTTCTCGGTAGCGCCAAGCGAATGGCGCAGAGTGGGGCGATTTTGTGCGAAGGCGGCGGTGTATCACGCGATGAGTGATGCGGTTTTGTCTCTGTGAGGCGCTATTGGTAGTGCCTTGGATGCATCGTTGGTCAGCGTGGGGTATCTGTTTAGCTGTCTCGCCTGCGCGTCCGCCGTTCACCAGCCTGAGTATTGCGCTGATGTTCGGCGGTTTGCGCGGTTGATAAGTCTCAAGCTTGATAGCTGATGCGCCCATCAACCAAGGTGTAGCGTACGGCACCCGGCAGGCAGTGGCCGATAAATGGGCAGTTGGCACCTTTCGAATACCAGCTTTCCCCGGCCAGGGTTGAGGCTTGTGGGTCGAACAGCAGCAGGTCGGCAGGTGCGCCCACACTCAGTTTTCCGGCTGGTAGACGCAGCGCTTGCGCCGGGCCGCTGCTCAGGCGGGCGAGCAGAGTCGGCAGGTCAAGCAAGCCGTCCTGTACCAGGCTCATGGCCAGTGGCAGCAGCAGTTGCACGCTGCTGATGCCGGGCTCGGTAGCACCGAATGGGGCCAGCTTGGCGTCGCGCTCATGCGGTTGGTGGTGGCTGGCGATGGCTGAAATCACCCCGCTTTTAACGGCGGCGCGCAGGCCGTCACGATCAAAGGCTGTGCGCAGTGGCGGTTGCACGTGATACAGGCTGGAGAAATCACTCAGCGCTTCATCGGTAAGAATCAGCTGATACAACGCGACATCGGCGGTTACCGGCAGGCCACGGGCCTGGGCTTCGGCAATCAGTTGCGCGCCGCGTGCGCTGGTCAGTTGGCTAAAGTGCGCGCGCACACCGGTTTGCTCGACCAGCAGCAGATCGCGGGCCAGGGCCACGGTTTCAGCGCTTTCCGGAATGCCCGGCAAGCCGAGGAAGCTGGCGGTGGCGCCTTCATGGGCCAGGCCGCCTTCGGCTAAGTCATGGTCCTGAGACTGGAGGATCACCGTCAGGTCGAATGTGGCGGCGTACTCCAGAGCGCGGCGCAGGGTGCGGTTATTGCGGAAGCTGTCCAGGCCATTGCCGAAGGCCACGCAACCGGCATCACGCAGTGCAACCAGCTCGGCCAGCTGTTCGCCTTCCAGGCCTTTGCTCAGCGCGCCAATCGGGAACACTTTGGTATGGCCAGCTTCACGGGCGCGGTCGAGGATCAGTTCGGCCACCGCTGAGGTATCCAGCACTGGCTTGGTAAAGGGGGGGCAGCACAGGCTGGTGACGCCGCCAGCGGCAGCGGCCAGGGTTTCCGTGGCGATGCTGCCTTTGCGGCTGTAACCCGGCTCGCGCAGGGCGACGTTAAGGTCGACCAGGCCGGGTGCGGCGACCAAGCCTTGGGCGTCGATCGTTTGCTCCGCGACGAAGCCAGCCGGCGCTTGGCCAATGGCGACCAGTTTGCCGCCTTCGCTGAACAGATCAGCTACCTGATCAAAGCCGCTGCTGGGGTCGATAACACGGGCTCCGAGGATACGGATACGCATCAGTTTTGCTCCTCGGCATCTTGATTGAGTTGGCGTTGTGCGTTCTGGCCGCTCATGGTCATGGACAGCACGGCCATACGGATGGCGATGCCGTAGGTCACCTGGTTGAGAATCACCGATTGCGGGCCGTCGGCTACTGCCGATTCAATCTCCACGCCACGGTTTATCGGTCCGGGGTGCATAACCAGGGCGTCTGGTTTGGCCAGCTTTAGGCGTTGTTCAGTCAAGCCGAATAGGCGGTAGAACTCGCCTTCGCTGGGCAGTAGGCCGCCGCTCATGCGTTCACGCTGCAGGCGTAGCATGATCACCACGTCGACATCTTTGAGGCCTTTGGCCATGTCGCTATAGACGGTGACGCCATATTGCTCAATGCCAACCGGCAGCAGGGTCTTCGGCGCAATCACGCGGATGTCCGGGCAGCCGAGGGTTTTCAGCGCGAGCATGTTCGAGCGCGCCACTCGTGAATGCAGAATGTCGCCGACGATGGCTACCGAGAGGTTCTCGAAGCTGCCTTTGTGGCGGCGAATGGTCAGCATGTCGAGCATGCCTTGAGTCGGGTGCGCGTGGCGGCCGTCGCCACCGTTGATGATCGCCAGGTTCGGGCAGACGTGCTCGGCGATAAAGTGCGCGGCGCCGGAGTCAGCATGGCGCACGACGAAGATGTCGGCGGCCATGGCTTCCAGGTTGCGCAGGGTGTCGAACAGGGTTTCGCCCTTGCTGGTCGAGCTGGTCGACACGTTCAGGCTGATGACGTCAGCCGACAGGCGCTGAGCGGCCAGCTCGAAGGTGGTGCGGGTGCGGGTGGAGTTCTCGAAGAACACGTTGCACACGGTCTTGCCGCGCAGCAGCGGAACCTTCTTTACCGCGCGCGCACCGACTTCGAGGAACGAGTCGGCGGTGTCGAGGATTTCGGTCAACAGCTCGCGCGGCAGGCCGTCGATGGACAGGAAGTGGCGCAGTTGGCCTTGGTCATTCAGCTGCAGCGGGCGCTTGGCGGCTATGGTCGGCATCTGGCGAGTCTCAGTTGGCAAGCGTCTGGAGTTCGAGGGTGAGCGGCGTAGGGCCGGTCAATTTTACCCGCTGGTCTGCTGTCAGTGACAGGGTTGCACCAACCACATCCGGGCGGATCGGCAGCTCGCGCGCATCCAGGTCAAGCAGGCTGACCAGGGTTACGCTGGCCGGGCGGCCGTAATCGAACAGCTCGTTAAGCGCAGCACGGATGGTGCGGCCGCTCATCAGCACGTCGTCAATCAGTACTAGATGCTGGCCTTCGATTTCGAAGGGCAACTCGGAAGGTTGTACTTGCGGGTGTAGGCCGTTCTGAGTGAAGTCGTCGCGGTAGAACGACACGTCGAGAATGCCCAGTGCATCATCACGGCCCAAGGCTTCGAGTAAGGCTTGGGCTACCCAAACGCCACCCGTACGGATGCCGATAAAGCGCGGTTGGCTGATCTGCCGCTTATTTAAGTGGCTGGTCAGGGCGGCGGCCATCTGCGGTAGCAGTTCGGTCGGGTTGGGTAAGCTCATGGCAACACTCCAAATGGAATCTTAGTGGGCGTTAGCCCAGGCAATTTTCTTCAAGCCAGCCCTGCAATAAGAGTGCAGCAGCGAGGGCGTCGACCGGGCGTTCGCGGTAACCGCTGTTTTGCCCCTGTTGTAGGCGTTGGCCTTTGGCTTCATAGGTGGTCAGGCGTTCGTCGTGGGTGTGCACGGGCAGGTTGAAGCGGCCGTTGAGGCGGCGGGCGAATTTCTCCGCGCGGTCACTCATCTCGCTTTTCGTGCCGTCCATGTTCAGCGGCAGGCCAACGACGATGGCGTCGGGTTGCCATTCCTTGATCAGTGCTTCGACTTTCTGCCAGTCCGGCACGCCGTTCTGTGCTTTGAGAATGCACAGCTCGCGGGCCTGGCCGGTGATGACTTGGCCGACGGCGACGCCAATCTGTTTGCTGCCGTAGTCGAAACCCAATAGTAGGCGCAGCGGTTTTACTTTCGCTTCGCTCATCAGGCGTGCCCGGCTTGCGAGGTGAGCAAGCTGAGGTTGATGCCCAGGCGCGCGGCGGCGGCGTTCAGGCGCTGGTCGTAGGGCAGGTCAAAGAGAATGTTGTTGTCGGCTGGGCAGGTTAACCAGGCGTTGTCGACCAGCTCGGCTTCAAGCTGTCCGGCGTCCCAGCCGGCGTAACCGAGGGTGATCAGGTATTTGTCTGGGCCGTTGCCATCGGCGATGGCGAAGAGCACGTCTTGCGAGGTCGACAAGCCCAGCTCGCCCAACTCCAGAGTCGCTTGGAACTGCGGGCCACTGGGGTGCAGCACAAAGCCGCGATCAGTTTGCACCGGGCCGCCACTGAATATGGGCAGGCTCTGGCAGAGCGCGGGTGGCTCGGCGTCCGGGCGCAGCTGTTCGAGTACGTCGGCCAAGTTAAGGCCGTTGGGTTTGTTGATCACCAAGCCCATCGCACCATGTTCGTTATGGTCGATCAGGTAGGTCACGGTTTGCGCAAAATGCGTATCGGCCATGTGTGGCATGGCAATCAATAGGTGGTGCTTGAGGTAGGTAGGGCTGGCGTCTTTCATGGGCGTTAGTTTCAGGCCTCGGGCCATTGGCTTCAAGCGCTGCGCTGAATTGGCCGGGAAAAGTCAGGGTAGTTAGTTGCTCGACAGGCGGTCGCCGCGCTCAAAACGCCAGGTGCGGATAATTTCCAGGCGGTCGGCGTCGGCCAGGTCGCCAGTAAAGGGGGCGAACGGCGCGGCCAGGCGGACGATGCGCAGCGCCGCTTGATCTAGCAAGCGCTGCCCGGAGGATTCCAGTACCTGAACTTCGTACAGGGTGCCGTCGCGGTTGATCGATACCAACAGGCGCAGGTGGCCGTAAATCCCCTGGCGACGGGCCTCGTCGGGATAGTTGAGATTGCCGACGCGCTCGACTTTTTTGCGCCATTCATCCTTATACCAAGCACCTTTGTCGCGCATGGTGGAGGCGGCGTTGAGGCGGACGATCTTCGGGCGTTTGGCGTATTGCTGAACTTCCTGGGCCAGTTCGGCTTCCAGGCTGGCAATTTCCGAAGACAGTTGCGCGCTATCAAATACCGGGGCTGGCCGGGCTTGTGGGGTGGGCTTGGCTGCTTCTTGTTTGACTGGGGTTTTTTGCTGCTGTGGGGCGCGGGTGGCGACCGCTGCTTTGGGCGCTTGCTGGCGTACGGCAGGTTGCTGAGGCGCGGCGGGCGGCGTAACGCGTTTGACTTCGCTGTCTTGAAACAGCGCCTGCTCGGTGGTTTTCGGCGCTGCCTTGTGTTCCAGCGTGCCGCTGCCTTGCTGGTTGTTCTGGGCGAGGAAGTCAGCTTCTTTGGGCTTCTCTTCGCTTTTGAACGTGGACAGGGTGATTTCCAGTGTTTTGCTGACTTGGCTGGGCTCGGCCAGGGTAAAACCCAGGCCGAGGATCAGCGCAGCATGCAACAGCGCAGCGAGGAACAGGGTGAAGCCCAGGCGATCCGCCGGTTGTACGCCGGCGCTGGGTTGTTCAGGTGGTTGGGCTGCAGCGTTCATCGCATATCAGGTCTGCTCAGGTTGCCGCGCAGTCTGCCGAGCGCGCATGGAAAAGTCTATGAAGCACTGCGCGCATTGAGCTTCTCGGCGATCTTGTCCATCAGGCGGTCGCCGATGCGCGTATCGAATGCAGCGTCGATCTCGCGGATGCAGGTTGGGCTGGTGACGTTGATCTCGGTCAGGTGCTCGCCAATCACGTCCAAACCGACAAACAACAGGCCTTTCTCGCGCAAGGTCGGGCCTACGGCAGCGGCGATTTCGCGGTCGCGTTCGCTTAGCGGGCGGGCTTCACCGCGACCACCGGCGGCAAGGTTGCCACGGGTTTCGCCTGCAGCCGGAATGCGCGCCAGGCAATAAGGCACCGGTTCGCCATCAATCATCAGGATGCGCTTGTCGCCATCCTTGATCGCGGGTAGGTAGCCCTGCGCCATAATCTGTTGCTGGCCGTGGTTGGTTAGCGTTTCGAGAATCACCGAGAGGTTGGGATCACCCTCTCGATGGCGAAATATCATCGATCCGCCCATACCATCGAGGGGTTTGAGAATGATGTCACGCTGTTCTTTGGCAAACTCGCGCAGAATGTCGGCCCTGCGGCTGACTACGGTCGGCGGCGTGTATTGATTGAATTGGGTGGCAAAGTATTTTTCATTGCAGTCGCGCAGGCTCTGTGGTCGGTTAACCACTAGCACGCCGGCTTGTTCTGCTTGTTCCAGTAGGTAGGTGGAGTAAACGAACTCGTTGTCGAAGGGTGGGTCCTTACGCATCAGGATCACATCCAGCTCGCTCAGCGCGACATCTTGCTCGGCACCAAGCTCGAACCAGCGCTGCGGGTCGTTGAATACGCTAAGCTCTGAAAGTCGAGCGCGTGCTTCACCCTTGGCTTGGTAAAGGTCTTTCTGCTCCATATAGAAGAGCGACCAGCCTCGCGCTTGTGCAGCAAGCAGCATGGCCAGTGAACTGTCCTTTTTGAAACTGATTTGGGTAATGGGGTCCATGACAATGCCGAGGCGGACGCTCATGGCGGTGTTCTCCGTAAAAGGCAGCGTTTCAAGTGTGCTGCGAGCGTGATGTGGCGTTCAGGGTGGCGCTGGTCGCTCGGGTGGTCAAGGAAAAACCTTGGCGCTGAGCGGCTTATAGATTGCATCAGGAGAGTGTGCTAAAAAGGCCCGACGACTGGGTCGTAGCCCGTCGGTGATAGGGCCTCAGGCGCACTGCTATAACGCAAAAATAACGACTCACCGAGGCGATGGTAGGGCAAACATGGAACAGCATTCCGAGGGTTTGAGGGTAATGGTGATCGACGATTCGAAAACGATTCGTCGTACCGCGGAAACCCTGCTGAAAAAGGTGGGTTGCGATGTAATTACCGCAGTTGATGGCTTCGATGCTTTGGCAAAGATTGCCGATACCCATCCGAACATCATCTTTGTCGACATCATGATGCCGCGGCTCGATGGCTATCAAACCTGTGCCTTGATCAAGAACAACAGCGCTTTCAAATCCACTCCGGTGATCATGCTGTCCTCCAAGGATGGCCTGTTCGATAAAGCCAAGGGGCGCATTGTCGGCTCTGATCAATACCTGACCAAGCCCTTCAGTAAGGAAGAGTTGCTCGGTGCGATCAAAGCTCATGTGCCTGACTTTATGCCGGTTGAACAAGCGTCCTGACGCTTAGCTGAATAGCTGAGCGCCTTTTAAAAGTATTGGGAAACACCATGGCTCGAATTCTGATTGTTGATGACTCGCCGACTGAAATGTACAAGCTGACTGCCATGCTGGAAAAGCATGGACATCAGGTGCTCAAAGCGGAAAACGGTGCCGATGGCGTCGCATTGGCTCGCCAGGAAAAGCCTGATGCTGTGCTGATGGATATTGTTATGCCGGGTCTTAATGGTTTCCAGGCAACCCGTCAGCTGACTAAAGATGCTGACACCAACCATATCCCGGTCATCATCGTTACGACTAAGGATCAGGAAACTGACAAAGTCTGGGGCAAGCGCCAGGGTGCGAAGGATTACCTGACCAAACCTGTCGACGAAGAAACCTTGGTTAAAACCTTAAATGCGGTATTGGCCGGTTAACACCTGGTTTGTCCGCAATTAGAAAAAAATAAGGCCGCAGCTGGCATGTCGGACGCGCAAACACCTTTTCAGACGCTTCAGGATATCGACAGTCTCTGTCGCTCGCTCGCTGCTGGCCTGCCTTCGCAGCAGGCCGTAGTGCAGACCTGGAGTGGTATCGGCTTTCGTATGGGCGAGCGCTTTTTTGTCGCGCCGATGGGTGAGGTCGGTGAGGTTCTGCATGAGCCGCGTTACACCTTGTTGCCCGGCGTAAAAAGCTGGGTCAAGGGTGTGGCCAACGTGCGTGGTCGCCTGTTGCCAGTAATGGACTTGTGCAGCTTTTTCGGCAATGAGCTGTCGCCGCTGCGTAAGAAACGTCGCGTTCTAGTGGTGGACCATCAGGAAGTCTTTGCTGGTCTGACGGTCGACGAAGTGTTTGGTATGCAGCATTTTCCTGTGGATACCTTCACTGAGCAGCTGCCGCCCCTCGAGGCGGCCATGTCACCCTTTATCCACGGAGTCTTTCAACGTGAACAGCCCTGGCTGGTGTTCAGCCCACACGCGCTGGCCCAGAACCCGGGTTTTCTCGACGTGGCGTATTAGCAAATTATCGGTGGGGCCGGCATTGCCGGCCTTTTGGCGTTACATGGGAACCGTAGTGCGGTCGGTCCAGGCGGGGGCCAGTAAATGAAAAAACTAAATGCAGGTAATTTGTTAGCAGGTACGCGCAGTAGCACATTGATTGCGGGGCTGTTTATTGTCCTGATCGTTTCGATTGTGCTGTTGTTCGCCAACTTCGCCTACATCAACACGCAATCCAACTACGACACGGAGTACATCGGCCACGCCGGTGAGCTGCGCGTTCTCTCCCAGCGTATTGCAAAGAACTCCACTGAGGCGGCGGCCGGTACGCCGGAAGCTTTCGGTTTGCTGCGTGATGCGCGCAACGATTTCCAGGCGCGTTGGGGTTACCTCACCGGTGGCGACGAGTCTACCGGGTTGCCGGCGGCACCTGAGTCTCTGCAGCCGCAGATGGCGGTGGTGCAGCAGGATTGGGATACCCTGCGGCAGAACACCGACGCCATTCTGGCTAACGAACAAACCGTATTGTCGCTGCATCAGGTAGCCGCCACCTTGGCGGAAACCATTCCGCAGCTACAAGTCGAGTACGAGGAAGTGGTCGATATCTTGCTGGAGAGCGGTGCGCCTGCTGCCCAGGTTGCGGTTGCTCAGCGTCAGTCGCTGCTTGCTGAACGTATTCTTGGTTCGGTGAACAAGGTACTGGCCGGTGACCAGGATTCAGTACAAGCGGCTGATATGTTCGGTCGCGACGCCAGTCTGTTTGGTCGTGTACTGTCGGCGATGCTGGAAGGCAACGCGGCCATGGAGATCACCAAGGTAACCGACGACGAAGCGCTTGAGCGCCTAGCGGAGATTTCCGAGCTGTTCGAGTTCGTTTCCGGTTCGGTAGACGAGATTCTTGAAACCTCGCCAGAGCTGTTCCAGGTACGTGAGTCGGCCAACGTTATTTTCAGCGTATCGCAGACCCTGCTTGATAAGGCTTCAAGTCTCGCTGCTGGCTTTGACGGCATGGCTGCTGGTCGTGCCGTTAACACGCTGATTGGTTACGTGCTGGCTGCTTTGGCGCTTGGCTCGATCATCCTCATCGGTTTGGTGATGGTGCGTGAAACCAACAGTCGTCTGGCATCTACTGCCGAGAAGAACGAGCGTAACCAAACGGCGATTCTGCGACTGCTCGACGAAATCGCTGACCTCGCAGACGGTGACTTGACGGTGGCCGCGACAGTAACCGAAGACTTTACCGGTGCCATCGCTGACTCCATCAACTACTCCATCGACCAGTTGCGTGATCTGGTAGCCACGATCAACCTGACCGCCGTTCAGGTAGCTGGCGCTGCCCAGGAAACTCAGGCCACGGCGATGCACCTGGCTGAAGCCTCCGAGCATCAGGCTCAGGAAATTGCCGGTGCTTCTGCGGCAATCAACGAAATGGCCGTGTCGATTGACCAGGTATCGGCGAACGCCTCGGAGTCTTCTGCGGTAGCGGAGCGTTCCGTAGCCATCGCTAACAAGGGCAACGAAGTCGTACACAACACCATCACCGGCATGGATAACATCCGTGAGCAGATCCAGGACACCTCGAAGCGGATCAAGCGCCTCGGTGAGTCGTCCCAGGAGATCGGTGACATCGTTAGCCTGATTAACGACATTGCTGACCAGACCAATATCCTTGCATTGAACGCCGCGATCCAGGCCTCCATGGCGGGTGACGCCGGTCGAGGCTTCGCCGTGGTAGCGGACGAAGTACAACGCCTCGCAGAACGTTCTTCTGCTGCAACCAAGCAGATTGAAGCGCTGGTTAAGACGATTCAGACCGACACCAACGAAGCCGTTATCTCCATGGAGCAAACGACCTCTGAAGTGGTGCGCGGTGCTCGTCTGGCACAAGACGCCGGTGTGGCTCTGGAAGAGATTGAAAAGGTATCCAAGACCCTCGCGGCTTTGATCCAGAACATCTCCAACGCCGCCCGCCAGCAGGCCTCTTCCGCCGGTCATATTTCCAACACGATGAACGTGATTCAGGAAATTACCTCGCAAACCTCGTCCGGTACTACGGCGACCGCCAAGAGCATTGGTAACCTGGCCAAAATGGCCAGTGAGATGCGTAAGTCGGTATCTGGCTTTACTTTGCCGGATGGGGAACAGGCTTAAGGTCGCACTGTGTGGTGGGCTGAGAGGCCCGCTGCATAAAGGTCTATGCCGTGAGCGAGGGGCACGACATGCAGTCAGGCGTCTGGGCCTTGCAGCCTCTGGTAGATATGACGGCCACGGAATTCCGTGACTGGCAGGTGTTGCTTGAGGAGCGTACCGGAGTTGTTCTCAATGAGCAGCGGCGGGCGTTTCTGCAAACCAATCTGAGTGCGCGGATGCGTGAGTTGGGCGTTATGGACTACGCCGAGTACTACCAGCAGGTAACCGATGGACCGCGTGGCGCAGTGGAGTGGTCGACCCTGTTGGATCGACTGACTGTGCAGGAAACTCGATTCTTCCGGCATCGCCCATCCTTTGACGTGCTTGAGAGCTATTTGCATAAGCGTTTGCAGCAGGGCCTCACGCAGCCTTGGGAGCTTTGGAGTGTTGGTTGTGCCAGCGGTGAAGAGCCTTATTCGCTGGCCATTAGTGCCTCCGAGGTACTGCGCGAAAGTGAACATGCGGATTATTTCGGGGTAACAGGTACCGATATAAGCCTGAATGCTTTGAGTAAGGCGCGTGATGGCCAGTATGGTGCGCGTCGCCTAGAGCAGTTGGATAGCGATCTGCGTCAGCGTTACTTCCTGGCCCAGAGCGATGGACGTTTTAAAGTGGTGCCGACTTTGGCTGCACGTGTGTGTTGCGCGCGGCTGAATGTGCTGGAACTGGCCAAGGCACCGATGTCCGGTATGGACGTTATTTTTTGTCAGAACTTGTTGATCTATTTTCGTCGCTGGCGCCGCCGCGAGATCCTCAGCCGCCTCGCCGAGCGCCTGGCACCTGGAGGATTGCTGGTGGTTGGAGTGGGCGAAGTAGCAGGTTGGCAGCATCCGGAGTTGATCCCGGTTGCCGACGAGCGAGTGCTGGCGTTTACCCGCAAGGGATAAGGCAGAAGAGCCAAGTTTATGAGTGGAGTGGCTATGGGTGATCGGCACGATTATGTCGCCCTGGAATGGGTTAAAGGCGAGATCGCGGAAACCCTGAAACAGGCGCGTCAGGCGCTGGAGGCGTTCGTTGAGAACCCCCAGGATGCTACGCGCATGCGTTTCTGCCAGACCTATGTGCATCAGGTGCTTGGCACCTTGCAGATGGTCGAGTTTTTCGGTGCGGCGCTGCTCGCGGAAGAAATGGAGCAGCTAGCCGGTGCCTTGATCGAAGGCAAAGTGACCAACCAGGGTGAAGCCCTGGAAGTGCTGATGCAGTCGATTCTGCAGTTGCCGGTATATCTTGACCGTATCCAGACTGCGCGCCGCGACCTGCCGATGGTCGTGTTGCCTCTGCTCAACGATCTGCGCGCCGCGCGTGGAGAAAAACTGCTCTCGGAAACCAGCCTGTTTGCGCCGGATATGTCCGTGCGTGCTCCTGCGTTGTCAAGCGAGTCGATTGACCAGCTGCGTACTGCCGAATTGCCGGTACTGCTGCGCAAGCTGCGGCAAATGCTGCAAGTGGCGCTGGTTGGAGTGATTCGCAACCAGGATATGCCGACCAACCTCGGTTACATGGCGCGAGTGTTCGCCCGCCTGGAGAACCTCTGTAAGGATTCACCGCTCGGCTCGCTGTGGCAGATCGCTTCAGGTGTGGTCGAAGGTTTGGCTAACGGCAGCGTCGCCAATGGCTCGTCGATTCGTACCTTGTTGCGTCAGGTCGATAAGGAGCTCAAGCGTCTACTTGAGCAAGGTGTGGATGGTCTTAACCAGTCAGCGCCTGATGAGCTGAACAAGAATCTTTTGTTCTACGTTGCCAAATCGTCGGCACAATCGCCGCGTGTCAGCGCGTTGCGCGAGCAGTACCGTCTAGACGATGCGTTGCCTAACAACGATGTGGTCGACGAAGAGCGTGCCCGTCTGGCCGGGCCTGATCGCGATGCTATGCGTTCGGTGGTGGCGGCTCTGTGCGAAGAGTTGGTGCGGGTCAAGGACAGTCTCGACCTGTTTGTACGCAGTGACCGTAGTCAGGTCGCAGATTTGGATAGCCTCGTCGCGCCACTCAAACAAATTGCCGACACCCTGGCTGTTCTGGGTTTTGCCCAGCCGCGCAAAGTAATCGTCGATCAGCTCGAAGTGGTCAGCAACTTGGCCAAGGGCCAGGGCGAGCCAAGTGATGCGGTGTTGATGGATGTTGCTGGTGCCTTGCTCTATGTTGAAGCCACCTTGGCTGGCATGGTTGGCCCGGCGCAGGAGGGTGGCCGTGAAGAAAGCCATCTACCGACCACTGATGTGGTGCAGATTCATCAACTGGTTATCAAGGAAGCGCGTACTGGCCTAGAGCAAGCCAAGGACGCGATCATTGAGTTTATTGCCTCGCAGTGGAACCACGAGCACCTGGCGCGCGTTCCCGATTTATTGACCCAGGTGCGTGGTGGCTTGGCGATGATTCCGCTGCAGCGCGCTGCCGATCTGCTAAACGCCTGCAATCGCTATATTCAGGAACAATTACTGGCGCGTAAGGCTGTGCCGAACTGGCAGAACCTCGACACCCTGGCGGATGCTATCACCAGCGTCGAGTACTACCTCGAACGCCTGAGCGAAGACCACGCGAGTCAGGGTGATCTGATTCTCGACGTCGCCGAGGAAAGTCTGGAGAACTTGGGCTACCCGCTGAAAGAAAAGCCGTCGATTCTTGATCGTGTCGAGCCGCCTGTAGAGTCCTTTGCACCACTGGCCGATCCTCTGGACGAAATGGAAGTGCTAAGTGCCGAGGTCGAGCCGGAGCTCGATTCCGATCTTCCGGCTGAGCAAGAGCAGAGCCCGCAAGCTGTTGCCGAAGAACCGTTGAGATTGGATCTATCAGACGACTTCAGTGCTGAGTTTGCTGATCTCGACTCGGCTGCGGCTGACGCACCATCGCAGCCTGAGTGGGCCAGTGACTCTCCGCCTGCTGATCTTGAGCTAATCGATTTCAATCTTGACCTGGCCGATGCCGAGCCAATGCCATTGGCTGAGGTTCAGCAGGAGCAGCCACTTACTGACGAAGAGCTGCAACTCGGTAGCTTTGAGCTGGATGAAAGCGACAGCCCGGCCAACTGGAATGAAGATGAACTGGCAGCGCTTGAGCTGCCAGAGGTTGACCTGCCTAGCGCCCCGCTGACGGCAGAAGCCGAGCAGTCGGTTGCTGAGAAAGCCCTGTCGATGGCCGATGTAATGGCCGCGCCGGTGCTGGCGATCAACCCGCCTGCGCACGATGTGCCGCCGAGCTTACTGCCGCCCCCCGCTGATGAAGAGCCCATTGATGAAGAACTGCTAGAGGTCTTTATCGAAGAGGTTGGTGAAGTACTCGAAACTATTAGCGAGTACTTCCCACAGTGGTGCGCCGACACTGACAACAAAGATGCCCTAAGCGAAATCCGCCGTGCCTTTCACACGCTCAAGGGTAGCGGCCGGATGGTACGAGCCCTGGTGATCGGCGAGCTGGGCTGGTCTATTGAAAACCTGCTCAACCGTGTCCTTGACCGCAGCATTCAGCCTGGCGCTGAAGTGCAGCAAGTGATCGCCGATGTGGTTGCACTGATGCCAGCCCTGGTCGATGAGTTTGCCAACAAGGCGCAGCGCCAGCGTGATGATGTCGACCTGTTGGCTGCCACGGCACACGCTCTGGCCAAAGGCCGAAGCCTCCCAAAAGCTGATGCCCCGGTGAATCTGGTAGCAGAGGCCGAGGGCAGTTCAGCGGCTACCACCGAAGTTGAATCGCAGGTCGTAGCGCCAGTCGAGGATGAGGAAGGGCTTGATCCGCAACTGCTGGAGATCTTCCGCAATGAAGCGGAAATGCACCTCGACACGCTGGTTGGCTTCCTTGCCGACTGTGCTCAGGAGTTGCCGCAGCCCGTTACGGACGACCTGCAGCGTGCATTGCACACGCTCAAGGGCAGTGCCTCGATGGCTGGTATTCAGCCTGTGGCGGAGATCGCCGCGCCCTTGGAGAAGCTGGTCAAAGAATTCAAAACCAACCTGATTCAGATGGACTTGGCCGAAGCTGAGCTGTTGAGCCGTGCCGAAAAGTTATTCCGCCTTGGCCTTGAGCAGCTTGAAACAAACCCACTTGATCCCTTGCCAGGTGCCAGCGAGTTCCTTGAACGTGTGCAGAAGTTGCACAGCGACCGCTTGGAACACGCCGAAAGCAATCGTCAGGGTGAGCCGGGCGAGAAGCGCGATCCGCAGATGCTCAGCATCTTCCTGGCTGAAGGCATGGACATCTTGCTTGATGCCGAAGACCTACTGCGTCGCTGGCGTGAGCATCCGTCCGAGCGCCAGGAGCTGAGTGCACTGCTGGAGGAGCTGACCACCCTCGGACGTGGTGCCGAGATGGCTGATTTACCGCAGATCGACGAACTGTGTGAAGCCCTGCTGGATCTTTATGGTGCTGTGGAAGAGGGCAGCTTAGCCGTTAGTGACCGCTTCTTCAGCGAGGCCGAAGCAGCCCACGAAGCCTTGATTGGCATGATGGACCAGGTGGCAGCAGCGTTGCAGGTCAGCGCGGCACCTGAGCGTGTTATGGCGCTGCGTGACCTACTTGCAGAGGCATTGGACCCCAATACGTTGGCGTTGCTGTCCAATAACGGTGAGTCCGGTATTGACGTCGTCGAGTTGGCTGACGCTACTGCGGCACTCGAGTCGCTGAGTCTGACGGAGCCCCAAGAGCTTGAGGTGGAAGAGGTTGCAGAGCAGGCAGAGCTAGCCCCCGAGCTGCCCGCTGCATCTGTGTACGAGACGCTCGATGAAGAAATGGTGTCGATCTTCCTCGAAGAGGCCGTGGATATTCTCGACAGTGCCGGTCAGGCTCTAGAGCGCTGGTTGGCAGACCCCGACAACAAGGCCGCTCTGTCGTCTCTGCAACGTGATTTGCACACCCTCAAGGGTGGTGCTCGGATGGCCGAGATTAGCCCGATTGGTGATCTCGCCCATGAGCTTGAGTCCTTGTACGAGGGCTTGGTTGATCGTCGTTACAGTTTCTCGCCAGAGCTAGCCGGTTTGCTGCAGCAGAGCCATGACCAATTGGCGCATTTGCTTGAGCAACTGCAAGCGCGATCCACCATGCAGTCGCCCGAGCAACTGATCGAAGCCATTCGTAGTTTCCGCCAAAGCGGCGGACAAAGTGTGCCGGTTATTGCTGCCAGCCCTGAGCCGGAGACTGAATCACTACCGCAGGTTGAGGTGGAGTTACCTGAGGTTGAGGAGGAAATCGACTTCGGCATTCTTGCGGATGCAACGCCGCCAGAAATCAACACCGAGTCGCCTGAGGACGAGCTTGAACAAGTCGATGAGACCCAGCCGTCAACTGTCGAGGTGGACGAGCAACCTCCCGTTACGCTGGAAGACTCGGAGGATCTCGAATGGCCTGAGGTTGTGGATAGCGAGCCCGATTCGCTAACAACTGCAGGCTCGCCTTCTGCCCCTGCTGTGCTGGATGATGATCGTGATCCGGAATTGGTGGAAATCTTCCTTGAGGAAGGTTTCGACATCATCGACAGCGCGGGTGCAGCGCTGCAGCGCTGGATGGACGACGTTAACAACAGCCTGGAGCTGGAGTCACTGCAACGTGACCTGCATACCCTCAAGGGTGGTGCACGGATGGCCGAGATCCGTGAAATTGGTGATCTGGCCCACGAGCTTGAGTTCCTTTATGAAGGCCTTGGTCAAGGCCGATTGCGGCCTAGTCAGGACCTGTTCACCTTGCTGCAGAGCTGCCACGACAGTCTGGCCGAGATGCTTGAGGCGGTGCGCGATAAGCGCGCTGTGCCGAATGGCGATGCGCTGATTGAAACCATTAAACGTTTCCGCGCCAATCCGGATGAGCAACTGAGCATGCCGTCCGCAGTTGCCCTCAAGGCTGCGGAGAGTCAGCAAGATGACGATGCTGAAGCCGATATTCTCGACATCTTCCTTGAGGAAGGTGACGACCTGCTGGAGGCCATGGAGGTGGCTATCGGCCGCTGGGAGGCTGATCGTGAAGACGGCGCTGCCATCGACGACATGCTGCGCATCCTGCACACCCTTAAAGGTGGTGCGCGGCTGGCTGGGCAGAAGCGCCTGGGCGATCTCACGCATAACCTTGAACAGCACCTGACTGATGCTCAAACGCAAGGTGCGCCTTGGCCGCAGAGTCTGTTTGTTGATGTGCAATCGGGTTTTGAAGGTTTGCAGCAAGAGCTCGACGTTCTGCGTCAGCGCTTGAATGACAGCCTGGTCGCTGACGCGGCGAGCACGCAAGTTGCTGCGCCAGCCGCAGAGCAAGGCACACGCTTACCAGAATTGACTTCTCCGATTGTCGCGGCCAGCGGTATGCCGGCACAGGAGCTGGTAGCCAAGGTGCTGCCGTTCGTGCGCCGCGCTGAAGAGGCCGCGCTAGAGGCAGCCTCGCGGCGAGCCCCGCAAGAGCTGGTCAAGGTTCCTGCCGAGTTGCTTGAGGGTTTGGTTAACCTGGCTGGGGAAACGTCGATCTTCCGTGGTCGTGTTGAACAGCAAGTCAGCGACTTCGGCTTCACGCTTAGCGAGATGGACGCGACCATCGACCGCGTGCGCGATCAGCTGCGGCGTCTGGATACTGAAACCCAGGCGCAAATTCTCAGCCGTATACAGGCGGAGGCCGAGCGGGTTGGTTATGAGGACTTCGATCCTCTGGAGATGGACCGTCACTCGCAGTTGCAGCAACTCTCGCGTGCGTTGTTCGAGTCAGCTTCCGACTTGCTTGATTTGAAGGAAACCTTGGCGGCGCGTAACCGCGACGCGGAAACCCTGCTGTTGCAACAGGCACGGGTCAACTCCGAGTTGCAGGAAGGCCTGATGCGCACGCGCATGGTGCCGTTCGACCGCTTGGTGCCGCGTCTGCGGCGTATCGTGCGGCAGATTGCTGGCGAGCTAGGCAAGCAGGTCGATTTCCTGGTCGGCAATGCCGACGGTGAGATGGACCGTACGGTGCTTGAGCGCATTGTGGCCCCGTTGGAGCACATGCTGCGCAATGCCGTGGACCACGGCATCGAGGCCGCAGATGTGCGCAGCGCTGCAGGTAAACCGGCGCAAGGCACGATTCGCCTGGCGCTGGGGCGTGAGGGCGGTGATATCGTTCTGACGTTGGCCGACGACGGCGGCGGTATTCGTCTGGATGCGGTCAAGCGTAAGGCCATCGAGCGCGGTTTGATGGACGCTGACGCCGACCTGAGCGATTACGAGGTCCTGCAGTTTATTCTCGAAGCCGGTTTCTCCACGGCAGAGAAGGTCACACAAATTTCCGGGCGTGGCGTCGGTATGGACGTGGTCCACTCCGAGGTCAAACAGTTGGGCGGCTCGATGAGTATCGAGTCGGTTCCGGGCACGGGCACTACGTTCACCATCCGCCTGCCGTTTACCGTATCGGTTAACCGTGCGCTGATGGTGCTGTCTGGTGAAGACCTGTATGCCATTCCGCTGAACACCATCGAAGGTATCGTGCGGGTTTCCCCGTATGAGCTGGAGGCCTATTACGCGCCGGATGCACCGCGCTTTGAGTACGCTGGTCAGAGCTATGAGTTGCGCTACCTGGGGGATCTGCTGAACAACGGCCAGCAACCAAAACTGGTGGGGCAGAGCCTGCCGCTACCGGTGATTTTGGTGCGCTCTAACGAGCACGCCATGGCAGTGCAGGTCGACTCGCTTGCGGGCTCCCGTGAGATCGTGGTGAAGAGCCTCGGTCCGCAGTTTGCTGGCGTACACGGGATTTCCGGCGCGACCATCCTTGGTGACGGTCGTGTGGTGGTGATTCTCGATCTGCTGGCAACCATCCGCGCGCTGCATGCCCATCTGCTCACGCATATGCAGCCTCGCCAGCTCAAGCAGTCGGCCACTGCCGCCGAGATCGAAGCAGATCGGCCGACGCTGGTCATGGTAGTCGACGATTCAGTTACCGTGCGTAAGGTCACCAGCCGCTTGCTGGAGCGTAACGGCATGAACGTATTGACGGCTAAGGATGGTGTGGATGCCATCTCGCAGCTGCAGGAGCGCAAGCCCGACATCATGCTGCTGGACATCGAAATGCCACGCATGGACGGTTTTGAAGTCGCCACCCTGGTGCGCCACGATGAAGGTTTGAAAGACCTACCGATCATCATGATCACCTCACGTACCGGTGAAAAACACCGGGAGCGGGCCATGAGCATTGGCGTCAACGAGTACCTGGGTAAGCCTTATCAGGAGTCCTTGCTGCTTGAAACTATTCAGCAATTGGTGGGCCGCCACCCGGTAAACCGCACATGACCGAGAAAACTGCAGCCCGTATTGCGGTTATCGCCGATACCTCGTTGCAGCGCCATGTGCTGCAGCAGGCGTTGACTGGTAGCGGCTATCAGGTGGTGATGAACAGCGATCCGGCGCGCCTTGATCAGGAAACCCTGAATACCTGCGAAACCGACCTATGGCTGGTTGACCTGGCGCAGTCAGAAGATTTGCCGCTGGTCGACAGTCTGATGGAAAGTGCCTCGGCCCCGGTGCTGTTTGGTGAAGGTCATGCGCCTGAGCGTCACTCGGAAAACTACCCGCGCTGGGAGCGCCGCCTGTTCGGCAAGCTAAAGAAGCTGGTGGGTGATCCCTCACAGGCCGTTGGCCCTAGCCTGGACGCTCTGCTGGCTGAAGCGCAGCGGCCATCGCGTCTGGATCTGCCGGCTGCGCTGGCGGATACCCCACTGGTAGCCGGTGAGCCGGCGCGTCAGGTATGGCTGCTGGCTGCATCCCTTGGTGGGCCAGCTGCTGTAAAAGCCTTTCTCGATGCCTTGCCGGGCGGCTTGCCGATTGGTTTTGTTTACGCCCAGCACATCGACGCCAGTTTCGAGAGCGCGCTACCACAAGCTGTTGGACGGCATAGTCAGTGGCATGTCAATCCGGCGCGGCACGGCGATACGGTGCGTTGCGGTGAAGTCATCGTTGTGCCAATTAGCCATGAACTGGGCTTCGCCGATGACGGCACCATGCAGATTGCCGAGCGCGGCTGGCCGGAGCCTTACAGCCCATCGATCGACCAGATGATGCTCAATTTGGCCCAGCATTTTGGCGCGATGAGTGGCGTGATCGTCTTCAGTGGCATGGGCAGTGATGGCAGCGCCGCGGCCGCCTATGTGCGCCGCCAAGGTGGCTTGATTTGGACCCAGCGCGCTGACAGTTGTGCCTCCCCAAGCATGCCTGACAGTCTGCGTGAGGGCGGCTACAGCAGCCTAAGCGGCGATCCGCGTGAGCTGGCCGAGTCGCTGGTCAATCACTTGGCCGAGCAGTGCAGTTAATCCGGGGCGCTGCCCTGAACAGGAATATTTCATGAGCCAAGCCGTCGCCACCCAGAACAACGCCAGTAGCCTGACCGGCCTGTTGATGCCGCTGACTGATCGTACTCTGCTGCTGCCTAACGTCGCGGTCGCTGAGCTGATTCCCTATCGCGCACCGCAGGTCAGTGATGGCATGCCCAGCTGGTTTCTGGGGCAGATTGCCTGGCGTGATCTGCGCTTGCCGCTGCTGTCGTTTGAGGCCGCTTCGGATGGCCAGGCTAGTGTGGCTGCTGGCTCGCGGGTGGCGGTAATCAATGCCCTTGGCGGTAGAGCTGCAGTCAAGTTCATTGCTGTGCTGGTGCAGGGCATTCCGCGCTCGATTAAGGTCAGCGCCGATCTGGCTCGGGCCGATGTCGCGCTGTCGCCGTTGGAGCTGGATGCCGTGCAGTTTGGTGAAGCCGTGTTGAAGATTCCCGACCTGATTGGTCTGGAGCAGAAGCTGGCAGACGCCGGATTGATCTGAGTCGAACTGCACGAAAAGCCCGCGTTTTGCGGGCTTTTTTATGGCGTGGACGTCGAGTTTAGAAATCGCCCCACAACTGCTGTGCGACGCTCAGCGCCACTACCGGCGCGGTTTCCGTGCGCAGTACGCGTGGACCAAGGCGGGCGGCGTGGAAACCATGATTGTTGGCTTGGGCGACTTCGTTATCGGTCAAACCGCCTTCCGGGCCGATCAGAAAGGCCAGCGATTCAGGTTGTGGATGGCTGGCCCAGGGTTCGGCAACCGGGTGCAGCACCAACTTCAAATCGGCGGATGCTTGGTTTAGCCAGTCGCTCAGGCTAATCGGCGGGTGAATGATCGGCAGCACCGAGCGGCCGCATTGTTCACAGGCACTGATTGCCACCTGCCGCCAGTGCGCCATGCGCTTGTCGGCGCGTTCATCCTTGAGGCGCACTTCGCAGCGCTCGCTGATGATCAGGCTGATTTCATTGGCACCCAGCTCGGTGGCTTTCTGAATCGCCCAGTCCATGCGCTCGCCGCGTGACAAGCCCTGGCCGAGGTGAATATGCAGCGGTGATTCGGCCTGGCCGGCGAACGCTTCGCGCAACTCGACGCGTACGCTTTTCTTGCCGACCTCTATCAGCTCGCCCAGGTACTCCTGGCCGCTGCCGTCAAACAGTTGCAGCGCATCACCAACGCTATGCCGTAAGACGCGGCCGATATAGTGCGCCTGGGCTTCTGGCAGTTCGTGTTGACCGAGAGATAAGGGGGCATCGATAAAGAAACGAGATAGGCGCATGGATTGATCGCTGCTGCGGCACAGTTGAGGGCGCAAGCTTAACGCCTCCGCCGTGCCGCTTACAGCCGATCAATGGCGAAGATTTAGCCCGGGTCGCGAAAGCCGGGGTAATTGCTATTGCCCATTGCCACGCTGACCGAGGTGCGGGTGGCGATATCGATGCCTTCGCTGGCCACTTCTGCGAGAAAATCGATCTGCTCGGGAGTGATCACATAAGGTGGCAGGAAATACACCACGCTGCCCAGTGGCCGCAGTAACGCGCCACGCTCAAGGGCGTGCTGGAATACTTTGAGGCCACGGCGTTCCTGCCAGGGGTAGGCGGTCTTGCTCGCCTTGTCCTGCACCATTTCGATGGCCAGGGCCATGCCGGTCTGGCGCACCTCGGCCACTTGTGGGTGGTCGACTAGGTGTGCGGTGGCGCTGGCCATGCGTGCGGCCAGGGCCTTGTTGGCCTCGATCACATTGTCCTGTTCGAAGATGTCCAGGGTCGCCAGGGCGGCCGCGCAGGCCAGCGGGTTGCCGGTGTAGCTGTGTGAGTGGAGGAAGGCGCGCAGGGTTGAGTAGTCGTCATAAAACGCCTGGTACACCTCGTTGGTGGTCAAGCACGCCGCCAACGGTAGGTAGCCACCGGTGAGGGCTTTCGACAAACAGAGGAAGTCCGGGCGAATGCCGGCCTGTTCGCAGGCGAACATCGTCCCGGTGCGGCCGAAACCGACGGCAATTTCGTCGTGGATCAGGTGTACGCCGTAACGATCACAGGCCTCGCGCAGTAACTTGAGGTAGATCGGGTGATACATGCGCATGCCACCGGCACCCTGGATCAGCGGTTCGACAATCACGGCAGCCACTTCATGGCCGTGCTCCGCCAGGGTCTGCTCCATATGGGCGAACATGGCGCGTGAATGCGCTTCCCAGCTCATACCTTCTGGGCGGTGGTAGCAGTCTGGGCTGGGCACTTTGATGGTGTCGAGGAGCAGCGCTTTGTAGGTATCGGTGAACAGGGCGACATCGCCCACTGACATCGCTGCGATGGTTTCGCCGTGGTAGCTGTTGCTCAGGGTGACGAAGCGTTTCTTCGCCGGTTTTCCGACGTTGAGCCAGTAGTGAAAGCTCATCTTCAGCGCGACTTCGATGCACGACGAGCCATTGTCGGCATAGAACACCCGGTCCAGGCCGGCGGGTGTCAGCTTTACTAGGCGCTCTGATAACTCAATTACTGGTTGGTGGCTAAAGCCGGCAAGAATTACGTGCTCCAACTGGTCAACTTGATCTTTTATGCGTTGATTGATGCGCGGATTGGCATGACCGAACACGTTGACCCACCAGGAGCTGACCGCATCGATGTAGCGCTTGCCGTCGAAGTCTTCCAGCCAGACACCTTCGCCGCGACGAATTGGCACCAGTGGCAGATGCTCGTGATCTTTCATCTGAGTACAGGGGTGCCACAGCACCGCTAAGTCACGTTGCATCCACTGATTATTCAGGCTCATGAGTACTCTCCTCGAAACCGCTTGCGACATGCGCAGGCAAACAATCGCGCAGCCTATGCAATGCGCTGATTAGGAACAACCTATTGTGTCGTCCTTTGCCTTTGATGCTGCGTGCAGGGCAAGTGTTACTTTTGGTTTCTTCGCCTGCTGATTTCGCTTGATGCTGGTCTAATACGATCAATGCGCATCTGATCGATTTCGTTGATATATCTAAGCCGTTTTTTCCGCTTTAATTCGATGGATAATTCGATAGTCTTGGGCGCAGTCATTTAGGGATTTTCCATGCAGCTACGTAATTCTTCTTCTCGCTACGGCTGGGTCAGTGTGCTGCTGCACTGGGCTGTCGCACTGGTGGTGTTTGGCCTATTCGCACTCGGGCTGTGGATGGTCGGTTTGGATTACTACAGTGCCTGGCGTAAAGATGCGCCGGACCTGCACAAGAGCATAGGCATCACGTTGTTCGCGGTCATGCTGCTACGCGTGCTGTGGCGATTTATCAGCCCGCCGCCGCCAGCTCCGGCCAGTCACGGACGGTTGACCCGTCTGGGTGCCAAGCTCGGACACGCCTTTTTGTACGTGGTGCTGTTTGCGGTAATGGTCGCCGGTTACCTGATTTCCACTGCCGAAGGTGTTGGTATCCCGGTGTTTGGTCTGTTTGAAATTCCCGCGCTGGTTTCTGGTCTGCCGGATCAGGCAGAGATAGCCGGTGATGTGCATTTGTACTTGGCCTGGGGACTGGTGGTATTTGCCGGTATCCATGGCTTGGCAGCACTGAAACACCACTTTATTGACCGTGATGCGACCCTGACTCGTATGCTCGGTCGCAATACCTGATGTTCAACCTCGACTCTAAGGAATAGAAATCATGCTGAAAAAGACACTCGCTGCTCTGGCAATCGGTTCTGCACTGCTGACTGCTGGTCAGGTCATGGCCGCTGATTACGTGATCGACAAACAAGGCCAGCACGCCTTCGTTGATTTCAAAGTCAGCCACTTGGGTTACAGCTTTATCACCGGTACTTTCAAGGATTTGGACGGTACGTTCAGCTTTGACGCTGCCAAGCCGCAAGACGCCAAAATCGAAGTTAACGTGCGTACTGCCAGTGTGTTCACCAACCACGCAGAACGTGACAAGCACATCTCCAGCAAAGACTTCCTGAACGTGAGCGAGTTTGCCGACGCTAAGTTCGTCTCCACCAGCGTCAAGCCAACCGGCAAGACTGCTGATGGCAAGCAAATGGCTGACGTGAGCGGTGATCTGACCATCCTCGGTGTGACCAAGCCGGTTGTGGTCAAGGCCACCTTCCTGGGTGAAGGCAAAGATCCGTGGGGTGGCTACCGCGCCGGTTTCGAAGGCACCACCACCATCAATCGTCAGGACTTCGGCAAGCAGATGGATCTGGGCCCAGCGTCCAACATGGTTGAGCTGTACGTGACATTTGAAGGTGTTAAAGCGAAGTAATTTCGCCTGCCGTACAAAAACGCCTCGGATCGTTATGCTCCGGGGCGTTTTTTATGGGCTCAGATATCTGTATGTGGCTAGCGTGGCGCGTAGAAAGCCGCCTCATTGTTCGCTGGCGCTAAGGCTGCCCAGGGATAAACAAAAACGCCGCCCATTGGGCGGCGTTTTTGTGTGCGGCTAGCGGACTATGACTCTTCGCGGTTGCGCGTCAGCAGGGCTGGTTTTTCACCCCGTGGGCGTGCGCTCGCCAGTTCGTCGAGCTGCTCTGGCGTCGGGAAACGGTCCAGGCGCGAGCCTTTGTGCATGATCACCGGCTGCTTGTCGCTTGGTGCCTTCGCCGCACCTTCGCGGCGTGGCAGCTCATCACGGTTCAGCGATGTGGTGCGGGTGTCGCGCGGTGGACGTGCACGGCCAGAGCCATTACGACCTTGAGCACCAGCACCAGCACCTTGGCGACGGCCTTGAGTTCCGCTGCCAGCACCTTTGCCAGCTGCGCCGCCAGCGTTATTGCGTGGGCCTTTAGCTGGGCGAGCAGCTTGACCTACGCCATTGCTGGCGCTCGGACCGGAAGCAGGCGCGCCGGGCCGACGGCCACGGTTCTGCTGCTTGTTCTGGTTTGGACTTACATAGTCGGCACGGTTGCCGAAATTATCGATTTCATCATCGCGGAACTCGTCCGGCGCGCGGTCCGGAGGTAATGCGGGTATGGCCGGTGTGGCGGCGCGAGCCGCACCGCGCGGCTGTTGCGAGCGACCGCCTTGCGGCTTGCCACGGTTGTTGTCGCGGCCGCTGTCCTTACCCTTGTCCTTACGGCCAGCGCCGTGGCGATCGCCTTCTGGCTTGGCCCCGCGCGGTGGGCGCGGCTTCTGCGGCTCGCGCACTTCTGGGCGCTCGGCCTCGACGGTGCTGGCATCAAAGCCGAGCAGATCGCCATCCGGGATTTTCTGCTTGGTCATCCGTTCGATGCCCTTCAGCAGTTTTTCCTCGTCCGGAGCCACCAGGGAGATTGCTTCACCGCTGCGCCCGGCACGGCCGGTACGGCCGATACGGTGCACATAGTCTTCTTCGACGTTGGGCAGCTCGAAGTTGACCACGTGCGGCAGCTGGTCGATATCCAGGCCGCGGGCGGCGATATCGGTGGCTACGAGGATGCGCATATTGCCGGCCTTGAAGTCAGCCAGGGCTTTGGTGCGTGCGTTCTGGCTCTTGTTACCGTGGATCGCCACCGCGGGCAGGCCGTGTTTGTCCAGGTATTCGGCCAGGCGGTTGGCGCCGTGCTTGGTACGGGTAAACACCAGCACCTGTTCCCAGGCGCCTGCGGTAATCAGGTGGGCGAGGAGGGCGCGCTTGTGGCTGGCTTGCAGGCGGAATACGCGTTGTTCGATGCGCTCAACCGTGGTGTTCGGCGGCGTGACTTCGATGCGTTCCGGGTTATGCAGAAGCTTGCCGGCCAGGTCGGTGATGTCTTTCGAGAAGGTCGCCGAGAACAGCAGGTTCTGCCGTTGGCTCGGCAGCTTGGCGAGGACTTTCTTCACGTCATGGATAAAGCCCATGTCGAGCATGCGGTCGGCTTCGTCGAGGACGAGAATTTCTACATGCGACAGATCGATGGCGCGCTGGTTAGCCAGGTCGAGCAGGCGACCGGGGCAAGCCACCAGTACGTCGACGCCCTTGGCCAGGGCCTGAATCTGCGGGTTCATGCCAACGCCACCGAAAATGCAGGCGCTGACGAATTTCAAATCGCGGGCATACAGCTTGAAGCTGTCATGCACCTGGGCGGCCAGTTCGCGGGTCGGGGTCAGGACCAGGACGCGCGGTTGTTTCGGGCCGTGACGCTGTTCGCGATCCGGATGACCGTTGGGGAACAGTCGCTCGAGGATCGGCAGGGCAAAACCGCCTGTCTTACCTGTACCCGTCTGGGCTGCAACCATCAGGTCACGACCTTGCAACGCGGCGGGGATAGCCCGCTGTTGCACCGGAGTGGGTTGGGTGTAGCCGGCGGATTCGACCGCCCGGACTAAAGCCTCGGAGAGACCGAGGGAGGCAAAGGACATGTGTAATCCTGTCTAGTGAGGGCGTAGGCCCTATGGGGTGTATTGCCTGGCTTGAATCGCGCTTGGGGGGCGCAATCCCGACCGGTACTGCTTGCCTCTGGGGGCTAGCATCCGGGCGCAAGCCTGGCGGGAAGGCCCGAGTATAACAGAGCTTCAGGTCTGTGCGAGTGTCCGCCTGCTCGATGGTTGCCGCGTCGCTGCTAGGCTAGCAGCGACGCGGGTTGCAGCCGATCAGGTGAGCACTTTGTAGCACGGTACATAGGCACTGTTACCGGGGAGTTTCATCCGGTGTTGCTCAACGAAGGCCTGCAGCAGCTGATCGAGCTGCTGCATGATGTCGCGGTCGCCGGTAATTTCGTAAGGGCCGTTTTGCTCGATTAAGCGAATACCTTTGTCCTTGACGTTGCCCGCGACAATCCCGGAGAACGCACGGCGCAGGTGGGCCGCCAGTTCGTGCACCGGCTGGTTGCGCGTCAGCTTCAGGCTGGCCATGTTGGCGTGGGTTGGCTCGAAGGGGTGCTGGAAGCTTTCGTCGATCTTCAATAGCCAGTTGAAGTGGAACGCGTCGTTGTGTTCCCGGCGGAACTGTTTGACCGTTTTGATCCCTTCGGCCATTTCCCGGGCGACCTTGGCTGGGTCATCGATAATGATGCTGTAGCGCTGCTGCGCCGCTTCACCCAAGGTCGCGCCAATGAACTCATGTAGCTGCTCGAAGTACGCCGCCGCGCTACGTGGGCCCGTCATGATCAAGGGGAACGGAATGTTCTGGTTGTCCGGGTGCATCAGAATGCCGAGGAAATACAGCAGCTCCTCAGCTGTGCCTGCGCCGCCGGGGAAGATAATGATGCCGTGCCCGACCCGTACAAAGGCTTCCAGGCGCTTCTCGATATCCGGCAGAATCACCAGCTCATTGACGATCGGGTTTGGCGCCTCGGCGGCGATAATCCCCGGCTCGGTCAGGCCCAGGTAGCGGCCTTGCACGTTGCGCTGCTTGGCGTGGGAAATGGTCGCGCCTTTCATCGGCCCTTTCATCACGCCAGGGCCGCAGCCGGTGCAGATATCCAGACCGCGCAGGCCCAGTTCATGGCCGACTTTCTTGGTGTATTTGTATTCTTCGGTGCTGATTGAGTGGCCGCCCCAGCACACGACAATCTTCGGTTCGACACCGGCGCGCAGGGTGTAAGCATTGCGCAGTAGGTGGAAAACGTAGTCGGTGATGCCCTGCGAGCTGCTGAAATCGACCCTATGGTTCTCCAGCTCGCTCTGCGTATAGACGATGTCGCGCAGGGCGCTGAACAGCATCTCCCGGGTGCTGGCGATCATCTCGCCATCGACGAACGCATCGGCCGGCGCATTGAACAGCTCCAGGCGGATGCCGCGATCTTGCTGCAGGATGCGGATTTCGAAGTCCGGGTAGGCTTCCAAAATGGTCTTGGCGTTGTCGCTGTGCGAGCCGGTATTGAGGATCGCCAGGGCGCACTGGCGGAACAGCGCATAGACACCACCGGAACCGGTCTCGCGTAATTGCTGCACTTCGCGCTGCGAGAGGGTTTCCAGGCTGCCTTTAGGTGTGACTGAGGCGTTGGTCTTTTGTCGTGCTGCCATTGCGGCGCTCCATGATTGTGATGCTGCGTAAGCCCTACATGGCTAGACGCGTGCTGAAAGTAGGGTCGCGGCTGAGGAGTTTGGCCTGTGCCGTGACCCGCTCGGGCGTTGCCCAAGGCTACCGTGGTTTGCCGGGTAAGTGGTGCAACCGCTGTGGTGCATGGCCGTGGTAGAGCTATCGGCATCCACGGATGCCGATGCGCTGTCGTCAGGGTTTAGCGTGGCAGTTTGAGGTTGTTCCAGATCGCCAGGCTCGGTTCAGCCTGGTTCATGCTGTAGAAGTGCAAGCCTGGGGCACCGCCTTGCAGCAGGCGCTCGCACATTTCAGTGATGACCTGCTCGCCATACGCTCGGATGCTGTCGCTGTCGTCACCGTAGGCTTCCAGTTGCTTGCGCACCCAGCGCGGGATTTCCGCACCGCAGGCGTCGGAGAAACGCGCCAGCTTGCTGTAGTTGGTGATCGGCATAATGCCCGGCACCACGGGGATATCCACACCCAGCTTGCGCACACGCTCGACAAAGTAGAAATAGCAGTCGGCGTTGAAGAAGTACTGGGTGATCGCGCTGTCGGCGCCGGCCTTGGCCTTGCGCACGAAGTTGGCGATATCGTCCTCGAAGTTGCGTGCCTGCGGGTGCATTTCCGGGTAGGCGGCCACTTCGATATGGAAGTGGTCAGCGGTTTCCTCGCGGATAAAGCTGACCAGTTCGTTGGCGTAACGCAGCTCGCCACTGGCCATGCCCATGCCGGATGGCAGGTCGCCACGCAGGGCGACAATGCGCTTGATCCCGGCGTTTTTGTACAGCGTGAGCAGTTCGCGCAGCTCGGCCTTGCTGTCACCGACGCAGGACAGGTGCGGCGCGGCCGGCACTTTGATCTCGCCATCGAGTTGCAGCACGGTGTTCAGCGTGCGGTCGCGGGTGGAGCCACCAGCACCGTAGGTGCAGGAGAAGAAATCGGGTTTGTAGGTCGCCAGTTGGCGCGCCACATTCATCAGTTTTTCGTGCCCGGCTTCGGTCTTGGTGGGGAAGAACTCGAAGCTGTAACGGCGGTCTTGGCTCATAAAGCGTTTCCAGGTGGGTAGGGTGGGCTAGCGACGCTTGCCGCTGCTGCAATGTGCACAACGGTTTTTGCGCGGCGCGTAACCCACCGAGCAGTCGCCGGGCCGACGGTAAAGTATGTCGGCATCGGTGGTGGGTTACGCCGCTGCGCGGCTAACCCACCCTACGGTCTGCGGTTAGTAGCGGTAAGCGTCCGGCTTGAACGGGCCTTCCACGGTTACGCCGATGTAGTCGGCCTGGGTCTTGGTCAGCTGCGTTACTACGCCGCCGAAGCCTTTGACCATTTCCAGGGCTACTTCTTCGTCGAGCTTCTTCGGCAGCACTTCCACGGTCAGGCGCTCGGCTTTCTGTGCTGGCGACAGGTCGGCGTACTTCTGGTCGAACAGGAAGATCTGCGCCAGCACCTGGTTAGCAAACGAGCCGTCCATGATCCGACTTGGGTGGCCAGTGGCGTTGCCCAAGTTTACCAGGCGACCTTCAGCCAGCAGGATCAGGTAGTCATCGTTGTAGGCGTCGAAGCTGCCAGCGCCGGTGCGGTGAATCTTGTGCACCTGTGGCTTGACCTCTTCCCATGCCCAGTTTTTGCGCATGAAGGCGGTGTCGATTTCGTTATCGAAGTGACCGATGTTGCACACCACAGCACGCTTTTTCAGGGCTTTAAGCATGTTGGCGTTGCACACGTTGACGTTGCCGGTAGTGGTCACGATCAGGTCGATCTTGCCCAGCAGCTGTGCGTCGATGCAGGCTTCGCTGCCGTCATTGATGCCGTCTTTGAATGGCGAAACCACTTCGTAGCCATCCATGCAGGCTTGCATGGCGCAGATCGGATCGACTTCAGTGACGCGCACGATCATGCCTTCCTGACGCAGCGACTGAGCCGAGCCCTTGCCCACGTCACCGTAACCGATGACCAGCGCTTGTTTGCCGGACAACAGGTGGTCGGTGCCGCGCTTGATGGCGTCGTTGAGGCTGTGACGGCAGCCGTACTTGTTGTCGTTCTTGCTCTTGGTTACCGAGTCGTTGACGTTGATTGCCGGGATCTTCAGCTCGCCCTTGGCCAGCATGTCCAGCAGGCGATGCACGCCGGTGGTGGTTTCTTCAGTGACGCCGTGGATGCGTTCAAGCATCGCTGGGTATTTCTTGTGGATGATTTCGGTCAGGTCGCCGCCGTCGTCGAGAATCATGTTGGCATCCCATGGCTGGCCATCCTTGAGGATGGTCTGCTCGATGCACCATTCGTACTCGGCTTCGGTTTCACCTTTCCAGGCGAACACCGGAATACCGGCAGCAGCGATAGCGGCAGCGGCCTGATCCTGAGTCGAGAAGATGTTGCACGACGACCAGCGTACTTCGGCACCCAGAGCGGTCAGGGTTTCGATCAGTACGGCGGTCTGGATGGTCATGTGAATGCAGCCGATGATCTTCGCGCCTTTCAGCGGTTGCTCACCGGCGTACTTGCGGCGCAGGCCCATCAGGGCAGGCATTTCGGATTCAGCGATGATGGTTTCGCGACGGCCCCAGGCTGCCAGGGAAATGTCAGCGACTTTGAAATCGTTAAAAGCGGCGCTCATATGAGTTCTCCATTCGTTGTCTGCGATCAGACAGTGTGAAAACTACTGCGCTCGGCCATGCTGCGTTAAAAACCGGCTCGGAATGCTCATTTACAGCTGTAAACTCCGCTTCCTCGCCTGTTTTTGCCTTGCCTGACCTTCGCTCGCTACGTTTTCACACAGTCTGATTGAGCGCCGTTGATGCGTATGGTTAACGCCCCATCCGAGCCTGACAGGAGAGAGCCTTTGGCTCGACCTGCTGCAGCGCCCCTCGGACGGGTGGCGGGAGCGACCAGAACTGTGCTGGTCGCGTGAAGCGGTGGTGATTATAGCCATGCTGAGGATTTAGCCAAAGGCTTTCCGTCGCCCCAACTCGGCGCGGGTGATAGCCTTGCGGCATTGCGTAGTCATGGACCTGTCATGGGCAATCACAAAATCGAGATTCGCCGGCGTAACGTTGAGAAGATTCTGCTAGCCGCGGAAAAGGTCTTCGCCGAGAAAGGCCACGGCGGCACTGCCATGGGCGACATCGCCGAAGAAGTCGGCCTGCCGCGTTCCAACCTGCACTATTACTTCAGCACCAAGGACGATTTATACCGAGCGGTGCTACTTGGCCTGCTTGAGGTGTGGAAGCAGGACGCGCTGTGCTTCGAGATGTATGACGATCCACGGGTGGTGCTCAGTACCTATATCCGCGCCAAGATGAATCACTCGCGCACCCGCCCGCACGGCTCCAAGGTCTGGGCCAACGAGATCATCCATGGTGCGCCGATGCTCGGTGATTCCCTCGACGACAGCCTCTACAGCTGGGCCAAGATGAAGGAGGCGAAGATCCGCCAATGGGTCGACGACAAACGCATCCTGGCCGTCGAGCCGTCCGCTTTGCTGTATATGATTTGGGCTTCGACTCAGCACTATGCTGACTTCAGCCATCAGGTCAGCGTGCTGAACGACCACCAAGCGCTGTCCGAGCTGCAGTTCGAGCGCGCAGTACAGACAGTGACCAGTGTGATATTGCGTGGGATTGGCCTGGAGCCTTAACGGCTGTGATCGCGGGGTAGTTGATCGCGGGCAAGCCCGCTCCTACAACAACGCTGAATCCGTAGGAGCGGCGGGGACGCCTATTTCTTGCCCGCGATATATTTGATGGAATGGTGTGGTTACGACGCCACGCGATAGGGATTGCGTGGGTCGTGGTTCCAGTCGAGGAAGGGCTTGCCGGTGTCCTGAGTCACCATCTCGATGCAGTTTTCCACCGGGCAGGTGATCTGGCACAGGTTGCAGCCCACGCACTCTTCGTCGATCACTTCGTATTTATGCGTACCGTCGGCCTGGGTCAGGCTGGCGATGGCTTGGTGCGAGGTGTCTTCGCAGGCGATGTGGCAGCGGCCGCAGCCGATACAGGCGTCCTGATCGATCTTGGCGATCACCTGATAGTTGATGTCCAGGTACTTCCAGTCGGTGGTGTTGCCTACCGCACGGCCTGAGAAGTCTGCCAGGCTGTCGTAGCCCTGGCTGTCCATCCAGCGTGACAGGCCGTCTTTCATCTCCTCGACGATGCGAAAGCCATGCAGCATGGCCGCTGTGCATACCTGTACCGCGCCGCAGCCCAATGCGATGAACTCCGCCGCATCGCGCCAGCTGCCGATGCCGCCGATACCGCAGATCGGCAAGCCTTGGGTTTCCGGGTCTCGGGCAATTTCCGCGACCATGTTCAGCGCAATGGGTTTGACCGCCGAACCGCAATAACCGCCGTGGGTGCTCTGCGTGCCGACGATGGGGTGGGCGACCATGCGATCGAGGTCGACGCTGGTGATTGAGTTGATGGTGTTGATCAGCGACACCGCGTCCGCGCCACCACGATGGGCGGCGCGGGCGGATAGGCGCACGTCGGTGATGTTCGGCGTTAGTTTCACGATCACTGGCAGCGAGCTGTAAGTCTTGCACCAGCGGGTGACCATCTCCACGTATTCCGGCACCTGGCCGACCGCTGCGCCCATGCCGCGCTCGGGCATGCCGTGGGGGCAGCCGAAGTTCAGTTCGATGCCGTCGCAGCCGGTGGCTTCCACCAACGGCAGAATGGCTTTCCAGGACTCCTCAACGCAGGGCACCATCAGCGAGACGATCAGCGCGCGGTCCGGCCAGTCCTTCTTCACCTGGGTAATTTCGCGCAGGTTGATTTCCAGGGAGCGGTCGGTGATCAGTTCGATGTTATTGATGCCCTGCACTTGGCGGTTCGGGCCGAAGTGTGCCGAGTAGCGCGACGACACGTTGACCGCTGCCGGGTCTTCGCCAAGGGTTTTCCACACCACGCCGCCCCAGCCCGCTTCGAAGGCGCGGACCACGTTATAGGCTTTGTCGGTCGGCGGCGCGCTGGCCAGCCAGAACGGATTGGGTGCCTTGATACCGGCAAATTCGATGGATAGATCGGCCATTTATGCGGCCTCCACATTGAGCATCAGATGAGAGTGGATGGCCTCGGCGGCCAGCTTGCCGTGCTGCACTGCTTGTACGGTGAGGTCCTGACCCAGGGCGGTGCAGTCGCCGCCGGCATAGATGCCGGGCACGCTGGTTTGCTGCTGGGCATCGACCCAGATGCGTTCGCCCTCGCGCTTCAGCTCGCCGGCCAGCGGGTCACTCAGGGCTTGGCCGTCAAAGGCCTGGCCGATGGCGCTGAAGATGGCGTCGGCGGCCAGCTCGAAGGTTTGCCCGGTGTTCTGCAGACGGCCGTTCTCCAAGCGGGTGCGGGCGAAGCGCATGCCGCGTACTTGGCCCTGTTCATTGAGCAGCACGTCTTGCGGCTGTGCCCAGGTCAGCAGGCGCACCTGATTGGCTTTGGCGATGTCCTGTTCGTGCTCGGTGGCGCCCATTTCCTCGAAACCACGGCGGTACACTAGGTTAACGTCGCGTGCGCCGAGCTTGCTCATTTGCACCGCCATGTCGATCGCGGTATTGCCGGCCCCGAGGACGATACAGCGCTCGGCTACGGGTAGTTGGGTCAGGTCATCGCTCTGGCGCAGTTCGCGAATGTAGTCGGTGGCAGCCAGCAGCCCCGGCGCATCTTCGCCCGGCAGGCCGAGGCGCTTGCTGGCCGCCAGGCCGATGCCGAGGAACACCGCGTCGAACTGCTGGTGCAGGTCGCTCAAGCTGAGGTCGTCGCCCAGCTTGTGCCCGTGGCGGATCTCGATGCCGCCGATCTGCAGGAGAAAGTCCACTTCGCGTTGAGCGAAATCGTCCACCAGCTTGTAAGCGGCGATGCCGTATTCGTTGAGGCCGCCGGCTTTCTCGCGCGCCTCGAAGATCACTACATCGTGACCATGCATAGCCAGGCGATGGGCGCAGGACAAACCTGCAGGCCCGGCACCAACCGCGGCGATGCGTTTGCCGCTGGCCGGGGCGCGTTTAAACGGGTACTCGCTGAACTGCGCGTTGTCGATGGCGTAGCGCTGCAGCAGGCCGATCAGCACTGGCGCGCACTCCTGTGCGTTGTTGCGCACGCAGGCCTGCTGACAAAGGATTTCCGTAGGGCAAACGCGGGCGCAGCTGCCGCCGAGGATATTCGCCGAGAGAATTTTCTCGGCGGCACCCTGGACGTTTTCATGGCTGATATTGCGAATAAACGAGGGAATGTCGATCTCGCTGGGGCAAGCATTGATGCAGGGCGCGTCGTAGCAGTACAGGCAACGGGCGCTTTCCAGTGCGGCCTGGCGGGCGTTGAGCGGCGGGGCCAGATCGCTGAAACGATCGGCCAGTTCGGCCGCGTCGGCATCCGGTCGTGGCAAATGGCTGAGGGTGTCTATCACGGTTATTGCCTCACGGTTTTGTGGCTTTTATTGGGCAGTTAACAGCTGATAAGCAGCCGTCCGACCTCTGTGGGTCGGTGCGGCGGAACAGGGTGTTACTCAAGTTGATGGGGCTTTGTGGGAGGGGCCGGGCGGCGTTCCGCTTTAGCCGCGAAATCTCAGGCGTTCCACATCCCTCGCGGACAAGTCCGCTCCTACAGGTTCTTCTGCGCTCCTTACTCAGCGCTCGACGGCGGTCGGGCGATTCTTTTCGGCGCGCTTGCTGAGCAGATCGAATACCGCCGGGTAGGCCGGTCGCTCGACATAGCGGCCGGCGCCACGCTCGGCGCGCAGGTCGCCATCGACCCAGACCAGCTTGCCCTGGCTGATGGTGTGGCTGGGGATGCCGCGCACGGTCTTGCCTTCGAAGATGTTGAAGTCGACCTGCTGGTGGTGGGTCTTCGCAGAAATGGTGCGCGTGCCCTGTGGGTCCCAGAGCACCAGGTCGGCATCGGCACCCACACGTAGCGCGCCTTTGCGCGGGAACAGGTTGAAGATTTTTGCCGTATTGGTGCTGGTCAGCGCGACGAAGTCGTTGATCGACAGCTTGCCGCTGTTCACCCCTTCGTCCCATAGCACGGCCATACGGTCTTCAATGCCGGCAGTGCCGTTGGGGATTTTGCTGAAATCGTCACGACCGGCGGCTTTTTGCTCGGCGCAGAAACAGCAGTGGTCGGTGGCGGTGGTGTGCAGGTTGCCCGACTGCAGGCCGCGCCATAGCGCTGCTTGATGCTCTCTGGGGCGGAATGGCGGGCTCATCACGTAACCGGCGGCGGTCTGCCAATCGGGGTGGCGATAGACGCTGTCATCGAGCAGCAGGTGGCCGGCTAATACTTCGCCATACACAGGCTGGCCTTTGGCACGGGCATAGGTGATTTCATCCAGGGCTTCCTGGGTGGAAACATGCACCAGATACAACGGCGTACCCAGGGTTTCGGCAATGCGGATGGCGCGGCTGGCGGCTTCGCCTTCGACCTGTGAAGGCCGTGACAGTGGGTGTGCTTCTGGCCCGGTCAAGCCTTGGGCCAGCAGTTTTTGTTGCAGGTGGTAGACCAGCTCGCCGTTTTCCGCGTGCACGGTGGGCACTGCGCCGAGTTGCAGGCAGCGCTCGAAGCTGGCGACCAGGGTGTCGTCAGCGGCCATGATGGCGTTTTTGTAGGCCATAAAGTGCTTGAAGCTGTTGACCCCGAATTTGCTCACCAGCTCGCCCATCTCGGCGGCAACCTGCTCGCTCCACCAGGTGATGGCGACATGGAAGCCGTAGTCGGAGGCGGACTTCTCCGCCCAGCCGCGCCAGGTGTGGAAGGCTTCGAGCAGCGATTGCTGCGGGTTGGGAATAACGAAGTCGATGATCGAGGTGGTGCCGCCGGCGAGCCCTGCAGCCGTGCCGCTGAAGAAGTCTTCGCTGGCCACGGTGCCCATGAACGGCAGTTGCATATGGGTGTGCGGATCGATGCCGCCGGGCATCAGGTACTGACCGCTGCCGTCGAGTACTTGGCAACCGGCGGGGGCGTCGAGGTTGTCGCCAATGGCCTGGATCAGGCCGTCGGCACACAGCACATCAGCGCGGTAGCTTTCCTCATGAGTAACCAGGGTGGCACCACGGATCAACAGCGACATAGCGAGTTCCTCTCAGGCTGACCGGTGCGTGCCGGTTCTTGGTGTTATGGCCTGTCAGGCGAGAGGATTTTATTCCTGTCAGCCGTGACAGGAATTGAATCTAGTCGCTGCTCATGAATTGATCAAGAATATTTTTTAGCCTGTTTTTATGATTATAAATTATTGATTTTTAAGTAAAAAATATAGAAATAAGCAAAATGGTGCAGTGCCTCACCATTTTGACGCACTTGACAAGAACCAAATATGAGCAAGATTTCCTATGCAAAATCAGGCGCTTGAGTCCGGCTGTGGGTAGACGCTGCTGGAGCAAAAAATATTTGCCTGCACCACTTTGAATCCTGACTGGGCAGACAGGCTTGTTTGCCACGATAAAAGAGAAGTTTTAAGGCACCGCAAGAAAATCAGGAGATTTTATAAAGCTTATGTAAATCAGTTATTTATCTGCTTATACCGTGAGCGATAAAGCAACTGAAGAGGTTCCCGGCACGCTTATTGATAGCCGTCGCTACCGAGCTGGCCGGCCCTGAGATGGAAAAGAACTCCGGCCATCGCGAACGGCCGCTTGGCTGTAACCCCTGCCAGGCAGCTGGTAATCCCGATGAGCAAATAATCAAAACAATGACTGGAGAGGCCCATGCAACAGAGCAGATCGCAAGTGACTGAGCGCGATGGCTTGTACGAACTGGCCGCTGGCCCCGACGTACTCGACAGCCCACGCTATAACCACGACATTGCCCCGACTCAGGTGCATGAGCGCACCTGGAACAAATGGCATATCACCGCGCTGTGGGTCGGTATGTCGATCTGCGTGCCGACCTACACCCTGGGTGGCGTACTGACCGCCTACTTCGGTTTGTCCGTGGGGGAGGCGCTGCTGGCTATCCTGCTGGCGAACATCATCGTATTGATTCCGCTGACGCTGAACGCCTTCCCAGGCACCAAGTACGGCATCCCCTTTCCGGTTTTGCTGCGTTCGTCTTTCGGGGTTATCGGTTCCAACGTGCCCTGTTTGATTCGCGCCGTGGTGGCGTGTGGCTGGTTCGGTATTCAAACCATGTTCGGCGGCCTGGCCATTCACCTGTTTCTCGGTTCGATCTTCGAAGGCTGGAAAAGCCTCGGCGGCACCGGTGAAGTGATTGGCTTTATGGTTTTCTGGACCCTCAACCTGTGGGTGGTGCTGCGCGGTGCTGAGTCGATCAAGTGGCTGGAAACCCTGTCTGCACCGCTGCTGGTGCTGGTCGGTGCGGGCCTGTTGGTGTGGGCGCTGCCCAATGTGTCGATGAGCGAGCTGCTGGCGCAGCCGGCCAATCGTCCTGAGGGCGCTAGCGTGACGGGTTACTTCCTGGCTGGGCTGACGGCCATGGTTGGTTTCTGGGCTACCTTGTCGTTGAACATTCCGGACTTCAGCCGTTACGCCAAGAGCCAGAAGGATCAGATCATCGGCCAGGTTATTGGCCTGCCGCTGACCATGTTCCTGTTCGCCTCCCTCGGCGTGGTGATGACTGCAGCGTCGGCCTCGCTGGTCGGCGAAACAGTGTCTGATCCGGTCAGCCTGATTGGTCATATCCAGAGCCCGGGCTGGGTTGCCCTGGCCATGGCATTGATCATTGTCGCCACCCTGTCGACCAACACAGCGGCGAATATCGTTTCGCCAACCAATGATTTTCAGAACCTTGCCCCCAAGCTGATCAACCGCACCAAGGCGGTGATGCTCACCGGCCTAATCGGCCTCGGGCTGATGGCTCACGAGCTGCTGAAGAAGCTCGGCCTGCTGGTCTCCGACCTGAGCCTGGAAAGCGTCTATTCCAACTGGTTGCTGGGCTACTCCAGTCTGCTCGGGCCAATTGCCGGGATCATGGTGGTGGACTATTTCCTGATCAAAAAGCAGCGCCTCGATTTGGCTGGCCTGTATCGCGATGACGTGTACCCCGCGTGGAACTGGATCGGTTTTGTCGCCTTCGCGGTACCTGTAGCGCTGACCCTGCTGTCGCTGGGCAGCAGCGCCTTTAGCTGGTTCTACGACTACGGCTGGTTTACCGGCTCCTTCCTCGGCGGGCTGATCTATTTCGGGCTGTGCAGCGTGCGCAGCACACAGCCGGTGGCGGCCAAAGCATCGGTGTAACAGCGGGCTTGTCCGCGACGTGGTTCAGCAGATGCGCCCGATGCGCTGGGCGTGTCACAGACAACTAGAAAGGGTGAGGAGATAACCATGAATACTGCCATTGAGGTCCTGCAATCCAGCCATCCGCACGTCAACAGCACGCGCTTGTGGCAATCATTGATGGAGTTGGCACAGCTGGGTGCCACCGTCAAAGGTGGCGTTTGCCGGTTGGCGCTGACTGACCTCGACCGCCAAGCGCGCGACCTGTTTTCGCGCTGGTGCGAGGACGCCGGCTGTACCGTGACGGTTGATGGGGTTGGCAATATCTTTGCCCGCCGCCCCGGGCGTAATGCGGCACTGCCTCCGGTAATGACCGGCAGTCATATCGATACTCAGCCCACTGGCGGCAAGTTCGACGGTTGCTTTGGCGTATTGGCCGGCGTCGAAGTGCTGCGTACCTTGAATGATCTGGGCGTGCAGACCGAAGCGCCTCTGGAAGTGGTGGTGTGGACCAACGAGGAGGGTTCGCGCTTTGCCCCCTGCATGATGGGCTCCGGAGTATTTGCTGAGAAATTCACCCTGGAAGAAACCCTGGCCAAGCGCGATGCCGAAGGTATCAGCGTCGGTGAGGCATTGAATGCCATCGGCTATGCCGGCACCCGTGCGGTAACCGGGCATGCGGTCGGCGCGTATTTCGAGGCGCATATCGAGCAGGGGCCGATTCTCGAAGACCAGGGCAAGACCATCGGCGTGGTGCTCGGCGCGCTCGGGCAGAAGTGGTTTGACCTCACGCTCAAGGGCGTTGAAGCGCATGCCGGCCCTACGCCGATGCACCTGCGCAAAGATGCGCTGGTCGGCGCTGCTGCCGTGGTCGCGGCGGTTAATCGGGTGGCGCTGGAGCATCAGCCGCATGCCTGTGGCACGGTCGGTTGTCTGCAGGCCTACCCCGGCTCGCGCAACGTGATTCCTGGCGAGGTGCGCATGACGTTGGACTTCCGTCACCTGGAGCCAGCGCGGCTGGATTCAATGATCGAAGAAGTGCGTGGGGTGATTGATGAGACCTGTGCCAAGCATGGCCTGAGTTTTGAGCTGACGCCGACCGCAGACTTCCCTCCACTGTATTTCGATCAGGGCTGCGTCGAGGCGGTGCGTGCTGCAGCGGCCGGGCTCGGGTTGTCGCATATGGATATTGTCAGCGGCGCCGGGCATGACGCGATCTTTCTCGCAGAGCTGGGGCCGGCCGGGATGATCTTTGTGCCGTGCGAGGGCGGTATCAGCCACAACGAGATCGAGAATGCCGCGCCGGATGATCTTGCCGCCGGCTGTGCTGTACTGCTGCGCGCCATGCTCGCGGCTTCTGCCGCACTGGCAGCGGGCAAGCTGGCGGCATAATTGACCGAATCGCCGTCGACTTCGGCGGTGACGGTCATGGACGCCCGTTTGGGCTCGGGACAAGCTGCGCATTCCATTATCGAATTGCGGAGCCTCTATGACCCTTGCTTACTGGTGTGTGTTGATCGCCATTGTCCTGCCTTATCTGGCTACTGGCGGGGCCAAGTTTTTTGGTGCCGGTTATGGTCCGCGCGCTAATAGTGACCCACGTGCCTTCCTCTCAGGGTTGGAGGGTTGGCGCAAGCGCGCCAACAACGCTCAGCTCAACGGCTTCGAGGTGACCCCGGCGTTCGCCGCCGCGGTGATCATCGCCCACCTGGCAGGCGGCGCTGAGCAGGTGTTGCTGGATCAGTTGGCGATTGCCTTTGTGGTCAGCCGGCTGCTGTACTTCCTTTGCTACCTGGCCAATTGGGGGGTAATTCGCTCACTGGTGTGGTTCGTCGGTATGGGGCTGATCGTTAGCTTGTTTGTAGTCTCAGCCTGACGGCTTGGACAAATTCGTGTGCATAAGAGGCCCGCTGCTTGCGTGCTCGGCGGGGAGGGCTAGTCTCCTAAATTGCGGCGCAATGGCGCTGCAACTCGACGGGAGGGAGCCTCATGTCTGCTACTCAAGTTTTTGATCGACTGCTACGTGCTATTGGTCTGCGCACGTTGAACCAGCAGTTTCTTTTCTCTTATGCGTTGATGTTCCTGTTGGCACTGATCGCCTCTGTGGCGCTGTATCTGAGCATGTCCGTCTCGCCGCAGACAATCAATGTTGCCGGCGCGCAGCGCATGCTTAGTCAGAAGATGACCAAAGAGGCGCTGTTGCTGCGCGAGGGGGCGATTAATCGAACCGTGCTTGATGCGACGATTGCCCAGTTTGCTCAAGCGCATCAAGACCTGCTCAAGGGCAACCTCGAACGCAATATTAGTGTGATTGAAGATCCGCAGATTCAAGCCAAGATGGCCCAGGTAGGCGCACTTTGGCAGGCGTTCAATGGCCAGTTGGATGCGTTGGCTAATGGCGATAAGGCGGTTGACCTGGCAGCGCTGGATGTTGCGTCCACCACGCTGTTGCGTGAAATGAACAGTGCTGTAGGACTGATGGCGGCCTATGTCGAGAATCATCAGCGGATATTGATGTTGCTGGCCTTCGGCTGCGTATTGGGCATTCTTGTGTTGGTGGTCTTGGGGCGGCAGTTTGGTTTGCGACCGTTGATGGGCAACCTGGTGATGGTGGAGCGCGGCCTTACCCGGGTGAGTGCGGGTGATTTCACTCTGGGGCTGGAGAGTGAGCAAAGTGACAATGAGGTTGGTCGGATTATCTCTGGCTATAACCGTATGCAGGCCGAGGTAAGCGCCTTGCTTGGCGAGGTCAAGGCCTCCGGCGGGCATACTCAGGCGCATGTACAGCAGGCGCTCGCGCTAGCCGGTGCGGCGCAAGATGTGGCACGCCAGCAGCATGAGAACCTGGACCAAGTCGCCACGGCCATGACCGAAATGAGTGCCACCGTAGCTGAAGTGGCTCGGCATGCCAGTCATGCCGCCGAGTCGGCGCGCAGTGCCGATGGTTGTGCTCAATCTGGCCAGGTTGCGGTTAAGCGCAGCGCTGAGCTGTTGCTCGAGTTGTCGCAGCAGATGGAGCAAAACGCCAAAGGCTTGGTCGCCTTGCGTGAGGAAACGGCCGGGGTTGGCAAGGTGCTGGAAGTGATCACCGCAATTGCTGAGCAAACCAACCTGCTGGCCCTGAATGCGGCCATTGAGGCTGCGCGTGCCGGTGAGGCAGGGCGAGGGTTTGCGGTTGTTGCTGACGAAGTGCGCACCCTGGCCAGCCGAACCCAGCAGTCCACGGGGGAAATTCAGGCGATTATTCAGCGCTTACAAACGGGTGCGCAGCGTGCGGTGAGTGAGATTGAGGGCAGTACGGCGCTCGTGAGTCGCAACTTGGCGCAAATCCAGGAAGCCAGTTCGGTGCTTGAGAGCATCGTTGGTGCGGTTGATAGCATCAGCTCGATGAATACGCAGATCGCCACGGCGGCAGAGCAGCAAAGTCAGGTTGCGCATGATATTGATCAGCGGGTGGTTGAGGTCTCTGGTCTGGCTGAGCGCAGCCGGGATGACGCGCAAAGCGTTATGCAGGTCAGTACGGAGATCAATGGTGAAATGCAGCGGCTCACGGCCCAATTGAGTCGTTTCAAGACCTGAATGTCGTGTCTGAGGTCAATGGCTGACTACTCGTCAGCCTGTGGCTATTTGTAGCTCTGCGGAAGTACGCCTATCTGCGATACTGCCGCTCCTTTCGAGCTTGTGCGGTCGTTGTTGATGAAAAGCCGATACCTGTTATTACCCCTACTTATCTTGACCCTGACTGCGTGCGGCGGTGTAGATCCCAATTCACCGCAAGGTCAGCGACAGACCATCTTCAAACAAATGCTTAAGGTCAGCGAGAACCTGGGCGGCATGCTGCGCGGGCGGTTGGCGTTTAATGAGCAGTCATTTGTTGAGGGTGCGGCGGAGCTTGATCAGCTGGCGCGCAAGCCTTGGCAGCATTTCCCGCAAGTGCGCGAAGAGGGCGGTGAAAGCCGCGCCAAGGACGATGTCTGGCAGCGTCAGGCACGCTTCCAGGAGCTGGCTCGGGCGATGGAAGCCAGCACCGCGGAGCTGGTTGCCGTGACGCATGCTCAGCCAGTAACTGCTGAATCGCTGGCGGCGCCGATGCAGCGTGTCGAGGACAGCTGCAAGGCGTGCCATGAAGAGTTTCGCGCCTTCTGATAGCTGTTGCTGAGTGCCGGCCGGCGCGCTAAAAACCGGCTATCTGCGCTTGCTGCAGTTGCGTACGTAGAGCTTGTACCTGCGGGTGTTGAAAAAACGCCTGCAGTTGCGCGGCGCGTTGTGGGCCGATGCCGGGCTGGCGTTGCCAGTCGGCGGCACTGCGTTGCGCCAAGCTGTCCCAGTCTGCGTCTAGCGGCACATCGGCCGGCATGCCTAAGGCGCGTAGCCAGGCGTTTTGTGGTCGTTGGCGCGCCAGCTCGAAGCTCTCTTGTAAGGCCGCAACGCTGCGTGGTCCCAGGCCTGGCACGCTGTTGAGTTGGGCGCTGCTGAGGTGCAGCCAGTCGAGCAGGCCGTCGAGCTGTTTGGCTTGTAGCAGTTTCTCCCAAGTGCCGGGGCCGACCCCGGGTAAGGCCAACCCCTGTTTACCGCTGAGCCACGCCAGGCGGGCGCGGAACTGGCTGGCGCATGCCGGCGTAGCGTGCCAGCAACTCAGTGCGTGGTAAGCGTTGGCGTCTGGGATCTGCAGCTCGGCGCGCTCCTGAGTTCGCCAGAGCACGCTGTCCAGTACCGGGATCGTCAAGCCAGATAAGCGGATTACCACTTGATCGCCAGGGCGGATATCCATTTTCTGCCAGCGTTGCAGCGAGCTGGCGCTGACGTATTCGATGCGGCGGTCGTCCAGCTTCACCGGTTGTACGCGCAATACCGGCGTGATGCGTCCACTGCGGCCGATGCGAAAGTCCACTGCTTGCACCACCGCCAAAGCTTGGCTGGCTGGGTATTTCCAGGCTATGGCCCAGTGCGGTGGTTCGGCTTGCCAGCGTGCCGCAGGTGGGCGTTGCGCTTGGCGCAACACCACGCCATCGCTGGCAAAGGGCAGGGCGCTGTTGTACCAGCGCTGACGCCATTGGGCCGCGTCGTCAGCGCTGCGTATCGGCTGGCTGAGCTGCTGGCTATCGGAAAAACCCATGGCGCTGAGCTGCTGCAACCGTTCGACCATGCTGGTTGGGCCGTCGGGCCAGTCCCAGACAAACAGGCCGATATTTTCGGCTTCTTCGTTGGTTAGGGTTTCTCGGGCCAGCAAGCCGGCGACCTTACTGCGTGCGCCTTGACCGCCAGCTTGATGCTGGATATGTCCCGGCATCCGCCAATACAGCTCGCCCTGCAGCAGCAGATCGAGCGGGCTGGGCAGTTGCGCGGGAATAGCCGGTAACTGCTGGGCGCGGGCTGTCCAGTCCTGGCCACTACGGCCGTCGCCGCGACTGATCACTTGCTGCAGCTTACCTTGCCGGTAGATCAGGCTGACGGCCACGCCGTCGACCTTGGGTTGAACCCAAAGGTCATCGCGGCTGGCAGTCCAGGCCGCGACAGCGCGTTGGTTAGGTAGTTTACGCAGCCCGGTTTGTGCAATCGGATGACGAAGCGGCCCGCTGCTGGTGCTGAGTGCGTTTGTCAGCGGTAAGTCGATGGTCTGGAAGCAGTTGCGCCAGTGTTGCAGGGTGGCGTTGGCCTGGTCGTAGATTTCGTCGGCGACCAAACTCCGTCCTTGGCGGTGATAGGCGTCGTCCCAAGCGGCGATTTGCTCGGCCAGTGCGCTGGCTTCCCGTTCGGCGCGTGCCATTGGCCAGTCAGGGCAGGCGGCCCAAAGTTGGTTGCTGAACAGCAATAAACAGGCAATTGCAGCTTTCATCATGAGCGTCCTTGCTCGGCAGATGGCTTGTTGAGCCTAGCTGCTTTTGTTCGATTGGGCTGAATTACAGGCAATAAAAAGCCCCGCACATGGGCGGGGCTAGTATTTATTCCGGGGTTACAGGCCGGCGGCGCTGCGCAGGTCGGCAGCCTTGTCGGTTTTTTCCCAGGTGAAGGTGGTGAAGGTGTCATCGCCGACAGTCTTCTGCTCCGGGCGGCGGCCGAAGTGGCCGTAAGCGGCGGTTTCCTGATACATCGGGTGCAGCAGATCGAGCATTTTGGTGATGGCGTACGGGCGCAGGTCGAAGACTTCACGCACCAGCTTGATGATCAGCTCGTCTGCCACTTTGTTGGTGCCAAAGGTGTTGATCGAGATCGAGGTCGGCTGGGCCACGCCAATGGCGTAGGACACTTGAATTTCGCAACGCTCGGCCAGACCCGCAGCGACGATGTTCTTGGCCACGTAACGACCGGCGTAAGCCGCCGAACGGTCAACCTTGGATGGGTCCTTGCCGGAGAAAGCGCCGCCGCCGTGACGGGCCATGCCGCCGTAGGAGTCAACGATGATCTTGCGCCCGGTCAGGCCGCAGTCGCCCACTGGGCCACCAATAATGAACTGGCCAGTTGGATTGATGTGGAACTGGGTGTCTTTGTGCAGCAGCTCAGCCGGCAGCACGTGTTTGACGATCAGCTCCATCACGCCTTCGCGCAGGTCTTCGTACTTCACTTCTGGGTTGTGCTGAGTGGACAACACCACCGCGTCGATGCCGACGACCTTGCCGTTTTCATAACGGCAGGTGACTTGGGATTTCGCGTCCGGGCGCAGCCACGGCAGTAGGCCCGACTTGCGCGCCTCGGCCTGACGCTCGACCAAGCGGTGGCTGAAGCAGATCGGGGCTGGCATCAGTACTTCAGTTTCGTTGCTGGCGTAGCCGAACATCAGGCCTTGGTCGCCGGCGCCCTGGTCTTCCGGCTTGGCGCGGTCGACACCTTGGTTGATGTCCGGGGACTGCTTGCCAATGATGTTCAGCACGCCGCAGGTGGCACCGTCGAAGCCAACGTCGCTGCTGGTGTAGCCGATATCGCAAATCACATCGCGGACGATCTGTTCCAGGTCGACCCAGGCGCTGGTGGTGACTTCGCCGGCAACGATGGCCACGCCGGTCTTGACCAGGGTTTCCACCGCCACGCGGGCGTGTTTGTCCTGGGTGATGATGGCGTCCAGCACCGCATCGGAAATCTGGTCGGCGATTTTATCTGGATGCCCTTCGGATACGGACTCGGAGGTAAAGAGGGAGTATTCGCTCATCGTTCGGGTTCCTGTTGGTTACCGGTAATTGCAGCCCGTAGGCCATGAGTTAGTGAAGGTTTGGCGAAGTGCCGTACCTGAATCTGAAAGCCGTTGCGCAAGCCTACATAGAGGCTTTCGCAGGTGTGTAGTCCGGCGGCGGCGGCCCAGCGGGCCAAGTCTTCTTGTTCGAAGCCTAGCCAAAGATCGCCGCAGGCCTCGCGGGCCCAGCTTTGGTTGTGGCTGCACAGCTCGGTGATTAGCAAGCTGCCGCCGGGCTTCACGCGCTGTGCCAGCTGTTTGAGTGCTTCAGCGGGCGCGGCGAAGTGGTGCAACACCATGTTCAGCACCAGGCAATCGGCAGCCGGGTAATCGTCGAGCAGGGCATCGGCTAGCTGTAGATCAACATTGTCCAGGCCTTCCTCTGCGCAGCGTTGGCGAGCCAGTTCGAGCATTGCCGCGCTGTTATCCAATGCCAGTACGTGCTGGAAGCGCCGCGCCAGTTCCGGCAGAAAGCCGCCGTCGCCGGGGCCGATTTCCACGGCGCTGGCATTGGCGCTAAAGCCCAGGGAGTCGAGCAGCGCCAGCACGCTGTCGCGGTATTGCGGCAGTCCGGCGATCAGATCCTGCTGCGCCTGAAAGCTCGCTGCGCTGCGGGCGAAGAAGGCCTGGCTGGCGGCCGCGCGCTGGCTGTGTACGGCGCTGATGCGCTGCTGCACTTCGCTCGGCAGCTGCAGCTGGTCGACCTCATCGAGCAGCGCGCTGTGCAGTTGGCTGCCCAGTTGTTCGCTTTGCGCCAGGGCGCGACGGTAGAAGATCGCATTGCCTTCGCGGCGGGTGGCCACCAAGCCCGCTTGAGCGAGCACCTTCAAATGGTGGCTGATGCCGGATTGACCAGTGGCAAAAATCTGCGCCAGTTCCAGCACGCCAAACGAGTCGTTAGCCAGTGCGCGCAGGATGTTCAGGCGCAGCGCGTCACCGCTGGCCTTGCACAGGGCAGCGAGGGCATCGACAGGCTCAAAGGCCAAATGAGAGGCGCGCATATTCATAAGTCGGGCAGTCTAGTCGGTCATTTTTTATCCAGCAAGATCAATATCAAAAAGTTTTGATATTGATCTTGCTGGCTTTAAAGCTAGAAAAGCTCAGGCTTACGACTATCTGTCATTGCCCCGACCGGCCCGCTGGGCGAAAATGGCCGCCTTTTTCGACCCCCAGTTGCCCAAGCAACCCGTAGGAGATTCAGTGATGCCCAGCCGTCGTGAGCGAGCCAATGCCATTCGTGCCCTAAGCATGGATGCCGTGCAGAAGGCCAACAGCGGCCACCCAGGTGCCCCGATGGGTATGGCGGATATCGCCGAAGTGCTGTGGCGCGATTTCCTCAAGCACAACCCGAGCAACCCGAAATTCGCCGACCGTGACCGCTTTGTGCTGTCCAACGGCCACGGCTCGATGCTGATCTACTCGCTGCTGCACCTGACCGGCTACGACCTGTCCATCGACGACCTGAAAAACTTCCGCCAGCTGCACAGCCGCACTCCGGGCCACCCGGAATACGGCTACACCCCAGGTGTGGAAACCACCACCGGCCCGCTCGGCCAGGGCATCGCCAACGCCGTCGGCTTCGCTATCGCCGAGAAGGTGCTGGGCGCGCAGTTCAACCGCGACGGCCACCAGATCGTCGACCACTTCACCTACGCCTTCCTCGGCGACGGCTGCATGATGGAAGGCATCAGCCATGAAGTCTGCTCGCTGGCCGGTACTTTGGGCCTGGGCAAGCTGGTGGCGTTTTATGACGACAACGGCATCTCCATCGACGGCGAAGTCGACGGCTGGTTCACCGACGATACCCCGGCGCGCTTCGAGGCATACGGCTGGCAGGTTATCCGCAATGTTGACGGCCATGACTCTGAAGAGATCAAGATCGCCATCGAAACCGCACGTAAAACCGATGACCGTCCGACTCTGATTTGCTGCAAAACCACCATCGGTTTTGGTTCGCCGAATAAAGGCGGCAAAGAAGACTGCCACGGTGCTCCGCTGGGTCTCGATGAAATCGCCCTGACCCGTGCCACCCTAGGCTGGAACCATGGCCCGTTTGAAATCCCGGCCGATATCTACGCCGAGTGGGACGCCAAGCAGGCTGGCGCTGCTGCCGAAGCCGAGTGGGACCAGCGTTTCGCTGCCTATGCTGCTGCCTTCCCCGAGTTGGCCAGCGAGTTCAAGCGCCGTGTCGCCGGTGAGCTGCCAGCCGACTTCGCCGAGAAAACCGCTGCCTATATTCAGGAAGTGGCCGCCAAAGGCGAAACTATCGCCAGCCGCAAGGCCAGCCAGAACACCCTGAACGCGTTTGGTCCGTTGCTGCCGGAATTCCTGGGTGGCTCTGCCGACCTCGCCGGCTCCAACCTGACCCTGTGGAAAGGCTGCAAGGGCGTGTCGGCTGCGGATGCTTCCGGTAACTACATGTTCTACGGCGTGCGTGAGTTCGGCATGAGCGCGATCATGAACGGCGTGGCTCTGCATGGCGGCTTCGTGCCGTACGGCGCGACCTTCCTGATCTTTATGGAATACGCGCGCAACGCCGTGCGTATGGCCTCGCTGATGAAGCAGCGCGTGCTGTTCGTCTTCACGCATGACTCCATCGGCCTGGGCGAAGACGGCCCGACTCACCAGCCAATCGAGCAACTGGCCAGCCTGCGTGGCACGCCGAATCTCGACACCTGGCGCCCATGTGACGCCGTGGAATCGGCGGTGGCCTGGAAGTACGCCATTGAGCGTAATGACGGCCCAAGCGCACTGATCTTCAGCCGGCAGAACCTGCCACACCAGAACCGCGACGCTCAGCAGTTGGCGGACGTAGCCCGTGGTGGTTACGTGCTGAAGGACTGCGCCGGTGAGCCAGAGCTGATCCTGATCTCCACCGGTTCCGAAATCGGTCTGGCTGTCGCTGCGTTTGACAAGCTGACTGCCGAAGGCCGCAAGGTGCGTGTGGTGTCGATGCCGTCCACCAGCGTGTTCGACCAGCAGGACGCCGGCTATAAGCAGGCCGTACTGCCGGTGCAGGTGGGTGCGCGCATCGCTATCGAAGCCTCGCATGCAGACTACTGGTACAAGTACGTCGGCCTGGAAGGTCGCATCATCGGCATGACTACCTTTGGTGAGTCGGCTCCAGCCCCTGCGCTGTTCGAGGAGTTCGGCTTCACCGTCGAAAATGTCCTGGAAACCGCCGCCGAGCTGCTGGACGCCTGATCCGGCGAATGATGGGTGATGCCGCTTTGCGGCTAACCCATCCTACGGTTGCCCATCGAGATCGCCATGTCCAAGCGTCCCTATCGAATTGCCCTCAACGGTTACGGCCGTATTGGCCGCTGCGTGCTGCGTGCGCTGCATGAGCGCGGCGCTGGGGCGCAGTTGGAGATCGTTGCGCTGAATGATTTGGCCGATCAAGCCAGTATTGAATACCTGACGCGCTTCGACTCCACTCACGGGCGTTTTCCCGGTGAGGTGAAGGTCGATGGTGATTGCCTGCATATCAATGGCGACTGCGTGAAGGTACTGCGCCAGGCTACGCCGGAAGGCGTCGACTGGGCAGCGCTGGATATCGACCTGCTGCTGGAGTGCTCCGGCCAATACACCACGCGCGCCGCTGCCCAGCGTTTTATCGCTGCTGGCGCACCACGTATGCTGCTCTCGCAACCGATGGCCAGCGAGGCGGATATCGATGCCACGGTGGTATTCGGGGTCAATCAGGATTGTCTGACTGGCCGCGAGACGCTGGTGTCGAACGCCTCCTGCACCACCAACTGCGGCGTGCCATTGCTCAAACTGCTGAATGAAACGGTGGGTATCGAGTACGTGTCGATCACCACCATTCACTCAGCGATGAATGATCAGCCGGTGATCGACGCTTACCATCACGAAGACCTGCGCCGCACGCGCTCGGCCTTTCAGTCGGTGATTCCGGTATCCACCGGGCTGGCGCGGGGTATTGAACGCTTGCTGCCGGAACTTAGCGGGCGGATTCAGGCCAAAGCCATTCGCGTGCCGACGGTGAATGTGTCCTGCCTGGATATCACCTTGCAGACCGCGCGTGACACCTCGGCGGCCGAGATCAACGCCATGCTCCGGCAGGCGGCAGAAAGCGGCCCGCTCAAGGGGTTGCTGGCTTACACCGAGCTGCCGCACGCCAGTTGTGATTTCAACCACGACCCGCACTCGGCGATTGTCGATGGCAGCCAGACGCGTGTTTCTGGCCCGCGTCTGGTCAACCTGCTGGCCTGGTTCGACAACGAGTGGGGGTTTGCCAACCGCATGCTCGATGTCGCTGAACATTTCCTTTCTCTGACTCATATTGCTGCTGTGAAGGACTGACTATGACCGTTCTGAAAATGACCGACCTCGACCTCGCTGGTAAGCGCGTGCTGATCCGCGAAGACCTCAACGTGCCGGTAAAAGACGGCGTGGTGAAGAGCGACGCGCGCATCCTCGCTTCCCTGCCAACCATCAAGCTGGCACTGGAGAAGGGCGCGGCGGTGATGGTCTGTTCGCACCTGGGTCGCCCGACCGAAGGCGAGTTCAGCGCAGAAAACAGCCTCAAGCCGGTCGCCGACTACCTGAGCAAGGCGCTGGGGCGCGACGTGCCGCTGGTGGCAGATTACCTGAATGGTGTCGAGCTCAAGGCCGGCGAGATCGTGCTGTTCGAGAACGTACGCTTTAACAAGGGCGAGAAGATGAACACCGACGAGCTGGCCCAGCAATACGCCGCCCTGTGTGACGTGTTCGTGATGGACGCCTTCGGCACCGCCCATCGCGCCGAGGGTTCGACCCATGGCGTGGCCAAGTTCGCCAAAGTGGCCTGCGCTGGCCCGCTGTTGGCTGCCGAGCTGGACGCCCTGGGCAAGGCGCTGGGTAACCCGGTCAAGCCAATGGCCGCTATCGTTGCCGGCTCCAAGGTGTCGACCAAGCTCGACGTACTCAACAGCCTGAGCCAGATCTGCGACCAGTTGATCGTCGGTGGCGGCATCGCTAACACCTTCCTCGCAGCTGCCGGTTTCCCTGTGGGCAAATCGCTGTACGAAGCGGATCTGCTCGAAACGGCGAAAGCCATCGCGGCCAAGGTCAGCGTGCCGCTGCCGGTTGATGTGGTGGTGGCCAAGGCCTTTGCCGAAGACGCTGAAGCCACTGTCAAACTGGTCGCCGATGTGGCTGAAGACGACATGATTCTGGATATTGGCCCGCAAACCGCTGCGCAGTTCGCCGAGCTGCTGAAATCGTCGAAGACCATTCTGTGGAACGGCCCGGTCGGCGTATTTGAATTCGACCAGTTCGGTAACGGCACCAAGGTTCTGGCGCAGGCTATTGCCGAAAGCCCGGCGTTCTCCATCGCTGGTGGTGGCGACACCCTGGCGGCCATCGACAAATACGCTATCGGTGCGCAGATCAGCTACATCTCTACCGGTGGCGGTGCGTTCCTTGAGTTCGTCGAGGGCAAGGTGCTGCCGGCTGTAGATGTGTTGGAACAACGCGCCAATGGCTAAGTCAATTTGTCTACTGGCGTTGCTCAGCCTGCTTGGCGCGTGTGCCAGTCAGCCAGCACCGTCGGATAACTGGACGCGCTGGGTCTGCGACAGTCAGGCTGAAGTGTTCTGGCGTTTCGCCGACAGCAGTCGTGAGTCGGTGGATGTGCGTCTGGGTGGCAGTGATGTGGTTTATCGCCTGAATCAGGAAGTATCCGGCTCGGGGGCGTTGTACAGCGATGGTTTGCTGTCTTTTCACAGCAAAGGTGAGGAAGGGCTGGTCTATTGGACCGCCAACAATGACCTGATTGGCCGTGGCTGTAAGGCTCCGAGCAACTAATTAATCCAGGTCAGGGTTGTCCCTGATCTGAATGACTTGAATAGCGTCTGCCGCTGCGGCAGGCTTGCACGATTAACGCGTCCCACCGGGAGAAAGAACACCATGGCACTTATCAGCATGCGCCAGATGCTCGACCACGCCGCCGAATTTGGATACGGCGTGCCGGCTTTTAACGTCAACAACCTTGAGCAGATGCGCGCGATCATGGAAGCGGCCGACAAGACCGACTCGCCAGTGATTGTTCAAGCCTCTGCTGGTGCGCGCAAATATGCTGGCGCGCCGTTCCTGCGTCACTTGATCCTGGCCGCTATCGAAGAATTCCCACATATCCCGGTGTGCATGCACCAGGACCACGGCACCAGCCCTGACGTTTGCCAGCGTTCGATCCAACTGGGCTTCAGCTCGGTGATGATGGATGGCTCGCTGAAAGAAGACGGCAAAACCCCAGCCGACTACGACTACAACGTCCGTGTCACCCAACAGACCGTCGCCTTTGCCCACGCCTGCGGCGTGTCGGTGGAAGGTGAGCTGGGTTGCCTGGGCAGCCTGGAAACCGGCATGGCCGGCGAAGAAGACGGCGTCGGCGCTGAAGGCGTGCTCGATCACAGCCAGATGCTCACCGACCCGGAAGAAGCCGCTGACTTCGTCAAGCAGACTCAGGTGGATGCCCTGGCCATCGCCATCGGCACCAGCCACGGCGCTTACAAGTTCACCAAGCCGCCTACCGGTGACATCTTGGCGATCGACCGCATCAAGGCGATCCATGCGCGTATCCCTGACACTCACTTGGTCATGCACGGTTCCAGCTCGGTGCCGCAAGAGTGGCTGGCGATCATCAACCAGTACGGCGGCGACATTAAAGAAACCTACGGCGTGCCGGTTGAAGAAATCGTCGAAGGCATCAAGTACGGCGTGCGTAAAGTCAACATCGACACCGACCTGCGCCTGGCGTCCACCGGTGCCATGCGCCGCTTGATGGCCACTAACCCGAGCGAGTTTGACCCGCGCAAGTTCTTCGGTGCTACCGTGACTGCTATGCGTGACATTTGCATCGCCCGCTACGAAGCCTTCGGCACTGCCGGCAATGCCTCGAAGATCAAACCGATGAACCTGGAAGCCATGTTCCAGCGTTACGCCAAAGGTGAGCTGGCCGCTAAGGTCAACTAAGCCTGTTGCTGTACCGAGAGCCCCGCCGATGCGGGGCTTTTTGTTATCCGCTTGGGAGTCTTGTGATGAGCCGGTTGCTTGCTCTTATCGTCGCGGCGTTGCTGCTGACTGGCTGTGCGGCTAAGCCGCCGCCGAGTACATCGATCCTGCCCGCCGTTGCTGCGGTCGACCCGCAGCAATGCCTAAGCCGAGCGGAGTGCACAACCAAGCTGTCGCGTACGCTGCTATTCGTTTTTGACTATGCCGCTGCCGGTGCGCCGTTGGTGCAGCGTGATGCGTGGCTGCTATTCACTCCGGCGGATGCACCGCTAACGAACTGGCCGGCGCTGACTATCCGTTTGGCTGAGGCCGAGCAGAGTGAGTTTGCCTTCAATGCGCACTGCCGGGCGCAGGTTTGTCGTTTGACGGTGGCGCAGCTGCTGCAGATTTATCGCAGTTACCTGGCGGACAAACCCTGCGCGTTCACTACTGCAGTGTGTCGCCTCGACTGACGCTTATGACCTGGCAGCAAGCGGACGAGGCGTACATCGTGCCGCCTGCACGCGCGGCTGCGCCCATCGAGCATGTGTGCTTGGTAAAACTATGTAAAACACCTGGCGTATGTTGCTTGGTGGGTGGGGCCATACTCGGCACACCGTTGTTTTTGGATAGCCGTGCGCATGCCGAGTAAATTCCGCACTTTGTTGTACTTCTTCCTCGCTGTGCTGCTGGCGAGTGTGCTCGGTAGTGTGTTGCAGACGCAGTTCAATCTGGCCAACTTGCAGGCCCTCGGTGCACCGATGCCTTTGACCGTGCGCCTGCAGACTACGGGCTTGGACCTATTGGGCTTCAGCCCGACCTTTGCACTATTGGTCATCCTCGGCTTTCTCTTCGCGCTGCCAGCGGCCCATCTGCTGGCCCGTAGTTGGCCAACTGGGCGTTGGCTGTTGTTTGCCCTGGCCGGTGCGTTGGCCGTGTGGTTGGCGATGGTGCTGGCTAATGCGCTGCTGCCGATGCCAACCCTGATCGGTGCTAACCGTAGCCTGTCCGGCACCCTCGGGTTGATGGCCTGCGGCAGTTGCGGTGCGCTGTTGTTTGCCGTGTTGGGGCAGCGTGTTGTGCCCGTGCAATCCTGATCTATTCACCTCTGAGCAAAAGGCCCCTGTCATGTTGAAGACTTCTCGCGTGCTGTTGTTGCTTGGTCTGCTCGGCAGCAGCGTGGCGCACGCCATGGATTACCGCATTGAAACTGTGACCAGTGGCTTGGAGCACCCCTGGTCGCTGGCTTTTCTGCCGGATGGACGCATGCTGGTGACCGAGCGGGTGGGGCGCCTGCGGATTATCGAGCAGGATGGCCGTCTCAATCCGCAGCCGGTCGGCGGTGTGCCGGAGGGTTTCGTCGCGGCTCAGGCAGGGCTGATGGAGGTTCTACTCGACCCGCAGTTCGCCAGCAATCAGCAGCTTTATCTGAGTTATGCCTACGGCACTGCGCAGGCCAACAATACCCGTCTGGCCAAGGCGCGACTGGTCGATGGGCAGTTGCAGGATTTACAGGTGCTGTTCAGCGCCTTGCCAACCAAAACGGGTGCGGCGCATTACGGCGGACGCATGGCCTTCCTCCCGGACAACACGCTCGTGCTGACCCTGGGCGATGGCTTTGACTGGCGTGAGCAGGCGCAGGTTACGAATAACCACCTCGGCAAGATCGTGCGCCTTAATCGCGATGGCAGTATTCCCAAGGACAACCCGCTGGTTGGCCAGGTTGGTGCAGCGCAGGAGATCTACAGCTGGGGTCACCGCAACGTGCAGGGCATCGTCTATGACGAGCAGCTGCAGCGTTTGTATAGCCATGAGCACGGCCCACGTGGTGGCGATGAGCTGAACCTGATTGAGCCCGGCAACAATTACGGTTGGCCGCTGATTACCTATGGTGTCGATTACAGCGGTGCGCAAATTTCGCCCTATACCGAGCTACCAGGCTTGCAGCAGCCGTTGTTGCACTGGACGCCCTCGGTGGCACCCTCAGGCCTGACGTTGTATCGCGGTGGGTTGTTCCCGCAGTGGCAGGGTGATCTGTTCGCCTCGACCCTGGCCGAGCGCAGCGTGCGGCGTATTCGCCTGAAAGATGGAGAGTTAGCCGGGCAAGAGGTGTTGTTCGAAGAGTTGGCTGAGCGTATCCGCGATGTGCGCGCTGGCCCGGATGGCGCACTGTATTTACTGACGGATAGCGCTGAAGGACGCCTGCTGCGTGTGGTGCCAGATCAGTAGCCTATTGAGCACTGCACGTAGTGAGTATGTCTGCGGCATAATCGCCAGCCGTATTGCGTCGATGCCACATCGCCCATGACCCCGCTCAAATACCTGCAAGGCTATCCGGCCCAGCTGCAAGACAAGATTCGTCAACTGATTGCTGAGCAGCGCCTGGGCGATTATCTGGCGCGTTCATACAGCGCTAAGCACTCAATTCAAAGCGACAAGGCGCTGTATGCCTATATTCAGGGCCTCAAGCAGGAGCATTTACGCAATGCGCCAGCCATCGACAAGGTGCTCTACGATAACCGCCTGGACCTGACCCACCGCGCGCTCGGCCTGCATACGGCCATCTCGCGGGTGCAAGGCGGCAAGCTCAAGGCAAAGAAGGAAATTCGCGTTGCGTCGCTGTTCAGGGACGCTGCGCCAGAGTTTTTGCAGATGATCGTGGTGCACGAGCTGGCGCATTTGAAGGAGGCCGAGCACAACAAGGCCTTCTATAAGCTTTGCGAGTACATGCTGCCCGGCTATCACCAGTTGGAGTTTGACCTGCGCGTGTACCTGACCTGGCGTGAGCTGCCCGGTACCTCCGGTTCGCTTTTAGTCCCGCAGCAGTAGGTTGAGCTGATCAATTACCTCGGCCCAGTCGGCGTCCTCAAGAATCTCTTCGCGTAGAAAGCTCGCTTGGGCTTTATCCCAAAAGGCGGCGTCGGCCAGTTTGCACGCTTGCGCCAATGGCGAGTGCTGTTTGATAAAAGCATCAATACTCGCTTGGTCTGCCGCGAGGCCCAGTTGTTTGAACAGGGACTGCAGGCTGTGAACGGGGTTCTCCATTGAAGTTGTTCCTCTGTCTGATTGAGTGTGCGGGTGCCTACAGCCTAACGCAGAAAGCCCGGCCAACTGATACGCTGAATACTGCATTGCATAGCCGAGGTCTCCATGTGCGTGAGCGCTTTACGCTGGCCCCTGATCGTTGGGTTATGCCTGTTGCTGGCCGCACCAGCCTCGGCCCGTGAGTTATTGGCGGTCGGAACGAACTTTCCTGGCGTATTTGAACAGCAGGCGGATGGTCAGCCAGGAGGCCTGGCTGTCAGCGTCTTACGTGAGGTATATGAGCCCCTTGGGCATCATGTGCACTTTGACCTCTACCCGTGGGCGCGTGCGCAGAAGATGGTTGAAGATGGGCGGGCCGACATTCTTATTGGGCCTTACAAAAATGCTGAGCGCGAGACGCGCTTTATCTTTTCAGCGCAACCCTTCTATCGCGACCGTATTGTGTTCCTTCACCTGCTTACTCGTACCGTGCGTTGGAATGGTGATTATCAGCAGCTGCTTGGTCGGCGTATTGGTGTGGTGCGAGGGTGGGCCTATGGCACTTATTTCGATAACCAACGTGAGCAGCTTGAGCTGGTGACGGTGGAGAGTGTCGAAAACGGCCTGAGAATGCTCAGGGCTGGGCGCTTGGAGCTGTTGGCGAGTAACCAACGCAATACGCTTCCCTTGCTGGCGAAGCTGGGCTTGAGTCAATCCGTCGGTCAACTGCTGCCGCAGATTGATCAGCAAGATGGTTATTTCGCCTTCCCGCGGCGTATCGGTGTTGATCCTGTGCGTGTGGATTTTGACCGTGAGTTTGCGCTGATGGTCGACCAGGGCAAGTTAGCCACGCTGGCCGCGAAGTGGCAGGTCGAAGTGCCTTGAGGCACTTACAGCACGCGTAGAATTTCGAATGTTGTCGCTGTACTGCCGAGGCGCAGTTCAATCTCGTCACCAGCGCGGCTGCCAATCAGGCGTTGGCCCAGCGGCGCGCGCGGGCTGATGACCTGAATTTGTTGTGCGCCAAGGTTGAGCTTCAGGCCGGCGCCATCCGGTCCGATAAACACGCAAGTCTCTGCGCCTTGCGCATCGCATAACCAGACTAACGCGCTCAGTTGAATGCCTTGTTGGGCATCGTAGGGGCGTAGGCGCAGTTGCTCCCACATGGCTAGCGTTTGGCGTATTTCTTCGACGCGGCGGGCTTGGCCGGCAGCCAGGTAGGAGGCTTCAAGTCCAAGGGTGTCGTATTTGTTCTCGGCGATATTTTCTTCGTGAGTTGCCGTTTCATAGGCTGTCAGAGCCGCTTGCTGGGCGTTACGCAGGTTTGCCGTGAGTTGAGCAATAACCTGTTGGTGTAAAAGCGCTTTATTCATAACCGCTACTTGATGGCACGGGGACGGCGCGCAGGTTAACGGAAAACCGTTCGTGGGGCGGCGCTGGCGAGTCAGCTAAGGGTGTTATTCGTTAGGTGAATACGGTTGCGGCCAGCGGCTTTGGCTTGATACATCGCGGCGTCAGCCCGGCGAATCAGGGTTGTGGTGTCGTCTTCGCCACGGCTCAGGGCAATGCCGATACTGGCCGCGACATGCACGGTGTGTCCTTCGAGGGGCATCGGCTGATTCAGTCGATCGAGCAGGCGTTCGGCAAGCTGCTGGACGGCCTCGGCTGAGTGCACACTTTCGCAGACCATCACGAACTCATCGCCACCCAAGCGTGCCGCTAAATCACTCTCGCGCATTTGCAGGTTAAGGCGCTGGGCGACTTCTGCGAGTACCAGGTCACCAAAGCCGTGGCCATATTGGTCGTTGATGGGCTTAAAACCGTCCAGATCAATCAACATCACGGCCAGTAGCTCCTGGCGGCGCTGGTTGCGGCTTAATGCCTGGGCCAGGTGCTGTTGCAGTGCTGTGCGGTTAGCCAGGCCCGTCAGCGGGTCGCGCAGGGCTTGCTCGCTGAGGCGCTGGTTGGCTTCCTCTAGTGCCTGGGTGCGCTCGGCCACCCGCTGTTCAAGAATCCTTTCGCTGTTTTGCAGAGCCGCCTCTCGCTGCCGTTTCAGTTCGTTGAAGCGGGCGGCCAGGGCGAAGGACAACAGGATCATTTCTAGGCTTGAGCCAATCTGCATGGAATAGAGCGTCAGGAAGTTCGACGGGATGATGGCAAAGTTACGCAGTGCTAGCAGCACCGCGCCGGCCAGCAGCATCATCCAGGCCAGGGCAAACAAGCGGGCACCTGGCACGCGGTAGCCGACGCAGACGAAGCTGGTGAGTAGGAGCATTAGCGTGACCGTCAGCCCGGTCAGCGACATGGTCTGCAAGGCGCGCTGCACCGGCAGCAGCAGGGTGGCCAGAACGGCCAAGGCAGTCGCGAAGCAGAGCACGACCAGTACACGATCCCAGCGCGGTAGCCACTTACGAGTGTCGAGGAAGCTGCGGGCGAATACCGCCGAAAGCAGTGCCGCCATTGTCAGGCTGACAGGCAGCATACGGTTGCTCCAGGGCGCTGCCTGCGGCCATAGGTATTGCGCACCGATGCCGTTGAGCGACAGTACGCTGAGGGCAAAGGCGCACATAAATAGCACGTAGTTAAGGAAGGGGCGTTCGCGTAGCGCGAGAAACAGCAGAAGGTTGTACAGGCCTAGGGCCATCAGCACGCCACAGTAGATGGCGTGCACCATGTAGCCGCGCTGGCTGTGCTGCTCGAAGTCGCTGAGCGACATCAGGCTGCCGCTCAGCGTCATGCTGCCAGCCGAGTTGACGCGTAGGTACAGGGTGCGTTGCTCGCCAGCCTGCAGGGGGATGTCGAATACCGGCGTGCGGTGGCCGACGCTGCGCTGTGAGTAGGGCACGGTATCGCCCGAGCGTGACGAGCGTATGCCGTCTGCCCCGACATCGTACAGGCGCACTTCATCCAGTGAGGGGTAGTCCAGTTCCACACGCCAGGTACGTGCTTGCGTGGCATGTGAGCGCAGCTGCAGGCGTAGCCAGACCGGCCCGCTGGTGTAGCCGAAGCTGAGGTCCTTGCGATGGCGAAAATCGGCGTCGACTTGCTGTACATCTGTCAGGGTGAGTGTGCCGCTGGGGTCGGTCAGGTAATCGGCTAGATCACTGAGGTTTTGCGCGGGTGTGTGCTCGTCGAGGCGTGTTTCAGCCTGGCTCAGGGGCATTACCAGAAGCAGGCAGAGCGCTAGCACCAGGCTGCTGAGCCTGATCGGTAAAGATCCCGTAGCGGTGTGCCTGGCGATGAGCATGGGGCGACCAAAGTGATGGACGTGCGCAGACATACTGGCAGAAAGCCTGCTCTCTACGCTAGCCATCCATTGTCGTGCCCGTTGTGTTCGAAGCTATGCCGGTGGCTGACGTTTTTGCAGGTGAGAGACCAGGGTGCGCAGCGCCCCGAGTTGCCGGCAGATCAGTGCTAGCTGGGTTTGCACCAGGCGCTGCGAGTCATCCAGGTTGTCGCTCAGTTGTTCAAGCTCAGCAGCCAGTTGTTCTTCAGCGTCACTGTGGATGGCCACTGTTTGTTCTTCGTTGAGGCAGTTGGCAATATCTTCCAGGCTGGCGGCTAACTGGCTGGCACTGGCCAGCAGCGGGTTATCGGTGCCACTCAGGCTGGTTTCGCCGCGGTGCGCGCCAAGGCCTGAGAGGTAGCTGAGTAGCGTGTGCGAGAGCACCAGAAAGCGAAAGCCGATATCTGCTTCCTTACGGAAGTGCCCGGGCTCCATCAGCATGTTGCCTAGGGTGGTCGACAGCGACGCATCAGCGTTATGTGCGTTGCGCCTGGCCAGGCGGTAGGCCAGGTCGTCGCGTTTGCCACTGGCGTACTGCTGGATGATCTGCTGCAGATAACGGCTGTTGCAGCTCAGGGTGTTGGCCAGCAAGCGGTTCAGGCGACGGCCTTGCCAGTCCGGCAGGATCAGTAACACAGCCAGGCCGGCGATCAGGCTGCCCAGCAAGGTGTCGACCAGGCGTGGAATAAACAGTCCATAGCCATTGCCGATCTGGTTGAAGCAGAACAGCACCAGTAGGGTAATCGCGGCCGTGGCCAGAGTGTAGCGGCTGCTGCGCAGGGCAAAGAACACCACACCCGCGACCACGGCAAACAGCGCCTGTACCAGTTGATTAGGGAACAGATCGAATAACGCCCAGCCGAGCAGCAGGCCGAGTACGGTGCCACTGATCCGCTGCACCAGCTTGAGCCGGGTCGCGCCGTAGTTCGGCTGGCAAACAAACACCGTGGTCAGCAAAATCCAGTAGCCCTGAGTCGGGTGAATCCAGTGCAGTACGCCGTAACCGGCTGCCAGCGCTAACGCCAGGCGCAGCGCATGGCGAAACAGCAGTGAGGTTGGGGTTAGCTGTAGGCGCAGGCGTTCCCAGACATCCTTGAGTGACTGTGGCTCACGGTCGAGCAAGCTGCTGTCTTGTTGTTCCGCCATGGCATCGGGGTTGCTGGCGTTACCCAGCAACGCATCCAGGCTATGCAGGTTGCCGGCCAGGGCGCCAAGCGAGCGCAGCAGGTGTCGCCAGGCGGGGTTGCTTTGCACGCGCAGGTGTTCGAGGGAATCATGCAAGTCATCCAGCGCCTCTCGGCACAGGTCGCGGTACTCGAACGGCTGACGCAGCTCAATGGCCTGGGCCAGGCGCTGACAGGCTTCACCATGTAAGCGCAGTAAGCGCTGGCAGCGAAACAGCACATCGCTATGGAAGAACGCTTCGGCCAGTTCGTTATACGGATAGTGTGAGGAACTGGCGCGCTCGTGAATGTCCTGGGCGAGGAAGTACAGCTTCAGGTAGCGGCTGAGCTTCGGGCCTGGGCGGCCGTTGCCGACACGGTGCAGGATAATTTCCTTGGCCGCATTCAACGCCGCCACCACCTTGCCATTCTGTTTGGCCAGGGCCAGGCGTCGCTCTTCTACATCCAGTTGGCGCAGCGGCTCGAACAGCGCCGCCTTGAGCTTGAGGTATTGGCCCAGCTCGCGGAATAGCCGCGCCAGGCTGTGTTGTATCGGCTGGTTGGCAAATAGCGCATTCCACACCACCGACAGCAAACCGTACCAAGCCGCCCCCGCAACCAGCAGCAGTGGCTCTTGCCAGAGCCCCACCTCGCCGCCGCGTTGCTCTACGCCGATCATGCTGTACACCGAGAGGATCAGTGTGGCCGCGCCGAGGGTGGCGTAGCGCTCGCCCAGCGCACCGAGCATGGTCAGGGCAAAGCTCGACAGCGCCAGCGCTACAACGAACAGCCAGGGGTAAGGGAACAGCAACTCGACGGTATAGGCCGCTGCGCTGAAACAGCCCAGGGTCACTATGAGTGCCGTCAAGCGACCCTGCCAGCTGTCATCGGTCTCGGCCAGCGCACTGGCGATGATGCCGAGGAACAGCGGAATCAGCGCATGCATCCAGTCCTGCGACCAGCACAGCAGCAAACTGCCGCCGAGGGCGATGAATACCCGCAGGCTGTAGCTGAACTTGTCCTGCGCCCACAGGCGGCGCAAGGAGTGACGGAAGGCGGGTACGCGCATGCAGGAATTGACCTTGTGAGGGGGTAAACCATAGACGTCGCTTTACCGATGCAGGTTACTGAGCCTTGCTGCGCCTGAGAAGCCCGAGCCTGAAAGCGACTTGGCAAATCAGCCAGCGTCCCGGCACTATCGGGCATCCACAATCCACTACGAGGGCTCCCATGCGTGAACTCTATGAACTCTGTGGCAGTGATCCTCAGCTGCTGTTCTCTCCTTACTGCTGGCGAGTGCGCCTGGCCTTGCAGCACAAAGGGCTGGACTTCGAGAGCCGGCCACTGATCTTTACCGATAAGGCGCCGCTGGCGTGCTCCGGGCAGACGCTGGTGCCGGTGCTGCGCGATGGTGAGCAGGTGGTGCATGACAGCGTGGCGATCTTTGCCTACCTGGACCGCACCTATCCGGCGAACCCACTGCTTGGTGATGGTGTGGCGGCTACGCGAGCGCGGCTGCTGGAAAAAGTGCTGTTTCAGAGTGTGCGCATGCCGTTGCTGAAGATTCTCCTGCCGCGTGTGCAGGGGGTGATTGCGGCGGCGGATCAGGCCTATTTTCGCAGCAGCCGAGAAAAGGCTCTGGGCATGAGCCTGGAAGCGTTCGCCGATCCGCAGGCGGGTGAGGAGGCCTTGCGTAAAGCCCTGCAACCGCTTGAGGCCTGGCTGGCGGAGTCCACCTATTTAGATGGTGAGTCGTCCGCCGGTAGCGATTATCTGGTGGCGGGGCTGCTGTTCTGGGCGTGGTGCCTGGGTACGCAGCCGTGGGCTGATGACTCGGCGGTGGATCGCTGGTTTCGGCGTTTATTGGCGCGCTATGAGGCGCAATACGGTCCAGTCCAGCGCGCGCTGTAACCGCGTGGCTAGAGGCAGCTGCGCCTGGTGCATATGCTCAGGCGTATTGTGCGGCCGCGTAAGCGGATGCCCAGGCCCATTGGAAGTTGAAACCGCCCAGATGACCGCTCACATCCAGCACTTCGCCGACGAAGTACAGCCCCGATGACTTCAGCGATTCCATGGTTTTTGATGACACCTCGCGGGTATCCACACCGCCCAGCGTGACTTCGGCGGTGCGATAGCCCTCAGTGCCGGCGGGTACCAGTTGCCAGTCGCCAAGCTGCTCGGCAATCGCCTTGAGCTCGGCGTGGGTGTACTGCTTCATGGGCTTGGAGGCGAACCAGTTGTCGGCTAGTAGTCCGGCCATTTTCTTGGTAAACAGCTCGGCCAGCAGGGTTTTTAATTCGCTATTGGGGCGTTCGCGTTGCTGCGTGGCGAGCCACTCGGGTAGGTCGATATGCGGCAGCAAATTGATGCTGATCGCCTCGCCGGGCTGCCAGAACGAGGAAATCTGCAGAATTGCCGGGCCGCTCAAGCCGCGGTGGGTGAACAGGATGTTTTCCTTGAAGCTTTGCCCGTTGCAGCTCACCACGCAATCTTCCACCGAGGTGCCAGACAACTCGTTGCACAGCTCTTTGAGCTGTGGGTCGGTGATAGTGAAGGGCACCAAACCGGCTCGCGTCGGTAGCAGCGTGTGGCCGAATTGCTTGGCCACCTGATAGCCAAAGCCAGTCGCGCCCAGGGTTGGAATCGACAGGCCGCCGGTGGCGATCACTAGGGATTCGCAGCGTATTTCGCCAGCACTGGTTTGCAGCTGATAGCCGCTGTCCAGTTTGCTGATCTCGCTGACTGAGGTGTCCATGCGCAGTTCAGCGCCGGCTTCTGCGCATTCGCTGAGCAGCAGGCCGAGGATGTCGCAGGCCTTGTTGTCGCAGAACAGTTGGCCGAGCTTTTTCTCGTGGTAAGGCACGCCATGCTTGGCCACCAGGCCAATAAAGTCCCACTGGGTGTAACGCGCCAGTGCGGATTTGCAGAAGTGCGGGTTTTCCGAGAGGAAGTTGCTCGGCTCGCAGTACATGTTGGTGAAATTGCAACGCCCACCACCGGACATGAGGATTTTCTTGCCGGGCTTGTTGGCGTGATCAATCAACAGCACCTGACGCCCACGCGCGGCCGCAGTGAGCGCGCACATAAGTCCGGCGGCACCAGCACCAATAATCACAACCTGGGGTGTAAGCACAGCTATTTCCTCAACATGCGGCGTGCGCCAAGGCTGGCGCAAAACAGCGCGCATCTTAACTGAGGACAGCGGCGTGTGACTGGGCCAGTGATCGACTAGGATTAGCTTTCTGTTGTTCTGGAGCTGCCGTTGATGAATGGGCTGCGTGTCTATCTGCTGTCGCTGGCGCTGCTGCTGCCCCTGAATGGAAACGCTGCGGAACTCTTGCGTTTGGTCGCGGACCCTTGGCCGCCGTTCAGTGACCAAACATTGCCGAATAACGGCGTGGCTTCCGACTTGGTGACCACCGCCTTGACCCGTGCCGGCTACACCACCAGCTATGTTCAAGTGCCCTGGGAGCGTGCGGTGCGTGGCTTGCAGCAAGACACTTACGATGTGCTGATCGACGCCTGGTATACCGATGAACGCGCGACTTTCGGCAATTATTCGCAGCCCTACCTGGTTAACCGCATCCGTTTGCTACAACGCAAGGGCAGCAAAATTAAGTTCAGCCAATTGCCCGATCTGTATCCCTACAGCATTGCGGTGGTGCGCGGTTATGCCTACTCCAGTGCGTTTGATCAAGACAGCCGTCTGAGCAAGGTTGGCGTGGTCAGCTTTGAAGTGGCTGCGCGAATGTTGCAGGCGCGGCGGGTACAGCTAACGCTGGAAGATGAATTGGTCGCGCGGTTCCACCTGAATCGTAGCCTGGCCGGAATTCGTGATCAGCTGGAGTTCTTGCCGCAGCCGTTAAGCGAGAACGGACTGCATATTCTGGTCAGCCGCAAGTATCCGCAGCATCAGCAGGTGGTCGACGCGTTCAATACGGCTATTGAGGCTATGCGCGCCGATGGTAGTTACGAGCAGATTTTTCAGCGCCACGGTTTGTAGTCACTGCCAGTAGTTGCGGCCACGGCCCTGGCTCTTGGCCTGATACAGGCGCTGGTCGGCCTGGTGCAGCAGGCTTTCCAGGTCGTCGGGTGCGCCATGATAGATACCGGCGCTGAACGACAAAGGTGGTGCGCCGATGGCGTACTTGAGGCTGGCGCAGTGGCGGCGTAGCTGGTCGAGGCTGTCGCTCAGGGGTTCTGCTTCTTGCTGGCTGAGCATGGCGAACTCTTCTCCCCCGAGGCGGCCGAGCTGGGCGTCGGGAAATGCACCCGCAAATGCTCTGGCGAAGCCGATCAACGCAGCATCGCCGCTGGCGTGGCCATGTTCGTCGTTGATCCGTTTGAAGAAATCTAAATCAAGCATCGCCACGCTGATATTGCGTCCATCCGCACGAGCCTGTTGTAACAGCTGCTGGCCATGTTCATAAAACGCCCGGCGGTTGTTCAGCCCGGTCAGTGCATCGAACTGTGCGGCTTTTTTTAGTGCGCGCAACAAGTCGCGTCGCTCCAGCGTCGACATTACGCGGCAGTTGAGTTCTTCCGGGCAGAAGGGTTTGCGCAGGAAGTCATCGGCACCGTGTTTGATGAACTTGGCGCTGAGCGAGCCTTTGGTATCGGCTGACAGGCCGAGAATGATCAGCTCGTGGCGCTTCATCTTCTGGCGCAATAGTTTGACCAGGTCAAAACCGCTGAGGCCAGGCATGCTGTGGTCGATTACCAGCATGTCGATATCCGGTTGTTCGTGGAGAATGCGCAGGGCTTCGTCGCCATCCCCCGCCTCGAAAATCTGATAACGGTGTGGCGTCAGCACGTGGCGGATGTAGTGACGGGTGGCGATGGAGTCCTCGGTGATAAGGATTTTCACCTCGCTGTTACTTTCCAGGCGGTGTAACAGGCGCAGGACGTATTCGTAGGAGTGCTGGCTTTCTTTGAGTACGTAATCAACCACGCCCTTGAGCAGCATCTGGTCGCGGCGCTGCTCGTTATAGGTACCGCTGAGCACGATGCAGGGCAGGTGATAGGCCATTACCACGTCGACAATCTCGCCGTCGGGTGCATCCGGCAGGTTGAGGTCGAGGATGGCGGCGAAGAATAGCTCCGCCGAGGTTTCCAGCATCATCTGGGCCTCGCCCATGGAGGCGCAAAAGACCGGCTGAAATCCGGTCTCCTTGCGAAACAGATGCTCGAGAATTTTCAGCACCAAGGGGCTGTCTTCGACCACCAGAATATTACGCAAGGGGCGCTCCTTCTCCGCTGTCCGCATTACTGCAGGCGTCTATTTAGCTCGTGTTGTTAGGCAACTATAGGGTACGAATGCGCAGTGAGCGTCCCTTAATTTTGCCTTCGCTGAGGCACTTGAGTGCCTGCATGGCCACGACACGCTCAACGGCCACATAGGCCTGGAAGTCGAAGATGGCGATTTTGCCCACCTGCGCGCCAGGGATGCCCGCATCGCCAGTCAGTGCGCCAAGAATGTCACCGGGGCGCAGTTTGTCTTTGCGTCCCGCGCCAATGCACAGGGTAATCATCGGCGGCTGCAGCGGTGCGCCGCCCTGGTGTTTCAGGCTGCTCAGCGGATGCCAGTTGAGCGGCGCCCTTTGCAGGGTTTCGATGGCCTGGGCGCGATGGCCTTCGGCAGGAGCCACCAGGCTCATGGCCAGGCCTTTTTCACCAGCACGACCGGTACGGCCGACGCGGTGAATGTGAATCTCCGAGTCGCGCGCTAGCTCGACGTTGATCACCATGTCCAGTGCGTCGATATCCAGGCCGCGGGCGGCGACATCGGTGGCCACCAGTACCGACAGACTGCGGTTGGCAAACATCGCCAGAACTTGATCACGGTCACGTTGTTCCAAGTCGCCGTTCAGCGCGGCGGCTGAGATGCCTTTGGCGGTTAGGTGATCGACCACTTCCTGGCACTGCTGTTTGGTAAAGCAGAACGCCACGCAAGATTGTGGGCGGTAGCAGTTGAGCAGTTTGACCACAGCCTCCATGCGCTCTTCCGGGGCGATCTCGTAGAAACGTTGCTCGATCTGCGTGTCGTCGTGCAGGGCGTCGGCTTTGACCTGTTGCGGGTCGCGCATAAAGGTCGCGGACAGCTGCTTGATGCCGCTCGGGTAGGTGGCGGAGAACAACAGCGTCTGCCGGCGGCTTGGGGTCTGGCTGATGATCTCGGCGATGCTGTCGTAGAAGCCCATGTCGAGCATGCGGTCGGCTTCATCAAGCACCAAAGTATTGAGGCCGTCGAGTTTCAGCGTGGCTTTGCTCAGGTGCTGTTGAATCCGCCCAGGCGTGCCGACGATGATCTGCGCACCATGTTCCAGCGAGGCAATCTGCGGGCCGAAGGGCACGCCGCCGCATAGAGTAAGAATTTTGATGTTGTCGGCAGAGCGCGCCAGGCGGCGCAGTTCTTTGGCCACCTGGTCGGCCAGCTCGCGGGTCGGACAGATCACCAGTGCCTGGCAGCCAAAGTAGCGCGGGTTGAGCGGGTTGAGCAGGCCGATGCCGAAGGCGGCGGTCTTGCCGCTGCCGGTTTTTGCCTGAGCAATCAGGTCCATGCCCTTGAGCATTACCGGCAGGCTCTGCGCCTGAATCGGGGTCATCTCGCTGTAACCGAGGGACTCGAGGTTCGCCAGCATGGCGGCGGAAAGCGGCAGAGAAGAGAAAACGGTGTTGGTCACGGTACAGGCCTGCTAAACGAAATGGCGTGCAGTGTAGCAGGCTGCGCACAGCGGCTTAGTTCTAACGGTCAGCCGGTCTTTATGAGGCTTAGAACCTTTTTACGATCTCGCGAGCTAGAGCCATGCAAGGCAGAAACAGGAGAGGAAGCGGAGTGTACTTTTGTACATGAGCATTCCGAGTCTGTTTTCAACGCAGTATCAACAAGCGCAGCAGGCATTAAACGGGCTCCTTAGGGCAGTAGGCCTTTGACGTTGATGGGTTCGGCTTCATTCTGCGCGGCACCTTTCGGCTTGCCGGCAATGGCCATACCGGCGACGCGGTAGAAGTTGTAGTCCGGGTTTTTGCCAGGGCCGCTGATAAGCAGGTCTTCTTTCTCGTAAACCAGGTCCTGCCGCTTGAACTCGCCCATTTCAAAATCAGGGGTGAGCTGAATAGCCGTGGTCGGGCAGGCTTCTTCACACAAACCGCAGAAGATGCAACGCGAGAAGTTGATGCGGAAAAAGTCCGGATACCAACGACCGTCTTCGGTTTCGGCTTTCTGCAGCGAGATGCAACCCACCGGGCAGGCCACCGCACACAGGTTGCAGGCCACGCAGCGCTCTTCGCCATCCGGGTCGCGGGTCAGCACGATGCGGCCACGGTAGCGTGGCGGCAGGTACACCGCCTCCTCCGGGTATTGCAGGGTATCGCGCTTGCGAAAGCCGTGGCTGAACACCATGACCATGCTGCGCAACTGGGTGTAGGTGCCGGTCACAACATCTTTGATGTAGCTGAACATGTGTGTTTCTCCTTACTGGGCCGTAGCCAGCACAACAGCGCCGGTCACCAGCAGGTTGATCAGAGTCAGCGGTAGGCAGAACTTCCAGCTGAAGGCCATGACCTGGTCATACCGTGGGCGCGGAATCGAAGCGCGCAGCAGGACGAAGATCATGATGAAGAAACAGGTTTTCAGGGCGAACCAGATAAACGGAATCTGTGGCAACAGGCCGAACGGGCCATGCCAACCGCCGAAGAACAGGGTCACCAGCAGCGCGGAAATGGTGATGATGCCGATGTATTCACCGACGAAGAACATGCCCCATTTCATCCCCGCATATTCAATGTGGTAACCATCGGCCAACTCCTGCTCGGCTTCCGGCTGGTCGAACGGGTGACGGTGAGTCACCGCCACGCCGGCGATAAAGAAGGTACAGAAGCCGAAGAACTGCGGAATGATGAACCACAGGTTCTGCGCCTGGTAATCGACGATATCGCGCATGTTGAACGAGCCAACCTGGGCGACGATGCCCATCAGCGACAGCGCCAGAAACACCTCGTAAGACACCGTCTGCGCCGAGGCGCGCAGCGCCCCAAGCAAGGCGAACTTGTTGTTACTCGCCCAGCCGGCAAACAGCACCGCATACACCGACAGCCCTGCCATGGCGAAGAAGAACAGGATGCCGATGTTCAGGTCTGCCACACCCCAGTTCGGGGTGACCGGGATGATCGCGAAGGCCATCAGCATCGCTGCAAAGGCGATCATCGGCGCGAGGATAAAGATAAATTTATCGGCGAACGGCGGCGTCCAGTCTTCCTTGAAGAACATCTTCAGCATGTCCGCGACAATCTGGAACATACCGAACGGCCCCACCCGGTTCGGGCCGTAGCGGTCCTGCCACCAACCGAGCAAGCGCCGCTCGACAAAGCTCAACAGCGCGCCGCAAATCACCACGGCCAGCAGAATCACGATGGCTTTGAGCACCGCGATCAGCACGTCGATCACCTCAGGCGTTAGCCAACTCATTGCGCGGCCTCCTCAATGTGGCTGACCACGGCACCGGCGATCTGCGCGGGAATACCCGGCAAGCCCACCGGCAGCCCAACGACGCCAATGGCCAGCTCTTCAGTGATCTGCACGGGCAAACGCAAGGCCTGCCCTTTAACCGTCAGGCTGAGCAGTGCGCCGTCATTCACGCCCAAGCGCTGCGCTTCGGCCTTGGCCAGCAATGCGTACGGCACGGGAATGCGCTCCTGCAGCGGCGCAGTCCCTGCCGAGGTTTCCTCGCTGCCAAACAGATGATGCAGTGCCACAGCCTGCAGCGTGCCAGGAGCAGGGTTAAAGGCTGGCGGTACGTTGAACCAGGGCAGCGCAACACCGTTGCCTGCTAGCAGACGCACGCCAGGGTCGCCGGCACGCAGGTGGCCGCCGACTTCGTCCTGAAACTTGTTCCAGGCTTGCGGCGAGTTCCAACCCGGCGACCAGGCGAATGGAATCTGCTGGCGGTCTTCCTTGCTGCCGGAATAGCCTTCCATGGAGTAGGCAAAGGCCGAATCTTTATCCTGCGGCTGACGCGGCTCGTGCACGCTGATATTGGCGCGCATCGCCGTGCGACCGCTGTAACGGTGCGGCTCGCGCGCCAGTTTCAGCCCCTTGATGCGGAACGAGGCATTAGGCGCGGCTTCGACAATGCGAGCCAACGGCTTATTAGCAGCCGCGCAGGCGGCGGTAACTTCATCCAACTGGGTCCAGTCGACCGGCTTGCCCAGGATTGTGCTGTGCAGCGCATGCAGCCAGCGCCAGCCTTCGCGGATCAGGATACTGGCGTCGTAGTAACTCGGCTCGAACACCTGGAAGAAGCGCTGGGCGCGGCCTTCGAAGCTGACCAGGGTGCCATCGCCTTCAGCGAAGCTGGCCGCAGGCAGCAGCAAGTGAGCTTTGGCGCTGGTGGCGGTCATCTGGTGATCAGCCACAATCACCAGCTTAGCAGCGGCCAGTGCGGCATCAACCTTGGCTCTCTCGGCGCGGCGATAGAGGTCGTTTTCCAGCACGATCACTGCGTCAGCCTGGCCCGTCGTCAGCGCCTGCAGCGCGTCGTCGACGGACTTGCCGGCGAAGGTTTCACCCAGCAGCAGGGCCAAGCCCATGCTGTTGGCTTCCGGTACAACCAAACTGATGGAGGCGTTCTTCTCGCGATTTTTCAGCGCGCTGGCGATGTTGGCCGCGGCTTCGATAATTTCCCGGCTACCCAACGAGGCCCCGGAGACGATCAGCGGACGCTTGGCCTCCAGTAAAGCCTCGGCAATTAACTGCACCAGCTCGACCACGTCGGCATCCAGACCATTAACGGCCGGCGCGCTAGGGTCGATGGCATGGGCCACAGCGAAACCAATACGCGCCAAATCAGCAGGCGCTGCATGCACGCAGGCTTCGGCAATATCATCCAAACGAGTCGTCGTAACGCTGGCGATAAACAACGGATTCAGCGCGTCCTGCGCGACGTTTTGCACCGCTGCCATATGCCACTCTTGAATCTTCGCTCCGGCGGCGATCTCGGTGGCTTTGCCTTTAACTGTCTGACGCAGGGCCAGGGCCAAACGCGCAGCGGTCTGGGTCAGGTCTTCACCGAGGATAAACACCGCGTCGTGTTGTTCCACTTCACGCAGGGTCGGCACGGGTAGCGGGCCGTTCTGCAGAATGTCGCTGATCAGGCGGATATGCTCCAGCTCGTCAGCGGCGATACCGCTGAAGAAGTTGGCTTCGCCAACCAGCTCACGCAGGGCAAAGTTGCTTTCCAGGCTGGCGCGCGGCGAACCGATACCGATCAGCCGTTTGCCCTTGAGCAGCTCGGCAGCCTTGTCTAGGGCCGCATCAAGGCCCAGCTGTTGATTGCCATCGGCGCTGAGCAACAGCGGCTGACGCGGACGGTCAGCGCGATTGACATAGCCATAACCGAAACGTCCACGGTCACAGAGGAAGTACTGGTTCACATCGCCGTTAAAGCGGTTCTCGATGCGCCGCAATTCGCCATAGCGTTCGCCAGGGCTGATGTTGCAGCCGCTGGAACAGCCGTGGCAGATGCTTGGGGAGAACTGCATGTCCCACTTGCGGTTGTAGCGCTCGGAGTGGGTTTTGTCGGTGAACACGCCGGTTGGGCAGACCTCGACCAGGTTGCCGGAGAACTCGCTTTCCAGCACGCCGTCTTCGACGCGGCCGAAGTACACGTTGTCATGCGCGCCATACACACCGAGGTCAGTGCCGCCGGCATAGTCCTTGTAATAACGCACGCAGCGGTAGCAGGCGATGCAGCGGTTCATCTCGTGAGAAATAAACGGCCCGAGCTGCTGGTTCTGGTGGGTGCGTTTGGTGAAGCGATAACGGCGCTGGTTGTGGCCAGTCATCACCGTCATGTCTTGCAGGTGGCAATGGCCGCCTTCTTCACACACCGGGCAGTCGTGCGGGTGGTTGGTCATCAGCCATTCAACGACGCTGGCGCGAAACGCCTTGGACTCTGCATCGTCGATGCTGATCCAGGTGTTATCGGTGGCCGGCGTCATGCAGGACATGACGATACGCCCGCGCGTGTCGTTTTCATCGCTGTACTGCTTAACCGCGCACTGGCGGCAGGCACCAACGCTACCGAGCGCGGGGTGCCAGCAGAAGTAAGGGATATCGAGCCCGAGGGACAGGCAGGCCTGCAGCAGGTTGTCCGCCCCATCGACTTCGAAATCTTTGCCGTCTACGTGGATAGTGGCCATGGTTCAGGTTTCTTCTTTACCCGCCGAAGCAGGCTTGGCTAATGGAATCACGGTGTGCTGCGGGGCCAGGTTAGTGGCCGCCAGAGCGCCATTTTTTTACGCGGGAGCGAATTGCCCCGTCGCTGCCGGAGCCGCCGCGCTGGCCACGCCAGCCTCGAACTCCGAACGGAAATACTTGATCGCACTGCCCAGCGGTTCGACGGCACCCGGTGCATGGGCGCAGAAGGTCTTGCCGGGGCCGAGAAGGTTGACCAACCCGAGCAGGGTCTGGATATCGTCCTGAGTGCCTTGGCCGCGCTCAAGAGCACGGAGAATCTTCACACTCCAGGGCAAGCCATCACGGCACGGAGTACACCAGCCGCAGGATTCGCGGGCGAAGAACTCTTCCATATTGCGCAGCAGCGAAACCATGCTGATGCTGTCGTCCACCGCCAATGCCAGGCCGGTGCCCATGCGCGTGCCAACCTTGCCGATACCGCCGGCGTACATCAGCGCATCGAGGTGCTCGGGCAGGAGGAAGCCGGTACCAGCGCCACCGGGCTGCCAGCATTTCAGCGTGTAACCGTCGCGCATGCCGCCGGCATAATCCTCGAACAACTCACGGGCGCTCACACCAAACGGCAGTTCCCACAAGCCAGGGTTCTTCACCTTGCCGGAGAAGCCCATCAGTTTGGTGCCGTGGTCTTCGCTCTCTGGTCGCGCCAGACTTTTGTACCACTCCACGCCGTTACCGACGATGGCCGGCACGTTGCACAGGGTTTCCACGTTATTCACGCAGGTTGGCTTGCCCCACACCCCGACTGCAGCGGGGAACGGCGGTTTGGCGCGCGGATTGGCGCGGCGACCTTCGAGGGAGTTGATCAGCGCAGTTTCTTCACCGCAGATATAGCGACCGGCACCGGTATGCACGAACAGCTCGAAATCGAAACCACTACCGAGAATGTTCTTGCCCAGCAGGCCGGCGGCCTTGGCTTCCTCAATGGCGCGATTCAGATTCGCCGCTGCATCGACGTACTCGCCGCGCAGGAAGATGTAACCGCGATAGGCCTTGAGCGCCCGCGCAGAAATCAGCATGCCTTCCACCAACAGGTGTGGCAGCTGCTCCATGAGCATGCGGTCTTTCCAGGTGTTGGGCTCCATTTCATCCGCGTTACACAGCAGGTAGCGGATGTTCATGGATTCGTCGGCGGGCATCAGCCCCCACTTCACCCCGGTGGGGAAGCCGGCACCACCGCGACCTTTGAGGCCAGAGTCCTTCACGGTTTGCACGATATCGGCCTGGGCCATTTCGGCGAGCGCCTTGCGCGCGGCGGCGTAGCCGTTCTTCGCTTGATACTCCTCCAGCCACACCGGTTGGCCGTCGTCACGTAGGCGCCAGGTCAGCGGGTGAGTTTCTTCACTGCGGGCGATGGTGTTAGCCGGCCCCATGGACGTCAGCGTAGTCATGCATAGGCCTCCAGCAGTTTGGCGACGCCGTCGGCATGCAGATTGCCAAAGGTGTCATCGTCAATCATCACCGCCGGCGCCTTGTCGCAGTTGCCCAGGCAGCAGACTGGCAGCAGGGTAAAGCGGCCGTCGGCACTGGTTTGGCCGAGGCCAATACCCAGTTGTTGCTGGATGCTCTCGAGAATCGACTCATGGCCGCCGATATAACAGGTCATGCTGTCGCACACGCGGATGATGTGCCGCCCCACCGGCTGGCGGAAGATCTGACTATAGAAGGTGGCCACACCTTCGACATCGCTAGCCGGGATGCCGAGAATCTCGCCGATGGCATCCGCCGCGCCATCCGGCACCCAACCACGGGCCTTCTGCACAATCTTCAGCGCTTCGATCGACGCCGCGCGCGGGTCTTCGTAGTGGTGCATTTCATGCTCAATGGCCGAGCGCTCGGTTTCGCTCAGGGCAAAACGGTCAGTCTGAATAAGTGTGCTGCTGTTGGTTGTCTGGATCATGTCAGCGGTCCACGTCGGCCATAACGAAGTCGATACTGCCCAGATACGCAATCAGGTCAGCCACCATGCTGCCGCGAATCACCGAAGGGATTTGCTGCAAGTGCGGGAAGCTTGGCGTACGAATGCGCGTGCGGTAGCTCATGGTGCTGCCGTCGCTGGTCAGGTAATAACTGTTGATGCCCTTGGTCGCCTCGATCATCTGGAAGCTTTCGTTGGCCGGCATTACCGGGCCCCAGGAAACCTGCAGGAAGTGGGTGATCAGGGTTTCAATGTGCTGCAGCGTGCGCTCTTTCGGCGGCGGCGTGGTCAGCGGATGGTCCGCCTTGTAAGGGCCAGCCGGCATATTCCGCAGGCATTGGTCGATGATCTTGATGCTCTGGCGCATCTCATCTACACGCACCATGCAACGGTCGTAGGCATCGCCATTGACCGCCAGCGGCACTTCGAATTCGAAGTTCTCGTAGCCGGAATACGGCCGCGCTTTGCGCAGGTCGAAATCACAGCCAGTGGCGCGCAAACCGGCACCCGTAGTGCCCCACTCCAGCGCTTCTTTGGTGTTGTACTGCGCCACACCGATGGTCCGCGCCTTGAGAATGCTGTTTTTCAGCGCGGCTTTTTCGTACTCGTCGAGGCGCTTGGGTAGCCAGTCGACGAACTCTTTGACCAGACGATCCCAACCGCGCGGCAGGTCGTGAGCAACGCCGCCGATGCGATACCACGCCGGGTGCAAACGGAAGCCGGTAATCGCCTCGATCACCTTATAAGCGCGCTGGCGGTCGGTGAAGGTGAAGAACACCGGCGTCATCGCGCCGACGTCTTGAATATAAGTTCCAAGGAACAGCAGATGGCTGGTGATGCGGAAAAACTCGGCCAGCATGATACGAATCACGTCGACCCGCTGCGGCACGGTGATACCCGCGAGCTTTTCCACGGCCAGCACGTACGGCAGGTTGTTCATCACCCCACCGAGGTAGTCGATGCGGTCGGTGTAAGGAATAAAGCTGTGCCAGCTCTGCCGTTCGGCCATCTTCTCGGCACCACGGTGGTGGTAGCCGATCTCCGGTACGCAGTCGACGATCTCTTCCCCATCGAGCTGCAAAATGATGCGGAACGCACCGTGGGCCGACGGGTGATTCGGGCCGAGGTTGAGGAACATATAGTCCTCGTGCTCACCGCCGCGTTTCATGCCCCAGTCTTCCGGCTTGAAGCGCGCCGCTTCTTCTTCCAGTTGCTGCTTGGCCAGGGTCAGGCTGAACGGATCGAACTCAGTGGCGCGCGCCGGATAATCCTTGCGCAGCGGGTGGCCTTCCCAGGTCGGCGGCATCATGATCCGCGTCAGGTGCGGGTGACCGGTGAAATGGATGCCGTAGAGGTCCCAGACTTCACGCTCATACCAGTTGGCGTTGGGCCAGATGCTGGTAACGCTGGGCATATTCAGGTCACGCTCATTGAGCGCCACCTTAAGCATGATGTCGCTGTTCCGCTCCAGCGACATCAGGTGGTAGAACACGGTGAAATCCGCACCGGGCAGGCCACGGCGCTGGGTGCGCAGGCGCTCATCGACGCCATGCAAGTCATACAGCATCACATAAGGGCGTGGCAGGTTGCGCAGGAAGGTCAGGATTTCGACCAACCGCTCGCGGGCCACCCACAGCACCGGCATGCCGGTACGGGTGCTTTGCGCGGTAAAGGCGTCAGCGCCAAAACGGGAATTCAGCTCAACGACCACGTCTTGGTCGTCAGGCTTGTACGGCGGAATGGACAGAATGCTGTCTGCAGTCATGATCTCGGTCGCTATCGGTCAACGGCGTCAGTAGGCGGGCTCACACGAGCCCAGGCTTACACTTCGTCGGGGCTACGCAGATTGGTTACGGCGATACGCTGTTCGCGGCGCTGTTCTTTCTGCGAAGGCATGTCAGCACGGTAAACACCTTGATCACCGACGACCCAGGACAACGGGCGACGCTCCTGGCCAATGGACTCCTGCAACAGCATCAAGCCTTGCAGAAATGCCTCAGGACGGGGCGGACAACCGGGGATATAAACGTCTACAGGCAGGAACTTGTCGACACCCTGAACCACGGAATAGATGTCGTACATGCCGCCAGAGTTGGCGCAGGAGCCCATCGAGATCACCCACTTGGGTTCCAACATCTGTTCGTACAGGCGCTGGATGACCGGAGCCATCTTGATAAAGCAGGTGCCGGCAATGACCATGAAGTCTGCCTGGCGAGGGGAAGCGCGGATAACTTCCGCGCCGAACCGTGCCACATCGTGCGGCGCAGTAAAGGCGGTGGTCATTTCCACATAGCAGCAGGACAACCCGAAGTTGTAGGGCCAGAGGGAGTTCTTGCGCCCCCAGTTCACTGCGCCGGTGAGAACATCCGAGAGCTTGCCCATGTAGATGTTCTTGTGGACTTGATCGTCTAGCAGCGGGTCGGAAACAGTCTCCCGCTCGCCGACCGGATAGCGCTCATTAGGCGCATCCGGGTCGACCCGAGTAAGTTTATATTGCATCGCCAAAGCCTCATTGTTTTAGCTTCGCCTGCCGCTCGCGACGTCCCTGAGGTGCCCAATCGAGCGCCCCGATCCGCCAAAGGTAGACAAGACCTGCCAACAGAATTGCTATAAAGACTGTAGCTTCGATTAGCCCAGCCCAGCCGCTTTCGCGCACCGAAACTGCCCAAGCGAAGAGAAAGAGGGCTTCAACGTCGAAGATCACGAAGAGCATCGCGACCAGATAGAATTTGGCTGACAGGCGCAGGCGTGCGCTGCCGACGGGCAACATGCCGGATTCGAAGGGTTCGTTCTTACTGCGTCCCCAGGCTTTGCTACCCAGCAGACTGGACAGCCCAAGCATAAAAGCAATGAGGCCGAAGACCCCAAGCAGGAACACAGCAAAAGCCCAGTTATGGGACATGGTCGTTACCGCATCAGGCATGCCGGTACTCCCTGTTAAAAGGAACGGCTTCTATAATTTTATTACTGCGAGCACTGACCCCGATTAGGGGCACCCGCTAAGTATGGGCACAATTCTATTCGTACAACACTTTAGTAACCAAATATTTTCTGTTGGTCAGCGACATTAACCCACGGCCAACCACCAGAACCGTCGCTGGAGCCTTAACAGTCCTACAGAACGGCATCAGCAGTTGGTTCCATTGAATACAGTCGCTATGCTTGGCCGCATCTCAATGGATAAAGACTATGACCCTCACTGAACTGCGCTACATAGTCACCCTCGCTCAGGAGCAGCATTTCGGCCGCGCGGCCGAGCGATGCCACGTCAGCCAACCGACGCTGTCTGTAGGGGTGAAGAAGCTTGAAGATGAGCTAGGTGTGCTGATCTTCGAGCGCAGCAAGAGCGCAGTGCGCCTGACGCCCGTCGGTGAAGGCATCGTCACCCAAGCACAGAAAGTGCTGGAGCAGGCCCAAGGTATCCGCGAGCTGGCCCAGGCAGGCAAAAACCAGATGGCTGCGCCGCTGAAAATCGGTGCGATCTACACCGTCGGCCCGTATCTGTTTCCTCATCTGATCCCGCAACTGCACCGTGTTGCTCCTCAGATGCCGCTGTACATCGAAGAGAACTTCACCCACGTGCTGCGTGACAAGCTGCGCAATGGCGAGCTGGACGCAATCATCATCGCCCTGCCCTTCCACGAAGCCGACGTGCTGACCAAACCGCTCTACGACGAGCCGTTCTATGCGCTGCTGCCGGCCGGCCACCCTTGGGCGGCGATGAAAACCATCGATAGCAAACTGCTGAATGACAAAAGCCTGCTGCTGCTCGGTGAAGGCCACTGCTTCCGTGACCAGGTGCTGGAAGCCTGCCCAACCCTGCGTAAGGGCGGCGAAGACAGCGCCAAGCACACCACGGTGGAATCCAGCTCGCTGGAAACCATCCGCCACATGGTCGCCTCGGGCCTTGGCGTGTCGATCCTGCCGTTCTCCGCCGTGGACAGCCACCACTACGCCCCCGGCGTGATTGAAGTACGCCCGCTCAGCCCGCCGACGCCTTTCCGCACCGTGGCTATCGCCTGGCGCGCTAGCTTCCCACGGCCGAATGCCATCGAAGTGCTGACTGACTCGATCCGCCTGTGCTCGGTGGCTCGCCCGCTAACGCCAAGCGCCTAAGACTCGACAATGAGCGAGCTGGCCGCCACTTCTGTCACCGCGCTAAAAGGCGTGGGCGCTGCCTTGGCCGAAAAACTCGCCAAGGTCGGCCTGGAGACCCTGCAGGACGTGCTGTTCCACCTGCCGTTGCGCTATCAAGATCGCACCCGCATCGTGCCGATTGGCGCTCTGCGGCCGGGCCAGGATGCCGTGGTTGAAGGCATAATCGCCGGCGCCGATGTGGTCATGGGTCGCCGGCGCAGCCTACTGGTGCGCCTGCAGGACGGCAGCGGCACCCTCTCCTTGCGTTTCTATCACTTCAGCCAGGCACAGAAAGAAGGCCTCAAACGCGGCACCCAAGTGCGCTGCTACGGCGAAGTTCGGCCAGGCTCTTCTGGCCTGGAAATCTATCACCCGGAATACCGCGCGCTGTCCGGCAGCGAGCAGATCGCCGTAGAGCAAACCCTCACGCCGATCTACCCGACCACCGAAGGCCTGACACAACAGCGCCTACGCCAGCTCAGCGAACAGGCCCTGGCGCGCCTCGGCCCGCACAGCCTGCCAGACTGGTTACCGCGCGAGCTGGCTGACGATTACCAGCTAAGCCCGCTCGACCAGGCCATTCGCTACCTGCACCGGCCACCGCCAGACGCCGACCTGGAAGAGCTCGCCGAAGGCCGTCACTGGGCCCAGCACCGCCTGGCCTTCGAAGAGTTACTGACCCACCAGCTGTCGTTGCAGCGCCTGCGCGAGAGCGTACGTGCGCAACAGGCTCCGGCCATGCCCATGGCAAAAAAACTACCGCAGCAATACCTGGCCAACCTGGGCTTTACCCCAACCGGCGCGCAACAGCGGGTCGGCGCGGAAATCGCCTACGACCTTAGCCAAAGCGAGCCAATGCTGCGCCTGGTACAGGGCGATGTGGGTGCCGGCAAAACCGTGGTGGCAGCCTTTGCCGCGCTACAGGCACTGGAGGCGGGTTATCAAGTGGCGCTGATGGCGCCCACTGAAATCCTCGCCGAACAGCACTTCATCAACTTCAGCAAATGGCTCGCGCCGCTGGGCCTTGAAGTCGCCTGGCTAGCCGGCAAGCTCAAGGGCAAAGCCCGCGCTGCTGCGCTGGAGCAGATCGCCAGCGACACGCCCATGGTGGTCGGCACTCACGCCCTGTTTCAGGATGAAGTGCGCTTTGCCAAGCTCGCACTGGTGATTATCGATGAGCAGCACCGCTTCGGCGTACAGCAGCGTCTGGCACTACGGCAGAAAGGCATCGGTGGGCGCATGTGCCCGCACCAGCTGATCATGACCGCCACACCGATCCCCAGAACCCTGGCAATGAGCGCCTACGCCGATCTGGATACCTCAATTCTCGATGAGCTGCCGCCAGGCCGTACCCCGGTGAATACCCTGGTGATCGCCGACAGCCGCCGCCTGGAGGTTGTCGAGCGGGTGCGCCTGGCCTGTAACGAAGGCCGGCAAGCCTATTGGGTGTGTACGCTGATTGAAGAGTCCGAGGAACTGACCTGCCAGGCTGCGGAAACTACCTTTAGTGATCTGACTGCCGCGCTGGGCGGCCTGAATGTTGGCTTGATCCACGGACGCATGAAACCCGCAGAAAAGGCTGCGGTGATGGACCAATTCAAGCAGGGCCAGCTGCAACTGTTGGTCGCCACCACGGTAATTGAAGTTGGCGTGGACGTACCCAATGCCAGCCTGATGATTATCGAAAACCCCGAACGCCTGGGCCTGGCCCAATTGCACCAGCTGCGCGGGCGTGTCGGCCGGGGCAGCGCTGCGAGCCACTGCCTGCTGCTGTATCACGCGCCGTTATCGCAACTGGGCCGTCAACGACTGGCAATCATGCGCGAGACCTGCGATGGTTTTGTCATCGCTGAAAAAGATCTGGAGTTGCGTGGCCCAGGCGAGATGCTCGGCACCCGACAAACCGGCCTGCTGCAATTTAAAGTGGCCGACCTGATGCGCGATGCCGACCTGCTGCCAGCAGTCCGCGAAGCGGCCCAGACACTACTGGAACACTGGCCGCAGCACGTCAGCCCGCTGCTTGAACGCTGGCTGCGACACGGCCAACAATACGGACAAGTGTGATACTGCAAACAGCAAATAGGTCGCCTGTAACGTTTTTTCGCCAGGCGGCTGTTTATACTCAAAGCACTGCTGCCTCTGCCGGATACCGCCATGACTGATCTCGCCCTTGCTGCCGACACCCATTCGCAACCACCAGCGGTGATTGTGCAATTGCTGGAGAAACTGGGGCTGGCCTACCAGGTCTGCCTTGATCTGCCTGGCCTACCCGCCGCGCAACGGCTGCAGGCAGTACTGCTCGACGATGCCGTTGGTGCGCTGCTGGTGCTCTTTCCGCAAAGCCAGTTACTCGACCTTAATCGCCTCACCGAACTGACCGGTCGCCAGCTCACGGCGGTCAGACCGGAGCGCCTGGAACGCATGCTCGGCAAGCACAAGCTGAAGGCGCTGCCCGGCCTGCCACCGCTGACCAGCTCACCGTGCCTGTATGACGAGCGCCTGCTGCAGGTGCCCAGCCTGTATATCGAGTCAGGCCAACCCGGCGTGCTGCTGGAGCTGACCACCGAGGCCTTCAAGAGCTTGCTGAGCAAGGCCAGTGCCGCACGCTTCGGCGAGCCGCTGAGCAATATCCGCCTGAACCTGGACCGCCCGGACGACGACCGCGCAGAAATCACCCAGGCGGTACAAGCGTTCACGGCACGCCGTATCCAGCAACGTTTAGAAGAGACCATCGAGATTCCGCCGCTGCCGGAGACCGCGCAGAAGATCATCAAACTGCGGGTTTCCCCGGAAGCCACGGTGGATGACATCACTGGTGTGGTGGAAACCGACCCCGCCTTGGCGGCGCAGGTCGTCAGCTGGGCGGCCTCGCCCTACTACGCCGCTCCGGGCAAGATCCGCTCGGTGGAAGACGCCATCGTCCGCGTGCTGGGCTTTGATCTGGTGATCAACCTGGCACTCGGTTTGGCCTTGGGTAAAACCTTGAGCCTGCCCAAAGACCAACCGCAACAAGCCACGCCTTACTGGCAACAGGCGATCTACACTGCGGCCGTGATTGAAGGGCTGACCCGCGCCATTCCGCGGGCACAACGCCCGGAAGCTGGCCTGACCTACCTGGCGGGCCTGCTGCACAATTTCGGCTACCTGGTGCTCGCGCATGTGTTTCCACCGCACTTCTCGCTGATCTGCCGCCACCTTGAGGTCAACCCGCACCTGTCGCACAGCTATATCGAGCAACACCTGCTCGGTATCACCCGCGAACAAATCGGCTCCTGGCTGATGCGCTACTGGGACATGCCAGAAGAGCTTGCTAGCGCCCTGCGCTTCCAGCACGACTCAGAATACGCCGGCGCGCATGCCGCCTATCCGAACCTGGTGTGCCTGTCGGTCAGCCTGCTGCGCAACCGTGGCATCGGTTCCGGGCCGCAGAGCGAGATTCCGCAAAGCCTATTCGACAACCTCGGCATCAGCCGCGAAAAGGCCGAAGAAGCCGTAAGCAAGGTGCTCGCCGCCGAAGTCGCCCTGCGCGAATTGGCTATGCAGTTTCATCCAGCAAAATAAGCGTGCGGTGAAGAAAACAAGGGGCCTACTGGCCCCTTGTTGGTTTACAGCAAACCTTACTTACCCAGCTGCGCGCGCCGGGCAGCAAACAACTCGGGCAAGATCCGCACGCTTTCCTCGAGCAACTGGGCAACCGCAGGCTGCTCATATAGCGCGGCATATTCGGCCAGTTTGTCACTGGGCATGCGCCGGTAGGCGTAAAGCATGAAGGACTCCACTGCCTGCGCACTGGACGCACGCAGCACGTCTTCCTGAGATTTTGTCTGGCTGCTCAAGGCTGACTCATCGAGACTTTCACCACGCGCTTGCAAGACCAGCAATGCCTGCGTCTTACCGACTTCATAACGCAGCAGGGTGGCCAAGGTCGTAGTGTGTGCGGCAGCATCCAGCCGCCGCACCAAAGCCAAGCGCTCCTCGCGTGGTGCACGCTCAACGAGCTGCTTGCGATAAGCCGTCAACCCTTCCGTACCACCCTCACCGACCGCCCGCTCGGCAGCCGTAAAGTCCTCCGCCAGCGGGCTTTCCAGCAGCTCCTGGGCGCGTTGCAGCTGTACCTGATCAAGCGTGCTACTCAGACGCTTAGCCAGATCCAGACATATCCCATCGGCAGCAAATACCTTGGCCAACTGCTCCTGCTGCTTAGCCGCCAAACCCCGCTGTACCAGCGGGGCACTCTGTTCGCAGAGCAAACGAATGCCTGCCAGCTCGAATAACGGCGCAAAAGCATCGACTTTGGCAGGGGCGGCGTAAGTAAGGGGGGAGGACAACAGCAGGGCAATCAGCAGCAGACGCATGGGCAAGCTCTCACAGTGGCTGTACCCAGCCTAGAGGCTGATGCGCTTTTAGCGCAAGCCGGATTGCCGCAAGCCCCTGCACTCGGGCGTAGCGAGTACGCCCTGGCGTGTAGAACGGCGAATCAGGCTGCCTTTTTCGCGGCGTCTTTCTTTTTCGGCATCAGGTACTTGGTCAGGCCCTGGAACCAGATAACCAGCGCGGGGTTGCCCTGAATCTGGATGTCCTTGTTCTGGATACCCTGCATAAAGGCCAACTGCTTGTTCTTCGCACTCATAGTGGCGAAACCGTAGGCCGCATCTTTGAAGCCGAGGGCGAAGGCAGGCTCAGTAGCCGTGCCGCGCTTGCTGGTGATGCGCTGGTCTTTAACGATGAAGTGACGGGCTACTTTGCCGTCCAGGGTGTGCAGTTGAAACACCATATCGCGGTCGAGCAATTGCTGTTGGAACGTTGGGTTTTCACGGCTGGCCTTGGCCATCAGGCGGCCCAGCATCCACAGAAGAAAACGGAATTTCATGCGCAAGGCCTCGCAAGGGAAAGGAAAAGGCGGCGCATTGTAGCGGTTTGTTCGGGGGACTACATCCGGCTGAAAGAAGGGTAAACAGCCTGCCAAGGAACAACCCGGAGCCAAGGACTCCGGGCCTTTAGACTCAGTTGACCGCGTCTTTCAGGGACTTGCCCGGTTTGAAAGCGACGGTATTGCTGGCTTTGATCTTTACCGGCTCGCCGGTTTGCGGGTTTTTACCGGTGCGAGCACCGCGATGGCGTTGCACGAAAGTACCGAAGCCCACCAGAGTGACGCTGTCCTTACGGTTCAGTGCATTGGTGATTTCTTCAAGTACCGCATTAAGTACACGGTTTGCCTGATCTTTAGTCAGATCCGCCTTATCGGCGATGGCGGCGGCGAGTTCCGGTTTACGCATAAATGCCTCTTACGGTTTTTTGTTGTTGTTTCCGGGCTGCTCTGCGTGAGCAGATACCAAGGCGCCGCAGCAGCTCTAGGCTGCGGCAGACTGAGGGAGAATGGCACGCCATCCTGCCCTGCGCCAGTCTTGCCCGACGGTTAAACCAGGCAACTTCACGGCATATCCGACAGAACGCCTGCCATTCAGGCCAAAAGCGCGGGCAGCTGCTTATTCAGGGCCAACTTCTCCTGCACCGCTGAACCGGTCAGTGCGTAGCCCAACAACGCGCCGCTGCTGTCGTGACAAAGCGCTTTGATATCTGCGCCGCTGCCTTCCACGCTCCACTCGCCTTGCAGCCCGCGCGGCGGCGGCGAGACCACCAGTGGGCATACTGGGGTCTTCACGGTAACCGGCATTGGCCCGTAACTGACCGCCGTTGGCGTACCGGCTAAGGTCTGCGCCAGCGCGCGCGCACTGGTCATCAACGGCATCACGTAGAGCAGATTGATGCCATCGACCTCGGCACAGTCGCCCAGTGCATAGATGTTGGCATGTGAGGTGCGCAGTTGGCGGTCGACCACCACCCCGCGATTGACCGCCAGACCAGCGGCGGCGGCCAACTCGGTGCGCGGGCGCAACCCCACCGCCGACAGCACCAGATCACAGCTGATCAGCGTGCCGTCCGAGAGGTGCGCTTCCAGCGTCTCACCTTTGTGGTTCAGGCTGGCCAATACCGGACCGAGGTGAAACCGTGCACCCAAACCTTCCAAGCCAGCTTGAACCGCAGCAGCCGCCGCCGGATGCAGCAGGCCAGGCATCACTTGCTCGCAAGGTGCCACCAGCTCGACCTGATAACCGCCCAGGCTGAGGTCATTGGCAAACTCACAACCGATCAGCCCTGCGCCCAGCAGCAAGACGCGCTGCTTGCCAGCGGCCGCCGCGCGAAAGCGCGCGTAGTCTTCGAGGTCATTGATCGAGAAAATCGCATCGTCGGCATCGCCTTGCACCGGTACGCGAATCACCTCGGCACCCAAGGCCAACACCAAATCGCGGTACGGCACAGCCTCTTCGCCGATCCACAACTGCTTGTGGCCAGGGTCGATACCATTGATCCGCGTGTGCGTGCGAACTTCCGCCTTAAGCTGCTCAGCCATCGCCCCGGGCTCAGCCATGCTCAAGCCATCGGCATCCTTGTTCTTGGCAAAGCCGGTGGAGAGCATCGGCTTGGAATAAGAACGGCCGTCGTCAGCCGTGATCAGCAACAACGGGGTTTCGCTGTCCAGCTTGCGAAGTTCACGGGCCAGATTGTAGCCGGCCAGGCCGGTACCGACGATGACGACGGGTGCACTCATGCTCATTCCTCACACGGACCGCAGGCTGCGGCCCTAATAGATTTCAGGGCTGACGCGCGGCTTAGGCGATTTCGATCATCTCGAAATCCAACTTGCCGACGCCGCAATCGGGGCACAGCCAGTCTGCCGGGACATCTTCCCAGGCTGTGCCAGGGGCGAGGCCTTCTTCGGGCAAGCCGAGGGCTTCGTCATAGATAAAACCGCACACCACACACTGCCACTTGCGCATAACCACCTCGCCACTTAGCTGTTTGCTTGCGTGGCCAAGTATGCGCAGCAATCAAGCAAAACGGCGACCCAAGGTCGCCGCCTAGAACAGCTTGGACGTAGAAGCTGTTGCAAATCTCGCGAGCCAGAGCGAGACCATTGCTAACGCCGTATCACCGACGCGCAGCAACATTTGACAGGTTCTTAGCCGATTTCGATCATCTCAAAATCCAGCTTACCCACACCGCAATCGGGGCACAGCCAGTCTTCCGGGACATCCTGCCATGCCGTACCGGCCGCGATACCTTCATCCGGCCAACCCTGGCTTTCGTCGTAAATCAGTCCACAAACCACACATTGCCACTTCTTCATAACTACCTCAGGGAATCACACGGCTATTGCGCCGGGCAAACTACCGTATATGCACAGGTGCGCCAAGCCGCAGAACGACAAAAGCCGCCTTAACGGCGGCCAACCAAAGTAGGGTTCTGCCCGTCGGGTTGACGGGCAGAAGGGGCGCTCAACCCGCCTGCAGCAACGGGTCGGAAATGCCCATGCCGTACATGGCGATCATCGTCAGGCCACCGGCCGCGATCAGGTAGTAGAGCGTTGGCAGAATGGTTTTGCGTAGGGTGATGCCTTCGCGGCCAAGCAGGCCGACAGTGGCAGAAGCCGCCACCACGTTGTGAATGGCGATCATATTACCCGCCGCCGCACCCACCGATTGCGCCGCCACCATCATCGCGCCGGAAACCCCAAGCAGGCTCGCCGCATTGAACTGGAACTGCGACAGCATCAGGTTCGACACGGTATTGGAGCCGGCAATAAAGGCACCGAGAGCACCCACCGCTGGAGCGAAGAACGGATAAACCCCGCCCACGCTGTCGGCCACCAACTGCGCCATCGCCACCGGCATGGACACCAGATCGGAACCGTTGACCCCAGAGTTGATCAGAATGCGCACCATCGGGATGGTGAAGATCAGCACAAAGCCAGCGCCCAGCAGGGTACGGCTCGACTCATTGATCGCCGCACCCAGATCAGCCAGACGCATACGGTGCAGCAGCGCAGTCACCAGCACCACCATGCACAGAATGCCGCCAGGCAGATACAACGGCTCAAGCTTGCCGGAGACACCCGCCTCGCCGAGGATATCGGCCCAACCGAAGCTCACCGACAACAGCGCGGCCTTCAACTCAGGGAAGATCCGCGAAGCCACCAGGAACACCGCCAACAGCACGTATGGCGCCCACGCCATGCGCACCGAGATCGGCGCTTTACCGGCGATGTCGTCAATCTTCATTTCGATCTTGCCCATCCACTCTGCCGGCCAGTCTTTGGCATCAGCGAAGTCCCAGGTGGTTTTAGGCAGCAAAAAGCCAGCCTTGGCCGCAGGGATAACGATAGCCAGGCCGACCATGGCACCGATCATCGAGGGGAATTCGGGGCCGAGGAACACGCCAGCCGCGATATACGGGATGACGAAAGCCAAGCCGGTGAAGATGGCAAATGGCGCCATTTCCAGGCCTTCTTTCCAGGACTGATTCTTACCGAAGAAGCGCGTCATGATGGACAGCATGATCAACGGCATAAAGATGCCGATCAGGCCGTGGGTAATCGCCACCCGCGAGTAGATCAGGTGAAAGAACACATCCCAACTGCTGTTCAGCGTGGCGAGCTGAGCACTCATCCCCGCTTGATCCAGACCGCCGGCAACCCCGACCAGGATTGGCGTACCCACAGCGCCGAAGGACACCGGTGTGGACTGCACCATCATGCCCAGCACCACGGCAGCCAGAGCCGGGAAGCCCAGCGCAACCAACAGCGGAGCGGCGACGGCAGCAGGCGTACCAAAGCCCGACGCGCCCTCAATAAAGCAGCCAAACAACCAGGCCACAATCAGTGCCTGCACCCGGCGATCCGGGCTAATGGTGGCAAAGCCGCGGCGGATGGCGGCAATCCCGCCTGAGTGTTTGAGGGTGTTGAGCAACAGAATCGCGCCGAAGATGATCCAGAGGATCGCGGCGGTGAGGATCAGGCCTTGCAGGCTGGACGCCAGCACCCGATTGAAGGACATATCCCAGGCCGTCAGGCCAATGATCGCGGTGAGCAGAAAGACCACCGGCATAGCGTACTTGGCTGGCCAGCGAAAGCCGATCAGCAGCACACCCGCCAGCACCAAGGGCACGAAGGCCAGTATCGATAGCAGTGTTTGACTCATGTGTTGGTTCCTATTTGTTATTGTGAACCAGAATGTTCCGGGGATACCCGGCGCCACGCACGTAGACCTGCCAAGTCGCTGAGCAACACTCAGCCAACCCCGACAGACCCAAAGATGGCGGTACGAGGGTTACCCACACCACCATCAATGCTCAAACGCCCCGACAGCACATGTCTGGCGGGGCGGTTTATCAATCGTCTCGGCTTATGCCTCCTGCTCTTTGAAGCGCAAACGCCAGGCGTGCAACAGCGGTTCGGTATAACCGCTGGGCTGCTCACGGCCCTTGAAGACCAGGTCACTGGCGGCCTGGAAGGCTGCCGACTTGACGTAGTTGGCAGCCATCGGCCGGTAGGCGGTATCACCTGCGTTCTGCTGATCCACCACCGTGGCCATACGCTCCAGGCTTTCGCGCACCTGCGCCTCGCTCACCACGTTGTGATACAGCCAGTTGGCGATGTGCTGGCTGGAGATGCGCAATGTCGCGCGGTCTTCCATCAGGCCAACGTTGTGGATATCCGGTACTTTCGAGCAGCCGACGCCCTGCTCCACCCAGCGCACCACGTAACCGAGAATGCCCTGGCAGTTGTTGTCCAGCTCCTGCTGAATTTCGCTGGTACTCCAATTCGCTGCAGCCACTACAGGCACGCTTAGCAGGTCATTCAGCAGGGTATTGCGCTGGCTATTCAGGTCGATAAGTTCCAGCTCACGCTGCACCGCCTGGACATCAACCTTGTGATAATGCAGCGCATGCAAAGTGGCAGCGGTTGGCGACGGCACCCAGGCGGTGTTGGCACCGGCTTTAGGGTGCGCAATCTTCTGCTCAAGCATCGCCGCCATCAGGTCCGGCATGGCCCACATGCCCTTGCCGATCTGCGCCCGGCCGCGCAGGCCGCAGCTGAGGCCGACCAACACGTTGTTGCGTTCGTAGGCCTGAATCCAGGCGCTGCTTTTCATATCGCCTTTGCGCAACATGGCACCCGCCTCCATTGCGGTGTGCATCTCGTCGCCGGTGCGGTCGAGGAAGCCGGTGTTGATAAACGCCACCCGCGCACTCGCTGCGGCAATACAGGCTTTGAGGTTGACGCTGGTGCGCCGCTCCTCGTCCATGATGCCCATTTTCAGGGTATGACGCGGCAGCTGTAGCAAGTCTTCGATGCGGCTAAACAGCTGATCGGCAAAGGCCACTTCCGCCGGACCGTGCATCTTCGGCTTAACGATATACACGCTGCCGGTACGCGAATTACCGCGACGCTGCAGGTCATGCAGCGCGCACAGGCTGGTCATCACACCATCGAGAATGCCCTCAGGGATCTCCTGGCCTTCGCCATCGAGAATCGCCGGATTACTCATCAGGTGGCCAACGTTACGCACAAACAGCAGCGAGCGGCCGTGCAGGGACAACTCGCCACCGTCCGCCGCAGTGTAGGCACGATCCGGGTTGAGGCGGCGGACGATGCGCTTACCGCCCTTCTCCAGCTCTTCGCTGAGGTCGCCCTTCATCAGGCCGAGCCAGTTGCGGTAGATCAGCACCTTGTCGGCAGCGTCGACCGCCGCCACCGAGTCTTCGCAGTCAAGAATGGTCGACAGCGCCGACTCCAGCAGCAGGTCCTTGACCCCAGCAGCATCGGTTGCACCGATCTGGCTGCTGGCATCGATCTGGATTTCCACATGCAGACCATTGTTCTGCAGCAGCACGGCCGCAGGCGCGCTGGCTTGGCCCTGGTAGCCGACAAACTTGTCTGGCTGTACCAGGCCGGTCTGGCTGCCATTGGCCAGGGTCACCTGGAGTTGCGCGTCAACCACCTGGTAGCTGACCGAGTCGACATGCGAGCCACTGGCCAGCGGCGCGGCCTGATCGAGGAAGGCGCGGGCGAAGGCAATCACCTTGGCCCCGCGCACTTGGTTATAACCCGGGCCTTTCTGCGCACCGCCGTCTTCGGCGATGGCATCGGTGCCGTACAGGGCGTCGTACAGCGAACCCCAGCGGGCGTTGGCAGCATTCAGCGCATAGCGGGCGTTCATCACCGGCACCACCAACTGCGGCCCAGCCTGGCTGGTGATCTCGCTGTCGACGTTGGCGGTGCTGGCCTGCACGCTGTCCGGCTGCGGCAGCAGGTAGCCGATGGACTCAAGGAAGCGCCGGTAAGCCGGCATATCGCTCACCGGGCCCGGATGTTCGCGGTGCCAGGTATCCAGCTGCACTTGTAGGGCATCGCGCTCTGCCAGCAGCGCGCGGTTCAGCGGGGCCAGGTCATGCACCAGGGCATCGAAGCCGCTCCAGAATGCCTCGCGCTCAATACCGCTGCCTGGCAGTACTTCCTCATCGACGAAGCGTTGCAGATTGCTGGCCACTTGCAAGCGCTGGCAGTTCACCCGATCAGTCATGTCTTACTCTCCATAAATTCAGTGCGTATGTGGCAGCGGCACGCCGAGGAGCCGCGTTGCGATGCGAATCAGCCCAGGGCAGCGACGCCAGCCTTGGCCACTTGTGCATCCTGATCGGCCTTGACCCCAGAAACGCCCACCGCGCCGATCACTTGGCCATCAACAATGATCGGTACACCGCCTTCCAGAGACGTCACCAGCGGCGCGGACAGGAAAGCACTGCGCCCGCCGTTGACCATGTCTTCAAAACCCTTGGTTTCACGTCGACCGATCGCCGCGCTGCGTGCTTTTTCCGTGGAGATGTAGGCACCGATTGGCGCACAACCGTCGAGGCGCTCCAGGGCCAGCGGGTGGCCGCCGTCATCGACCACCGCGATAGACACCGCCCAGCCGTTTTGCGCCGCCTCACTGCGGGCGGCGGCGAGGATGCGGGTCACTTCGGCCTGGCTCATTACTGCTTTGCTGTGCATGGTCTTCTCCGGTTAATTCAGGGCTTCTTCGACGAGTTCAATCCAGTGCCGCACGGGGGTGCGACCGGCGCCGTCGAGATGTGTCTGGCAGCCGATGTTGGCGGTGACAATCACCTCCGGCTTGCCGCTTTCCAGGGCGTTCATTTTGTTGTCGCGCAGCTGTTTGGACAGCTCCGGCTGGGTCAGCGAATAGGTCCCGGCCGAGCCGCAGCACAGGTGGCTGTCCGCTACGGCGGTGAGGGCAAAACCGAGGCGTTCGAGCACACCCTCAACCGCTCCGCCAAGCTTTTGCGCATGCTGCAAGGTGCACGGGCAATGGAAGGCCAAACGCTTGTCGGCGCGTACGCCCAACTGCTCCAGAGGCTCGCGGCTGAGCACTTCAACCAAGTCCTTGGCCAGCGCACTGACGCGTGCGGCCTTGGCCGCATACGCCGCATCGCCGGCCAGCAGATGGCCGTAATCCTTGACGAAGGCACCGCAGCCGCTGGCGGTCTGCACGATGGCCTCGGCACCTTGTTCGATGGCTGGCCACCATGCATCGATGTTCTGCCGTGCACGCTGCAGGCCTTGCTCCTGAGCATTCAGGTGATAGTCCACCGCGCCACAGCAACCGGCCTGATAGATCGGCGTAACGCTGATGCCGAGGCGATCCAGCACCCGCGCGGTGGCTGCATTGGTGTTAGGTGCCAGGCCAGGTTGCACGCAGCCTTCCAGCATCAGCACCCGGCGCGCGTGGCGGGGTTCTGGGCGCGGCTTGGCAGCGCTAGCAGTGCGCGGCAACTTGGCCTGCAGGCTGGCTGGCAGCAAAGGCCGGAACACTTGGCCAACCTGGGTCAGCCCCTTGAACAGCCGGGCGTTCGGCACCACCGCGCGCAAACTCTCACGCAGCACACGCTGCGCCAGCGGACGCGGCACGGCGGCATCGACCACGGCGCGGCCGATATCAAGCAGGTTGTGATACTGCACGCCCGACGGGCAGGTGGTTTCACAGTTGCGGCAGGTCAGGCAGCGGTCCAGATGCAACTGGGTCTTGGCGGTAACTTCGTTGCCTTCCAGAACTTGCTTGATCAGATAGATGCGCCCGCGCGGGCCGTCCAGCTCGTCGCCGAGCAGTTGATAGGTCGGGCAAGTAGCGTTGCAAAAGCCGCAATGCACGCAGCTGCGCAAAATGCGTTCGGCTTCTTCGGCGCGCGGCAGAGATTTGGCGTGTTCACTCAGATTGGTCTGCACGGCTTAAACCTCGGAATACATGCGGCCAGGGTTGAAGATGCCCTGCGGGTCGAGCTGGGCCTTCAACTGGCGGTGATAACGCTGTAGTGGTGCAGCAAGCGGATGGAATGGGCTGTCGCAATGGCCAGCCGTAAAGCAGGTGGCATGGCCGCCAACGGCGTCGGCGGCCTGGCGAATCAGCGCCGCATCGGCATCGGATTTCAGCCAACGCTGCGCGCCACCCCAGTCGATTAGCTGCTCACCGGGTAGGCTCAGCACGCCGCTATTGCTCGGCACCGACAAGCGCCACAGCGGCCGAGGATCAGCAAAGAAGTCCAGGCGCTGCTCCCGCAGGTCAACCCAATAAGTGCTGTCGAGCAGCTCACCACCCAGGCGTTCACGGGCAGCGGCCACCGAGCCTTCGCCGCCTTCCAGGCGCAAGTGCAAGGCGCTGCCGTCGTGGCTAGCGGCGCTCAGCGGAATCGGTTGCTGGCCCCATTCGGCGAGTTTTTGCAGTGCCAAGGCCGCGTCCATTTCCAAGCGCAGGCTCAGACATTGGCGTGGTTTGGGCAGCACCTTGAGCGACACCTCAGTGATCACCCCAAGGCAACCGAAACTACCGGCCAGCAGGCGCGACAGGTCGTAGCCGGCGACGTTCTTCATCACCTCGCCACCAAAGTGCAGGTGTTTGCCATGGCCGGTGATCAGCCGAGTGCCCAGCACCAGGTCGCGAACCGCACCAGACCAAGGCCGGCGCGGCCCCGACAGACCTGCCGCGACCAAGCCACCTAAGGTGGCGACACCACCGTACTGCGCAGGCTCACAGGTGAGCATTTGCCCAGCCTCATTCAGCACAGCTTCCAGCTCGACCAGCGGCGTGCCGGCGCGAGCGGTGATCACCAATTCGGTCGGGTCATAGCTGACGATGCCGCGATGGGCGCGCGTATCCAGCAGCTCACCCTCGACCTTGCGGCCGAGAAATGCCTTGCTGTTGCCGCCCTGAATACGCAGCGCGGTGGCGTTGTTGAGGGCGTGATTGACGTGTTCCAGCAGCGCCGTACTGGCGTCGCAGTCATGCTGCATAACCATTAAAAGCGCTCCAGTTCAGGGAAAGGCAGCTGCCCGTGGTGCACGTGCATCGCGCCGAATTCGGCGCAGCGGTGCAGGGTCGGAATGTTCTTGCCGGGATTGAGCAGGCCGCTAGGGTCGAAGGCCGCTTTCACCGCATGGAACAGGGTCAGCTCGTCACTGTTGAACTGGGCGCACATCTGATTAATCTTCTCGCGGCCCACACCGTGCTCGCCGGTAATGCTGCCGCCCACCTTGACGCATAGCTCAAGGATCTTGCCGCCCAGCGACTCAGCACGGTCCAGCTCACCGGGCTGGTTGGCATCAAACAGAATCAGCGGGTGCATGTTGCCGTCACCGGCATGGAACACGTTGGCCACGCGCAGGCCGAACTCCTCGGACAGCTCGCTGATGCCCTTGAGCACGCCCGGCAACTCACGGCGCGGGATGGTGCCATCCATGCAGTAATAATCCGGCGACAGGCGCCCAACCGCCGGGAAGGCATTCTTGCGTCCGGCCCAGAACTTGACCCGTTCGGCCTCATCACGGGCCAGGCGCACCTCGGTGGCACCAGCCTGAATCAGCACGGCCTTAACCCGCTCGCACTCGTCATGCACGTCGGCTTCTACGCCATCCAGCTCGCACAACAGAATGGCCTCGGCCTCCACCGGGTAGCCGGCGTGGATAAAGTCTTCGGCGGCGCGAATCGCCAGGTTGTCCATCATTTCCAGGCCACCGGGGATAATCCCGGCAGCAATGATTTCCCCGACCGCGCGCCCGGCCTTCTCCACCGAATCAAAACTGGCCAACAGCACTTTGGCGACCTGCGGCTTGGGCAACAGCTTGACCGTCACTTCGGTGATGATCCCCAGCATGCCTTCGGAGCCGGTGAACAAGGCCAGCAGGTCGAAGCCGGGCGAGTCCAGGGCATCGCTGCCCAGGGTCATGCGCTCGCCTTCAACCGTGAGAATTTCTACCTTGAGCAGGTTGTGCACGGTCAGGCCGTATTTCAGGCAGTGCACGCCACCGGCATTTTCAGCGACGTTGCCGCCGATTGAGCAGGCGATTTGCGAGGACGGGTCCGGGGCGTAATACAGGTCGTAAGGCGCAGCCGCCTGGGAGATGGCCAGGTTACGCACACCCGGCTGCACCCGCGCAAAGCGCCCTTCCGGGTTGACTTCAATGATATGTTTGAAGCGCGCCATCACCAGCAGAATGCCCTGCGCCAACGGCAAAGCGCCGCCCGACAGGCCAGTACCAGCCCCGCGCGCCACCACCGGCACCTGGCGCTGGTAGCAGAGTTTCAGCAGTTGCTCGACTTGTTCAATACGCTCAGGCAGGACCACCAGCATTGGCGTGGTGGTGTAGGCCGAAAGGCCGTCGCATTCATAGGGTTTGAGGTCTTCCGGGGTGTGCAGCACATCAAGATCAGGCAGCTGCTCACGCAATTCGGCCAGCAGGGCTGATTTATCAACCTTAGGCAGCGGCCCATCGACGCGTTCGTCGTACAGAATACTCATGGCAGGCTCACTTGGCTCACGTTGTTCTTGTGCACAGGTCAGTGGCAGCACCGCCTGTTTATTGTGCCGGCATGTTTAGGGCCCAACGTCGCCTGAGTCCATTGTTAAACATGCTGGTATGACCAGTTTATGCAAACACGAACCCGGCATTTACCTGAACTAAGCCTTACAAGCAAAGGGATTAGTGCCTATATTGAGCGCCACGTGATTGACCCAATAAAATTGGTACTACCAGTTAGCAGAGGGCCTTAGGATGCTTGAAGACAAGCCAGGTGCGCGCCGCCAGGTCAGCGATGTGGTTGCCGAACGGATTGAGCGATTAATCGTCGATGGCGTGCTCAAGACCGGCCAGGCACTGCCTTCAGAGCGCCGTCTATGCGAGAAGCTGGGTATCTCCCGCTCAGCCCTGCGCGAAGGGCTAAAAGTGCTGCGCGGTCGCGGCATTATTGACACGGCCCAGGGCCGCGACTCACGCGTGGCCTCGCTGAACGGCCCGCGTGATGCCAGCCCGCTGATGCACCTGTTCAACTCACAACCGCGCACACTCTTTGACCTCTTGGAGGTGCGCGCACTGCTAGAAGCGGAATCGGCTCGCCTGGCCGCCTTGCGCGGCACCGATGCCGACTTCGTCCTGCTTACCCGCCGCTATGAGGAAATGCTCGCCGCCCACAGCCAGGCCGCGCCGGTCGACCCACGCGAGCATGCGCGCCTCGACCATGCCTTCCACCTCGCCATCTGCGAGGCGTCGCACAACCCGGTGTTGCTGCACACCCTGCAGTCGTTGACCGATTTGATGCTCAGCACGGTGTTTGCCTCGGTCAACAACCTCTATCACCGGCCTATGCAAAAACGCCAGATCGACCGCCAGCACACACGCCTCTATCACGCGGTAATCGAGCGCCTACCGGAACAAGCGCAGCGTGCGGCGCGCGAGCATATCCACAGCATCCGCGACAACCTCAAGGAAATCGAACAGGAAGAACAGCGCCTGGTGCGCGCCACCATGCGCCTGGAAGGTTGGACGTAACGCCGGCGCTCTGCATCAGCGCCAGCCCCTGCGGCAATGTGGCAACGGCCTGACTGCGCTGGGCATTTGTTACACTCGCCCCCTTTCGTTTGTGGTGACTTGCAGCCGTGCCCCACGCCTCCCCCACTGATCAGCCCAACTGGCTGCCAGCCAGCCAATTACGTCCGACCCCAGCGGCGGACATCTACAGCTGGCTATTCGTCAACCAGGACTCGCTGACCCAGCGGCTGATTGAGCTATCCGCCGATCACTTCAGCGTGCAGCCGCTAAACGAGGGCTGGCAGTGCCTGCGCAGTGATGAATGCGCCGCCCTCAATGTGGCCGAAGGCAGCCAAGGCTGGGTACGCGAAGTGTATTTGCGCGGCCATCAACAACCCTGGGTATTCGCCCGCAGCGTGGCAGCGCGCAGTGCGCTGGAAGCGTCAGACATGGGCCTCGACCAACTCGGCAGCCGCTCCCTTGGCGAGTTGCTGTTCACTAACCCAGCCTTCGCCCGCGGCCCTCTGCAAGCTTGCCATTACCCCGCCGCCTGGCTGCCTGAAGCGGTGCGCAGTGCCGATTTATGGGCACGCCGCTCCTGCTTCAGTCGCGGCCCGCTTAACCTGCTGGTTGCCGAGGTGTTTCTGCCGGCCTTTTGGGTTGCGGCGGCCATTAAGCCGTAGAGCTGTAGGATGGGTTAGCCACAGGCGTAACCCATCAATAAGCAGCGCCACTCGTGCAGCATTGGTATCGCTATGCTCAACCTAGGCGGCCCCACCTAGGCGGCCCCACCCATCCTACAGTTCAACCTTGCGCCCATCCCGCGCAGCGACTCCGTATAATCCGCGCACCTCGCCAGGAGAAACGCCCGATGTACACCCGCCTGCTGCAATCGCTCAATCGCATGCACCCACGCGCCTGGGACTTCGTGCAGCTGATGCGCCTGGACAAACCCATCGGCATTTACCTGCTGCTGTGGCCAACCTTGTGGGCGCTGTGGGTGGCGTCCGAAGGCCTACCGAGCGCGAAAAACCTGTTTATCTTCGTCGTCGGTGTGATCCTGATGCGCGCTGCCGGCTGCGTGATCAACGACTACGCCGACCGCAACTTCGACGGCCACGTCAGCCGCACCAAGGCGCGCCCGCTGGCCAGCGGCAAGGTAAAACCACGCGAGGCACTGATTCTGTTTGCCGTGCTGGTGGCGCTGAGCTTTGTCCTGGTGCTGTTCACCAATGCCACCACCATCTGGCTGTCGTTTGGCGGCCTGGCGCTGGCGGCCTGCTATCCGTTTATGAAGCGCTTCACCTTCTACCCACAGGTGGTGCTGGGCGCAGCGTTCTCCTGGGGCATGCCGATGGCCTTCAGCGCGGTGACGGGAGAGATGCCGCCGCCGGAAGCCTGGCTACTGTATATCGCCAACCTACTGTGGACAGTGGCCTACGACACCTACTACGCCATGGCCGACCGCGAAGACGACCTGAAGATCGGGGTGAAATCCACGGCCATTTTGTTTGGCGATGCCGACCGCCTGATCATCGTCATCCTGCAGGGCCTGACGCTGCTCTGCCTGCTGCTGGCGGCAGCGCGCTTCGAGCTGGGCCTGTACTTCCACCTTGGCCTGGTCGTGGCTGCCGGCTGCTTTGCCTGGGAGTACCACAAGACCCGCAACCGCAAGCCAATGGCCTGTTTCAATGCCTTTTTGCACAACCACTGGGCCGGGCTAGCGATTTTTATTGGCTTGGTGATTGATTACGCCTTGCGCAGCTAGGGTCTGTTGGCGTTTCGTTCGCGGCCGCGCCGGAGCCCGTTTTAGCGCGAGGCAAGGCACGAGATGCGAAGTTTAGCGGGCTAAATGAGCCATCGAGAAACGCAGCATCGCGCTAAAACGGGCCCGGCAAGCAGGTTGCTGTGGCACGGTTCTGTCATATCGCTGCAATAATTCCGTTATCTAATGCAGCCCATTACAGCGAGATGACCCGAGGCTTGACCCATGGTTGGCAAGAACATCCTGATCGTCGATGACGAAGCACCGATCCGTGAAATGATCGCCGTGGCCCTGGAAATGGCCGGCTACGAGTGCCTGGAAGCGGAGAATACCCAGCAGGCGCACGCCATTATTGTTGATCGCAAACCTGACCTGATCCTGCTCGACTGGATGCTCCCCGGCACCAGCGGCATTGAACTGGCGCGCCGCCTCAAGCGTGACGAGCTGACCAGTGACATCCCGATCATCATGCTCACGGCCAAGGGCGAAGAGGACAACAAGATTCAGGGCCTGGAAGTCGGTGCCGACGACTACATCACCAAGCCGTTCTCCCCGCGTGAGCTAGTAGCGCGCCTGAAAGCCGTGCTGCGCCGCGCCGGCCCGATCGACAGCGAAGGGCCGATCGAAGTCGGCGGCCTGCTGCTGGACCCAGTTAGCCACCGCGTCACCATCGACGGCAAACCGGCAGAAATGGGCCCCACCGAATACCGCTTGCTGCAGTTTTTTATGACCCATCAAGAACGCGCCTATACCCGTGGCCAGTTGCTCGATCAGGTCTGGGGCGGCAACGTGTATGTCGAGGAGCGCACCGTTGATGTGCATATCCGCCGCCTGCGCAAAGCCCTCGGCGAGGTCTACGAGAATCTGGTGCAGACCGTACGCGGCACAGGTTACCGTTTCTCCACCAAAAGCTAGGCAACGCCGCAGCGCGGACCTGGCAACCACGGATTGTTGGCGGATGAGTTCGAATTGAATCAAGACTGGCGCGGCCCCCTGATACGTCGTTTGTTGCTGCTGATCAGTGCCTGCCTGCTGCTTGGGCTGGCCACTGGCGAATACGCCTGGGCGCTCGCACTCGGCCTGGCCGGCTACCTCGGCTGGCACCTGCAACAACTGCTGCGCCTGCACAAATGGCTGCGCACCCGCAAAGAAGACGAAGCGCCACCGGATGGTTACGGCCTGTGGGGCGAAGTGTTCGACAGCATCTATCACCTGCAACGCCGCGACCAGAAAGTCCGTGGCCGCTTGCAAGCCGTGATCGACCGCGTGCAGGAGTCCACGGCAGCGCTGAAAGATGCGGTGATCATGCTCGACCGCGATGGCAATCTGGAATGGTGGAACATCGCTGCCGAGAAGCTGCTGGGCCTGAAAACACCGCAGGACAGTGGCCAGCAGATCACCAACCTGGTGCGCGACCCGCGTTTTATCGAATACTTTGAAGGGCATAACTACCACGAACCGCTAGAGCTGCCGTCACCGGTCAGCGACCGCCTGCGCTTGCAGTTCCACATCACCCAGTACGGCAACCGCGAGCACCTGATGCTGGTGCGCGACATCACCCGCCTGCATCAGCTGGAACAGATGCGCAAAGACTTCGTCGCCAACGTCTCCCACGAACTGCGCACGCCGCTGACGGTAATCGCCGGCTACCTGGAAACCCTGCTGGATAACGTCGAGAACGTTAATCCGCGCTGGCTGCGCGCCCTGCAGCAGATGCAGCAGCAAGGCGGGCGCATGCAAAACCTGCTCAACGACCTGCTCTTGCTGGCCAAGCTAGAGGCCACTGACTACCCCTCGGACAACCAGCCGGTAGCCGTAGACCTGCTACTGCTGAGCATCAAGAACGATGCCCAGGCGTTGTCTGGTGAGCGCCACCATCGCATCAGCCTGGAGGCCGACCCGCACCTGCGCCTCAAGGGCAGCGAAGCGGAACTGCGCAGCGCCTTCTCCAACCTGGTGTTCAACGCGGTGAAATACACCCCGGACGACGGCGACATTCATATTCGCTGGTGGGGCGATGAACAAGGCGCGCACCTCAGCGTGCAGGACACCGGCATGGGTATCGATGCCAAACACCTGCCGCGCCTGACCGAGCGCTTCTATCGGGTCGACTCCAGCCGCGCCAGCAATACCGGCGGCACCGGCCTCGGCCTGGCCATCGTTAAACATGTGCTGCTGCGTCACCGGGCACGCCTGGAAATCAGCAGCGTATTGGGCAAAGGCAGCGTGTTTACCTGCCACTTCGCCAGCCTGCAAATGGTGCGTCGCGGCCAGTAACAGCGCCGCACTTGCAAACGCAGCAGCGAGCCCCCAACCTTTAGCGGTCATTCACTACCCGAACCCTGTATGGACCCCTCCACGAGTTACACCGCTTCAACCTACTTTGCCGACTTCGGCCTTGTGCTTTTCGCCCTGTTTCTAGTGCTGCTCAACGGCTTCTTCGTGGCCGCCGAGTTCGCCATCGTCAAGCTGCGCGCCACCAAGGTGGAAGCCCTGGCCGTCAAGAATGGCTGGCGCGGGCATATTCTGCGCACCGTGCATAACCAGTTGGACGCCTACCTCTCGGCCTGCCAACTGGGCATCACCCTGGCCTCGCTGGGCCTCGGTTGGGTCGGTGAGCCGGCGTTTGCCCACCTGCTGGAACCGCTGCTGGCGGCCATCGGCATCGAGTCGCCGAAGCTGGTGCATGGCATCGCGTTTTTCACCGCGTTCTTCATCATTTCCTACCTGCACATCGTCATCGGCGAGCTGGCGCCCAAGTCCTGGGCCATCCGCAAACCGGAGCTGTTGTCGCTGTGGACTGCCGGCCCGCTGTACCTGTTCTACTGGGCCATGTACCCGGCGATTTTCCTGCTTAACGCCAGCGCCAACGCCATCCTGCGGGTTGCGGGTCAGGGCGAACCAGGGCCACATCATGAACACCATTACAGCCGCGACGAACTCAAACTGATTCTCCATTCGAGCCGCGCCAGCGACCCCAGCGATCAAGACATGCGCGTGCTGGCCTCGGCCGTGGAGCTGGGCGAGCTAGAAGTGGTGGACTGGGCCAACTCCCGCGAGGACCTCATCGTCCTGCCGCTGAACGCCACCCTCGACGAAGTATTCAGCGTATTCCGCCGGCACAAATACAGCCGCTACCCGATCTTTGATGACAACAGTGGCGAGTTTGTCGGCGTGCTGCACATCAAGGACCTGCTGCTGCACCTGTCCCTGCTGGAAATGCTGCCCTCAGCCTTGAAACTGGCCGACCTGATGCACCCGATTGAGCGCGTCGGCCGGCATATGCCGCTGTCCAACCTGCTGGAGCAGTTCCGCCAGGGCGGCTCGCACTTTGCCCTGGTTGAAGAGGCCGATGGCAAAGTCATCGGCTACCTGACCATGGAAGACGTGCTGGAAGCCTTGGTTGGCGATATTCAGGACGAACACCGCAAGGCCGAGCGCGGCATCCTGGCTTACCAGCCGGGCAAACTGCTGGTGCGCGGCGACACCCCGCTGGCCAAGATAGAGCGCCTGCTCAACGTCGACCTCGACCACGTGGAAGCAGAAACCCTCGCCGGGCTGATCTACGACACCCTCAAGCGCATGCCCAGCGAAGAGGAAGTGCTGGAGGTCGACGGCCTGCGCATCATCGTTAAGAAGATGAAAGGGCCGAAGGTGGTGCTGGCCAAGGTGCTCAAGCTGGATTGAGCACTTTAGCCAGCCCCGGCAACAACTCAGTAACGTAGGCCTAGGCGTGCTGGCGAATTAGGTCAGCTGCCTTCTCACCGATCATGATGCACGGCGCGTTGGTGTTGCCGCTGATCAGCGTCGGCATGATCGAGGCATCGGCCACGCGCAGGTTGCTCACGCCCAATACCTTCAACTCCGGTGTCACCACCGCCATCTCATCGGTGCCCATCTTGCAGGTGCCGACCGGGTGGAACACGGTGGCGGCGCATTCGCGCAAATGCGCGAGCAATTGCTCATCGCTTTGCACCTCTGGACCCGGCAGCATCTCTGCGCCGCGCAGGCCATCGAACTCCGCCTGAGCGAGAATCTGCCGCGCCAGTTTTACGCCCTCTACCAGCACCTTGGCGTCGGCCTCGTCGCTGAGGAAGTTGAAGTCGATGTGCAAACTACGCCCAGCGCCCAAACGCACTTCGCCAACACTCTTCGGCCGCAGTACGCAGGTGTGGATGGCGTAGCCATGGCCCCACTCGAACAAGCGGCCGCGATGGCTGCGATAGCCGGGCACAAAATGCATCTGCACATCCGGTAGCGCCTCAGCCAACGGCGTACGGGCAAAACCGCCAGCCTCGACGTAGTTGGTGGTTAGCCAGCCGGTCTTCTGCGCCAGGTATTTAAACGGCGAAGCGATTATTTTCGGCAGCGAGCCGAGGGAGAAACCCAGTGACAGCGGGCTCTTCGAGCGCACGGTGACCAAGCCATCGACGTGGTCCTGGAGGTTTTTACCCACGCCAGGCAGGTCGACCTTGCAGGCCACGCCAGCCGCTTCCAGCTCGGCTTTGGGGCCGATGCCGGACTTCAGCAGAATATGCGGCGAGCCCAATGAGCCGGCGCAGAGAATCGTCTCGCGCTCACAGCGCAGGGTGCGCCACTGGCCGTTCTGGCGCAGCTCCACGCCACTCACTCGCTCGCCATCCAGCACCAGTCGCTCAACCTCACAGCCCGTCAGCACAGTGAGGTTGCTGCGCTCACGCACGGGATGGACGAAGGCGCGGTAACTGGACAAGCGTTTGGCGTTCTTCTGGGTGACGTTGTAGATGCCCACGCCTTCCAGGGTGCCGCCGTTGAAGTCGTCGTTGTGCTTGAGCCCGATATGCTCAGCGGCGCGAATATACAGACTGGACAGCGGATTGGGGTCGCGCGGCTTATCCACCAGCAGCTCGCCCTGGGTGCCGTGATACAGCAGCGACTGGCCGAGGCGGTTGCCTTCCGAGCGTTTGAAGTACGGCAACACGTCCTGCCAGCCCCAGCCTGGGCAGCCGGCGGCCTGCCAGCGGTCATAGTCGCTGGCGTCGCCACGGATGTAGATCATGCTGTTCATCGCGCTGGAGCCGCCCAAGGCCTTGCCGCGCGGCGTGTGCAGGCTGCGCCCGGCCAGGTGTTGCTGCGGCGCAGAGAGGTAGTTCCAGCTAAATACCTTGCTGGTATACAAGGTGATGGTGCCGGCGGGCACCTGCACACGCGGGCTGGCATCGCTGCCGCCGGCCTCGATCAGGCACACGCGCACGGCAGGGTCGGCACTCAATCGGTTGGCCAGTACACAACCCGCCGAGCCGGCACCGACGATCAGGTAATCGAAGCTGTCGCTCATCTCAATGCACCTCCGCCAGGTCATCGTGCAGCAGGCCGAGAATGTGCCGTTTCATGCGGATAAATTCCGGCTCCATCACCACATCCAAGGTGCGCGGACGCTCAATCGGCACGTCGAGGATTTCCTTGATGCGCCCCGGGCGCGCGCCCATCACGTAGATGCGGTCGGCCAGCAGAATTGCCTCGTCGATGTCGTGGGTAACAAACACCACGGTCTTCTTGCTGTTGCCCCACACCTGCAACAGCAGTTGCTGCATCTGCAGCCGGGTCTGGCTGTCGAGGGCACCGAAGGGTTCGTCCATCAGCAGGATTTGCGGGTCGTTAGCCAGCGCACGGGCAATCGCCACGCGCTGCATCATGCCGCCGGAAAGCTGCTTGGGGTAATGCCCGGCGAACTTGGCCAGGCCCACTTCGCCCAGGTAGAAATCGACAATGGTGTTGATCTCGCTGCTGTCCAGACCACGGCGCTTGAGGCCGAACTCGACGTTCTGGCGCACCGTCAGCCAGGGAAACAAGGTGTAGCCCTGGAACACCATGCCACGATCAGCGCCCGGCCCCTGGACCTTTTGCCCGCCCACATAAATATCGCCTTCACTCGGCTCGTTGAGGCCGGCAGTGAGGTAAAGCAGGCTCGACTTACCGCAGCCCGACGGGCCGACGATGACCGCAAACTGCTGATCCGGCACCTCGAAGGAAACCCGCTCCAGCGCGGTAAAGGTCTCGCCCTTGGGCGACTGGTAACGCAGGCTGACGTTGTCTACCCGCAGACGTGCGGTGACCTCGGCATATTCACTCAGCGCCGGCATCGGGTAAGGTTTTTTGGCTACTGCGCCCATGCGGCAATCCTCAGTCGAAGCAGACGAAACAGTTGATCGGTCACCAGCCCAAGCAGGCCGATGATGGCGATAGCCAGGAAGATCACATCCACCTGGAAGCCGCGCATCGCCTTGAGGCTGATATAGCCGAGGCCACTGCTGGCAGCGACCAGTTCAGCCACCACCAGGTAGGTCCAGGCCCAGCCCATGGTCACGCGCAGGGTGTCGAGAATGCCCGGCAGCGAGGCCGGGCCGAGCACGTGCAGCACCACATCGCGGCGGCTGGCACCGAGGGTGTAGCTGGCGTTGATCAGGTCTCGCGGCACGCCTTTGGAAACGTCGGCAATCATCACCAGTTGCTGGAAGAACACGCCGAAGATGATCACCGACACGCGCTGCTCCAGGCCGATGCCGATCCACAGGATGAACAGCGGCACAAAGGAGGTCACCGGCAGGTAGCGGATGAAGTTGACCAGCGGCTCGAGAAACGCCTGAACAATGCGGAAGCTGCCCATCAGCAGGCCCAACGGCACCGCTACCAGCGACGAGATCGCGAAGCCGATCAGCACCACCTCCAGGCTGGCCATCACGTGTTTGCTCAGGGTGCCATCGCCGCCCAGGCGAAAGCCGGCAGCGATCACGTCGCCCGGCGTTGGCAGAAACATCGACGGCACGATGCCGCCGTAAGAAAAACCGGCCCACAGGCCAATAACTAGCAGCCAGCACAGACCGCCGGCACCGAGTACCAGCTTGCCCGGCAGTTCCACTTTGGGCGTCAGGCAACGCTGCACCCAGGATTTTTGCGTGGCCATACACCACCTCGTGTTGCGGGTATTTAAAGAAGCTGAAAGCGCAGTCATGCCCCTCTCTCTCGGCATAAACCCGCACCTGTGGGAGGCGCTTCAGCGGCGACAGTCGCGGCTAAAGCCCCTGCCACGGAGCCAGTTCTGTGCAGAGGGAAGCGAAGGCTTACGGCGTGACGAACGAGGTATCCACCAGGTCGCTGTACTTCACGGCATAGGGCTTGCCTTGCAGCGTACTCCAGGTTTCGTTGGCCAGGCTGATGATGCCGGCGATGTCGCCCTCATGCCCCGGCGTGCCGAGCAGCTTCTCGCTCATGGCCTGGTCATAGAACTTCACGCCCTTGGCCGCTTCAGCGAGGTCTTCCGGCTTGGACAGGTAGCCGCCAACGCCTTTGGCCATGATCGCGTAAGCCTCCTTGGGATGGCTCTTGGTGTACTCGACAGCCTTGTACAGACCAGCGACCAGCGCCTTAACGTCTTCCGGCTGCTTCTCAATCACCCCGCAATCCAGCGCCACCACGTCAACGATCACCCCCGGCGTCGCGCTGCTGTCGACCAGCACCTTGCCAGCGCCTTTCTGCTTAACCATGGTCAGGTTCGGTTCCCAGGTCACGGCAGCCGGTATGCGCCCGGCGATAAAGGCCGAGGCCGCGTCATCGGCGGTCATGTTCTGCACTTCAATGTCGGCCATGCTCATGCCGGCCTTCTTCAGCAGGTAGCTCAGCCAAAACTGCGACACCGAACCTTCGTTGACCGCCACCGGCTTGCCCTTGAGGCCTTGGATATCGGCGATGTCGTTGCTCACCACAATGCCGTCGCCACCGTGGGATTCATCCAGCGCGGCAACCGCCTTGAAGCAGAAGTCCTTGGAACGGTACTTGAGGATTTCGTCGATGGTCGATGCCGAGCCGGACAGTTGCCCCGAAGCCTGCGCGGCCATGTACATCGAAGCCTCTTCGATGGTGGTCAGTTGCAGATCAAGCCCTGCATCCTTGAAGTAACCGAGGTCGCGGGCCAGGTACAGGGTGCCGTAACCGACCCAAGTGGTATGGCCGATAGATAGCGTGCCGGCCTGCGCGCTGGCAGCCATGCCGGCGGCCAGTGCGGTGCATGCAAAAGAGCGGGCGATACGGTGGCGCAAGGACTTGTTCATGGAGCACTCCCACAGCCTGTTGGCTCGTTGTTAGTTAGCGTGGGGCAGGTTTTGGCCAAAGGCCGGAACACATGTTTACGGGCCGGCCTCATCGGGCCGTTGCCAGGTTCTTGCTCCGCCCTCTGTGGGGCGATTTTTCATAGCGCGGTGGTGCACGCCCGCTGTTGTATGGGCGTGCATCACCTTGCGGGTTACAGCAGGTTCAACTCGCGCGCGGTGCGGTCCACCGCGCGGCGGGTTTTCTCGACCAGTTCATCCAGTTCAGCGTGGCTGGCGACCAGCGCCGGTGCCATGATCATTCGGCCCAGGGTCGAGCGGATGATCAGGCCTTCGTCAAAACCAACGGTGCGGCAGTGCCAGGCAATCTCGTTCTCGTTGGCGAAGCGTTTGCGCGTGGCTTTGTCTTCGGCAAACTGCAACGCGGCCACCAGGCCGGTGCCCTGGATCTCGCCGATCAGCGGGTGCTCGGCAAAGGTCTCGCGCAGCAATTTGTGCAGATAGGGGCCGGTGTCGTGTTTCACCGTTTCAACAATCTTCTCGTCGCGCAGCGCGGTCAGGTTAGCGATGGCCACCGCCGCCGCGACCGGGTGCCCGGAATAGGTCAGGCCGTGGGCGAACATGCCGCCCTGCTGCACCAACACCTCGGCCATGCGCGCGCTGAGCACCAGGCCACCCATGGGGATGTAGCCGCTGGTCAGGCCCTTGGCGATGGTCAGGGTGTCTGGCTGAAAACCAAAATGCTCATGGGCGAACCACTCGCCGGTGCGCCCAAAACCACCGATCACTTCATCGGCGCACAGCAGCACGTCGTACTGGCGGCAGATGCGCTGCACCTCGGCCCAATAGCTGGCCGGCGGGAAGATCATGCCGCCAGCGCCCTGGAAGGGTTCGGCGACAAAGGCTGCGACATTTTCCGCACCAAGTTCAACAATCTTCGCTTCCAGCTCGCGGGCCGCCTTGAGGCCGAATTCGGCCTCGCTCAGCTCGCCCCCCTCGACGAAGTAGTACGGCTCACCGATATGCGCGAAGTCCGGCAGCATGCCGCCCATCTCATGCATAAAGCCCATGCCGCCGAGCGCGGCGCTGCCCAGTGTTGAGCCGTGGTAACCGTTCCAGCGGCCGATCATCACCTTCTTCTGCGGCTTGCCGAGGATCTGCCAGTAGCGACGCACGGTGCGGATCAGCACCTCGTTGGCCTCGGAACCGGAGTTGGTGTAAATGGCGTGGCTGTAATGCGCCGGCAGCAGGCTGAACAGCAGCTCAGACAGCTCGATCACCCGCGGATGGGTGGTGTGAAAAAACAGGTTGTAGTACGGCAGCTCGGCCAACTGGCGGCTGGCGGCCTCATTCAAATCAGCGCGGCCATAGCCCAGCGCGGTGCACCACAGCCCTGACATGCCATCCAAGTAGCGCTTACCGTCAGTGTCCCAGAGGTGCAAGCCCTGGCCTTTGGCGATGACCAACGCGCCCTGCTCGTTGAGGGTTTTCTGGTCAAGAAAGGCATGGATGTGGTGCGCCGCATCCAGTGCCTGATATTCCTTGGTGGTGTGCTTGGCAGTCATCGCAGGGCTCCGCTAATTGTTGTTGTCACACTTGGATGGGGTGGGCCGCGTAGGTCGAGCCACGTAGGATGGGTTGAGCGCAGCGATACCCATCGCTGCGCCGCATCGGCTATCCGCGCAGCTGGAACCAGGTGGTTTTCAATTGGGTGTACTTGTCGAACGAATGCAGCGACAGGTCGCGGCCGAAGCCCGACTGCTTGCCGCCACCGAACGGCGTACTGACGTCCAGCGCATCAACGGTGTTCACCGACACGGTGCCGGCCTTGAGGCGGCGCGCCACGCGGTGGGCACGGTTGAGGTCGTCGCTCCAGACCGAAGCAGCCAAGCCATAAATGCTGTCGTTGGCCAGTTGCACGGCTTGCGCTTCGCTGTCGAAGGGCGTCACCGCCAGCACCGGGCCAAACACCTCTTCACGGGCCAGTCGGCTGGCTGGCGACACGCCGGTGAAGATGGTCGGCGTAATAAAGTTGTCCGCGCCGTTGAAGCTCAGCTGTTGGCCACCGCACGCGAGGCACGCGCCGTCGGCTTGGGCGCTGCCGATAAATTCCATGATGCGTGCAGTTTGCCGCGACTCAACGATGGCACCGGCGCGGCTAGCCGGGTTCAGCGGGTCGCCCGGCTGCCAGTCGCGGGCCTTAATCAGCAGGCGCTCAACGAATTCATCGTGAATGCTGCGCTCGACCAGCAAGCGCGAATTGGCCGAGCAAACTTCGCCCTGATTGAAGAAGATGCCGAACGCGGCCTTCTCGGCGGCCAAGTCCAAATCCTGACAATCGGCAAACACCAGATTGGCGCTCTTGCCGCCGCACTCCAGCCACACCTGCTTGAGGTTGGACTGCGCCGAGTAGCCCATAAAGTATTTGCCCACTTCCGTGGATCCGGTGAAGGCCAGGCAATCGACATCCATATGCAGGCCGAGGGCTTTGCCGGCGGTTTCGCCAAGGCCGGGGAGCACATTGAACACGCCAGCCGGGATGCCCGCTTCCAATGCCAACTCCGCCAAACGCAACGCGGAAAACGGCGATTGCTCAGCCGGTTTGAGGATTACCGAATTGCCCGCCGCCAGCGCCGGGGCGAGCTTCCAGGCGGCCATATCCAGGGGGAAGTTCCACGGCACCACGGCCGCAACCACGCCCAGCGCTTCACGGGTGATGGTGGCGAGCACGTTGCGCGCGCTCGGCGCGACTTCGTCGTAGAGCTTATCGAGGCTTTCCGCGTACCAGCGGAACACCCCGGCCGCGCCGGGCACGTCGATATTCCAGGCGTCCATCACCGGCTTGCCCATGTTCAGCGAGTCGAGCAGGGCCAGCTCATCGCGGTTGGCCATAATCAAGTCGGCGAGTTTCAGCAGCACCTGCTTGCGCTCGACCGGTGCCCGTTGCGACCAGTCGCCCGCCTCGAAGGCTTGCCGCGCGGCACGCACCGCCAGGTCAACATCAGCCGCATCACAGGCGGCGACGTTAGCCAGCAGTTGGCCGGTGGCCGGGTTGATCGAGGCAAAGGTCGCGCCCGACTGCGCCGCCACAGGCTGACCATTGATCAGCGCCGTGGTGATAAAGCGTTGCTGCTGCGCCCGTTGTTGCCAGTCGCTGAATTCGTACACCGCTATCCCCTTCTCGCCGATTGATTGCTGCTGCGAGTCGATGGTGGCTCAAGCCTGGGGATAGGAAAAATATTAAAAATATCATCGGGACATACGAAAAAGCTGGTCACACCCGCACCACCTTGGTGCGCTACGCGTTATTAGCGTGCAGCCATTAGCGCAGTGGCGACTGCGGCTGGCGCAGCGCTACCTGGCAGCGCTCAGCGAGGTGCCAGGCCCGCACCGTTTCAGCGCGTGACGAGTGCGCCGTACAACGCCGGACGGCGTCCTTCCAGGTAAGGAAACTGCGCGCGCCACTGCTCACGCGGCGCGCGATCCAGATCAATCAGCAATAAGCCCTCGCCACCGGCCAACACCCCGAGGCGTTCGCCATTGGGCGCGGCAACGCAGGAGCCACCGAGAAACACCAAGCCGTTCTCCACGCCACTGTGGTTGCAGTAGGCGACAAACAACTGATTCTCCACCGCCCGTGTTGGCACAATCAGCTCCGGCACCGTGCGGTACTCGGGGGTCAACGCGGTAGGGATCAGCACCAGTTCGGCACCTGCCAGGGCATGCGTGCGCACGGTTTCCGGGAACTCCACGTCGAAGCAAATCAACAGCGCAATACGCCAGCCCAGCCATTCCACCGGCGCTTGCAGGCAGTCGCCTGGGGTAAACAGCTCGTGCTCCATGGCCCCAAACAAATGCGTCTTGCGGTAGTTGGCCAAGCGCTGCCCATCGGCATCAATCAACTGCGCCGCGTTATACGGCCGCTGCCCATCCTCGTGGCGCTCGGCGTAGCCATAACAAACCGCCACGCCATAGCTGCGGCACAACTCGGCTATCCGCTGCGCAGATGGACCGTCGGCATCCTCGGCCAGCGCCGCCATTTGCTGCGGCACCTGATAACCGCCTAGCCACAGCTCCGGGCACAACAGCAACTGCGCACCCGCCACAGCGGCAGCGCGCAACTGCACATCCAAGGCCAACAGATTGGCGTTGATATCGGCAGGGAAGCCTTGGGTTTGCCACAGGGCCAAGCGCATAGTGAGTCTCCTTCGTGTGATCGTGTATGGCTCTTGCAAGCAGGAATCGCTCCGCAGGCGGCCAGCAAAAATATCGTCGCTGCCGAACAAAATGCTCACCCGCCCGCACCGCGCTGCCGTGGCCAACGGGTTAAGGTGCACTCACCAGCAAGCACAGTTCAACCGAGGTTTTGCGTGGCTTCCTATACCCTGCGTCAACTCAGGTACTTCGTCACCACCGTGGAATGCGGCAGCGTCGCCGAAGCATCGCGCAAGCTGTACATCGCCCAACCGTCGATCTCCACCGCCATCAAAGGCCTGGAAGAGAGCTTTGGCGTACAACTGTTTATCCGCCACCACGCCCAGGGCGTATCGCTGACGCCCGGTGGCGCGCGCTTTTACCGCAAAGCGCAAAAGCTGCTGCGCATGGCCCATGAGTTTGAACAAAACGCCCTGGCCGACAACGACGTAGTGGCCGGGCAGATCGATATCGGCTGCTTTGAGACCGTCGCCCCGTTGATATTGCCGAGCCTGATCGCCGGCTTCGGCCAACGCTACCCCGGTGTAGAAATCCGCCTGCACGACGGCGAGCAACAAGAGCTGGTGCAAGGCCTCACCGGCGGGCGCTTTGACCTGGCGATTTTCTACGAGCACGACCTCGACAGCACCATCGAAACCGACCCCCTTATGCCCCCGCAACGGCCCTACGCCCTGCTGCCCGCCGGCCACCGCTTTGCCGCGCAAAGCCAAGTGTCACTGCGCGACCTGGCGCTGGAACCGATGATCCTGCTCGACGTGCAACCCAGCCGCACCTACTTCGTGAGCATCTTCGAAGAACTCGGCCTTTCGCCCAATATCGTTTTCAGCTCGCCATCGATAGAAATGGTACGCGGCATGGTCGGCCAGGGCTTCGGCTTCTCCGTCCTGGTCACCCGCCCCTACGGCAACACCACCTACGATGGCAAAGAAGTGGTCTGCGTCGACATCACCGAAGACGTCACCGGCTCCGGCCTGGTAGCCGGCTGGCTAAAACGCGCACAACTGACCAAACCGGCGCAGTTGTTTGTGGATTACTGCAAAGAACAGATGGCACCCGCCGCGCCGAGCGAGGCGTAAGAACCTGTTCATGACCTGCTGCGCGTTGGCCTTCGCCACATAGCCAAGCGCAGCGATACCCAGCCGGTTAAACCTGCGTAGGCCGGGGCCGTGATGAACTGACAAATTAGGTTAGCGCCGCTCAACGGCGGCAGCGCACCACCACCAACCAGCAGTTTAAAAACCAGCAAAAACCTACCAGGCGCTAAAACAGCGCCCGCATGCGCTGCTTGCCGTTTACACGGCAAATGCTTAATGTCGCAGCGAACAGGCAGGCCAACTGCCACTACCAGCCGCAACCAAAGGGAGTTTGGAATGCGCAACATCCCCCTCTCGAACACCCCTACTCTTTTCTGCACTGGCGCAACACTGCTTGGCGACTCGTATTCGAGCGTGGATGGCGGTGGTGGTTATGGCTGTGTGAAATGTGGGAGTCGCGCTAATGCGCACTATGGACTCACCAAGGGCGGGAAAACGATTGATACGAATGAACTTTATAGAAGCCATCGGAGATCGACGGCATTGCTATGTGGAATTTCTCGTAATGTATTCGTGAGAAATACTCGTATAACCGTTAGTCATTTAACCCAATGGAATTCAGATGTTTGACAAAGACAGAGTGTACTCAAGAACCGAAATTCAGAGTTTGGTAGGCGGAGAAATCCAGACGTATTTACCGCAAAGGAATAACCGTATTCTTGCTGGGTGCTTTAATAAAGAATTGAACCCAAACTGCCCTTTACAAATTCAAGCAGGTAGCGCGAGTAAAGTTATTAGAAAAGCTGAACTTATTATTTCTCAACCTGAAAATGAATTTCCGGTATTCACAAAGCCTAACAAAAAAAGTAAAGACTATCGCTATATCGGAGTTTTTAAGTGTACTGGTGGGACTAATGCACCTGAGATTCTTAAAGAGGCCGAAGAAAAATCTGGAAGATTTGGTCAGCTATCCTATGTTTTTGACCTTGAACAGCTTACATAAAAACTGTTTCAAATCGCCCGATTCGCTCACGAAGCTAACGGGGTCATAGTGATTTAATTTTGACCAACCAGGAATTACCAGCCTGCAAGAACATTCACTCCGCCCCCTTTAACCCCATGAGCAAACCTTAATTAACCCACAACCGGAGATATAAAAATGGACGAAACAATCTTCTTCAACCAAGGAAATGTCAGCGTAAGCAACAGCCGGTTTATTGTCGACGGCCAGACGTATGCAATGAGCAACGTGACCTCTGTGAAATCTGGCGTCACACCTCCAGATAGAGGCGCGTCAATAGTTATCGCAGCTATAGGTTTACTTTGTTTATTTGGGAGTGGATGGATTTTCATAGCTGGCATAGTAGCGCTAGCGATAGCTGCATTGGTATGGATAGGTAATAAAGAAAAATATTCTGTGATTTTAAACACCTCATCCGGTGAAAATCAGGCACTGGTAAGCGAAGAAAAAGAATATATAGCCAATGTAATCACCTCATTAAACGAGGCCATAGTCAGCCGCGGATAATACGTCACCATTCGATGATAGCAAACCCAAATTAGCTCTAGGGGCTAAATATCTCACTTCAACCCTAAATTTAGTTAGGGCTATCAAATGCACAAGGAAACTCTCTCAATGGAAGAAGAAGAAAAAACTCAAAATATAAAACTTGAATATTTCGATCTAAAACAAGCCACCAACGATATAGGCGATGCATTAGGAGCCAAAGAGAAATCTATTGCTGGTGCAAAACTTTTTGGGAAGACATTGTTTAATACAATACTATTTGCAGGAAAGACCGCAGTAGAAAAAGGGAAAGAAATATCAGAACAAAAAGAAAAACACTTTGAGTCCAGCGAAAAGAAGCTTAAAAATCTCAAAGAGAATGGATCTTTCGCTGAAAAAGCAGCAGCGTCCGCAATACTAAAAGATAGGAATATAGAAGATTAATAATTACTGAAACGACCCTGGCCTATAAAGACCAAAAATATAAGTTCACTTACCCTAAATAAATTCAAAGGAAATTAAGCTATGTCATGTAGTGCTTGTGGTGCAGGAAACCACACTCTCAGAAACTGCCCCAATGTTTCACGCTGTTCTGTATGTAACAAATCCGGCCACAACGCACAAACTTGCCCAGACGCACGAAGGTGTAGCATTTGCAATGGTAGAAACCACGACGCTAGAAACTGCCCGATGAAAAATAAGTAGCTCGGAAAATCTTAAGACGCGTGTAGATAAAGGAATACTAAAGGGGCTGGAGTAATTTATTTCTTGTCAATTCGAATTGAGCTGGCCGCTAGATTATTAATCCTCCCCTTTAACTAGAATTATTCCAACAGCATAACGAGGCGTTAGATTTCAGAAAGCGTTGACCATCTATCTATAGGAAGAAAGCCAGTGTATTTAGAAAGTCTAACCATAAAGAACTACCGCAAGTTCCGATCTACAGACAATACGGTATGCTTCGTTAAACCTAAAATTATTAATATGAGCACTGAAGGAAATCAACCAGAGTCAGTGATTGCACCTTCAACAACTTTAATCATCGGCAAGAATAACTCCGGCAAAACTACCGTCGTCAATGCATTAAAAATGCTATGCCAAAATGAGCAGCCATCGGCATCAGATTTCAATCTTTCCTATTTAAATGAGCTATTCAATCAATACAAGCAAGATTTTGAAAAAAATCAAAAGACAAAATTCGAAAATTTAGAAACACCGAACTTAGAGTTTACTTTAAAGATTAAAGTGGACTTTAACGATGAAGACTTAATTACTCACCTCGCTCCTTTTATGTCAATTAGTGAAAAGAGCAATGGGGAACCAGTTAGTGTATGCATTAAGGTTAAAGTAGTACTTACAGAGGAGTCTGCTTTCAAAGCAAAAATCAAAGAAATTCTTGAAGCCATTGACTCGGAGAATAACAAACTAGACGGAACACAGCAGTTTTCGAAATTTTACAAATTGCTTTCAAAAGAAAATAACCCATACCAAACAGCGGGCAATATTTATCAGTTTAAATTTATTGACCTCATAGGAGATGCAACAGAAAAGTTTTCTCTTAAAGAGCTAATACACATTAAAGAAATCAAAGCCAATCGCCACCTTAAAGATGGCGTGCTGACCAGTGTATTTAATAAAATAGTTTCCTTTCAGTTTACCAATGACGTTACCTCTCGCTCAAAATTGGCAGCAAGCATAGAGTCGATAAACAAACTCATATCTGACGATGTAGGTTCTAAGAGTGGTGATATTTCTAAAGTCTTAGGAGAGGTGGAAAGCAGCAACAAGGTTGAGATGAGCCTTTCGGGCAACGTTACTTACGATGCGATAATGAAAGGACTGATAAAATATAATTTTATGGATGGCAATGATTATATTCCTGAGGATCAATTTGGCTTAGGCTATATCAACCTACTAAATATTATTGGTGAGATCATCCATTTTGTTGATAGCTATGAAGACAAAAGCCATTTTAGTCGCATAAATCTTCTCTTTATTGAAGAACCAGAAGCGTTCATGCACCCTCAGATGCAGGAATTTTTCATTAAGCGTATTGATAATGCAGTAATAAAGGCTCTGGAAATTGCAAATGCGTCTTCAGCACATGAAAAAACACTACAGTGTCAGATTGCGATTACCACTCATTCCTCTCACATCGTCAACAGTAAAATTCACAGCAGCAACACCTTCAACAATCTAAACTATTTAACCTCAGTCAATAAATGCACTAAAGCCATAAACTTGACTGATGACGCTGTTGTTTCTGACGATGGCATTGACGCTAACAAAAAGCTTAACTTCATCAAGAAACATATAAAGTACAAAGTCTCTGAGCTATTCTTTTCTGACGCGATTATTTTCGTTGAGGGCATCACAGAAGAAACACTGTTAAGTTATTATCTAGAAAAACACCCTACTCTTAGCAAACACTATATTTCAGTATTTAATATCAATGGCGCGCACGGCAAATTGTATCTTCCACTGGCGAAAAAACTTAGCATTCCAAGTTTGATTGTGACCGACTTAGATATCAAACGTGAGAAATGCGAGAAGAACGAAAAACACAAAGATAATGAATCTTGTGGTGTGTGTAGCCATAAGGCTAAAACGGATAAGACACCTTGCGCGCCAGGAAATGCTCCAGAATATAATCAAATCACTAGCCTTAATGGACGCAAAACAACCAATGCAACACTTAAAGCGTTTAATCAGCAGATAGGTAATAAACTCGAAAGTGAAGCGGATCTAATTGAAGACATCCAGTTCTTTGAAGACGACAACCTTTATGTAGTATTCCAAAAAGATCCAATTGAAAAGCAATACGCAACCAGCTTAGAAGAGGCATTAATCTTAACAAACTACCAAAACGATATTATTAATAATGTAATTTCAGGCTGTAAGCCTGATATATATAACGAGATTTTAAGTACAGGTGGAAAAGAAGCACGAGCTAACCTGATTCACAACTCGTATAAACTCCAGAAAAAACTATCAGACAGTAAAAGTGATTTCTCCAACAAATTGCTTTTTAGTTTTCTTTCTTCAGTCGAAGGTGAAGACTTACCGAAATTACCCAACTACCTAGAAAGCGGTTTAAATTGGTTAGTTACTAAACTGCAAACCAATGACGCGCTCTCATCAATTAAAACCTAGGTAGGGATTGTAGAAGACTGGGAATAGAAAACTTAAAGCACGGGGATTATATCTGATGACGCCAAATGAGAGAGCGGAGCTGGAGATTCAGAAAAGCATTGAGAGTCATATCGATGATTTTAAAAGTTTTCGTTTTAATGCAGGGGCCGGCGCGGGAAAAACCTACGCACTGATAGAAACTCTAAAACATGTCACCATCAATAAAATTGCAGCCAACAAAAGCTCACAAAAAGTAGCATGTATCACCTATACCAACGTTGCGGTGAATGAAATAAATACTCGATTAGGAAACTCTGAAACAGCACACGTTTCAACTATTCATGAAAGACTATGGGAAATAATAAAAATAGCTCAACCACAGCTTTTAATATGTCACCAAGAAAAAATAGTGGCAGTTATAAAGCAAATCAACCAAGATTTATCACTCTCTGAGAAAGCTAAATTCTTTAACGACCTTGATAAGGTACAGCAACAAGAATTTATTGAGTTTGCCAAGCAAACAAAAGAGCTTTTCTATCACTCTAAAAAACTAAACTCTGCATCTTTTAGAGCCGCCTATAAAAACACAGGAATTAATCAGCCCGCATTTCTAGATACCTGCCTGAAAAATTTAGAGAAATTTAAATTCCTTGTCAGCTTGCTATATAAAAAACAAAGGCTTGAAGAGTGCCTTGAGAGAATTGATGCTGGAGAGGAAAACCGTGTAAGTTATGACAGCAAGGTAAATCTAGACAGACTTCACTACATGAAATTTAGCCATGACACTCTGCTTGAGTATGGTTTGAAACTCGTCGAAAACTATCCGATTCTTTGTCGTATAATTATTGACAGCTACCCCTACTTCTTTATCGATGAATATCAGGACACACACTGTAACGTGGTGAAATTTTTAAAAATTCTTCATGACTACGCGATTAAAAATAATAGAAACTGGATGGTTGGTTACTTTGGTGATACTGCACAGAGCATTTATGATGATGGCATTGGCCGAAATATCGAAGTGCTTCATGCAGGTCTAAAAAATATCGACAAGATATTCAATCGCCGTTCGCATCAGCAAATTATCAATACTGCCAACAATATTCGCGCCGACAACATAGTCCAAGTACCAATCTTTAAGGAGCGAAATACTGGATCAGTGCTTTTTTCACATAACAACTCAGAAGAAAAATTAGCTACAGCTCGAAGTTTTCTAGCCGAGTATAGAAATGATCTTATCAAAGAGAATGGAACGCAAGGAGACCTGGCTGATGACGAGAATAAAATCCACTGTTTGGTATTAACAAATAAACTCATGGCAAGTTTTAATGGGTTTGGCGATGTTTATGATGCTTATCAAAAGTCATCAATCTTTCACGACAACCTAAACACCCAGGTTCTATCTCAACAGTTAGAAAAGCTACACCCAACTATTTTAACTATCTACCACCTTATTAATTTTTATCAAGACATACAGCAAGGGGAAATTTCGTACCATGATGTTTTTGGATCATCAGGTAAAAACATGGCTTTTTCCAAAGCATGCTTGGTTATCGGCGAATTAAAGAATGAAAAAGTCTCATTATTAAAAGACTGGACGAATTTAATAATTGAGCGGCTTGAAAATAGCCATGTTAAAAACGAATTAGCTAAAGCGTTAATTAACCGCATCAACTACGAGCAAGTCAAATTGTCTTCTGGAGAAATATTCAGAGAAACACTATCAGACAGCATCAATACACTAATGAATGAAGATTCGGAAGATGAAGATAAAGCCAATGAAAAGATAGACAGCATTCTATCATTACCAATCGCATCCTTAACAAACTGGGTCAATTTCATTAAAGGTATCGAAGCTGATGAAATTAGTTACCATACATATCATGGAACTAAGGGTGAAGAGTATAAGAATGTAGCTATCATTCTTGAGCATAGCTTTGGCAGTAAGAACAGAGATAAATTTAAAAACTACTTCAAGGTTGTACAACAAGAGGTGAAGGGAATAGAGCTTCTATTTGCTAATCCAGAGCAGGAAGAAATACATATTAATACCAAAAACTTACTCTATGTGGCCTGCTCAAGAGCGATAAAAAATCTCAGGGTACTTTATCTGGATGATATATCGGAAATAAAATGTGGCATTGAGGCTATTTTTGGCAAAAGTAACCCTTGGCCAGAAGATAGAACTCATAGCCCAGCATGAGTTTTTATTTTTAATAAAAAATGATCGCAAAAGAGGACCAATTTATTGATTGGCCTAATCCGACTGACCTGAAAATAAACCCGTCCCATGTTCCTCTGATTCCCATTAATTGCCGCAATTCCATTTAGAAAATGGTAGGCCTAAGGATGCTCTGAAGTAGCCTTGTAACAATAATAGGCCCGGCCTTCTATGACGGGCGTCTGGTACACTTCGGCAACCCAGCGCAGCGGTTTTTCATCGCTCGCGAAGCACCCCGTGCCGTCATCGCCGACTGATCCCATGCCGCTCAATATCGCGTCCATCAACATCGAACGCTCCAGGCACTTGCCGCGCGTCGAGGCCTTCGTCAAGCGTGAGCGCCCGGATCTGCTCTGCCTGCAGGAGCTCTGCGAGCGCGACATTGGCTTCTTCGAAGCGCTGATGGGCGGTCGCCTGCACTTCGCGCCAATGATGCTCCATCCGGGGGAAGAGCCTGCGGATGTGGTCGGCGTCGGTATGATCGCCCGCGCAGACGCATTGACGGATGTGGCCGTCGACTACTACTCAGGCAGCGCGCAGGACATTCGCGAAATCACCTTCTTCAGCACGCAGGGCCAGCGCACAGCCGACCCGTTGAGCATCGCCGAAGTCATGCTGAGCGCTACCCTCCAGGGCTTACGCATCGCAGTCACCCACCTCAACGTGACCCCACTTGGCACTTCCACCGCATACCAGCGGGAAAGTGCCGGCAAGCTGATTCGCCTAGCTCAGGCGCAAGCCCAGCAGGCTGGCGACCTGCTGCTGGTAGGCGACTTCAACGCCCCGCGCGGCCGCGCCACCTTCGACCTGATCGCCGCGCACTTGATCGATGGCATACCGGCGCACTACACCAGCAGCATTGACGGCTCGCTGCACCGCGCCGGAGACATTCCGTTTATGGTCGACGGGCTGTTCCACACGCCGGGCTACCGGCTGGAAAACGTCCGTCTGAGTACCGGCGTATCCGACCATTGCGCGCTCAGTTGCCGCTTGAGCAAAGCCTGAACCGGCAACAAAAGAACAAGCAGCGACAGACTTATTGGTTGCTCGAATACAGCTGACGTAAAAATAAATCCACGCCTTTTTCCAATGACCAACGAGGCCTAAGACTGCGCACCGCTGGTAACAAGGCGAATGCCGAGCCCGATCATGATGGTTCCGGCCAGCCGGTCGATGGTGCTCTTGTAATGCAGGTAGGCACGCCGAGGTGCGGGGGCGGACAGGAGTGCCGCGACGAAGGCATACCAACCGAATTCGACGGCAAAGACGCAGAGCACCAGCCCCACAGCCAGTGACCAAGACACCGCTGCGGGGAGAAAGGAGGCGAATACGCTGGCGTAGACGATGGCGGTTTTCGGGTTGCTGACTTGGGTGGTAAGGCCCAGCAGAAACGAGCGCCGTATCGGCCGGGCAGTGACTGTAGCCGTAACGCTAACCGACAGCGGCTCGCGGGCACCCCGGTAAATGCGGTAGCCGAGATAGGCCAAATAGAGGCCGCCGAGTACCTTAAACAGCAGGTAGGCCATCGGCACCGCCTGGAACATCGCCTGGAGCCCGAGTAGGGCCGCAGCCGCGAAGATAACGCCGCCCAGCCCCATACCAAGCGCGGCAGCGAGCGCGTTGAGGCGTGAGGTTGCTACCGCCTCCCTGGCAACCATCACAAAGCTGGGGCCAGGACTGGCAGCCCCCAGCCCCAAGGCCATCGTGATGCCGACGAGTGCAATCAACTCTTGCATGGAACACCTCCTGGGGCTGTACGGTATGTGACGCTTCTCTACAGGCAAAAAGCAAGTCGGCTATCAGGTCCATCTCGGCGTCAGCGCCGGGCGATAGAGACTTATCGACCAACCGGCAGCACCAGGTTACGTACTCAGCCCTGCATCCACTTCGCCAACTTACCCAGCAATGCATCACAAGCATCGAGCTGGGCGAGGCTGACGAATTCATCCGGCTTGTGCCCCTGCTCCATGCTGCCAGGGCCGCAGATGACGGTGGCGATGCCGGCGGCGTCAAATAGGCCGCCTTCGGTGCCGAAGGCCACGGTGGCGAAGTCTGCATGGCCGCAGAGCAGCGCCAGCAGGCGCGCGGCGGCGCTGTTTGGGTCGGTGAGTAGGCCGGGGTAGCTGGACAGTTCACTAAAGCGAATAGCACTGGCGGCGCTGACTGCGCGCATCTGTGGCAGCAGTTCGCGTTCGGCATAAGCCTGCAGTTCGGCGGCGACGTGCTGCGGGTCGTCGGCCGGTAAGGCGCGCATTTCAAAGTCGAAGCGGCATTCTGCTGGGACGATGTTCAGCGCACGGCCGCCGCTGATCAGCCCGGTTTGCACGGTGGAATACGGCGGATCGAAGCGTGGGTCGTGGCGTTCCGGTGCGGCCAGTTGCGCACCAATTTCGCCGAGGTGGCCGATCAGTTTGGCGGCGTATTCAATGGCGTTGACGCCGTGCGGGGCGTAGGCCGAATGGCAGGCCGCGCCGTGAACTTCGCAGCGCATGGCCAATTTGCCTTTGTGACCGAGCACCGGGCGCATCTCGGTGGGTTCGCCGATCAGGCAGATCGCCGGCCGATCCGGGCTGGCGCGCAGTTGTTCAACCAGGCTACGCACGCCGAGGCAGCCAATTTCCTCGTCGTAGGAGATGGCGATATGCAGCGGCAGGCGCAGCGGTTGTTGCAGGAACTGCGGCAGCGCGGCCAGTACGCAGGCGATAAAACCTTTCATGTCCGCCGTACCACGGCCGTACAGGCGGCCGTCGCGCTCGCTGAGTTGGAACGGCGGCACGCTCCAGTTTTGGCCGTCTACCGGCACCACGTCGCTGTGGCCGGAGAGCATCACCCCGCCGGCACCGGGCGGGCCAAGCCGGGCATGCAGGTTGGCTTTGCTGCGCTCGGCATTGAACAGCAGCTCGCTGGCGATGCCGAGGCTGGCCAGGTAGTCGCGCACGTAGCTGATCAGCGCCAGGTTGGACTCGCGGCTGGTGGTGTCGAAGGCAATCAGGTCGGCAAGCAGGGCGCGGCTGGTGGGCATGGGGCAATTACCGATGCAAGGGGTGATTGATAACGCTGTACATCCCGTCTGGCGATTCAGCGGCGACAGCAGCAAGGGTCGCGGCTAAAGCCCCAGCCACAGGGTACGCCCTTGGGAGGGCGCTTTAGCCATAGTTGCCCGGTGGACGAGAAAAGCGTCGTCCACCCTACTCGCTTCAGCAGCGACGTGGGCAGCCCCAAGGTCGCGGCTGAAGCCCCTCCCACAGATGCCTCCGTGGGGGGACTGCACTCACTACTCGTCGCCGGGTACGCCGTAGCGTGGCGCTTGGGTCGGGTCGAGGGCGCGCACGATGTAGTCATGCATTTGCGGTTCATAGGCGCGCCAGAGTTTGGCCAGTTCACCGATGGGGTTGTCGTCGGCCCAGTCGACGCGCAGGTCGATCACCGGCCAGATCAGGTCGCCGACCACCGACATGGCGGCGGAATGCACCGGGCCGGCCTCACCACCCGCCGCCATGGCGGCATGCATGGCGGCCAGGAGGCGATCCGGCAAGCCACCCTCGACCTGTTCAAAGGCTTCAACCATGGCGTCGATGACCGCCGGGGACGTCAGCAGGTTACCGGCGGCCACGCACTGTTCGCCGGCCCGCGCATGGTTTACGCCGAGGGCTTCGCTGCCGCTGAAGTGGGCGCAAGCGCCGTGGCTGTCGATCACCGTTACCTGGCGGTACTGGCCATAACCATTGCTGGTCAGCGCTTTGTCCAAGGCAGCGCTGGGGCTTTCGCCCGCTTCCAGCAGGTCGAGGATCTGCGGGCCGAGGGCCGGCAAGGTGATGTTTTGCGTCGACACCGCGCCAACCCCGGCGCGCAGCCAGGGGCAACGCGCGCCCACAGCAATGCTCGATGAGCTGATGGCGATTCCCAGCTGGCCGGTTTCGGCGCAGCGCCCAACGATGGAGAAGGTCATGCGTGCAGCTCCTTGGCGGGGGTGATTTGCCAGTCATCGGGGATGACGGCGATCACATCAATCTCCATCAGCCACTGCGGCTGGCCGAGGGCCGAAACCACCAAACCGGTGGAGATCGGGAACACGCCTTTGAGCCATTTGCCCACCTCCTGGTAGACCGCCTCGCGGTAGCGCGGGTCGGTTAGATAAGTGGTGGTTTTGACGATGTGCGACAGGTCGCTGCCCGCCTCCTCCAGCAGTTGCTTGAGGTTTTTCATGGCCTGCTCGGCCTGCGCGCGCGGGTCGCCGAGGCCAACCAGATTGCCGTCGAAGTCGGTGCCGACCTGGCCGCGCACATACACCGTGTTGCCGGCGCGCACGGCTTGGCAGAGGTCGTTGTCCAGGGTCTGGTTGGGGTAGGTGTCTTTAGTGTTAAACATGCGGATGCGGGTATGGGTGGGCATCAACGAACTCCCGAAAGGCTGACGGGCTGGCTGGCAGCGGTCTCGGCCTGGCATTGAGAAGGGTCGCGATAAGCGAGGTATTTTTGCTGGATGGCGATGTGCCCGGCGATGTGTTTGGCGTCGTGCCACACGCCCCAGATAAAGGTCGAGCCGCGCCGCGACAGCCACGGCAGGCCGAGGAAATACACCCCCGCCTCGCTGGAAACACCGCGCTGATGCTGAGGTTTGCCGTTGGCGTCGAAGGCGTCGACCTGCAGCCAGCTGAAGTCGTTGGCGTAACCAGTGGCCCAAATGATGGCGCTGACGCCGGCCTTGGCCAGGTCGAGTTCGAGGATCGGCTGGGTGACGCAATCCGGGTCGGGCAGGCGCTCGCGGGCTTGCGGTTCTTCCGGCAGATCCAGGCCATTGCGGGCGATGTAGGCATCGGCGGCATCGAGCAGCGACAGGTAGTTTTCGTCGCCACGGGCGATGTTTTCGGCCAGGTTAGCCTGGAAGTGGACAACGCCATCGGCAATCGATTGGGTCAGGCCAACCAGGGTGATGCCCTGCTGGGCCAGACGACGAAAATCAATGGTGCTGCCGCCGTGTGCGCCGCTGACGGCGATAGTGACGTGCTCCTTGCCCGGCTGGACGACTTCCGCATCCCACAGGCCGAGCACCCCCAGCCACCAGACGAAGTCGCGGTTGCGGTAGGCGCGCGGCGGGCGGTCGTGTGCGCCAACCGAGAGGTAAACCTGCTTGCCGGCGCGCCGCAATTCGTCGGCGATCTGCACACCAGAGGAACCGGCCCCCACCACCAGCACCGCGCCTTCAGGCAGTTGTTGCGGGTTGCGGTAGTCGGCGGAGTGAATCTGATAAAGGCCTGCGTCCTGGGCGGCGATTGGCGGGATAACCGGCCGCTGAAACGGGCCAGTGGCGACCACCACGCGGTTGGCCAAAATCACTCCTTCGGAGGTCTCGACGGTAAAGCCGGCACGGTCGGCATTGCGTACCACGCGCAGCACGTCGACGCCGGTGCGGATCGGCGCGTTGATCTGCTGGGCGTAGGCCTCGAAGTAATCCGCCACTTGGTCCTTGTGGGCGAAGGCGTCAGGGGCCAGACCGGGGAATTCCATTCCGGGGAAGCGGTCATGCCAAACCGGGCCATTGGTCACCAGCGAATCCCAACGGCCAGTACGCCAGGCTTCGGCGATGCGCTTACGCTCCAGAACAAGGTGCGGCACGCCGAGGTTGCTCAGGTGCTCACTCATGGCGACACCGGCCTGGCCAGCGCCCACCACCAGCGTATCGATTTCTGTGGGTTGCCCTGCCCTGTCCGGGCGAGGGAAAGCGGATTGCTTTAGGTCGGTCATGGCGTGCCTGCTCTGAGTCTAATCATGGCGGTTCCGCAATCGCAGCAAGGCTGGGCGGTGTTTGGCGCATTTTGTTCAGAGCGGCGGTTTAGCGAAATGATGATTTTTGTAGTCGCAGGCTAGGAAAAAACTGCCTGCCCAAAAAAGCCTGCTCGCGGCACGGCCATACCCGCGCAATACGTCGCCCACAGGCGGGACGCCAGCCCCTAAAAAATAATTCTTCGCATTTTTTGGAGATATTGAGCCGACGTCGAACTGGCACGTTTGTGTATGGCTCGGCAAATAGTGTGGCGTTTGGCTTTTGCTTTGCCCTTGAATCGCGATCGTGCAGACGACGCCCAAAGCCCCGTCAGGAGGCCGAGTGGAGTCGCCGCGTAAGGGGCGGAGCGACATGGATGTAGCGAGAGCCGCGATGGGCCATGGATGGCCCTTGGCGGCGGCCCCTGGAGCGGAGATGGCGCGAGGGAACCCCGGCGCAGCCGGGGCCGTATGCTGGGGTGCCCTTCTCTTTGGTTACTTTCTCTTGGGCAAGCAAGAGAAAGTGACTCGCCCGTAAGGGGCGAAACCCATCAGACCAGACGGCTCGGTAATGGATAGAGACACGTCATAGGCAACGCACACTTGTTTGCCTGCCCAGTATCAACCCGCACTTCCCCAAAAATCCGCGAAGAGCCTAGAAAAATGGCAGCCGCAGCGGCACTCAAGCCGGTACGGTACGAGTCAGTTGCTCCAGCAGTTCCAGGTCAGTGTTCATGCCCGAGGTTTCGCGGATGCGGTTGAGAATTTCCCGCTTGAGGGTGAGGAATTCCCCCGAAAGCTTCATGTCCTGATTGCGCTCGGCCGGCAGCGGCACGTCGTAAATAGTGTCGATGCGGCCGGGGCGCGGGGCCATCAGCACCACGCGGCCACCGAGGTAGATCGCCTCCTCGACGTCGTGGGTGACGAACAGGATGGTGCTCTTCTCCAGCCGGTGCACATGGCGGATCAGGTCGTGCATGACTTCGCGGGTTTGCGCATCCAGCGCGCCAAAGGGCTCGTCCATCAGCAGGATTTGCGGCTTGGGCATCAACGCTCGGGCAATCGCCACACGCTGCTGCATGCCGCCGGAGAGCTGATTAGGGTAGGCATTGGCGAAGGCCGTCAGGCCCATCAGGCTCAGCAGGGCATCGGCGCGACCGCTGGCCACTTCGATATCGGCGTCGCCGCGCACGGTGTCGGACACCACCTTGAGCTGACGGCAGAACTTGATGTTATCCATCACCTTGAGCCAGGGGTACAGGCTGTAGTGCTGAAAGACCATCGCACGGTCGATGCCGGGGCCGTTGACCGCGCGACCATCGACGAGGATTTCACCGACGCTGTGCTGCTCCAGGCCGCCGACACTGCGTAACAGGGTCGATTTGCCACAGCCGGAGGCACCGACGAAGGTGATGAATTCGTTGGCGCGAATATCCAGGTTGATCTCTTGCAGGGCCTGTACGTGGCGATCCTGGCTTTTGAATAGCTTGCCGACGCGGCGAATCTGAATCTTGCTGTCAGTCATGCCGTTTACCTCTTCATCCAGGGGAAGGCCACGCGACCCAGCCAGCGAAACGCCTGGTCGGTGAGCAGGCCGATAATGCCGATCAGCAGGATGCCGGCGAAAATCTTGTCGGTGTGCATGTAGCGCTGCGCCTTGAGGATGGCGTAACCGAGGCCGGAGTTGGCCGCCACCAGTTCGGCCACCACCAGGTAGGTCCAGGCCCAGCCGCAGGTGATGCGCAGGGTGTCGAGCAGCGCCGGGCGGGCCGACGGCAGGATCACCAATTTGACGATTTCAGCACGCGAAGCGCCCATGGTCTGCGCCGCTTCGATCTGCGCCATGGGCACCCGGCGCACATCCTCGGCGACCATCAGCACCATCTGGAAGAAGGTGCCGATAAAGATGATGAGAATCTTCGAGCCTTCGTCGATCCCTACCCAAAGCATGATCAGCGGGATAAAGGCCACCGCCGGCATGTAGCGGATAAAGTCAGTGAGTGGTTCAAGGAAGGCCTGCACCGGGCGATAGGTGCCGATATACAACCCCAGCGGCAGGGCCAACAGCGCCGAGGCGCCGAAGCCGCCCATCACCCGCCAGACGCTGATGCCAATGTCGGTGAGCAAGCCTTCTTCGCTCCACCAGTGGCCAACCCGCGCCAGCACCGCACCGGGGCCGGGGATAAACATCGGGTTGGTCAGCCCCAGTGCGGTGCAAGCCCACCACACCAGCAGCGGCAACAGCAGCCCGGCAACAGCCAGGCTCCAAACGGCGACACGCGGCAGCTCGCCGCGTATCACCCACCAACTGGGCCGCGCCGGTGGAGCGGCGGCCTCGGTGGTGGGCAGCGATTGATGAGCAGTCATGGTTTGGCTCCTGCACAGGGGAAAACAGCTTCGTCGCACGCCTGCCAGCCGCCCAAAGGCGGTTGTGCACCGAGGGTGGCGAGCACGGCCGGGCTCAATAGCTCGGCAGGCGAATCGGCATTAATAGTCGCCGGCAGCAACGCCTGGCCGATGCGCGCGGGCAAGGTCGACAGGGCAATGCACCAGGGTTGTGTGCCGCCTGCATAGCGCCCAAAGGACAGCTCAAACGCAAGCAGCGCCTGCGGTTCAGCGGCTACGGCCAGTAGCTCGGCCAACGAGTCGGCAGGGGCAAGTGCCTGCGCGCGGCCGGCCGCAAACAGGAAGTAGTCGCCAGCCAACAGCAGGCAACCCTGGCGACCATCGGCCGCGCTCAGCCAGGTGCCCCAGTTACGCCCGAGGGATTCCGGCAAACGCTCCCAGACTTCGTGGTAGCTGCCATCGAGGCCATCTTCCAGCAGGTAGTCGGGGCGCTCGAAGTGCATCCGGCCGATGTCATCACGGCCACTCGGCGGCTGGAAATCAATCGCGCGGTGCCACTGGCAGATGTCCCCGTCGATGGCCGTGCGGCCGGCAAAGCCAGCCTGCAGCGCCAACTCGGCCGGGCTGCTCGGCAACGGCTGCGGCACGCGCAGGTCGGCAAACAGCTCGGCGGTTTGCAGCCAGTAAACCTGCGTGCTGGCGTCATGCAGCCCGGCCGTGGTGGTCAGCAGCGTGCGCTGCCACACGCCGAGGTAGCTTGCGGGAACGGCTGTCATGCGTGGAACTCCGGGAACTGGCGCAGGCGCTTGAAAAAGGCCATGTCGTGGTTCGGCCATAGCTCGGCACCGGTTTCGTTGGCCAGCGCCTTGAGCTTGCGAATGCTGTCGATGGCGAGGTCTTCACGGTCTTGCCAGAGCGAACCGGGGGCGATTTCCTGCTCGATGTTTTCCGTCAAGTCGGCGGCATCACCGGCAAGGATGATCGGCGCGCCCTTGGGCAATTCGATCAACAGCGACATATGCCCAGCGGTGTGACCGGGGGTGTTGATCGCGCGCACGCCGGGCAGCAGGTCGTACTCGCCCGTTTGCACCTTCCAGTTGTAGTCGCCGGCAAAATCATCGACGAAATAGGCGTCGTCGGCCTGCGCCTTGGCTGCCTGCAATTCGGCGGCATGCACGTGCACCTCGGCCCCGCACACCTCACACAAGCCGCCGGCATGGTCGAAATGCAGATGGCCGAGGAACACCAGATCAATGTCTGCCGGGGTCAGCCCCAGGCGAGCAAAATGCGCGGGCAGGCGTTGCTCCTCGCTCATGCGTGGCGCGCCCATGGGGAAGTCGCCGTACCAGCGCTCACGCAGGCTTGGCTCGGCGATCTTGGCGTAGTCACAACCAACGTCATAAAGAATGCGACCGTGGCTTGTTTCGATCAGGTAGGCGAGGATCGGTGCCTCAATCATCACGCCCTGATTACGCTGCCAGGTGGAGATGGATTTGTCGTAACGATGAGTGGCGGTGAGCAACGGCCAGAGCTTGGTTACTTGAGTCATGCGGCCTCCCACTGGTTAAGCAGGCTGTGGCTGTCCAGCACACGGCCGAACAAGCCGCCCTCGACATCGACCATGGCCAGCGCCGCCGCGTGCAGTTGCGGGTAGGCCGAGCCGCAGGCATCGCTGACCAGGGTGCAGGCATAACCGCGATCCACCGCACTGCGCAGGGTGGAATGCACACACACCTCGGTGGTGACCCCGCAGATGATCAACTCGCGGATGCCGCGATTGCGCAGCAGCAGGTCGAGATCGGTGCTGGCGAAGGCGCTGTAGCTGGGCTTGTCGATTACCGGCTCACCGGCCAACGGCTGTAGCTCGTCGATCAGGTCGTGGCCGTATTCACCGCGCACCAGCAATTTGCCCAGCGGGCCAGGATGGCCAATGGGTGCGCCGGAGTTGGCCGCACGCAGGCGTTTTGGCTCGGGCAAATCAGCCAGATCCGCGCGGTGCCCTTCACGGGTGTGCAGCACCAGCAGGCCACGGGCGCGGGCGGCATCCAAAACCCGGCGAATGGCCGGGATCGGCGCACGCAGCAGGCTAATATCCAAGCCGGCTTGGTCGGCATAGCCGCCTGGCGAGCAGAAGTCGCGCTGCATATCGATGACGATCAGGGCCGTGCTCACAGCTTGAATTCCTTACGCACAGCAGCGGCAATGCCTTGGCTAATATCGCCGGCCATGCGCGCGCCCTTCTCTGCCGTTGAGCCCTTGGCCGAGGACAGCACGCCGGACGGCGGCACCCACTCGGTGCGGGTTGGGTACATGTCGTAGGGCGGGAAGTCCGCTGGGGCATCGTCAGGGATCAGGTCAATGCGCACCAGATGCGGCAGGTAATGCAGCATCAGCGAGGTTTCAATCACCGCCGCGTGCTCCAGGGCAAAACCGGGGAAGCCGTCCGGGAACACATCGGCCAGGGTCTGCTCGGTGCAGAAATCCCAGTGTTCCAGGCGCATCACTTCCAGCTTGCTGGCCGCGTCCAGGTCGCGCATGGCCAGTTGGATGCCTTCGGTGACGAACCACTGGTTTTCGTAGTGACCATCAACCAGCACCAGACGCGTTACGCCATGCCGGGCAAACTCACGCACGGCATCACGCACCAGGGCGATCAGGGTTTGCCCATCGAGGCTGGTGGTGCCGCAGAAATGGTTGCCGCCACCGCACTTGGGCTGCGACTTGTAACCGTAGGACAGGGCCGGCGCGACCAGACCGCCGACCTGCGCGGCAACGTCTTCGCACAAGGCGCTGGCCAGCAGCGCATCGGTGCCCAGCGGCAGGTGCGGGCCGTGCTGCTCGGTGGCGCCGCACGGCAGGAATACCACGGGGGAGTCTTCACGCACGCGGCGCGCGTATTCAACCCAGCTAAGTTGGTCCATCCGAATGGTCATGGTTTGGCCTCACAGAGTTTTGTCGAAGAAGCACGCGATGGACGTTCGGCGAGTAGCGCAGCAAACAGCACCAGCGCGCCGCCACACCACTCACGCAGGCCCAGTTCGCGCTCACCGAGCCAGGCGGCGGTGAGCACTGCCACCACCAGTTCGATCACCACCAGCACTGCCGCACGGCTTGTCTCAACATGGCTGAAGCCGTATTGCGCCGCACTCATGGCGATCAGCCAGAACCCCCCAAACAGCAGGATTTGCAGCCACAAGCCGGCGCTCATCGGCGGCAACGCGACCTGTTGTTGCAGGCAAAACAGCCCGCCGAGCAAGGCCGCACCGAGAAAGGCCACCACCGCCTTGCTGGCTATCGGCACCTGATCCGCCGCGCGGGTGGCGAGGTTGTTAAAGGCAAACGCCAGGCCGGCGGAGAGCGCCAGCCAATCACTGGCGGTGAGCGGCCGGAAGGTTTCCGCACTGACGCCCAACGTCAGAGCGATGCCGCTCATCGCCAGCAGCAGCGCACCAACGCGCACAAAACTGAGCCGCTCCCCCAACAGCAACCAGCCACCCAGCAACGCCCACACCGGCGCCAGATAAAACAGCAGCATGGCGCGCACCACATCACCTTCAGAGAGTGCTCCCACCAGCCCGGCCGTGGCCCAACCACCACATAGGCAGATCACTGCCAGGGCACGCCGCTGCGGCCACCAGGCACGCCGCTGCACAACTAAAATCGGCAACGCCACCAGGCACAGCAGGCCGTAGGTGTAGAGCACCACCGGCATACCGGCCAGCCCCTGCCCGGCCAAGTGGTCCAAGGGAATCCAGCCCAGGCCCCAGAAACTGGCACCCAGCAGCAGGACGATTTCCGGCTTTAGCCAGCCCATATCAGCCTCCCATCCAGGCACCGCCATTGGCACCGAGCATCTGTCCGTGAAAAAAGCTCGCGCCAGGCGAAACCAGAAACAGCACCGCGGCGGCGATCTCTTGTGGTTGCCCCAGGCGGCCGGCGGGAATGTCACTTTCCTTGGCGATCATTTCGGCGCTCATGTGCTCGGCCGAAACCATCGGCGTATCCACCGGCCCCGGTGCCACGCCATTGATGCGGATATGCGGGGCAAATTCGCGGGCCAGGGATTTAGTCAGGCCGATCACCCCGGCCTTGGCCGTGCAATAGGCGACGAAATCGGCACGGCCCAGGTGGCCCAACTCGGAGGCGATATTGACGATGCAGCCGCGCTGGCGCAGTTGCATATGCCGCAGGGCATGCCGGCAGCAGCGGTAGACGCCGTGCAGGTCAACGCCCAGAACAAAAGCCCAATCATCTTCATCGGTGTCGACGAAGGGTTTTTCCAGAATCACCCCGGCGTTGTTGACCAGAATATCCAGGTCACCGGCCTGCAGAATCTGCGTGAACATTGCCGCCACTTGCGGCGCATCCGCCACATCGGCCTGCACCGCACGGGCCTGACCACCGTTGGCGGCAATCTCCGCGACCAGCTCATCGGCGGCCTGCGCCTGATCAAGGTGGTTGAGCCACACCAACGCGCCAGCCTGGGCCAGCGCCACGGCAGTCGCCCGGCCGATACCTTGCGTGGCCCCGGTGACCAGCGCGGTTTGCCCGGCCAATGGCCGCTCGTGCGCGAGCGGGTTCAATGCATCACCTCGCCATGGCTGACCGACAGCGCCTGCCCGGTAATGGGCGCCGCCAGGCTGCTGCCGAGAAACAAGAAGGTGCCGGCCAGATCGGCGGGCGTGAGCAATTCCGGCACCGCCTGCGCGGCGAGAATCAGCGCCAGCTCATCGGCTTCGCTGCGGCCGCTGGCCTCGGCCATAACCTTGAGTGAACGCATGGCCGCCTCGGTGCCGATCCAGCCAGGACATACGGCATTCACGCGAATCCGCCTCGGCCCCAGCTCCCAGGCCAGCGAACGAGTCAGGCCAATTACCGCATGCTTGCTGGCAACGTAAGCGGAAAACCCCGGCACGCCCTTCAAGCCCCAGATGGACGCTTGGTTGATCACGCTCGACCCCGCGCGCAACTGCCCTTGCAGGGCGCGGGTCAGGCGCAGCATCGAGGCCACATTGTTATCCAGCAGCGCCTGCCAGCGGGCATCGGCGGCGCTGCCGGTGTCGGCCAACGGGGTGACGTACTCGACCCCGGCGTTGTTGATCAGCACATCCAGCGGCTGCTCGCCGCGCTGGGCAACGTAAGCGGCAATCGCCTCGCTATCGCTCAGGTCGAGCGTGGCAATCTGGCAGGTCGTCAGCGACGCCAACTCAGCAGCCACCGCTGTCAGCGCCGGCGCATCGCGATCAAGCAACTCCAGGCTCGCGCCTTGAGCGGCAAAAGCCCGCGCCAGACCACGGCCGATGCCGCTGGCCGCGCCGCTGATCAGCACCTGTTTACCGCGATAGTCGATCATCGTCACACCGCCGTCAGAAAGGACACGCCAACCGCGCCGTAGAAACCATCGGCACGCTGCGCACCGCTCAGTTCAACCTGGCCATAGTGGTCATCAATCACCCGGCGCAGGCGATGCTGGTGAAAGCTTTTCAGCAGCAGGTGCATCGGCAATATCTGGCTGTATTCGCTGTCATACAGCTCGCTGTGCAGCTTGCGCAGGCGATACCAGGGAGCCACTGGTTTTTCGTGGTGGGCGTTGTGGTAGGCGAAGTTGAGCAACAGCAGATCAAGCACCGGCCAGCGCACGGAAACCACGTTGCTGTAGGTGTTCATCTGCTCGTACACGCGGTCGCGCTGTTTGTCAGCGGGGATCTTGCCGTCGTCCTCAAGCACCGCGAAGGCGTCGTAGGTGTGCTGATAGGCATCGGTAAAGCGCAGCACGGTGAGCATGATCGACCAGGCCACGAAGTAGAGAATCGCTGCCTTCAGTGAGGCTGCCGCGAGCAAGCCAAACAGCACCACACGCACCAGCAGGGTCAGCAATACCTTGCGGCGATTGGCACGGTGCTTGGGGTTATCGGTAATGAACGGCAGGATGATCACGTACCAGTGCATGATCAGTTCCACCGCTGGCACGTAGGCCCACTCGGCGGCCAGCACCAGCTTGCGCACCCAGGCGGGGCAGCGCTGGTTAAGGAAGACCTTGGTGTCGAAGGTCAGCACATCGGCGCGGTCGACGTGGTGGCGCATGTGCTTGCGCCGTAAATCCTGGAAGCCGGCGTAGCAACTGCCGCAGATCCAACTGGCCAGCTCACCGGCCCGTTCGTTGTATTTGGGCTTGGCGAAGATGGTGCCGTGGGCGAATTCGTGGATCAGGTAAGCGGCGATAATCATCGCGTGGCCCAGCAGCAACGTACCGGCCGCGTTGGCCAGCCAACTGTCGGCCAGCAACAAGGCGATACCGGCGACATAGCCGCCGAGCGCATAAGCGATAGCCAAGCTGTTGGCGACCCGGCCATCAGCATAGCGATAAAGCTGAGTAGACATGGTTCTCTCCGATGGGTGCATGACGCCGTGCGTGGCAGGCTGACATGACGCGCCAGCCTGCCAGCGGACTTATCGCGCTACTTGGCCAGCGCCTCGACGAACTGCGCGTCGAAGGTCGTGGCGAAATCGGGGATGGCTGGGATCTGGCCGTTATCCTTGAGCAACGTGGCGATCACCGCACCACTGCCGAAGAACGAGCTGGTCTTGTCGGACTCGACAAAGTTGTTGCTCATCTCGGCCAATGGGATGTTGTACACACCGCTCATCTGCTCCTTGGCTTCCTCAGCGCTGACACCGAGCACTTTGCCGATGATCTTCGCAGCTTCGTCCGGGTGGCTCTGCATGTAGGCCAAGCCATCGAGGTAGCCCTGCATCATGGCTTTGATCGCAGCGGGCTTCTTGGCAATCATCTTCTCGTCGAACACCAGCACGTCAGTGATCAGGCCGGGCGCATCCTTCGACGAATAGACCACGTGGAACTTGTCGCCAGGCATGCCGAGAATCTGCGACACGTTGGGCTCATAGGTCACGCCCACCGGCAGGCTGCCAGACGCCATGGCCCCAGGAATGCCCTCAGGCGTCATGTTGATCGGCTTGATGTCCTTGTCGGTCAGGCCATTTACCTTGAGCGCATAGGCGAGGAGGAAGTCCGACGGCGACAGCGGGTTGAAGCCGACTTTCTTGCCCTTGAAGTCGGCAACCGAGGTGATCGATTTGTCCGCCACAATGGCATCGCCACCGTTGGAGAAGTCGATGGGCATCACCACCTTGTGCTTCAGGCCCTTGGCCACGCCGCCAACCACCTGGTCGTAAGTGAGCATGCCGCCGTCGAGGGCGCTGCCCAGCATGGCGGAGGGAATCAGCGCGGGATCGTTGAAGAATTGCAGCTCAACTTTGAGGTCGTGCGCCTTGTACAGGTCCAACTCGTCAGCGACGTAAAACGGCGCATAACCGGCCCATACCACGGTGCCGATCTTGAGTTTTTCCAGGGCGTGTGCAGAAAAGGGCAGCGCAGCGAATACGCTGGCCAGGCTGGCACAAAGCAGAGTCTTGCGCAGTGAACGCAGGGATAGCGGGGTCATGGCATAGCTCCTACACGTTAGAAATCGGCACGGGATGACATCACGTCCTCCCGGGCTTTTATCCCGCCGTGTAGCCCTGGTCCTTAGGGCCGGAAAACTCTCGGACCAGCATCAACGTCGCAGTTGACCGGAACCCTAGTTCGCCTCTGGTTAAACTCCACTGTGCCAAGCGTCATGAGCGATTGCGTACCGGCTAGGCCGACGTGCTGACTCATCCCGTCTGTAAGGGTCAAAGCAAGTCCGGTGCCAGTCCATTCAAAAAATCATCACGTATGAAAAAAGCCCTGCCTATACAGAGGCTTGGACCACAAAGCAAAAACCAGAACAGAGCCACGCAAGCAACAGCCCTACCCCACAACCGCACCAGCATAAGGCGCGACGCCTGCTTTAAGTGCGAGCACATTGCAGGTGCGGCTTACCATAACCAACTAACGGCTATGAACACGCTACAAGGCTGCACTAGGACCTCTGGCAAACCTCTGACTCACCCTCCGTTGAGTATTCAATGCAGCGTTTTAGAAGACGTTATTGGTAAAAGCCACTGGCTTTACCAGCGATTGCCCACCAATACAAAACTTGTCAAAGCCGTTTGCAGCGCATAAATTGCACTGGTCTTACCGGTAATACCAGAACAATAACTGCGAGCCGATCCTCTCCCACAGGGCGACTACGCATACGGAGACCACTGCAATGTTTATCAAAAACTGCTCGCGCTCAATTTTCCTGCAAGTCGTAATAGCTCTGATCTTTGGCGTAATTGCTGGGGTTAGCTTTCCTGATTTTTCCTCCCATCTGAAACCCCTGGGCGACGGCTTTATTAAGCTGATCAAAATGCTCATTGCGCTCATCGTATTTTGTGTCGTGGTCAACGGTATCTCCGGGGCTGGAGACCTGAAGAAGGTCGGCAGAATCGGCCTGAAGTCAGTGATCTACTTTGAAGTGCTCACCACCATTGCCTTGGTTCTTGGTTTAGTGGTGGCCTACAGCACCGGTTTGGGCTCAGGCGCCAACATCGACCTGAACAGCCTGTCTGCTAGCGATGCCTCCGCCTATACCGGTAACGCCCAAGCCATGCACGGTCCGGTGGCGTTCTTCATGGCACTGATCCCATCCTCGGTGTTTAGCGCTTTTGCCGGTAACGACATTCTCCAAGTGCTGCTGTTTTCTGTGCTGTTCGGCAGCGCCCTCAACCTAGTGGGTGAGCAAGCCAGTGGCCTGGCGCGGCTGATCAACGAATTCAGTCACGTGCTATTTCGCATCATGGGCATGATTGTGCGCCTGGCTCCGCTGGGGGTATTCGGTGCAGTAGCCTTCACCATCAGCCGCTACGGCGTCAGCTCGCTCAGCCATCTTGGTGCCTTGGTTTTAGTGTTCTATGTAACCTGCGCGCTGTTCGTCACGCTGGTGCTCGGCACCGTGTTGCGCCTGTGTGGCGTGCGCCTGTTTCCCTTTCTGCGTTACTTCCGCGAAGAACTGCTGATCGTTGTGGGCACCGCTTCTTCCGATGCCGTGTTGCCGCAAATCATGCGCAAGCTGGAAAAGCTGGGCATCCGTAGCTCGACCGTGGGCTTGGTAATTCCTACCGGTTATTCGTTCAACCTTGATGGCTTTTCGATCTACTTAACCCTGGCCGTGGTGTTCATCGCTCACGCTACCGGTACACCACTTGCCTTTAGTGACCTGATGACGGTGTTGCTGGTATCGCTGATCACCTCAAAAGGTGCGCACGGTATTCCCGGCTCTGCCCTGGTGATTCTCGCTGCGACCCTCACGGCTGTGCCGGCCATCCCCGCAGCCGGTCTGGTACTGGTATTGTCGGTTGACTGGTTCATGGGCATTGCCCGAGCGCTGACCAATATGATCGGTAACTGCATCGCGACTGTCGTCATCGCCCGCTGGGAGAACGACATCAACATCCCAAACGCCAATGCCGTGCTTGATGATCACCCAGGCAGCGCCGATAAAGCGCCAGCAATGCCCGCACCAAACAAAGGCGGACTGTCTGGTTAACAGACATACTCTGCTGACTAATCATCGGGGCTAAACCAGCCCCGACTTTGAGAACTTTAGGTGCAATCATGTTCTCCTCATCCAGGCTGATTAACTCAGTTGTGCAGAGGCTGCTCGATACCATTGAACAAGGCCGCTGGACCACGGGGCAGATGCTCCCGGGCCAGCGCGAGCTTGCCGAGCAACTAGCGATCAGCAGACCAAGTTTGCGCGAAGCCATTACCGTTCTGGAAACCCTGGGAGTGCTGCGCTCGTTACCCGGCAAAGGGGTAATGGTGCTTGAGCACAACACACCCGCCTTGCGCGACCTGCGCAGCCCAACAGTTGCAACAGCCTCCCTAGAGAATGTCCTGCAGCTGCGCTACGCCCTGGAACCCTTCATCGCCGGCCTGATCGCGCAAAACATAACCAGCGATGAAATCGGCCAGCTGCGTTTGTTGCTGTTGGACCTGCGCGAGGCTGTCGAGGATGGGCACGCCGATGGCCTGGTCGAGGCGTATAACGCGTTCCATCGTAAGTTAGTGGCGCTCACCTCTAACCCGATTTTCCTCAGCGTGTCGCAACAAATCAGTGGTGCCCTTGAGCAAAGCAAACACCTCGTTCAGCGTAACGCGGCACATGCTGAAGACATTCTGCATGAGCACGAAACCATCGTTCGCACGATCCGTCAGCACAATAGCGAAGCGGCCAGCCAGGCAATGCGCCAACACATTCTCAATGAAGGATTGCGCCTGAATATTGTGCTGCGTATACCGGAAAATGACCCCGCAACAACGCAGCCAAACCAGTAAGTGCGAGGTGCGGATATTGCGCGCTAGCGCCGACAACTGCCGCATGGCACTGCACCTGAAAGAACAATTCGGTAATTAACAACCTGATGATGGTTTACGGCACCGTACGGCGGCCGAACTTGCCTGAATGACCACTGGCTCACCGGTCACTTAGGCAGCTTGCTAGTCGCCACCTACGGCAAAGTTGGGCAGGCTGTCGACCGGCTGGGCGAAGTCGAATGGGATGGATTCCAGAGCCAAGCCAACGTTGCGCTGCACCACGAAGTGCAGGTGCGGGCCGGTGCTGTTGCCGGTATTGCCAGAGCGCGCGAGGAATGTACCGACCTCAATCCGGCTGCCTTCTTTGACGGCCACCGAACCGCGCATCAGGTGCAGGTACACGCCCATGGTGCCGTCGTCATGCAGGATGCGCACATAGTTACCGGACGGGTTATTGCCACGACCCGTCTGCTGGCTTTCGGTCTTCACCACGATACCGCTGCGCGCTGCGACTATCGGCGTACCTTCCGGCATGGCGATATCCAGCGCATAACGACCTTTCGGGGTGAAGTGACTGTACTTGCCATTAGCGCCTTGGGTCAGGCGGAACGGGCCACCACGCCAGGGCAGCGGATATTGCTTCTGGGTTGGCAGCAAGCGCGGATCACCCATGGCATAACGCAGTTTGGGGGTGTAACGCATGGGTTTGCTGGCATCACGCGGGGCCAGAGTGGCCAGGCGGATGTGACTGCGCGGCGGCAACACCCAATTGATCGGTTTACTGGGAACGCCGCTGACGTTATCGGTGTTCTCCAGACGTAACTCGACCTGCACCGGGGCGAACAGGTCGTTACGCACCAGCAGGGTTTCGCCCGCCTCATGCTTCTTGGTTTCCAACTTCACCTGGTTGTCCAAGCGCTCGACCATGCGATCACGGAACACAAAAACCTGCGCGCCGGGGGCAGCCTGATCGGTATAGGTGACCACACCGTTGGCATCGGTGTACTTGTAAATAGTCAACGCCATTGCCTGGCCGGCAAGGCTCAACACACTGCAGAGAAGTATCAGACGCCCTAGCATAACGACTCGGATCTTATGATTTGTCTGTCCGGGGCGTTGAGATTAGCAGCCGATTGCTTGCCATGCGACCGGCTAAGCCAGGGTTGTGAGCCACCTCCCATGGCTTGCCACGCGCGCCACTCATGCACCGGGGCTGAAATGCTTCTGCGCGGTGCCACGGGCGATCAGTCGGGAAATGTAATCGAGCTTTTGCGGATCCTGATCAACAAACCTGAAGGTCAATTGCAGCCACTCACTATCGGGCTTGGGCTCGAACGCTACTACGGCATGCAGGTAGCCGTTAAGCCGTGCGGTTTCCGCCGCCTCGCCTTGCTCTAAATCAAGCACGGCGCTCTCCAGCACCTGCGGCAACACTTCAGTGCGTTTGACCACCAACAGCGCTTCTTTCAAGCTCAACGCCTTGATCACACAGCTCATGGTGCCGCCAGGTAAACGCAGTTGACCCTGACCACGGCCACTCGGCGAGCTAGCTGCAGCGGCTTTGCTCGCTGCAGGTTTACCGGCAAAGGCCGTCGCTGCTTGCACCGCCGGCGCAGCACTTGGCTTAACCACAGCACCCTTGCCACCTGTCAGAGCGGACAGCGAATCATTGGCGAAAGCACCTGTGCTGAGCATCTTCGGCGGCGCACTGGACATCAATGCCTGCAGCTTGCCGGCACGGCTCAGGGCTTTTTTCACCTTGGTGGTCAGTTGCTCATTGGAAAACGGCTTGCCGATAAAGTCTGAAACGCCAGCCTGGATCGCCTGCACGACGTTTTCTTTATCGCCGCGGCTGGTAACCATAATGAAGGGCGTGATCTTGTGTTCATCCTGCTCACGGCACCACGTGAGCAGCTCCAACCCGGACATTTCCGGCATTTCCCAATCACACAGAATCAGGTCAACACTTTGCCGACTAAGCAACTGCTGGGCCTTGCGCCCATTCACCGCTTCCTCGATCTGGATGCCTGGAAAATGGTCGCGCAAACCCTTTTTCACCAGATCGCGAATAAAAGTTGCGTCGTCCACCACCAGCACACTGACTTTACTCATCGACAACTCCCGTTCTAATGACCGTAAGCATAGTCACGGCTATTGGCCAATGGCCAACCGAAATGCACATATATGGCGATTAGTGCACTCGGGCAGAACGGGGAACGTGTGCCCAACTGAGGCTTTAACGCCTCAGCTGCTCTTGCCGGTACCCTGCACTTCTTCCTGCATGCGAGCCAGGCCGATGTGTTTCACGTCTGTACCACGTACCAAGTAGATCACCAGTTCGGCGATGTTGCGTGCATGATCGCCAATACGCTCCAGGGAGCGCAGCGCCCAGATGATGTTGAGCACCCGCGCGATTGAGCGTGGATCTTCCATCATGTAGGTAACTAGCTCACGCAAAGCGGTCTTGTATTCGCGGTCAACGGTCTTGTCGTATTGCGCAACAGACAACGCCAGATCGGCATCGAAACGGGCAAAAGCGTCCAGCGCCTCTTGCACCATTTTGCGCACCTGGTCACCAATATGCCGCACCTCAACATAACCGCGCGGCGCTTCGCCTTCCTCGCACAGCAGAATCGCGCGCTTGGCGATTTTGGTCGCTTCGTCACCGATACGTTCGAGGTCGATTACCGATTTCGAGACGCTGATGATCAAGCGCAGGTCGGAAGCGGCCGGCTGACGGCGCGCGAGAATGCGCACGCACTCTTCGTCGATATTGCGCTCCATCTGGTTGATCTGGTCATCGATCTCACGCACCTGCTGAGCCAGGCCGGAGTCAGCGTCGATCAACGCGGTTACCGCATCGTTAACCTGTTTTTCCACCAGGCCACCCATCGCCAGCAGGTGGCTGCGCACCTCCTCCAGCTCGGCGTTGAACTGCTGGGAAATATGCTGGGTAAGGTTTTCTTTGTTGATCATGATCGAACCCTTGCGAAGCTGGATGATATTCCTATCGTGGTGTTAGCCGGCCTTTGGTAAATCGTACAAAGCGAGGAGGCGGCGCGCAGACAGTACAAACGCGTAGAGCACGCGCTGCCAATAATGCGCAGCGCGATTTGCCATTGCCGATCAGCCATAGCGACCGGTGATGTAATCTTCGGTTTGCTTCTTCTCTGGGTTGGTGAACAGCGTGTCGGTGTCACCAAACTCGATCAGTTTGCCCATGTACATAAACGCCGTGTAGTCCGAGACCCGCGCGGCCTGCTGCATGTTGTGGGTCACGATGACGATGGTGTACTTGGACTTCAGCTCGTAGATCAGCTCTTCAACCTTCAGCGTCGAGATCGGATCGAGGGCCGAGCACGGCTCATCGAGCAGCAACACTTCCGGCTGCACCGCCACGGTACGAGCGATCACCAAACGCTGCTGCTGACCACCGGACATGCCCAGTGCCGACTCATGCAGGCGGTCTTTAACTTCATCCCACAGAGCAGCACTTTTCAGTGCCCACTCAACGGTTTCATCGAGCACACGCTTCTGGTTTACGCCTTGAATACGCAGGCCATAGACCACGTTCTCGTAGATGCTTTTCGGGAACGGGTTGGGCTTCTGGAACACCATGCCAACGCGACGACGCAGCTCGGCAACGTCTTCGCCTTTGCGGTAGATGTTGGTGCCATCCAGGTTCACTTCGCCCTCAACACGGCAACCATCGACCAGATCGTTCATTCGGTTGAAGGTGCGCAGCAGGGTCGATTTACCGCAACCCGACGGGCCGATAAAAGCCGTAACCCGCTGCTTGGGAATGGTCATCTTGACGTCGTACAAGGCCTGCTTGTCGCCGTAGTACAGATTCAGACCTGGAACATCAATGGCCACTCGCTCATTGGCCATATCCAGACCTTGGCGCTGGCGACCCAGCGCGGCCATGTCGATACCGTGTGTGTGTACTTCGTGCTGCATGGGATGCTCCCTACGCTAACAATTCATTCAGTCCGCCCTGACACATGCCAGGGCAACGCAATCGATTAATGATCCAGCGCTTTGTATTTCTCGCGCAGATGGTTACGGATAAACACGGCGGTGAGGTTAAGCAAGGCAATCACCAGCACCAGCAACAGCGCAGTGGCGTAAACCAGTGGCCGCGCCGCCTCGACGTTAGGGCTCTGGAAGCCGACGTCGTAGATGTGGAAGCCCAAGTGCATGATCTTCTGATCCAAGTGCAAGTAGGGATAGTTGCCATCCAGCGGCAATGCTGGGGCCAACTTAACCACCCCTACCAGCATCAACGGCGCCACTTCACCCGCTGCGCGCGCCACAGCCAGAATCAGCCCGGTCATCATCGCGGGACTGGCCATTGGCAACACCACTTTCCATAAGGTTTCCGCTTTGGTTGCCCCCAGCGCCAGCGAGCCTTCACGCAGCGCACGGGGGATCCGCGCCAAGCCTTCTTCAGTCGCGACGATAACCACCGGTACAGCCAGGATGGCCAGGGTCAACGAAGCCCAGAGCAAGCCCGGCGTACCAAAGGTGGGTGCCGGCGCTGCTTCAGCGAAGAACAACTGGTCAATCGAGCCGCCCAGTACATAGACGAAGAAGCCAAGGCCAAACACCCCGTAAACAATCGCTGGCACCCCGGCAAGGTTGTTTACCGCGATGCGGATGATCCGCGTCAGTGGACCTTGCTTGGCGTATTCACGCAGGTAGATAGCCGCCAGCACACCAAATGGCGTGACGATAACCGCCATGATCAAGGTCATCATCACGGTGCCGAAGATTGCCGGGAAAATCCCGCCTTCGGTGTTGGCCTCACGCGGCTCGTCGCTGACGAACTCCCACATCTTGGCAAAGTAGAAGCCCAGTTTTTCCGTGGTGCCCATGGCGTTGGGCATATAGGCGCGCACCACTTTGCCCAGGCTGACTTCCTTCTCGGTGCCGTCGACGGTTTTCAGGGTCACGCTGTCGCGATTGAACTGCTCATTCAGATCAACCAACTGCGCTTCTAGCACCTTGTACTCGGCATCCCACTGCGCACGTTCGGAATCAAGGTCAGCCTGAGCAGCAGCATCCAACTGGTTATGCATTTCCAGCCTGCGCTTTTTCAGGCGCAGGCTTTCAAGGCCATGGTTAATTCGGCCAATGTCTTTTTTCTGCAGGGCGGCGATTTGCCCGTGTAACTCATCAACACGAACGATGCGCTGTTGCAGCTCGTCCCATGCTGAATCGCCTTCAGCGACCAGCTTGCCGTCCTCTTTAACGTTGACCAGATAGCCGTAGAAGTTGCCCCACTCACGGCGCTCGACGGCGACCATGTCTTTTGGCGTGCGCGGATCCTTCATCCACTCATCCACCACCCAGCTGAAGTCAGCACCGCTAATGTCACGGTTACCGACCTTAAACAGCTCGCGGGTCATGAACTCGCCGCCTTTAACATCAACGGGCAAGCCGGCGGATGCCAGACGGGCGCGTGGTACTTCTTCAGCCTGCACCAACTCACCGGCCATCACGCGCGGCGCTTCGCCGGGCACTTGATAGGTGGCTTCAATAATGTCAGCTGGCCAGAAGTGCGCCAGGCCGCGTGTGGCGATTACCGCAAGCAGACCCAGGGTCATGATCACCGCAATCGATACACCGCTAGCAGTCATCCAGACCCAGGGTGAGCCACTCTGGAACCAGGATTTGAGGTTTTGCTTTTTCACGTTCACGGACGTCTACCTTCCTGAGTCTTAGAGCGAGGCGTATTTCTTACGCAGGCGGGTTCGAATTATTTCTGCCAGCGTGTTCATCACGAAAGTGAAGCTCAACAGCACCAGCGCGGACAGGAACAGCACGCGATAGTGGCTACTGCCGACTTCCGACTCCGGCATTTCCACCGCCACGTTGGCAGCCAGCGTGCGCAGGCCTTCAAAGATGTTCATGTCCATAATCGGCGTGTTACCGGTGGCCATCAGCACGATCATGGTTTCACCCACTGCACGGCCCAGACCGATCATCAGCGCCGAGAAAATGCCGGGGCTGGCCGTCAGAATGACCACGCGAGTGAGGGTCTGCCAGGGCGTTGCACCGAGGGCCAGCGAGCCAAATGTCAGGCTCTTCGGCACGCTGAACACGGCGTCTTCGGCAATCGAATAAATGTTCGGGATGACCGCAAAACCCATCGCCAGGCCGACCACCAGGGCGTTGCGCTGATCGAAGGCAATGCCCAGATCGTTGCTCAACCACAGGCGCATGTTGCCGCCGAAGAACCAGTTCTCCATGTGCCCGCTCATCGACAGCGAAACCGCGCCAATCATCAGGATCACCGGGATCAGCAGCGCCGCTTCCCAACCATCCGGGATCACCAGACGAATGCGCTCAGGCAAGCGACTCCACAGGTACGCGGCGACTAGCACCCCTATGGGGGTTAGCAAGAGCAAACTGAATATTCCGGGGAGATGCCCCTCGACATAGGGCGCGAGAAACAAGCCGGCGAAGAAGCCGAGAATTACCGTTGGCAGCGCCTCCATCAACTCAATGACGGGCTTGATCTTGCCGCGCATGGCCGGGGCCATGAAGTAGGCGGTATAGATTGCCGCGCAGATGGCCAGGGGTGCGGCCAGCAGCATGGCGTAGAACGCCGCTTTGAGCGTACCGAAGGTCAGGGGTGCCAGGCTCAGCTTCGGCTCAAAGTCACTGTTGGCCGAGGTCGATTGCCACACGTACTTGGGCTCGTCGTAGCTTTCGTACCAGACTTTACCCCACAGCGAACTCCAGGATACTTCCGGGTGCGGGTTGTCCACGCTGTAGGTTTGCAGTTGGCCGCCAGACTCAATCAAAACGCGGCTGGCACGTGGCGACAGGGCCGCAACGCTAGCGCCTTTGGCAACCGGCTCAACCAGCAATGTGCGGTGTGCGGTGCTATGGAACAGGCCCAGGTTGCCCTGGCTGTCCATCGCCATAAAGCCCTTGCGGCGCTCCTCTGGCATGAACTGGGTGACCGGGCTGTCTTTCATCTGGAAGTCGCGGATGTTGGTCAGCTCAGACTTACCGTCTTTATCGCGCACCATAAACCACTGGGCAATGCCGCCTTTACTGTCGCCAATCAACAGCGAAATGCCACCCAGCAACGGGCTTACCGCCGTCACCTCAGCATCACCTTTCAGCAGCGTATAGCGGCCATTCAGGGTTTTGTTGCGCAGGTCGAAAACATCGGCGGTGGCTTTGCCGTTAAACACGTACAACCACTGCTGACGCGGATCAATGATCATGGCCGTGATCGGCTCGGCGATCTGCGGCAGGTCAAGCGCTTGTTGTTCCTGGCTGGTTTCGCCAGTGAACTGGTTTTCTTCTTTAGTGATCAATAACGCGTGCAGCTCAGCGCCGGTCGAGGCACTTAGCAGCAGGTTGTCACCATTCACATTGACCGCCACGTGCTCAAGGGCACGACCTTGCGGATCAAGCTTGATCGCCTCTTCACCAAACGGGTACTGAATGACCGGGGTGATGGTTTTAACGTTGTTCGGGTAGGTCACTGCGTAATTCTGCTTGAACACCAACGCCGTACCGTCAGACAGACCGACCACGGTGCGGCGGCTGCCGGGCTGGTCTTCACTGAACGAGCTAATGCTCACGCCCGCCGGCATTGGCAAGTCGTAATTAGTTAGTGCAGTGCCATCTTTAAGGGTGAAGAACTGCACATGGCCGTTGCGGTTCAAACGCATCGCAACCTTGTTTTGCTCTTCAACGGCGAGCATCAGTGCCTCGCCTTGATCAGCCAACCAAGCGGGTTGCTGAGTTTTGTGCGCGGTTATATCGGCACCCGAGAAAATCGGCATCACCACGTAGGCGAGGTAGAAGAAAATCAGGGTGATCGCACCCAGTACCGCCAGACCGCCAATCGACACGTACCAACGCGCCATGTGGTCTTTGAGCCCGCGAATACGCCGCTTACGCAGTAACGCAGGCGTGTTGAAGTCAATTCGTTGGCTGTTATCGGAAGATGCAGTCATGGAGTCATTGGCCAAGTCGTTCATTCGAGGATCTCTGGGCGGTTATGCACGCGCGCCTTGAGTCAGCGGAGGCACAAATCTAACGGTCTTTTGTGACAGAAAAGCTACAGCGTAGTGACACAACAACGCCCGCGCTCAATATCGAGTGCGGGCGCTGCTATATCGCATTATTTCACGACACCGGGATCGCTTAGAGACCCAGATCCTTCATGGCTTTTTCAGCCACTTTGGCAGGCAGCGGGATGTAACCGTCTTTCACCACAACTTCTTGGCCTTGCTTAGACAGAACCATCTTCACGAACTGCGCTTCGAGCGGGCTCAACGGCTTGTTCGGCGCCTTGTTCACGTAAACGAAGAGGAAGCGCGACAGCGGGTACTTGCCCGACAGTGCGTTTGCTTCGCTGGCTTCTTCAGCGTTGCCTTGCTTGTCGACCAGGGCCACAGCGCGAACGCTGGAGGTTTTGTAGCCAATGCCCGAGTAACCGATGGCATTAACAGTGCTGGAGATCGACTGCACAACCGAGGCAGAACCTGGTTGCTCGTTGACGTTAGAGCGGAAGTCGCCTTTGCACAGGGCTTCTTCTTTGAAGTAGCCGTAAGTACCCGATACCGAGTTACGACCGAACAACTGGATTGGCTTGCTCGCCCACTCGCCAGTCATGCCAGCGTCGCCCCAGGTTTTGATTTCTTTTGCTTCGCCGCACAAGCGAGTGCTCGAGAAGATCGCGTCAACCTGAGCCATGGTCAGGCTCTTGATTGGGTTGTCTTTGTGCACGAATACAGCCAGGGCATCGATAGCTACTGGGATTGCAGTCGGCTTGTAGCCGTATTTTTCTTCAAAAGCTTGCAGCTCGGCATCTTTCATCTTACGGCTCATCGGGCCGAGGTTAGAGGTGCCTTCAGTCAAAGCAGGTGGCGCAGTAGAAGAACCGGCAGCCTGGATCTGGATGTTCACGTTCGGGTAGAACTGCTTGTAGTTCTCAGCCCAAAGGGTCATCAGGTTAGCCAGGGTGTCAGAGCCGACGCTCGACAGGTTACCGGATACACCAGAGGTTTTTTCATAGCTCGGCAGAGCCGGGTCGATAGCAGCAACCGCATTGGCGGTGGCGACGCCAGCGGCGACAAATGTCATGGCCGCCATCAAACGCTTAAGTTTCATGCCTTACTCCTGGAAAACTAGTGTTGGATTGAACGGGGCCAAGTATCTGTAGGCCGTATGACGACTGTATGTAACCAATATGACAGTTAGATGACCGTTACTCAGATTTTGCTATTACCCGCAAAAAGACTGGAATAACTATCAAGGCGAAGTGCCATGGTCGCCCTGCGACTACTGAGTCGTTATACTCGCAGCGCCCGCCTAACTGCGGGCCTGCCGGGCACACCCGCAATTGCCGCAGAGCCAGACTCGCCGCCATTGCCAAGCCTGGCACTGCGCCAATAAAAACAACCGCATCGCGAGCCTATCCGAATGCACGATTTCGAACAGGAAGACCCCATCCCGCAAGGCGACCTGGCTTTGCAGATCACCGCGCTGCCACGTGAAACCAACGGTTTCGGCGATATTTTCGGCGGCTGGCTGGTTTCCCAGATGGACCTGGCCGGCACGGCCATGGCCAATAAGGTGGCGGGCGGGCGCGTCGCGACGGTGGCTATCGACCGTATGGCGTTCCTGGTGCCGGTGGCAGTTGGCGCGCAACTGTCCTTCTACACCCAAACAGTAGAAGTGGGCCGCAGCTCGATCCAGATGCTGGTGGAAGTGTGGAGCGATGACCCGCTGTCCAGCGAGTGGCGCAAAGTTACCGAAGCAGTGTTCGTATTCGTCGCCATCGACGGCAGCGGCCGCACTCGCCCGGTGCCTGCACGGCGGTAGGATGGCGTTGCATCAGTGCGCCATAAACGAAAACGCCGGCTCAAGAGCCGGCGTTTTATTGGGCGATGAATCAGCCGCGGATATTGTAAATATCCTTCTCGTTCATCTCGGCATACTCGTACAGACGCTCGAGATAAGCCTTCTGCTGCGCCCACACCTTGCTGGCCACCGGGTCAGCCGCTGCGCTGGCGTCAACCACTTCAGCCGCCACCACCTTGAGCTTGGCCAACACTTCGTCTGGCAGACGACGTACATCAACACCCTCGGCTTTGAGCTGCTCCATGGCTTCCATGTTGCGCGCATTGTAATCGTCGAGCATGTCGCCGTTCACATCACGAGCCGCTGCGCGGACGATTGCCTGCAAATCTGCCGGCAGGGTTTCCCAAGCCTTGATGTTGATGTCCAACTCAAAGGTCACGTTCGGCTCTTGCCAGCCCGGGGTGTAGTAGTACTTGGCGGCTTTGTGTAGGCCGAGGGCCTGGTCGTTATATGGGCCAATCCACTCGGTGGCATCAATCGCACCGGTTTGCAGTGCAGTGAAGATTTCCCCAGCCGGCATGTTCACCACAGTGCCGCCCATCTTCGTCAGCACTTCACCGCCCAGGCCTGGAGTGCGCATTTTCAGGCCATTGAAATCATCAACACTATTGATTTCTTTGTTGAACCAACCGGCAGTCTGCACGCCAGTTGCACCGCAGGCCATCGGCAGCACGCCGAACGGCTTGTAGGTTTCTTCCCACAACTGCATACCGCCGCCACGGTACAGCCAGGCATTCATTTCCTGGGCATTAGGGCCAAATGGCAAAGCACAGAAGAACTGCGCAGCAGGCACTTTGCCCTTCCAGTAGTAAGGTGCGCCGTGACCCATTTCCGCCGTACCACGGCTCACTGCATCAAATACTTCCAGCGCCGGCACCAGCTCACCAGCGGCATACACTTTAATCTTCAGACGGCCATTGCTCATTGATTCAACAAGCTTGGCAAAATTTTCAGCACCAACGCCCACGCCTGGGAAGTTCTTCGGCCAGGAGGTGACCATTTTCCAGTTGAAGGTCTGAGCGCTCGCGCCCTCTTGAGGCTTGCCAGCGGTATCCGCCTCTTGCTTGCAACCGGCTAAAGCCGTGGCTGCGAGGCCAACACCTGCTGCTGCGAGAATTTGACGACGTTTCATGCAAAGCTCCTTTATTGTTGTAGTGGTCTGACCACAGGATCGCTACAGACAGACCGCGCCTGAGTAACATAGGGGTAAGTGACTCTCAAGCCTAGCGAATACGACTAAAGTTGTAGTGCCATTGCTGCATACGTAAGGCCTGTCTAGAATCGCCGGCCTGCCCACAAAGCTCATAACCATAAGAAGGACTTACGATGTCCGACAAGCCTCCGATCCTACTCGGCCTTGCTCATCTGATCGACTCATTCAACGCACGCTTCGGTAAAGCCTGCTCCTGGCTAACCTTATTCCTGGTCGTTGGTACCGCTGTTGTGGTGGTGTTGCGTTACGCTTTCGGCATCGGCGCAACCGCACTGCAGGAAGCCGTACTGTATGCCCACGCCCTGGTGTTCATGGGTGCTGCCGCCTGGGTATTGCAACGCAATGGCCATGTCCGCGTGGATATTTTCTATCAAAGCTTTAGCCCACGCCGTAAAGCTCTAGTCGATAGCCTAGGCACGCTGTGCTTCTTGCTACCGGTCTGCCTGTTCTTGGGCTGGAGCAGCTGGGATTACGTCAGTAACTCCTGGTCGACCCTAGAAGGCTCTAGCGAGTCAGGCGGACTTAAATTCGTCTACCTGCAAAAGAGCATCATCATGGTGCTGGTCGTCAGCCTCGTGCTGCAAGGAATCTCCGACTTGATCAAATTTGCCAACATCCTCACCAGTCGGATGCCTGCAGAGGAGGTGACCCATGGCTGAGTTGATGGCGATCCTGCTGTTTATCAGCATCTGTACGGCCCTGATGGCTGGCTACCCGGTGGCCTTCACCCTGGCCGGCGTATCACTGGCATTTGCCGGCATTGGAATACTCACCGGCACCTTTGATGGTAGCTACCTGAGTGCCCTGCCCAACCGTCTATTTGGCATCATGAACAACCAGACCATGCTGGCGGTGCCGCTGTTCGTGTTCATGGGGGTGATGCTGGAGAAATCTAGGGTTGCCGAGGACCTGCTGGAGTCGATGTCGCGCCTGTTCGGCACCCTGCGCGGCGGTCTGGCAATTTCCGTGTGCGTGGTGGGCGCACTGCTCGCCGCCAGTACCGGCATCGTGGGCGCAACCGTGGTGACCATGGGCCTGCTAGCTCTGCCAACCATGCTACGGCGCGGTTATGACCCTGCTATCTCCACTGGCACCTTGGCTGCTACCGGCACCTTGGGGCAGATCATTCCGCCATCCATTGTGCTGGTGTTGCTGGGCGACGTGATGTCCAGCGCCTATCAACAGGCACAATTGAAGATGGGCATCTTCTCGCCGAAGACGGTCTCGGTCGGCGACCTGTTCGTAGGTGCCTTCCTGCCCGGCATGCTGCTGGTCGGCCTGTACATTCTCTACATCATCGGCGTGGCAATCTTCCAACCGAAGAAGCTGCCTGCATTGCCGCAGGAAGAGCTCGGACCGATCGAATGGAACAAACTGATCAATGCCCTGGTACCGCCGTTGCTGCTGATCGGCGCAGTGCTGGGCTCGATCCTCGCGGGTTACGCGACACCGACCGAAGCAGCAGCACTCGGCGCGCTGGGTGCCATGCTGCTGGCACTGTACAAACGCAAGCTGAACCTTAGCCAACTGCGCGAAGTAGCCAGCGGCACCACCGAAATCAGCGCCATGGTGTTCCTCATCCTGATCGGGGCTTCGCTGTTCTCCCTGGTGTTCCGCGGCTTCGGCGGCGAAGTGATGATTGAAGACATATTCGCGCAGTTGCCGGGTGGCGTGCTCGGCGCGTTCTTCCTGGTCATGCTGGTGATCTTCCTACTCGGCTTTATCCTCGACTTTATCGAAATCACCTTCGTGGTGGTGCCGATTGTCGGTCCGGTATTGCTGGCAATGGGACTGGATCCGATCTGGCTCGGCGTAATGATCGCGCTGAACTTGCAGACCTCGTTCCTCACGCCACCCTTCGGTTTTGCGCTGTTCTACCTGCGCGGTGTCACGCCGGCGTCAGTGCCTACCAGCACCATCTACAAGGGTGTGCTGCCGTTTATCCTGATCCAGTTGTTCCTGCTGGTGATTGCCTATCAGTTCCCCGGACTGATCACCTGGCTGCCAGAGCAGGTCTACGGCAAGTAAGCCACGCAACCAACAAAACGCCCGTCACTGACGGGCGTTTTGCTTTCTACCGCCAAGCTGCGCTCCAATAGACCTCTTTATCTAGCGGATGGACACAGCGATGGCCGAATCCAATGTTGAACGCGTTGAACTGGGCGAGCTGACCTGCTGGCGCGTGCGCTACGGGGCTAACGAACTCGTAATCAGCCAGCAAGGCGCTCAGGTTCTCAGCTACCAGACCGATGGCCAGCCGCCGCTGATCTGGCTCAGCAAGCAAGCGGTCTTCCACAAGGGCCAAGGCGTGCGCGGCGGTGTACCGGTTTGCTGGCCTTGGTTCGGCAACCTGCAGCGCAATCCGCCAGCGGTGCAGGCCATGCACACACAACCGGCGCAAGCACCTGCCCACGGCCTGGTACGCAACCTTGATTGGCAACTGCAAGGCATCGACAGCCGCACGGACGGCATCCACATCGACTTCACCTTCAACAGCCTCAGCCAGCCGCAGAACGACTGGCCACATGCCGCCGAACTACGCTTGAGCATTCGCTTGGATGAACGCCTGCACCTCGAACTGCACAGTCGTAACCTGGGCACTACACCGCTGGCGATCAGCCAAGCGCTGCATAGCTACTTTGCCGTCAGTGATATTCGCCAGGTCAGTGTTGAGGGCCTGCACGGCTGCCGCTACATCGAAACCCTGGAAGACTGGCAGACGCGCCAACAGGAAGGGCCACTGCAGTTCAACGGCGAAACTGACCGCATCTACCTGGACACTCCAGCCAGCCTGAGCATCCGTGATGACGCCTGGCAGCGGCGCATCCAACTACTGAGCAGCGGCTCAAACTCCGCCGTACTGTGGAACCCCTGGATCGACAAAGCGCAGCGCCTGTCACAGTTCGCTGACGATGCCTGGCAAGGCATGCTCTGTATTGAACACGCCAACGTAATGGACGACATCCGCGTACTGGCCGCAGGTGAGCAGCACCGGCTCAACCTTAGTTTGTGGGCTGAGCTGCTGGTCTCTGATTAAAACCCTTTACTGGGCAATCGGCTCATCTGCCTCCAATGCCTTAGCCAACTCACTAGCGTCGGTAAAGCTACGTTGCCCCTGCAGTTTGCCGTCTCGCAGGTCGAGCCATAGCACGCTGGTGGTGTCTACCGGGTAGCGCGGGGTGATGCGGGCGTCGCGGTCGAGGAGGATGCGGTAGTTGTAGTCGCGCATTTTGGGTAGGGCGAACAGGGTGGCAATCACCTTGGGCATGCGGCTGATATCGGCGAGAAAGACCGTGTGGCGCTGTTCCAGGTAGCCCTTGGGTTTGCCTTGCAGCGCGGCGTCGACCAGTTTGGCGGCGTCCATACTTTGGGCCACCAGTAGCACCTGCAGTTGGTTGTCCAGGGTGTAAGCCTGGTCATGCTGGTCCAACAGGGTCCAGGGCGCTAAACGTTCGCCAGTTTCCAGTGCCATGGCGCTAGCGGAGATCAAACACAGCAGCAGAAGGCAGGCAGCTTTCATGGATGGAACTCCAGTGTTAAAGGTCATCATCGGTGACCACTCTGACGGTATCTGCATCTAGCGCATAGGCTGCATCAGCCAAGTCATTATTGACCTGCTCGATCTTCAGCGTGCCACTGACCCATAGAGGTGCGTAGATGTCTTCCAGCTCAATGCCTTTGGGGTAGCGCACCAGCACCAACTGGTTAGGCGGTGGTGGCGGGACGTGGATGCAAGCACCGGGATACGGCACCAGGAAGAACAAGATGCTGCGGCCTTGGCTGTCGGTCTCCAACGGCACGGGATATCCGCCAAGGCGCAGTGCCTTGCCATCCAGCGCCGCAACGGTGTTCGTCGAGTACATCACGGCGGGCAAGTTTTTATCTTGCTGCTTGAGGCCGCCAGGGTTGTAGAAGCCGCTGTCCTGCTCAATGCCCTGGTGACTGATCTCGGGCATGTCTTCCAGAGCCTGGCGGTCTTGCGGCGGCATCAGCTCCAGCCAATCGGTTTCCGGCAGTTCGGCACAGGCCAGGGTGCTGATGAATAGCAGGGGGAACAGCAGGTAGCGCATCGACGGCCTCACACGGCAGCAGAAGGAAAGGACATCAGCCCTTTTTGACAGCGCCGTAGATTACCAGCAACACCACCGCACCGATCACTGCGCCGATAAAACCAGCGGATTCACCCACTTTGTAAATGCCCAACGCCTGACCGCCATAGGTGGCGGCAATTGAGCCGCAAACACCGAGCAGGATGGTCATGATCCAACCCATGCTGTCGTTGCCGGGCTTGATAAAGCGGGCAATCAAGCCAACAATCAGGCCGATAAAAATAATGCCGAGAATGCTCATGCGAGCCTCCTGAATGAACGGTAGGTTTAAGACCGTTGATCTGACCATGCAAAGATTAGGCAGTTCGTTATTCGACGGTCTCGGGTGGCACAACGCCATAGCGGTGGTAGATGCGAGCGATCTCGCCACGCTCGCGCATGTCGTTCAACACCTGTCCTAACTGCTCGTAAATGGCTTTTTTGCGCCCAGGTAATTGCGCTTCGATACGCCGTAATAATTACCGATGGACTGCTCATAGCGGTATTCGGCATAGCTATAGTCGCTGAACCCGACCTTGCGGAATTGCGCCTCGATGGCTTCAGCATCCAGCACGACCATCGCGTCCAAACGCCCAGCGCGAAACATCCCGGCCAGCAGATAGTCGTCGGTAATCAGGCTTTTGTTCAGGGTGTTGTCACTGTCGAACTGATCGAAGTAGGCGGTGCCGCGCTTAACCCCGATCACCTTGCCTTGCAGGTCGGCATAGCTACGCAAGCTACTTTGCTGACCGCTCTTGACGATAAAGCGGATGCTTTTTCGCTGGGTGCCAATCGATGGCAGAAAGTGTATGTAGCCCATCCGCTCGGTGGTGAATAACACCCGAGGCACCAGGTCGACGCGCCCAGACTTGAGATCTTTCAAGCTGCGGACAAAGGGGGCATAGCGCCATTCAATGCGCGCATCAACACGCTGCGCCGCGACATTAAGCACCTCGATCAGCGGACCGACGGGCAAAGAGTCGCGAGCCTGCATTTCCGGTGGGCGCTCACGGTAATCGGCGCGTAATACCTGTTCGGCATGGCAAAGCGGCAGACAAAGGAGAAACAGCAATAGCACGTACTTCATGACGAAGCTCTTGTGTATGGCCTATACACAAGAGCGTAGTCACAAAGCGCAGATCAGGCCTTGGCGATCAAAGCCTCGACCGCCGCGATCTGCGTGCCCAGGGTGGCACGATCCGCGCAGCGCAGGGTCGCGTGACCGACCTTGCGCCCGGCTTTGAAGGCCTTGCCATAGTGGTGTACGTGGCAGTCATCAATGGCGATGACCTGCTCGACTGGCGGCACAACACCGAGGAAGTTGAGCATGGCACTCTCGCCGACCTTGGCAGTCGAACCCAGCGGCAGGCCCGCGACGGCGCGTAAGTGGTTCTCGAACTGACTGCACTCGGCACCTTCGATGGTCCAGTGCCCGGAGTTGTGTACGCGCGGGGCGATTTCGTTGGCTTTCAGGCCGCCATCGACTTCAAAGAACTCGAAGGCCAGCACGCCGACGTAGTCGAGTTTGCTCAGCACACGGCCGACGTAATCTTCGGCCAGCGCCTGCAGCGGGTGGTCGGTACTGGCGATGGAGAGCGCCAGCACGCCGCTGTCGTGGCGGTTATGTACCAGTGGGTAGAAGCGCGTTTCGCCATCGCGGGCACGCACGGCCACCAGCGACACTTCGCCAGTGAACGGTACAAAACCTTCAAGAATGCACGACACGCTGCCCAGTTCGGCGAAAGCGCCGACTACATCCTCAGGCTTGCGCAAAACCTTTTGCCCTTTGCCGTCGTAACCCAGGGTGCGGGTCTTCATCACGGCCGGCAAACCAATGCTGGCCACGGCGGCGTCGAGGTCGGCTTGTGACTGGATATCGGCAAAATCCGGCGTCGGAATACCGAGGTCCTTGAACATCGACTTTTCAAACCAGCGATCACGGGCGATACGCAGGGCTTCGGCGCTCGGGTAAACCGGGACGAACTGCGAGAGGAATGCCACGGTTTCCGCCGGCACGCTCTCGAACTCGAAGGTCACCAGGTCGACCTCGTCGGCCAACTGGCGCAGGTGATCCTGATCGCCATAATCGGCGCGGATATGCTCGCCCAACGCTTGCGCGCAGGCGTCCGGCGCAGGGTCAAGGAAGGCGAAGCTCATCCCCAGCGGGGTGCCTGCCAAAGCCATCATACGGCCCAGTTGGCCGCCACCGATTATGCCGATTTTCATGATTTAGGCCTCACGCGGGTCCGGATTGTCCAAGACGGTTTCGGTCTGTTCCTGGCGGAACTGCTTGAGCGCGGCATGGAACTGCGGGTGCTGGTGGCCGAGGATACTCGCGGCGAGCAATGCAGCGTTCACCGCACCGGCCTTGCCGATAGCCAGAGTGGCGACGGGAATACCAGCCGGCATCTGCACGATCGACAGCAACGAATCAACACCAGAGAGCACGGCCGATTGCACTGGAACACCCAGCACTGGCAGGTGCGTCTTGGCCGCACACATGCCTGGCAGATGCGCAGCACCACCCGCGCCGGCGATGATCACCTGAATACCGCGCTCATCAGCCTGCTCGGCGTACTGGAACAGCAGATCCGGGGTGCGGTGCGCCGAAACCACCTTGACCTCGTAGGGGATGCCCAGCTTGTCCAGCATCTCGGCGGTGTGGCTAAGGGTGGACCAATCGGACTTAGAGCCCATGATCACGCCAACCAGTGCGCTCATCGTCGTGCCTCTTCTCAAAATTAGCGCCAGCAGGCGCGGCAAAAACCAACAAGCCACGCGGGAGAACCGGCGTGGCTTGTGTGCGAATTCCGGCCGGTGCTACCGGCCAAAGGCCGCGCAGTATACCGTAAAGCCTTGGTGGACGGGCACCCGCACCAACCGTTTGTCGAGGCTGATGCCATCACAAGCAGCTCAAACATTTGCTGGAACTATTAGCAGACCTCGCGCACAAACGGCTTGTAGCCTCCTGGCTATACTGCCCGCCCCCCAATCAACTAAGGACGCCACCATGACAAGGCTGTCACTACTGCTTGCAGCTTCGCTGCTTACCCTCAACGCCCACGCCCTTGAACTGGCCAAATACCCGCAAGTGTTCAATGCCGGCAAAGGCATCAGCGTCACCGTCGCGCCCAGCAGCGACGGCAAGCAGGCGCTGATCCAGGTCAACGGCATCAACCACCCATTGGATGACGTGGTACTGCTGAGCAACATCAACGAGCGCGGCAATGATGAACTCGACTACACCACCACCCTGAACGGCAGCGCCTACAACCTGCTGCTAAAACGCCAGGGTTGGGGTGGCGAGAACTACCAAATGTACCTGCCAAGCACTGATGGCTTTGCCCTGAGCTTCGATGAAGCCAAAAGCAAGGCAGCCAAACCCGACACCCTGCTGGCGCTGTATGAGCAGCAGATGAAAAAGGGCATTCAGGACAAACTCAGTCGCTTCGACCGCGAACAGCGCGTTGCCGATTTCAGCGCACGCCTGCAGCAAATCGACCAAGACGCTTCAAAAGTCTGCGGCAGCGAGATGACCACCCAGGTTGACTGGAGTGCGATTGACGATGACAAGCTCAAGCGCCTGAGCGTACCGAGCTTCTGCGGTGAAGTAGTTAGCCAGATGGCCAACCTGTGTGAAAGCAGCGCGGACTTCAAAGCCCAGGCTAAACAGCTGAAAACCGTGCAATGCAGCTTTGCTGCACAACTCAAGCTGCGCGAGAGCAATGACGGTTTGCTGTTCACCACCCACGAAGAAGCACCAAATCAGGGCGACTTTATCAACGCCTTCCTGCGTAATCGCTAAATCCAGCTAGCCGCAGCGGCCCGCATCAGAGCGGCCGGCTGCGGTGCTGCGGCATAGTTCTTGCGTCACTCGGGGACTCTAAACAGTTGCGGTCACCCCCGATGTTGCACGCCCACCTGACCACCCTGCATGTGGTTTCACAAATCCTCGAAATATTTGCCGCACAGCCCGAACTGACCGAACAGCTGTTGGCCGGCAGTGGCATTAGCGCCGCCGATCTGCCCTGCAGTGATACCCGCATCACCCGCACGCAGGAATTACAGGTCTGCGCCAATGCCCTACTGCTACGTAGCGACCTTGGCCTGGAGCTGGGCCGGCGCATGCATGTGTCGGCTTACGGCATGGTCGGTTACGCCGCCCTGTCGAGCGCCACCTTTGGTGACGCCTGGCGGCTGCTGCTGCAATACCCGGCGCTATTGGGCACCTATTTCAAGCTGGATATGCACCTCGAAGGCGAGCTGGCCTGGGTCGTCGCCAGCGAGTACCAGCACCGGCCGGAGCTGGAAGTCTTCAACCTGGAAATGTGCCTGGCTTCGCTCAAACTGATCAGTGATGACCTGCTCGGTCAGCCATTGCCACTCAGCGCCGCACAGTTTCGCTACAGCGAACCGCACTACAGCGCCCACTACCCAGACAACTTCGCCTGCCCGCTGCAGTTCAATGCCGCCCGCAATGCCTTCGCCTTCCCCGCCAGTTGGTTGCAGCAGGCACTACCCTTGGCCGATGCGGTAACCCACCGCGAAATGCTCGACCGCTGCCGCAAGCAAAACACCGAGTACACCACCCGTCAGGCCTGGCTCGCACGCATTCGCCAATTACTCGCCGAGCAGCTGGCCGCCCCGCCAGGCCTGGAGCAACTGGCGCAGCAAATGCACTGCTCGCCGCGCACCCTGCGCCGCCACCTGCAAGAACTGGGTACGCATTATCAGGAGCTACTCGACGAGCTGCGCTTTGAACAGGCCAAAACCTTGCTCGGCCAAGAAGACTGGCCCATCTGTCGCATTGCCGAACATTTGGGCTTCAGCGAAACCGCCAGCTTTCGTCATGCCTTCCAGCGCTGGAGTGGCGTGCCGCCGAGCCGCTTTCGCGCTTGACCCCACACTGCACAGTGACTGAGATTTGTGGGAGGGGCTTTCGGCTCCGGCATCCTGCTTCGCTCTACCTCCTGCATCCCTGCAGTCGTAGCCGCGACTACCGCTTTTAAAAAGCTCGCCGCTAAGGCACCTCCTACGAAATGCCAAGGCGGCCGCGCAATTTATGGCCTGCCAACCCTGGCGACCACCCCACGGGCCAGCGCTGCGTGACGTTAAAAACGCTCCCGGCGGATTTTTTGGCCACATCGATCCCCTTTTGGCCGTTGCCAGCGTTCATCCGCCGCGCATTAGCTGCGAACAATGGAGACCACAACAACAAGCCTGGGAACCACTTGCATGCTGACCTTTTACAGCGACGACCATCACCTGCACCACGGCAGCTGCGAACTGATCGACGGCCAGCTAATGCCCTGCTTCGAAAAGCCGCAACGCGCCGACCATATTCTGCAGCGGATCAAAGCTCGCCAGCTCGGCGAAGTACGTGCGCCTGCAGACTTCGGCCTCGCGCCAATCGAACGCATCCACAGCAGTGCTTATCTAGATTTCTTCAAGGGCGCCTGGGCGCGCTGGCAGGCGCAGAGCGGCAGCGGTGACCTGCTGCCCTTCACTTGGCCCGCGCGCACCTTACGCAAAGTGATCCCCAATGATCTGCACGGCCAGCTCGGCTATTACAGCTTCGACGGCGGCGCACCGATTACCGCCGGCACCTGGCAGGCCGCTTACAGTGCCGCGCAAGTAGCCCTTAGCGCTCAGGCAGCAATCAGCAACGGTGCACACAGCGCTTTTGCCCTATGCCGGCCACCCGGACACCACGCGGCCGGCGAGCTGATGGGCGGTTACTGCTACCTGAACAACGCGGCCATCGCCACTCAAGCCTTTCTCGATCAAGGCACACAACGCGTGGCGATCCTGGATGTTGATTACCACCACGGCAACGGCACCCAGGACATTTTCTACTCGCGCAATGACGTGCTGTTCGCCTCGATTCACGGCGACCCGAGCGAAGAATTCCCGTTCTTCCTCGGCTATGCCGATGAGCGCGGTGAAGGGGCCGGCGAAGGCTGCAACTTCAACTACCCGCTGGCCATGGGCAGCCCATGGGAAGTGTGGAGCGCAGCGCTGGATGACGCCTGCCAACGCATTGCCGAATACGACGCCGAGGTGATTGTGGTGTCGCTGGGCGTGGACACCTTCAAGGACGACCCGATTTCCCAGTTCAAACTCGACAGCCCGGATTACCTGGCCATGGGCCGGCGCATTGCCGCCCTCGGCAAGCCAACCCTGTTTGTCATGGAAGGCGGTTATGCGGTCGAGGCCATCGGCGTCAACGCGGTCAACGTCCTCGAAGGTTTCGAAGCTGGCAACGCATAAGCCGCGCACCGCATCCGAGCCAACACAACATCAATAATGATTCAGGGGTGAGACACGATGAACACGATCAAACACCTGCTCGCAGTCGCCATCTGCGGCGCAACCCTAGCGGCTACGGCGGCCCAGGCACAAACAGCAGAACAATCGCCAAGCAAGCAGCGCGAACTGCGCGTGTACAACTGGGCTGATTACATCCTGCCCTCGGTGCCCAAGGACTTTTCCGACAAAACCGGCATCAAGCTAACCTGGGATATCTTCGACACCAACGAAGCGCTGGAGGCCAAACTACTCACCGGCAACTCCGGCTACGACCTGGTGGTGCCGACCAACACCTTCCTGGAGAACGAAATCAAAGCCGGGGTATTCCAGAAACTGGATAAGAGCAAGCTGCCCAACTGGCAGCACCTCGACCCTGGCCTGCTCAAGCTGATGACCGCCAACGACCCCGGCAACCAGTACGCCGTGCCCTATATGTACGGCACCGTGTTGATCGGCTTTAACCCGGACAAGGTCAAAGAAGTGCTGGGGGCCGATGCCCCCGTGGACAGCTGGGACCTGATCTTCAAAGAAGAGAACATCAGCAAGCTCAAGCAATGCGGCGTGGCCATGCTGGATTCACCCGGCGACATTCTGCCCATCGCCCTGCACTACCTGGGTTTGGACCCAAACAGCAAAAACCCGGATGACTACAAAAAAGCCACCGAGCTGATGCTGAAAATTCGCCCTTATGTCGCCTACTTCCACTCAGCCAAATACATGACTGACATCGCCAACGGCGACATCTGCGTGGCCATCGGTTACTCGGGCAGCTTCTACCAGTTCGCCAATCGCGCCAAAGAGGCCGGTAACGGTGTAGTGGTCGACTGGCGCTTGCCGAAGGAAGGCGCGCCGCTGTGGTACGACTCCTTCGCCATACCGAAAAGCGCGCAGAACGTCGCCGAAGCGCATGAGTTCCTTAACAACCTGCTCGACCCTAAAGTGGTTGCGCCGATCAGCGACTTCCTCGGCTACCCCAACCCGAACAAGGACGCCATGCCCCTGGTGGGCCCGGAGATCCGCGACAACCCCGGCCTGACCCCAACCGCCGAAGCGCAGAAAACCCTCTACGTGCTGCAACCCCTGCCGCAAAAGATCGAGCGCGTACGCACCCGCGTGTGGAACACCATCAAATCCGGCACCTAAGTGCATAGCCCATTGGCGTCTCACCGCCCAGTGTGGTGAGACGCCCATCCTTGAAGAGCAAGGCTGGGGCTACGCCACACGAACACAGTCACCGATAACGACCTAGACACCGTCGCAGCACGCACTTCACTGCTATTTCGCCGCCACTGCCGTCGCTGCGGTCGTAGCGCGTGCGGCGTAGCGGTTGGCTAACATCGCGCAATAGAAAAGCTGGATCGGGTGATAAAGCATGATCGGCAGCAAGATCATGCCCAGGTTAGGGTTAGCGCCAAAAATCACTTTGGCCATGGGGATGCCCGCCGCTAAGGTTTTCTTGGTGCCGCAGAATACGGCCGCCACTTCATCTTCATGGTTGAATTGCAGTTTCTTGCAACTGAACTGAAGGAAGTAAGCAATCGCAAGCAACACCACCAGGCAAATCGCCACACAACTCAGCAACAAATAAACTGAAAACCCGACCCATATATGCTCAGCAACCGAATCACTAAAGGCATTGAGCACAATCATCAAAATCACCCACTTATCGACCTTGTTGGTGATGCTTTTATAGCGCTCAAGCAGTGCTGCTAATAGGGGGCGGCAGAGCTGGCCAATTACCATCGGCAGCAGCAGCAATTTGGCCACCGACACAATCGTGGCGGTCATCTCCATCTGTGCACCTTGCACATCGGTAAACAAGCCAACCAATAACGGCGTAAGGATAATCCCGAGAATGCTCGACAACGAGGCGTTAAATATCGCGCCGGGCACATTACCTTTACCAATGCTGGTCATCGCGACTGATGATGAAATAGTGCTCGGCAAGGCAAATAAATAACAGAAGCCAATAGCCAGTGCGCTTGGCAGCAAGGCCAGCATGCCTTGCCCTGCTATTACCCAAATTAACGGATAAATAACAAAAGTAGTAACCTGAATTAGCACGTGCAAACGCCAGTTACTTAAACCTTGTTTTATTTTCTGTGACGATAGGCCAATACCATGAAGAAAGAAAATAAGTGCAATACCAATACTGGTTAACCAACCCAACTGCAGCCATCCGCCGGTTTTGCCAATATCTGGCATCAATACCGCCAGGCCAATTGCCGCGACCATGGCAAATAAAAACCACTCCTTTTTAATTATATTCATCAGCCGATTACTCACATTAACGCTGGATTTAACTTTCCGTCGGATTACCGTACATTAGCGAAAAATATCGGGCTACCGATGTCAGGACGAAAAATGTCGAATACCAGACATGAACGGCAGGTTCCTATTTTCAGCCAACTGCCGCGCCCCATCTGGGGCCGCCCAGAAAGCTGGGGCGAAGAAGGCAGCGTCACCGCCTGGCATCAGCATGCCTGGGGGCAGTTTTCCTATGCCGCTACCGGGATTCTGCAGGTACAGACGCGTAACGTCAGCTATGTTTCACCACCCAACTATGGCATTTGGATACCGCAAAATATTGAACACCGGGTCGTTTCATTAGGCGCGGCAGAGATGCGTAGCCTTTATATTTCAACGCCACTGCTATGTGCCGATGAGTGGCAACAACCATTAGTTTGTGAAATTTCGCCGCTGTGCCGTGAATTAGTCATCCGCTTTTGTCAGGGTGACCCTTACTACGCCGTGGACTCAAAGCAAGCACGACTAGCGCAGGTCATGCTCGACGAATTACAAGATCAACCCAGCGTTACGATGGAGCTGCCACTGCCCAGTGACAAACGTATTCTCAAGATATGCCAAGCCTTACAAAACGACCCGGCGAATCGCCGTAGCATTGAACAATGGGGGAATGACATCGGCTTGACTGGCCGCAGCATAAGCCGACTGTTTGTACTGCAAACAGGTTTAACCTTCCAACAGTGGCGAAAACGGGTTCGCCTTATTCATGCATTATCGCTATTGCAACAAGGCTGTCGTGTCGCAGAGGTGGCCGACCAGTGTGGTTATGATGCGTTGTCAGCGTTTAGTGATGCATTCAAACAGCAGTTCCGGGTTACCCCGGGGCAGTTCTTCCATATTTAACAGTTGGCTACCCCCCCAGATCTATAGCTTTACTTTTGCACTGAGCTATTTAACTTAAAGCGTCCTCATCCGCCAGACTGCTTTGCAGCTTCTCAATATCTTCAAACAGTGGTGCCATCAGCTGCACCAGATGCGGATCAAAATGCGTTCCAGATTGTTCAAGAATCAACGCCTGAGCCCTCTGCGCTGTCCAGGCTTGCTTGTATGGCCGCGTGGAGCGCAGCGCGTCATACACATCGCAGAGTGCAACGATGCGTGCTGACAGCGGTATTTTCGCGCCCTTGAGGCCTTGCGGGTAACCGCTGCCGTCCCATTTCTCATGGTGATGCAGGGCAATCTCGGCCGCCAAGATGAGCAATGGCGAAGCCGCAACATCCTGGAGGATGTCGTGACCAATCTGCGCATGGGTGTTCATCACCAGTCGCTCGGCCTCATCGAGCCTGCCAGGTTTACAGAGGATGTTGTCGGGAATACCAATCTTGCCCACATCGTGCATCGGCGCGGCCTGACGCAGCAGCTCCACCCATTGCTCATCCATGCCGTAGGCACGCGCCAGGATGGCGGCAGACTCGCCAATACGCATGATGTGGTTACCGGTTTCGTTATCCTTGTAGTCCGCCGCCCGCGCCAGGCAACGAATCACCGATTGGTAACTGACACTCAGTTGCTCAGTACGCTGCTGGACATGCCTCTCCAGCTGATCGCGTTCGCGCTGCAACGCCTGGCTGGCCTGGCTCAGTTGCAGGTTGTTGCATACCCGCAGGAGTAATTCGGGCAGGTCCAAGGGTTTGCAGACATAGTCATTAGCCCCCAGCTCCAGGCCCTTGCGGCGGTTTTCCACATCGCTGAGGGCCGTTACCAGAATCACCGGAGCGCTGTTGCGATCACGCGCCGCCAATTGCCGCAAAATCTCGAAACCGTCCGGGGCCGGCATGTCGAGATCAAGCAGCAACAGGTCCCAATGCTGAGACAGCAGCCACTGCAGGCCTTGCGCCGAATCACTGAATGCCTTGATCTCACGCAAGCCCAGCACCTTTAGGCTCGACTCCAGCAGACGCAGGTTAGCGCTGACATCATCGACCACCACTACTTTAGAAAACCGCAGGGACTCACTCAGCATCATCCAACACCTCACTCAACAGGGCCTCGACCAGGCCATGCAATTCGTTCAAATCCAGAGGTTTACTCAGCAGACCCTGGCAGTTGACGGCTGCAGCAGCCACCTCGGCGCTCATCCCGGCAGCCATTAGCACCACCGGCATGGCGGCGGTCTGCGGGTTACTACGCAACTGCTTGAGCAACTCCTCGCCGGCCATACCGGGCAGTTCGAGATCAAGCAGCAGCAAATCGGCCGGATCACGCAACAGCTGCCCCAGCACCACCCGAGCATCGCCGGCCACACTGACGCGGCCCAGACCAGACAACGCCTCACGCACGGCTTGCTGATTCGCAGCGTCGTTATCCGCGTAGAAGATATGCGCAACGCGCTGGCTATTCGCCGGGACGACGACAGGCTCAAGCCGCAGCAACTCGATCCAGAAGCTGCTGCCCACACCAGGCTCGCTGCGTATGCCGATACTGGCGTCCATAAGGCTGGCGTATTCGCGACACAGTGACAGACCAATACCAGTGCCCTGAATCGAGGTATTTTCCCGACCCAGGCGCTGGAACGGCTCGAACAGCAGCGCCTGTTGTGCAGCGCTGATACCCAACCCGGTATCGTCAACCAGAAGGCGAATATGCCCGTCGAGCACCTGATAACTGAAGCTAATCTGGCCATTCGGGCGGTTGTATTTCATCGCGTTGGACAACAGGTTGAGCAGCACCTGACGCAGCCGACGCGGCTCGGCGCGGGCCTGCAGTGGCATGCTTGGCAGATCAACGTTGAACTGCAAACCATGGCCCCGAACCTCTAGGCGAACCAGATCGGCGCACTCGCTCATGATCGTCGCAACGTCCACCGCCTGTAGCTCAAGCTGTGGCTTCTGCGCCTGCACACTCGACCAATCCAGGATGTCGCCGACCAACTGATTGAGGTGCTGGCCAGCCGACAGAATCTCTTCGAGATATTGGCTCTGCTTAGTGGGGGGTAAATCCCCCATGCGGATCAACTGGGCAAAACCCTGAATGGCATTGAGCGGTGTGCGCAGCTCGTGACTCATACTGGAGATAAACCGCGACTTGGCCTGGTTGGCCGTTTGCGCCTCTTGTGTCGCTTGGCGCAAAGCCGCCTGGCTGAGCTTCAGTGCATCGATGTCCACATCGGTGCCCGCCAGCACACGCGGCAAGCCCGTTTGCGGGTCATACTCAAGCACCCGACCGCGCCCTAGCAGCCAAGCATAATTGCCGGCTGCATCGGCAAAGCGGAACTCGGCCTCATAGCTTTGGCTACGACCCTCGCGCACGCGCTGCACCGCACTGTGGATAGATTCCACATCATCCGGGTGCACGCGCTGCAGAAAATCCTCTTCACGCAACGTTTGCTCGGGGAAGCCGAAACGCTGGCCAAAGCGGCCACGCAAGTGAACCAGGCCTGTATCAAAGTTGCATTCCCAAAGGCTTTCAGTGGCACCTTCCAGCACCAGTTCAAGGCGCTGCTGAGCGGCGTGATTACGCGACTCGCTCTGCGCCAGGGTACTGCCCATTTGTGCCGCCTGGACGGCCATGTCATCCAGCTCACAAATATCGGAAGTCACCCGTTCAGGTTGCCACTGCCCCTTACCGATAGCCGCCATCATCGTGGAAATACCGGCAATCGGTCTAAGCAAATGCTGGCCCAGACGGCGTGCACGCAGCCACATAAAAGTGAAAAACAGCAGGTAAAACAGCACCAACCCAGCAATCAGCAAATAACCGATCTGCTGATAGCGGCTGGCGAGGAAGTTGGTTTGACTGAACACCTGTGCTTCATCCACCACCGCCAGCAGATGCCAGCCGGTACGCTCGATCGTTGCCCAGGCAATCAAGTGGCGGTGCCCAGCCAATACCACCGACAAAACACCCTGCGGTTGAGCAGCCACGGCCGCGGCCAAAGTGCGGGTTAGCTCGTGGTTAGCTAAGTTAAAGTCCTCGGGCTTGAAGACCTCCTGACGAATTGCTTGCTCAGATGAGTGACTGGACAGCTCACTGAGTTCGAAATCATATTCACCCGTCTTGGGCAGGGCCATGATATTCAGCTTCTCGCTGACCAGCATGGCGTAGCCATTCCAAGGCACTTCCAGTTGGTCAATTTGCGAGAGGATGCCGTCAACCGTGATGTCGACACCGCTGACGCCCTGCAAAAAATTATCGCGATACACCGGGGCAATCGCCGACATCATCCACCCCTGGCCTGCCGGGTCGAGGTAGACATTGGTCCACACCACTTTGCGCTGCGGGTTGTGCGCGGCATCGGCGAGGTAATAGAAGTTGTAATCGGGGATGACCATATCGTGTGGGTACTGCTCCTGGGTTTTGAACCAGGGGTAGATATGGTTAAGGCTGTCCCAGCTGTTGAAGTACAGGCTGGCCACCAGCGGGTTGCTTTGTTTGAACTCGCGCATCAGCGGATCAAGCGTCGCCAACTGGGCAATCTTGCTCTGCTCATGTTGCGCAGCAGGCGTGGCTGCTGAATAGAAGAACGCCGCGCCGCCATTGTCATGCGGACTGTATCGCGCGCCGCTGGCGGTGATCGCCAGCTCTGGCGCGCCGCTCGCCGGTTGCAGCAGGGCGCGCTGGGTCAGGTTGCGATAGGTGTTGGTCAGGGCCTCGATTTGCATCAATTGCCCATCAATAATCCGTGTTTGAATTCGCGCAGAGGCCTGCAGGTCACTCAATGCCGTTTGCCGCAAATGCTCGATCTGCGCATCACGGATAGCGTTGTTGCTTAACAGGTAGATGGCGATCAGCACCGTTTCCACCAGCACCAGCGGTATCAAGGCGCTTTGCGCAAACGCTCGCCAGATCCATTGGCTCAAACTGATAACGGGGGGGGCCGACATGCTGATCTGGCTCCTGCAAACACTCATAAACAGGAAGAGTAGCCGACATTGTGTGATGCCAGAATGATATCAGTGTAATCCTTAAGAGCTTATTAGCCCTTAGTCTCTTCCTCTGGCCCACCCAAGCCGCCTTCCAGCTTGCGCCAAAGTAGACGCACCGCCGCCTTGCGCACCAGGGCACAACGGTACAGGCGAATTTCCAGCGGTGCTTGCCACTGTTCATCGCCGCACACCACCAACTCCCCGCGCGCCAATTCGGCCGTTACCGACAAACGCGGCACCCACGCCACACCCATGCCTTGCAGGGCCATGCTTTTCAGGCTGTCGGCCATCGCCGTTTCGTACACCGTGGTCGAACGCAAGGCGCGCTGACGCAGCAATAAATTTACCGAACGCCCGAGAAAGGCCCCGGCGCTGTAGGCCAGCAGCGGTACGCTTTGGCCGCTATTGAGGTCAAACAGCGGCGCACCGTCTTCACCGACTGCGCACACCGGCAGCATTTCCGTGCGGCCTAGGTGCAGCGAGGGGAATATTTCCGGGTCCATCTGCAGGGCGGCGTCTGGGTCGTAGTACGCGAGGATCAAGTCGCAGGCACCTTCACGCAACGCATGCACCGCCTCACCTACGTTGGTTGCCACCAGCCGGGTGTTCAGTGGCAAACCTTCGCGGCGCAGGCGGGCAATCCATTCCGGGAAGAAGCCGAGGGTCAGTGAATGTGCGGCGGCAATCTGCAACACCTCACCGCGCTGACCTTCCAGGTTATGCAAGTGCCGCACAACATCGCCCAGTTGTTCGACCATGCTGCGCGCCGTGACCAAAAACAGCTGACCGGACTCGGTGAGCTCGATGGGCGTACAGGCGCGGTTAACCAGCGTCAGCCCCAGCGCCGACTCTAGGCTGCGAATCCGACGACTGAAGGCCGGCTGGGTGACAAAACGCTTTTGCGCAGCCTGGGAAAAGCTGCGGGTGGCCGCCAGGGTGACAAAATCATCCAGCCATTTACTTTCCAGGTTCATCCCAGGCTCCCGATAATTTGCCCAATGCGTAGGGTGGGCTAGCGCCGCCCTACACCGATCCTTATTGAATATGCGCTGGGTATGCGGCGCGTAACCCACCAGACGGTCTGACCGCATTACACCTGTGATGGGTTACGCCGCACCTCAAGTAGCTTGGAGTTTGCCAATGATGGCAGGCGACTAACCCATCCTACGTTTACTCATCTGCGCAGCCGATCTCCGAGGCAAGACATTGCGGGAGGGGCTTTAGCGGCGACGATCGCGGCTGAAGCCCCTCCCACAAGCTCGCTGTACGTCCGAACAATACGGGACGTCACGCCAGCGTTATGCCGATTATGCATGGCCCAGCGTTTAACAGCATTGGCCACAACCGGAGCACAGCCCCTAATCTACGGGACATCGCGGCATAAGCCGCATTTCCTGAGATGACCTCCATCATGTCCGCTGCTGCATCTACTCGCCTCGAAAAAGACTTGCTCGGCACCCTCGAAGTTCCGGCTGACGCCTATTACGGTATCCAGACCCTGCGCGCCGTACAGAACTTCCACCTGTCCGGTGTGACGCTCTCGCATTACCCGAAACTGATCATCGGCCTGGCGATGGTCAAGCAGGCTTCGGCCGACGCCAACCGCGAACTGGGCCACTTGAGCGCAGCCAAGCACACAGCGATCAGCACCGCCTGCGCACGCATCATTCAGGGCGAGTTCCACGACCAGTTCGTGGTCGACATGATTCAAGGCGGCGCCGGCACGTCGACCAACATGAACGCCAACGAGGTGATTGCCAACATCGCCCTGGAAGCCATGGGCTTCGAGAAAGGCGACTATAAGCAGCTGCACCCGAACAATGACGTGAACATGGCGCAGTCGACCAACGACGCCTACCCCACCGCCATTCGCCTTGGCCTGCTGCTGGGTCACGAAAGCCTGCTGACCGCGCTGGATAAGCTGATCCAGTCGCTGTCGAAAAAGCACCTGGCGTTCAACCACGTGTTGAAGATGGGCCGCACCCAGCTGCAAGACGCCGTACCGATGACCCTGGGCCAGGAATTCCGCGCCTTCGCCACCACCCTCGGCGAAGACCTGCAGCACCTCAAACTGCTCGCCCCAACCCTGCTCACTGAAGTGAACCTGGGCGGCACCGCGATTGGCACCGGCATCAACGCCGACCCGCAATACCAACTGCTGGCGGTCAAGCGCCTGGCCGTTATCAGCGGCCAACCGCTGACACCAGCCGCCGACCTGATTGAAGCGACGTCAGACATGGGCGCGTTCGTGCTGTTCTCCGGCATGCTCAAGCGCACCGCCGTCAAACTGTCGAAGATCTGTAACGACCTGCGCCTGCTCTCCAGCGGCCCGCGTACCGGGATCAACGAAATCAACCTGCCGGCACGTCAGCCGGGCAGCTCGATCATGCCAGGCAAGGTCAACCCGGTTATCCCGGAAGCAGTCAACCAAGTGGCCTTTGAAGTAATCGGCAACGACCTGGCGCTGACCATGGCCGCTGAAGCTGGCCAGCTGCAGCTCAACGTTATGGAGCCGCTGATCGCCTACAAGATCTTCGACTCGATCCGCCTGCTGACCCGCGCCATGGATATGCTGCGCGAGCTGTGCATCGACGGCATCACCGCCAACGAAGAGCGCTGCCGTGAACTGATGGAAAACTCCATCGGCCTGATCACCGCACTCAACCCTTACATCGGCTACGAAAACGCCACGCGCATCGCCAAAGTCGCGCTGGAAACTGGCCGCGGAGTACTGGAGCTGGTGCGTGAAGAGAAGCTGTTGGGTGACGCCGAGCTGGCCGAGATCCTGCGCCCAGAAAATATGATCGCCCCACGCCTGGTACCACTCAAAGGCTAACCACAGAGCAATACAACGCGCCGCATCCGCAAGGACCGGCGCGTTTTTTTAGCCATAAATCTGGCATTACGCCGGGCATATGGCCTTTCCGCCCTCGTCTGCCGGGCGGCACCGCTCAGGCCAAAAAGGCCCCACAAAAACGACAATTCGGGTGACACGCATGAGTCAGCGCAAGACCTCTTTCCTAGGCTTCCTAGGCTTCCTAGGCCGCATGCCGCTATGGCAGCAAATTCTTATCGGCCTCGTGCTCGGTGTGCTAACTGGCGTACTGTTCAAGGCCGATGCACAGGTGCTCGCACCTATCGGCACACTGTTCCTTAATGCAATCAAGATGCTCATCGTGCCATTGGTATTCGTCTCCCTGGTGGCCGGTATCACCGCCATGAGTGACAGCGCCAAGCTCGGCCGCATCAGCGTCAAAACCATCGCCATCTACCTGGTCACCACTGCGTTTGCGGTGAGCATTGGCCTGCTGTTCGGTGCCCTGTTTGCACCGGGCGAAGGCATGAATATGGTCGCCAGCGGTGCGCAGGAAGCCAAACAGGCACCGTCGCTGGTGCAAATCCTCGTCGGCCTGGTGCCTACCAACCCGGTAACGGCATTCGCCGAAGGCAACATTCTGCAGATCATCGTGTTCGCCATCGCCCTAGGCGTGAGCATGAACTTGATCGGCGAAAAAGCCGCCCCGGCAGTCAAGCTGTTCGACAGTCTGGCCGAGGTGTTCTACAAACTCACCGACCTAATCATGCGCTGCGCACCAATTGGTGTATTCGCATTGATTGCCGGCGTGGTGGCCTCCCACGGCATCGAAGTGTTGCTGCCGCTGGCCAGCGTAATTGGCGTTATCTACCTGGCCAGCATCGCCCATATGCTGCTGGTTTATGGCGGCCTGCTGGCCCTGCTCGCGCGCCTCAGCCCGCTGCGTTTCTTTAAAGGCGTAGCGCCAGCGCTGGCCGTGGCATTCAGTACTTCAAGCAGCGCCGGCACCCTGCCGGTGTCGATTGAATGTGCGCGCAAGAACCTTGGTGTGTCGCAAGGCGTGGCCGGCTTCGTCCTGCCGGTAGGCGCGACGATTAACATGGATGGCACCGCCATCTACCAAGGCGTATTGGCGCTGTTTATCGCCCAAGCCTTCGGCGTTGATCTCAACGGCGGCCAATACCTGATGATTATCCTCACCGCCACCCTGGCCTCGATCGGCACCGCCGGCGTACCGGGTGCTGGGTTGATCATGCTTGGTCTGGTACTGACCTCGGTAGGCTTACCGCTGGAAGGCGTGGCACTGATCGCTGGTATTGATCGCATCCTCGACATGGCCCGCACCACGGTCAACGTCGCCGGTGACCTGATGACCACCACCCTGGTCGGCCGCAGCGAGAATGAGCTGGATCAACGCATCTACAACAGCGACAACGCAGAATAGACCCAGCGCTGCAACACCCGCACGGTGATGTGCGGGTGTTGCATACGAGTTTGCGAGGGTGGCCGCATGCCTATACCCAGCACACGGCCACTTCCTCGCAGGCGGAGCCGGGCAATCCCTAGCTCCGCCGCACCAAACAGCCCGCCTGGTTAGCGTGGTGGCGACTTTTTGTGTCGGCACACACCCATTCGCAACCACCCTGACCAGGCGGGCTGCCTAACTGCAGCACACGTACCACTCACCAGCCTTGCCCTATCCGGGCAGTGCTGCGGCATCACAACCTGACATCACTAAGAAGGCAGGACACTCATGTTGCAGCTTCTTGAACATCTTCCGCGCTTACGCCGCCACGGTTTAGCGGCGCTGCTGCTAGGCCTGCTGTTCAGCCCCCTGAGCCAGGCCGACTTACCGCCCGGCTACAAGATGGTGCTGCTAACCGAAAACTTCCCCCCCTTCAACATGGCCGAGAACGGCAAGAACTTCGCCCGCGATGCCAATATCCAGGGCATTAGCACCGACATCGTGCGCGAGATGTTCAAGCGCGCGGGCATCGATTACAGCCTGACCCTGCGCTTCCCGTGGGACCGCATCTACCAGCAGGCCATGACCAAGGCCAACCACGGCCTGTTCTCCACCTCCATGAGTGAGGCGCGCAAGCCGCTGTTCAAGTGGGTTGGCCCGATTGCCCAAGATCAAAGTGTGCTGGTCGGCCGCACAGGCAAACACCCGATAGTGGATAACCTGGAATCGGCCAAAGCCTATCGCATCGGTGCTTACCAAAGCTCGGCGGTAAGCCAACATCTGCAGGGCCTGGGTTTCACCACGCAGAACGCCCTGCGCGATCAGGAGAATATCCGCAAGCTGCAGCGCGGGCAGATCGACCTGTGGGCCACCTCCGATCCAGTCTGGCGCGCCTATGCCAGTGAGCAAGGCGTCACTGACCTGGAGGTCGTGCTCAGCTTCAACACCTCAGATATGTACCTCGCGATAAACAAAGACACCCCCGACGAAGTCGTCACACGCCTGCAAGCGGCGCTAGAGCAAATGCGCACAGAAGGCTTCGGCCGCTAAACCCGGCAGCCCGCCTCTGCCACATGCCAAGCCTTACGCAACTGCTGTAAGGCCTGGTCAATCTGCGCTTCGGGCACCGCAGCAAAGCCCAGCACCAGCCCGGCGCGGGCATCCTCGGGGGTGGCGCTGTCCGGCAGCCAATAACTGCTTAGCCCGTTCAACTCCACGCCGACGCGTGCAGCGCTGGCAATTAATTCGCGCTCGCGGGCCAAGCTGTCGACCCGCACACACAGGTGCAAACCCGCCTCCACCAACGGCAGTGGCGCGCAACCCGGCACGTCAGCAGGCCAACCCGCCAGCAACGCATCACGGCGACTGCGAGCAGCCGTGCGCATGCGGCGGATATGCCGCTGAAAGTGCCCGGCGGCGATAAATTCAGCCATCACCGCCTGAGTGCCAATCTCCGAATGACGCATATCCACCGCGCGGCGCTGGGCAAAGGCCTCCGCCAATGCCGGCGGCAACACCAGATAACCGAGGCGTAACGCCGGAAAGGCAATCTTGCAGAAGGTGCCGACGTAGAGCACCCGGCCCTGCCGGTCGAGGGCGGCGAGCGGTGCCAACGGCGTGCCGCTGTAGCGGTATTCGCCGTCGTAGTCGTCCTCGATGATCAGGCCGTCGTGACGCTCGGCCCACTCCAGCAGCTCCAAACGCCGCGCCAGCGATAAGGTGACGCCGGTGGGGTACTGGTGTGACGGCGTCAGGTAGACCAGCCGGCAATTTTCAATCTGCGCCAATGCAGCGGTATCCAAGCCGTCAGCATCCACCCCCACGCCGCACAACTGCGCGCCAGCCACCGCCAAGGCATGGCCGGCGGCGCGGTAACCAGGATTCTCCACCGCCACCCGATCACCCGGCGTCACCAACAGTTGCGCGCACAGGCTGATGGCTTGCTGAGCGCCGCTGGTGACCACGATCTGCGCCGGGTCGCAATGCAAGCCACGGCTGTTGCGCAGGTAAGCGGCGATCAACTCGCGTAATTGCCAGTCGCCGGCCGGGTCGCCATAACCCAGCCGCGCCGGCGACGGCTTACGCCAAAAGCGCGCCGACAAACGCGCCCAGGCCTCGAACGGAAACAGATCAAACGCCGGCACGCCGACGCGAAACGCCCGTGGCGGGCCGCTTAGCGGTGGGCTCAGGTGATGTTGTTGCAAGCGCTTTAGCGCGGCACTCTGCGCTACCGGCGCGGTCGCCAATGGCACTGGTCGACTAACGGCACTCAGTTCGGCAACGTAAGTGCCGTCACCCGTGCGACCCTCGATATACCCCTCGGCGTAGAGCTGATCAAAGGCGCGGGTCACGGTATTGCGGGAAATCGCCAAGAGCTGCGCCAGGTCGCGACTCGCCGGCAACCGCGTGCGGCTTTGCAGGCGACCATCAAGAATGCGCTCACGCAGCGCCTGATACAGCTGACGCGCCAAGCCCTGCTGCGGGTCGAGGCGGATACCGGAGAGGTCCACCGGCAAAGGCGGGGCAATCGGGGCAGACATAGAAATTGGCTCCACTGAGGTCGCAAGAAGACCACATTACAACAGACCAATACGCGTTCTAGCATGCGCCCCAGCTCAAGGGTGACCCTGTACACAGCCGCTATTTATTGACGCGCATCAGGTAGGCTACCCAGGGTACTTTCTGGCCTGATTGGCGGTCTGGCGCTCGCCCTATCATCCACCATGTACGCCGACTAAAACCCGCTGCCCCTGGCCCGAACAAGGAACGGAATTCCACTATGTACATTGGCAAAGTTGCTGAACTGACGGGCTGTACGCCGAAAGCCATACGCCTTTACGAGAGCCTCGGCCTATTGCCCACACTCAGCCGGCAGGGGCGCTATCGCCTCTATAACGCACACCACGTGGCCATCATCCGCATGATCCGCGTCGCCCAAGCTGCCGGCTTCCAGCTCGCCGAGATGCAGCCATTGCTCAAGGAGAAAGAGCGCCAGCAGGTTTTCTCCCTGGAATTGGCCAATCAAGGAATAGCCGCCAAGCGCCAGCAGGTGCAGGCAGATATCGCTGCGCTTACCGCGCGGGACAAGCGACTAGTAGAGCTGCAAGCAGAGGTAAATGCATTGTTTGCCAGCGCTATTACCCCGATGGGAAATTGCACCGCACCAGACCCGCTTGCGTCGCCCTCATAAAAGGCCAAGAAGTACCCAGTATTGGACGCTGAATAGACGGTATACCTTTACGAAGCACGACTCGGGGTAGGGCATTGGCGGCCGTACCGGCACACGCACAATTTGTCACCGGACCACAATGACAACCGGTGGACTGCCGAGTGCGCACTTTACTCGCTGGGGCGCAGGGACGGCTTGGTTAAAACTGCCGCACGGCAAACATCCAGAATCTCGTCGGCGAAGGGTGAGTCGTCTGGACACGCCCGCGACAGCATCAGCGCACCGACCACCTGAGCAATCACTTCGATGCATCTAGCGCGCTGACCGTCCCCCTCACACGTTTGCTGTGCAAGGGTCGCCAGCATGCTTTCAAAGCCGGACGCAAAAGCCGTCTTAATTGACTCGGGCTGCCGAGCCGCGTCTGCGCACAGTGCTGCCATCGTGCAACCTTCACCACGCATGTCGCGGTGCTCACGAGACAGGTAGTGCTTGACGAATTCAACCGCACTCATGCCCTCGGCTTTGGCTGCGCCCTGTGCAAAACCACAACTCGACGCCTCAGCCAGCAGTTCGGTCTTGGAAGCAAAGTGCTTGTAAAAGCCACCGTGGGTAAGGCCGGCGGCGGCCATCAAGTCTGCAATCCCCACCCCGTCGTAACCCCGCTCGCGAAATAGCACCGAGGCTGTCTCAACGACGCGCGCGCGGTTCGCTTGCACCTGCGCTTTGGTGACCTTCATGCCCAGCTACTCCCTAAATCCACCATCAATAGAGTCGGCAATATACATTGATGTCAATCATAATCAAAATTCTTGACAGTAAAGATTATGATCGAAATCATTACGCGACTTTTTAGAAAAGAAGCGGCGCAGATAACCATGACTGACAACACGATTTTCGGACCTTACACACTTGGCTCACTTGAGCTTTCTAATCGCTTCGTAATGGCACCGCTAACCCGAAACCGTGCAGGTACGGGCCTAGTGCCCAGCGAGCATGCCGCCACTTACTACAGCCAACGCGCCTCTGCGGGCTTGCTGATCAGCGAAGCCACGCAGGTCTCGGCACAGGCTCAGGGCTACCAGGACACCCCCGGTCTATACACCCAGGCGCAGATTGATGGCTGGCGCACAGTGACCGACGCCGTTCACGCCAAGGGCGGGCGGATTTTCGTTCAACTGTGGCACGTCGGACGTGTATCTCATGTTGATCTGCAGCCCGATGGCGCTGCGCCGGTTGCACCCTCGGCGATCCGCGCCGAGACCAAAACCTTCGTCAACAATGGCTTTACCGATGTCTCCCAGCCACGCGCACTCTCGCTGGATGAAATCCCAAGCATCGTCGAGGATTTCCGCCAGGCAGCGGCCAATGCCATCGCCGCTGGGTTTGATGGGGTTGAAGTGCATGGTGCCAACGGCTACCTGCTCGAACAGTTCATCAAAGACGGTGCCAACACGCGTACAGATGCGTATGGCGGCTCCATTGAGAACCGTGCCCGGCTTTTGCTGGAAGTCACTGCGGCAGTAGCCGATAAAATTGGAGCCGAACGCACAGGCGTACGCATCTCCCCGGTCTCGCCGGCGAACGGAATTTCCTGCAGCGACCCGCAACCGCAGTACAACTACATTGCAGACCAACTCAGCGCGCTGGGCATCGTCTATCTGCACGTGGTGGAAGGTGCCACCGGTGGTCCGCGCGATGTTGCTCCCTTCGACTTCGACGCCCTGCGCAGCCGATTCACCAACACCTACCTAGCGAACAACGGCTATGACCTTGAATTGGCCAACGCCCGCCTGAACGAAGGCAAAGCCGATCTGTTTGCCTTTGGTCGCCCGTTCATCAGCAATCCCGATCTGGTCGAACGATTGAAGACCGGCGCGGCGCTTAATCCGCTAGACCCGACCACGTTGTATGGCGGCGGCCCCAAGGGCTACACCGACTATCCGACCCTCGCTAACTGCAACGCTCAGTAGCCAATCGACCATGGCGCCTATCGCGTCATGGGCTGACCACTCGACCAGAGAAAAAATCATGACATCGCACTCAACTGTACTTATCACTGGCGCATCCACCGGCATTGGTGCCACCTACGCGCAACGCTTTGCACACCGAGGCCATAACTTGGTGCTGGTTGCCCGCGACAAGGCGCGCCTGGAAGCACTCGCTGAAAGCCTGCGCCAGGAAACCGGGGTAACAGTCAATATTCTCCCAGCAGACCTGACCCAGCCCGACGAATTGGCTGCAGTCGAAGCACGCCTGCGCGAAGACGCCAAAATAGAAATCCTGATTAACAACGCTGGAGCCGCACTGTCCGGTAGCTTCATCAGTCAATCGACCGAGGATGTCGGCCGCTTGGTCACCCTCAATACCACCGCTTTAGTGAGGCTAGCGAGCGCCATAGCGCCACGCCTAGCGCAAGCTGGTAAAGGCGCGATCGTCAACATCGGCTCAGTGGTCGGCTTGGCACCTGAGTTCGGCATGTCGGTCTATGGTGCAACCAAAGCCTTCGTTCTGTTCTTGTCGCAGGGTCTGAGCCTTGAACTTACGCCCAAAGGTGTCTACGTGCAGGCCGTGCTTCCGGCTGGCACCCGCACCGAGATCTGGGAACGTGCTGGCATCGACGTCAACACCCTTGCCGACTTGATGCACGTTGATGACTTGGTGGATGCGGCACTGGTCGGCTTCGATCGCCGCGAACTGGTGACGATCCCGCCATTGCATGACGCCGCACACTGGGAAGCACTGAACGCCGCGCGATTGGGCCTAGTTTCCGATCTGCGCCAAGCGCACGTCGCTGAGCGTTATCAAGCCGCGCCTTGAAATTCAACAGCCTCGCGTAGGGAAACCACCGCCGTCCCTGGCGGTGAGCCCTAGATTCTGCAATTTGGTCGATTGATCTGCGCAACGCATGGCGCTCTACGCCGGAGAAAACAATGACAGTCAAGGCACCGCACGCCAATCAAGCGGGCGAGTTGAACATCAGCTACATCGACACCCCGACCCGTTCGATTGACGTCGACGGGACCCCATTCGCGTTCCGCGAGTTGGGGCCGCGTAGCGGTGTACCGCTGATTCTTCTTAACCACTGGGGTGCGGTCCTCGACAATTTCGACCCACGAATTGTTGACGGGCTTGCACGCAAGCATCGCGTCATCGCCATCGACTACCGAGGCATCGGCGCTTCAGGCGGAACGGCACCGGTGACCATTGATGCAATGGCACGGGATGTGATCGCACTGATCCACGCGCTGGGTTTTAGCAAGGTTGATCTGCTCGGTTTCTCCCTCGGTGGATTCGTGGCGCAGGACATCGTGCTGAAAGCCCCCGACCTGGTGCGCCGGCTGATTCTGACTGGCACGGGGCCGGCTGGCGGCACAGGTATCGCGCAGGTAGATAAGGTCTCCTGGCCGCTCATGGTCAAAGGTTTGTTCACCCTACGCGATCCCAAGACGTACCTGTTCTTCACTTCTTCGGCCGATGGCCGGCTAGCGGCACGGGCTTTTCTGCAGAGCCTGAAGGAGCGCAAGCTGGACCGAGACAAGGGCCCAACCCCCGCTGCGTTTCTGCGCCAACTCAAAGCCATCAAGGCCTGGGGACGGCAGGCACCTCAAGCGCTCGACAGCATCCGCATCCCGGTGTTAATCGCCAATGGCGACAACGACATCATGGTGCCTACCGAAAACAGTCACGAACTGGCGCGGCGCATCTTTGACTCACAACTGGTCATCTACAAAGACGCAGGGCATGGCGGGATTTTCCAGTATTACGGTGAGTTCGTGCTTACGGCACTGGCCTTCCTCAATGCACGACAGGATTCCAGCGGGACAGTTAGTCCGCACAGCACAACGGAAGCGATGAAATGAGTCAGCCAACGGCAATTGTATTCGGTGTGGGATCAGTGCGCGGCGTTGGCGGTGCCGTCTGCAAACGCTTTGCCCGCGAGGGGTACCACGTCATCGTGGCAGGACGCACGCCGGCCAAGATCGAGACAGTGGTGGCAGAAATCAGCGCGCTGGGCGTCGGCAGTGCCGAGGCATGTCCAACCGATGTGACCGATGAAGCGCAGGTGATCGCAGCCTTTGACCTCGCGATGCAGCCCATACCTGGGCGCGAGCCCGCCGATGTCGTCATCTCCAATGCGGGCAACAATGCCTTCATCGATTTCACCCAACTAACCGCCGCGCAGTTTGAGGACTTCTGGCGCGTTGGCTGTTACTCCGGCTTCCTGGTCGGTCGCGAGGCCGCACGTCGGCTGGCCCCGCAGGGCCGGGGCACGGTGATATTCACAGGGGCCTCGGGCAGCCTGCGCGGCAAGCCCGGATTCGCCCACTTCGCGGCTGCCAAAGCAGGGCTGCGCATGATCGCGCAGAGCATGGCCCGTGAGTACGGCCCCACAGGGCTCCACGTCGCGCACGTAGTCATCGATGGCGGCATTCTTGGGGATCGGCTTCAAGCCGCCTTTCCGGATAGGGTGAACCTTGCTGCTGCGGACGGCCTACTCGGGTACGAAGCGATCGCCGAAAACTATTGGATGCTGCATCGACAACCGAAATCGGCGTGGACGCAGGAGCTCGACCTGAGACCGTTCAAAGAAAACTGGTAAGCGCATCGATCCAAAACCCCAGGTACGGGCCACGCATTGTGCGCGCGGTACTCTCGAATACATTTAATCAAAAACGCTGGAGCACGGTCTCACCATGAAGGCATTCATCATTGAGCGTTACGGGAAAAAAGCAGTCGGCCGCATCGGCGAAATGCCCACCCCAGATATGGGGGACGATGACGTTCTTGTGCAAATTCACGCCGCGAGCGTCAATCCGCTGGATACGAAGATCAAGAGCGGCGAATTTAAACTGATCCTTCCCTATCGCCTTCCTCTTGTGTTGGGCAACGACATGGCCGGGACCGTGGTACGAGTCGGCGCGCGCGTACGCAACTTCAAACCAGGCGATGAGGTTTACGCGCGCCCGGACGATGACCGTATCGGCACGTTTGCCGAGTTTATTGCCATCAAGGCATCGTCAGTGGCGCTAAAGCCTAAGAACCTCAGCATGGTCGAAGCCGCCGCTATTCCCCTGGTAGCGCTAACTGCCTGGCAGATACTGGTCGAAACCGCCAAGCTGAAGAAGGGACAGAAGGTATTCATCCAAGCCGGCTCCGGTGGCGTGGGGACTGTTGCCATCCAGCTAGCCAAGCACCTGGGCGCATTCGTGGCCACGACCACGAGCACTGCCAATGTCGACTGGGCGAAAGCATTGGGTGCCGACGTCGTCATCGACTACAAAAAGCAGGACTTCGCCGCTGAGCTGCGTGACTACGACGTGGTACTGAACAGCCTCGGCAATGACGAACTGAAAAAATCCATGCAGATTCTCAAGCCCGGCGGGCATCTCATCTCCATCTCCGGGCCGCCCACCCCAACCTTCGCCGCCTCACGTGGCTTGGCCTGGCCGCTCAAACAGGTGCTGCGCCTACTGAGTTTTAGCATTAGGAAGCAAGCAAAGAAGAGCGCAAAGCACTACACGTTTTTATTCATGCGGGCCGACGGAGCGCATCTGAGCAAGATTACCGGTCTCGTTGAATTAGGCGTGATCCGCCCAATCGTCGACAAAGTATTCCCGTTTGCGGACACCCACAAAGGACTGGCCTACGTTGACAGTGGGCGCACCAAAGGCAAGGTTGTCGTTCAAATGATTTAGCTGGCGCGCAGACCTCGCAGGCATTGGAATTCCTCGGCATGTCTACGATATGGAGAAGGACTTACACACATCCTGTTGCCGCTCCTTCTCTGCAGGTAAAATCCGCTGCAAATGGCAAGTCAAATCAATGCAATTACCCCACCAGTCCCCCGAACAGCTAAATAGCCAAAGGCAGCCCTCAGCGCCTGCTCCGGCGGTCTCGGGCAATAACCCAGCTCGGCTTGCGCTTTGGCAATGCTGTACTCCTGCCTTACGCCATAGAACAGCCGCACTTGGCTAACGAGCAGCTCAGCGGGTTTGCCAGTCACCCGCGCCAGACGTTCCTGCAACCAGGCCAAACCCAGCAGCAACCAGCGGGGCGCTAACGGCGGCAGGCGATGGCCGGGGCCTATGTGATTGGCGGCGTCGATTAACACGGCCAGCGGTGACGAGTAGCGATTGGCGAGGATGTAGCGCTGGCCGGAGCGGCCTTTCTCTGCAGCCTGGATCATGCCCTCAGCAACATCTCGCACATCCACAAAGTTGAAGTGGAAGTTCGGATCAAGCGGCACTCGGCGGCCCTGAACCGCCGCGAGAAAACTCATCGTATCGGTAAGGCGATTGGCGTTGGGGCCGATCATGGCCGAGGGCAACACCGAAACCATCCACAGGTCGTGCTCTTGCGCGACCTTCCAGGCCATACGCTCTGAGAGGATCTTGGACAGGTAGTAAGGGTTGCTCGCCTCATCATTCCAGCACGCCTCATCCAACAACTGGCCGTTATGCCCAACGGCAGCAACCGAGCTGACGTAGACAATGCGCCTGACGCCAGCTTCGGCGGCGGCCTCCAGCAACAAGCGGGTGCCGTTGATGTTGGGCTGAATAATTTCCGCGTTGGGGTCTCTGGCCCAATGCCTGAAAACGGCAGCGACCTGATAGAGCACATCCACGCCTTCCAGTGCCTTGCGCATGGCCACCTTGTCCTGTAACTCCGCATAGACCAGCTCACAGGCCAGCCCCTCGAAAGACGCGCGGTTGTCGAGGTTGCGTACACCTGCGCGCACCTTGTCACCGCGCGCCAGCAGCGCCCTGACCAACGTGTTGCCGAGATGCCCGTTGGCCCCTGTCACCAAACATAATGTGCTCATCGTGGCCCGTGATCCTTGCTCGCTGACTATGAATAGAAGCGCGCAGGGTAAAGTCTGCCCCTAAGGACAGAGTCAAGCCCCGCAGAAGGTGAACGGGGCTGCTCGAAGGCGCGGACGGTCTGCATATCAATTGGCCCCATCCAAGTCGCAAGAAATGGATCTTACAACAGACCAATACACCACCTAGCATGGCTCCATCTCGCCAGGAGTCCGCCCATGTACACACCCGCCGCCTTCCGCCAGGACGACCTCGCCACGCTGCACCAGCAGATGCGCGACAGCCGCTTGCCCACGCTCGTCAGCCACGGCAGTCAGGGCTTGCTCGCCAGCCACCTACCGCTGTTGTTAGCACCTGACGAAGGTGAATACGGCACGCTCTACGGCCACTTCGCGCGCGCCAACCCGCAGTGGCGCGACCTGGCCGAAGGCAGCGAAGTGCTGGTGATTTTCCAGGGACCGGAGGCTTATATCAGCCCGTCGTGGTACGCCGCCAAAGCTGAGCACGGCAAGGTGGTGCCGACCTGGAATTACATCAGCGTGCAGGCCCATGGCCGCGCCGAGGTATTCGATGACCCCGAGCGCCTGCTGCAACTGGTCAGCCGCCTCAGCGCGCTGTACGAGGCCGACCGCCCGCAGCCCTGGGCGGTGAGCGATGCACCGCGTGAGTACATCGACAGCATGCTGCGCGCCATCGTCGGCTTCGCCCTGCCGATTCAGCGCCTGGAAGGTAAGTGGAAGCTCGGCCAGAACCGCAGCCAGGCTGACCAGGCCGGCATGCGCGAAGGTCTGGCAGGCAGCTTTGAGCCACGCGACCGCGAGCTGGCTAGCCACATCAATAACCATCACTCACTAAAGGAAGACTCATGAGCATTGAAGTCCGCCCGATCAGCGCCGCCGATCACGCCGCTTGGTTACCGCTGTGGCAAGGCTACCTGCATTTCTACAAAGCCGAGATTGCCGAAGCCACCAGCGCCGTAACCTGGCAGCGTTTTCTCGACCCGGCGGAGCCGATGCATGCCGCCCTGGCTTGGCAGGATGGCCGCGCCGTGGGGCTGGTGCACTTTATCTATCACCGCAGTTGCTGGACGGTGGGCGATTACTGCTACCTGCAGGATTTGTTTGTCGCCGACGGCCTGCGCGGCGGCGGTATCGGTCGCCAGTTGATCGAGCATGTCTATGCTCAAGCACGCGCCGCCGGCGCTTCACGGGTGCACTGGCTAACCCACGAAAGCAACATAGACGCTATGCAGCTGTACGAGCGCATCGCCGACCGTTCCGGATTTCTGCAATACCGCAAACTCTTCTAATAGGACCGACCCATGAGCCTTACGCCGCCCCTCAACTGGCAAACCGTCAACGCACCCAGCCGCAACACCCTGCAAGGACGCAGCGTGCGCCTTGAAGCACTCGACCCGGCACGCCATGGCGACGACCTGTGGCAAGCCCTGCAAGGCCCGGACGCCGACCCGCTGCTCTGGGATTACCTGCCTTACGGCCCCTTCAACGAGCGCGCGGACTTCAATGCCTGGCTCAACCACAATGCCGCCAGCCAAGACCCGCTGTTTTTCGCGGTGGTCGAACAACGCAGCGGCCAGGTGCAGGGCGTGCTCAGCTACCTGAGCATCGCCGTGGAACATGGCAGTATCGAAATCGGCCACGTCTGTTTCGGCAGCGTGATGCAGCGCAGCGTGCAGGCCACTGAAGTGATCTACCTGCTGGCCAAGCACGCGTTCGACAATGGCTACCGCCGCCTGGAATGGAAATGTAATAACGACAACGCCCGCTCCAAGCGCGCCGCCGAGCGCTTCGGCTTTAGCTATGAAGGGCTTTTCCGTCAGCACAGGGTGTTCAAGGACCGCAACCGTGATACCGCCTGGTATTCGATTATCGACAGCGAATGGCCAGCCCTGGCCGCTGGTTATGAGCGCTGGTTGGCAGTGGATAATTTCGACACTAATGGCCAGCAAAAGCAGCGTCTGGAGCAGCTACGCGGCTAAGCCTTTTTAATCGATCTCAAACAAGCCATTTCGGATCTGCGCACCGGCCAAGCGCTGCCGGATATCGGCGTCGATGCGCGGGTCATCCGGGCTGTAGAGCATCACCTGGCGGTAGGCGTTGACCCGGTTGATGTCGTTGCCGAGAAACTCCCACACCACCCGAGTACAGGCAGGGGTCCGCAGGTCGCCGCTGGACACGCCGGTTTTCAAGCCGTTAAGCCGGCTAATGCGGCTTTTAAAGCTGGGGATGAGGATGGTTTGGGTCATCTCGTTGCCGGTCAGCGACTCGTAATCGATCAGAAATAAACGATCCTGCAGGTAGAACGCCGCCCCCAGGTAACGGCAACGCACCCAATCTTCGGCCTTGCCGCTGGCCGCGCGCGAGGGCTCTTGGCGCTCCTGGCGCTCGAATAGGAAGCTGCCGCGCTCCTCACGTAGCTGCACCAGCGAGAGCAGAATCTGCCCCGGTACCGACATGCAGTTGGCGTACTCGAAGTAGTAACCGCAATAGCGCGACAAGCTGTTGGAGTACTCGCCCAGGGGCTGAAAAAACTCCATCAAGGGATCACTGCTGACCCGCACCTCCTGACTGCTGCTGCGCGCACCAATCAGGTCGGCGAACTGCTCAGCCGGCAAACTCAGTTCGTAGGCTTCGACGCCGAAGAAATCGCAAATCCGTTTGAGGTTGTAGGCCGTCGGCCGACTCTGTCCGCTGAGGTATTTGTTGAACTGGGCGCGATTGATCGCCAGTTTGCGGCACACCTCGGCAATCGACCGGTAATGGCTGCACAACAGCTTGAGATTGAGCCCTAGGTAGTCGGACATAACGGATTTCCTGGTGATGCGAGCGGCGCGATTCTAGCATCAACTCGCATCAGATAGCCGCCACCCGCGAAATTGCACCAGAAACGCGCCTGCTCAACCATTTGTACCCGGCCACATTTCCTTCACAAAACAACAAGAGAGACTTGACCGCCATGCTCGATATTCTCAACGACCTGATCTGGAGCAAGCTCCTGATCGTGATGCTGATTGGCCTTGGTCTGTACTTCACCATCGCCTCGCGTTTCGTCCAATTTCGCTACTTCGGTAGCATGTTCCGCATTTTTTCCGAAGCCTTTGAGCGTCAGCCAGGCCAACTCAGCTCGTTCCAGGCGCTGATGCTGTCAGTCGCCGGCCGCGTAGGCGCTGGCAACATCGCCGGTGTGTCGGTAGCGATCATGCTCGGCGGCCCTGGTGCAATCTTCTGGATGTGGGTTGTAGCACTGGTCGGCATGGCCACCAGCTACTTCGAATGCTCCCTGGCTCAGCTGTACAAGCGCCGTGAACCTGATGGCGGTTATCGCGGTGGCCCAGCCTTCTACATTGAGCACGGCCTCGGCCAGCGTTGGTTGGGTATCGTTGTGTCGATCCTGCTGCTGGTAACCTTCGGTTTCGGCTTCAACGCGGTGCAGTCCTACACCGTCGCCAGCTCGATGCATGACACCTTCGGCATGCCGACTTATGTTAGCGGCCTGATCCTGACCGCAGTAATCGGCATGATCATCTTCGGCGGCATCAAGCGCATCGCCAAGTTCGCTGACGTGCTGGTACCCGTCATGGCGTTTGCCTACATCGCTATGGCGCTGTTCGTGATCGGCAGCAACGTTGACGCTATCCCGGCCACCTTTAAGCTGATCTTCAACAGCGCCTTCGGCCTGGAGCCAGCATTTGCTGGCGGTATCGGCGCAGCGATCATCATGGGCGTAAAACGCGGCCTGTTCTCCAACGAAGCCGGCCTGGGTAGTGCACCGAACGTTGCTGCTGTTGCCGAGGTTAAGCACCCGGTTGCACAGGGCATCGTGCAGTCGCTCAGCGTATTTATCGACACCATCATCCTGTGCAGCTGCACCGCGTTGATCATCCTGCTGTCGGGCGTTTATCAGCCAGGCATGGACATCGCCGGTGTGGTGCTGACCCAAACCGCCGTAGCCAGCGTGGTCGGTGAGTGGGGCCGGGTGTTCGTCACCGTCGCCCTGCTGATGTTCGTGTTCACCACCCTGATCTATAACTACTACCTCGGCGAAAACGCCTTGGGCTTCTTCAGCAAAAAGCGCGCACCGGTACTGGTCTACCGTGTGCTGGTAATCGTCCTGATACTCTGGGGCTCGATGCAGGACCTGGGCACCGTATTCGCCTTCGCGGACGTGACCATGGGCTTGCTGGCCATCGCTAACCTGATTGCCCTGGCCCTGCTGTTCAAGGTCGGCCTGCGCCTGATGCGCGATTACGATAGCCAAATCAAGGCGGGCGTTGAGTCGCCGGTACTGGACGCGAAGAATTTCGCCGACCTGGACCTCGATCCAGAAGTCTGGGCTGCTCAGTCGAACAGCGCCCCAGCGCAGGCGAACCAAATGCAAGACGGCACCCCAGCGCACCAACGCTAAGCTGCTAGAAAAGATGTATTAAACAGGGGGCTTAGCCCCCTGTTTGCTTATAAGAACAATGAAAAGTGGAGGCCTCCTGATGGGCTGTAAAAAACTCCTAGTGCTCTACACCGGTGGCACCATCGGCATGCTGATGAGCGCCAACGGCCTGGCCCCAGCGTCCGGCTTCGAAGCACGCTTGCGCAACCAGCAACAGCTGGAAGCTCAGCCGCTACCGCAATGGACCTTCGCCGAGCTGCTACCGCCAATCGACAGCGCCAATATGACCCAGCACAACTGGCTGGCGATGGTCACGGCGATTCGCGCCGGTATCGAGCAGGACGGTTGCGACGGCGTACTGCTGCTGCACGGCACCGACACCCTGGCCTACAGCGCCGCGGCCCTGAGTTTTCTCCTGCTCGGTTTGCCGATCCCGGTCATTCTCAGCGGCTCGATGCTGCCAGCCGGCGCCGAGGGCAGCGATGCCTGGGGTAACCTGTTCGGTGCCATGCGCGCCCTGCAAGCGGGCATAGCGCCAGGCGTGCACCTGTATTTCAATGGCGCGCTGCTGCATGGCGCGCGCGTCAGCAAGCTGCGCAGCGATGCCTTCGACGCCTTCCACGTGCTGCCGCGCCAGCGCCAAAGTGCGCGTGCCGACAGCATCCCAGCCAGCATCGACTACCGCCAGTCACGCCAGCCGGTCAACCTGGCCGTACTGCCGTTCTACCCCGGCATCCAGGCCAGCCATGTGCGCGCCCTGCTCGACAGCGGCGTAAAAGGTTTGCTGCTGGAATGCTACGGCAGCGGCACCGGCCCGGCGGATGATGCTGAACTGCTCAACGTACTCAAGGCCGCGCATGATCAAGGCGTAGTACTCGCCGCGATCAGCCAGTGCCCGCACGGCCATGTCGAGTTCGGCGTGTATGCCGCCGGCAGCCAACTGGCCAGCGCCGGGCTGATTTCTGCCGGTGGCATGACCCGTGAAGCAGCCCTGGGCAAGTTGTTCGCCCTGCTTGGTGCAGGCCTTGGCCAAGCCGAAGTGGAACACTGGTTCACTCTGGATCTATGTGGTGAGCGAGCCGAATAAGTAGCGGCTTGCCGACAGGCAAGTCGCTATAGTCGCGCCCCCGGCAACTCGCGCGCCGGCCTAGAGAAATCCAGCCACCCGCCTTACAAGGACGTACCTGCATGTCACCGCTTCGCTTTATCTCTTTCCTGCTGCTCGCTCTGGCCATCACCGGCTGCTCCACCAAGGCCTTCTTCAAGCTGCCAGAGCAGAGCACCATCAGCATTAACGAGCGCCCAACACAGTACTCACAAGGCTTGGTGAAAACCCGCCCGTTCTTTTGGAACCGCACCGCTGGTGTGCCGTACAAATTGACCAGCGCAACCGGCGCAACCCTGTCTGAAGGCAAGCTGCGCACGCGCTTTCGCGTGGTGTCGATCTTCTGGCCGCCCTACAGCATCATTTATTGGCCAATGGGCTTTGGCCAGCGCTGCTTCGATATGAGCAGCCAGCAGCCCGCGCTGTGCTCGCGTGAAGACGAAGCCCTGCTCAGGGCCGAGTACCGCGCCAGTAAGTAATGCAATACGACCCTGACGGCATCAATCACTGCAAATGAGGTCAAAGCATCTACCCTGTTTGCAGTGACTAATTGCCCGTGCCAGTCGAAGAGGAGATCCGCTTTATGCCCATCCGTATTCCTGTCGAAATCCGTCCCATCACCGACGCCGACCACGCGGCCTGGCTGCCGCTGTGGCAGAGCTACCAACGCTTCTACATGACCGAGATCGCCGCCGCGACCAGCGACCTTACTTGGCAACGCTTCCTCGACCCGGCCGAGCCCATGCACGCGGCCTTGGCCTGGCATGAAGGCCAAGCCATTGGCCTGGTGCACTGGATCTGCCACCGCTCAACCTGGACCGAAGGCGACTACTGCTACCTGCAGGATCTGTTTATCGCCAAGGACGTACGCAGCAGCGGTGCCGGGCGCAAGCTGATCGAGTACGTCTACCAGCAAGCCAAAGCCCAAGGCTGCTCACGCACCTACTGGCTGACCCATGAGAGCAACAGCAAAGCCATGCTGCTGTATGAACGCATCGCCGAGCGCTCAGGCTTCTTGCAATACCGCAAGCTGCTCTGACGAGCAACACTGCGCCCACTGCTCTTGCAGCGGGCAAAACACGGCGCTATCGTCGGCACCACGCCCGGCCACTGCGCCGCCGCGTACCTGGATCAGCAGACAGGGAAAAACTGAGCTGGCTAACCTGAACCCACCTTCAGAGGAGCCAACTCAATGGCTGCTACGCGTATCTGGATCAAAAACCCCCTCGCCATCTTCACCGCCAACAACCTCGACGCTGCCGGCGGCCTGGTCATTGAAAATGGCGTAATCAGCGAACTGCTCAAGGCCGGCCAGCAGCCGTCCCGGCCCTGCGAGCAAACCTTCGATGCCCGCGAGCATGTGGTCCTGCCGGGGCTGATCAACACCCACCACCACTTCTACCAAACCCTCACCCGCGCCTGGGGTCCGGTGGTCAATCAGCCGTTGTTCCCCTGGCTGAAAACCCTGTACCCGGTGTGGGCACGCCTGACTCCGGAGAAGCTCGCCCTGGCCAGCAAGGTGGCCTTGGCCGAACTGCTGCTGTCCGGCTGCAGCACGGCGGCGGACCATCACTACCTGTTCCCCGGTGGCCTGGAAAACGCCATCGACGTGCAGGTCGAGGCAGTCCGCGAACTGGGTATGCGCGCCATGCTCACGCGTGGTTCGATGAGCCTGGGCGAAGCGGACGGTGGCCTGCCGCCGCAGCAAACCGTACAGCAAGGTGAAGTGATCCTGGCCGACAGCGAGCGGCTGATCAGGCAATACCACCAGCGCGGCGACGGCGCGCAGATCCAGATTGCCCTGGCACCCTGCTCACCGTTCTCGGTAACTCAGGAAATCATGCGCCAGAGCGCTGAACTGGCTGAAGCACTCGACGTGCGCCTGCACACCCACCTGGCAGAAACCTTGGACGAAGAAGACTTCTGCCTGCAACGCTTCGGCCTGCGTACCGTGGATTATCTGGACAGCGTCGGCTGGCTCAGCTCGCGTACCTGGCTGGCCCACGGCATCCACTTCAACCCGGATGAAATCGAACGCCTCGGCACAGCCGGCACCGGCATTTGCCATTGCCCCAGTTCGAACATGCGCCTGGCCTCAGGTATTTGCCCAACCCTTGATTTAGCCGCAGCCGGCGCGCCCATCGGCATCGGCGTCGATGGCTCGGCCTCCAACGATGCCTCGAACATGATCCTTGAAGCGCGTCAGGCTCTGTATATCCAACGCCTGCGCTACGGTGCCGAGAAAATCACCCCGGAGTTGGTGCTCGGCTGGGCCAGCAAGGGCTCGGCCAAGCTGCTCGGCCGCACCGACATTGGCGAGCTGGCGGTCGGCAAACAGGCCGACCTGGCCTTGTTCAAGCTGGATGAATTGCGCTTCTCCGGCAGCCACGATCCAATCTCCGCATTGCTGCTGTGCGGCGCCGACAAGGCCGACCGGATGATGATCGGCGGCCAATGGCGGGTGATCGATGGGCAGATCGAAGGGCTGGATGTGGCCCAGTTGGTCGCTGATCACCGGCAGGCGGCCAAGGAGTTGATAGCAGGGTGATGGTATGGAGTCGTAGATGGGTTACGCGGCGCACCAGCAGCTTTGTAGGGTAGGTTAGGCGCATATGCATGGACTCTCTGCTGCTGCGAAGTCAGTTGCGCCGTAACCCACCAGCGGTGGCAGGCCGAACATCGCTTGGTGGGTTACGTGCCACACCGATTACGTAACTGTCCTTGCCGATTAGCCTCTGCGTCACTAACCCACCCTACACAAGCGGCGCGAAACCGATCCACCCTAAAACACCGACCAGCCGATCCGCTCACTGAGCAGCTCCAGCGCTTTGATGCCGGCCAGGGAGTTGCCCGCGGCGTTCAGCTCCGGCGACCACACACACACGCTGAACTGCCCCGGCACTACCGCGATAATCCCGCCACCGACGCCACTCTTGCCCGGCAAGCCGACGCGGTAGGCAAAATTACCAGCCTCGTCATACAAGCCGCTGGTGGCCATGATCGCGTTGACCTGCTTGCTCTGCCGCGCCGTAAGAACCTGCTCGCCGCTGTGCTTGCAGAAGCCGTCGTTCGCCAGAAAGCAGAACGCGCGCGCCAGATCAGCGCAGCTCATGCGCAGCGCGCAGTAACTGAAGTAACTGCGCAGCACCGCTTCCACATCGTTGTGAAAATTGCCGAACGCCTGCATCAGGTAAGCGGCTGCCGCGTTGCGCGCGCGGTGCTGGTATTCCGAGTCGGCCACCTTACCGTCAACCACAATCTCGGGATTGCCCGCCAAACGCCGCACGAAATCGCGCATCGACAACACCGGCGCGGCAAAGCGTGACTGGTTGATGTCGCAGATCACCAGTGCGCCGGCATTGATAAACGGATTGCGCGGCTTGCCACGCTCAAACTCCAACTGCACTAGGGAGTTGAACGGCTGGCCAGACGGCTCATGGCCCAGGCGCTGCCAGATATCCTCGCCGGAATGCTGGATGGCCTGCACTAGGCTGAATACCTTGGAAATGCTCTGCACGGAGAACGGCGTGTGCGCATCACCGGCGCAGTAAAGCTCGCCATCGTTGCTGTACACCGCGATTCCCAGCTGGTTGGCCGACACATCGGCCAGCGCTGGGATGTAGTCAGCCACTTTGCCCTGACCGATCAACGGCCGGACTTGGTCGAGAATTTCATTCAACAGCGCTTGCATGCTTAGGCTCGCCGGCAACCCCGGACGGCGTCCGGGCATTGCCTGCTAGACGCCCGACGCCGCCGACAAAGCACAGCGGCTCAGCGCAACTGTTGCGCCAGCACGGCGATATGCTCAGGGCCAATGCCGCAGCAGCCGCCCAGGTGGCTGGCACCACGCGCACGCCAATCTGCGGCCCAGTGCAGGTAGCCGGGCGGGTCGAGGTCATCGCGCAGCGGATCAAGGCCATCATTGGCAGTCGCCTCTTTTGGCTGCGGCGGGAAGGCATTGGCGTAAGCGCCGATGGCCACCTGCACGCCCAGGCGCGTGAAGGTCTCACGCGCGGCATCGATGGCCCCGCCGATCACTTCCGGCTGGCTGCAGTTGAACAGCAGCACGGCAACACCCAGCTCAGCCGCGACCGCAGCGGCTTCTGCTACAGGCTCACCAGAGCGCAGGCGCGGCACCTCATCGGTGTCCTCATCTTGCAGGGTGAAAGACAACCAGAACGGCTTGCCATCAGCCGGTACCCCAGCACGAATAGCACGCGCTTCGGCCGTGGCGCTCTGGGTTTCCGCCAACCACAGGTCGACATGCGGAGCCAGGCCGGCCACCAGAGGGGCCAACACATGGTTAACTCGGCTCGCCTCGAACAGATCCGGGCGGTAGGAACCGAACAGCGGCGGCAATGAGCCAGCCACCAGTGCTTTGCCACCGGATGCCTCTGCGGCCTGGCGCGCCAAACGCCCAGCCGTGTCAGCCAGGGCCAGCCCCTCGGCAGCAAAGCGCGCCTCACCGATGTGGAACGGCACCACCGCATAACTGTTACTGGTGATCACCTGAGCACCAGCGGCAATATAGGCCGCATGCACAGCCACCACCTGCTCAGGAGCCTCGCTCAAGGCCAGGGCCGACCACTCGGGCTGGCGAAAAGGAGCACCACGCCGTTGCAGTTCACGGCCCATGCCGCCATCAAGAATTACCACCGGGTTTGCGCTCATATGCTGCCTGCTTATATGGTTATGAAAAAAACTCACTATCAGAGCTTTCTCTATAACTATTTAATACGCCCGCCTTGGCACTCCACAACCACTTTCGCTTCAAGGGATTCTCGTGAAACTGCACATGCTATTGGCCTTGGGCCTCACCGTACTGGCTGCATCCACCCAAGCACTGGCCGGCGCCACCCTTGATCGCGTCGAAAAGAATCAGGAAGTGGTCAACGTGCTGATGGAGAGCTACCCGCCGTTCTCCTTTCTTAACGAGCAAAACCAGCTCGACGGTTTCGACGTTGATGTGGCCAAGGCCTTTGCAGAAAAGCTGGGCGTCAAAGCACGTTTCGAAACGCCGTCCTGGGATGTGATCGCCGCTGGCCGCTGGGGTGGCCGCTATGACATCTGCATCTGCTCGATGACCGCGAGCAAGGCCCGCGCCGAAGTCTTCGACTTCCCGGTGGAGTATTACGCCTCGCCGGCGGTGATCGTGGTGCACAAAGACCAGCAAGGCATTGCCTCGGCCAAAGACCTTAGCGGCAAGAAGGTCGGCTTGGTCAGCGCCTCCAGCTATGAAAGCTACGTGAACAAGAACCTGGTCATCGAAGGCGCAGAGGACACCAAGCTGGAGTATCCCTTCGATAACGTCCAGGCCGCGCCATACGACTCAGATAACGTCGCCTTCCAGGATTTGGCCCTGGGCGCTGGTGTGCGTCTGGATGCCATGATCACCAACCTGGTCAGCGCCCAGCCGCGCCTGGATCAGGACGACCGCTTCAAGCTAGCCGGTGCGCCGCTGTACCTCGAACCTAACTCGGTGGCCATCGAGAAAGGCGATGCCGAATGGGACGCCAAGGTTCGTGCGGTATTTGCCGAGCTGAAAGCCGATGGCACCCTGGCCGCGCTCTCACAAAAGTGGATCGGCGCTGACATTAGCCAATGAGCCAAGCCCCACAGCCGCCACGCGCCGCCGAACCGCGCGTGGCCCCGCTGGCCCGCCTGTTCGGTTTTCGCACCCGCCTGTACCTGACCTGGGCAGTAATGCTCGCCCTGTGCGTGGCGTTCTTCCTGACCTTTGATCTGAAGTTCTCGATCATCCAGGAGAAGCTGCCGTTCCTGCTCGGCTTACAGCTGGCACCCAACGGCTTCCTGCAGGGTGCGGCGCTAACCCTGTTCGTCTGCTTCTGCTCGATTTTCGCCTCGCTGGCGCTGGGTTTTGCCACCGCCCTGGCGCGACTGTCGAAAAGCGCCGTGGCGTTCGGTATCGCCAGTTTCTACGCCTCGTTCTTCCGGGGTACACCGTTGCTGATCCAGATCATGCTGATCTACCTCGGCCTGCCGCAGTTGGGCGTAGTGCCAGGCGCGATCACCGCCGGGGTGATCGCCCTGTCGCTGAACTACGGCGCTTACCTGAGCGAGATTTTCCGCGCAGGCATCATCGGCGTGTCGACGGGCCAGCGCGAAGCCTCACTGGCTCTGGGCCTCAAGCCGGCAGTGATCTTCTGGCGGGTGACCCTGCCACAGGCCATGCGCACCATCATTCCGCCCTCGGCCAACCAGTTCATCTCAATGCTCAAGGACTCCTCGCTGATCTCGGTGATGGGCGTTTGGGAGGTGATGTTCCTGGCGCAGTCCTACGGCCGCTCCTCGTACCGCTATATCGAGATGCTGACCACCGCAGCGCTGATCTACTGGCTGCTGTCGATCGGCCTGGAATTGCTCCAGGCGCGCCTCGAACGGCATTACGGCAAGGCCTATCTGAACGCCCGGTAAACCCTCTCTGGGCGCAGATAACCGACAAGCGAAAACGACTGCCAGCGCCTCACCACGAGCCGCGTGAACCGCAGCGCTGGCGCTCGCTGCCTCACCATCTGCCTGAATAAAAGGTTATGCCCCTACCGCGCGCGTGCTGATACCCGCAGCTTTGTCCAGGCTCCTGCTGTAACCAGCCAACCCCTGAACTGTGGGGCATAACCGAAAAAAAGGGAGCCATTCGGCTCCCAGGGACTCGGGCACTTGCCCAAAATCCTTGCCGACGCCGCTTAACGCCACGCCAGCCGTGTAAAAAGAGGCCCCAAAAAACCGTTCAAATGCCTGTTCAAACAGCGGGGCCTCCGAGGTTAACCTTCGATTTCCACCAATACATCGCCCGGATTGACCCGGTCGCCCTTGGCCACGTGCAGCGCCTTCACGGTGCCGGCAATCGGTGCTTGGATTTCGGTTTCCATCTTCATTGCTTCGCTGATCAGCACCGCCTGGCCAGCCTTAACTGTGTCGCCGACCTTGACCAGCACATCGACGATATTGCCCGGCATGCTGGTGCTGACATCGCCCGGTGCGCTGGCTTGCTTACGTTTGCCTGAGCTGCCAGCAACAAAGTCGTTCAGCGGCTCGAACACCACCTCTTCCGGCATACCGTCGACGGACAGGTAGAAGTGCCGCTTGCCGTCGCTCTTCACCCCGACGCCGGTGATATCCACGCGGTAGCTTTCACCGTGCACATCCACCACAAACTCGGTCGGCACGCCTTCGCCACCGGCCGCCGCTACGCCACCGGCTTCCGGGATCGGCAGCAGCACTTCGGGGACAAGGGTGCCAGCGGCGCGTTCTTCGAGGAATTTGCGGCCGATGTCCGGGAACATGGCGTAGGTCAGCACGTCCTCTTCGCACGAAGCCAGCGCGCCGATTTCACCGCGCAACTTGGCCAGCTCCGGAGGAATCAGGTCGGCCGGACGCACTTCGATCACTTCTTCGCTGCCAATCGCCTGCTTGCGCAACTGCTCGTTGACCTTGCCCGGTGCCTGGCCATAACGGCCTTGCAGGTAGAGCTTGACCTCGTTGGTGATGGTCTTGTAGCGCTCACCGGCGAGCACGTTGAAGAACGCCTGGGTACCGACGATCTGCGAGGTCGGCGTGACCAGCGGCGGAAAGCCGAGGTCTTCACGCACCCGCGGAATCTCCGCCAGCACTTCGTTCATGCGGTTTAGCGCGCCCTGCTCCTTGAGCTGGTTGGCCAGGTTGGAAATCATCCCGCCGGGCACCTGATTGACCTGCACACGGGTGTCCACGGTGGTGAACTCGCTTTCAAACTGGTGGTACTTCTTGCGCACGGCGTGGAAGTACAGGCCGATTTCCTGGATCAGCGCCAGGTCCAGGCCAGTGTCGTATTCGCTGCCCTTGAGCGCGGCAACCATCGACTCGGTGCCCGGATGGCTGGTGCCCCAGGCGAAGCTGGAGATGGCCGTGTCGATATGGTCGGCACCGGCCTCGATAGCTTTGAGCTGGCACATCGAGCCGAGACCAGCAGTGTCGTGGCTGTGGATAAACACCGGCAGGTCGACTTCTGCCTTCAACGCCCGCACCAGATCGGCGGTGGCGTATGGGGTCAGCAGGCCGGCCATATCCTTGATCGCGATGGAGTCGATGCCCATGGCCTGCATGGCCTTGGCCTGCTTCACAAAGGCCGCGACGGTGTGCACTGGGCTGGTGGTGTAGGCAATAGTGCCCTGGGCATGTTTGCCGGCAGCCTTCACCGCCTCGATGGACACACGCAGATTACGCACGTCATTCATCGCATCGAAGATACGGAACACATCGATACCGTTGACGGCGGCCTTGGCCACGAAAGCCTTGACTACGTCATCGCTGTAATGGCGATAGCCGAGCAGGTTCTGCCCACGCAGAAGCATCTGCAGACGGGTATTCGGCAAACCTGCTTTCAGCTTGCGCAGGCGCTCCCACGGGTCTTCCTTGAGAAAGCGCACGCAGGCATCGAAGGTCGCGCCGCCCCAGACTTCCAGCGACCAGTAACCAACCTGATCAAGCTTGGCGCAAATCGGCAGCATGTCGTCCAGACGCATGCGCGTGGCGATGATCGACTGGTGAGCATCGCGCAGGATGGTATCGGTGACGGTAATCTTTTTGTTCATGTTGTGATTCCTTCCCCTACAGGCCGGCGTGGGCAGCAATGGCGGTGGCGATGGCAATGGCCAGGTGCGACGGGTTGCGTTTGATCGAGTACTCGGTCAGCTCCGGGTGTGCCTCAACGAAGCTGGTGTTGAACTGGCCGCTACGGAATTCCGGGTTACGCAGGATTTCCTGGTAATAGGCGGCGGTGGTTTTCACCCCTTGCACGCGCATGTCATCCAGGGCGCGTAGACCACGGGCCAGCGCCTCTTCCCAGGTCAGCGCCCAGACGATCAGCTTCAGGCACATGGAGTCGTAGTACGGCGGAATGGTGTAACCGGTGTAGATCGCCGTATCGGTGCGCACGCCAGGGCCGCCGGGGGCGTAGTAACGGGTGATCTTGCCGAACGAGGGCAGAAAGTTGTTCTTCGGGTCTTCGGCGTTGATCCGAAACTGCAAAGCGAAACCACGGTGGATGATGTCTTCCTGCTTGACCGACAGTTCCAGGCCGGAGGCGATGCGGATCTGCTCGCGGACGATATCAATCCCGGTGATTTCCTCGGTGATGGTGTGCTCCACCTGCACCCGGGTGTTCATCTCCATGAAGTACACCTCGCCTTCCGCGAGCAGGAACTCCACGGTGCCGGCGTTCTCGTAGCCCACCGCTTTGGCCGCGCGCACGGCGAGGTCGCCGATATAGGCGCGCTGCTCAGGGGTTAGCTGGGGGCTTGGGGCTATTTCGATGAGCTTCTGGTTACGCCGCTGGATCGAGCAATCGCGCTCGAATAGATGCACCACGTTGCCGAAGCTGTCACCGAGGATCTGCGCCTCGATGTGCTTGGGGTTGACGATGCATTTTTCCAGGAACACTTCTGCCGAACCAAAGGCCTTGGTGGCTTCAGAAATCACTCGGGGGAACGCTTGTTCGAGTTCTTCACGGCTGTTGCAACGGCGAATACCGCGACCGCCACCACCGGAGGTAGCCTTGAGCATCACCGGGTAACCAATACGGTCGCCTTCAAGCAGCGCTTCGGCGATATCCGCCACGTTGCCTTCGGTGCCGGGGGTAACCGGCACGCCAGCCTTGATCATGCTGCGCCGCGCTTCGGTCTTGTCGCCCATACGGCGGATCACTTCGGCGCTAGGACCGATAAACTTGATCCCGCGCTCGGCGCAGATTTCCGCCAACTCGGCGTTTTCCGACAGAAAGCCATAGCCGGGATGCAGCGCGTCACAGCCGGTTTCCACCGCCAGATTGACCAGCTTGCGCGGGTTCAGGTAGCCAGCCAGCGGGTCATCACCAATCCCGTGAGCCTCGTCAGCACGCTTCACGTGCAAGGCCTGACGGTCGGCATCGGAATAAACCGCCACTGAGCGAATGCCCATTTCGGCACAAGCCCGCACGATACGTACGGCAATTTCACCGCGGTTGGCTATCAGAATTTTCTTGATCACGAGCCAGCTTCCTCGATCACGTGAGCAGGCAACCGGCAACAGCGGTCGACGTATGACCGCAGCAGCAATTGCGGTCAGGCGGCCACGCTACGCCGGCTTGGCGATTAACCAAAATCAATATTTATTGGGTTTAGCATTAGTTAAAACTTATAGTTAGCCAGAATAGGCAACGCTGCAGAGGTAAAAACGTGCGTAAGTCATTGATGCGTATGACACTTCGTCAACTTCAGGTATTTCGTGCGGTCTGCACCAATCTCTCCTACAGCCGCGCCGCCGAAGAAATGGCCCTGACTCAACCCGCCGTCAGCCTGCAAATTCGCCAGCTAGAGGAGCTGATCGGCCAGCCGCTGTTCGACTATGTCGGCAAAAAGCTCTACCTGACCGAAGCGGCGGAAACCCTGCAACGCGCCAGCGCGGACATCTTCGGCAGACTGGAGAGCCTCGACATGCAGCTGGCTGACCTGCAGGGCTCACTGCAAGGGCAACTAAGCCTGGCGATTGAATCCAGCGCCAAGTACTTCGTCCCCCACCTGTTTGCCGCTTTTCGCCGCGAGTACCCAGAAGTTAACTTACAACTGGTGGTCACCAACCACACCCAGGCACTCAAGCGCCTCAATGCCAACCGCGATGACCTACTGATCATGTCGCGCGTACCCACGGACATGAACCTGGAGTTTCTGCCATTCCTCAACAACCCGATCATCGCCGTGGCACCGACCGATCACCCGCTGTGCCAGCAAGGGCAATTGAGCCTGCAAGACCTCACCGCCTTCCCACTATTGATTCGCGAAGCGGGCTCAGGCACACGCCTGGCCTGCGAGGAATATTGCCACCAGAAGCGCGCGCACTTCGCCCAAACGCTGGAAGTTGGCTCGATGGAAAGCCAATGCGAGGGCGTATTAGCAGGTCTTGGCCTGGCCCTGCTGCCACGCCACGCAGTGCGCCGCGAACTGGCCTGCGGCGCACTGCGCGAGCTACCGGTGAGCGAGCTACCACTACTGCGCAGCTGGTGCCTGGTACACCCACGCGGCAAATACCTGTCACCCGTCGCTCAGGCGTTTTTTGCCTTCGTGCGCGATCAACGCAGCCTGATCAACGCTGTGGCTGAGCGCTTTGCCGAGTCAGAACCTGCTTCCCAGCCAGGTAATTAGCGGCAATCAGCTCCGGATAATCGGCCAATTGCTGCTGCAACTGGCGCTGCTCGGAATAACTCTCAATGGCGCGGCGGTACTCCATGCGGCGCTGGTCAATCAACTTGCGCCGCGCTTTAGCATCCGTGTTTTCGTAAGACTGCGGTTTATCCAGATAGCCAGACATAGGGGGTAACTCCCAAGCTGAATAAGGGAGTACCAGCATCGACTCGGGATATGACGCTTTGATGGCCAGACGATTGCCTGACGATGAAATCAGCAGCGCAGTGCCTTAGCTTGGATCGGCGCAGCACATAACGAAAGCAAGACTGATCATTGCAGGGCATGGCGAGTACCTGCATCCATCACAGAGATAAAAGCCAGTTATCTGGCTGGGAAAGCCGTGATAAGCCGAAAGCACCACCGAGAGTCGCGTGCTGCCAACCCAAGCAGGCTGGCTTTATGAACTACAGCGACACGCTCCAGGTAAGAGCCACCCAAATATCTGGGTCCTGACCTTCGGTGGTGGTATTGGCAATAAGGCTAAGACGACTGCTTGAATACGCGAGCTCTGCACCCAGTGACATATGCATCCAGGTGCGATCATCACTACCGCCGTCCACATCAAACGGAATACCCCTGACCAGACCGGAGGCAGCAGGCGCTGTATTGTTGAACCGGTGAACGCCCTCGGCACCCGCGACCAGAGCTAAGGCAGGCGTTATCACATGGCGGGCATTCATGCCCAGTCGCAACTCGGTAACCTCCTGCCTGCTGCTGTCAAAATGTGCAGGAGTAGGCCCAGAATCCTCGCTGTAGCTGCCCACACTAGTCTGGATCCAAGAAACATCCACATAGGGCGTGAAGTCGGTTGCCAGTGCACGCAGCGCATTTTCCCAGTCCAACCGAGCGCGCAGCGCCCAAGTATCGGTATTGGCATCACCACTGGAACTATCAAAAGATAACCCGCTGCTGTAACCGCGCACTACCGAGGCATCTGCACGGTTGTAATACGCAGTAGCAGTGGCCCATAGATTTGGCGAAACGCCCTGCAGCGGTGCAATTAGCTCGACGAGCCCGTATTGACCATCGAGTTTCTGCTTGCCGTCGTAAACAGTGTTTTGCCTGCTCCATGACTTGCCAATAGCCACGCCAATCTGAGCGCGCGACTCACCAAGTACCTGGCACCCGCCCACCTCCGCCAGACCAATTGAACCGTTATTACCGCCAAGGCTAGAGCCGCCCCAGTCGCCAGCGACCCAAGCGCAATTGTTTTTACCAGGCGCGGCGCGCATATCCAGTGGATGACCATGATTGCCGTGCAGCACCAAAGCGGCCGTATTGGTGGCCGCAACAGAAACCTGCGACTGACTGCTAAGGCTCTGGTGATAGGACGCTAAATTGAATACAGGTATAGCCAGTGACAGATGAAGGGTGGCTTCTTTCTGAATGTTGTAATCAGCAAGCGTGCGTCCTTCTTCAAGTTCCTTGCCGGCGAACACCAAGCGCTGTTGATCAGGCGGAATACCTTCCTTTTCCGTAATCTTGGATTTAACGTTTTCGATAGTGTCGTTTGCTTCAACTTCAAGCCCGATGGTTTTACCGGTCACGGTTTTGACAAATATCTGCATGGCCAACGCATCAGCGCTGAGACACAGAGAGAACAACAGTAAAAACGAGCACAGATACTGACGACGGAAGCGCGGCAAAAGAAAGGCACTGAAAAACTGCATGAATGATCCTTGTTGTAGCTCAGTACAAAGCAGAACGACTTGAGAGTAAAAACTACAATAACGACGCCAAGGCCAGCTAAAGACCTCAATCTTCCTGCGCTTTCACCGATTTTGGCGACAAGCGCAGGCTACGCAGACTGCGCTTAACGCTTTTGAGGTGATTGACCAGGCTAGGACCCCGAGCCATCGCCACGCCCATGGCGAGCACGTCGATCACCACCAGGTGGGCGATGCGCGAGGTTAACGGGGTGTAGATTTCGGTGTCTTCCTGCACATCAATGGCCAGGTTGACGGTAGCCAGATCAGCCAGAGGTGTTTGGCTGGGGCACAGGGCGATCAAGGTTGCGCCAGCTTCGCGCACCAGATTCGCGGTAATCAGCAGATCCTTGGAACGCCCGGACTGCGAAATGCAAATAGCCACATCGGTAGGCTTCAGCGTCACGGCACTCATGGCCTGCATATGCGGGTCAGAATAAGCTGCCGCAGTAAGCAACAAACGGAAGAATTTGTGCTGGGCATCCGCCGCCACTGCACCGGACGCGCCAAAGCCATAAAACTCCACACGCTGCGCATTGGCGATAGCCGCAATGGCCTTTTGCAGGGCCTGGGTGTCGAGCTTTTCGCGCACGTCGATCAAGGTATGCAGGGTGGTGTCGAAGATCTTCAGACTGAAGTCGGCGACCGAGTCATCTTCATGAATGGCGAACTGGCCAAAACTGGCCCCGGCAGCCAGGCTCTGCGCCAGCTTGAGCTTGAGGTCCTGAAAACCCGTGCAACCAATTGCCCGGCAGAAACGCACGATGGTCGGCTCGCTAATGCCAACGCTGTGCGCCAGTTCGGCCATGGAACTGTGCATGACCGATGCAGGATCAAGCAGCACGTGGTCGGCCACCTTCAATTCGGATTTGCGTAACAAGGAGCGCGATTGGGCAATGTGCTGCAACAGATTCACGGATTTAGGCTCGACATTTGGCTAACGAATCCATCAAGCACGCCGCATAGGAGTCACGACTCGGTTATGATCGGCGCACGACGGGTTGTAGTGGTCTTGTAGTTATACTACATGGCCGCCTCTCCCGCACGGCTAAACCGAGTCGGAGTTCCCACCTTGAGCATTCCCTGCGACATGCTGGTGTTTGGCGGCACCGGCGATCTGGCCCTGCATAAGCTGCTGCCAGCGCTCTACCATCTACATCGTGCGGGTCGGCTACACGACGATACGCGCATTCTTGCCCTGGCCCGCAGCGCCAACAGCCGCGACGCCTACCAAGCCCTGGCTGAACGCCACTGCCGTGCTCAAGTGGCGCGCAGCGACTTCGACAATGCCACTTGGGCCAGCTTTGCCGCACGTCTCGATTACTTCGCCATGGACGCCAGCCAGAGCGCCGACTTCGGCCGCCTGGGCAAGCGCCTGGGGCAAGACCACGAGCGCGTGCGCATCTATTACTTGGCCACTGCGCCAGACCTGTTCGAAGACATCGCCTCACACTTGAAGATCGCCAACCTGGCAGGCCCCAAAGCACGCATCGTGCTGGAAAAGCCGATTGGCCACTCGCTGGAGTCGGCTCAAGCAATCAATGCCGCCATTGGCGCCGTGTTCGATGAGTCGCGGGTGTTCCGTATCGATCACTACCTGGGCAAGGAGACGGTGCAGAACCTCATGGCGCTGCGCTTCGCCAACGCCCTGTTCGAGCCGGTATGGCGTGCCGGGCACATCGACCACGTGCAAATCAGCGTGTGCGAAACCCTCGGCGTGGAAAACCGTGGTGCTTATTACGAGAAAGCCGGGGCCATGCGCGACATGATCCAGAACCACCTGCTGCAGTTGCTCTGCCTGGTGGCGATGGAAGCGCCGGTGCGCTTCGATGCCGAATCGGTGCGCAACGAGAAGGTAAAAATCCTCGAAGCACTCAAGCCCATCAACGGCCTGGATGTGCAGGATAAAACCGTGCGCGGCCAGTACACCGCCGGCAAGATCGGCGGCCAGGAAGTACCGGCCTACTACTTTGAAAAGAATGTAGATAACGACAGCGACACCGAAACCTTTGTCGCGGTGCAGGCTGAGATCGACAACTGGCGCTGGGCCGGCGTGCCGTTCTACCTGCGCACCGGCAAACGCCTGGGGCACAAGACTTCGGAAATTCTGATTCAGTTCAAGCCGGTGCCGCACCAGCTGTTCGACGGCAGCGAGGCCAATCGTTTGTTGATTCGTCTACAGCCAGAAGAGCGCATCAGCCTACAACTAATGGGCAAGAGCCCCGGCAAAGGCATGCATTTACAGCCGGTAGAGCTTGATCTCAACCTGGCCAATGCCTTTCACAAACAACGGCGCTGGGACGCCTACGAGCGCCTGTTGCTTGATGTGGTCGAGGGCGATTCAACACTGTTTATGCGCCGCGACGAAGTTGAAGCGGCCTGGAGCTGGGTCGACCCGATCATCAAAGGCTGGCACCAGCACTATCAAAGCCCGCGCCCGTACCCGGCCGGCAGCGACGGCCCGGAGCAAGCCAGCAACCTGCTCGAACGCCATGAGCGGCAGTGGATGGAAAGTTAGGGGCTGCTCCAGCTTCGTTCGTGAGCCGCGAACGCAACGGGAGCAGATCCTACGCCGGCTGCTCTGCAAAAAGCCGCAACACGGCTTCCGGCAATTGCTCGCGCAACGCCTCACCGCTAATCAGCAGGAGCATCGGCAGGAGCTGACGCAGTGTTGCCGGCTGTAACCCCGCACAAACATCCGCCTGGCGCACCAATGACAGGCCACTGAGCACCTGCGCAGACACTGCTACGTTGCCGTCTATCCGCGCCGCCTCAGTGAGCTTGCGCAAGTAGCCAGTGGAGAAACTGCGCAAACTCTCGCTGATCAATGGCATATCCACGATATAGCGGGCGATCTGCAATACATGGTCAACATCATTAATGCCGTAGATCAGCACCTTGATCTGCTTGGGTGCCAGGCACTCGGCATAACGCGCGGCCGTGGCAAACGCGCCATCGGCGCAGAGCTGGCGCGCCACCTCCAAGTGCAAACTGTCCGGCAAGCTCAGGTAGGTGTCGAGGATCAAACGCGGGTCGAGATGGGTGACCACCGCTGCCACAAATTCGATAGGCATCGCCATAATCAACTCACGCAACTGGCCAGGCGGCATGTGCGGGGCCAACAACGCGGCTTTCTCAGCACCCAACTGTTGGATCAGCCCCAACTTGACTGCCAACGGGGCCATGGCCTGGGACGCCAACAGTAGACGTAGGCCAACACTCAGGTTTGCGGGTTTGGGCATACGCACCTCTATTCAATCCGGACAGGTCATCAGGATTGCCCGCCAGATGGGCAAAGGCAGCCATCTTTGCTCCGGTTACACGCGCGCCAAGCTCCCTACGCCAAGCTGACGGCGAAACGGATGGGAATAGAAGAAACACCAGCGTTGCGCGGTAATGCCAAGTAAGACTGCACACAGAAACAGCGATAAGCATCACCACGCGCTTTATGCTGCGGTTACCACCGCCCTGGCGCTGCGCCAGAAATGCAACAGCACGATAGGCAGCGCCAGCACGCCCAGCACGCCGGCGCTGATAAACAGCCCGGCAAAGCCCAACTGCTCGGCCAGCCAGCCACTGGTGGCACCCACTAAACCAGCCAAAAGCAACTGCACGCTGGCCTGCAGGGTAAAGTCAGCACCCTCATGCTCGGGCCGACACTGGCGCATCATCACCGCGAACAACGCCACCGTGGACATACCATCGGCGGCCTGCTCAAACAACGCCACGCCATACACCAAACCGCTATCAGCGCCGGCATTCACCAGCAAGGCCATGCCCGCAATGCCACCGGCCTGCAACAGACCAAACAGCAACAGCGCCCGCAGTGCGCCGATGCGCGCATACAGCAGGCCGCCGAGAAACGCCCCCGCAATGCCGACCAGACTGCTGATCAACGTCAGTTGGCCCAACTCGGCATTGCTCCAGCCCTGATCAACCAACATCGGCTTGATCATCGGCGAGCCCAGCGCGTCACCCAGCTTAAAACTCACTAGCACCGCCAGCCACAGCAGCATGCCCGGCTGCATCAGCAAGCCACGGTAATGCCGTAGCAGCAGCCCCGGCCCGGCCGACTCCGCCAGCGCCGGTTGAAACGGTAGCTCGCGGCGCTCGTTAAAGCGCCAGATCGGCAGCGTCATCAGCACCAGCAGCACAGCCACCAGCGCAAGGCTCAGGTGCCAGCCCAGGCTATCCATCGCCAACAACAGGCCGCTGCCACTGACCAACATACCGACCTTATAACCACCCACCTGCAAGCTATTGCCCAACCCACGCCAACGCTCCGGCAACAAGCGCACGGCTAGCCCATCGGTGGCGATGTCTTGGGTCGCAGCGGCAAGGTTAACCAGCAACAACAGAGCAATCAGCAGCAAAAAATGGCTGTCGAATAAACGCTCGGGATTGAGCAATGCCAAGGCGGCAATCACCCCAGTAATGCCCATCTGCAACGGCAAAATCCAGCCACGGTGATGACCCAAACGCGCTGAAGCCAAGCGATCAACCCACGGTGCCCAAAGCACCTTGAGCAGCCAGGGCAACGCCAACAACTTGAGCAAGCCGATCAACGCCAGATCGACACCGTGCTGACGCAGCAACACCGGCAGCGAATGAGCCAACAACCCGGAAGGTAAACCCTGCGCGCAATACAGCGAGGCCAGGAGGATCAGCGTGGCATTAGTTGGGCGGGGATCTGACGGCAACATCTGTGATCTCGTGGCGAATACGCGGCGACAGTAACGAGTAGCAAAGCCGTATTACAAGTGCGCCTTGAAACACTCTCGCAATGCCAGCGGTGGTAGGTGTTCACACATGAATCCATATAGCCAAGACATTACGCACCACCTTGGCAAAAGCCTTCCATTTATTGACGCCATTGAATTGCCATCACCACTGTGATGAAATCGCGCCCCTTCGCAGAGTCGCGATAGAAAGACCGATGCTTCATGGACGAACATTTGAGCCCCAGGCTCAATCTGCTTTGCCCTGGAGTGCCCGCCACGCTTCAGGAGCGCCATTCTTGCCCACCGCCCTGCATACCCGATGCTCGAAAACATTTCGCAGCACGGCTCTGGCCATCGCCATTAGCTTAGGCACCAGCAGCTGCGCCACGGTTGATAACTTCGCCAAGAACAACAGTAGCAACATCAACTGCATGGCTGGCGGCGCAGCGGGTGCCGTTGCCGGCGCGGCCTTAGCAGTGCTGACCAAACAAAACGACAAAGTCATTATTGGCAGTGCGGTAGCCGGTGCCGCCGCCGGTTGTGGCATGGCGTTGCTCTACAAAAACCGCCTGAACAAGCTGGAACAACTAGCACGCGAAGAAAACCTCAAGATGCAGCTAGAAACCCTGCAGACTTCAGGTAGCACGTCAAGCGCAGCCCCCGAAGACGCCGGCATAGTTGCGCAGATCGAAGACCAAGGCATGTTCCCGGTGGGCAGCGCCACACTCAGCGACGATGGTCGACGCCAGGTACGCAAGCTGGCCAGTGCATTTGCCACGCAACCCGACCAGCCTAGCAACTCGGCAATTTTGGTGGTCGGTCATACCGACGCAACTGGCAGCGCGCAAGGCAACCAACAACTCTCTGAGCGCCGCGCTCGCGCGGTCGCCAGTATTCTGGCCGAGCAGGGCATCGCTCGCGAACGTATGTATTTCCAAGGTGCCGGAGCGTCCAGGCCCATCGCCGACAACAGCGACAGCCTGCAGCGTGGTAAAAATCGGCGCGTAGAGATAGTCGAGGTCAACGACCGCAGCACCCTGGTCAAACGGGTCAATGCCGAGCAGAACAACCCCAAATATTTGGCTCACGGCACGTCCACCACAGTCGCCACGGTTACGCCGAGCAAACCCACAGCGACCACCAAGACCTCCGGCACTAAAACCCCTGCCAGTAAATCCACAAAACCCGCGCACACTGGCAAGGTGATCGATTTTGCCGGGCAACCCGCCACTGCCAGCAGTTGGACGCTGGGCCAGGCTATCACCCCGAAAAGTGGCGGCTTCACCCTGATTAGCAAGGCCAACGCAGCCGACATCCCGATGAGCAGCTGCGAGAGCGATAAGCCGCGCCAGAGTGGCGAAGTCTTTAACCTGGCAAGCGGCCAAGCCCTGCAAACCCGCGCCACGACCGATTACCTACCCGGCTACAACAACCGCGTATGGGCACAAACGGTCAATGGCCACCTGGTGATGATTTCCCCAGTGTCCATCCTCCGCGATGCCGCCACAGTGGATCGCCAACCCTTCGTGGAAGTGGTGCAGGACTACGCGGCCGGCAACCGCAAAGCACAGGTCAAGGCCAAAGCCATCGCCAACACCTACGAAGGCGAAGACCGCGTGCTCTATCGCGTGTTTATAACCGACCCACAAGAGCCCGTGTCCTGCATGGACGTGGTGTTCAGCAAAGGTAACTCGCAGGCAACAGACGGCATGTTGTTCTATCCGAAAAGTAATGGCGAAGCCTACAGCGCCCGGTTTATTCCGGTTCGAACCTAATACAAGGAATTCAAAATGGAAGACTTCAGCTTCAATGCGCTGATGGCCTTAGCCTGGGCCAACAAATTGCTTACCGGCGCGGTGATCTCCACCCTGCTCTCGGCAATCCTTATCAAGGTTTACTGGGACAAAGTTGGCTATTTTCTGATGCGCGTATGGCACGGCATTCCGCTGATTGGCACTGTCTCGCGCCTGGCCAGCGGCAGCACCAGTACCGATCACAAGAAATGGCTGCTCAGCGAAGCCTCGCTGTGCAACAACTACTACGACTACTACCAAGATGTTGGGGAAAAAAGCTCCGACTACTACAACAAATGCGAGTCCTACCTGGACACCATCGGTGAAGGCGACCGCCGCGAACGGCCGATCTGGGTCCTGGTGCTGATCTTTCTGCTGATCCTCTTTGAGGCAGTGGGCTTCGCCTATGTACTGGTGCCCTTTATCAACCAGAACCTGTCATCCAATGACCAGGCCTACCTGGGCTGGATGGCTGCGTTCCTCCTGTCGATTATCTCTGCTGGCTTTGCCGAAGCCGCAGGGCGAGCCATCCACCACAACTCGCTGGTCAACAAGGCCCGCCACTGGTGGGAAGGCGACCAGGATGAGAACAAGGTCACCCCGCTGAAACAGGTGCAGCCAGGTGTGCGCATCAAAGAAACCGAGAAAGATGAAGGCGGCAAAGATTACAACCGGATTCTGGCGCGTATCGTTACCAATCAAACCGTAACCCCACGGCATGGCTGGATCGTCGGCTGCGCCCTAGTGGTCGTGATCATGGCCTGTGCGGCGTTCGGTATCCGCGCCTATCAGCTCAAAAGCATCGAAACCGAAATGGTTGGCAACCCGAGCGTGTTTGCCGAGCAAAGCTACGAAAGCAGCGCAAGCCCGTTCGAACTGCCTGCGGACTCCGCCGCGGTAAATCAGGAAGCCACCAACAGCACCCTGACCGACAAAATGGACGCCATTCGTAGCGCCTCGCTGATCACCTTTGTGGTGCTCTCGGTCATCTACGTCGCCATCCAGGCAGTCAGTGTTTGGCTGGCATCGATCTTCGGTTTTGCCGGGGTCGAATCGAAAAAAGCCTGGGAATACACGCACAAATTCAACAATGCCGTTGAGCTTGAACGCTGGATGGAAAACCAACGCGGCAAGATCGCCGCGCATGCCGATCACAAGCTGCGCATGCTGCAAATGAAGCTGTCCAAACGCACCACCACCGACAGCACCGTACAAACAGCCCTCAAAGGCGCCCATGGCCGCGACTTCAATGCTTATGTGCTGCGCATGCAGGAAGAAGCCGGCACCCACCGCTCGCAGCCACAGCCAAGCATGCCGAGTGCAGTGCAAACGGCCCCGAGCAGCCCAGCCGCGCCAGCACAAACCACGCCTGCTGCAGTAGCCGCTACGCCTGAACCGGCAATGCCCGAAGTACTGGCCGAAAGCCCCGCGCCAGCAGCCGTAGCCGCACCAGTTACAGCGGACCACAACGTACTGCGCAACAAGGACCTCACCGCCTATAACGACGAGCAGCTGGGCACCATCTGCCGCGCCAAAGGCTACGACCTGGATGCCGTCCTAGCGATTCGCGCCGAACAACAACTGTTGAAAGACTTTGAAGAGGTCTAAATGAAGCTCAAGGCCCTTTATGCCTTGCTGCTGTGCCTGCCTGCCCTCGGGCAGGCAGCCGAGCGCAACGACATCCCTGACTGCTACGGCTATGCCAAGGTCAACGAACACCGCCAGGCCGGCTCTGGACGCGAACTGACGGTGATCGTAGACCAAACCATCCCCATGCCAGAAAGCATCCAGAAAGCCGCGTGGGGGCAGATCAATCGGTTTGTCGCCCCTGGCGATAAGATTCGTCTTTATAGTTTTTCGGCTTTTTTGCCAAACCAGTTCATGCAGCTGCGTTTCGCCGGTGAGTTGAATAAGCCGCTTGAGGGCAAAGTGCGTGACAGCGTTGGCATGCAATCACTGCGCACATTCGACAAATGCGTGGTGGAGCAACAGGCTTTTTTTCGCAAAAAATTCGGCCAAGCCTTCGTCACTACCTTGCGCGAAGCATCGGAAGATATTCCCCGCAGCGAGATCTTCCACTCGCTACGCGACATAGGCGCTGACCTGGCCCGCCAACCGGCCGATGACCGCGTGATCCTGCTGATCTCTGACATGTTAGAGAACAGCGACTTCGGCAGTTTTTACGCCAACAATCGCATCCGCGACCTGCAGCCGCAGGCCGAACTGCAGCGGGTTGGAGATAAGCAGCTGTTTGCCGACCTGCAAGGTGCTCGGGTGTACGTGGCTGGCGCCGGCCTGGTCACCAAAGACGTCAAGCAGGCCTACCGCTCAGGCAAAACCATGGAGTTGTTGCAAAGCTTTTGGAAAGGCTACTTCGAAGGCTCTAACGCAAGCCTGGCGGCATTTGGTTCGCCAAGCCTGAATGTCGACTTGAACTAACCGCTAAAGCCCCACACGCACATCGCCAAGATGTATGGCCGCGACCTAATTCAGCAGGCATATAAACAGCCTGCTAATCAGGCCTAAGCCAAGCGCAAGGAGGCGCAGTGATGGTCAAAAGGGCAGCTTCGGCCGCTCCGGGCGCGACCAGATCCACGTTGCACCACAGCTCATGCCAATGGCCGCGAATACCACCGATGGCAAGTGCTTGACGGTCAGTAACATAACGCCAAGGGCCAGCAACATACTCAGACTGGCGAGCATTTTACTGCGGCGGCTGATCAGCCCACCATTACGCCAATCGCGCAGCAGCGGGCCGAACAACCGGTGATTATCCAGCCAGGCAGCCAAGCGTGGTGAACTGCGGGCTGCAGCCCAGGCCGCCAGTAGCACAAACTCAGTCGTCGGCAGGCCGGGCAATAGCACACCGAGCATGGCCATACCGAGGCTCAGGTAGGCCACACACAACCACAGCCAGCGCTGCCAGACCGGGCGCATGTTTGAGGCATCAAGCAAAGCAGCGCTCCAAGTGGTCAGTGAACCGGTTGAAGGCGGCAATCGCTGCCGCTTCGGCTTGGCGTTCCTGCTCGGCGGTCAACTCAACATCATCTAGGGCGCTGACAAAGGACTTCCAGCCCTGGCTGCGGCCGCCTTTAGGCTCCCCCAGATGGCGTGCACCAAACGTTTCGCTTAGCCCTAGTGCCGGCATTCGCTTAAGCAAAAATGCCGCGCCAAGCTTGGAGCCTTCTGACACAAAAAGCCAAGCCAGCGCCTCGCCAATAGCCATCGACGTGCTGCGGATGGCCTGATCGCCCTCGGGCACGGCCTGTTGTAAATCGAGCAGGTCCAGCTCTGCCTGCTCAACCCGACAGCGCGTGGCCAGCTCGGGGATCAATTTGCCCAATTGCTGGTCAGCGTAGAGCGGCTGCAAATCACGCTGGAACAGGTACTGCGCGGCAACAAATCGGGCGAACCGCTCGCGGCTGGCAAAGGGATCATGGCTCTTGACCAGCGCATCCAGACGGCTGTGTGGCTCATGGGTGATCTGATTAAGGCGCTGGGAGCGCAGGGCGTCGCCGAGTGATGAATTTAGCGCAGTCATGTGAGCACTCTCGAATGGTCTGGACGAAGTGGCCGATCGACTGATCAGCCCCCCATTAATGACGAATCAGTGCAGCAAATACCGTAATCACAGATGCGAATCAGCCTCAGTCGAGTTATCCGCAGCCATGCTCGGTAATTGCGAGAAATACTGAGCAAGATGCCGCAGGTCACGCTCGTGCAACTGGCCCGCGAGTTGACGCAACTGCAGCCAACTACGCAGGTACGCATAGCGCACCTCGGCCAAATCACGACGTGCACCATGGAGCTGCTGTACAGCATCAAGCACATCAAGGTTGACTCGCTCGCCCGCAGTGACACTTTTACGTGTGGCGTCGACCAGGGTGCTGGCCGACGCCACCGCCAATTCATATGCTCGCAACTTGGCCGCACTGCTGAGACACAGGTTGTAATGCTTGCGCAGCTCGTTGAGGGTTACGCTGATTTGGGCGTCCAGTTCATAGCTTGCTTGTTCGTATTGGCGCGAGGCCTGACGGGTACTGGCCGCCGCGCCACCACCGGCAAACAGCGGCAAACTGAGTTGTATCCCAACACTGTCGGTGTCGTATTTCTGGTTGTAGCTGCTTTCCGAGTCCGAGTTGGTCAGGCGCGTGCTGGCATAGAGGCTCAAGGTAGGCAGGTGGCTGGCACGTCGTTGCTCACGCTGCTGTTCGGCCACCGACAGGGCGTGACGCTGCGCAGCCAGCTCGGCATTCTCGCTAAGAGCCAGGTCGCGCCAGGCAACGAACCCCATTGGCTGCAACGGCTGTACGACAAAGCCATCACGTAGCGGGGTAAGGTCCTGCAGGGCCAGTGGTTCGCCGACAATGGCTTGCAGCTCGCGCAACGCAACGTCGAGGGTATCGCGCGCGTCGATTTCGCTGGTCAGGGCCAAGTCGTGGCGGGCTTGGGTTTCCAGCATATCGGTGCGCGTGCCTTCACCTTCCTCAAATAGCCGCCGGTTGAGTTGCAGGCGCTCGGCGTAGGCGTGCCGTTGGGCTTCGGCCAGGCTGATTTGCTCGCCTGCCAACAGGGCTTCGCTGTAAGCCTGGAATAAGCGCACCAGTAACTCTTGGCTCTTCCCGCGAAAACGTTCGTCCGCCAACAGCGCCTTGGCTTCGCCTTCGCGGTAGCTGGCCCAGGCGCCGTAATCGAGCAACGGTTGTTGCAGAGTTAGGCTGGAGGAGTAGCTGCGGTAGTCGCGGTTGCTGGTGACATCTCCGGCGACCGTTTGCGAGGTCACTTGCGATTCGTTGCGCGCGTTGTTGTAGGCATAGGACACCTTGGGCAGCAGCGCCGCACGTCCAATCGCCAAGTTCTCGTGACCGGCTTCGCGCTCCTTGATAGCGGCGTGAAACGTGGCATCGTTGCGCAGCGCCAACGCATAAGCGTCCTGAAGATTCAGGGCCACCACCGGCTCGCTGAGCAGCATCAGGGCAAGGCAGAACAGGCGGTTTTTCATTCTTCTGCCATCGCCATATGAGTACGGTCCAGCAATGGTTTGAACAGGTAGCTGAGCAGCGAGCGCTCGCCGGTGCGCACAAAGGCCTGCACTGGCATACCGGGGCGAATCACTTCGCCGGCCAATTGTTGCATGCCCGCGTCGCGGACCTGAGCGCGCACTTTGTAGTAGGGCTCACCGGTTTTTTCGTCTTCCAGGCGGTCGGCGGAGACCAGCGTCAGCGTGCCGGCTACACGTGGCGTTTTGCTCTGGCTAAAGGCAACAAACAGCAACTCCACCTCAAGGCCGGGGTGCAACTTATCCACCAGTTCAACGGGGGCGCGGGCATCCACCAACAGCGGCACGTCGTTGGGCACGATTTCCATTAATTGCTGGCCGGGGCTGATCACCCCGCCCGGAGTAAAAACGCTCAGGCCCACCACCGTGCCAGCAGCCGGTGCGCGCACTTGAGTATTGGCTAACTCAAAGTCGGCGGCACGAAGGCGGCTGGCCAGGTCTTGCGCCTTGAGTTGGGTATCGCTGAGCTGTTGGCGCAGGTCGCGCTGATATTCCTCTTGGCGCTGGCCGATGCGCAGTTTCAGCTCCAGCACCTGGCGTTGAGTGCGGCCTAGGTTGCCGAGGTCTTCGGCGATGGCACCGTTCAGTTGGGCGTACAGGCGCTCGGCCTCCAGCAGACGGTTGCGCGACAGGTAGCCTTCGCGGGCCAGTTCGCGCTGACCTTTTAACTGTTCGGCCATCGCCGCGCGTTGCTCTTCCTTATGCGCCATGGAGTCGCGCACGCCTTGCAGCATGGCCTGGGCACCGGCGATGTTTTCTTTGAGACCGTCCACTTCCATCCGCAGAGCATCACGGCGGCTGGTGAGCAGTTGCCGCTGTAACTGGAGGGCGCTAGCGACCCAGGGATCGGTTTCAGCGGCGAGTAAATCGCTGGTGAATAGGATACCTACCTGGCCGTCGCGCTCAGCGGTCAGCCGCGCTTCGCTGGCGCGGGCATTGATGTATTGCGCGTAGAGCGATTCGCGCTGGGCACGGGTTTGTGTGGTATCCATCTGCACCAGAACTTGGCCGGCGCTGACCACATCGCCATCGCGGACCAAAATGTGCTCAATCACCCCACCCATCTGGTGCTGCACCACCTGGCGGCTGCCGGCGACCACCACATTGCCAGAGACCGACACGCCCTTATCCAGCGGTGCCAGCGCAGCCCACAACACAAAGCCACCGAAGCCCAATAGCACCAGCCAGCGCCCCAACCGGGTAAACCGGCGCTCGTCCAGGAGCAACACAGGCGCAAGCGGACGAATATCTTCAGCAAGGGAATTCACAATGATCCTCGACAGTCAGGGCCTGGACGCATCCAGGCGATAATTCGCGCTAAAACTGGGGGCCACCACAGCCGTCGGACGCGGCGTTTCAACGCGAGACGGTGGCGCGGCGGCCCGCTGCAATTCCTGAGTCACCCGTGCGGTGGGGCCAAACGCCTGCATCTGCCCGGCGCGCAACACCAGCAGGTTGTCGACGCCGGCCAGCAGGCTGGGCTTATGGGTGATCAGCACCACCGTGTTGCCCTGTTTTTTCAGCTCAGCAAGAGCCGTCAGCAAGGCGCGCTCGCCGTCTTCATCTAAGTTGGAATTAGGCTCATCGAGCACCACCAGAGCTGGCAGACCGTATAGGGCGCGGGCCAAACCAATGCGTTGACGTTGACCACCAGACAACCCAGCACCGCCCTCACCCAATTGAGTGTCATAGCCTGCGGGCAATCTCAAAATCAGCTCATGTACTCCTGCATGCCGCGCTGCCTCGACCACCTGTTCAGCGTCCACACAGCTAAAACGAGCGATGTTTTGCGCGATGCTGCCGGCGAATAACTGCACGTCTTGCGGCAGGTAGCCGATGTGCGGGCCAAGCTGGACCTTGTCCCACTGCTGCAGATCCGCACCGTCCAAACGCACCTTCCCGGTAGCCGGCAGTGCCACGCCGACCAGCAACCGCGCCAGCGAGGACTTGCCCGAGCCCGAAGCACCAATCACCCCTAGCGACTGCCCTGCAGCCAGGGCAAAACCGACATTGCTCAAGCATTGACGGCGCGTGCCCGGGGCAAAGGCGCTGAGTTGTTCGACGCTCAAAGTACCCTTCGGTACGGGCAATGGCATACCCGCCGAGCGCGCCGGCTGGGCCTGCAATAGCGCCAGCAAGCGCTCATAGGCCTGCCTTGCCGAAGCCCATTGCCGCCAAACACCGATCAGTTGATCGATGGGAGCCAATACCCGCGCCATCAGAATCGAGCCTGCGATCATCATGCCGGGCGTGATCAACTGCTCCAGCGCCAGCCAGGCACCCAGGCCTAGCACCAGCGATTGCAGGGTCATGCGCACGCCCTTGGACCAAGCGCTGACCACCGCCATGCGTTCACTGGCCAGGTTCTGCTGAGTAAGAAAGCCCTGATGCTGGTCGAGCCAGCGCTTGCGCATGGCATCCAGCATGCCCATGGCTTCGATCACATCGGCATTGCGTAGGTTGGCGCTGGCCTGCTGGTTGGCCTGCATCGACATTTGCCCGGCCTCGGCCAACGGTGCGTGAGTCAGTCGCTCGTTAAGCCAGGCCAGGCCCATCAGCAGCAGCGCGCCGGCCAACGCAAAAAGCCCCAGCCACGGGCTGAACAAAAAAATTACCACCAGATACAACGGAAACCACGGCGCGTCGAAGAAGGCGAACAGCGCATTGCCAGTGGCGAATTGGCGCAACGTGGTGAGGTCGTTCAACGCCTGCCCGGCATTAGCCTTTCCGAGCCGTAACCCGGCCTCGAAGCTGGCAGCAAACACCCGCTGATTCAGGCGCATGTCCATCTGCGTGCCGAGGCGAATCACCACCAGGCTACGCACCCACTCCAGCACGCCCATAAAAACGAACAGGCCTACCACCATCAAGCTGAGCATCACCAGGGTCATCTCGTTGCCGGAGGCCAGCACCCGGTCATACACCTGCAACATATACAGCGCCGGGGCCAGCATCAGCAGGTTGATCACGGCAGTGAACAGGCCGATGTTGACAAAGCCGGCGCGGTAGGCGAACAGCGCCTGCAGCACTTCATTACGCGGCGTGGAACTCGACATGCGCTACCCCAAAACGGCCACCCGGATTATTGACGCTTGCCCCGCGTAGCCACAAAATTCGCAACCCAGCCTTGGCCCCGCAAAAGACAAAGGCTGGGGTGAAACAGAACGGCGAATGGAGGAGAACTCTTCCATTGGCTTTTTTACGCCAGGCTCTTGAGGCGATCAGGCCGCCAGGGCGTAGTCCTCGACCGGCGTTTGCACACCCACTGCTTCAGCTGGCGAAACGCTGAGGGGGCCGGAGGCCAGAGCGGCAGCGACCACGTCGAAGGTGTCGTCGGTGTCAACGCCATAGGCGGCCAGGATGCCGTCCAGTGCGGTATCCAGCGCGGTGGCGTCGCCGCTCATCAGGCCGTAGATGACCTCATGCACAACGCCGTCATGGCCTTCGCTGAGCAGGCTGGACAGACCCAGACCGTCGAAGCTGACTTCTTCAAAGCCCGGAGCGAAGTAGAAGCCCGAGGCGTTTTCGGCCACATCGGTACCCAGCGAAATGCTATCCAGCGAGCCATATACGGTGTGTGCCGGGTCTGCGAATAGCGAATAGGTCAGGCTGCCACCGGCAATAAAACCGGCGTCACTGTTCGGGCTGGACAAGGCGTACTGGGTACCGCTCAAAGAACCTGGGTAGAAACCACCGGTATTCACGCCATCTTCAACTTCACCGATGCGATGGTTGGCATCACCGAAATAGCCAGCCCAGTCAGCCAGGTAGTCAGCGACGGTCCAGCTTGCGTAGGTGGTGTCGTAGGTAATGGAAAGGCTCATGCAATTTCTCCAATTGAGGTTTCATTAAGATCCGTCGTGCTACAACCCGCTGCACAACGGCTTTGCCCTCCATGGGCAAATTTGGCTTTTAAAACGTCAGAATGTGTATTCCACGGTACCCTGCAAGGTGCGGCCACGGCCTAGGGTGAAGGCCAGCACATCGCCCAGCGGCACCAGGTAGGCACGGTCGGTGAAGTTATCCAGAGCCAGCCGCAAGGTCAGGGCGTCGGTGGCTTTGTAGCTGCCGTACAGGTCGTAAACGGTGTAGGCCTTCCAATCGGCCGGGTACACCTGATCAGCTGCCGCGGAGTCGCCAGCGTCCAACGAATAGCCTTCGCTGTAACGGGCTCGGGCGCCGAGATCCAGGGTTTCGTTGAACAGGCGGGTACCGAGGGTCAAGCTGCCACGGTCCATGGGCATATGTTCTGCCGAGCCCATAATCCCGCCGCACTTGACCGCGCCATTGGCATAGTCGTTAGGCACGTAGCCGGTCACTGGCGGGCGTCGCCCGCTGCCATATACCGGGCTGACAGCGCCCCCAAGCCACGCTTGTTTTTTGCAGTATTCGTTCTCGCCAATCATGTGGGTGTAGGTAAAATTGCTGTAATAGCTGCCGGCGTCGTAGTCGATCTGGTATTCCACGCCGCGAAAGCGCGTGCTGCTCTGATCATTGACGTAGGCCGTGGTGCCTAGGCTCGAAACGCCTACGCCGGGCCGCTGCAGGTCGATACCCAAAAATACGAAGTCGTCGATGCGGGTATCGAAATACGAGACCTTCGCGCCCAGCACATCGCCTTCGGTCAGCAGGTTTTCCTTGAGGATGTTGAAACCCACTTCCCAGGACTGCGAGCTTTCCGGTTTGAGGAACGGGTTGGGATACAGGCTCTCCGTGCCGCCGCTATGGGGCCGACCGGATACCAAGGTTTCAGTCACTGCTGGCGGGCGCCACCCCTCGCCATAGCTGGCGAACAGTTGCAACCAGTCCACACCGGGTTTTATCGCGATGCCAAAGGTTGGGGAAAACTGGCCCTCTTCGCTGTCGACGTCGTAATTCAGTGGAACGCTATAGGTCGGGTTGCCGGTGGTATTGATGCGATAAAGCGTGTAGCTGAGGCCCGTCTCACCCTGCAGGCGATAGCGGTCGTAACGCAGGCCACCGGTAAGCGTCAGCCAGCCGTCATAGTCGAATTCGAGATTGGTAAACAGGCTGCCCATGGCGCGCTCGCCTTTCGGGGTCAGCCCTTCCGAAGCGGGGAAGTCCACAGCCGACGTGGCGGCGACTGCCTGGTTGGAATCGGGCCGCACCTTGTCCTTGAAGTATTCCAGGCCGTAGTTGGCCTTCAGGTCGCTGCTTTCGCTCAGAGCGAAGGTGGCGGTGTTTTCCAGTTGCATGCCATAGGTTTGGGTCTGGTAGGTGACGTCATAACCTGGCGTCGTTCTGACCGGCAGCACGGTCTGCTCATTGCTGTTGTCGACGTAATAAAACTTGGCCTTCAGGTCGATCAGGTTGTTGTCCGGGTCGTAGTTGTAGTCAATGGCGTAGTTTTCGGAGAGCACATCGCTGCTGCCGTTTTTCGTCCACAAGCCGTCAGTGGCGACATTCATGATGCTGGCGTCGTCGTAGGTGACGTGGGTGCGCAGGTAGCTGAACTGCACGCGCTGGTCTTGCGACAAGTTGACGCCAATCTTGGCCAGACGCGATTTCATCACTGAGCCGGAGTAGGCCACGGAGGTGTTCTTGATCTCGTCATCAATACCGGGGTTAAAACCAGAGCCGGTTCGCAACTCACCGATTTCACCGTTCGTACCAGGGTCGTAATCACCAAGGTGACGCTCGCTGGCGGCCAGCAGAATGTCGCCAATTTCATTGCCCAAGGCGAAGGCGCTGCTGCCGATAAAGTCGGTGCCATTGGCGTAACCGCCCAAGCCCGTGGTGGCGCGGATACGGCCGCCAAACTCTTTGCCCTCGTGGATGAAATCACGGGCATTCAGAGTGCTGAACTCGGCCACGCCGCCAATCACACCGGCGCCGCCCATGCCGGAAGTGGCGCCTTTTTCCACCGAGACACCGCTGAGCAATTCCGGGTCGATGTACATGGTGCCGTTGCGCTGCTGGTGGCCGCTTTGCTGGTAGTTCTGGCGCATGCCGTCGATGTTCATGTTGACGCGGCCGTAGTCCTGCACGCCGCGAATATTCACTGATAGGCCAGGGTCTTGCTGGCTGACAGCGGTGTACACGCCGGAGGTTTGCTCAAGCATGTCAGCCGCGTGACGTGGTGGGCTGCGGTCGATTTGCTCACGCGTAATTATGCTGACCGAGCGAGGCTGCTGATAAACGCTTTCACTTGCAGGGCGAGCACCGACTACCGTGACGTCCTGTAAATGAATGGTCTGTCCATCAACCGCGACCTGACGCGTCAAGGTGATCTGACGAGGGCCACTGAAGCTGTAAGTTACCGGGGCACGCCCCAGCAGTTGGCGGATCGCCTCGTCGGCCGTAAAACGTCCTTGCACCGCCTGACTACTCAAGCCTTGCAGGCGCTCGCTATCGAAGAACACCTGAATACCGGCTTGCTCGGCGAAGGCCAGGCTAGCCTGGTCAAGCGGCTGAGCAGCGATGTCAAACGGCATCAGCTCATGCCGGACCGATACATCTTCGCTCGCCTGCTCGGCGGCGAAGATGCCGCCACTCAGAGCCATAGACACCCCTAAAGCGACACTGCTGAGCAGGGCCGACGGTGTGATACGGCAAAAGGCGGGTACTACTACGGACTTTCGATAATGCACGACTGACTCCAGGCTGCCTTATTGGTAATGAATATCACTACGAACAAGACGTGCGACCTAGAGAAAGTCAGTAAGCCAATGTGAAATGTTTTTTAGCCGCGTCACGGCAACCCGTCGGAATCAGTAGATCAGGCTCAGAGAAAGCCATTGCGTATGCTGCAGCTGCATTTCGCGGATCAGGGTGGACAGCGCATTGTCCAAGTCATTGAGACGAAACACCCCGCTGACTTCACGCCGGGCCAGCTCATCATTCGCAATCAGAATATGCCCTGAGCGATAGCGGTTGAGCTGTTCGACAACCTGCGCCAGCGGCACCCGATCAAACACCAGCAAGCCGCGCTGCCAACTCGTGGCGCGCTGCAGGTCAACCTGCTGAGGGGTGATACCAGCAGCGCCATAGCGCACGCTATCACCCTCTTCCAAACGTCTTTCCTGGCCAGCAGCATTGACCTGTACTGCATGCTCTAGCACACCGATCCAAGCCTGCCTATCGTCCTCGCGGCGCACGATAAAACGAGTGCCCAAGGCTTGCGCTGTAGCACCAGAGGTAGCCACGACAAATGGTCTTTCGGCTTGCGGCGCGACCTGGAAGATCGCGCGCCCTGCGAGCAGTTCAACCCGGCGCTGCTCGGGAGAGTAGTCGAGGCGGATAGCACTGGCGCTATCCAAGGTGACTTCGCTGCCGTCGGCCAGAGTCACGTTGCGCACCTCTCCAAGTGAAGTGCGGTAATCAGCTTGTAGCGGCAGCAGCAGCTGTTCGCTCTGACTCAGACCGAAGCCGCCGAGCAGCAACGCCAAACAAGCCGCCGCGCCCCAACGTCGCAACCTGGCCTTATGCCGCGCAGCGAGCGGAACCGACTGCGCGCCTGGTGCCGGAGGTGCTCGCCGGGCAGACGGTTTACGCTCGGCTGGTAACGCGCCCAAAGCAGCCCAAGTACGCTGTGCAAAAGACAGCGCCTCGGCATGTCGCGGATCGGCCCGCAACCATTGTTGCAGGGCCTCGTCACGGCCCGTGTCCAGCTCACCTTCACTCAGCAGAATCGCCCACTCGGCGGCTGCCTCACGAACTCTCCGCTCATGCGGATCTTGGCTAATCACGCTCAACTCTCGATTCTCGTTATAGGTAGAGACGTGGCGGGGCAAAGTCCCCCCGATAACATAGCCACATCTCAGGTAATGACGCGTAACGGCCGGTTTTACCGTAACTCACACTCACTGTTGCTCTCCAGCCTCGATCTGCCGCTCCATTACATGAGCCAGCGCACGGGCAAGATGCTTCTGCACCGAACTGTCGGAAATACCCAGCTCACGAGCTACCTGGGCATGGGTCATGCCCTCAATACGATTGAGGCGGAAGATATCCTGCGTGCGCAGTGGCAGTTCGCCGATAGCCTGCTGCAGCCGCTCAACAGTCTGGCGTGCCGCGGTGATGTCCTCCAGCGAACTACTGCCCGACTCCACCGCCGCCATCATATCGTGGGACGCCAGGTCGGTTTTGCGCCGCACCTGCTGTCGCTGGTGGTCGATTAGCAGGTTACTCGCCGTGCGGTAGAGGTAAGCCGGTGAGTTGTCGATGCCTTCGCCGCCGCGCTGCTCAGCCAGCCGCAGGAAGCTCTCCTGGGTCAGATCGGCAGCCAATTGCGGGTCGCGGCTCTTGCGCAACAAGAAGTGCTGCAGGGTTTTGGCGTGTTGTTGGAACAGGCCCTTGATGTCCAAGTCCGACAAGCGAGCATCCCTGGTCATGGCCGAAAGGAAGCCGCATCTTATTTTTATTGAGAATAAGTTTCAATTAGGAAAGAACAGCAGCCGAGAGCATCACGCCTGTAACAGCCGCAGCAAGGTGCTGCCCCTTATACCAACAGACCACTGGCCTGCTCGCGCAACAGCTGTGCAAACTGCTGAGCCGGCACCGGTTTGCTGATTAAGTAGCCCTGGATTTCGTCACAACGCTGGCTCTTGAGGAAGTCCATCTGCGACTGGGTTTCCACGCCTTCGGCGACTACTTTGAGTTCCAGGCTATGGGCCATGGCGATGATCGCGCGGGTGATCGCGGCATCTTCGCTGCCTGGGGTGAGGTCGCGGATAAAGGTTTGGTCGATCTTCACGTAATCCACCGGGAAGCGTTTGAGGTAGCTGAGCGAGGAGTAGCCGGTGCCGAAGTCGTCGATGGCCAGCTTGACCCCTAGCTCACGTAGCTGGCGGAAGGTGCTGATCACGCTGTCGACATTGTCCAGCAGTTGGCTTTCGGTCAGTTCCAGCTCAAGGAATTGCGCGGCCAGGCCCGTTTCATCAAGTACCTGGCGCACCAGGCTGAGTAGATTGCCCTGACGCAGTTGATGCACAGACAGGTTTACCGACACCCGAATCTGCGTCAGCCCTTGTAGTTGCCAGGCACGGGCCTGCATGCAGGCTTGGCGCAGGACGAATTCGCCGATGGCACTGATAAGCCCGGTCTCTTCGGCTAGGCCGATAAAATCGTTCGGCGGCACCAGGCCCAGCTCTGGGTGACGCCAGCGCACCAGCGCCTCGGCGGCGTTGAGGCTGTCATCAGCCAGGCACAGCTTGGGCTGGTAGAACACTTCTAGCTGGCCGTCCTGGATGCCTTTGCGCAGCTGGTTCTCCAACTGCAAGCGCTCCAGAGTGCAGGCCTGCAGGTTATCGGTGAAGAACTGGAAGGTATTACCGCCTAGGTGCTTGGCATGCTGCATGGCCATGTTGGCCTGGCTGACCAGGGCGGAAATCTCCCGGGCGTTGTCAGGCAGCAAGCTGATACCGAGGGATGCGCTGATCACCAATTCATGCCCGCCCACGACAATCGGTACACGCAGTTTGCTAAGCAACCGGCTAGCCAAGCGCGCCAAGCTGGAAAGGCTGGCGTAGGAGTCGATAAGAATGGCGAATTCGTCGCTGGACAGCCGCGCCAGCGTATCGGCCTCCGGTACGGCCTGGGTCAGACGGCGACTGATTTGACGCAGTAATTGGTCAGCCACTTCATGGCCGAGGCTGTCGTTAAGCAGTTTGAAGCGGTCCAGATCGACATGCAGCAGGGCAATGCTGCGGCCAGTTTGCCGTGAGCGCTGGCTGGCTTCATGCAGGCGCTCTTTGAACAAGCTGCGGTTGGCCAAACCGGTTAGTTCGTCATAGTGCGACAGGTAGCGCAAACGCTCTTCGGCCTCGCGCCTTGATGACAAATCGGCGAAGAAGCCGACAATATGACTGACATTTCCCTGGTTATCGCGCACTACGTTGAGTTGCAGCCACTGCGGGTAAAGCTCGCCGTTCTTGCGCGTTTCAATCAGCTCACCACGCCAGGAGCCAGTCTTTTCCAGCTCCTGGCGGATCATCTGGTATTGCTGGCGACTGTCGCCACTGCTGGCCAGGTTGATCACGCTCTTACCAACTACATCCTCTTGGCGATACCCGGTGACATCACTAAACGCCTGATTGACCGACAGCATGCGGTAGTGCGGATCGAGAATCACAATGCCTTCACTGGCGGCTTCAAACACGGTGGCGGCCAGTTGCTGCTGCTCTTCCTGGAGCTTGCGCGCGCTGATGTCGCGGCGCGTACCGAGCATGCGCAGCACCCGCCCCGCGCTGTCGCGCTCAACCGCACGGCCATGGTCTTCGATCCACACCCAATGGCCCTGGGCATGCTTGATACGGTATTCCACTTGGTAGTCGTCGCTGCGACCCTTCATGTGCTCAATCAGGGCACGGCGCAGGACTGGCAGATCATCCGGGTGCAGGCGCGGCTTGAGGTCGCGCAACATCACCTGCACTTCATGTGGCTCCAGGCCAAAGATTTCCTTGAGCCGCGAGTGGTGCACCTCATCACTTTGCAGGTTCCAGTCCCACAGCCCCAACTCACTGGCCTCAATCGCCAGGGTTAGGCGCGCACGGCTCTTGCTCAGGGCGAAGGTGGTTTCATCCAACTCAAGGGTGCGCTCGGCCACGCGCATTTCCAGTTCGCTATGGGCTTGGCGTAACTCGCGCTCGGCACGCCGACGCTGTTCCACCTCGCGCGCCAGTTCGATGTTGAGGCCTTCGGCCTGCAACTTGGCGTACTCCAGATTGCTGATCAGCGCCTGATTCTGAAAGCGCTGCAATAAGCTGCGCTGCACCAGACGATTGACTTGCCAAGCCACCACCGATAAAGCCAACAGCAGGATACTGCCGAGCATGCCCCAGCCCTGCTGCAGGGAATTATCGCTGAGCAGCAGGTAGCCCACCGAGGGCAGCAGGCAGGGCAAGGCAAAACTGAGGAAGGCGGTAAAACTGATGGCATACGCCACGCTGGCAGAGAGAATCACCGCGGCAATCAGGCCGTAGACCAGCGCCTGCAGGTAGAACACATCGGACGGCACCAACGCGATGACCGCAAACGCCAGAGTCAATCCAGATGCGCCAGCACCCAGCAGGAACAGGTACCACCAATGGCGTTCGAGCTGATGGCTGGGCAACGCCTGATTGAAGGCACGCACCTGTACGATGCGCAGCACAGCGAGAATCAACAGCCAGGTCGACCAGCTGACCAACAACAGTGGCAGCAGCGTATCCCATAGTAGGAACGCACACGCCACGCCGCTAAGCAGCATAAACAAGGCCGGCACCTGCGAGCCCTGATAGAGCATGCGCATGCGTTCGGCGGCGATATCTGCGGCAAATAGCTGAGCCACCTCCCGCCCGGAAGTCGGCTTAATACCATCTGCAGCAGCAAATGAAGTCGATGCGGTCATAGGCGATTTTCTTGTAATGGTTGCCTAAACGTCGGGCAGCATACGCGAGCTAGACGCATCGCCCAAGCCGCACGCCGATTAAATAACACCACAAGCCCCTAACTTTTGATCAGCCCAGCCAACGCCTATCTGCGCCCACCGAGCTGACTCGCCAGTCGTCCGATCCCAGCAAGTGCAACAATCAAGGCTCTGCCTGGTTTGCCCTGCCTCGCGCAGCCCCCTAGAATGCCGCGATGCAAAATGACCTCGATCAGCGACTCACCTCTCTCAACCCTGCCCAGCACCATGCGGTCACCACGCCGCCTGGTCATCAGTTGGTGCTGGCCGGTGCCGGCTCCGGCAAGACCCGCGTGCTGGTGCACCGTATTGCCTTTCTGATTCAGCGGCTGGACGTCTCACCACACAGCATCCTGTCGGTGACGTTTACTAACAAGGCTGCCGCCGAGATGCGCCACCGCATCGAAGACGTGCTTGGGCAGAGCCCGGCCGGCATGTGGGTGGGCACCTTCCACGGCCTGGCCCATCGCCTGCTGCGCGCGCATTGGCAGGAAGCCGGGCTGGCGGAGAACTTCCAGATTCTCGATTCCGATGATCAGCAGCGCATCGTCAAACGAGTAATCCGCGAGCTGGGCCTGGATGAACAGCGCTGGCCGCCCAAGCAGGCGCAGTGGTTTATCAATGGGCAGAAAGATGAAGGCTTGCGGCCGAAGAACATTCAGCCCGGCGGTGACCTGTTCCTGGCCACCATGCTGAAAATCTACGAAGGCTACGAGGCTGCCTGTGCCCGCGCTGGAGTGATCGATTTCTCCGAGCTGCTGCTGCGCGCCCTCGATCTGTGGCGCGACAAGCCGGGCCTGCTGGAGCATTACCAGCGGCGCTTCCGGCATATCCTCGTCGACGAGTTCCAGGACACCAACGCAGTGCAATACGCCTGGCTGCGCTTTCTCGCCAAGGGCGGCGAAAGTCTGATGGTGGTCGGCGACGACGACCAGTCGATCTACGGCTGGCGCGGAGCGAAAATCGAGAACATTCAGCAGTTCGACAGCGATTTCGCCGGAGCGGAAATCATCCGCTTGGAGCAGAACTACCGCTCCACCGCCAACATCCTCAACGCCGCCAACGCCCTGATCGCCAACAACCAGGGCCGCCTCGGCAAGGAGTTGCGCACCGATGTTGGTGACGGCGAGCCGATCAACCTGTACGCCGCGTTCAACGAACACGACGAAGCGCGTTACGTGGTGGAAACCATCGAGGACGCGCTGCGCAAAGACGGCCTCAAGCGCAGCGAAATCGCCATCCTGTATCGCTCCAACGCCCAGTCGCGGGTGCTCGAAGAAGCCCTGCTGCGCGAGAAAATTCCCTATCGCATCTATGGCGGTCAGCGCTTCTTCGAGCGCGCCGAAATCAAAAACGCCATGGCTTACTTGCGCCTGCTCGATGGCCGCGGTAATGACCCTGCACTGGAACGTATCATCAACGTGCCGGCGCGCGGTATTGGTGAGAAAAGCATTGAGGCGATCCGCGAGTACGCACGTGCCAATGACGTTTCAATGTGGGGTGCCTTGCACCTGATGGTCGCCGCGAAAACCCTGCCGGCACGCGCCTCAGGGGCCCTAGCCGGGTTTATTGAACTGATCAATAACCTGTCCGCCAAGGTGCTGGACATGCCCCTGCACCTGATGACACAGACGGTAATCGAGCAAAGCGGGCTGATTGCTTACCACAAGGCCGAGAAAGGCGAGAAAGGCCAGGCCCGCGTAGAAAACCTGGAAGAGCTGGTCAGCGCCGCGCGCACCTTCGATAACGACGAAGGCGAGGACATGACGCCCCTGCAGGCGTTCCTGACCCACGCCTCGCTGGAAGCCGGCGACACCCAGGCAGCGGAAAACGAAGACAGCATCCAACTGATGACCCTGCACAGCGCCAAAGGTCTGGAGTTCCCCCACGTATTCCTGGTGGGCATGGAAGAGGGCTTGTTCCCGCACAAGATGAGCCTGGAAGAGCCGGGCCGCTTGGAAGAGGAGCGCCGCCTGGCCTACGTCGGCATCACCCGCGCCATGACCCAACTGGTGATTACCTACGCAGAAACCCGCCGCCTGTATGGCAGCGAAACCTATAACAAGGTGTCGCGCTTCGTGCGCGAGATTCCGCCACAACTGATTCAGGAAGTACGCCTGAGCAACAGCGTCAGTCGACCCTTTGGCGCGGTCAGCCGCAACATGGGCGGCGACAACCTGTTCGCTGGCAGTGCCGTGCCTGACACCGGCTTCAACCTCGGCCAGCGCGTGCAGCATTCGCTGTTCGGCGAGGGCACCATCCTCAACTTCGAAGGCTCCGGCGCGCAGGCACGGGTGCAGGTGAATTTCGAGAACGAAGGCAGCAAGTGGCTGATGCTCAGCTACGCCAAGCTGCAGGCGCTGTAACCAACCGCGTACACATAACCAGGAGCCCACATGATTCGCCGCCCTCTGCTGCTTGCCAGCGCCCTGCTCGCCGCCCTCGGCCTGAGTGCCTGCAAGGAAGAAACCGCCCCGCAGACCACAGCAAAATCTGCTGCAGAAACGCCTGCCGCAGGAGTGCCTGCCACAGGATCGCCTGCCGCAGAAAGCTTCCACTGGAAGATGGTCACCGCCTGGCCGAAAAACTACCCAGGCCTGGGCACTGCCGCCGAGCGTTTGGCCGAGCGGGTCAAAACCATGAGCAACGGCCGCCTGACCATCAAGGTGTATGCCGGTGGCGAACTGGTGCCGCCGCTGGAAGTATTCGACACCGTGTCGCGCGGCACCGCCGAGCTGGGTCATGGCGCAGCGTACTACTGGAAGGGCAAGGTTCCAGCCGCGCAGTTCTTTACCGCCGTACCGTTCGGCCTGTCTACATCGGAAATGAACGCCTGGCTGAGCAAGGGCGGCGGCCAAGCGCTGTGGGAGGAAGCCTATGCGCCGTATGGCGTAAAACCCATGGTTGTGGGCAACACCGGCATGCAGATGGGCGGCTGGTACAACAAAGAAATCAACTCCCTGGATGACCTCAAAGGCCTGAAAATTCGCATGCCCGGCCTGGGCGGCGAAGTGCTGAGCAAGCTTGGCGCCACCACCGTTAACCTGCCCGGCGGCGAAGTGTTCACCGCGCTGCAGACCAATGCTATCGATGCCAGCGACTGGGTTAGCCCTTACAACGACCTGGCTTTCGGCCTGAATAAAGCGGCCAAATTCTATTACTACCCGGGCTGGCAGGAGCCCCAGGCCGTGCTCGAACTGCTGGTCAACCAGAAGGCCTATGACAGCCTACCGGCCGACTTACAGGCGATTCTCACCGAGGCCAGCCGCGCCGCAAACCAAGACATGCTGGATGACTACGTCTACCACAACGCCATCGCCTTGGAAGAGCTGAAGCAGCAAGGCACTCAGCTCAAGCGCTTCCCCGACGAGGTCCTGGCTGCCCTGCACCGTGAAAGCGCCGTGGTGCTCGACGATCTGGCCGCACAGAGCGAGTTGAACGGCCGTATCTGGGCCTCAATGCAAGCCTTCCAGGCGCAAGTCAGCCAGATGCACCAGCTCTCCGAGAAGGAGCTGTACAACTGGCGCTGATGCTGCTTTAACCAACGCCTTACAAACGGAACCCCAGGGTTCCGTTTGTCGTTTTTAGCCCACGCCAGAACAGCGCGACCGCGCAAGGCAAAAGCCAGAAACATTCTATGCCTAGCCAGCGCTAGCCTCGCCGGGCAAGATGCCGCGCGTAGATCAAATAACCAAGAGACAGCCAAACATGCAGCGTTTCCTCAGCATCGCCCTGGCCATGTGCCTCAGCCTTGGCCTCACCATGAGTTTCCATGCCGAAGCCAAGCGCTTTGGTGGCAGCAAATCCTTTGGCTCCGCACCAAGCCACCAAACCCGCCAAGCACCAGCTCAGCAATCGGCAGCCCCGGCAAGCGCAGGCCGTCAAGCGGCAGCAACCAGCGGTGCATCACGTTGGTTAGGCCCATTGGCCGGCCTCGCCGCCGGTGGTTTGCTGGCGTCGATGTTTATGGGTGACGGCTTCCAAGGCCTGCAGGTCATGGACATGCTGATCTTCGGCCTGATCGCCTTCCTGCTGTTCCGCTTCCTCGCCGCCCGTCGTCAGCAGGCCAGCCCGGCCGCGGCCAATGGCGCACCCATGCAGCGTGAAATGCCCAGCGCTCCAGCGTCGATCTTTGGCAGTAGCAGTGCTGCAGCCATCAAGCCGGTGATCAACGCCCCGGCCTGGTTCAACGAGCAGAGCTTTATCAGCGCCGGTCGTGAGCACTTCCTCAGCTTGCAACAGCACTGGGATGCCAACGAAATGGACAAGATCGCCGAGTTCGTCACCCCGCAAATGCTCGAGTTCCTCAGTCGCGAACGTGCCGATTTGGGTGATGGCTTCCAGTCCACCTACGTCGACAACCTCGACGCGCAGTTGGACGGCGTCGATGACCTCAGCGACAAAACCGTCGCCACCCTGACCTTCACTGGCGTGGCCAAGACCTCGCGCTTTGACCAGGGTGAAGTCTTCAGCGAAAGCTGGCGCATGGAGCGTGCCGCTGGTGACAACCAGCCATGGCTGGTCGCCGGTATCCGCCAGAACAGCTAATAACTGCTGCAACACCAAGAAACCCGGGCATGCCCGGGTTTTCTTTGCCCATCATTCAGCAAACGCATGAGCTAGCGCCTAATGCCCACAAGGGCCAAGCTGCAAACTACCAATGCGATTTACCACCACGAGGACTGAACAATGATCGGATACACAACGGTTGGCACCACTGACATGGAAAAAGCCAAGTCTTTCTACACGCCTTTGCTCGCTGAAATGGGCGCCAAAGTGGTGATGGATATGGGCCGCCTCGCCCTTTACGGTATCGCCAAAGGTCAGCCAATGTTCGGCGTCTGCCTGCCTTACGACACACAAGCGCCAAACCCTGGTAACGGCAACATGGTGGCCTTGCCCGCCGGCTCCCGCGAAGGTGTGGACAAACTCTACGCCAAGGCAATCGAGCTAGGCGCGAGCAGCGAAGGAGAGCCCGGTGAACGCATTCCTGGCTTCTACGGCGCCTACTTCCGTGATTTAGATGGCAATAAGCTTGCCTTCTACCATATGGGCTGAAGGTATTTGCAGGCCGTTGGAAGACGGCCTGTCAGGGCGAGTCGACAGCCTTGCCCGGCGGCTTAGCCGCCGGCGCAGGCTGCTGGGCCTTATCACTCCAGGCCTGGATTTCCTCAATGCGCTTACGGCTGTTGAGCTGGGCGCGGTCAATCATTTCGTTGTAATAGGCCAGCCAACTGCGCGAACCCGGCAACATATTCGCCAAATCCAGCATGCCGGCCTTCAAGCCCTGCATCACCTGCTGGTAATCGCGCTCCTGGGCCTGCAACACCTTACTCACCTGAGCAATGCTATCGGGGTTCTCCACCCGCTCAAACAAACCCGTCAGCTTTGACGCCTGCTGACTGGCCAACAACTCTTCCTGATTGTTTAGCGCGATCTGCTGCTCTGACAGTTGCTGCTCAAGCTGCACCACCTGTTTTTCCAGCGCCTGGATACGCGGCTGATCACCGGGGCTGAATACGCTGTAGATATTCAGCCCGACCGAAACCAGCATTAACGGGCCTAACACCCCGGCCAAGGCCAGGATAAATAGGCGATTGCGCTTACCTGCCTTGGTCAGCACCTGCAGGCGCTCTTCCTCACTGAGGACACCATCTTCGGGCTCTTGCGCTTGGCTTTTCATAGAAAGACCATTTTTATGACGTTAATTAATTGACGCACTACCAGGCAGAACGATAGCACTTTGCCAGCCGTTTGCGTGAATACCTCCACAACCTGTTTCAGCCCCAACAAACTAAAACGAGACACTATGAAAATAGTTGAGGCCGCGGGGTTTACGAGGCGGTAAATAAACAGCCCAATGGCATTTTTAACCCCAGTGAGCAGACGCGCAGCAGATCCGAGATAGGTTCTACGGTATAAGACGCTGCCGCATTACCCGTAACCGTAAATAAAGAGGCAGGCCCCGTGGAAGAAGTCATCGAACAACTGCGCGAACTCAACGAACCCGTGCCGGTGCCGCTGGAACTTCCGGAAGAAGAAGTGCTGGTGGAAATCCAGGAACAGATCCTTATTCACCTGCCATTCGGCCTGCGCGAATACCTGCTGCAAGCCAGCGACGTGGTGTACGGCCGCCTTGAGCCGGTAACCGCCAGCGACCCGCAATCGCACACCTACCTGCCCGAAGTCGCCGCCACCGCCTGGTCACTCGGCGTGCCGCGCGAGTTCGTGCCGCTGTGCGAAGACCACGGCAACTACTACGTGGTCGAAGAAGACGGCACCGTGCTGCTGTGGGAAGCCGACACCACTGAAATCAATGAAGACGAAACCTGGGAATCCGTCTGGCATTGGGTGCGTGATGTGTGGCTGGAGAGCTAAAACGCTGGGCAACCACGCTCAGCACCTTTAGTGCTGGCCCTGCTCCAAGTCCAACAGATTAAGCAGAAAGCGCGCGAAGTAGAGCAGGTCTTGCTCCATGGCTTGGCGCGCAGCTTTGCCGTCGCCAGCTTCGATGGCGGCAAAGGCCTCCTCGTGGAAGTCATTGAGGCGCAGCGACAGGTCTGCGCCGGTGAATAATCTGTTGAAAAATGGCCCGATCTGCAGCCACAGCGATTCGATGCTGCGCAGCAGCACAGGGTTGCCGCAGGCGCTGTAGAGGCGCAGGTGGTACTGGCTGTTGGCATCCAGATAGGCCTGGATCTGCCGCTGCTCGATGGCCTGATCCATGCGCGCCACACAGTCACGCAGCTCATCTAGATCGGCGGGGGTCAGGCGCGGTGTGGCCAGCTCAACAGCCAAGCCTTCGAGGCCCATGCGTACCTGAAAGATATGCTGGTAACGCTCGCGGGTCATCGGCGGTACGCGCACCGAGCGCTGCGGCTCGCCTTCCAACGCGCCCTCGGCCACCAGACGCTGTAACGCTGCGCGTACCGGCATCGGGCTGGTGCCCCACTCGGCCGCCAGGTCGCGGATTTTCAAACGCTCGCCCGGCTGGAAGCGCCCAGCCAGCAGGCCTTCACGAATACGTTGGTAGAGCTGATCCTGCAGATTGTCGGCCATGGTTCAGCAGCGTCCTTGTGCCGGCGGTGCAGGGAGTTGGGCGAGGGTCAGCGAGCAGTTATGCATAGGGTTCTCCGAAGTTAAGCAAATTGATCTAAGTGGTTCTGCGAGAGACTGGCTAGGCGCAAGGGGGCTTGAAAAGCGCAGTTGACTGCAGTCAATGGGCATTTTCGAGTATCCCTGCAACAACACCTGAGCGACGCAGAAACGCTCAGGGGGCTTTGTTTTCGATCAGGCAGTTACCACCATCGACCACGATAACTTCGCCGGTGATATAGCTGGCCTCGCGCGATGCCAAAAAGGCCACCGCCGCTGCCACTTCTTCAGGCCGTCCGGCGCGGCGCATAGGGGTGTACTCGGCGGCATGGCGCTCTTCCTCGGTGCTGGAACCCGTAGCAATCCAACCCGGTGCCACGCTGTTGACCGTGATGCCCTGCTTGGCTACTTCCAGCGCCAGGCCCATGCTCAGGCCGAGCATGCCAGCCTTGGCTGCGCTGTAGGCCGCCTCACCAGGGTTGCTACCACGGGTGCCGGTGGTCGAACTGATATTGACGATGCGCCCGTAGCCACGCGCACGCATGCCCGGCAGCACCGCGCGGGTGAGCAGAAATGCAGTGCCGAGGTTGCGCGCGATAGACAAGTTCCAGGTCACCAGGTCCATATCCGCTAACTCGGCGAACGGCTCGGGGCTGCCTTGCATGGCCATGCCGGCGTTGTTCACCAGAATGTCGATCTGCCCCCACTGCGCCTGCGCCCAGTCGAGCAATTCGCCGACCTGCTGCTCATCGGTCAGGTCCGCCGCCTTGGCGCGTGCGTCTATACCTTCTGCACAGAGTTCAGCGGCACGTAGCTCGACCCGCGTACTGCTGGCGGTCAGCAGCACCCGCGCACCGGCACGACCCAAACGGCGGGCAATCGCCAGACCAATACCCGATTCACTGCCCGCACCGCTGATCAGCGCGACTTGCTGTTCAAAGACCATTCCTCAACATCCTGTGATCACAAATATGGAGTTAATCTAGCAATAAAGCCTGATTAAACCAATGCTTGAGTTTTCTGTGATCACAAAATAGCATGTGCAGATATTCGAACGAGGTGTTCAACATGACTGCCAGTGGTATCAGCCCATCCGCCGTAGAAGCATTCGCCCAGCGCGAGCGTGAGCGTTTTATCGCGCGCAATCCAAAATCCGTGGCCCTAGCCGAACGGGCGCGCAACTCGCTCTACGGCGGCGTGCCGATGCACTGGATGGCCGACTGGTCGACGCCGGTGCCGCTGTTCGTCGAGCGTGCCAAGGGCGCACGCTTCTATGACGTCGACGGCCACGAATACATCGATTTTTGCCTGGGCGACACCGGCACCATGTTTGGCCACTCGCCGGACCCGATCGCCAAGGCCATTGCCGAGCAAGGCAATAACGGCCTGACCACCATGCTGCCGGGTGAAGACGCCGTAGTCTGCGGCGAGCTGCTGGCCGCGCGTTTCGGCCTGCCGTTCTGGCAGGTCACGGCCACCGCCACCGACTCCAACCGCTACGTGCTGCGCTGGGCCCGCGCGATTACCGAGCGCAAAACCCTGCTGGTATTCGACGGCTGCTACCACGGCACCGTGGATGATGTGATGGTGCGCTGCATCGATGGCGAAACCGTGCCGCGCTCTGGTCTGCTCGGCCAAGCCTATGACCTGACCCAGCACAGCCGCTCGATCCCGTTCAACGATGTCGTCGCACTGGAAGCCGCGCTAGCCCAAGGCGATGTCTGCGCCCTAATCTGTGAACCCGCGATGACCAATATCGGCATGGTTCTGCCCGAGCCGGGCTTTATGCAGAAATGCCGCGAACTCACACACAAATACGGCGCGCTGCTGATCATCGACGAGACCCACACCATCTCCACCGACATGGGTGGCTGCACCAAGCTGTGGAACCTCGAACCGGACTTTTTCGTGGTGGGTAAACCGATTGCCGGCGGCGTGCCGTGCGGCATCTTTGGCTGCAGCGCAGCGATGGCCGAAGCCATGACTGCCGCGCGCCAACGCGCCAGCGAAAACAGCCACGGCCATGGCCATGGCCACAGCGGCATGGGCACCACACTGTCGGCCAACGCCCTGGCCATGCACTGCATGCGCGCCAACCTGGAACAGGTGATGACCGAGGCCGCCTACGACCACATGCTACCGCTGGCCAAACGCCTGGCCGATGGCTTCCGCACGCTGATCGGCAAGCATGAGCTGAAGTGGTCGGTGACCGAGCTGGGCGCGCGCAGCGAATTCCAGTTCTGCCCGGTGTCACCGAAGACCGGTGCCGAGGCTGAAGCGGCATTTCACGATGAACTGCAGATGGCCCTGCACCTGTACCTGATCAACCGCGGCATCCTGATCACCCCGTTCCACAACATGACCCTGTGCTGCCCAAGCACCACGGCGGACGATGTGGATAAGTTGATCAGCATGCTCGACCAGGCCCTGACCGAGCTGCTGGCCATCCCCGACGCCCGCGAATAAAAGCACATCCTACGACCCGTGGGATGGGCTTCAGCCGCGACAATCGCCGCTAAAGCTCCTCCCACGAGATAACGACACACAGTGAGAAGCGCCATGCAATACGCCGATATTCAGGAAGCCCACGACTTCCTCGCCACACACCCCGAAGTGCGCTTGATTGAGCTGATGCTGATCGACGCCAACGGCATACCACGCGGCAAGCTGCTGCACCGCGACGAGCTGCTGGCCATCTACGAGAACGGCCGACCGCTGCCCAGCTCAATCCTTGCACTGACTATCCAGGGCGAGGACGTGGAAGAAAGCGGTCTGGTCTGGGAAGTGGCCGACGCCGACTGCTGGACTTACCCAATCCCCGGCAGCCTGACCCTGCAACCCTGGCGTAGCACACCGACCGGCCAGTTGCAGGTAAGCATGCACCCGACCCAAGGCCTGCCCGCTGCGCCGGCTGATCCACGGCATGTGCTGATCCGCGCCATCGACCGGCTGAAGGCCGACGGCTACCACCCAGTAATGGCGGTGGAGCTGGAGTTCTACCTGCTGGATAAAAACCGTGATGCCAATGGCCGGCCGCAACCCGCATTGCAAGCCAACGGCGTGCGCCCGCAAGCGCCGCAGGTGTATGGCGTGTACGAGCTGGAGCAGCTGCAACCGTTCCTCGACGACCTCTACAGCGCTTGCGAAGTACAGGGCCTACCCGTACGCACGGCGATTTCCGAGTACGCGCCGGGCCAGGTCGAGCTGACCCTGGAGCACCGCTTCGACGCCCTGCAAGCCGTGGATGAAGGCGTGCGCTACAAGCGCCTGGTCAAGGGTGTGGCCAACAAACACGGGCTGCAGGCCTGCTTTATGGCCAAGCCATTCGGCGATCAGGCTGGCAGCGGTATGCACATGCATGTGAGTTTGGCGGATGAAAACGGCAACAACCTGATGGCCAGTGAAGACCCGCACGGTACACCGCTGCTCAAACATGCCATCGGCGGCATGATGGCCACGCTCAACGATGCGCTGGCGATCTTCTGCCCCAATGCCAACTCCTACCGCCGCTTCCAGGCCAACAGCTACGCGCCACTGGCCAAGAGCTGGGGGGTGAACAACCGCACCGTGTCCTTCCGCGTGCCCGGTGGCCCGGCCAAGAGCCGGCACGTTGAGCACCGCATCTGCGGCGCTGACGCCAACCCCTATTTGGCTGCAGCGGCAATCCTCTCCGGCATCCACCACGGCATCAAAAACCAGATCGACCCGGGCGAAGAAATCATCGGCAACGGCTACGAGCAAGCCCGCGAAACGCTGCCCACAGATTGGCTGACCGCCCTGCGCGCCCTGGAAAACTCGGCGTGGGCCAAAGACGCGCTGGGCGAGGAATTCCTCAAGGTGTTCCTGGCAATCAAGTGGAATGAATTCCGCCAGTTTATGGGCGAAGTCGGCGAGCAGGACTGGCGCTGGTACCTGACCCACGCCTGACCCGTAGCAGGCCAAAGGCAGCCCGGATGATGCTCACGCTCACTGGGCCAACTCCTTGGCCGTTTCCTCTGGCTCAGCCTGCACCACCGGTTGACGCACCAGCGGCCAGAACACCTCATGCTGCCAGCTCACGGGCTTCAGGTTCTCGATGCCGAACTGCTCTGGACGGCGACGGGTGATCTTGGCGCTGCCAAACAACACGTCCCAGAAGAACAGCAAATTACCGAAATTACCTTTGTAGTTAGTCACGCCGTCCTCGGCATTCAGCCCATGGTGGGCAGAGTGGGTGGCCGGGGTGGAAATACTGCGCTCCAGTAGCCACATCAAGGGCCGTAATGCGGGGATGCGATAGAGCTTTTCATCCCAGGCCACACTGCTGTGGGCACTGAATATCACGCTCATCTTGATAATCAGATACACGTAGTAGACTTCAGACAACCCCAGGTAAATCAGCGCTGCCGAGAACCAGATACCGGGCATCAATAAATAGTAAAAACTGTTGTTGCGGTAGACGATACGGATGCTCATATACGGCGCAGAATGGTGCGCGCGGTGCAGGCTGTAGAGAAACGGCACCTTGTGGCTGAGCCGGTGCCACCAGTATTGGGTCATATCATCAAACAGCAGAAACAGAGCAAAACCAGCAACAAACGGCAAACCAGCCAGGGCCCCACGCCAATCGGGCAGCCAGTGACCCAACGCGACGTTGGTCAGCCCCATAACCAGTGGGAAAGTAACGCCCAACAGCAGGCTGGAGCCGATAATTTCGATCAGCACATCACGCCGCTGGCCACGAGGCTGGCGAAAACAGCCTACGGCTAGCTCCAGCAAGATAAAGCCGAGAAAGATCAGGCTGATTACGATAATGGGATTATTGGCTAAGGCATTAGGGTTCATGGCAACCTCTTATTAGAAATCCCGGTTCGCCCGGGTTGCCTGTATCAAAAGCCAATCTGGTGACAGCCACCATGCGCGAAATGGACAACAACCCACCCGAAACGGCCAAGCGTCCAGGCTCGGCAGCTACATCCAATACCCTGCGTGTGCATCGCGGGGCTCTAGGGCAAGTGCTGCAGCGCTATCTAAGCCAGCAACGGCCGCAACAGGAATACAGCCTGGCCCGACTGGAAAACCTCTGGCAACAAGCGGCCGAGCTCGACCCAGCTATTGGCCTGCACCTGTTTGCCGAATTCACGCCGGCGGATTGGCATGTGTTACTGCACCTGGCTCAGGTCAGCAGCAACGTGGGCGAAGCCCTGCAACATTGGCAGCGCTATGCACGCCTGGCTTCAGACATGGAACAGGTGCGCGTAACACATGAAGGCGAGCGCATCGCCATCGACCTAGTAATAGATGCTCCCAGCGAGCTTGAACGCTATCTGGTCGAACATTATTCGGTGATGGCTACCAGCGTACTGCGTGAAGGTGCTGGCATCGCCCTCAGTGCAATGAGCGGTGAGTTCCGCCATGCGCGGCCGGCCTACCACACGCAGTACGCGCAATGGTTCGGCCCATCGGTGCGATTCAATGCAGCACACAACCGTCTCTACCTGGATACCGCCTGCCTGACGCTGCCCATGCGTCAGCATCATCCGGTACTGGTTGAATTGCTGCGTGAGGGCTTAGATCGCCGCATGGCCCGCCTGCAACATCTCAACGGCTGGGCTGCACAAGTGGCCACACAGGTGCGCCAGGATTTACAGCAGCAGCGCCCACCCAGCCTGGAAGCTGCCGCCGATGCCCTGCATCAGAGCCCGCGCACCCTGCGCAGGCGCTTGCAGGAACAAGGGCTGGGTTTTCGCGAAGTGCTCGACAGCGTGCGCAGCGAGCTGGAACAAAGCCTGCAGCTACAAAGCATGAACAGCAGCCAAATTGCAGAGCAACTTGGCTACGCCGACAGCGCTGCCTACTTGCATGCGCGTAAACGTTGGCAAACCAGCACGGGGTAATACCAAGCACAGGCAAAGACCTTACAGCGCTTGCTTATCGTTTAGCCCAACCAGTACCGTATTCAACGCACAGCACGTCAATATCTCCCACTGCCTGTATCAACCAGCCACAGAGCCCTTTATGCAACCCGGAACCGCCCAGCTGACGATGACTGTCCTAATGACCCCGGATATGGCCAACTTTTCCGGCAAGGTTCATGGCGGCACCCTGCTCAAATACCTTGATGAAGTCGCCTACGCCTGCGCCAGCCGCTATGCCGGTTGTTATGTGGTGACGCTGTCGGTGGATCAGGTGATTTTCCGCGAGCCGATCAATGTCGGCGAGTTGGTCACCTTCCTCGCCTCGGTCAACTACACCGGGCGCACCTCCATGGAGGTCGGTATCAAGGTGGTCACCGAGAACATCCGCGAGCGTTCGGTGCGCCATACCAACAGCTGCTTCTTCACCATGGTGGCCGTCGATGAGCACAGTAACCCCGTGACGGTTCCGCCTCTCGCAGCCGACACCCCGGACGGTTTGCGCCGGCAACGCCAAGGCCTACAACGCCGGCAAATTCGCCACGAACTGCAGCAGCGTTACCAAGCGCTTAACGCAGCGGAACACTAAGCATACCGGCCTGCGCCTCGACCAACTGGGCGACGAGGCGAACATCCGGTTAAGCTCTGCCCTCTGTTGCTGGAGCCACCATGTTCGATCTCTTCGATGTATTCCTGCTGATGCTCTTCGCCACTGCCTGCGCCTGGCTGTGGCACGCCCATGGCCTGCGTGAACACGCGCTGGGTTTGGTGAAACAACATTGCGCCAAATCCGACATCGAATTGCTCGATGAAAATGTCGCCCTGCGCCGGCTCACCCTGCTGCCTGATGCACGCGGGCACAAACGTCTGGCGCGGGTGTATGGCTTCGAGTTCACGGTTACCGGCGAGCAGCGGCATGCCGGCAGCATCACCCTGTTTGGCAAACAGCTGGGCCGCATTGAACTAGCGCCCCACCCTACTCGCGAACCGCAGCCCAGCGCGCAAGTGATCGAAATGCAGCAGTGGCGCAGCCGGCACCTCAACTCAGATGACCACACGCGCCATTAAAACCAACGAAGCTCAGGCCGGAGCCGCCAGATAAACCAACACCTGCTGCCATTGCGCGTCACAGGCGTAGGTCATCGGGCGATGCAACAGACGGCACTTCAACCGATGCCAACGCCCGCCTTGCTGATGACGCCGGCATCCCGCCAACAGCCAGTGCGGCTCAAAAGCGTCCCACACCCCAGCGACCGTCCAGTGGTTATGCCAGACCTGCGGCGCCACTTCATAGCAGTAGATATGCTGCAACTCATCTCGACTCAAACCACTGGCGCGTAGCCGGGCGGCGATATGCCGTAAGTCCGAGTCATCCAGCGTTGTGTCCAGCCATAGCTCGGAAAGCGCCAGCCAGACTGCCTCGCGGGGGCTCATTACTAATCGCGCTGCAACAGAAAGTGCGCCACGCGGGCGGCGCTTTCGGCCGGTTGCTCTTGCATAAAACAATGCCCGCCCGCCACCACCTGGGCACTGACATGGCCATTGCTGGCACACCAACGTGCCACCGATTTGGCCACAAAGGGATAACTGCGTTGGCCGTAAAGCACCTGGGTCGGCGTTGTCACCTTGCCCAGCGACGGCCATAGGCGTTTGGGCATGGAGCTGAAAATATCCGCCTCACGGCTTGGTCGGCATTTCAGCTCAACACCCTTCTCACTGTCTTTTAGCGCGTGCTGGATATAGGCACTAAAGGCTTCTTCGGTCCAGCCGCGAAACATCCCCCGACCGTGCAAGGCCGCATGTGCTGTTGTGCGATCAGGCCAGTGGCTGCGGCGCTTCAACGCCTTGCTAGCCTGGGCAGTACGCCGGCTCAAACCGACCACATCAGACAGCGCAAACACACCAATCATCGCCGGACTAAACAGCACCGGGTCGAGCAACACCGCACGCTGGAACAGCTCGGGATGGCGCGCCAGGATCAAGCTGGTCAGCACCCCGCCAAAACTGTGCCCCATGGCAAACACCGGCGCATCGGCAAAGCGCTCGCGCCCTGCGGCAAAGGCTTCCACCGCCATCTCGGCATTGCGATTCCAGCCATGGAATCGTCCGCCGTGGTCACTCTCACCATGGCCCTGAGCATCACACAGCCACAGATCGAAATCCTCGCTGAGCAGCTGCAGCAACGGCGTATAAACCCGTCCGCAATAGCCGTTACCGTGCAAAAAATGCAGCACCGGCTTGCCTGAAGGCGGCGTGTGCCAACCGCGCAGGGTAAAACCGGCAGAGCAGTCATGGGACCAGGGAAGCAGTTGCATGGTAGTTATCCGGAAAAAAGTGCGCGCAGTTTATCAACACCGGCAGGCCTTTCACTCATGGCAAGCGGCACGCGGCAAACGCGGCTTGCAGCTCGGCCATGTTCTGCACCTCAGAAAAGATCAGTTCCAAGCGCGAATCCTTGCGCCATTCGCTGTTTTGCCAGTGCAGGGCCTGGCCATGCAAGGCATTGGCTGACAACCAGCCGGCATTGGTTTGCAGCACCAGCTTGGCGCGACGCCAAGGCAGGCTACTGAGCCACTGTTGCACGCGCAGCAACTCAAACTGCTGGCTGGGGTGCCAGCGCCAGCCGATGCTCCAGCCTTCGGCCTGTTGCTGCACCTGGCAAATGGGCTCATGCGCGCTGCGCCACAGTTGCGCTAATGGCGCAGCGGCCGTGGGCAGGTTATCCAGCGTGCCGCCGCTATCGGCCTGGGTGCTAAAGCCGGGCAGTTCTACCAGTGGCAGTGCACCCTGACGGGTCCAGTAAATCGGCCGTGCTGGCAGCTGCGCTTGAATGCGAGCCTTGGTCGCATCATCCAACCCTTCGGCTTTATTCAGCAGGATCAACCCAGCATGGCTCAGCGTCGCCTGCTGGCTCTCCGGCAAGGCTTCGCCAGCGGCCAGCGCTTGGGCATCGAGCACCAGCAGCGGCTCCTGCACCGCCAACACGCCCGCCCAGGGCGCTTCACGCAACTGCGCGAGCAATTGCAGGGGATGGCCAAGGCCAGACGGCTCAATCAGCAAACGATGCGGTTTGGCCTGGCGCAGCAGCCGGCTCAGGCCAACTTGAAACGGCACGCCGTTGACGCAGCACAGGCAGCCGCCCGCCACTTCGCCCATGGTGATGCCGTCGTCATCGCGGGTCAGCAAGGCAGCGTCGAGGCCAACCAAACCGAATTCATTGATCAACACCGCCCAACGCTCATGCGCCGGCCGTTGCCCCAGCAAGTCACGAATCAAGCTGGTCTTGCCAGCACCGAGCGGCCCGGCAATCACATGGGTGGGGATATTTTTCAGCATGATCGGCGTTTGCCACTGCTCATCGATAAGAAGATTTTTGCGGTGGCCATTCTAACCCTGCCCCGCCGCTAGTCGCGGCCCACGCAGACCAAATCAAAACAGCATGCTAGAGTCGCCGGCATATTTTTCGAGGGTCAATTGATGCGCGCTTTTTTGCTGCTGAGCCTGTTTACGCTGTCCGGCCTGGCCTGGGGTGAGGCCTGCGTGGTGCATAGCCAGGCCGAGCGCCTGGACGTCAAGGTTTGCCAGCAAAACCGCAGCATCCCGCCCAACCTGTTCCGTAGCGGTTTCTGCCAGCCACAAATGAAAGGCCAGAAGGTTGCAGTGGACTTCGTCGAGCAATGCCCAACCGGCGCATTCGGTGTGTGCCGCAACGCCACGGTGGGCGGTTTCTACAAACAAGATATTCACTATTACGGCGTGGCTAACGATGCCAACTACCTCAAGCCCTTCTGCGAGAAACAGAGCAAGGGCGTGTGGATGGCGCGCTAACCGCCAGTTGCGCATAAACCATTAGTTACGCGACAGACATGCACGGTCATCAAAGCGTCACCGTGTCTGTGTTCAAGTGGTCTCAGGGTCTCCCCTTGCATGCCGGACCACACGCTGGCATGCCTTTCTAGTATTTAGGCTGCTAAATCGCAGCCTATTTTTTTGCCTGGTATTTAGGGTCTGTTGCCGCTAGGCCAGCCAATCTAGGGTCAATAACAGCCGCCGCTCACCGGCTGGTGGTTGCGGCGAACGGTGAATCAGGCCAGCGCCTTCATTGCCGATCCATTTCTCACCCTTGGCCAGCAGCACATGACCCGCCTTGGCGCGCTCAATCTGCGCCGCATCGCTTGGCTCGGCCGTCGGATCGCCCAGACGCCGCCGCGCCATCACGCCCTCAGCCAGCCACTCGCTGCCCGCCCCGGCGTAGCTGGTGATCAGCCTGACGGGCACGTGATCGACGTGAAAGCGCGGACACATAGCCTTATCGAGAATGCGCAAACGCAGGCCAATGCGCTTGGCATCAAACAGGCAAACAAAGGCACCGACCAACCAACTCAAGTCCTGCAGAAAAGCCGTCTGCCCCGGCAGATCACTGTAACTGTCCACCAGGCCGCTGAGGTTTATCGGGCTGTCCGCGTTGGCCAATTCAAGCACGATGGTTTGTGCCAGTGGCTCGCCCTGCGCCAGCAGTGCCGTGGCGAAATCGCTGATCTGCGCCGGCAACTGACGCTGCCAAACAGCCAGGTTGACCTCATCACGCAGCACCTCGCCAAGGACCTCAATCTGCTCACTATTAACCTGGCGTATCGGTTGACGCAGTAGCGGCGCAAGCATCAGGCGGCCTCCTCGTGCCAAGGGCCGAATGGGTCTGGCAGCGCCTGCCAGGCGTCTGTGCCCAGAGCCATTTCCGCATCGGTCAGCAGGCAGGCATCCAGCTCGCGGGTCAGTTGGGCAAAGTCGATGTTCTGGCCGATAAACACCAGTTCCTGGCGGCAATCGCCGGTCTGCGTTTGCCAGTTTTTCATGATCGTCTGCAGGCCTTCATCGTCCTGCGGCCACTGCGACTTGGGCACAAAACGCCACCAGCGCCCGGCAAAACCATGGCGCATCAAGCCGCCAGCCTGCGACCAACTGCCGGCCTCCTGGTACTTGCTGGCCAGCCAGAAAAACCCCTTGCTGCGCAGCAGGCGGCCGTTGCTCCACTCACGGTTGATAAAGCCGAAGAAGCGCTGCGGGTGAAACGGCCGACGCGCACGGTAAGCGCTTGAAGCAATGCCGTATTCCTCGGTCTCGGGAATGTGCTCGCCACGCAGCTCCTTGAGCCAACCTGGTGCCTGGGCGGCGCGCTCGAAATCGAAGCGGCCAGTGTTGAGGATTTTCTCCAGGGGCACTGCGCCCATGGCCATCGGCAGGATTTCAGCATGGGTATTCAGGCCACGCAAAATGGCCATCAGCTCTTCACGCTCGTGGCTACTGATCAGGTCGATCTTGCTAACCAGAATCACATCGGCGAACTCAACCTGCTCAATCAACAGATCGGTGATTGCACGTTCGTCCTCTTCGCCAAGGGTTTCGCCACGGCTGGCCAGGCTCTCGGCCTGATGAAAGTCGCGCAGAAAGTTCACCCCATCGACCACCGTGACCATGGTGTCCAGGCGCGCCACATCGGCCAGGCTCTGACCGTCTTCGCCACGGAAGGTAAAGGTCTCGGCCACCGGCAGTGGCTCGCTGATACCCGTCGACTCGATCAGCAAATAATCGAAACGACCATCACGCGCCAGACGGCCAACCTCCTCCAGCAAGTCTTCACGCAGGGTGCAGCAGATGCAGCCGTTGCTCATTTCCACGAGCTTTTCTTCGGCACGGTTCAGGCTGACATCACGCTGAACTTCGCTGCCATCGATATTGATCTCGCTCATATCGTTAACAATTACCGCCACTTTCAAGCCTTGGCGATTTTTCAAGATAGCGTTGAGCAAAGTGCTTTTGCCGGCACCGAGAAAGCCGGACAACACAGTTACGGGAAGGCGGTTGGACATGGTGGGTTCCTCATCACGGAATCAGGGGTTACACGGGGCGTTGGTGGCGTTCGCGCTGTTCTTCGCGCTCTTTCGCCTCGATGCACAGGCTGGCAGTGGGCCGCAGCAACAGGCGTTTAAGGCCGATGGGCTCGCCGGTATCGCGGCACCAGCCGTACTCGCCGCGTGCCAGGCGGTCGAGGGCCTGGTCGATCTTGTCGAGCAGCTTCTTTTCCCGCTCTAGCAAGCGCAGCTGCCACTGGCGTTGCTCCTCGGCAGCACCGATGTCGGCCACATCGCTGCTGCTGTCAGGCTGGCGTAGCTCGGTGAATTCGTCGTCGATGCGCGCCTGCAGTTCGGCACGTTGAGCCAGCAACAGCTGGCGGAAGAACTGCTGCTGGGTGTCGCTCATGTACGCGTCGGCCGGCTGGGCTAGCAGCTCGTCTTGGGTAAGTACAGTCATCGGGATCATGGCAAATCGGCTGGCTTGTTTTAAGTGTTATAACATAACATTAAAACCTGCAATCAACCCACGGATTTGCGATGAACGATCAGCCCCTCCCCGATATCGCTGCTCAGCCCACCCATCACGACCTGCCGCTGGACTGGGTCGGCATGGCCGGTATCGCCCTGCCCATCCGCCTGGGTGGCGCAGCCGTGACCGCCAACGTCGATATCGGCGTCAGCCTCGACGACGCCGGCGCGCGCGGCATCCACATGTCGCGGCTATACATGGCTGCGCAGCGCCTGGTGCATCAGGCGCTGGATGTACCTGCCATGCTGCGGGTACTGGATGATTGCCTGGGTAGCCACCGGGATCTGTCCGACAGTGCCACCCTCACGCTACGCGGCGAGGTGCCGCTCGAGCGACCGGCACTGGTCAGCCCGCTCAGTGGCTGGAAGACCTACCCCTTCGAGCTTCGCGCTCGCCAGGACGGCCGTGGTGTGAGCATCGAGTTGCAGGTGGACGTCACCTACTCGTCCACCTGCCCCTGTTCGGCAGCGCTGGCTCGGCAGTTGATCCAACAACGCTTCGCCGAAACCTTCGCGGCGCAGCCGTTGGATTACCTGGAGGCGCTCGACTGGCTCGGCTCGACCCAGGGCATCGTCGCCACGCCGCACAGCCAGCGCAGCACGGCGACCCTACAACTGCGCCTGACTCAGAATTGTGTCGACCTGCCGCTGCTGGCGTTGATCGACAGCGCCGAACAAGCCCTTGCCACGCCGGTGCAGACGGCGGTGAAGCGCGCCGACGAACAGGCCTTCGCCCTCGCCAATGGGCAGAACCTGATGTTCTGCGAGGATGCAGCACGCCGCTTGCACCGCGCCCTGCGCCAGTTGCCGCAGGCCAGCGCCTTCCGCCTCAAGGTCGTGCATGCGGAAAGCCTGCACGCCCACGACGCGGTGGCACAAAGCCGCTGGAACTGGAGCTGAGCCATGCCTGCCGACGCCTTCTGGCTGCAGTTGGAATCCGCCGAAGCCGGCCACACCGTGGCGCTGAGCGTGGCCCTGGAGGCCATCGCCTGGAACGACGCCGGGCTGATCCCGGTGATCGCCCAGCGCCATGACAGCGGCGAAGTGCTGATGCTGGCCTGGATGAATCACAGCGCGCTGCAGGAAACCCTGACCAGCGGCCAAGTCTGCTACTGGTCGCGCTCGCGCCAACAACTGTGGCGCAAGGGCGAAACCAGCGGCCATCGCCAGCGCCTGCTCAGCGCTCATCTCGACTGCGACGGAGACGCCTTGCTGCTCAAGGTCGAGCAGCAAGGCCCGGCCTGCCACACCGGCCGGCCCAATTGCTTCTACAACGACCTCGGCGGCGAGCACCTGCACGTGGCCGTGAGCCGTCCCGCATGAAGCGCCTGGCCGTCGCCTTGGTGCGTTTCTACCAGTACCTGATCAGCCCGCTGCTCGGGCCGCGCTGCCGCTTCCACCCGAGCTGTTCGCACTACGCCATCGAAGCGCTGGAGAAGCACGGCCTGCTACGCGGCCTGTGGCTCAGCCTGCGCCGCCTGCTGCGCTGTCATCCCTGGCATCCGGGCGGCTACGACCCAGTGCCCTCGCCCAAGGAACGACCATGATCCGCAAGAACCCGTCCGGCCACCTGCCGGTCATTGCCGAGTCCGCCTATGTCGACAAGACCGCGATTATCTGCGGCAAAGTGATCATTCATGACAACGTCTTCGTCGGCCCCTATGCAGTGATCCGCGCCGACGAGGTGGACGAAACCGGCGATATGCAGCCCATCGTCATCGGTGCCAACTCCAATATTCAAGACGGCGTGGTAATCCACTCCAAGTCCGGCGCGGCGGTGACCATCGGCGAGCACACGTCCATCGCCCATCGCTCGATCATCCACGGCCCGTGCCGCGTCGGTAATCGCGTGTTTATCGGCTTCAATAGCGTGCTGTTCAACTGCACGGTCGGCGACGGCTGCGTGGTGCGACACAACGCCGTGGTCGACGGCTGCGACCTGCCGGCGGGCTTTCACGTCACCTCCACCCAGCGCATCGGGCCACAGACCGAGCTGGCCAGCCTGCCACGCGTCAGTGTCTCAGCCAGCGAATTTTCCGAAGACGTGGCGCGCACCAATATCGACCTGGTGCGCGGCTACAAAGCCCTGCAGAACGAGTTCTGAAGATGAGCAGCTTACTGATCCGCAACGCCCGCCTGATCAATGAAGGACGTGAGTTCGACGCCGATGTCTGGGTGCGCAATGGTCGTATAGAGCAGATCGACAGCAGCATCGGCGGGCGCAATACCTCTATGGAAATCGACGCCGCCGGGCAGTTGCTGCTACCGGGCATGATCGATGATCAGGTGCATTTCCGTGACCCTGGCGCACCGCATAAAGGCAGCTTCGCCACGGAATCCCGGGCAGCGGTGGCCGGCGGCATCACCAGCGTCATGGACATGCCCAATACCAATCCGCCGACCTTGACGCTGGAGGCGCTGGCGGCCAAGGAGCAACGCGCTGCCCGTTGCTCGCGGGTCAACTACGGCTTTCACTTCGGCGTCAGCCACGACAACCTCGACACCGTCGCCGCGCTCGACCCCAGCCGTGTGGCAGCGGTGAAGGTGTTCATGGGTGCCAGCACCGGCAACATGCTGGTCGACGACCTGCCGGCGCTGGAACGGCTGTTCCGCGATTGCCCGACCATTCTGCTGACCCATTGCGAATACACCCCGCGCATCCGCGAACGCGAGGCGCAGTGGCAGACGCAGTACGGCGACGATATCCCCGCCAGCGAGCATCCGCTGATCCGCGACGCCGAGGCCTGCTACCTGTCCTCCAGCCTGGCGGTCAGTCTGGCCCGGCGCTATGGCACCCAGCTGCATGTGTTGCATATCACCACGGCCCGCGAGCTGAGCCTGTTCCACCCCGGCCCGCTGGCCGGCAAGCAGATCACCGCCGAGGTCTGCGCGCACCACCTGTACTTTGACGACCGCGACTACGCAGCACTCGGCCACCTGATCAAATGCAACCCGGCGATCAAGAGCCAGGCCGACCGCGATGCCCTGCGCCAGGCCCTGCTGTGCGGGCGGCTGGACATCATCGGCACCGACCACGCCCCACACACCCTGGAAGAAAAGCAGCAGCCTTACCTGCAAGCGCCGTCTGGACTGCCACTGGTACAACACGCCCTGCCGGCGCTGCTGGAACTGGTGGCCGATGGCTTGCTGCCACTGACCACATTGGTGGAAAAAACCAGCCATGCCGTGGCGCAACGCTTTGCCATTGAGCAGCGCGGTTATTTGCGCGAAGGCTACTGGGCTGACCTGACGCTGATCGAACGCCTGGCCGAACCACACCCGGTGGCGGCCGACCCGATCCTCGCCCACTGCGCCTGGACGCCCTTCCAGGGCCGCGCCTTCCGCCATGCCGTGCGCAGCACCATCGTCTCCGGGCAACTGGCCTGGCACAACGGTCAGGTGCAGGACGATTGCCAGGGTTTGCCACTGCGCTACCAGCGCCAATAACAACTGTAGGGTGGGTTAGCGGCGCCAAGCTACAAACAAGCAGACACCGCCCTCGTGGCGCGCCGCGTAACCCACCGGACGATCTCCCTGTGTTGCGCCGATGGTGGGTTACGCGGCGCACGGACTACGTGGTGGCCTCCATAGCTGCGCCTTTGCGCCGCTAACCCACCCTACAGATTTCACCTTTAACCGACCCTGATTAGAGACCCCATATGCCCAGCATCACTCTGCCCGACGGCAGCCAGCGTCAGTATCCCCAGCCCCTGAGCGTCGCCGAAGTGGCCGCCGATATCGGCCCTGGCCTGGCCAAGGCCGCGCTTGCTGGCCGCCTCGATGGCCGCCTGGTAGACACCAGCACACTGATCGAAAACGACGCCCAACTCAGCCTGATCACCTCCCGCGATCCAGAGGGTCTCGAACTGCTGCGCCACTCCTGCGCCCACCTGCTGGCGATGGCGGTCAAGCAGCTGTACCCAAGTGCCCAGGTGACCATCGGCCCGGTCATCGAAGACGGTTTTTTCTACGACTTCGCCTTCGAGCGGCCTTTCACCCCCGATGACCTGGCGCTGATCGAGACGCGCATGCACGCGCTGGCCGCCGCCGATTTACCCGTCAGCCGCCGCGAACTGCCGCGCGACCAAGCCATCGCCCACTTCGAGGCGCAGGGCGAGCATTACAAGGCCGAGCTGATCCGCGATATTCCCGCAGACGAGGTGCTGTCGCTGTACCGCCAGGGCGATTTCGAGGATCTGTGCCGAGGCCCGCATATTCCGCGCACTGGCCTGCTGCAGGCGTTCAAGCTGACCAAGGTGGCCGGCGCTTACTGGCGCGGCGACGCAAAAAACGCCGCGCTGCAACGCATCTACGGCACCTGCTGGGCCACGCCGAAAGAGCTCAAGGCCTACCTCACCCGCCTGGAAGAAGCCGGCAAGCGCGACCACCGCAAGCTCGGTACCCAGCTTGACCTGTTCCACTTCGACGACTGCGCCCCCGGCTCGGTGTTCTGGCATCCCAAGGGCTGGACCCTGTTCCAGCAGTTGATCGGCTACATGCGCCAGCGCCAGGACGCTGCCGGCTACGTCGAGGTCAACACCCCGGACGTGATGGACCGTAGCCTGTGGGAAACCTCCGGGCACTGGTTCAACTACCGCGAGGCCATGTTCACCACCACCACCGAGGACGAACGCGTGTTCGCCCTCAAGCCGATGAACTGCCCCGGCGCGGTGGCGCTCTACGCCCGAGGCCTGAAGAGCTACCGCGACCTGCCGCTGCGCATGGCCGAGTTCGGCAAGGTGCATCGCTACGAGCCTTCCGGGGCGCTGCACGGCCTGCTGCGCGTGCGCCACTTTACCCAGGACGACGCGCACATCTTCTGCACCGCCGCGCAGATGGAACAGGAATGCGCCGACACCATCGCCCTGGTGTTCGCCATCTACCGCGACTTCGGCTTTAACGAGGTGGCGGTCAAGCTCTCCACCCGCCCGACCAACCGCATCGGCAGCGACGAAACCTGGGACCAACTGGAAGGTGCACTGTCCGGCGCGCTGCAGCGCATGGCCATCGACTACCAGCTCAACCCCGGCGAAGGCGCGTTCTACGGGCCAAAACTGGAATTCGTGTTGCGTGACGCCATCGGCCGCGACTGGCAATGCGGCACCCTGCAGGTGGACCTCAACCTGCCGGAGCGCTTCGATATCAGCTACATCAATGAGCAGGGCGAACGTGAACGCCCAGTGATGCTGCACCGTGCCCTGTTCGGCTCACTGGAGCGCTTTACCGGCATTCTCATCGAGCAGTACAGCGGCCTGTTCCCGCTGTGGCTAGCGCCGCAGCAGGCGACCGTGCTGACCATCAGCGAAGGGCAGAACGACTACGCCCGCCAGGTACTGGCCCGCCTCAAGCGCGCCGGCCTGCGTGCAGCGGCAGACCTGCGCAACGAGAAGATCGGCTACAAGATCCGCGAAGCCACCCTGCAGAAAGTGCCTTACCTGCTGGTCATCGGCGAACAGGAAAAAGCCGAAGGCCGCGTTACCCTGCGCAGCCGCGCCGGCGACAACCTCGGCAGTCTGCCGTTGGCTGAGCTGGTCGCACGCCTGAGCAGAGAAGCGCGCCTGCCCGGCCAGGAGAACCGCGACGCCTGAGGCTGGCCACCGCTCCAGGTCCCCGCCTTTCGCCATGCGGTGCGCAGCACCTTGGTATGCGGGCAACTGGCCTGGCACGCAGGACAATTGCCAAGGCTTGCTGCTGCGCTATCGGCGCGGCTGAACGCCGCAATCGAGCATTTATAGGAGCGGATTTATCCGCGAAATTCGCGGCTAAAGCCGCTCCTACAGGGCGTGCAATCCGCCAATCAATCCGCCATACCCATCGGGTCACCCAGAATGGTCAGACGCAAGCCTTCGCTACTCGCCAAGGCGAGAGGCAAACCGGACGGCTGGTTGCGCAGGCTGTCACGCACCGGCCGCACCAGCTCGCCACCGCCTGGTGTAGTCAACGGCGCCGTCAACAGCAAACGGCCATCGACATACTGAATCGCATAGTTGTCGCCGCTCAGCCCGCTCACGCTCAAGGCGTAGGTGCCGGCCTGCGTAGCACCTTGAGCAGTGCCGCCATAGCTCAGGCTGCCATTGAGTACGCCAAGACCTTCGCCGTTGACGAAACCCTGGTACGTCACGCCATTGCCGCCGCTGTAGGCCTGGTTCGATACGCTTCGGCGGTCATCACTGGCCTTTACCGTCAAGGTCTTGCGGTCGACGACCCAGGTGCCGTCGCTGGTCTGGGTCACCACGTAATTACCGTTGCTCAGCGTGCCATCGACGGTGAGCGTGTAACTGCCGGCGTTGGTGCTGTTATCGATGCCGAAGCTGTTGGCCAGGCCTGTAAGTACCGACTCATCCTCGCCATTGACCAGCCCGGCTGCCGTCAGCCCAGGGTTGAGCAGGCCATTGTCGCCATAGGTGGAAGTACCGCCATTAGCCGTCACGGTGATGCTGGCCTTGTCGATGGTGCTGCTCGTGTTGTCGACGTAGGTCACGTCGTAGTTGCCGCCGTTGTTGCCATCGCTGACCGTCACGCCGTCGGCCGTAACGGTCTTGCCGGTGCCAGCATTGGCATCGGTAAAGGCGAAGACGCCGCCGGACAGGCTGTCGCTGTTGAACAGCGTGCCACCGATCAGAACTGCCGACCCGGCTGCGCTGGTGGTGCCATCGTAGGTCTTGCTGACATCGCTGGTGCTGACCGTGATGCTGGCCTTGTCGATGGTGCTGCTCATGTTGTCGGCGTAGGTCACGTCGTAGTTGCCGCCGTTGTTGCCGTCACTGACGGTCACGCCGCTGGTGCTCACTGTTTTGCCGGTGCCGGCATTGATGTCGGTGAAGGCAAAGCTGCCGCCGGACAGGCTATCGCTACCGAACAGAGTGCCAAGGGTCACCGCCGCCGAGCCGGCTGCGTTGGTGGTGCCATCGTAGGTCTTGATGACATCACTGCTACTGACGGTGATGCTGGCCTTGTCGATAGTGACATCGCTGTTGGTCTCTACATAAGCGATGTCATAGCCCTCTTGGCTGGAGTACAAGCCATTGGTAAGGCTCAAGCTGCTATTGCTGGAGCTGTAGACACCCACGTTCTTGCTTTGAGTGGTGTAACCAACACTCCCATCGAGTACCGCATCAACCAGACTGGTGGTGTAGCTGACGGTACCGGTCGTGGTGCCATCGTACGTTTTGCTCTGGTTGATAGCAGCCGTGGCCGTCACGCTCTTGAGGAAGCTGCGCAAGAGTGGCGTGGTGTAACCCTCGTAAATCCGCCAGACCAGGCCGGTGCCGCCCGCATCGTCGATATCCCAGCCAGCATTGCTGAAGGTAGAGAGCTGGGTCAGCTCGACCCAACTCTTGCCTGTGCCGAGAGCGTTGCCCGTGAATACACCGGTGGCGCCACCACCGTTGTTGATGACGTTGCCCTGAGCATCAGTGGTGGCGTAAAAGCTGGATGTGACGGTGCCATTGTTTTCCCCGACCAGCCCGCCAACCTGGAAGCCGCCCGTCACGCTACCGGTGGCATAGGCGTTGCTGATGGTGCTGCCGCCGCTGTTGAACCCGACCAACCCACCGCTATATTGGTTGCCGCCCGACACCCTGCCGGCGGCATAGGCGTTGTTGATGCTGCCACCATTGACTACTCCGACTAGCCCACCGGTGTATTGGCTGATCCCCGATACGCTGCCAGTGCTATAGACATTGCTAATGGTACTGCCCTGGTTCCAGCCGATTAGCCCACCGACACTGCCGTTACCCGATACGCTGCCAGTGGTGTAGGCATTGCTGATGGTACTGTCGTTGCTCCAGCCGATCAGCCCGCCGACGTAGTACTGCCCCAGCACGCCCCCACCGACCAACCCGATATTACGGATCACACTACCGCTGCCGGTATAACCGAACAGGCCGACATAGTTCGTGCTGCTACGGTTGATGAGCAAATCACCGATGGTATGGCTCTGCCCGTCCAATTGCCCAGTGAACGGATTGCTCTCGTCACCCACCGAGACGAAGCCGGCCGTGCTCCACATGCCGCTGGCATTGCTGCCGGCGGTGGCACTGGCATCGATATCGCGTACCAGGGTGTAACTGGCAGCCAGGTCGTAGGCCATCAGTTGCAACTGATGGGCATTGCCAATGGTGGTGCTGTACTCGCTGGCGAGGAAGGGACGCGTCTGGCCCTCGATCATGATCCACTGCACGCCATTGGCATCGCTGGCGGCGTAAACATTGGTGGCGCCGGCAACGAGGCTCCAGGTGCCTAAATTCCCGTAAGCATTCGGGTTGTAGCGGTTGCTGCTGGAGATCTGGGTAGCCGTGCCGCTGCCGCCGCCAATCGCATTACTCTGGCCTGAACTGTCACGATCCCAGTAGGCGTTGCTGATGCTGCCGTTGTAGTTATATCCAACCAACCCACCGACGTAGGAAGAGCCCGATACACTGCCCGAGGCATAGGCGTTACCGACGCTGCCTGTGTTATATCCGACCAGCCCACCGACGAAATCGCCTATTCCTGTGACATTACCCGTGGCATAGACGTTGCCGATGCTGCCGGCGTAGTTGGTTCCGACCAGCCCACCGACGTAGCCACCTGTTCCCGTAACACTGCCTGTTGCATAGGCGTTGCTGATGCTGCCGTTGTAGTTGAATCCAACCAACCCGCCGACGGTGTCGTTGCCAGCCACACTACCCGTGGCATAGGCATTACTGATGCTGCCGACGTTGTATCCCGACAACGCGCCGACGTAAGTATTGCCCTTGATACTGCCGCCCACCATCCCGATATCACGAATCACGCTGTTGCTGCCGGTATAACCGAACAGGCCAACGTAGTCGGTGCCGCCCGCATCGATGGTGAGATTGTTGATGGTATGCCCGAGCCCGGCGAAGGTACCGGTGAAGGCGTTACTGTTGGACGTTCCCACCAGCGCTTGGCCGTACGTGGTACCGCTGGCATCCAGATCCTGCGCCAGGGCGTAGTAACCCGATACACCGGTGCCGGCAGCGTCGAGCGCATCGAGCTGCGCCATGCTGTGAATCAGCGTGTAAGCGTTGCCATTGATCGCCAGGCTGGCATTACTGCCGTTGAGCGTGATCGGCGCCTTGACGTTGTAGTCGCTGCCGCTGACGGGGGTACTGCTGCTGTTGCCGTTGGTACCACCGTAGTTCAGCGCCAGCCCAGCATTGCTGCCGGTGGCGGTGATGGCGGCGTTGACGTTGATGTTGCGCTCGGCATTGAGCGTCAGCGTGGTGTCGGCACTCCAGTTGATCGCATCGTTGATGTGAATATCACCATTGCCGCCCGCCGTGCCCATGGTGGCGGTTTCGATGGTGAAGTTGGTGTTGGCCAGGTTGGCCGCTACGGTGGCGCCGCTCATGTCGCCGCCGCTGGCAGCGACGGTGAAGTCGTTGGGGTCGATCAGCCAGGTGCCGGTCTGGCCGCTCGCGGCCTTGGTGGTGACCTTGGTGCTTTCTGCCACCGTGACGTGCGCTGCACTGGTTTCGATAAAGCCGCCATTGCCGCCGTCCGGCGCGCTGGCATCCAACGTACCGGCCACCTGGCTGGTGCCGCTGTCGAAGTCCGCCAGCAGCAGAATCTTCCCTTCCCGCTCAGCCACCGTGCGCGCCTGGATGGTGCCGGTGTTGCTCACCACGGCAGAAGCCAGCGCATTAGCGCCTTGCGCCGTGAGAATCACCTGCCCGCCATCGGCCTGGATCAGCCCGCCGTTGTTGACCATCATCTGCGCTTCGCTGGCATCGACGGCAATCTGCAAGTGGCCGTTGGCACCGGCGGCGAAGGTCACTTGCTGGCCAGCCGCCAACGCCACGTTGCCGCCATTGGCAACGATCTGCCCGGTGTTGCTGACGCTGCTGCCGATCAGCGCCACCGTGCCACCATCGTGGGCGGTGATGCTGCCCTGGTTGATCACCTCACCACTGCCGCTGCCCTGTACGAAGCGGTTCTTACCGGCGAGGAAATCGTCATTGGAAATGTCGAGTGTGGACGCGACGATGCCGCCGACATCCACTTGCGCCGTGCTGCCGAACAACACTCCGGCGCTATTGACCAGGTACACCTGGCCGTTGGCGGTCAGGCTGCCGTAGATCTCCGAGCGGGTGCCACCGGTGACTCGGTTCAGGGCCACCGAACTGGCACTGTTCTGGTTGAAATGCACGGCCGCATCCTTGCCGATATTGAAGCTCTGCCATTCAAGGATGGCGCGATCCGTGGTTTGGTTAACGGTCAGCGTGCTGCCCTGCTGGCCAATCGTGGCCTGCCCGGCGACCACGCTGCCGCCAGTCGGCAAGGCACTGGCATCCAGAGCCAGGGCTGGCAGGCTGAAGGCGCAGCCGATAGCCACCACCAACGCACGCAGCGGCAGGATGCAGGCGGCCTGCACCGGCTCGCTCACCCCGGCAGCAGCCTTGCCTTGGCCAGAAGCGATTTCCGGTGCGACGCTCCAGCATTGGCGTACGCGATTCCACACCAGGCGATAACGACGATTGAGGTTGGCGTGCTTCCACATGGTGTGGCTCCGGTTCGGATCAGTTAGAAGGTGTAGGTAGCGGTCAGCCAGCCACGAGGGCCCTTGCGGCTGCCATCGTGGTTATGCCCGTCGCTGGTTCCAGGATTGCTGCCCAGCGGTGCGGCCAGTACGGCGTCCAGCCCCAGACCAGACGCATGGCTCCAACGCAGCCCCAGGCCACTGGCGTACAAGGCATAGCTGTTGTGCTCACTTTCAGCGGTGTTCCAGCCTGACCACAGGCTGTGGTGCTGGCGCACCACGCCGCCGTCGAGGAAGGCATAGGCCTCGAAGCCAGGCAGCCCCAGGTCGCCGAGCAGGCGATGGATTTCCAGTTGCATGAGGGCACCGCTGTCGCCGGCCCCTTCGCTGGTCGGGTAGCCACGCACGCCGTACATGCCACCGAGGGAGAACTGTTGCGAGGAGTCGAGGTTGTTGGGCGCCCATTGGCCGCTGCCGCGCACGCGCAGGTACCAGGCCGGCGCTAGCCACTGATCCCACAACGCGTTGCCGTTCAGGCGGCTGAAACTGCCGGCGACGCGCGGCCCGTCCTGATCGCTGGCGCGGTCGTCCGCAAGGTGCAGGCGGGCTTCGCCCTGGCTGAGGTCGAGCCGCCAGGAGAAGGCACTGCCGCCCTGCTCGAAGCGTTGGTCGCCATACAGCGACAGGGTGGCGCTGTCCACGTCGCGCTCACGCACGACGCTGCCAAGGACTTCGTCACGGCTGTCGCGATGCGCCAGGCCGAAGCTCACCCACAGGTTGCGCGCCGTCAGACGGGTTAGCGGATAGCTGAGCCCAACCTGATAAACATCGAAGCGCCCTTCGGCGTCGAGCTCTTCGAACTCCTTGCCCAACCGATAATTCAGGCGGCTGACATCCAGATCCAGGCGTAAACCGTCAGTGCCCAGTGGGGTGGCGTAGCCCAGTTGGGCGTAGTCCAGGTCTTCGGCACCCACGCCAGTCAAGCGGATCTGGTCGCCATAACCGCTGAGATTATTCAACGCCAGTTGCCCTACACCCTGCGCATAACCGGTGGTACGACTGCCCTGGTTGCCAGCGGAAAGCTGGCCGGACAACCACGCGCTGTCGCGCACGCTCAGTGCCAGGTCGCTGCTACCCGGCGTACTGCCGGCCTGCAGTACGCCGTCGGCTTGGATACCCGGCAGATCGTTGGCCAGCAGCAGGCCGCGCTCGAGGTCGTCCATGCTGTAGGGCTGACCTTCCTGCAGACGACTACCGACCATGCCCGCGACAAAGTCCGCATTGGCCCGCGTCGCGCCGGGCGCAAGGTGCAACGTACCGAAACGAGCCTCGACCACCTGTACGTGCAGGACGCCGCCGGAGACATCCTGCGCCGGCAGGGTGACGCGTGCGAACCAACCACGCTGGCGATAGAGCGCGACCAGGGACTGGGCGGTCTGTTGCAGCGTGTCCAGGGCAACCGGCTGGTTCAGATGGGCGGCGAACGCCTGTTCCAGCTCGGCAGCCGGGATCAGTTGCGCGCCCTCTACGACGACCTGATGCAGGACGATCCGTGGCTGATCCTGAGCGCTGGCCGGCTGCTCGGCAGGCAGCGGCTCGAGCGGTGTCGAAGCGGGTGGCGGTATGGACTGTTCGAGTTGCTGCTGAATCCGCCCGGCGTCGGGTAGCGTCTGCGCCTGAGCGCCCATTGCCAAGGGCATACAGGCCAGACCGGCGACACAGAAAGACGTATTCAGCCATGCGCGCATGGCAAGAGAGACGGAGCAGGTTTTCATCACGATCCGGGCACCAGGTAGGTGAATGCAGCCACTGGGCGGTCTGCGCATTGCTTGCAGTATGAAAACTCCGCTCTTTGCGCACATACCCTGTTTCGGGTATTTGCGCAGTGCCCCGTCACCTCGAACACGCCTCGACAGCGGCGGTAAATACCTGAAACCGGGTAGGCAGACAGGGCCTTGATCCGGTCTAGAATGCATACCAGCGCGCGGCCCGCCACGACTGCGCTGACGTCACTCCTTCATCCGCTCGGGATCGCTCGATGTCCACACCCCTTTCCATTCTCATCGTCGAAGACGATGCGCCCTTGCGCGAGGAGCTCCAGCGCATGGTGCTCAGCGAGCCCGGGTTATGCTGGTTCGGTGGTGCAGGCTCGCTGGCGCAGGCGCGCCAGCTGCTTGTCGACGATAAACCGGACGTCGCGGTGATCGACCTGGGGCTACCCGATGGCGACGGCAGCGAACTGATCGCCGAGCTTGCCAACCGGGAGCCACCGGTGTTCGCCCTGGTGGCGACGGTGTTCGGCGATGAAGCCCATGTGATTCGCGCCATCGAGGCCGGTGCGCGCGGCTACTTGCTCAAAGACAGCACGCCTGCCGAATTCGTGCGCGCCATCAACCTGGTGCATCAGGGCGGCGCGCCGCTGTCGCCACACATTGCCAAGCACCTGTTGGCTCGTCTGGCACCGCCCACGCCGCGCGCCCCGGCGCACGAACCAGATGCGTTGACCGAACGCGAGATCGATATCCTGACTCGGATTGCACAGGGCTTCACCGTCGGCGAGACGGCCGAACATCTGCACATCTCGGCGCATACGGCGGCCACCCATATCAAGAACATCTACAGCAAGATGGCCGTCAGCAACCGCGTGCAGGCGGTCAACCAGGCCCGCCTGCGCGGGTTGATTCGTTGATTCGCCTGTTCGCCTCGACGCTGGCATTGCTGCTGGCCATGGTGGCGTTCGTCGCCTGGAATCCGCTGCAGCCGCCCACCGAAACCGACGGTGTCCGCACCTTGCAGGAAGCACAATTCGTCATGAGCGAATCGCCGGTACCACCGGCCGACGGCTGGCAAACGGTCGTGCTGCCTGACAATTGGCGCGAGCGCCAGCCGCAAGCCAGCGGACTGTCGTGGTATCGCATTCGCTTCACCCTGCCCGCACTGCCTACGGAACCCCAGGCGTTGTACCTGCCGCGCCTGGCGGCCCTTGGCGAACTGTGGCTGAACGATGCCCTGCTGACTCCTCGGGCCGAGTTCGCCACGGCGCAGCACCGAGGTCGACAAACCGTGGACACGCCGGTGTACCTGATCCTGCCAGCCAGCGCCTTCCGCAACGGCAGCAATGAACTGCTGGTGCGCCTACAGGGCGATGCCGCCATCCGTAGCGGCTTGTCCGCCGTGCGCCTGGGGCCGGTAGCACTGATCGAGCCGGTATGGCAACGGCAGAACCTGCTGTATACCGTGCTGCCCTATGCCCTGATGATCCTGCTCGGTGCCGCTATGTGTCTGGCCTATGCCTATGCACGCCAGCGCCGGCAATACACGCTGATTCTGATCGCGCTCGGCGTGGGTGGTCTGACCGTACTGATCGACATGATTCCGATCCTGCCGCTGTCGCAGGGAGAGCGTCATGCCGTGCGCGCCCTGTTCTTCACCTTGTTGATGTGGATGCTCTGTCGCGTGGGCTATCGCCTCTCCAATCGCCAACCGAAAGTGCTACTGCTCCTCTTCGATGGGCTCTGGGTGCTCGTCACTGCGAGCATTCTCGGCAGCATGGCGATGGGCGTGGCGAGCGACCGCGTGTGGGGCCTAGATCTACCATTCGTGGTCGCCTTGACGCTGGTCGGGGCGATGATTCTGGAAACCGCCTGGCAACAGCGCTCGGTACGCTTGCTACTGCTCGCGCTGGCCGGCCTGCTCTGGTGCACTACTGCGCTGCAATCACTCGTCACGCCGCTTGGCTGGCTGCCGTGGGAGAGCTTTCGCTATCGCTCTGCCGGCGGCATCCCACTGTGCATCATGCTGCTGCTGTTCTTCGGCGAGCGTTTCGTGCTCGACCGCGAGGAAGCCTTGCGCAGCCAGCACAATGCGATCGCCACCGAGCGCTCGCGCATCCTTCAGGACATGCACGACGGCATGGGTGCCCAGTTGATCACCGCCAAACGCCTCGCCCTGAGGCCGGAGGTGGATCGTCACGACCTGGCGCTGGTGATCGACGAGTCGCTGCAGGACCTGCGCTTGATCATTGACTCACTCGACGTGCGTGAGGGCGACCTGCTGCCCCTGTTGGGCAACCTGCGCTTTCGCCTTGAGCCACGCCTGGCCTCGCTGGGTATCAAGCTGAGCTGGGAGGCGCAACCGTTGCCGGCCCTGGCGTCGCTGAGCCCGGCCAGCGCCCTGGCAATCCTGCGTATTGTGCAAGAGTCGCTCAACAATGCGCTGCGCCATGCGCAGCCCGACCACATTCGCCTGGTCATTACCCCCGAAGCGTCGGAAGTGATCATCCAAGTCATCGACAATGGCATCGGGTTTTCCCTGCACGAGACCGCCCTGGGTGGGCGAGGCCTGGCCGGCATGCGCTCGCGGGCAGAACGCCTGGCGGCAACCCTGCGGGTCGACAGCACCCCAGGCCTGGGCACCACTGTAGCCCTGCACGTGCCGCACCAGTTGCCAATTTAAGTGCCTTACGCACTCAACAAACGTCGGCAAGGCGGACATGCCATCGCGATGCCCGTATCCTGTAGGGCCAGCCAACCCGCGAGGCCCCCATGCAGATCGAGTTACTGGAGATCCGTGACCACTTACAACGCTTCCCGCCCTTTGATGCCCTGCCCGAGGAAAGCCTCGACGCCATCGCCCGCCAGGTCGGCGTGAGCTACTTCAAAGCCGGCACCGACATCCTCCTGCACGGCGCCGCCATCCAAGACCTGCACTACGTGCGCAGCGGCGCGGTGGAAATCTACCGACGCCATGGCGAGCTGTACAACCGCCTGAGCGAAGGCGACATTTTTGGCCAGGCCGGCCTGCTGCGCAGCAACAAAGTGCGTTTCCCGGCGCGGGCCATCGAAGATAGCCTGATCTACTTTATCCCCGCTGCCCTGTTCGCCCAGCTGTGTGAGCAACACGACAGCTTCGCTGACTTTGTTGAGGCCGAAGGCCAATCACGCCTCAAATCCGCCGTGGAGAGCCAGGGCAAAGCCAGCGACCTGATGCAGATTAAAGTGCGCACGCTGATTTCCCGTCAGCCCGTCGGCACCAGCTTCGACACCCCGGTACAACAGGCCGCGCAACTGATGGCCGAGCAAAGCGTATCGTCGCTGGTGATTCTCGACAGCAACGAGGCCGGCGCAACCATGGTCGGCATCCTCACCGACCGCGATTTGCGCACCCGGGTACTGGCTGTCGGGCTAGACGCAGCAACGCCCGTCAGCCAGGTAATGTCGCCAAATCCCATCACCATCCAGGCCGATGACAGCGTGTTCGAGGCCATGTTGCGTATGCTGCGCCACAACATCCACTACCTGCCGGTGGTGCAGCGCCGCCGCCCGGTCGGGATGATCAACCTCTCCGACATCATCCGCTACGAGTCGCAAAGCAGCCTGTACCTAGTCAACTCGATCTTCAACCAGCCCGATGTCGGCGGCCTGCAAGGGCTGCTGCCCGACCTACGCGGCACCTTCGTGCGCATGGCCAACGAGCACGCCACCGCCCACATGATCGGCAGCGCCATGGCCGGCATCGGCCGCGCCTTCACGCAGCGCCTGCTGGAGCTGGCCGAGCAGAAACTCGGCCCGCCGCCCGTGCCCTACTGCTTTCTCGCGGCCGGCTCCATGGCCCGCGACGAACAACTGGTGGTGACCGATCAGGACAATGCGCTGATCCTGGATGACCGCTTTGAGCCAGACCTGCACGACGCCTACTTTGCCGAGCTGGCGCAGTTCGTCAGTAATGGCCTGGCCGCCTGCGGCTACAGCTACTGCAAGGGCGGGATCATGGCCAGTAACCGCCAATGGCGACAGCCGCTCAAGGTCTGGCGCGACTACTTCAGCCAGTGGATCGACCGGCCCAACCCGCAAACCCTGCTCAACAGCAGCATCTTCTTTGACCTCGACGGCGTGCACGGCGAAGTCGAACTGGCAGAAAACCTCAAAGAACTGCTCGCCGAAAAAGCCAGCAACGCCCCGGCCTTTCTCGCCGCCATGGCCCGCAACGCCTTGAACCGCACCCCGCCACTGGGCTTCTTTCGCACCTTCGTGATGGAAACCGACGGCCAACAAAAGAACATCATCAACCTCAAAGGCCGTGGCACCGCGCCACTCACCGACCTCATCCGCGTGCACGCGCTGGCCTGCGGCAGCAAGGCGCAGAACTCGCTGGAGCGCCTGGACGCCATCGCCAAAACCAAACTGCTGCAGCCCGAAGCCATCAGCCAACTGCGCTACGCCTTGGAGTTTCTCAACCTGGTGCGCATCCGCCATCAAGCCGACTCACTGGCGCAAGGCATTGAGCCAAACAACTACATCGAGCCAGAAAAGGTTTCCGCCAGTGATCGGCACAACCTCAAGGAAGCCTTTCAGATACTCAGCAACGCGCAGAAATTCCTACGCTTTCGCTACCCCGCCCAGCCGGGCAAAAGCCTATGAACTCGCCTACCACACTGGACTGGGCCGCGCGCTTTGCCGAGCTCGCCACCAGCGCCACCGACCCACGCCTGCAAGCCTTCTACCAGGCCGGCTGCGTGGCCGCCGACACCCCGTTGGAGCAAGTGCCTCTGCTGGCCCTGGATGTAGAAACCACCGGCCTGGATGCCAACCAGCACGCCATCGTCAGCCTCGGCCTGCTGCCCTTCAGCCTGCAACGTATTCGCTGTGGCGATGCACGTTACTGGGTGGTCAAACCCGCCAGCGAACTGAGCAGCGAATCCGTAGCGTTCCACCGCATCACCCACTCCGACATCCGCCACGCACCGCGCCTAGGGCAGATTCTCGATGAACTGCTCAGCGCCATGGCCGGCAACGTGATGGTGGTGCACTACCGCGCTATCGAACGCGGCTTTCTCGACCAAGCCGTGCGCCAGCAACTGGGCGAAGGGCTGCAGTTCCCGGTGATCGACACCATGCAACTGGAAGCGCGCCTGTACCCCAACCGCCAACCCGGCTGGCTCGGCCGCCTGCTTGGCCGCCAGCCCATATCAATCCGCCTGGCCGATAGCCGCTTGCGCTACAACCTACCGCTATACCAAGCGCACCATGCGTTGACCGATGCCCTGGCCACCGCCGAGCTGCTGCAGGCGCAAGTGGCGACACGGTATACGGCGGATACACCGGTTGGGCAATTGTGGAGTTGAGGCGGTTACGCAGGCACAGCGTGGGCGACGCACCAGCACAAATGCCGAAGGTTTTATTTGTAAACTGAACCACCCATGTAAATAACCCCGCCCGCATTTACGACCTCGAGAAACCAGGATGAATAGCTTCGACTGGCACAGCGACACGATAACGGCAGCAACACCGATCACGACCACCTATCGAAATACGCAAAATGTTCGCCGTTTTCTAACCGAAGCTTGCGGCCCTGACTTCCGCTTTAATCGCGCGTTTATGGCGTGGATAAAAGACGGAGCACCCAAAACAATGGGTGACGTAGCGGCGGAATGGCAGCGGCGTCAGCAGCAGTAGCGAAGGAATAAGCAACGTACGATGGGACGGGCCGCGTAGATTGAGCATCGCGATACCCATCATTGCTTAGCCATTTCGCCGATGTGTTTGGCACAACATCGAAGGCACTGACCGTGGGAGGGGCTTCAGCCGCGACGTTTTATTTGGCGTTCGGCACAGCACCGTATTTGCTGATGTTTCTGGTTGCGCCCCTGCATCCGGGTTTCGCTTTGCTCTACCTCCTTCATCCATGCAGTCGTCGCCACATCCAGCGGCTCGTCTCCTACGCAACTTCTCCACTTGTCCTCTGACGGTGGCTTGGCACGCGGCTGATATACATACTTATTTATATAAGAGCATAACACCAATTTATTTAGCACCAACTCTTATTAACTGCCTCCAGAAATACTTATAAATCAATAATTGATTCAGCAATCAGTTTATTTATAGTACTGATTTTTGAAAAATATCCCAATAAATAATTCCTACTTTGCTTTGTGCCATTCCTCATACCAACTGCTGAAGCCCAAGCTAACCAACCACTAGAACCATTTTTAAGATGAACCTCTCTCCACTCAGGCATACCGAATCTAGCCTCTGGTATTTCTAAGACCTTAGCCATAGAGATATTTGTAGCATCTTTATGCTCATAAAGTAACGCAAGTAATTTACCAACTGAATTAGCACCTAACAGATAGCTCTCCACAATCTTTGCTATCCAAAATAACTGATACTCACTCATCGAGTGCGATGATTCCAAAAGCTTAATCAATCCCTCAACAAGCTCTGATATTTCAGATACGTCTTCACACTTGTAGTATATTTTCTTTGCAAGATGAGGGAATTTATATAGGAAATCTGGAATAAATTCGTAGAAATTTTCTGAATGCTCATGAATACAATCTAGAATTAGACTTGCTTCATTGTCAGTTGCTTCATCTTCACTTAAAAGACTAACAAGGTACTCAATATCTGCTTCTGACAACCCCATAACGGCATCATCATATTCCTCATGATCGACTCCAGAAACTAACCCTACATACAGCTTACTTAGCAAATCGCTTTTTACATCATGGAGCGTTTGTTCGATAGAAACTTCTTTATCGGAGAATAGAACCGTCTTATCAGAATTAAGATTTAAAGACTTTTGGCCTAACCCCTTTTGTATTGTTTGAAAATCTCTGATCAGAACATCTTTCGAGTCTGAAAAAAGCATGTAATCGTCCATGAACCTTATCATGTGCTCACACTTAACCAGTTCAGAGTGATCCATAAATGATAAGAAATGACTCCCAAGCATTTTTGACGGATATAGTCCATGTGGAAGAAAATCGATGGAGTACCCGGTATTTATCTCACGCATGTATTGACCGAACAAATCAATTTCAGTTTGCGTCGGCTTCTGGGAAGAAAACCAGTTTGTAATATCATGATGATAAATAGAATTAAAGTATGATGATATATCAAACTTTATAAAATAGCTGTACTTTGACTTTAGCTCGCTCGCCCTAGAAACAAACTCTTTATATCCATCACTTATATCTATGGGTTTTCCGTCCACAAACCTGTACCCAAAATTCTCTCTTGAGGGATTAGTACTTTTCCTGAATATCTTCCTATTCTTATAAGCCATTTCATACAGATAATACTCAGCGACAGGATCTAACTTCATGGTTCTCCTGAGATGATGCTGAGCTTTACTTGCATAAGCTGTTTCTTGAGAAAGAAATGAATATCCTGTCTCCTTGGGATTGGCAATTTTTCCAATATAAGCCGACAGGGCGTTACTATTATTTTCTATTAAAACCCTGCAAGTATCCATTGGGAATAGTGTCCGATCATAGTCCCAGAGATAAAATTCTTTGACCTTGCTGTGATTTGTCGTTACAACCTACTTATATATTATTTTATCTAGATATACCGTTGGTTAGCACATCTCAGCTATAACACATAGCTCCATATAACTGCGGCTTACAACCAGCTGTACCGTTACGAAACCCCATAAGCAAAGTAGCTCCATATTCACTGCAAGACTACTCCAACAAACCACTGACCCATTGCCATAAACTCCAGACTCCCAGACGTGCGCCAAATCTCCCGTCAGGAGGGTGGGCAGAATCATTGCGCAAGGGGTTGAGCGGCATGGATGCCGCGAGAGTTGCGATGAACAAGGGATGGCCCTTCGACAGTAGGCCGCATCCGGTCGGGCCCTTGGAGCACTGATGGCGTGAACGTCCCCTGCCGCAGGCAGGGCCGGATGTCGGGTTGCCCTTCTTTTGGATTACTTTTTCTGGCCAGCCGCCGCGCGCAAGCAAGAAAAAGTGACGCGCCCGAAGGGGGCGCAACAGAAATATCTGCACACGCGGTGCAATGCAAAGCACCAAAGCGTCGCGGCTAAAGCCCCTCCCACGAACCATCAGCCGAGTGATGGGTATCGCCTAATAGCGTGCTTAAACTGAATATTACGCGCTAATCGCGCACTATCTAAATCCGGCTCAACATTCTAAGCTTCTACTATTCAACAACTTACAATCGAGTTGCACATATGAACCGTCGCAAAAAGATTAAGCAGTTACTACAAGCTCACGCCAAAAAGGCCAGCGCTAAGTTGGCACCAAAACGTAAGTCTACATACGTTAGTAAAGCCGACCGTTTGAAACCAACGGCCGAAGCCAGTGAAGATTCAATCAGCATCTCTGATAATTGATAGTTCACCTCTTATAAATATTCTTCTTACTGTTTACTAACATGCGGCCCATAGAAATTGCGTCAGAGGTCACTTTTGGTTTAACCGAACCTCGTCGCAAACGGTCCCGTCAGCTGGATGCGCAGAATCGCTGCGTAAGGGATTGAGCGGTACGGGTGCCGCGAGAGCGGCGATGGGCCAGCAAGAGAAAGTGCCCCCGAAGGGCGCAACACAAAACCTCTACACACGCAGTGCAATGCCAAGCACTGAAAAGTCGCGGCTGAAGCCCCTCCCACGAGCCGTCAGCGCATACGGTGTAATGCCAAGCACATCGAGCAAATAGCCAAGTGATGGGTATCGCCAAGCTCGACCTGCGCGGCCCGAGCCAGCCTACGAAGCCCTGCCGGCGGAAAAGCAAAGCGTCGCGGCTAAAGCAGTGTCCCGACCAGCGCAAACCTCGCTAACCGCAAAACCATAAGCCCCCCACCTGGCCATAATCTTGGCCCCGCTTTGGCGCAGTCTGATTCTGTTACCTAGACTCACCTCAAAATAACGTTAAGTAATACGTAAGCGAGGAGTTCCTGATGCGCCTCCACTCGATTCGCGTTCAAATGATTTTGCCGATAGCGCTGCTGGCCCTGATTCTTGGTGGGTTGCTGGTATTTATGCTGCTGATGACTCAGGTTCAGCAAGAGGCGATGCGCCGCCAGGCGGAGAACTATTTCGAGGCGGTCTCGGTGGTGCTCAATGCCGACCGCGATATCTATCAGGCCCTGATCGCCCAGGAACGGCTGATGAGCGGGGAAGGCACAGCAGCCGACAACCAGGCCGAGTTTGACGAGAACGCTCAACAGGTCTTCGACCGCTTTCAGAAATTTCGCGGCTTTCTGGCCGATGAGCCCGAGGTAATCGCACCGTTTGCCAATTTCGATCAGCTCTATAAAGAGTGGCTGGAGGCCAGCAAATCGCTGAATGCCTCTTTCGAAGCGGGTAAAGCGCTGTCCAGCAACCTGCAGCAGCAGGATGAAAAGTTCCAGACGATGCGCAACATGCTCGACGATGCCGGTGAGCGGTTGCGCCAGCACATAACCGAGAAGAAGGCCGCGTCTGACGGTGACGTCGATCTCCAGCAGTATGTGGAGGCACTCTCCGAAGTGCTCAACGCTGACCGTGATATTTACCAGGCGCGGCTGGCCCTGCAGAAGATGGCGGCTGGCTCAGGCAGCGCGGCTGATAACCGGGCCTTTTTTGAAGAGAACATTCAGCAAGCCCTGCAGCGCTTCCATAACTACCGTAGCTACCTGATCCGTGAGCCCGAGCTGATCAAACCATACGAGAAGTTTGATGAGCTGTTCAACGAATGGATACAACAGAGCAAAGCCATGCTGGATGCGCCGCCAGCGAAGAGCCAGGCCATGATCCCGCAGGATAGGGCCACAGCTAATGAGCGCTTTGACGCCATTCGCGGGGTGCTCGACAAGGCAGGTGAGGCGGCTAACGAGCACGCCCGCAGCCAGAAGGAAGCCGTTAAGGAGCGGATTGCCGGCTATCAGAAAATTGCCGTGTTGGTTATCGCTGTGGCCTTTTTGATCGCCCTGATGGTGGGCTTCTACGTGCCGTTAATGCTGACGCGCAACGTGCAAAACATGACCCGGCGCATCAAGGAAATTGCCGAAGGCGATGGCGACCTAACCCAACGCATAAACTCCCGCTCGCGTGATGAACTCGGGGATCTCGCCAGGGAGTTCGACGGTTTTGTCGAGCACCTGCGGGGGATTATCAGTGCCATACAGACGCAGTCGGTCACGCTGGGCGGCATGACTGGCCAGCTCAACACCGTCTCCGAGCAGGCTGGGCGGATCAGCGAAGGATTGGTCAGCTCGTCCGACTCCATGGTCAGCGCCGGTAACCAAATGAACGCCTCAAACCAGCAGATGGCGGATCTGGCCAAGGGCACGGCCGAGGAGGCTAATAACTCCAGCCGCCTGACTCATCAAGGAGCCAACGCGGTTAACCTGTCTAACCAGGCCATCGAGCGGCTGGTGGCTGATATCGAGCTGGCGCTTGAGCGCTCCGCCGATCTGGAGCAGAACTCGGCCGCTATCGTCGCGGTATTGGAGGTGATCCGCAAAATCGCCGAGCAAACCAACTTGCTAGCCCTGAATGCCGCCATCGAAGCCGCGCGAGCCGGTGAGCAAGGGCGCGGCTTTGCCGTGGTAGCCGACGAGGTACGCACCTTGGCCACGCGCACCCAAGAAAGCACCAGCGAAATCGACAAGATGATTGAGCGCCTCAAGCTCAGCGTGGCTGAGTCGGCCAGCGCCATTCGCAACAGCCGCAGCAACGCCGAGAGCACCGCCGCGCAAATTAGCCAGGTTACGAGCGTCTTTGACACACTGAGCACGTCCTTCGAGCGCGTGCAGGAGATGGCGACCCACACGGCACAGGCCACGGATGAGCAGGCCAAGACCTCGCACTACATCAGCGAGAACCTACTCGCGCTCAAGGACCAGACTGACGGCGTGCGCGGCATGTCGGAAGAAGTGCAGAGCCAGTCGAAGCAGATCTCGGCGCTCTATCAGGCGCTACGTCGTCAGGTGGAAAGCTTTAAGGTCTGAACTCAGCAGAAACACCGTGGCATCGGCCACAGTTGTCGAAACCACCTACAAAAAAGCGCGCCCGAAGGCGCGCTTTTTCTTACCCAACCGCAACGGTCAGCGCGGTTCGCTCATCAGACCTTTGACGATCGACACGCAGCCCACCAACAGCACGATGGTAAACGGCAAGCCGGTCGAAACGGCCATGGCTTGCAGGGCCACCAATCCGCCGCCAAGCAACAGGGCAATGGCGATTACACCTTCGATAATCACCCAGAACACCCGCTGCGGCACTGGCGCGTTGACCTTGCCGCCAGCCGTAATGGTGTCGATTACCAGCGAGCCGGAGTCCGACGAAGTGACGAAGAACACGATCACCAGCACGATGCCGACAAACGAGCTGATCGCTGACCACGGCAGCTCCGCCAACATGGCAAACAGCTTCAGCTCCAGCGCGGCATCCTGCACGCCGGTAAAGCCGTCACCCACCAGTTGGCCGATAGCCGTGCCACCAAACGCAGTCATCCACAGCACCGACACCAGCGACGGCACCAGCAATACGGCAATCAGGAACTCACGCACGGTGCGGCCACGGCTGACCCGCGCGATAAACATGCCCACGAACGGCGACCAGCTGATCCACCAGGCCCAGTAGAAGGCCGTCCAGCCTTGGCTAAAGTTGGCGTCTTCACGGCCAATTGGATTGGACAATGCCGGCAGGTATTGCAGGTATGCCCCGAGGTTGTCGAAGAAGCCGGTGAGGATGGCTAGCGTCGGGCCGGCGATGATCACAAACAGCAGCAACAGAATGGCCAGGCCCATGTTCAGCTCGGAGAGGCGCTTAACGCCTTTATCCAGGCCGGCCAGTACCGACAGCAGCGCAATCGCGGTAATACCGATGATCAGCAACACCTTGCTGGTATCGGTAGCGGCAATGCCGAACAACTGGTCTAAACCCGCCGCCGCTTGCTCAGCCCCCAGGCCGAGAGAGGTCGCCAGACCAAACAGGGTGGCGAACACGGCCAGAATATCGATGATATGCCCCGGCCAACCCCACACGCGCTCGCCGAGAATTGGGTAGAAAATCGAGCGAATCGACAGCGGCAGGCCTTTGTTAAACGAGAACAGCGCCAGGGCCAGCGCGACAATCGCGTAAATCGCCCAGGGATGCAGACCCCAGTGGAAAATCGTTGCGGCCATGCCCATGCGCGCGGCTGTAGCGGTGTCGCCGGCTGCCGCACCCAAAGGTGCCCAATCGGTACGTAAGCCATCCTCACCCACACTGACGCCACCCAGCGCCGCCGAGAAGTGCGACATGGGCTCAGCTACGCCATAGAACATCAAACCGATGCCCATGCCCGCTGCGAACAGCATGGAGAACCAGCCGGTGTAGGAATAATCAGGCGTGGCCTGCATACCGCCGATGCGCACCTTGCCCAGCGGCGAGACGATCAAGCCCAAGCAAAGCAGCACAAAGATGTTGGCCGAGCCGAGGAAGAACCACGCCAGGTTGCTGGTAAGCCAGCCACGCATGGCACTGAACAGCGGCTCTACCTGGTTTTGCAGGGCCAGGGTCAGCACCACAAATAGCACCACAGTGAGCGCGGAGATGGTGAAGACCTTGCCGTGGATATCCAGGGCAAATGAGAACTGCCCTTTGATGTTGTCCTGACCGATCACGTAGTCCGTGTCGATCAGATTGGCATCGCCGGTAGGAGCCGGGATACCTTCCAGAGTTGCCGCTTCTGGTTGCGGGGTCGTGTCAGACGAAGGTTTTTGACCCATGGGGGACTCCTTTGACGTGTGGCACGCTTTACGCGCACGAGGACGGGATTGCCCTACTCGTACAGCCGCCGAACCGGCAGCTGCGGGGTACAGGGTAACAGCCATAGCCCCTACGTGCAGGCGCAAAGCCAGTATTGGCGGCCTTTGCCGTTAAAAACGGGGCGTTTACGGCAGCTTTTCTCGTCTATTTGGTCAGTTTTTTGCTAGCTTAGCGCCCACGATGAGTGGCAATTAGCTATCGTTGCTAGGTGGCTTACAAAGGCGGCCTTACGAGACGTGATAATGAGAGTTCTGCTGATTTGTTTGCTGCTTGGCCTTGCCCCGCTAGCCGGCGCCGAGACCTTTACGGTCGGGGTTGAGTTGCAACCCTACATGCCCTATTCCAGTGTCGTGGAGGGGCATTACGTCGGCTACGGCCGTGACTTGCTCGACGCCTTTGCAGCCCAGCAAGGCCATGTTTTTGTCTATCAACCATTACCTGTGCGCCGCCTGCTGAATGACTTCCTCAACGGCCGGTTAGATTTCAAATACCCAGATAACCCACGCTGGAATGCCGATAAGAAGCAGGCTTATAAGGTGTATTTCAGCCAGGCAGCCGCGCCAGCCATTGATGGCGTGCTGGTTAAGCCGCAGTTTCTTGGCCAAGGCAAAGAGCGCCTGCGCCGCTTGGGCACCCAGCGCGGTTTTACCCCGTGGCCTTATTTGGATGACATCAAGGCGGGCAAGATTTTGCTGATTCAGGCCAACCAGATCGATTCACTGCTGGCCATGGCGCTGAATGATCGGGTCGACGGTGTTTACCTCAATCCACAAGTGGTTCAGCACCAGCTGTACAACAGTACAAAAACTGAATCGCTGGTATTCGATCCCAGCCTGGCCCATCAGGATGATTACTACTTCCTCTCAACCCTCAATCACCCGGAGGTGATTGAGCAGTTCGATGCCTTCCTGATCAATCAGGCCGAGCTGGTGCAAACACTTAAAGACCGCCACGGCATCAGCAACCCGCTAACTGGTCACTAAGGCTGCAGCGATACGTCTTTAACTACGACACCGCGGTTGCGGCTGCTTTGCTTGCTCAGCACCCGCGAGCGGCGCTTCTTCGCCCAGATCACCACGCCGGTCAGCGATAACATGGCCACAACCAACCCCAGCAGCGACACCAGAATGCGTCCCGGCATGCCGATGATGCGCCCGGAGTGCAGCGGGAACTGCGCCTGCATAAAGATATCCCCAGCGCTGCCTGTACCCGGGATCTGGTTACCCGCCATCGCGCCGGTTTGGCCATCCAGATACAACCAAGGATTACCCAGGCCACCGTCGCCATGGTCGTTTTCAGCGGTGTAGAAGCCCACACCGTACACATCGAATTCTGGTGAATAAAACACCCCGCCGGCAGGGTTCGCCAAGCCCAGGCGCGTAGCTTCGGCTGTTGCCAGGGTTACCGCTTCAGCACGGCTGATACCCGGTTGCTTCTGCTGATCAAGGCTCACCGGAGTACGGCTGGCGAAAGGGCTTGGGGTCAGCGGCGAGAACAACTCAACCAGCGGCCGGGTCACCTGCACATTGAGGTTCATCGATACCGAGGTCACCGCCAGGATCAGCAGCAAACCCCACACCCACACGCCGCCAGAGCGGTGCAGGTCGAAATTCAGTTTGTAGCCACCCTGTTTCCAGCGAAAGGCGAAGGATTTTCGCCAGGCACGCCAGCTCGGAAAAGACAGCCAAAGGGCGATAAAAGCGTCCAGCGTCCAGACGATAGCAACGATGCCAAACAGCAGAATGCCCAGCTCAATACCAAAACCATCAGGGATATGCAGGCTGTAGTGCAGTTTGTAGAGAAACGGCATGAGGTTTTCACGGCTCAACGAAACCGCGCCCCACATGCGTTTGCCCTGCTCCTCGCCGGTTACTGGGTCGAGGGCGATCTGGTTGAAGTCCAGCGTATAAGCCTTGCCGGTGGTCGGATCAATGCGCGGATTAACGGTGACACCGAAGGCGTGGCCAGGCTCGGTATACAGCGGCATAAAGCCGACTTGTAGGCGCGGGTCACGCGCTTCCAATTGTGCAGCCAAGGCTTCAGGCGTTTGCGCCGGCCCTTCACTGCGCGCCTCGAACAACTGCGGGTTAAGCCATTCATCCACCTCGTGATCCCAGGAGATCACTGCCCCAGTCAGGCCGGAAACGAAGAGGAACAGCGCGATAAACAGGCCGAACCAACGGTGTAAAAGTACCAGTGAGGTACGCATGGGCTATCTCGTCACGGTAAGTGGCAACCTGCCGGCAACCTGTGCGGCGCCGGCATGGCAGCTTTCTAGTATTTCCAGCTGACAGTCACGCTGGCGTTGCGCGGGGCACCGTAATAAGCCTGGGTCCAGTACAAGCTGGTCAGGTATTTCTCGTCGGTGAGGTTGTTGAGGTTGGCCGACACACTCCAGTTCGGATCGATGTCGTAGCTGGCCATAAGATCAACCACGGCGTAGGCCTTCTGTTCGGCATCGGCGCTGCCCAGACTGGTGTAACCGTCGTCGGCAGTCAGTGGTACGGCGATCTTGATATCGTCCTGCCAACGTATCGCAGCACCCACCTTGAGCTTATCCATCCCTGGGACGCGGTAAGTCGCTGCAGTCTTGATCATGTGCTTGGGCGAATAGGTCACCCCATGTGAGCCATCGGCATTGGTAATGTCGACGAAGGTGTAGCCGGCGCTTAGCTGCAGCCCGTCCAGCGGTTCGCCAGAGAATTCCAGTTCGTAGCCCTCGCTGGTCAGCCCATCGATGGCCCCGTAATAGGCTACGCCGCCGTTGGTGCCGGCCTGCTGAGCAAAGTTGTCTTGTTCGGTGCGAAACACGGCCAACGCAACATTAACCTTATCGTCGAACAGCTCGCCCTTGATCCCAGCCTCGTAGTTGACCCCTTCAACGGGGTCCAGACGCGAGCCGCTGATATTGGTCTTGGTCTGCGGATCGAAGATCTCGGTGTAGCTGGCATAGACCGAGTACTGCTCGTTGAGGTCGTAGACCACGCCGGCATAAGGTACGACCTTGCCGCTGTTCTGCGAGGACTTCGCCAAACCGTAGTTAGTGCCATCGCTCTTAACGTCGAGAACCCGAGCGCCGGTAATCAGGCTCAAACTGTCGGTCAGGCTCCAGCGCGCAGCACCATAGAGGCTCTTCATGCGATCAGTGAAGTCACTGCCGTTACTGCCGTTGTCGTTGAGCGGACTACCGATGTTGCCATTCCAATCTTCCATCGGCGGCAGCATCGTGCCGGTGGTCGAGTCATACCAAGAGCGATCCTCCAGCTCGGAGCGCGACCAACTGGCACCTAATGTCGCCTCGTGCTCTCGGCCGGCCAAGCTGAACGGGCCGCTGGCCTGCAAGTCGACAATTAGCTGAGTGTTCTTTTCCGTATACTCGGACGGGTAGGAATACAGACCAGCACCCGTTTCACGGTTAGGCGTGCCGTACATGTAGAACATCGAGCCATCGCTCTTCTTCTCCACACGTGTCAGCACACCCTTGGCCTGCCAGCCGTTGTCGAAGGTGTGCGCCAGTTCGGCGAAACTGCGATTCTCTTGGTTATCCCAGTAGGACCAGTCGGCGGCCGTGCTGGTGGAACGTGAATAGTCGGTATGGCTGCCGTCCTGATAGACCAGCGGCAATGCCCCCCACATCGCCCCGTTAGCATCGCTGGTCTGTAGGGTGTGACCGAGGGTGAACAGGGTGCGGTCGTCCAAATCGAACTCCAGCACTCCATGGAATATGTTCTTCTCGCGCGAATAGCGATCGAGGTAGGAATTCTTGTTTTCGTTGGCGTACACCACGCGACCGCGCACCGTTCCGGCGTCGTTAAGCGGGCCGGATACGTCGGTGTCGATGCGTCGTTTGTCCCATGAGCCTGCCGTCAGATCGACGCGAGCCTGCGTCGTAGCGGTCGGTCGTTTACGCACGAAATTGATGGTCGCCGATGGGTTACCGGTGCCAGAAATTAGGCCGTTGGCACCACGAATGACCTCAACACGTTCGTATATGGCGGTATCCAGGTCACCTTCGACGTTGCCATAGACGAAGGGCACGGAGATGCCGTCGTACTGGAAGTTGGTGATGTCGAAACCACGCGCCGTGTAGTAGGTACGGTCGGTTTCCACTTCCTGTACCTGGATACCTGGCGCAGCCTTCAGCGCATCATTCACGCTGGTCAGCTTGAAGTCCTCCAACTGCGCGCCAGTGATGGTTGAGACTGCCTGTGGTGTCTGTCGCGGGGTCAGGTCCAGCTTGGTCGCGGCGCTGCTACGAGGAGCCTTGTAGCTGTCTGACTGAGCATCGTCAGTGCTGCCAAATACCGTCTGGGCATCGAGTTGTACTGCTGTAGCGTCAGCAGCCAGGGCGTGGTTGAAACTGCAGGCAGCGGCGATAGCCACGGCCAAGTGGGTCTTTCTGGACAACACAAGGACTCTCCCCAATACGAATATCGAATGGCCTGCAGGGTCGTCCTTGCTTGCAGGAAGCGTTTAGCCGCATGCGTGCGGGTTATCCAGCACACAGATGCAAACGCTAATAATTATCCGTTAGATTTTCGCAGGATTTTTTGCCGCCAGTCAACGCAAATAAGCTTTGTTATCTTTTGAGATTAATTTCTATTAAACCGGACAAGAGATAGACCTTCACTGCCGCCAAATCACCGGCTGCTGAGTTTCTTGCAGCGCCCCTCCACCCAACGCGCACGGTTTTGCCGTCGCAGAACGCTGAGCACTTGCAGCGATACGTCACTGGCAAGCGTGAAGAGAGGCAGAAGACGGTTGAGGCCGCGGCGCATGGGCGAATCCCCCGGTGCGTTCTGACCGCCAGCAGCGGACACGCTTACGAGGCGTCGGCCTCAACCTCTTCGCAATAGATACGCAGGCCGCGCGCCTGGTAGTTGGCCAAGGCGCTGGGGTGATCGAGGCTGCAGGTATGCACCCAGACCTTTGTGGTGCCCGGCCAAGCCCAGGCGGACTGCAAGGCATGGGTCAGCAGCGGGCCACCGAAGCCTTGGCCAAAGAACGCCTGCACCAGGCCGAAATAGAGAATTTCCACCGCGCCCTCGGTATCGCGCAGCAATTCGTAATACCCCGCGATTGCGCCCTGATGATAGGCAACCCAGGTGCGGTGCCCCGGCTGCTCGATCAACTCGCGCCACTGCGCCCCGCTCCAGCTGAGTTTGTCCGTCCACTGCCAGGGTTCGCCGACCAGTTGGTAGAGAAAACGGTTGAGCTGAAATTGCTTGAGCTGGCATTCCACCACGCTCAAGTCAGCCGGCAACGCCTTGCCAAGAATCTGCTCGGGGTGCTGCATCGCCAGGTAATAGGTGATGGTGCTCATAGGGCCCTGCTTGTCGGTCAGTTGAACGAAGTCGGCCGTGCAACCTACTCGTTCCTGCAAACGAACAAAACCCCCACCGGCTGAGCCAAATGGGGGTTCTCCTCTACAACAGCCAAGGCTTGTGGCCTTGGGAGCGGACGTCGATTAACCGTCGTCTTGGCCAGTCGCCGAAGCGGCTGGGGAGCTTAGCTCACAACTCCAAAGTTCCAACGCCGGCTGGGTCGCTTGTGGCGGGCCGAGCCATTCACTCATGGAGTGACAACGCTGGTTGAAACACAGTTGGTAATCCCCTGCCTCGGGGGTTCGCCCCAATCGCAGTGGCTGCAAGGGTGGTAGCTGACGCTGGTAATGCCAGCTGCCCTCGCGTAGTTCGGCGCCGTCTGGAATTTCCATACCGGCTCCGGAACCCTTGACCCGCGCTTCGCCCAGCAACAACCCCTCGGGCGTAACGCGGTAATCCTCTTCCCAGCGAATCTTCTCGATGGTGTGCTTCCACGCCAGGGTAAAAGCGGGCGTGGGCACCTCTGCCCATATCGCGCCAGCCAAACCCAGACACAGGCCGATCATGCAGTGGCCACCTGAGCCTGGCGTGCCCGCCAAACATGCTGGGCAATAAACACAGCAGCCAAGGCGAAGCCAATCTCATCACTCATTGGCGTGGCCATAATCAAGCTCGCGCCCGCCGCAAAGCCCAGCGCACGCTCCCACCACGGCATTTTGATCTGCAGGAAGCCAGTGAACACTGCGCCCCAGATGCCGATCGCTACCACCGCCTTGAACACCACATAGAAGGTGGCCCACAGGCTATCGCTTTGCAGCATCAGCGCCGGCTCGTACACCGCCATAAACGGCACGATAAACCCGGCCACCGCAATGCGGATGGCCCACAGGCTGATCTTCAAGCCGGTTTCCTTAGCAATCGGTGCAGCTGCGAAACAGGCCAGCGCTACGGGCGGGGTGAGGTCGGCCATGATGCCGAAATAGAACACGAACATGTGCGAGACGATCAGCGGCACGCCCAGGTCCAGCAAGGCTGGCGCAGCAATCGAGCTGGTGATGATGTAGTTGGGAATGGTCGGGATGCCCATGCCCAGTACCAGACAGGTGAGCATGGTCAGCAGCAACGAGAGGAACAAGTTGTCCTGGCCGATGGCCAGGATGTAACCGGCAAACGTCGAGGCCACACCGGTCAACGACACCACGCCGATGATCACCCCGACCAAGGCGCAAGCAATACCCACCGGCACCGCATGGCGCGCACCTTCAACCAGGGCGTGCAGGCAGATGGTCAGCGTGTCGCGGCCACCTTTAACAAACCAGCAGATCGCCACCAACAACGCCACCACACCGAACACCACACCGATGCCCAGCTGGAAGAACCCCGCACAGAGCACGCCCAGAGCAATCCAGAAGGCGAAGCGCATGACCTTGGACGACACCCGCAGGATGATAGCCGAGCCGAGAATCACAATGGCGGTCATGGCCAAACCGATCATCCCGGAGAACAGCGGCGTGCGCCCAGAGAACAGCAGGTAGATCAGGATGAACAGTGGAATCAGCAGATACCAACGCTCTTTCACGGCCTTCCACGGGTTCGGGCATTCATCCTTCGGCAAGCCGCGCAGGTTGGCGCGTTTGGCCTCCAGGTGAACCATCCAGAACACCGAGCCGAAGTACAGCAAAGCCGGCACCAGCGCGGCTTTGGCCACTTCAAAGAAGGGCACGTTGATCGTCTCGGCCATGATGAACGCCACCGCGCCCATGATCGGCGGCATGATCTGGCTGCCCATCGACGAGGTTGCTTCAACGCCACCGGCAAACGCCGATTTGTAGCCGAAGCGCTTCATCAGCGGGATGGTGAACTGGCCAGTGGTGACCACGTTGGCCACGCCCGAACCGGTGATGGTGCCCATCAGTGCCGACGACACCACCGAGACCTTGGCCGGACCACCGAGCTTGTGGCCGAACAGGCCCATGGCGAAATCGGTGAACAGCTTGATCATCCCGGCCTGTTCGAGAAACGCGCCAAACAGGATAAACAGGAAGATGTAAGTGGCCGAAACGTAGGTCGGCGTGCCGTACAGGCCTTCGGTGCCAAAGGCCAGTTGGTTGACGATCTGGTCGATGGCATAACCACGGTGCATCAACTCGCCCGGCAAGTACTGGCCAAGCAGTCCATAAGCCAGAAACAGTGCGCAGATCAGCGGCAGAGCGATGCCCATAACCCGGCGCGCGGCCTCAAATACCAGCACGATCAGCACCAGGCCAATCACCATGTCGCTCTGGGTCAGATCACCGGAACGCTGAATCAGATCCGCCTCGAAATACCACTGGTAGAACGCCGTGGCCATACCAGCCAGGCCAAATAGCCAAGCCAACGGCTGCCAAGGCTTGCCCTTGCCGTAGGCGGGAAAACTGAGAAACACCACCAGCAGCAGAAAACCCACGTGTACCGCCCGCAGAATCTGGCTGGATACCGGGTGAAAGGCGGCGGTAGTGATCTGGAAAATGGAAAACAGCAGCGCGACATAAAACAGCGCTTTCGGCCACTCACTGGGGCTGCCAGCAAGACCTTGGTTTTGGTCACTCATGGAGCGGATACCCTCATTACAACTTCGCTAGCACGAGAGTCGCCAACAAAACCTACCGTAGCGCGCACGCCGGTTTTATTCGCAACTCTACCTACAGGATGGCGCATCGGCGCTGGATAAGATGGGTTAGCCGCGTAACGGCGTAACCCATCAGACAGAGGAAGGTGTACACCTTCCACGCTGGGCCGCCTGGGTATCATGTGCTCGCATTACCCTACGCGGCCAAGCTTACAGCGGCCTTACAGCGCGCCGACTTCTTTGTAATAACGCTCAGCACCTGGGTGCAGCGGGATCGGCAGGTTTTTCGCTGCATTTTCCAGCTTGATGTCCTTGGCGGCGGAATGGGCATTACCCAAGCGATCCAGGTTTTCGAACATCAGTTTGGTCATCTGGTAGGCCACTTCTTCCGGCACGCCGTCATGGCTCACCAGAATGTTGGTGATGGCCACGGTTGGCACATCGGCATCCTGGCCATCGTACGTACCCGCTGGAATCACCGCTGGCTGGTAGGCCGCGTTGCCGATCTTGGTAGTCACGTCGCTCGGTACCGAGACGAAGGTGATTGGCAGGGTCGCGGCGAGGTCACGAATGGCCGCCATACCCAGACCAGAAGACTGCAGGGTGGCGTCCAGCTGACGGTTTTTGATCAGCTCAACCGACTCGGCGTACGGCAGGAACTCGACCTTGGCCATGTCGTCATAGCTCAGGCCAGCAGCCTTGAAGATCGCGCGAGCGTTGAGCTCAGTACCTGACTTCGGTGCGCCCACGGAAATGGTCTTGCCCTTGAGGTCAGCCAGGGTTTTGATCCCGGACTCCTTGCTGGCCACGATCTGGATGTAGTTCGGGTAAGTCCCGGCAATCGCCCGCAGTTTGGTCAGCGGCGCTTTGAAGCCGGCCTCTTCCACGCCATTCCAGGCATCCGCCACGGAATCACCCAGCGCCAGGGCCAGTTCACCACGACCGGCTTGCAGCAGGTTGAGGTTTTCTACCGAGGCTTTGGTTGCCTGTACCGAAGTCTTCGAGCCTTCAATACCGTTGCTATACAGCTGCGACAGGCCCACACCAATCGGGTAGTACACGCCACTGGTGCCACCGGTGAGGATGTTGATAAAGGTCGGCGCAGCCAGGGCTGCGGTGCTGGCGGTAAAAGCTGCGGCAGCAGCAAATAGGCTGAAACGTTTAGTCATTCGCATGGAAGAAACTCCGTCGTTGTTATGGCTTTATGCAGAGGTTTTCACTGTAGACGCTATACGGCACTAAGGCCGTGCAAAGCCTGGATCAGCTGAATGGGGGAAAGAGGCAACGCCTGCACACGGCCGCAGCCGAGCGCACAAGAGAGCAGGTGTTGATGCCGGGCACGCGGGACGCGCAGATAATGCTTGGCAGCTCATAGGGTTAACCTCTTGCCTTTCTTATGTATGCCAACGCAATCAAGTGCGTGGCTGACAAGAGCTATAGCAGATGCCGTGCCAGAGCTGAAAGTGGCGTTCTAGAGCGGTTACAGCAACTATACAAGGGCACATTGAGCGGAATTCCGCCAGCACCAGAACAGCAATAGGCGGAAAACCGCTGATCCCATAGCAAATAGTCCGGCGCAGACTTCTCGGGGCTTGCAGGGCTTTTCTGCCAGATGATCACCCTACTTGGCCATTTCCACGGTTGATAGCCAACAACCACGCTCAAATCATTAGGATCGCTACACGCAGCCCCTTTGCCCATCACCAAACACGCGCCTGCCAATACCTGAACAGTCGGTGTGATTCGACAAGGAAATAACGCCATGCCCAGGTTTGGCCTGTTAAATCTAAGCCGCCTATTCGCACTTTGTGTCCTACTGGTTGGCTGCTCGGCTGATGACGGCCCGCAGCTGATCCTGCACGGCGGCAGCGTGCTCACCGTCAACCCGCAGGATGACGTCGCCGAAGCACTTGCCATGCGTGACGGTGTGATTCAGGCCGTTGGCAGCAACGCGGCGATACTCGCCCTGCAAACTGCCCGTACCAAGGTCATCGACCTCCAAGGCAGCAGCGTGTTGCCAGGCTTTATCGCCGCCCACGAGCACCCGACCCTTAGCGCGGTATTCAACGGTGCAGCGGACCTCTCCGGCTTTACCCACACACGCAACGCCGAGGTTTGGGCAGCCCTGAAGCAAGCGGTGGCCAACGCCGAGAAAGGTGACTGGGTATATGCCGGCGGGATCGACCCGATTCTCACCCCGGACCTGAACATCCCCATGCGCCAGGCGCTGGACCAAATCGCCCCGGACAACCCAGTGCTGCTGGTATCGCAAACCCTGCACTCATTCTGGGCCAATTCCCGCGCCTTTGCCGAAGCCGGCATCGACAAAAACACTCCCGATCCCGGCGATGGTGCTTACTACCAGCGCGACAGCCAAGGCGAATTGACCGGGTTTATTGCCGAAAGCCGCGCGGCGCAACCGTTCCTGAAAGACCTCAAATCACCCTGGAAGCTGTTCAGTCGCTATGAGGCCGTGCTCAACAACCTCGTCGCCAACGGCTTCACCTCGGTGGCCTCGCTGGGCTTCAACGTGCCGCCGTTGATGGCGCGCTTTGTCTCCTCGGATAACCTGCAGCCGCGCATCCGTCAGTTCTTCTACCTGGTTGAGGACGAACTGAAATACCTGCCCGATCATCCCGATAATGACGACCCTTACTTCCGCATCCTCGGCGTCAAGCTCTGGCACGACGGCTCGCCCTACACCGGCAGCATGTTTACCAGCGCACCCTACCTCGCCAGCCCACTGAGTGGCAGCCTGGGGATTAGCCCCGGCAGTTATGGCGAGGCGATGTTCAGCCAGGCCGAGATGCAGGCGAAAATCCAGCGCTACACCGCCGATGGCTGGCAGGTTGCGATCCACAGCCAGGGCGATGCCTCGGCACGCGCCGTGACCCAGGCGATCAAGCTTGCTGGGCCAATCTCCGGGCCATTGCCGGTGCTGCGATTGGAACATGGCGTAGAGCTGCCAATCGACAGGCTGCCGGTACTGGCCAAGATGGGCGTGACGGTGTCGTTCCACATCAACCACATTCTGTATTACGGCGACGCCCTAGAGGATTCGATCATCGGCGCACGCATGGCGCAGCAGATATTGCCGGTGCGCAGCGCCTTCGAGCAGGGCATGCGCCCGACCCTGCATGCTGACAGCCCGATGTTCCCGGCCAGCCCGTTCAGCCTGATGCAAACCGCGATCACCCGCGCCACCAGCTCCGGGCGCACCCTCAACGCGGCTGAAGCCATCGATATTCACCAAGCGCTGCGGGCCATGACCATCAACGGCGCCTATCAACTGCGCATCGAAGCACAGGCCGGCAGCCTGGAGCCCGGTAAATGGGCTGACCTGCTGATTGTCGATAAAAACCCCTACCAAGTCGCGCCAACTGACCTACAGCGCATACAGGTGCGCGCGGTGTACCTAGCTGGGCAACGCAAATACGCCGCCGACGCGCTGTAGGGCTTACTCTTCGTCGCTGCTGCCGGCGGGTCGGTAGCTGCTGCGCAGCAAACCGTGGCGCTGCATTTTCTCGTTGAGGGTACGGCGTGGCAGCTGCAGCAGCGCCATCACCTCGGCGATATTGCCCTGACAATGTTGCAGCGCGCGGTGCAGGCATTGCGCCTCGAAGGCTTCCATCTGCTCGGCCAGCGACTGCACCGGCCCGCCATCCGCCTGCTCGGCCCCGCCACTGAGGCCCAAAGCATGCCGCTCAGCGGCGTTGATCAGCTCGCGCACGTTGCCCGGCCAGTCATGCGCCAGCAAACGCGTCAGCTCAGCCGGGGCCAGGCTCGGGGCTTCGCGGCCATGGCGTAGCGCGGCCTGATTGGCGAAGTGTTCAAACAACAACGGAATGTCTTCACGGCGCTCGCGCAACGGCGGAATGCGCAAGGTGGCGACGTTCAGGCGGTAATACAAATCCTCACGGAAGCGCCCGGCCTTGACCTCATCGAGCAGGTCCGGCTTAACCGCGCTGATCACCCGCAAGTCGACCCGAATACTGCGGTTGGAGCCAAGGCGCTCCAGGGTTTTCTCCTGCAGCACGCGCAGCAATTTGACTTGCTGGGCCAGCGGCAGGCTTTCCACTTCATCAAGAAACAACGTGCCACCGTCGGCATGTTCGATGCGCCCGATGCGCTTGCTTTGCGCGCCGGTAAACGCGCCGCTTTCATGGCCGAACAGCTCGCTTTCAAACAGGTGCTCGGGGATTGCCGCGCAGTTAAGCGCGACAAACGGCTTGCCGGCGCGATTGCTGAAGTCGTGTAGGCTGCGCGCCACCCGCTCCTTGCCGCTGCCGGTGTCGCCACGCAGGAGGATATTCACCGAGGTGCCGGCCAGTTCGAGGATCTGCCGGCGCAGGGTTTCCATCGGCCGCGAGACGCCGAGCAGCTGCGCTTCGATATGGTCCTTGAGGGCGAACTGCTGGCGCAGCTGGCGGTTCTCACAGACCAGGCGGCGCTTGTCCAGGGCGCGGCGCACGCTGTCGAGCAGACGTTCGGGGGTGAAGGGCTTCTCGATAAAGTCGTAAGCGCCCTGGCGCAGCGCCTGCACTGCCATCGGCACGTCGCCATGCCCGGTAATCAGAATCACCGGCAGGTCGCGGTCGCGCTCCAGCACGCTGTCGAGCAGCTGCAGGCCATCGGTGCCGGGCATGCGTACATCGCTAACCAGAATGCCGGCAAAGTCGCGATCAATCAGCGCCAACGCGTCCTGCGCATTGGCGCAGCTGTGCACGCTGAAGCCAGACAGCTCCAGCCACTGCTGCAGCGCCTCGCGGATCGCCGCTTCATCGTCAACGACTATCACTTGCCCGGTCATATCACCTCCTGATCAATCGGCGGTAGGGTGGGTTAGCCGCCCGGCACGGTTGCCTGGCCTACACCATGCCTAGGGGCGGCGTAACCCACCAAGCCCCCTCTGTATTAAAACTGATGGGTTACGCAGCGCTCGAAAACCTCGTTGCGGTTACCTGTTCTGTCTGCGCCGCTAACCCATCCTACGGGATGTCACGCATTTGGCGCTGCCGGCAGACGCAGGGTAAACACCGCGCCCTGCTCGGCGTTGGCCGCCTCCAGGCTGCCGCCCAACTCACGCACAATGCCGTAGGACACCGCCAAGCCCAGGCCCAAACCGCTACCCACCGGTTTGGTGGTGAAGAACGGCTCGAACACATGGCCCAGCACTTCGGCGGCAATCCCGCCGCCGCTGTCGGTGATGCTCAGCAGGCATTGCTCGGCCTGCCGCTCAATACGGATATGCAACTGCCGCGACTCAGCAGATGCCATCGCATCCAAGGCGTTGTTGAGCAGATTGAGCAGCACCTGCTCAAGACGAATGGCATCGCCGAGCACCCGCGCACTGCTGTCGATCTCCGTGTGCAGCTGCACCTGTTCACTGCGCAGGCGCGGCGCCAGCAGTTGCAAGGCCTGCTCCAGTACATCACTCAGGCGTAGGCGTTCACTGAGGCCAGCCGGGCTCTTGCGGGCAAAGGTTTTCAGGTGGCCAGTGAGCCCGGCGATGCGCTGCAACAAGCCATCGATGCGCTGCAAGCCCTCGCGCACATCATCCTGACGGCCGCTGTCGAGCAACAGCCGCAGGCTGCCCAGTTGCATCTGCATGGCGGTCAACGGCTGGTTGATTTCATGGGCCATGGCGGCGGACATCTGCCCCAGTGCGGCCATCTTCGCCGCGTGCACCAGGCCGTCCTGGGCCTCGCGTAATTCGCCGGTACGCAGCGCCACTTCCCGCTCCAGGCGCTCGCGAATGCCCACTTGCAGGCGCTGATTCTTGCGCCGTTGGGCCAGGTAAAGCAGCAAGAACGCCAGGGTCATCCACACCCCGGCGGCGGCCAGGCGGTAGCTGCGCACGCTATCGACCAGGGTTTTCGGCTCGTGTAGCAGGTGCAGGGTCCAACCTTCGTCGTCGAGCTGCTGGCGCTGCCAGAGGTAATCGCGCAAGCCATCGGGGCCGTCTACCCGACGCCACTGGCTGTCGCTATCAATCTGCCGACGCAGGGTGCTGGGTAGCGGTTTCAGTGTCTGCTCGGCGTACTTGCGCACCTCCACCAATTCGGTTCGGGCCTGTTCGCCCAACTCAGCCAATGCGCGAAAACGCCAGACCGGACGATTGCTGAGAATCACCACCGAATAGCTGTCGGCCACCAGCAATATCCCTGGCTGGCTGGCCCACTCACGCTGCAATTCTTCCAGCTCCAGCTTGACCACCAGCACACCGATGACCGTGCCGTTGTCATCACGCACCGCATGGGAAAGGAAATAACCGGGGATGCCGGTGGTTACGCCCACCGCGAAATAACGCCCGGAGGACTGGCGCACGGCATCCTGAAAATACGGGCGGAAGGCGTAGTTGTTGCCGACAAAGCTGCTCCAGTCACGCCAGTTGCTCGCCACCAGCGTTTCGCCCTTGGCATCGAGCAGATAGAGCACGTTGGAACCGGCGGCGCTGTTGAGCTGTTCCAGCCGCTCATTGAGCTTGCTGCGCAGCAGACGGTCATCGGGCGCACGCAGCAGCGATTTGATATCGCTGTCCAGCGCCAGCACTTCGGGCACAGAGCGAAAGCGCTCGACCAGGGTATGGATGGACTGCGCATACAGCTGCAACTGGCCACGGGCCTCAATACTGCGATCCTGCCAGGCGCGCTGCTCGGCATAACGCCCGGCCAGCCAGATGCTCAGCAACAGGCCGAGCAGGATCAGCAGGACGATCAGGACAACGCGATAACGCAGCAAAAAGGCAGGCATGCACGGCTCGCAACGAGGCAGAGCCGGCATGGTAAGGCAAACTCAGCTAACGCGCTTCGCCCGTCGAATAGCGTTGCAGCAAACCATCGCTGAGCCACTGGCGCAGCCAGGTTACCGCCTGCATAGGCGCTTGTTCACCCAGCTCGCTTAGCGCGCCGCATAACTCGGCGAAACTCCAGCCATGCACGGCCATGCCCTGCAATGCCGTGACTTCATCCGCCCCCTGGCTGCGATAACGGGTAATCAATTGATCGCGCCAGATCACACAGCTTTCCACTTCAGCCAGTGGCTGACTACCGGGGAACTCGCCCTGCTCCTTGTGCGCGCGCCAGATCGCCAGGCTGTTATGCCGGCACACCAGCCATTGCACGCTGGGTAGCAGCCGCACCTGCAGGCTCGGCCAGTCTTCGGCGGGCAGTGCGGCCATCTGCGTCAGGCTCAAGGGCGCGCCGTCGACGGCATCAAAAGCCAAGGTGAACGCCCACTCCAGCCGCGCCAACTCACTCAACGGCGCAGCCTGGGCCGGCACCAGATAGCCGTCGATAAACTCGGCCAGTTGCGCACCGAGCCAACGCAAGCTGAAGTGCTGCGACGGATGGACGTTGAGATAGGCCAACGCCAGGGCGTCGAACTCCTCATCCCCGAGCCAGCCATGCACCGCCGGATAATCACCGCGCAACGCCTCCAGCAGCCGCACACGGTAGGCATTGTGGTAAATCGCCAAACCCTGCTCGGCACTCAACGCTGCACTGCCCAACAGGCTCGCCTGCAGCGCCGGGTTCGGTTGTCCGGCGGGATCAAGCAGGTAGGCCTGCACTTCGCGCTGCCAATCACTCAGGCGCATCGCGCAGTCCCTTGCAGTGCTTCGGCAGCCACCTGACGCGCCTTGTTCAGCTCGCCGAGCAACTCGTCCAGATCCGGGAAATGGTCATCGCGCTCAAGCAAGGTGGACACCGGGCCGAGGTGCTGCAAGGTACGTTGGTAAAGCTGCCAGACCGGATCGCTGACCGGCTGATCATGGGTGTCGATCAAGTAGCTGCCGTAATCGCTGTGGCCCGCCAAGTGCAGCTGACGAATACGCTGCTTGGGCAAGCTGCTGATAAATTCCCAGGCATCGAAGCCATGGTTGCGCGCGCTGACATAGACATTGTTGACGTCCAGCAACAGCTCGCAGCCGCTCAGTTCACTGAGGGCCGAGAGAAACTGCCATTCGCTGAATTGATCATCGGCGCAGCGCAGGTAACTGGAGACGTTTTCCAGCACCAGCGGCCGTTCGATCACGTCCTGCACCTGGCGCACTCGCGCGGCCACATGCTGCAGACTTTCTTCGGTGTAGGGCAGCGGCAGCAGGTCGTGCAGCTGGTGGGCATTGCCCCGGCTCCAGCACAGATGATCGGAGATCCAGGCCGGCTGCACGCGCTCGGCCAGGTGTTTGAGCCGGCGCAGGTAATCGCGATCCAGCTCGTGTGGGCCGCCAATCGACAACGACACGCCATGCATCACCAGCGGGTAGTGTTCGCCGATGGCATCCAAAAAGTAGAGGGCTTTGCCGCCATCCACCAAGTAATTTTCCGAGACGATTTCGAACCAGTCGATCGCCGGGCGTTGTTCAAGAATCGCTTGGTAATAGGTACTGCGCAGACCCAGGCCAAAGCCCAGATTGTCGCGTTGAGCATTCATCACTGACTCCTTGCGCGGTGATGCGGGGCAACCGCGCGGCGGTCGCCCCGGCTCACTTACTCGCCGACTTTACCGCCAGCCGCATCGCACTCGGCTTGAGTCATGGCCTTGAAGCCGTGGCCCTGGCAAGAGGCCTGGCCTTTGCAGCTGTTCTCAGCGGTTTTGCAGTCGTTCTGGCCTTTGCACGAGGTCACGCCGTAGCAGTGCACAGCAGCCTCTTCAGCCGCCACAACGGTCCCGGTCATACCGGCAAACATCGCAGCAGCAGCGAAAGCGATGGCGGCACCCGTTGCAGCAGTAGTTTTCATAGTCATGTGCATATCCTCAGGAGATCTTGGTTAGCCGGGCGAATGAGTGTTGTGTGCCGGCACTTAACTAGAGCAACGAAACACACTGGCGTTACAGCCACGCTGAAAAAAACTTCAGCACTCAGCGGCGGCGTAACAACATGACAAAGAACACCCCGCCGATGGCCGCCGTGGCAATGCCGATGGGCAAGTCCTGCGGTGCCAGCAAGGTACGCGCGGCGACATCCACCCAGAGCAGAAACAACGCGCCGAGCAACGCACTGACCGGCAGCAGGCGGCGGTGCTCGGCACCAACCAGAAAGCGCGCGACATGCGGCAGGATCAGCCCAACAAAACCGATCGCGCCACTCAGCGACACCAATACGCCAGTCAGCAACGAGGCGCAGACAAACACCAACAAACGCACCCGCTGAGGGTCCAGGCCCAGGCTAACGGCGCTGTGCTCACCGGCCATCAGGGCATTCAGTGCTCGCGCCAAACCCAGCAACAGCAGCAACGCCAGCGCCAGGCAAAACGCCGGTAGCCACAGCAGCTCCCAGCGCGCCAAGCCGAGGCCACCCAGCATCCAGAAAATCACCGAACTGGCGGCATGGTGATCGCCGAGAAACAGCAGCAAGTTGCTCGCGGCCATCATCACGAACGACACCGCCACCCCGGCCAGCAGCAAACGGTCGCTCGCCAGACGACCGCTGCGGCTGGCAATCGCCAGGACCAGCAGCATGCTCACCAGTGCGCCGACAAAAGCTGCCAGTGGCAGGCTGAGCAGGCCGATAAATTCGCCGAGGTAGAGCACCACGATCACCGCGCCGAGCGCCGCGCCGGAACTGACGCCAAGCAGGTGCGGGTCGGCCAGCGGGTTGCGCGTGACCGCCTGCAGCGCCGTACCGACCAACGCCAACCCGGCACCGACCAACGCACCGAGCACCACCCGTGGCGCACGAATCAGCCAGACGATGCTGTCCTGCGCGCTGCTCACGGCCGCATCGGGCGCTATACCGAACAGCCGTTGCCCCAAAATATCCAGCACCCGCGCCAACGGCACTGGAGCGGAACCAAAGCCCAGCGAGGCCGCGCCAGACAGTGCCAGGGCCACGGCTAGCAGTAACAACAACAGACGGTAGGCCGGCGCGCTGCGAATCATTGGGCAAAGGCCTGCGGGTGCAATGCGCCAGCCAGGGTTTCGATGGCCGCTGCGTTGTCCAAGCTCGGGGTTACCGCCAGGTACGGCAGCACTACGAAGCGTTGCTCACGGATCGCCGTCAGCCCTTGCAGCGCCGGGTGTTGCAGGAGGAAGTCGCGTTTCTGCGTGGCGCTGCGCTCGCCGTAATCGACGATCAGGATCACCTCGGGGTCGCTGCTGATCACCGCTTCCCAACCGACCCGCGCCCAGCTTGCGGGCAAACCGTCCATCACATTGCGCCCGCCAGCCGCGCTGATCAGCGCCTGCGGAATGGCCAGGCGGCCAGCGGTAAAGGGGCTGTCCTCGCCGCTGTCATAAACAAACACCCGTGGCACAGGGCCGTTGTCGGCCAAACGCTGCTGCACCGCTGCCACACGCTGACGCATGCCCTGCACCAGCGCCTCGGCGCGTGGCTCCACGGCAAAAATGCGCCCGAGGTTGAGCAGATCGCGATAAACATCCTCCAAACTGGCCACCTCGCGCGGCACCACATGGGCGCAGGACTCGCTCAGCTCGTAAACCGGAATGCCAAAGCGCGCCAGGCTGGCTGGAGTGACCTCGCCGCCGACGTGCATGCCGTAATTCCAGCCGGCAAAAAACAAGTCCGCCTCGGCATTCAGCAGGTTTTCCAGCGACGGATAACGGGCGGCGAGTTCCGGCAGATCGGCCAATTGCGCCTGCATTGCTGGGTCTAGAGTCTTCCAGGCGCTGATGCCGCTATAGCCGACCATGCGGTCTTTCAGGCCCAGAGCAAGCAGCATCGCGGTCATGTTGACGTCATGGCTGACCGCGCGCTGCGGTGGCTGGTCGATGGTCAGTTGGCGGTCGCAACTGGTGACGGTGACCGCCCAGACGGGGCTGGTCAGTAACAGCGCGAAGAGCGCAAACAGGCTTGGGAGGGGCCGGGCGGCGTTCCGTTTCAGCGGCGAGCAGTGTTGAGCTGTCGCGGCTAAAGCCCCTCCCACAACGGCAACGCAAATCTGTGGGAGGAGCCGGGCGGCGTTCCGCTTTAGCCGCGACTGATAAACGCTAAACCACTCAGGCTGGTTTCGAGTGGAGCCAATGTATTCGCCAGTATTCATCAAACAATCCAGGTAATACGCGGGTGCCCCGCGAGTGGATGGCTGTCGACCAGCGCCTGTAGGCCATACACCTCGGCCAGCAAGGCCTCGGTCAACACGGCTGCCGGCGTGCCAGCGGCCACCACACGGCCGTGGTCGAGCACATACAGGCGGTCGCAAAAAGCCGCCGCCAGGTTGAGGTCGTGGAAGCTCGCTAGGGTCGCCAGACCGAGTGCCTTGATCAGCCGCAACAATTGCAGCTGATAGCGCGGGTCGAGGTGATTGGTTGGTTCATCGAGAAGCAGCAGCGTCGGTTGCTGCACCAGCGCCCGGGCTAGCAGCACGCGCTGCTTTTCACCACCGGACAAACTGGCGAACGCCTGCCGTTTGAGATCCGTCAGGCCGACCTGGGCCAACGCCTGCTCGACCAAGGCGTGATCGGCCTGATCATGGCCATCAAACAAACCTTTATGCGGCGTGCGGCCCATGGCGGCGATCTCGGCCACGGTGAGGCCAAAGTCCTCGGGAAACTCCTGCAGCACCACCGCCACCCGCTGCGCACACCAGCGCGGCGAACGGCCCCACAGCGCATCACCGTCCACTTCAATGCTGCCTTGATCGGGCCGCTGGTAACGGTAGGCACAACGCAGCAGGCTGGTCTTGCCACTGCCGTTGGGGCCAATCAGGCCGACCATCTCGCCGTCGCCGACCGCCAGCTCGATATCTTGCAGCAGCGGCCGCTCGCCCTGGGGCGACCACGCCAAGTCGCGGATCTGTAAACGCTGCATCAGAAACGGTAATCCGCGCTGACGAAGAACGAACGCGGCGCGCCCAGATACCACTGTCCGCCATCACTGCTGGCGGTGGTAGCGTACTGGCGGTCGAACAGGTTGTTCAGCTCCAGGCCGAGGCGCACGTCCGGCTGCACCTGCCAGCCGATGTTGGCGTCGACCACGGTGTAGCTGGGCACTTGCACGTTATTCGCCGTGTCGGCGTATCGCGCATCGACATAACGCGCGCCAATGCCGGCCTCCACTTGCTGACTCAGCGCCTTGCTCAGCCACAGGTTGGCGCTGCGCCGTGGCACATTGATGGGCCGGTTGCCGCTGCGGTCGCCAGCGGCCTCGCGGAAGTCGTCGTACTCAGCGCGCAGCCACGCGGCATTGGCCGACACCTGCCAACCGTGGCCCAGCGTTAGCTCCAGCGTCGCCTCCAGACCATCGGAAGATTGCTGACCGATCTGCTCGGTGGGCGCAGCCGGGGTTTCTCGGCTGAGCAGTTTGCGTTTAACGATGTGGTAAGCCGCTAAGGTCCACTCGCCACGGCCATCGAGAAACGCCTGCTTGAGGCCGATCTCGCTCTGCTTGGCCTCGCTCAGCTCGAACTGTTGCTGACTCGGGCTTAGCGTTAGCAGGTTGCTCACGCCCTCGGTGCTGGTGGCGTATTGGCCGTACAACGACAACGCCGGCGTCAGTTCGAAGACCAAGCCAGCCCGCCAGTTGTCGCCGCTTAGGCTACGGTCGGCGCTGCTGTCGGCCTGCAGGTCATCGCGCTGCAAATGCATCTGATCACGACGCACACCGCTGACCAGCGACAAGCGCTCGGTCAGTTGCGTGCGGTTCTCGGCAAACAACGAGAACTGGCGAAGCTGATTGCGCTCACGCGGCCGGTAATCATCCGTGCTCTGGTAGGTGCCAGCAGACGATTGGCCGAGCGGCACAACATCGGCAAAGTTGTTATCAAAGTCGTGGTGGCGAACGAAGCGAATACGGTTGAAATCCACGCCCACCACGGTGCGACTGTCCAGGCCAAACAGTCGGTGATCGAGGCTAAAACTTTGCCGATCACCCAGCTGCTCCTGGGTGTGCTTGATGCGCCAGAAATCGCCACGCTCAACCTGATCCCCCGGCTGCCAACGATAGGCTTCGCTGTTACGCCAGTAACGCTGGGTTTTGATGAAATACAACTGGTTGCTGGCGCTGAGCACATCGCTAATCTGCCAGTCGCTCACCAGACGGGTGATCTGGTCGTGGTACTGCACGTCGGCGTCGTCGACGTTGTAGTTCTTCTCCCGCAGGCTCTCGCGGTACTTGCCAGCGACCAGCGGAGTGCCGAAATAGCGTGCGGGCTGCTGGTCCGCCTGATCGTGGGACAGGGTGAAACTGAGGTCTTCATGCACATCCCAGCGCAGCGCGGCGCTGAGCGCCAGGCTCTCGGAATCGCCGTGGTCGACCCAACCATTGCTGGCCTGCTGGTTGAGAGTAACCCGGTAGCTCAGCGCATCACTCAGCGAGCCGCCGCTGTCCAGTGCGGCCTGGCGGCGGTCGTCGCTGCCGTAACCGAGGCGCAGGTGATTGCGGATCTCGCCCACGAAGGGCTTCTTCGGCACCACGTTGATTACCGCGCCGGTCGCACCTTCGCCGTAGAGCACCGAGGCAGGGCCGCGCAGCACGTCAACGCGCGCCACCGACCAGGTGTCGGCCGGGAAGGTCACGGTGCCGGCCCCGACGTACTGACGGGTACCATCGTACAGCTGCATGGTCGCGCTGTGCCCGGTAAAGCCGCGCGCCGACAGCGCGGTGCCGCCATTGCCAGGGCTGCCAATGTTGCTGATGCCGGGGCTGCGGGTGACGGCGTCCTGCACGCTGAGATTGTTGCGCCCACGCACCTGCGCGCCACTCAAACTGCTGGTGCTGGCCGGAGTTTGCAGGGCCGATAGGTCAAGACGTGAACCGGCGGTGGTGGGCGTATGCAAATTGCTCTCGCCCTCCTCCACGGCTTGCGCCTGCACGGTGACGTCAGGGAGGTCGACTGGAGGTTCGCCAGCCATGGCCGTAGAGGCCAACAGCAGCGCGAACGATGCAGAGGTTTGAAAAACGGAATAGCGCGCCATATTGCTTCCATCGCAAAGAGAAAAGGCACGGCAATCCGATGGATACGCGCAACAGCAGACGCAGGCGACAAACACCCACGATCGGCGTCAACGCCCGCCCACCGCGGGTTGCCAGACTAATGGGCTACGGCCATTGCGAGGCGAACGCGCAATGGCAACAAACCCAGATTCAGGCCGGTCTCCGGGCTGGCGAGGGTCATGGCGTTATCGCCTTCCCATGCAGAAACTGCACAGTGGCATAGGGTTTGTTGCCGTTTCGTCGCGAGCCGCGCACGAAACGACAACAGACCCTCTGGATAACGTCGCTCGCTTACCGTTGCGGGGGCAGCGTCGGACTAACCCATAAGGGGCGCACCGACTTCCCGTTTCACCTCACGCACGGCGGCGTGAGACACCTGAATCGGCGCGGATATGACCATTCATGACCCGCCGCGTCAAGGCGCGAAGGCTGCGGATGATGGTGGGAGGCGCTTTAGCGGCGATTGATGGAGGTTGCGTCGCGGCGGAAGCATCCCACAACTCCGTAGCCTGGATTAGCCCCAGGCGTAATCCGGGTTTTTATTCAACGCCCTGATCAATACGCAGCTCGGGCACCGCGCGACCGGCTACCAGGCGCTCGTCGACCAGACGAATCACCGCCGCCTCATCGCGAATGCCAAACCACTCGCCCTGCGGATAAAGACTCGCGGTCGGCCCCATATCGCAGGGGAACTGGCATTGGCTGCGGGTGATATGCACACCGCCTTCGCACTCCAGCTTGCCGGCAGTCTTGAGGCGTTGACGCAGGCTTTTCCACAGGCCCAGCGCGCCCTTGCGCGTACAGCGTGGGCCGTTACACAGCAGCAGGCGCTGGGCGTGCGGCGGAATTTGCGACCAGGCGTGCTGCGCCGGCACGGCGGGCACATCGCTGCAGGCCGTGTGCAGCTCTGTGCGCTCAAGCAGCGCGGCAAGGCCGTCGAGCCAGGCGTCTTCCATCGCCGTGCAGACCACAAACACCGACGCGCCATCAGTGCGCTCGGCAATTTGCTCACGTAGCCAGTCACGGTGGGCAGCATCGGCACGCGGCTCCAAATCCACCACCAGCAAGGGGCGCGGCGACTGATCCAGCGCCAGCCAGAACGGCTGCAGATCCTGCTCGCTGTCATGCAGATGCCCCTCGCCGAGCAGCGCCTCGACGCGCTGGCGCAAACGCTCAGCCGACGCGCCACGGCTGAGGCCTGGGCCGATAAACAGAATGCGAGCGTAAGCTGAAACGGGCGTGGTCATGGCGGCCTCCAAAGCGGGGCGGCAGTCTAACAGGGGATTTTTACCGATGGTGCCCACGCTCCAGCGTGGGCACCTCCGCTTGCGACGCTCCGCGTCGTACCTGACGTAGTTGAACGTCGCGCTACCGTGGTAGACGCAGAGCGCCCTGGGCTGAATTCCCACGCGGAGCGTGGGAACGATCGAAGCGCCAGCGCCGTGTGCCCGGCGTGGGAGGGGCTTTAGCCGCGACGACGGTTCAGACCATTCGCCGCTGAAGCGCCTCCCAGAGGGCGTCTGGCTGCAGAAACTCGCGCTCTACCGTTGGCAGCTCGGGCCGGCGCAGCAGCACGACCGGCAAACCCAACTCCCGCGCCACCTGCAATTTCGGCTCGGTGGAGGCGCTGCCGCTGTTCTTGCTGATCAACACATCGATGCCCAGCAGAGCGAACAGCGCGCGCTCGCCGTGTAGATCAAACGGCCCGCGTGCGCCGATAACTGTGGCGCGCGGCACCGCTTGCTGCGCCGTCAGGCAGCGCACGACCCAGTGCTGGTGCAGGGGAATCTCGTGCAGGTGCTCCAGCGGCTCGCGGCCGAGGGTAAACAGCGGGCGCTGGAAGTTTTCTAACGCGACAACCAGCTCGGCCCAGTCGTCCACTTCGCGCCAGTCATCCCCCTCGCCTGCTTGCCAGCCGGGACGACGCAACGCCCAGCAGGCCACCCCGCTCAGCTCAGCGGCGCGGGCGGCATTGGCGCTGATTTGCGCGGCATAGGGATGGGTCAAATCAAGCAGCAGCTCGATGCCCTGCTCGCGGATAAACGCTGCCAAGCCTGCGGCCCCGCCGAAGCCACCAACGCGCACCTGGCATGGCAGGTCATCCGGCACCCGGCCCAAACCCGCCAGACTGTAGATGCTTTCAGGGCCAAGGCGGCGCGCAAAACGTAACGCCTCGGTGGTGCCGCCGAGCAGCAGAATACGCGGACTCACGGCTTGCGCACCTCCAGCAAAGTGATTGGCAAGGCGCTGCGCCAGGTGTCGAAACCGCCCAGCGGCTGCGCCTGGGCCACACTGATGCGGGTCAGCTCGCCGCCCACTTGCTCACGCCAGGCCACCAGCGCGGCTTCGCTCTGCAGGGTGACGGCATTGGCCACCAAGCGACCGCCCGGTTTAAGGCTGGCCCAGCACTGCTCCAGCACACCGGGAATGGTCACCCCGCCGCCGATAAAGATCGCATCCGGCGCGCTCAAGCCAGCCAATGCCTCGGGCGCGCGCCCGGCGACCAATTGCAACGCCGGCACGCCGAGCGCATCGCGGTTGTGTTGGATATGCGCCTGACGCCCCGCGTCGGCCTCGATGGCAATCGCCCGGCAACGCGGGTGGGCACGCATCCATTCGATGCCGATGGAGCCGCAGCCCGCGCCAACATCCCACAGCAGTTCACCCGGCTGCGGGGCCAAACGCGCCAGGGTGATCGCGCGTACATCGCGCTTGGTCAGTTGGCCGTCGTGTTGATACAGCGCATCCGCTAAACCCGGCGTAACGGGCAGCAGGCGCGCATCGGCGTCGGCCAGACAATCGACCGCCAGCAGATTGAGGTCGGCCACCCGTGGCAGCGCCCAAGCGCTGGCCAAGCCGTCGATACGCCGCTCCTGAGCGCCACCGAGATGCTCCAGCACCGTCAACCGACTGGGGCCGAAACCGCGTGCCCGCAGCAGTTCGGCCACCGCTGCTGGGCTGTTGCCATCGTTGCTCAGCAGCAGCAAGCGTGCACCCGGGAATAGCTGCGCCTGCAGCGCCGCCAACGGCCGTGCCACCAGCGACAGCACCGTCACCTCCTGCAACGGCCAACCCAGCCGCGCCGCCGCCAGGGAGACCGACGAAGGCGCGGAAAACACCCGCAACTCATCAGCCGGTAGCTGCCGCGCCAGGCTCGCGCCAACCCCGTAAAACAGCGGATCGCCGCTGGCCAGCACACACACCGGCGTACCGCGTCGCGCCAGCACTGGCTCCAGGCTGAATGGGCTGGGCCACAGCTCGTGTTGCCCCGGCAAATCCGCCGGCAATAGCGCCAACTGACGGGCACCGCCAACGATGCATTGCGCCTCGCTCAGCGCCTGGCGCGCCGCGTCGCCCAGGCCGGCGTAGCCGTCTTCACCAATTCCTACCAGGGTTAACCAAGCCGTCATGCGCGTTCCTCAAACCATCATCGTCGCGCCGCCCGACCAGTTGGCTGTCGTGCCCGCGCGCAAAGCGGGCATAATAGCGCCTTCGTCGGTGCCCGAGAGCCTGTTCAGGATCTGCTGCGCGTCGGCCATGCTGCGTTGGAAACGACTTCGAACGGCTGATTTACTCCTGGTAAACCCCGCGTTCTCAGCCCTTTGCGCCTTGCCTGGCCCTAGCTCGCTAGCCCCTGAACAGCCTCTAAAAAGGGCCTAAGAGGGAATCCGGAGCGATCTGCTGATCGTGACCGAGCTGCCCCCGCAACTGTATACAGCGAGTCTGCCGCATCAGCGCCACTGGGTTACCGGGAAGGCCGCGACAGATGAAGACCTGTCAGCCAGGAGACCTGCCGACGACGCGAGTCGCGAGTGCCAACATCGGGCGGGGTGTACCGATGCCATTGAGCTGCCTTGAGCAATTCAACTGGTTCGGTCGCCGCGTCGTAACAGCGGGTGATTTGTTTGCGCGACCGTCCCTCCACCGCCGATCCGTTCGTACCACGCCCCAGCGCGTGTCCCGGCCTGCTGCGCATTGTTCAGGCGCTGGACGGCGGTATCTGTCGGGTCAAGCTGGCCGGCGGGCTACTCAGCAGCAAACAGGCCCGCGCCATCGCCGAGGCCGCCGAACACTGCGCCAGCGGTGTGCTGGAGCTGACCAACCGCAGCAATCTGCAAATTCGTGGCGTATTGGCGGGTCAGCAGGCCGAGCTGATCGAGCGCCTGCTGGCTGCCAACCTTGGCCCGAGCAATCCGGCCGCTGATGACGTGCGCAACCTGCTGTTAAGTCCCGCCGCCGGCCTTGATCCGCATGCCCTGCTCGACACCCGGCCGCTGGCCGCCGCGCTGCTCGAGCTGCTGCAAAACACCCCGGCACTGCACGGGCTGTCGGCCAAATTCGCCATTCAGTTGGATGGCGGCGAAGCCTTGGCGATGCTCGAACACCCGCACGATATCTGGCTTAGCGCCCTGCCCGGCACACCGGCTCAACTGGCCTTCGGCCTGGCCGGTTGCCCAACGGATAGGCCGCTCGGGGCGATTCGCGTCGAGCAGGCCGCTGAACTGATCGAACAGTTGCTGTTGCTGTTTCTCAAGCTGGCCGGCAGCGCGCACAGTCGTATGCGTCAACTGCTCAGCGAGATTGCCCCCAACCAACTGCTGCAACAGCTACAGGCGCGTTTGCCCTTCGCCATCCAGCCGGTCCCGACGGCTTGGCAGCGCCAATCGACCAGCCAGCACGCGGCAATCGGCATTTATCCACAGCAGCAAGCGGGCCTGTGCATGGTCGCCGCCAGCGCGCGCCTGGGCCGAATCGACGCCTTACAGCTACACGCCCTAGCCAATTTAGCTGAGCAATATTGCGATGCCAGCCTGTGCCTGACGCCCTGGCAGGGCGTGCTGCTGCCAAATATTCTCGAGCACTCGACAGACAAACTGCTGCACGCGCTGGGCGAACTCGGTCTGCTCACCGATACGCAAGAACCACTCAGCAAGCTGATCGCCTGCACCGGCTCCGCCGCTTGCGGTAAAGGCCTGAGCGATAGCAAGGCCGATGCCCTGCGCCTGGCCGAGCGCCTGTGCACCAGCACGGCGCGGCCGCAGGTGCACCTGAGCGCCTGCCCGCGCTCCTGCGCCGCCGCACACACCGCGCCCTTTACCCTGCTGGCCAGCAGCGCCGGGCATTACCAGCTCTACCAACGCATGCCCGAGGTGGCCGGTTTCGGCCAACTGCTGGCCAGCACAATGACGATCGACGAGGCCGGCGACTGGTTCGCCGCCCACTGCGCAACAGGAAACAACGATGCTTGAGTACATCCGCGACGGCCAGGAAATCTACCGCCAATCCTTCGCCACCATCCGCGCCGAGGCTGACCTCAGCAACATCCCGGCTGATCTGGAAAAGCTCGCCGTGCGCATCATCCACGCCTGCGGCATGGTCGATGTGGTGCAGGACCTGCGCTTCTCCCCTGGTGCCGGCGCTGCCGGTCGCGCGGCGCTGGCCAAGGGCGCGGCGATTCTCTGCGATGCGCGGATGGTCGCCGAAGGCATCACCCGCCCGCGCCTGGCCGCGAATAACCCGGTGATCTGCACCCTGCATAACGATGGCGTGATTGAGCAGGCCCGCGCGCTGGGCAACACCCGCTCCGCGGCGGCGCTGGAGCATTGGCGCGAGCACCTGGAAGGCAGCGTGGTGGTGATCGGCAACGCGCCCACCGCACTGTTTTACCTGCTGGAAATGCTCGACGCCGGCGCGCCAAAACCGGCGCTGATCATCGGCATGCCGGTGGGCTTTATCGGCGCAGCGGAATCCAAGGACGCCCTGGCTGCCGACAGCCGTGGCGTGCCCTATGTGATCGTGCGCGGGCGGCGGGGCGGCAGCGCCATGGCGGTGGCGGCGGTCAACGCCTTGGCCACGGAGGTGGAATGATGAGTATGCAAAAAGGTCGCCTGCTCGGCATCGGCGTCGGCCCCGGCGACCCCGAGCTGATCACCCTCAAAGCCCTGCGCTTGCTGCAATCGGCAGCCGTGGTCGGCTACTTTGTGGCCAAGGCCAAAGCCAACAAAGGCCAGGGCGGCAACGCCTTCGGCATCATCGAAGCGCACCTGAGCGACTCCCAGCAGCGCCTGCCGCTGGTCTACCCGGTGACCACGGAAAAGCTCGCTGCGCCGCTCAGCTATGAAGATGTGATCAGCGATTTCTACGACACCTGCGCGGTGCAGATCGCCGCTCGGCTCGACGCCGGCCATGACGTGGCGGTGATCTGCGAAGGCGATCCGTTCTTCTACGGCTCCTATATGTACCTGCACGACCGTTTGGCAGGCCAGTACGACGTCGAAGTGGTACCCGGCGTGTGCTCCATGCTCGGTTGCGCCTCGGTGCTCGGCACCCCGCTGGTGTACCGCAACCAATCGTTGAGCGTGCTCTCCGGCGTGCTACCCGAGGACGAACTCAAGCAGCGCCTGCACAGCGCCGAAGCCGCCGTGATCATGAAGCTGGGGCGCAATTTCGAGAAAGTCCGCCGCGTGCTGCAAGAGCTGGGCATCGCCGACCGCGCCCACTACGTCGAGCGCGCCACCATGGGCAACCAACGCATCGTGCCGCTGGATGAAGTGGAGCCAATGTCCTCACCCTACTTCTCGATGATCGTCATCCCCGGCGAGAAATGGCGCGGATAGCAAACTGCAAACAACCCGTGGGAGGGGCTTTAGCCGCGACATGCCTTATGTAGCTCGCGGCTAAAGCCCCTCCCACAGAACAGATGGAACACCTTATGACCGCCGCTCCCGCCATCATTATTCTCGGCCCTTCCGCCCTGCCTTGCGCGCGGCGCATCCAGGCGCTTTATCCACAGGCGCAGATCCACGGCATGAGTGGTCGAGTGGCGGATGTCGAGCGGCTGTATGAAGACTTCGGCGACACCCTGCGCACGCTCTATCGCGCCGGTACGCCGATCATCGCCCTGTGCGCCGCCGGCATCGTCATCCGCAGCCTGGCCGCCGTGCTCGGCGAGAAGGACCGCGAACCGCCGGTGCTGGCCGTGGCCGAGGATGGCAGCGCCGTGGTGCCGCTGCTCGGCGGCCTGGGCGGGGTCAACCGTATGGCGCGCGAAGTTGCCGCGCACCTAGAGGTCAGCGCGGCGATCACCACCAGCGGCGAGCTGCGCTTTGGCACCTGCCTGCTGGAGCCGCCGGCTGGCTATAAATTGGCCGACCTCGAACAAGGCAAAGGCTTTGTCAGCGATTTGCTTGGCGGTCAGGCCGTGCGTATCGAAGGCGACGCGCCCTGGCTGGCCCAAGCCAAACTCCCGGTGGATAACAGCGCCGCGCGGGTCATTCATATCAGCCCGCATAGCCGCACAGCCAACGTTGATGAGCTATTGATTCACCCACAACAAGTCGCCGTGTGGGTCGAACGCGCCGGCGCCGAGTTGCTTAGCGAGCTGCAACAAGCGCTGCAAACTAGCAACCTGGCACCGCAGAGCCTGGCCTGCCTGCTGGCCGCGCCGGAGTTGATGGCCAACGCCGAACTGCAGGCCGCCGCTGCGCAGCTCAACCTGCCGTTGCGCTTTATCGACGACACCGCGCAACTGCCGCCAATGCACAGCCAGCACGCCAATCTGCACCTGCTGCTGGCCGCTGCGCCTATCGACGTTAATCAGCTCGGCCGCCCGCGTGGCCGCCTGACAGTGATCGGCCTCGGCCCCGGTGCGGCGGAATTTATGGTGCCCGCCGCGCGCCAGGCGCTGGATGAAGCGCAAGACCTGCTCGGCTACGAAACCTACATCAACATGGCCGGCCCACTGCGCCCGGAACAGGTGCGCCATTGCACCGATAACCGCGAGGAAATGCAGCGCGCCCGGCATGCCTTCGAGCTGGCCGCCAGCGGTCGCCGGGTAGTAGTAGTGTCGTCCGGCGACCCCGGCGTATTCGCCATGGCCGCCGCCGTGCTGGAAGCCCTGCACGAGTCGACCGACGCCGAATGGCAGCGCGTCGATCTGCAAATCTTCCCCGGCGTTTCCGCTGCGCTGGCCACCGCCGCCAAAGCCGGCGCGCCCCTGGGCCACGACTTCTGCCTGATCTCCCTGTCGGACAACCTCAAGCCCTGGGCCATTATCGAAAAACGCCTGGCCCACGCCGCCGCTGCCGACCTGGTCATGGCCTTCTACAACCCCATCTCCAAAGCCCGCCCCTGGCAGCTTGGCAGCGCGCTAGAGATCATCCGCCAGCAACGCACGCCAGAAACCCTGGTGGTGCTCGGCCGCGATATCGGCCGCCCCGGCGAAACCCTGCGCAGCCTTACCCTCGGCGAACTCACGCCAGAGATGGTCGACATGCGCACCCTGGTGATCATCGGCTCCAGCCAAACCTGCCGCTTCCCGCGTGCCGAGGGTGGCGAGTGGGTCTATACGCCGAGGAGCTATCCACAGTCGTAGGCCAGGGCGGGGCACGCTGGCTGAGCCTGCGATCGCCATCAGGTTTTTTGATCATCAAACGGCAGTGGGCCGCCCAGCACCGAGGTGCTAAATGAACCAAACGCTGGCCCATTGCCACAAGCGCCCTGAGAGAGCCTTACGCACAAGTGCTAAAAATTGATTCAACCAAGAGGCATAAAAATGTCGCCACCATATTGGCGCTAGTGGCAAAGTAGCGCCCGACGAAAAATAGACACCATAGGACGGACCCTCTTGTTAAGCCGATTTGTTCCCAACCTGCAATGGAACCTGCGTGGCCTCATCGTCACCTTGGCCCTGCTGGTTTATCTGATCACCCTGGCCAACAGCTTCTACGCCAGTTATCGGGTTCAACGGCAAACGCTGATCGACACCACCTTAGCGGCTAACCAGGCCTACTCGGCAAAGCTTGCTTCCAGCGTCGGGCTTTATCTAGACGATGCCCAGCAGCAACTCGCCTACAGCGCCAAGCAACTTGGCCAGCACTTTACCAACTACGATTACCTCCTCAACGAAAGCAACCGCCTGCGCTTACAGGCCAATAGCTTCAACTCCGTGGTGGTGGTTAATGCCGAAGGCAAGGTGCTGGCCACCTCGCCAGAAGCACTGAACATTCGTAACAGACAATTAACCTCAGAAAGCGCACAACAAGCCCTGTCCGAGAAACGTCCGTTAATCTCCAAACCTTTCCTGTCCACCACCAACAGGTTGCTGGTGTTCATCTCACAGCCGATCTTTGATCCTGATGGCACGTACCTCGGCTACCTGGGCGGCAGCATCTACCTCAAAGAACGCAGCATCCTCGACAAGCTTCTTGGTGACCACTACTACCAGGACGGCTCACAGCTCTATGTCGTCGATAGCAACAAGCGCCTGCTCTACCACCCGAATCCGGAGCGTATCGGCAGTGTGATTAGCGATGATGTGTCCACTCAACACAACAGCCCGAGGCGCTTCGTCGACAGTGATGGCATCGACATGTTGAGCGGCTTTTCGACAGTTGCCTCGGCCAGTTGGGTAATCGTGACCCAGAAGCAAACCGACCTCGTGCTGCAGAGCCTTAATGAACAGATGCGCAACCTGATCATCAACACCGCGCCCCTGGCAATCGTTAGCCTGCTGTTGATTTGGTGGTACTCAAAGATAATCAGCCGGCCTCTACGCGAGCTGGCACTGGGCGCGAGGAAAATGGGTGACCATCAATCTGACTCGCGGATTGATACCGTGCACACCTGGTACCAAGAGTCTACCGAGCTGAAGCGCGCCCTATTGATTGGCGTCAACCTGCTGCATGAGCGTATCGGCAAGCTGCACCGCGATGTGCAGACCGACCCCATGACGGCGCTGTATAACCGTCGTGGTCTGGAGCAAATGCTGGAATTGTGGGAGACCGAGCGCCGTCCATTTGCCCTCGTGCTGCTGGATATCGACCATTTCAAGCGTGTTAATGACACACATGGCCACGATGCCGGCGATAAGGTACTGCTCTGGCTGTCCGATTTGATGCGCACCTGCTCAAGAACAGGCGACCTTCTTTGTCGAATGGGCGGCGAAGAATTCGCCCTGCTATTGCCCAACGCAAATGCCGATACAGCCGTTCAAGTAGCAGAGCGCTTGCGCCTACAGGTCGCCAATACGCCAATTGAAGGCATCGGCCATATCACCGTATCGATCGGCATCGCGCTCTGGCCCGAACACGCGGACGCCCTGAAAAACGTATTCAAACTCGCCGACGAACAGCTTTACACAGCCAAAGGCGCCGGTCGAAATCAAACACGTATCGCCAAACAGACCGCGCAAAACGCCTAAACAGTTGTAGCCGGTTAGTACGCATGGCTGCACGGCACAAGTGCTCTAGGCGTAGGAGGCCGGCAAGTTAAGCACGTTGCAGAGAGTGCGCCGGGATGGCTCCCCTCGTTAGACAGGCTGTAAGGGACGTAAGGCTGGCTGCGAAGCACCTCAGGCACCCTGCTTGCTAAGCAGCTAAGATCAACCGGCCACTACGAAAGGACTCCGCATGCGCCCCATCCTTATCGCCCCACTGCTAGCCTTAGGCCTAACCGCGTTTCACGCCACCGCGCGCGACAGCAATGAAGTGGTCACCTCCGACCGGCAAAGCCCGGCAGTCTCAGCGGCCGTGCGCCAGGCACAAGCTGGCCTGACCGACTTTCTCGCCCTGGCCGCCAAGCCGCCGGCCAATACCCGCGACTTCAAAGTGCAGGTCATGGCCGAAGACAGCAACGGCATAGAAACCTTCTGGATCACCCACTTCCGCCCGCTTGAGCAAGGCTTTATCGGCGAAGTGGCCAACGAGCCGCGCATCGTCAAAAGCGTCGTCTGGGGCCAGCAACTGCGCTTTACCCGTGAACAGATCACCGACTGGGGCTACCTGAAAAACGGCCGCCAGGTCGGCAGCTTCACCATCTGCGCACTGTTTAAAGAAATGCCGCCGGAGCAGGTGGAGTACTACCGCAGCCAACACGGTTTTGACTGCTGATAAGCGCGAAAGCCGAAGCCTGCACGGCTTCGGCTTTCGCGCTTAATCAGACCGGCCACTTAGCGGCCGCAGCAGCGCTGCTCAGTTGCACCGCCGATCAATATTCCACCGAGTAATTAAGGGCGAAGGTGCGGCCAGCGGCTGACAGGCTGGAGGGTTTGCCGTAGGTGGCTTCGGCCTGCTGGCTGTAAACCGTTTTGTAGTCACGATTAGCCAAGTTATAGATGCCAAAACCGACCTCGCCGCCGAACCAAGGCGCGCGGGCAATCAGGTCCACCACGGTATAGCCCTGGATTTTTGCCGCCGCCGTAGCACGGATGGTCGAACTTACCGCAGCGGACTGAGCATCGTCGTAGGCGCGGTCGCTACCGCCCACGGTCAAGGCCTGCAAACGCACGCCATAGCCCTGATGGAAGTCCCAGTCGCTGAACACAGTGGCCTTCAACGGCGACACCCGGTAGGCGTTTAGCTCGCGCCAATCACCAGCAGCATCCTTGTATTGGCCACGGGTGTAGGCCAGGGTGCCACCCAGCGTCCAGCCGTCGGCAACGGGGAACTGCAGGTTGCCTTCGGCGCCCCACACCCGCTCGTCGGTGTCGGCTACCGAAACGCTGTAATCACGGTTGAACTGCACCACCTTGTCGGAAGTGTTGTAGAAGGCCGTAAGACCGGCGCTCAGACCGCTAGCAGCGCTGGTGCGCCAGCCCAGTTCGTAGTTGTCGACCTTGATCGAATCGATGCTGCTGCTATCGACCTGGAACGTGGCAGGCACATCGCGCAGCATGCGCTGGGTATCCGGCAGGCTGAAGCCTTGGGAGAAGTTGGCGAACAATTGCTGGGCATCCGTCAGCTTGTACACCGCGCCCAGGTTGAACAGGGTTTCGCTGTGGCGCACGCTGCCACCGGCTAGGGTCTGTGCCTGGTAGCCGGCCACGCTGGCGGCGGTGACGGCCTCGCTATAGGGAATCGAGTCGTCGACCTGGTTACGGATGGTCTCGCGCCGTACGCCGGCCTGCAGGCTCAGGCGCTCGGTAAGCTGGTAGTCGCCCTGCAGGAACGCGCCGGTCTTGCTCACTTCCACGTCCGGGCCCATCGAGGAGCTGTAGGTTTCGCGGTAGTCCAGGCCGTTGCTGGTGAAGAACGTGGTGAAGTCGTAGAACTGGCCGTCCTGACGATCCTGCTCGCGCTCGTAGTCGAGGCCATAGCTCAGTTGCAGGTCGCGCCCGGCCAGCTCGAAGCCTTTCTGCAAGGCGGTGCGTACACCCCAGACGTCGATGTCGGTGCTCGACTGCATCGCCACGTAAGCAGCACCGCCCGGCAACGCCGAGTTGGTCACGGCGCTGGCAAAGGGGAACCAGCGCGACTTTTCCTTGCGGTAGTAGGCTTCGGCGGTCAATTGCTGGCCACCCAGCAGATCGCGATTGAGGTACTGCACATTGGCGCCGTAGTGGCGGGTGCGCGGCTGGTCGTCGAGCTGCAGGCCATCCACGGCCTTGTGGCTGGAATCGGCACCGTTGAGCAGGACGTTTAGATTAGGGCCGTAATCCGGGCCGTAGTCGCTGTCCTGTTCATCATCGTAATAACGCACCCCAGCGCTCACTTGTTGAACGTCGTCCAGATGCCAGGTCAGGCGGCCGTTGAAGTCGAAGCTGGTGGTGTCCTGACGGTCGGTCTGGGAGATTTCCGGGCCGATACGCGCGCCTTGGCTGTCGCGGATCTCGCCCTGCTTGGTGTAGCTCAACCCGGCAAAGCCGCTGAAGTCGCCCTGATGGAAGGCGGCAGTCTGCGCGGCCTCGTAGGCCATGGCGTCACGCGCAGCTTTGCCTGGCGTACGCAGGCCAATGCGACTGCTGAAGTCGGTTTTCTCGTCGTCTGCGTTACGCGTGATGATATTGATCAGGCCGCCTGTGGCACCCCCGCCGTAGATGCTGGTAGCACCGGAGACCACCTCGATGCGCTCGATCATCGCCGGGCTGATGCTATTGAGCTGGCGCGACCCGTCCCGCGAGCCGGTCAGCGGGACGCCGTCGATCATCACCTGCACAGCGCGGCCACGCATGGTCATGCCGTAGTTGCTGGTAGTGCCGCTGCTCGGTGCCAGCGACGGCACCAGTTGGCCGAGGATGTCGGCCGTTGAGCGCCCCGCCGACGCTTGCTGAGCCACTTGCTCGCGCTCAATGCTGTACACCGTACCGGCGATCTCCGCGATGCTCTTGGGTGAGCGGGTGGCCGTGACCACCATCTGTCCCAGGTCTTTAACCTGAGTAGCGCTGTCGTCTTCACTCTGCGCATAGAGCGAACCACTCACCGCCAAGCTGAGCAGCGCGAGTTGGATGGATGCCGAAAGATGCCGCATGGTTTCCCCCTGGAAAATCTAGGTTAACGGTGACCGGACTCAGCCTGGATAAGCCGAACAATGGGTTTACAAAGCACAACGCTGAGCACCGACAAGCCGCCCAGCAGCAGGTAATAGGCGTCGTAGCCCAGACTCTTGGCGAGAAAGCCCGATAGCGACCCGCCGACGAAGAACACCAGCAGCTCGATGCACACCAGCACGGTGAAGTCCGTACCGGCCTGTTGCCGCGAGCACAACTGCATAAACAGCGCGTAGAGACTGGTCATCGCCAGGTAGCGGATAGCCAGGAGCACCAGCACCATCGCCCCCAGCCACAGCGGCGAGCCGTCTGCCAGGCCGCTCAATAGCAACCCGGCGATCAGCAGGTAAGCCAGGCTGCGCAGCCAACCCGCGCGCAGCAGCAAGCTGGCAGGCGTCTGCCGCTGCAGCAGGCGCGCAGCCAACACCGCCGCAAGTAAACCGACACTGGCCCCAGCCACTGACATCAGCAGGCCAATCTGTGTCAGCGACCACTGCCGATCCACCAGCAGCGGCGTGAGCATGGCCATGGCCGGTGCCTCCACCAGCCGATAAACCAAAATCAGCAGCAGCGTCCAGCGCACCTCACGGCGTTTGAAGGTGGCGATAAAGCCAGGTGTCGCCGCCGTGGCAGCGGCGGAGTGACGATCATCAACCCGCGCCACCGCCAACATGGTCAGCGCGGTTAACCCGGCCAACGTCAGCAGCGCGCTCTGCCAGCCCACCACTTGGTACAGCCACAGCACCCCAGCGCCGCCAAGCATGCTGCCCAGCCCTACGCCAATGCTTTGCGCCATGCTGCCGAGGCGATGTTCAGCGGGTGCCAGCGACTCCACGGTATAACCGTCGATGGCAATGTCCTGGGTAGCAGCGAAGGTGGAAATCCACAGCCCGACCAACACAAACAGCAGCAGGCCATGCTCCAAACCCGTCAGCGCCAGCACCACAATGCCCAGCACCAACGCCGCCTGCGTTAGCCACAGCCAGGTACGACGGCGGCCGAGGCGATTCACATAATGGCGGTCAACCAACGGTGCCCAGAGAAACTTGAAAGCCCACGGCACATAGAGCAGCGACAGCATGCCAATCCAACGCAAGTCCACACCCTGGCTACGCAGAATGGCCGGCATGGCCACGTTGTAGAAATACAGCGGCAAGGCATGGGCCAGGTAAAGCGCCACAATCACCGCCAGCCCCAGCCGGGTCACCGGCACCTGCTCAAACGGCCGTTGCATAACTCACCATCCGTTCGGCGATCCATTGATAGCCGTGTGCCCGATCCAACGTGACGAAATAAGGCACGCCCCAAGCCGCATGCAACGCTGGCGTATCCAGTCGCGCCTGCTCCTCGCTATCGCTGGCAATGCGCACCAGCCCCCGGCATGTCTCGCGAAAAATAGCCTTGTGCTGCTTGTACCAAGCGCCTTGGATGGCCCGATAATCCTCAGCGAACCCAGCGCCGACACGCGTGCTGGAAATAAAAAAGAACGGCTGGCGTTGTTCGATCAAACACTCGATGCGCGCCAACCAATGACGAATCTCTGCGGCATCCACAGCGTCATGGAAAACGGCCTCAACAACCGCCGTTTCCGTGATAAGCAAACCCATTGTTCGGCGATCCCCGTGAGCAGTCATGACACAGCGCTAACGGCTGCAAAAACATCTCACATGAGAATAATTCCGAATAGAGTTGCTCGCTTAGGCAAAAAAAAGGAAAAATTAGCCGCGACGAAACTTCTCCACCGGGTACACCCCCATGACAGTCTTCACTTGCGGTCAGTTAAGCGATGTAGCCCACGGTTTGGGTGGCAACCTGCACTTTGCGCACGAGTTACCCGGAGAACTGCCCGTACTCGACGGCGAGCAGCACGTGCAGACGCTGCACGATGGCCTGGTGTTGTACCTCAGCCACAGCCGCGATTTAGTCGACGCCAGCAGCCACAACCGCCTGGCACCGGGCATTACCGCCGCCTTTCTGCTGCACGGCGAGGCCGAGGTCAGCTTGCCGCGCCAGCGCCTGCACTTCGACGCGCGGCACAGTGGCCAGCGCGCCATGCTGCTCAACCTGACAGACGCCGACCAGTTCCAGCGCCACTGGCTGAGCGGCCGCCAAGAAACCAAAATCTGCCTGAGCCTGACGCCGGACTGGCTGCAGCGCTTCGCCTTCAGCAGCCAATTACGCAGTGACAACCTGCAGCGCTTAAGCCGCAGCCACTGGCAACACCTGGCCTGGCAACCCTCAGCAGAAACCTTCCAGCGTGCGCAGCAGTTGCTCGCCCAAGACGCCGACCAGCCACCACTGCTGCAGCGCCTGCAACGCGAGAGCTTCGCGCTCGACCTGGCCAGTGACATCCTGCGCAGCATCGACCAACCCGCCGAAAAACGCCTCGATAGCCATCTTCAACGCCGCCTCTTACGCCTGAAAGACTGGCTCGACAGCGGCGAAGCCAACCACCTCAGCATCGCCCAGATGGCCAAACAACTCGGCACCAACCCCGTCGACCTGCAAAACGGCTTCCGCGCCCGCAACGGCATCACCATCGCCGCCTACCTGCGCCGGCAACGCCTGGAGCAGGCCTACCAAGCCATCCGCCAACAAGGCTTATCAATCGACGACGCCGCCAACCTGGCCGGCTACCAACACATCAGCAGCTTCAGCAGCGCCTTCAAACGCCAATACGGCTTTCCGCCATCACAGGCGCGCAGAGGCTGAGGGTATATACGCGGCATAGTTATCCATCGCCGCAGGATTTATGATGCGGCCGTCCGTCTCCCTCCTCGAAGCGAAACCGTGCGATGCGCAAAGCCGAGCGCCTGTTTCAATTAGTAAACCTCATACGCGCCCACCAGCCGATCACTGCCGAACAGCTTGCACAACGCATCGGCGTGTCAGTGCGCAGCATCTACCGCTATATCGATGACCTGTCGTTGAGTGGCATACCGCTGTATGGCGAACCCGGCCGTGGTTACTCCCTGCAGACGGACTTCGAGCTAGCGCCGCTAACCCTCAACCAGGATGAAATTGCCGCCTTGATGCTTGGCGTGGAAATGCTCTCAAAGTCCACCGGGGTCGCACTGGCGGCTGCAGCCCGCTCACTGCTTAGCAAGATAGGTGCGGTGTTGCCGTCGCATAGCCTGAGCCCAAGCAGTGCCGCATTACGCGCCCTGAGTGAAGCGCCCAGCGGCCATGACCTACGCCACTGGGACCGTCTGCACCTGGCGATTCGCCAGAAAAGCCCTCTCCTTCTCAGCTACCTCAGCCTCGACAACAGCCCCTCACAACGCCTGATTTATCCCATCGGTTTGTTCTACTGGGGCGGTAAATGGACGGTCGGTAGCTGGTGCACCGTACGTAAGGCCTATCGAGACTTTCGCCTGGACCGCATCAGCGCATTGACCGAACCGAACGAGCCGGGCGCTGCGCCAGTCGAGGTCAATTTAGACGCCTATATGCGCCAGCAAATCGAGGCCTGGCGACAAATAACCTGAATAGCCACTGACAGTACGTTGTCAGTAGTCACTGGCATGCTGCGCACTCACACAGCAATCAATTGGAGTGCCACCATGCTAAATGACCACGTTCTGGAAGTAGCCATTTTCACCGTCAAAGACGGTTTCCAGGGTGATATACCGGCACTGCGCGCCGGACTGCGCGAAACGCTGAAAAGCTTTCCAGGCTTGCTGGAGTTCTGCGGCTATAGCCCTCTGAACGCAGACAAACACTTTGCCGACCTGGCCAAGTGGGACTGCCTAGCCAACGCCGAGGCAGTGGCTCGGGCCTTCGCCGAAGGCGATCCACGCTTTGCCGCCTATATAGATGCCATCGACAGCTTGGTCTTTATGGGCCACTTCAGCCCCGAGCAGCCTGCAGCAGATGACTAAAACGCTGCACGTTACTGCACGCTTTGCGGCAGGCGCGCATCTCCTCGCCTAAAACCTCTTCAGATATACCGCGACGTTATCCGCACGTGTACGGAACGTAGGATGGGGGCAGACCGCGCAGGTGGAGCCTGTGATCCCCATCAGAGCAACGGGCCATTCGCAGGCAACACAGGGCCATCGCAAACAATGATGGCTATCTGACATAATCGCGCCGCGCCGGCCTCTAGGCCGTGCTCTAGAACCCTATACACACTGACCCTGAAAAGGATTTCCCATGCAAAACCGCTTCAAGCTGTTTATCGCCGCACTCGGCATTGCTGTGCTCTCTGGTTGCGCGTCCGTACCGATGGACACCCCAGCAGCCGACGCCACACTGAAGACCTTCGCCGCACCACCGGCGGACCAAGCTGGCCTGTATATCTACCGCGACAGCTTCGCCGGCCAGGGGCTGAAAAAGACCCTCAAGATCGATGGCGAAGTGATTGGCGAGACGGCCAACCGCACGTACTTTTACCGCCTTATCAGCCCGGGTAACCACGTGCTCGCCACCGAGTCAGAGTTCAGCGACAACAGCATCAACCTGATGGCCGTCGCTGGGCAGAACCACTACGTGCGTCAGTCCATCAAGATGGGCGTATTCGTGGGTGGGGCCAAACTGGAAATCATCCCCGAAGCCACCGCTCAAGCACACCTGCAAAAGTGCGAGCTGGCGAAGTAAGCGCTACAGCCCAACGCCGCGTTACCTGTAAGGCTGGTGCAAACAACCAATCTTATGGGTAACCGCTTTGGGTATGTTTAACGGCGGGGCAAGCTGGCTGAACCTGTAATCGCCATCAAGGGTTTGACGGTTCACAGATGATGGACTGGTAGCTACGAGCTTGTAAGCCCTCAACCTATTTTTAATTATGAAAGACCATCTAAATATTTCTTTCTAACCACCTCTTGTTCGTCCCGCAACACCCTACCAGCGTCCTCTTCTTTTTTTGTAATTGGCGGTAAGTTATTGAAATAAGGAAACCAGCGCGCCTCCAAGCCAATGATTGAAACTTCGTCAGTCCTCCCACGCTCCAACATGCGATTAATTACTGGATAAAGTTTCTCAGCAACCGACTTCCCCTCCAATTTTCTTTTAAACATCCAAAGATATACATCCACAAGTTCAAGACCAACACTTTTATCCCCAGGTGTGCAGGTTATTGGGATATCAGGAATATTATCTGTATCCATTACAGGCATTCCCGGCCCAGTAACCCAAGGCACTCCTTTTGCTTCGCGATAGAAATTATTTATATATTCTTGAGCGGAATTAAATTCTGACTGCCTATCCACTACTATTCGAACAGCTTCGCTACGTCTCTCTTTAAGACGGGCAGAAATCCCATGAAGCACTGACTGAAACCCAATGAGGTTTGGCGATATTTGTAGCTTCTCTTTTTTATCGGATACGTTGTAGTCGATTTCAGCTGGATACGCCGCAGCCCATCGCAACCCGTCAGAAATTAATTCACGCGCTCTTGGGTCTACAATCTCATCGGAGCGTTCCAGCAAAATGCTGCAAATTTCAGCTAATTCTTTATTCGCAAAATCTTTATTAATAGAAATTCTTGCATTCCATGCGCGCCTTAAAGTTCCCTCATCAAACAATCTAACCATTTGAATAAGAAGCAAGTACCTTAAAGGACTCCAGTAGGACGTAAAAGGAATTGCTTTATTCATACCGCTATCAAAAACCTGGTCAAAAAATGATATCGCTGCATGATCCGCTTTTTGTATTTTATAAATATCAAAAGTCAATTCATTCCTCTTTGCTACGACATCAAGTTTATCTGCAATCTTCACAAGCTGACCGTTGCCAAGCTCTGCAGCATGAAGTCGGTCAACCTTTAAAATTTCTCTAAGCTTCTCAACATAAGGCTTCGCGACAACATCTAGATCAAACCTTGATGAAAGCACTCCATAAAATAGAGTAGGCTGGTTTTCATCAAACAAATTCAATCCTGTTTGCCCACTTTCATCTACGTAAAAATGCATACATACCCTCAATTATTTTTAATTCCAAAAACACTACACTAGAAAGCCAGTAGCTTGAACAGCTAATGATGAGCAGACCTTGCTAGCAATAATCCATTCAAGTAGAAAAACGCTCAGCTAAACCTGGCATTTACTCAACACTAAGTTACACTTACCGTCACTTTCTGTTGAGTGACCCTGATGAGCCAGCCCCGCGAAGCCGCGCAACCCATACGCCGCCTTTATCAAGGCCTGGACGCGTTGGCGGGCCCTGCGCGTTATCTGTTTACGCCCTCAGATATGCGCGCCCTGGTGCCGGATATTTCTGCGCAGGCCTACCGAACGCTGCTTAGCCGCGCCGCCAAGGAAGGCAAGCTGGAACGCATTTGCCGTGGGCTCTACTTCTACAAACCCGCAAAACCCAGCTCCGGTCTGCTGCTGTTTCATGCGGCGGCGCGGCTGCGGGCGCATGAGTTCAATTACATCAGTCTGGAAACCGCGTTGAGCGACGCCGGCATCATCTCGCAGGTGCCGATGAACTGGATCACCCTGATGTCGTCGGGGCGCAGCAGCCAGATCAGCTGCGGCCAGTGGGGCACCCTGGAGTTTGTTCACACCACACAAAAAGCCGAGGTGTTGGCCGATCAGCTCAGCTACGACAGCAAATGCCGGATGTGGCGAGCCAAGCCGGCGCTGGCCATTCGCGATATGAAGACCGCTAAAAGGAACCTCGACCTGATTGATTGGAGCATCGCCAATGAGCTTGTTTGACCAGTTGGTAGACCAGGCCATCAGTCAAAACGCCGAGTTGGCGAACCTGCGCGTGGTGGTGGAAAAGGAGCTGCTGCACCACGACATCATGCTGGCGCTGAGCGAGGCCGGCCTGCTGGAAAAACTGTGCTTTATCGGCGGCACCTGCCTGCGGGCGTGCTACGGCTCTAACCGCCTGAGCGAAGACCTCGACTTCACCGGCGGCGCTGACTTTAACCGAAATGACTTGGCCCAGCTGAAATCGACCCTGATTGGCAAGTTACAGGCGAAGTACGGCCTGCATGTAGACGTTAGCGAGCCGAGCAAAGAGTCGGGCAACGTCGACACCTGGAAGCTGCGTGTGCAGACCCGACCTGATGCGCAGCACCTGCCTGCTCAGCGCATCCATATCGATGTCTGCGCCATTCCGAGCTATATCAGCGTGCCCAAAACGCTACTCAACCCCTATGGCGTGGACATGGGCACCCAGGGCCTGATCCTCAATGCAGAAGCGCTTGAGGAGATCTATGTGGACAAGATTTTGGCATTTGCCTTGAGACGCGGGCGGATCAAAAGCCGCGACCTCTGGGATTTACTGTGGTTGAAACAGCAGAAGATCGAGCCGGCGTTGCAGTTGATCCCCAACAAGCTCAGGGATCACAAGGTAGCGCTGCAGGACTTTCTGCAAAAGGCCGCGCAACGCGCAGCCGCGTTAACTGACGACCCGCAGGTGAAACTGGATTTTCGCAATGAAATGCAGCGCTTTTTGCCGGCGCAACTCGTGGCGCAAACGGTGAGTAACGATAAGTTCTGGGATTACTTGATCGCCGAGATTCCACTGTTGATGCGCCGTGCCGAAAACAGCCTCAAGCCACAGGCCGATTCGAACGATTTTATGATGTAAGCCCCTTGTCGTTTCTGCGCAGCAAGTAGCTATCCATAATCCACCCATGCTGCTCGCGCAGCTGCGCACGACGGGTGCGGATAGTCTCGGCAACCTCGCTTAGCGGGCCGGCGATCAACACTTCGTCCGGGGTGCCGATATAGGCACCCCAGTAGATGTGCATGGGCTGGTCGACAAAGCGTTGGTAGGTGTCCTGGGCGTCGAGCATGACCAGCACGCTGTCCACGCCTTCGGGAAAGCCGCCTTCGGCCAGGCGGCGCGCCGGGGTGATTTGGAAGGCTTGGCCGATGCTGTTGAAGCAGACCTTATGCTTGGCCGCCAGGGCTTGCAGGCTGGTGATGCCGGGAACGACTTCGTAGGCAATCTGCTCGCTGCTGTTGGCCACGATCCGCTCGATGATGCGCAGGGTGCTGTCGTACAGCGCCGGGTCGCCCCAGACCAGAAAAGCCCCGGTTTCGCCGTCGACCATCTGCTCGCGGATCATGCCTTCGAACACCTGCTGCTTGTCCTGATTGAGATCGACCACGCTGCCGCGATAGTCCGGCACATCACGCACCCGCTCCGGGCACTCGGCGCTGGCAAAGCGGTAGTCGCGGCCCTGGATAAAGCGTTCGCAGATGGTTTTGCGCAGGCCGATCAGGCTGTCCTTGGCGCTGCCTTTATCCATCAGGAAGAACACGTCCGTGCGGTTGAGGGCGTTGATCGCCTGCACGGTCAGGTAGTCCGGGTCGCCGGCACCGATGCCGATGATCAGAAGGGTTTTCATGGGGTTGTCTCCAGGCTGCCGGCCAGTGTCGGCAGCGAATCGATATGTCGGTAGTCTGCGCCCAGTTCGGCGGCCAGTTGGCGGGCACGGCCGAGGCGGATCGGTGCGCTTTCGATATCCACCAGCAGCGCCGGGCAGGCACTTGGCGCTAACGCCGGCCAGTCACGCAAACGGCCATCGGTGATGATCAACAAACGCTGCGTTTCGCCCGGGTGTAACCGCTGACGCCGCGCCTGCCAGTCGGCGGCCTGCTGCACGGCGGTGAGCAACGGCGTGCCACCGCCGGCACCCAACTCGGCAAGCCATTGTTGCAAGGCCTGGGAGGCTTTCTGGCCCGGCCACAGCCACTGCGCCTGGCGGCCGGTGGCATGCAGCAACGCCAATCGCGCACGTTGGCGGCGGGCCTGCTCGAACACTTCACTGAGCAAGCCCTTGGCCTTGCTCAGCGCGCCATGGCGGCGGGTCGAAGCCGAGGCATCGACGATCACCAGCCAGAGTTCAGCGGGTTTGCTGCTGCGTGGACGCAGGAGCAAATCTTGCCGGGCTCGTGGACGCCCCTTGAGCAGCGTTGATGGCCAGTCGATACGCCCCGCAGTGCCACTGCGACTGGCACCGTTGCGACCATCGCCGAGTCTGCCGGGAGCGGCCCGGGCATCCGCGCCTGGGGCTGTGCGCGGGCGGATGCCTAGGGCTTTTTTGTCCAGCGTGGCGGTTCACGCCGGACGCCGAGGTTTTGCACTTGGGCGGGTAATTCGCCCCACTGGCCTTCGCCTTGCGGCGCTTGTGGCTGTTCGCTGGGGGCGCTTTTGTTTGGCTGAGATTCGGGCTGAGGCTGCGGAGGTTGTGCGGCAGGCGGCGGATTCTGCCGACGACGGTGGCGCAGAACGAAGTCTGCCACTGCATCGATATCCTCGGCGGCAATCTGCTCGACGCCACGCCAGGCGGCATGCGCCCGAGCAGCGCGCAGCCAGACCAGATCAGCACGCAAACCATCGACCGCAGCAGCAAAGCAGCGTTGGCTGATTTGCTCCAACGCGGCGTCATCTAGCGGAATAACCGATAGGCGCTGGCGAGCGCTCTGACAACGCTCGCGCAGCTCGTTTTGTTGCACCTGCCAGCGCTGCAGAAAAGCCTGCGAGTCGGCATCAAAGGCCAGTCGGCGGCGGACGATTTCGGCACGCTGCGCCGGTTGCGGCTGGGCGTCCAGAGCCAGATTCAGGCCGAAGCGGTCGAGCAGTTGCGGGCGCAGCTCGCCTTCCTCGGCGTTCATGGTGCCGATCAACACAAAGCGCGCGGCGTGCCGATGGGAGATGCCGTCGCGCTCAATATGGTTGACCCCGCTGGCGGCGGCATCCAGCAGCAAGTCGACCAGATGATCGGGCAGCAGGTTGACCTCATCGACGTACAACACGCCGCCATTGGCCTTGGCCAACAGACCAGGGCTGAACTGCGCGCGGCCCTCGCCCAGCGCGGCGTCCAGATCCAAGGTGCCGACGATACGCTCCTCACTCGCGCCCAATGGCAGGGTGACAAAGGTGCCGCTGGCCAGCAGGTCGGCCAGGCCACGGGCCAGGGTCGACTTGGCCATGCCGCGCGGCCCTTCGATCAGCACGCCGCCAATCGCCGGATCAATCGCCGCCAGGCACAGCGCCAGTTTCAGGTCGTCCGCGCCGACCACGGCGGCGAGAGGGAAATGGACGGTATCGGTCATGGCGCAATCCGGCTGGGCAAAGCCGGCATTGTAACAGCGGGCCGTCGAAACCCACTGCGCTGTTCTGCTATGGTCGGCGGCTTCGTGCCATCCAGGGAGAGTTCTAGTGCGGCTATGTATTTTTTGCGGATCCAATGCGGGCAGTAATCCTGTCTATATCGAGGCCGCTACCCGCCTCGGCCAAGCGCTCGCCAACGCCGGCATCGGCCTGGTCTATGGCGGCGCATCCGTTGGCCTGATGGGCGCGGTGGCCAATGCGGCGCTCGCGGCCGGTGGCGAAGTGATCGGCGTGATCCCGCGCGCGCTGTGGGAAAAGGAAGTGGCCCACACTGGCCTTGAAGACCTGCGCATCGTCGATTCCATGCACCAGCGCAAGGCGCTGATGGCCGAGTTGTCCGATGGCTTCATCGCCCTGCCCGGCGGCGTCGGCACGCTGGAAGAACTCTTCGAGGTGTGGACCTGGGCGCAACTGGGCCACCACCGCAAACCCTGCGCACTACTGAATATCAACGGCTACTACGACCGCCTCAGCGCCTTCCTCGATCACATGGTCGACGAAGCCTTCGTCAAGGCGCCGCATCGCCAGATGCTAATCGTTGAACAGGACATCGACGCCCTGCTGACAGCTATCGACAGCTATGAAGCGCCGACGGTGGGTAAGTGGATCGGTAAAGAGGGAACCTGAAACCTAGTGAGCACGAGCCAAGCGATGCTCGATAAGACGCAACAAAGCGATAGAGGTACATCGTTCCTCACGCTCCGCGTGGGAATGCCTCCAGGGATGCTCTGCGTCCCCGGGGCCTGCCCGAACGTAGCCTGGATTAGCCATAGGCGTAATCCGGGGCCGCAGGCCTAATTTGTCGTTCAACGCGAATCGTCAGGTGAATGTCTACAGCGACACCTAGCAGATCATAAAGCGCCTGCAAGACTTGCAATCGCCCCACGCCCTGGATTAACGTCGAGCGCATTCAACGGAGTTTTCCATGTCCACATCCCTGATCCTGAACAGCACACGCCTCGATGCAGCCTGCATCGTCATCGCGCGTGCCCAGGCATCCGTGATGGCGGCGACTTCTTATTATTTTGGGTATTGGTTTAGCCATAGGCGCGCCTGATACCCCACAGGCGGCCTAGTAACTCAGGGTCGCCACCAGACAGTTTCTCGAAACCCCCGGTCGGCCTCCCGACCGGGGGTTTTGTTTTTTCCGACACACACATTTGCACAGAGGATTTCAGCATGACCGCCTACATCAACTGCATCACCTACCAAACCTATTACCGCTACGACTGGCGATTTACCGGCGGCAGTGCCGCCCACCCACTCAAACGAACACCCCATCGCCCCAGTTAGAACGCCGCGCGCGGTAACGTCCGCGCCGGCCGAGGAAATCAGCATGTCCGTAGCCATTAACACCAACCCAAGCCCTAAAGCCGTCGACCTACATCTGGTCACCACAGCGGCCCGTCGCCACACCTCGCCTCTGCCCAGCGCCAGCCAGTTGCGCGAAGAGCTGCCCCTCTCTGCCGCCCTCGCGCGCCAGGTGCAGCAACAGCGCCAGTCGATCCGCGCGATTCTCGATGGTCACGACCCGCGCCTGCTGGTGGTGGTCGGCCCCTGCTCCCTGCACGACGATGCCGCCGTACTCGAATACGCCGAGCGCCTGGCCGCCCTTAACCAACGGGTGGGCGATCGCCTGCTGCTGGTGATGCGCGCCTACGTCGAAAAACCGCGCACCACGGTGGGCTGGAAGGGCTTGGTCTACGACCCGGCGCTGGATGGCAGCGGCGATATGGCCGCAGGCCTGCGCCGCTCGCGGCAGCTGATGCTGCGCCTGCTGGAGCTGGGTCTGCCGCTGGCCAGTGAGATTCTGCAACCGCTGGTGGCTGGCTACTTCGACGACCTGCTCGGCTGGGCAGCAATTGGCGCACGCACCAGCGAATCCCAGGTGCACCGCGAGCTGGTCAGCGGCCTGGAGATGCCAGTGGGCTTCAAGAACGGCACCGATGGCAGCCTTGGTATCGCCTGCGACGCCATGCGCTCGGCGGCGCATGCCCACCAGCACTTCGGCGTCGATGGTCACGGCCATCCGGCGCTGGTGCAGACTCAGGGCAACCCGGACACCCACCTGGTGCTACGCGGTGGCCATGGTGCGCCGAACTACGACGCCGCCAGCATCGCCACGGCGCGTGCCGAGCTGCAGCGCCAAGGCATCACGCCACGGATCATGGTCGACTGCAGCCACGCCAACAGCGGCAAAGACCCATTGCGCCAGCCCGAGGTGCTGCGCAGCGTGCTCGATCAGCGCCTGGCCGGTGACGGTGCCCTGCGCGCGGTGATGATCGAAAGCCACCTGTTCGATGGCGCGCAAAGCCTCGGCGACGAGCTGCGCTACGGCGTGTCGATTACCGATGCTTGCCTGGGCTGGGACGGCACCGAACGTATGTTGATTGATGCCGCCGTGCGCATGCGGCATTTGGTGTAAGCCTCGCCTCACGATCAACCGACACCGTAGCCCGGGTCGAGCGCAGCGACACCCGAGGGAAAGGAAATGTCCCGGGTATCGCGATGCTCAACCCAGGCTACCAACTGTTTCCAACCAACCGGTTCGCGGCTAAAGCCCCTCCCACGACGACAAGTGTTACCTGTGGGAGGGGCTTTAGCCGCGAGGTTTTTAAGACTCTTCGCTATCAATCAGCAGGTTTTCCAGCGTCTCGCGGTACTCGCCCGGCTCTTGCCAGAGGCCGCGTTGCTGGGCTTCAAGCAGGCGTTCGATGATGTCTTGCAGGGCGCCGGGGTTGTGCTGCTGGATAAAGTCGCGGGTGTTTTTGTCGAGTAAGTAGGCATCGGTGAGCAGCGCGTATTGGTGGTCGTCGACCAGCTCGCTGGTGGCGTCGAAGGCGAACAGGTAGTCGATGGTTGCGGCCAGCTCGAACGCGCCTTTGTAGCCGTGGCGCTTCATGCCTTCGATCCACTTGGGGTTGGCCGCGCGGGCGCGCACCACGCGGTTGAGCTCTTCCTTGAGGGTGCGGATGCGCGGGTTATCGGGCTGGCTGTTGTCACCGTGATAGCTGGCCACCTTGGCTCCGCGCAGGGTTTCCACCGCCGCGAGCATGCCGCCCTGAAACTGGTAGTAGTCGTTGGAGTCGAGGATGTCGTGTTCGCGGTTGTCCTGGTTGTGCAGCACCGCCTCCATCTGCTCCAGGCGCTCGGCGAACTGCACCCGCGCCGGGGTGCCTTCGCTGTGTTTGCCGTAGGCGTAGCCGCCCCAGTTCAGATAGACCTCGGCGAGGTCCTCGCGGGTTTGCCACAGACGTTCTTCGATGGCGTTCTGCACGCCCGCGCCATAGGCCCCCGGCTTGGAGCCGAACACTCGCCAGCCGGCTTGCTTGCGCGCCTCGGCTTCGTCCAGGCCGCTGTCCTGCAGGGTCAGGGATTCACGCCAGACCCGCGCCGACAGCGGGTTCATGTCCTCCGGCTCATCGAGATCAACCACCGCCTGCACGGCATCATCGAACAGGCGGATCAGGTTACTAAAGGCATCGCGGAAGAAGCCGGACACGCGCAAGGTCACGTCCACGCGCGGGCGACCGAGTTGCGTCAACGGCAGCACCTCGAAGCGTTCAACCCGTTGGCTGCCGGCCTGCCACACCGGGCGCACGCCCATCAGCGCCAAAGCCTGGGCCATGTCATCGCCGCCGGTGCGCATGGTCGCCGTGCCCCACATCGACAGGCCGAGCTGGCGCAGGTGGTCGCCGTGATCCTGCAAATGCCGTTCAAGCAGCCGATCCGCCGCTTGTACGCCGATGCGCCAGGCGGTCGGCGTCGGCAAGTTGCGTACATCCACGCTGTAGAAATTGCGCCCAGTGGGCAGTACATCCAGCCGGCCGCGACTCGGCGCGCCACTCGGCCCGGCCGGGACAAAGCGCCCATCCAGCGCCGATAACAGGCCGTGCATTTCGGCCGCGCCGCAGGCATCCAGCAGTGGCGCAATCTGCTCACGCAAACGCTGCAGCACCTGACTACTTTGCACCCCCACGGCTTCGCCATCGGCGGTATCAATCAGGCGCAGGGCCAACAGCTCCAACCGCTCGCGGGTATCTCCAGCACTGCGCCAGGCCTCATCGCTCAGCTCTGCCAGCACAGGCGGGCGCGGGCCTTGCCAGGGCGCAGCCATGTCGCAGTCAAGGGGGTCGAAGGCCAATTGCAGATCGCTGGCCAAGGCGCGCAGCAGGCTGGCATTGCCGCCCTTGCCATCGCCACGGGGAATGCGCAGCAGCGCCAGCAAGGTGTCGCGGCGCAGGGTGCCAGCCGGTGACTCGCCGAATACATGCAGGCCGTCGCGGATCTGCGATTCCTTCAAATCGCATAAATAGGCATCAAGCTGCGGCAGCCAGCTATTGGGATCTTCGTTAAGTTGCAGGCCCAGTTCGCGGTCCAGGCTGGCCTCGCGGACCTTGAACAGAATCTCGCCACGCAGTTCGGCGGCGCGGCGCAGATCGAGCTGGCTGGCCTCGTAATATTCGTCGGCCAGACGCTCCAAATCGCGCAACGGGCCGTAGCTTTCGGCGCGGGTCAGCGGCGGCATCAGGTGGTCGATGATCACCGCCTGAGTACGCCGCTTGGCCTGCGCGCCCTCGCCCGGATCGTTGACGATAAACGGGTAGATATTCGGCAGCGGGCCGAGAATCGCGCTCGGCCAGCACTGCTCGGACAGGCCCACGCTCTTGCCCGGCAGCCATTCCAGATTGCCGTGTTTACCGACGTGGATGACGGCGTTCGCCGCAAATACCCTACGAATCCAGCAATAAAACGCCAGATAACCGTGGGTTGGCACCAGATCCGGGTCGTGATACACAGCCGCCGCATCCAGCTGATAACCGCGCGCCGGCTGGATGCCGACAAAGCTCAGGCCGAAGCGCAGGCCGGCAATCATCAACCGGCCACTGCGGAACATCGGGTCGCTTTGCGGCTCGCCCCAGCGCTCGCGCACCGCCTGCTGGTTGGCTTGCGGCAGGCTGTGGAAGAACGCTAGGTAATCATCCAGCGCCAGGCTTTGCGCGCAGGGCCGCAGGTCGAGGGTGTCGAGATCGTTGGTCACGCCGCCAAGCAACTGGTGGATCAGTGCGGTGCCAGTGGCTGGCAGCGCGTCGACCGGATAACCCTGCTGCTGCATGGCCTGGAGGATATTCAGCGCCGCCGCCGGGGTATCCAGGCCGACGCCATTGCCGATGCGCCCGTCGCGTGTCGGGTAGTTGGCCAGCACCAGGGCGATGCGCTTGTCGGCGTTGGCCTTGTCGGCCAGGGCGATCCAGTTGCGCGCCAGCTCAGCGACAAAATCCATCCCCGCTAAATGCGGCTGATAACACACCACATCGCTCTGGCTGCGCTCACTGCGCCAGGCCAGGCCTTTGAAGCTGATCGGCTGGGTGATCAGGCGGCCGTCCAGCTCGGGCAGCACGACATGCATGGCCAGGTCGCGCGAGCCAAGGCCCTGGGCGCTGGCGTACCACTGCTCATGGTTATCCAGCGAGCAAATGGCTTGCAGCACCGGGATATCGCGGCGGAAAGGCCGCGCACTCGGTGCTTCCGGGTTGGACAAGGCGAACGCGGTGGTGTTGATGATCAGCGCAGCGCCTGTCTCATCCAGCCAGGTTTCGACCTGGGCCAGGCAGGCGGCCTCCTTGAGGCTGGCCACGGCAATCGGCAGCGGATTGAGGCCCTGAGCCTGCAAGCGCTTACAGAACACATCGATAAAGCCGGTGTTCGCCGCCTGCACTTGGGTGCGATAAAACAGCAGCGCCACCACTGGCGCAGCCGCTTGCCAATCGGCCTGCCAGTCGGCCAAAACCGCGCTGGCCTGCTGCGGGTGATAGAGGCCCACACGCGGCAACGGCTGCGGTTCAATCCAGGCATAGTCACGCTGCAACCAGTTGCTGGCGATGCAATTGAATAGCTGCTGCGCATTCTGCGCGCCGCCCTGACGGAGGAACTGCCAGAGCCGCTCGGCGTCAGCCTGGGGCACATTGCTCAAGCCCATCAGCTCAGGGTCGGGGTTGTCGCAGCCGGGCACCATGATCACCCACGCACCGCGCTCGGCCAACGCAACCAAACGCTCGATGCCGTAACGCCAGTAACTGACGCCGCCGTGCACGGCAATCAGGATGACCTTGGCGTGTTGCAGCACCTGCTCGACGTAAAGGTCCACCGAGGCGTTATTGCTCAACTGCGCCGGGCTGGCCAGACGCAGACTCGGGTAATCCTCGGGTAACTGCCGCGCCACCTCAGCCAACAACGACAACTGCGAATCGCCGGTGCAGAGAATCACCAGCTCGGCCGGGGTCTGGCCGAGGTCGGCGATGCTGTCGACCGGTACTTGGCTGCCGGGCTGGGTGCGGATTAGATGCATGGGGAATTTACCTGTGAGAGGGGCCGCGGCGAACCGCTTAAGCCGCGAGCTTGATAGGACCTTGCGCGGCTAAAGCGGGGTGCCGCCCAGCCCCTCCCACAATCGGCTCAGGCCAATGCCGCCTGCAATTCAGCAGTGATAGCGGCCTGATCAAGCTGCTGACCAATCACGATCAAACGGCTGACCCGCGCTTCGTCGGCCTGCCAGGCGCGGTCGAAGTGCTTGTCAAAACGCTGACCAACACCTTGCAGCAACAAGCGCATCGGCTTGCCGGGAATCGCTGCGAAACCCTTGATGCGCAGGACGCCATGCTTGGCCACTGCGTCCTTCAATGCGCCCAGCAAGCGTGCTTCCTCGGCCTCCGGTAGTTCCACGTGGAACGAGTCGAACTCGTCGTGATCGTGCTCTTCATGCCCTTCCAGGTCATGGTGGGTCTTGCGGCCTTCGATGTGCAGCTCGGTTTCGCAGTTCAGGCCCAGCAGCACATTGAGTGGTAGCGAACCGCTGTGCGCTTCGATCACTTTGACTGCGGGCGGCAACTCTTCCGCCACTTCGGCGCGCACCGCCGCCAGGGCATCGGCGTCGAGCAGGTCGGCTTTATTGAGGATGACTAGGTCAGCGCTGGCCAATTGGTCGGCGAACAGCTCATGCAGCGGTGATTCGTGGTCCAGATTGGGGTCGAGTTTGCGCTGCTGATCGACCTGATCAGGGAACGCGGCGAAAGTACCAGCGGCCACAGCCGGGCTGTCGACCACGGTGATCACCGCATCAACGGTGCAGGCGTTGCGGATTTCCGGCCAGTTGAAGGCCTGCACCAGCGGCTTGGGCAGGGCCAGGCCGGAGGTTTCAATCAGGATATGGTCGAGGTCGCCACGGCGCGCCACCAGCTCGCGCATCACCGGGAAGAACTCTTCCTGCACGGTGCAGCACAGGCAACCGTTGGCCAGCTCAAAGACGCGGCCGTTGGCTTCTTCTTCGCTGCAACCGATGGAGCACTGCTTGAGGATTTCGCCATCAATACCCAGCTCGCCGAATTCGTTGACGATCACCGCAATGCGCCGACCGCCCGCGTTTTCCAGCATGTGGCGCAGCAAGGTGGTTTTACCGGCACCGAGAAAGCCGGTGACGATGGTGACGGGAAGTTTGGCGAGCGTTTTCATGGATGGCCCTGCATAGCATCGAAGAGAAAGACGAGCAGGCAGGCGGCACAGACAGACAGCCAAAGGCGTCAGCCAACACCACCGGATCACCCCGCCCGGTTGTCGAAAGCGTTAACGAGGCAGGTCTCCTGGCTCACAGGTCATGGCGCGTGGCCGGCCTTCCCGGTTGCCCAGTGGCGATTGGCGATGCGCTCGCTGCTTACAGTTGCGGGGGCAGCCACGGCTTGCCGTGTTCCCTCTTAGCTTCGCGGCAACACCGCAAAGAACCTCGAACGCGACAAGGCTACGCAGGCCATGGCTGCCGGTCAATCGCGGCTGACCGCTGCCAGCTAAGCGGGATCGACGCTGAGCAATAGCGGCTACAGCGTCGTATCGATTAGCAGCGCACCACGCGCTGCGCTGCTCAGAAACGTCTGGTGGTGAGCAACTCTTCCAGCACCCGCGTGGTGACGCGGAATGGGATCGACATGTGATCCTCGCCCGCTTCGATCTGCACGTCGCTGCGTAGCCCGTACTGCGAGAGGTTTTCCAGGCGGCGCTGCAGGGCGCGCATGTCCTGGATTTCCTGGGGCATTTCCCGGTCGCCAACCCACATCGTCAAGCTGCGGTGAGTCAGGTCCAGCTGCCCGGCGTGGGCCTGCTGGGTAAACGCGCGCTCGTGCTCCAGCAGATAGCGGTCGCGCCACCACAGGCTCGGGCTGATCGCCACAACATGCTGGAACAACGCTGGGCGAGTGAACAGCGCATAGACGCCGAACATGCCGCCAAAGGAATGCCCGACCAGGCTGCGTTGGTCCTGATCGACCTTGAAGCGCTGATTGACCCGAGGCATCAAGCGTTGCTCGATAAAGTCGAGGAACAGGTCCTGGCCGCCTTGCGCCGGCTCATTGCGCTCGGGGGGCTGCGGTGGCGACAGGTCGAACGCGCGGCGGGCGAAGTCCAGCGGGGTATCGCTCGGGTAACCGATGGCCACCAAAACCACACCACGCCAACGCTTCTGCGCCCGTTTGGCGGCGTGGAAGGCCGGGAAATAGGCGTTGCCATCAAGCAGGTAGATCACCGGATAACCACCGGTATAGGGCACATCACCCTCCGGCAGGCTGATCATGATGCGATAGTCGCGGCCCTCGGCACTCTTCATCGCCCATAGCTCGGTGCCGTCCAGGCTCACTGGCTCGGCCTGGGCGGCGCTGAGGCCGCCCAGCAGCAAAGTGCCCACCGTGAGTGCTGCGCTGCGCAGCCAGCTCAGGCCGCTCACCAGTTGTAGCTCAGGCTGGTGATCAGGCTGCGCGCCTCGCCACGGTAGCAGTAGCCTTCCTGGCAGTTGATGTACTGCTTGTCGAACAGGTTGCGTGCATTCAGGGCAATGCGCACGCCATCCAGGCTGGCAGCGAAGTCGTAGTGCACGGCGGCATCGACCAAGGTGTAGTCCTCATTCTTCACGGTATTCATCGTGTCGCCGTAAACGCTGCCGGTGTAGCGGGCACCCGCGCCGAAACCGAGGCCAAACGGCAGCTTATAGTCCAGCCACACCGAGGCCAGGTGGCGCGGTACGTCTCGCGGGTCCTTGCCTTCGTTGCCGTCGTTGCTTTTACTCACCTCAGAGTCGTTGTAGCTATAGCTGGCGTTTAGGTGCAGGCGCTCGCTGAGGTCGGCCACCGCCTCCAATTCCAGTCCTCGCGAGACCTGCTCGCCGGTCTGTACGCTGGCAAGCGGGTCAACCGGATCGCGGGTCACTACGTTCTGTTGCGTCAGGTGATACAGCGAGGCGGTCAGCAGAGCGCTGGTGCCGGGCGGCTGATACTTGAGGCCGATTTCGTACTGCTTGCCCTCAGTCGGCTTGAAGGGGCTGCCACTGGCATCGAGACCGCTTTGCGGCAGGAATGATTCGGCATAGCTGGCGTATGGCGCTACGCCGTTGTCGAACAGGTACAGCGCACCGAACTGCACGCTGGTGGCGGCGTCGCTGGTTTTACTGTTAACCCCACTAAGGTTGTCGTCGCTGCGCACATGCACCCAGTCGCGGCGCAGGCCGGCGGATAAACGCCAGCGGTCGATTTCGATCTGATCCTGCAGGTATGCACCGGCGCGGTGGGTGAGGCTGTTCTGATCGGCCAGGGGATCGCTTGGCTTGGTTACGGGCTGGTGGTAGTCCGGCGCGCTCATGTCGATCGAGGGTGCCGGCCCCCAGGCGTACAGCACTGAGCTGTCGAACCAGGAATAGTCGACCCCGCTGAGCAAGGTGTGTTGCAGCCTGCCGGTGGCGAAACGGCTGACCAGACGGGTATCGCTGGTCAGTGAATCCATGTCCTCGTACACGCCCACCGCATAGCGCTCCATGACGCCGCCGGTAATCGTGCCATTGGGCTGCAAGTACTGGTTGGTGGTGTTCAGTTGGCCGTAACGCAGGTTCTGCTGCAGGCTGAAGGTCTCGTTGAAGGCGTGCTCAAACTCGTAGCCGAAGGTCCACTGACGCTGTTTGAGTTTGTCGAAGTACTCGTCGCCCTGCCAGAAGTCGGTGAGGTGGTCGCCGTCCTGATAGAGCATCGGCGAAGCCGCCGTTTCGCGTTCCTGGTACTGCGCCAGCAGAGTCAGGTGGGTGTCAGGATCGATCTGCCAGCTCAGCGAAGGCGCAAGCAGGCGTACATCGTTATTCAACTGCTCGATGTAGTTCTCCGCGTCGCGGTATACGCCTACGGTACGGAACAGCACGTCACCGTCTTCATCCAGCTTGCCGCCAATGTCGAACTTGCCCTGCTGATGGTTGTAGTTACCTGCTTCTATCTCGACTTGGTTCTTCGCCAGCAGGCTCGGCCGTTTGGTCACCCGGTTGACCATGCCGCCGGGGCTGATCTGCCCGTAGAGCACCGAAGCAGGCCCCTTGAGCACTTCGATGCGCTCCAGGGTGTAGGCCTCGGTCCCGTAGATCGACAGCCAGCTGTTGTACGGCTGGCGCAGGCCGTCGAGGAAGTCGGCGGTCATGGTGGTGTCAAAGCCGCGAACGCTGATGTTGTCGAAGCGTGGGTCCAGCCCCGAACTGCCCACACGTACACCAGCGCTGTAGGCAACGGCATCTTCCACCCGGTCTACTTTGCGGTCGGCGAGCTGCTCGGCGGTGACCACGCTGATGCTCTGGGCGGTCTCAAGGATCGGCTTGTCACTTTTCGTCGCGCTGCTGGCGTTGCTGGCGAAATAACCCGGCACCGGTGCGAATGCACTCGGCGTCATCGCCGCGTTGATGGTCATGGGTTGTAGCTGATAGCTGTCATCAGCCTTGATCAGGCGGATCACGTAACCGGACGCGGTCTTTTCGGCGACCAAGCCCGTGCCCCCTAACAGCATCGCCAGCCCGTCTTCCAGCGAGCCGCCCCCTGCCAAACCACGGCTGCTCAAGCCGCGAACCATGTCCGGGGAATACGACAGGATGATCCCCGCACGCTCAGCAAACAGACTAAGTGCCTGCTCCAGCGGTCCGCCCGGAACGCTCGGCGCAACATCTGTGGCGGCCGGTTGAGCAGCCTGGACCGACACGCTCAGCGTCCCGCCGAGTAGCGCCAGGGACAGGCAGACAGCAACAGACAAAATACGCGGCTGAAAATAAAACGGCAGGGGTCTGACAGAACGCATACAGGGATCCATTGAAGAAGTGATATCCCCTAACCGGATGAGTCGAAGAAGTCCGACAGGTTATTTATGCAACCGGCACGACGCGTACCCACCAGCGGGTGTGCTCGACGACTGCCACCGGCAGCAGATGGCTAATGTTGCGCAGCATCAGCTCAGGTTGATCCAGGCGAAAGACCCCGGAAAGGCGCAAATCAGCCACCGCCTTATCGCAACCCAGCCAACCCTGGCGGTAGCGTCCGGCCTCGGCGAGAAAGTCAGCCAAGCGAATGTCATTGACCAGCAACAAACCACGCGCCCAGGCAAAAGGATCGAGCGGGCCTTTGCCGAGCACTGTCATGGCCGTTGCCGACACCCCCAAGCCATCGCCCGCCTGCAGCCAGCGCTGCCCAGCCGGGGTGGAAACCAGCACATCACCGCGCTCGACGCGAATCTCGCTGTAGCCGTCGCGTTCACGCAGCACGACCCGCGCCTGCTGCCCCCTGCACTCGGCGAAACGGCAGTGCACCTGCCACTGCGCGCCCTCGACCAACACTTCACCGGCACGCAGCAGCAAAGCCTGTCCCTGCATATCCAGGGCGCTGCCGGTATTGAGCAGCACCTGGCTGCCATCATCCAGACTTACCCGGCGGCTCTCCCCGGTGGCCGTAGCAAAATCGGCACGCCAGGCCTGCGGCGCTGCGGTGGCCAACAGCGTCGCGCTGCCCGCCGTCAGACCAATACCGAGCAGCTTCAGCATGCGTCGCCGAGTCAGATCGGCTTCCGCCCGCTGCAACAGCGGAATGGCATGCCCGGCAGCGGGCAACTGCTTGACCTGGAATAGGCCAGCCATCTGCTGCAAGCGTTGCCAGGCCATTTGGTGAAGCTCGTCTTGCGCCAGCCAAGCCTGCAACTGTCGTTGTAGCTCGGCACTGCCGGCATTGCCGCGCAAACGCATCTGCCACTCGATAGCCGTGCAGACGATGGACTCCGGCAGACGCTCGGCCGCGCTCACTGCTCCGTCTCGAAACACAGGCGATAGCAGTGCAACAAAGCACTGGCCACATAGCGCTCGACGGTACGGCTGGAAACCCCCAACTGCTGCGCCACCTGCGCATGGCTCAGATCGCCGAGCTGATACAGCAGAAAGGCTTTGCGTACAGCCGGGTTAAGGTCATCGAGCAATTGCGCGATGCGCTCCAAAGACTGTAGCGCCTCGTGGCGAACTTCCGGCGAGGGATGACTCGATTCGGGCATCTGCGCCAGCGCTTCCAGGTAGGCGCGCTCCAGCGCATCACGCCGCCAGTGATCAATCACCAGAGCGCGAGCAATACGCGTCAGCAAGGCACGAGGCGCACTGTTATTAATCGGCTGACCGCGCACCAGCAGACGCAGAAAGGTGTCCTGAACCAGATCCGCCGCCTGCTGCGAACAACCGACGGAACGGCGTAGCCAGCCATGCAGCCAGCTCCGATGCGTGCCGTAGAGCACGTCGAGGGGGATGATCGAATCGGTTTCAGGTAACGACATGACGCGGCCCAAGCCAGCAGGGTGAAACGCCACGGACAAGCATGGCAACCGCACGAACATTAATCGCGAATCGTTCTTATTTCAACCGTTAGCGTGCTGCAAATGCTCTAGCTGCAAAGGCTTACGACAAACCATTCAGCCGATACACAAGCAGCTGCCACTCGACCAACGCGGTAAGACCATGGCAACAGGTCTATCGCGGTTGACCGTTGCCGGCCGCCATGTTGAGCTACGCCGCCGCACACCATGAGCCCGCTTGATGATGCCTAGCCCAACCCCTAGCCGCCCCGCCGCCGCCATTCAGGTGGTCGCAGGGCTGGGCTGTCGCAGCGGTTGCAGCGTCGAGGACTTATCCACAGTGCTGATCGACAGCCTGCAGGCACATAGCCTGACGCTGGATAACTTGGCGGGGTTGGCCAGCATCGCGCACAAAAATGACGAGCCGGGCCTGCAGGCATTGGCCGAACACCTCGGCCTGCGCCTGACCTGTTTCAGCCCAGCAGAACTGCTGCCCTATCAGCCGCGCGTTGAAGGCTCGCCACGTACACTGGCCATTACCGGCAGCCCGGCAGTGGCTGAGCCCTGCGCCCTCGCGCTGGCCGAACGCTTGAGCGACGAAAGCCCTGCCCGTCTGCTCGGCGGTAAAACCCGCAACGCCAGCGCTACCTGCGCCCTGGCCCTGATTGCCCCCAAGGACCTGCCATGACTGTTTATTTTATCGGTGCCGGCCCCGGCGACCCCGAGCTGATCACCGTCAAAGGCCAGCGCCTGCTACGCTGCTGCCCGGTGATTCTCTACGCCGGCTCGCTGGTGCCCGAGGCCGTACTGGAAGGTCATAACGCCGAGCAGGTGATCAACACCGCCGAGCTGCACCTGGATGAAATCATCGCGCTGATTGCCCAGGCGCATAGCAAAGGCCAGGACGTGGCCCGCGTGCATTCCGGCGACCCGTCGCTGTACGGCGCGATTGGTGAGCAGATCCGCCACCTGCGCCGGCTGAACATTCCCTTCCAGATCATTCCCGGCGTCACTGCCACAGCGGCTTGCGCCGCCCTGCTGGAAAGCGAACTGACCCTGCCCGAGGTATCGCAAACCCTGATTCTCACCCGCTATGCGAGCAAGTCAGAAATGCCGGCGGGAGAGCAGCTGCACGACCTGGCCCGCCACGGCGCGACCATGGCCATCCACCTGGGCGTGGTACATCTGAGCAAGATCGTCGCCGAGTTGCTGCCGCATTACGGCGCGGATTGTCCGATTGCCGTGGTCCATCGCGCCAGTTGGCCGGATCAAGATTGGGTCAGCGGCACCCTCGCCACCATCGAAGAACAAGTACGCGCCAAGGGCTTTCGCCGTACCGCACTGATCCTCGTCGGCCGCGTGCTACACGCCGAACAATTTGCCGACTCGGCGCTGTACAACGCCGAGCATCGTCACCTGTTCAGGTCGTAAGACGCCTGAACAACTGAACAGGCTCTGTAAGGCTCACTGCAACGGCGAAAAACTCGCGGGCAGATAGGCGATGGAGTTCATGGTACGCAGCTGCGGCCCTGAGTTTTCCGGTGGCCAGACGCCGGCTGCCACTGCCCGCGTACGCACGTCGAGACGTTGCTCCAAGCTGGCGTAGGGCCAGATATGCAGGTAGCGAGGTAGCGCGCCCGAGGTGGCGTAAAAGGCCGCATAGACCGCTGAATAGCAGGGGGCGGTGCGCGGCCCCACGGCTTTTTCCCAACCGTCGAGAGTCGGTTGCAGGCCGGAAGGAATCAGGTCGTACTCGCGCAGCTCATAGAAGGGACCGTGAGCACCGGGGGCAAGGGGTTCGAGGAAGGGAAACAGGCTGTAGTCGTGGGCCTGCATGTCGAGCAAAAACTCGCTGATACCGAAGGCATCGGCGGCCAGCAGATAGCGCTCTCGCTCGGCCTGACGCAGCGCTTCGCTGGGGAAGCCTCGCAGCAGGGCGATGCGATTCTGCGGGCCGATTTCTGAGAGCCAACAGCCCATCAGTTCGACACCATCCAGGCTCTGCGCCAGGGCCGCCTGGAGGCGCGGCAGAGCGGCGGCCGGGGTGCGCACGCGCAGGGTGAAGGTGATCAGTTCATACAAAAGCATGGGTACTCCGGTCGGTCAGTCGAGCCGCACGCTGGCGGGCCGCATGTTGAAGGTCAGCCACTCGGCCGAGAGATGATCTATATCGGGGCAGCCCATCAGGTTGAGTGTGCGGCGCAGCTCTTCGCCAAGCAGGTCGAGCGCACGTCCTGCGCCGTCCTCCCCCGCCACGGCCACGCCATACAGGCTGGCCCGCCCAAGCAGCACGGCATCGGCGCCCAAAGCCAGGGCCTTGGCGATGTCGCTGCCACGGCGGATGCCGCCATCGAGCAGCAGCGTCAGTCGGCCACGAACCAAGGGCGCGATCAGGCGCAAGGCATCGAGCCCACTCACCGCGCCGTCCAACTGGCGTCCGCCGTGGTTGCTGATCACCACGCCATCCAGGCCGAGAGCGATGGCGCGCTCGGCATCGGCCGGGTGAAGCACGCCCTTGAGCAGCAACTGCCCGGCCCACTGGTCACGCAAGCTGGCCAAGGCATCCCAGTCGAGCAACGTGTCCATCTGCTCACCGATGAACTGCATTGAGCCCAGGGCGGTGCGCTCACCCTCTGGCAGGTAAGGATCGAGGTTACCCATCGACGGCAAGCCGTGGGGCCACATCACCTGGCGCAACCAGCGCGGATGACGCAGCACCTGCAGTTTGTTGCGCAGGCTGAGCTGACGTGGCCGCACGAAGTTGCGCCTGTCCCACTCGCGGTTGCCCAGCACCATCGCATCGCTGGTCAACAACAGAGTACTAACACCGGCCGCCTTGGCGCGGGCCAGCAGGTCGGCCTGGATGGCGGCATCGCGCATGGCGTAGAGCTGAAACCACAGGTCAACACCTGGCACTTGGTGGACGATCTCCTCGAGTGAGGCATTGGCCACGGTGCTCAGGCAGAACGGTACGCCACGCGCGGTCGCGGCGCGCGCCAGATGAATATCTGCATCGCGGTGCAGCATGCCGTTGTAGCCGGTAGGGCCGATCAGCAGCGGCAATGCGGCCTGCTTGCCGAAAAGGGCACGGGTGGTGCTCGCTGCATGGCAAGGCACCAACGCACGCTGCTGCAGGCCGACCTCGGCATAGGTCTGACGATTGCGCTGCAGGGTCAGTTCATCCTCGGCACCGCCGGCCAAATACTCCCAGGCAAAATAGGGCAACCGTTGACGAGCCAGTGCTGCCAGCTCAGCAATGCTATGAACTCGTTGCAGGTCACTGCCATGGTAATAACGACGCATATTTCGATCCTCAGCGATACCTGCGGTATCGCTCAACTGTAAAAAGGCCCGGGAGAGCGCCCCGGGCAAAGGAGCTGAAACTCCATAAAAGAGGACTAGGTGCTCGCTTCCTGCGCGGCATAAGGGCGATTACGGCTGATACTGAACAGCGTCAGGGTGGTGACTAGGCTGAAGAAAACCAGCATCAGCGATACCGGCCAGGCATCGCGGTACATGGCGAACAACGCCGTAGCCGCTAGAGGTGCTAGGCCGCCGGCAAAGATCGAGGCAATTTCATGCCCCATGGCCAGGCCGGTGTAGCGCACATGAGTGGGGAACAGTTCGCCCATCAGAGCTGGCTGGGTACCAATCATCGCCGCGTGACTGAACGGCAGGCCGAGCAAGAGGGCCAGGTAGACCAACAGCGGCTGGTGAGTGTCCATCAGCCAGAAGAACGGAAACGCAAATAGCGCCAGGCTCACCGAGCCGATGGCATACACCGCACGCCGGCCGATACGGTCGGACAGCCAGCCCCAAAAAAGAATGCTGAAGGCCTCAACGGTCATCGCCAACATCACCCCGATCAGCACCACCTGGGTCGACAATCCGGTGAACTTGGCATAGGCCATGGAGAAGGACAGGAAAATGTAGGCACCGCCATTCTCCGCAACCCGCAGGCCCATCGCCTGCAATACCGCTTTGGGATGCTCACGCAGAACCTGTAGCGCAGGCGGGTGCGCCTTAACGTCGCTCTTCGCGACGTTTTCAGCGAACTCGCGACTTTCCGGCAAGCGTCGGCGAATGTAGATACCGACACCAAAGATCAGGATGCTGAGCAGGAACGGAAGGCGCCAGCCCCAGCTCATGAATTGCGCCTCGGGCAGCATCTGCACCAGATAGAACGCTGCTGCGGAGAGCACGAAACCGCCGGAAACCCCCAGCTGGCTCCAGGCCGCGTAAAAGCCTACTCGTTTGGCTGGGGCGTTCTCGCTAAGCATCAGCACACCACCACCCCACTCGCCGCCCGAGGCGATGCCCTGGACGACGCGCAGGATCACCAGGCTGATCGGTGCCAGATAGCCGACCTGCTCGAAGGTCGGCAGCAAGCCCATCAGGAAGGTCGCCACACCCATCATCGACAACGTGATCACCAAAGCATTCTTGCGCCCATGGAGGTCACCCAGATGGCCGAAGATCAACCCACCTAGCGGCCTAGCCACGAAACCCACGGCAAAGCCGGCGAATGCCGCCATAGTGCCGAGTACCGGGTCAGTGCCAGCAGGAAAGAACAGCGGCCCGAATACCAGCGCGGCAGCCGTGCCATACAGAAAGAAGTCGTACCATTCCAGAGCATTGCCGAGCACCGAAGCGAAGACAATACGCCGCATGGGCGTGCCACCCGGAGTAGCGGTAGCGTGACGGGTCATACTGCACTCCTCAGCGCGGAGGCCTACTCGACCACTCGCGCGATGGATAATCCAAGGACGGTGCCTGAGCGTCCGCCCAACATCCATGGCGAGCGCCCTAGGCGCCCGCCAGTGGACTTACCAGAAGTTCCAGGTGTAAGTGGTGGCGAAGCGATACTCGTCGTAGTCGCTGCCGTACTTCTGCTTGGTGTTGATGTTGCGCAGATCAAAACCGAGCCCCTTAAGCGGGCCGTCCTGCAGCACGTAATTGAGGTAGATGTTGCGTTCGCTTTCCTCGTTGTTGGCAAGGCCCGCCCCACGATCCCAGTTGGTGCCCTTGGTATAACGGGTATACAGCTTGAGTCCAGGAACGCCCCAGCCGGCAAAGTCATAGCCATAACGCACCGACCAGGAACGCTCGCCCGGACGCACAAAAGCCAGGGACGACCAGTTCACCAAATACGGGTTGGGGATGTAGCCGTTCATGGTCGGGAACACGCTGTCACCAAGCATGCGCTGGTAGCTGGCGCCGAACATGTGATTGCCTTTGAGCAAGGTGAACAGCGCACCGTAAGAGCGGTTGTCCACTTCACCAGCCAAGGCGTCGCCATCTTCGTTATTGTTGAAGTAGCGCAGATCGGTCTTCAGCTTGTAGCCACCACCCAGATCAGCCATGTGCATCAAGCCAAAGTAGTGCTGCTGATAGATATCGTGCAGCACGCCATAGAAGTAGCTGGCCTGCAGGTTCTTGGTGACGTTGTAGGTAGCTCCCCCGAAATCCAGCCCATCGCTGTCCAGGTTGTCGGTCGAGCCCCACTTGTAGAGCTTCTCGTGGTTGCTCGACTCACGCGTGACTGCAGACCAGAAGCGCCCGCCGGTAAGCGTCAAGCCATCGATCTCTTTGGATTCAACCACCGCGCCCTGATAGATGGTATCCAGCTGGCGGCTGGCATCGTTGTAGGCGATTGGCAGTTGCGGCCGATGGTCGCCAACTTTCAGCTCGGTCTTCGAGTAGCGCATCTTGAAAGTCGCACCAGCACGGCTGTAGTCATCCGCCTGTTTCCGCTCAGCCGCACTGTAGGGCAGCGAGCCGTCATTGCCTGAACCGTCCAGGCGCAGGGCATATTGCGCGTTGGCATCCACACCAAAGGCCAGCGGGGTATCGGTATAACCCGAGGTGAACTGCAGGTCGAAGCCCTGCGACCAGCTGTGTACCTCAGAAACCGGTGCATCGCTGTGGGTGAAGTTGCGGTTCAGGTAGAAGTTACGCATGTCCAGTTTCAAGTGACTGTCTTCCACCAGATCGGCCTGCGCCAATAACGGTGAGAGCAATCCGAGCACACAGGGAACTTGCAACGCACGCACAATAAACTTATCGCGGAACATAGAGATGTTTCCTTTGTTTTAATGCACCGAAGTGCCGTGGGAGCAGATTAATGGCGCAAAACTTTAGTATCGGCAGTTAATCTGGGTTGTTTTTGTTATCAACCACTTTTCATAAACAAAAGTCGAAACTTGGCTATATCCTCCAACTAGGAAGATCAACCATTTAATTATTATTTACAGTCGTTTACTGCTTTAAAAAACGGCCTTTGAAGCCTCGCAGAGCTTGTGATACGAGCGATTGAAGTAAACAAGGCCCTCATCACTTGAGCCTTGCTTGATCGTCAGCACCTCACAATAAAAGATACTGTGAGAGCCGACCTCATGAACTTGTGCAATACGACAATCAAAGTTAACTAAGGCTTCTTCCATTACCGGCGAGCCACTTTCAAGGGTGCTCCACGGTGTAGTGGAAAAGCGTTCTTCCATAGTTAAATCTCTATTCGCGAACGTACCTGAAACATCCTGATGGGTGCCCGCTAATACATTCACACACAGCACACTATTGGTTTTGAAGTGTGTATTGGAGAATGATGAACGATTCATACATACCAACAAAGTGGGTGGCGAATCGGTAACACTGCACACCGCCGAGGCAGTGAAGCCAAACCGTCCTGCAGGGCCGTCGGTAGTGATCACCGACACGGCGCCACCGAGTCGGGACATGGCGTTGCGGAATCCGCTTACATCGACCATCGTTTTGCCTCCTCAGAGATCCAGAACAAGTTTTTGCGATTTGGCACGCGAGCAGCAGACCAGGATCTGATCGTTGGCCTGCTTCTCGTCATCGGTCAGGTACACGTCGCGGTGATCCGGCTCGCCCTCAAGCACATCGCACAGACAAGTACCGCAGATACCCTGCTCGCAGGAGATCTCGATCTTGATGCCGACCTCTGCCAGCGCTTCGAGGATGCTCTGCCCTTCGGCGACCTGTACGGTCTTGCCACTGCGCGCGGCGACCACTTCGAAGCTCGCGCCGCTGTTGTCCACTTCCACCTGGAAATACTCGCGGTGGATATGGTCATCGGCATAGCCATGCTTCAGCGACTCACCAATAACCCAGTCCATAAATCCGGAAGGCCCGCAGGTATAGACGTGGACGCCGGCCTCGGCCTGGCCGAGTACGCGGTCCATATCGAGCTTCTGCTCAGGCGCTTCATCGTCGAAATGGGTATGCACACGCTGGGCGAAATCGGCACTCTGCAACTCATCAAGAAACGCACTGCGGCTGCGCGAGCGGCCACAGTAATGCAGCTCGAAATCCTCACCTTTGGCATTCAGCGCATAGGCCATGGCGATCATCGGCGTGATGCCGATGCCACCACCAATAAGGATTGAGCGCCGCGCCTCGCTGGCCAGAGGAAACAGGTTGCGCGGCGCACTGATCTGCACCTCGGCACCTTCCAGCAGGGTGTCATGCACGCCCATAGAACCGCCACGTGAGGCAGGATCCCTGAGCACACCAAGGCGGTATACCGCGTTGTCCGCCGGGTCGCTGCACAGCGAGTACTGGCGCACTAGGCCAGGGGCGATGTGGATATCCACATGGGCGCCAGCTTCAAAAGCCGGCAGCGTGGTGCCACCCACCGGAATAAGGTCAAGGACGACGACACCGTCGCCCTGCAGCTGGCGCTTGCGCACCTGCACCGTCAAGAGTTGTTCAATCATCTCGGGCTCACCCGCATTGCACGTCAAGGTAAGAACGCGGCCGTTGGTTCGGCCGTCGCATCATGTGTTCGTTGAAGCTCAGCGCATGAACAAGCCGCCATTCACGTCCCAGGTAGCCCCAGTGGTGAAATAGGCCTCCGGCCGCGCCAGCTGGACAATCAGGTCACCCAGAAAATCTGCATTACCCAGGCGTCCCACCGGAATGTTGGCGAGCATTTCAGCCATACGCTCAGGCGGCACAGCAGCGTGCACCATGGGTGAGTCGATTGGCCCCGGTGCGATGGCATTGACCGTCACGCCGTTTGCAGCCAGTTCCTTGGCGAAGATTTTGGTCAGGGTGACGATGGCCCCCTTCGACGCGGCGTAATGTGCGCCGGTAGCCGTGCCACCGTTCTGCCCGGCCAGCGAGGCCATGTTGACGATGCGCCCGTAGCCGGCCGCCGCCATGTGCGTGCCAAAGACCTGGCAGCCGACAAAGATGCTGCGGGTGTTGAGACTCATGACGCGGTCGAACTCTTCCGGGCTGATCTGCATCACCGGCGTGGTCATGGTCATCGCCGCGTTGTTGACCAGCACCTGTAGGCCGCCGAAGCGCGCCAGGGTAGCGGCCAGTGCCGCCTCAAAATCGGCCTTGCTGGTAACGTCCAACTTGAGCGCCAGCACCCGCTCACCGCTGGCGTCCAACGCCTTGGCCGCAGCTTGGGCCCCCTCCAAAGAGAGGTCGCTGATAACCACTGCGTAGCCAGCGGCAAACAGCCGGGCGGCAATGGCGTAACCCAGCCCTTGGGCAGCACCCGTGACCAATGCGATCTGCTTCATGGCCAAGCCCTCAGAGGATGTAACCAATACCCGCGAGGGTATCGTCGGAGTTGATCAGGCGGATCAGCTTGCGCTGGATCTGGAAGCTGTCGCCGCTGCGCACCAGGTCGTAGGTCAGGTCGGCGCTGTAGTGCTTGAGCACGTCCTTGCGGAAGTCGCGCAGGTGCTGCGAACAACGCACCTGTATCCAGTCGCCCTCTGCGGCGAGGATGCGGAAGTTGGCGGCGGTTCGTACCGTACGCGGCTGCGGGCTGGTGGATATCGACTCGCCACCGATCAGCCGCTGTACCCGCAACTGACGCATGTGGGCGTCGTCGTAGGCATAGTTGAGGGTGTTCTCGAAATCCTCTTCTGTGGGGTCAATCGGGATGATGTAAGTACCCTTCTCCGCCCACAGCGCTAACCAGGCGTCGTATTCGCTGTGATCAAGCATGTCGCCTTCCTGCCAGATGAAGGCGGTGACTTCCTGAAGTAATTGCAGATTCATTTTCGTGTTCTCCGTCGGTCTGGTCGGTCAGGCCGACATCATTTTTTTCCACTGCTGGTAGGCCGCACGCATACCGGTCTCGGCTGAGACATCGCTGACCAGCCCGTCCTCGCTCGGCTTCTCGCCAGGCAGGCCGCGGTTAAGCATGATCCACAAGTCCTCGCCGGCACTGGCACCCTTCTGCACCCGCTCCCAAGCCTCGGAGTCATCCGGCGTACCAAAGCCCATTGGGCCCTGGAAGTGCTCATGCAGACGCAGGCGATAACGGTTGGCGGCAGCCGGACCACCATCCATGGTGATCACCGCGTGATGGATTTCCGTTTCGTTGACCGAGATCGGCTGTAGCACCCGGAAGAACGCCATGGAGCAGGCAATGTTGGGGAACAGATTGAGGTTGAAGCCCGAGCCACCCACCGCACGCACGATGCGACGCACCTGCTGCTCCTCGATGCCGTCGTCACGCAGCTCCTGCGCCAGGCTCTCGAAGCGGGTCGGAATCGGCAGGTCGAGGTTGGCTTCCAGGTCGATCAGGTCCGGGATCATCACCATCACGCTGTGTCCGTTGCCCAGGTCTTCGACGTAGCCGGAGCCGTCAACGAAATCGAGCATATCCATGGTCTGCTGATCCACCGAGTGCAGGAACGATTTGTGCACCAGTGGGAAGTGGTAGGCGTCAGTGGTGTTTTCCAGCTGGATCTTCCAGTTGCCCGGGAAGCGGAAACGGTGTTCGCCCGGCACTTTGATGCCGTAGCCGGCACCCTGTTTCATGAACAGGTCCATCCACTTCTTGGCGGGGCCGAGGAAGTCCACCAGCGGTTCGATGTCGTCCTTGAAGGTGGCGAAGATCATCCCGGCGTAGCTCTCTGTACGCAGGCTGACCAATGGCAGTTCGCTCTTGTCCAGGCAATCGCCGTAGCTGTCCGGGTGCGGGATGCCGCGCAGCGAACCGTCTAGGGCGTAGCCCCAGCCGTGATAGGGGCAGACAAAGCTGTTGGTCTTGCCCTTCTTGTGTTCGCACACGGTGGCGCCGCGGTGACGGCAGCGGTTGAGCAGCACGTTAACCTGCTTCTTGCGGTCACGCACGGCGATCACCGGCTGCTTGCCGATAAAGGTGCTCTTGTAGCTGCCGGCGTCCGGAATCTCGCTCTCGTGCGCGACCCAAACCCAGGTGCTGTAGAAGATTTTTTCCATCTCGGCGTCGAACAGCTTGGCGTCGGTGTACAGCGAGGTGTGTACGCGGTCGGCCTGCACCAGTTCGGCGGGATCGCATTCGAGGTTCACGACATCGATCATGTTATTCACGGTTGGCTCCTCGTCGGCTTATTTGGCCGACTGCAAAAATTCTTGAGTCATTCAGCGGTGGGTCTGCCTGGTACGGGCAAAGCCGCCTCGCTGTTCCAGGCATCCACCGGGCGACTGAATAGGTTCTCGGTCTGGAAATGCGCCATGCGCCATTGCCCGTCTTCCTCGGCGAAACGCACGGTCAACCGCGCGGCATTGAGGTGCGAGGCTCCGCTGGCGAAGGTCGAGGTTTGCAACATCACCCAACTACCCAATGCGCCGTCGGTATCGACCTCGATCAGCTCACTGGTCAGGAAGTGCACGTTGATGGCGAAGTGCGCGGGGGTCTTCATGTAAGTGGCGAACATCGCCCCGATCGCCTCGCGACCGCGGTAGCCACCAAAGCTGTTGGCGTACTTCGCGCCCTTGCCTTCCCACACCGCATCGCTGGTGAACAGACCGGCCAGCTCGGCCAGCGGCGTGCTGGCATCAAGGGCATCGCACAGCACCATGTAGCGGTTCATGCAGGTGCGGATCGCATGCTCGGCCTCGAAGCGCTGGAGGCGCGCTTCGAGATTGGCGATTAGGGCTTCGTTCGACATGACGATCACGCGCGCTGGATGATCAGTTCACGGCCGGTACGGGCCTCGACCTTGACGTAGCGCCACAGCTTGTACGGGCCAGTGCCCACCGCCGTGGTGCGGAACAGGTTGCAGGCGGCGTGTACCGTCTCGATGTCCGGCACGTCGGCCAGCAGGTAGGTGGTCCAGGGGAAGCCGCTGCTTGGTCCAACCATGCTCTGGTCGTCGTCCATGTTACCGAATACCGTCACCCCTGGCAGATCGTGAATACCGTTCCACATGGCACTGAACGCCGCCCAAACTTCCAGCTGCTCTTCACGCGGGGCGTCAAAAAAATTCTGGTTGATGCCCATGCAAAACAGCACGCGCAGTGGTTTTTTCTCGCTCATGATTGGCTCCAGATAAGGGTCAGAGATAGCCCGGCAAGGGCTGTTTGCCGAAGAAAATTGCGCCGGCATTCTGGTAGGTGATGTCACCCATGAAGGCATGCTGGGTGACCACCTGGGCGTCGTTCACACACCGCGCCAGCGGGCTGCTGTTGTAGACGCCGGTCATGCCTGAGAGCATCTGCACGGTGCGTGCTACCTCAGCGGCGACACGGGTGGCGTGGGTCGACGACAGGCGCAGCAAATTGGTTGTCTCAGCCGGCAGCGGATCACCCGCCAGCACTACTTGCCAGGCGTCCTCGATAGAGTCGAAGAAGAAAGCTCTGGCCGCACGCAACGCAGCTTCGGCCTTGGCGATCTCTACCTGGGCCAGTGGCCGGTCGGCCAGCGCCGGCGCACCGGTTACCGAGATGCGTCCAGCAGCCATATCACGCAGCTCGTCCAAGGCAGCACGAGCAACCCCAAGACCGACCACGGACAGTACCTGAGTGGCAAAGGACAACGAGGGGTAACGGAAGAACGGCTCATCAAGATTGGCCGCACCACCGCGCACAAACGTCCACTCCTCAGGTACCACCACATCCTCAACCACCAGGTCGTGGCTGCCAGTACCGAGCAGGCCAACGGTGTCCCAGGTCTGTTCAATGCGCGCCTTGCTTTGCGGCATCACAGCCAGGCGCGGCAGATCAAGTTTGTCACCGGTTTTCGGCGCGATACCGACACCTACCAGTGAGGCCCCCATGCAGCCGCTGGAGTACTTCCAGCGGCCGTTGACCTTGAAGCCACCCGGCACAGCTTCGGCTGGTTGCGGCGGGAAGATACCTCCGGCGAAGACCACATCGGGGCCGTTGGCGTAGACCTTTTTGATGGTTTCCAGCGGCAGCGAGGCCAGGTAAACCGGGCTCATACCGAAGCTGGCAACCCAGCCGGCAGAACCGTCTGCCCTGGAAATTTCTTCGACCATGGCGCAGAACTCGCCTGGCGAGCGCTCGTCACCACCGAAGCGGCGAGGTACCAGGGCACGGTAAACACCGAGAGCCTTAAAGGCGTTAATCACGTCCTCAGCGATATAGCCAAGGCGGTCGAACTCGCCAGTACGGGCGCGTTTTTTGATATCGACCAGCAGTGCCGCGAAGGCCTGATTGTCGGTGATGGCGGCAGGCAGCGTATTGCCGGCCAGGTTGAGCGAAGTCATGACAGGCTCCACGATCAGAGAAGGTTGGAATCGAGGCGACGCAACAGTTCACCAGCGACCGCCAGAAGCAGTTCGTCAGCGCCCTTGGCGGCGATGAGTTGTAGGCCTACCGGCAAACCGGATTCCCCTTCGAAGGGGATGGTTAATGCCGGGTGACCGGAAAGATTGAAAGGCCTCACGAACGCAGTCATACCCAGTACTGCACGGGTATCCGCAGCATCCTCGAGACGCAGTGGGTAGTCCGGCATGGTCGGCAGCGCCAGGATCGGAAAGCGCTCTAGGACAGCATCCACCTCAGCAGTAAAGATGGTGCGTACCTGCTCGGCGTCGGCCAGTGCGGCATCGCTGGTCTGCGCAGCGGCCTGTAAGCGGCCAGCAACATCCGCGGCAACCAGACCGCTATCGAGTAGATGACCGCAGGCATTCCAGGTCTCGCGATTGATCATCACCATACCGGCGTCATAAGCGGCCTGCATGCTATGGAGCTGCACCTTGCCGAGCGTCAGGCCACTGGCATCCAGCACCGCGTCGACAGCACGCTGCACCTCGGCCGATGCCTCGACCGAGACCATACCGATACGAATGCTTTCGACTTCTGGCAATGGCTTGAGCGATGGATCGATGATGCGCATCGCCTCAATCAGCAGGGACAAGCTGCCGGCGAAGGGTCCGACGCAATCCAGGCTGGTCTGCGCAGGCATCACGCCGCGGCGATCAATGCGGCCGAACGTAGGCTTGAAGCCGAACACGCCGCAGCAGCAAGCCGGAATACGCACGGAGCCGCCGGTATCGGTGCCCAAGGAAAAATCACAGAGCCCAGCAGCAACCGCTGCAGCCGAACCACTGGAGGAGCCACCTGGAATATGCCCGGGGTAACGCGGGTTCTCGGCAGTACCGGCGTAATGGTTGATACCGGTAGTGCCAAAGGCAAGCTCGTGCAGAACGGTCTTGCCAATAATCTGGCAACCACCGTTAAACAGCGCATCCACCACGGCGGCATTCTGCGGGGCTGGCCCAACGTCCTGCAGCGCTCTACTGGAGGCGCGGGTCGGATAGCCAGAAATATCGATGGTGTCCTTCACCATCACCTTCAGGCCAGTGCCGCCTAATTTCATCTGCTCGATCACCATCGTCATGCCATCTACCTTCTCGAACGTTGCTGGCGTGGCGAGCACGAGGCTGCCAATTCGCTAAATCTAAAATCGTCACATTTACGTGAATTGTCAATTGAATTATACGAAAAATATTTGCGTCCGAATTTGGTGCAAAATTCCATTAAAAGCACCAGCAGCGTGCAGATTGGTAACGCTCTCCAAGAAAGCTAAAATACGCCAAAATAATAAAATAAACCCATATAAAACAATAAGATACGATCGTTTAAAGTAAAAACAAGTGCGCACAAAAGTGTTACCTGGCTGATTTTCGGACAGCTCGAGTGAAATAAAAAACGCTCGTTTAAAAAGAAATACACGCCATTTTTAACTGTAGAAAATCATAGTTTTTTGATGGTTTTTTCACCTTAATTATTATGTGAAAAAATAGCTCAGATCACTGTTTTTACTGGTGCCGCAGGCGCTCAATGGCGCTTGGCAATACGCATTTTTTTGGGAGCGTAGAGGGCTGGGGGAGATACGCGCACTGCTGGTGCAGCTCGAGTTCTGGCATGCAATCTGCAATTTCGTCGCTAGCTCACCGGCTGCCATCAGGCGGTGATGCCTTAGCCGGTGAATATCACCGGGCGCATTACGAGAGGCTTTTCCGATACCTCTGGGTACCGCCGTTCAGCCCGCTTATTAGCCTTGCACCCTGGAGCACGACATGCTGTTTAAGAAAGCTGTGTCCACCCTGATGTTGAGTGCGCTCTGCGCGTCGATGGCCGCTCAGGCCGATGTAAAAATCGGCGTGATCACCTCTTCGACCGGGCCTATAGCCCTGGTCGGTATCCCGCAGAAGAACAGCGTGGCGCTGATGCCGAAGAAAGTCGGCGAACAGAACATCACCTACATATCACTGGACGACGGCAGTGATCCGACGGCTTCAGTCAAAGCGTTCAAGAAACTGATCGACGAAGAACACGTCGACGCCATCATCGGCCCGAGCGGTTCGCCCAACGCCATGGGGGTCATCCAGTTCGCCGCCGAGTCGGGCACGCCGCTACTCGCACCAGTCGGCACCGCCGCCGTAGTACTGCCCATGACAGAGCAGAAGAAATGGGTATTCAAGACCACCCAAAACGATGAGCTGATCGCCCAAGCCCTGGTCGAGCACATGGTCAAAACCGGGGTAAAAACACTCGGGCTGATCGGTACCGCCGACCCCTATGGCGAGAACTGGGGCAAAGTTATGACTGCCCTGGCCGACAAGAACGGCATGAAAATCGTCGCCAACGAGCGCTTCCAACGCCAGGACACATCCACCACCGGCCAGGGCTTGAAAATTCTCATGGCCAAACCGGACGCAGTATTGGTCGCCGCACCAGGCAGCTCAGCGGTAATGCCGCAGGCCACGCTGTTCGACCAGGGTTACAAGGGCCAGGTCTACCAGACCCATGGCGCTGCTCTGCCAGCGTTCCTGCAACTGGGCGGGCGCAAGGTTGAAGGCACCATCCTGGCCGCTAGCCTGATGCTGGTGATTGATGAAATACCGGACAACCATCCATCCAAAATGGTGGCCCGCAAGTACATTGATGAGTACACCAAGCTCAATGGTCGCGAGCCTGCCACCTTCGGTGCCAATGTCTACGATGCGGGCCTGCTGCTAGAGAAAGCCATTCCCCTGGCCGAACAGAACGCCAAGCCAGGCACCCCGGAATTTCGCGCAGCCCTGCGTGATGCACTGGAACAAACCCACGAGCTGGCTGCGACTCAGGGCGTATACAACATGTCGCCCGAGGACCACAGCGGCTTCGACACCCGTGGTCGTGAGCTGATTACCGTGAAGAACGGTAAATGGGTTCTGCTCAAGTAAATCGCTCCCTCAATAACTAAAAATCGGCGGGCATCCATCTGGACAGCCCGCCTGCCGCGTGCCGCTGGCGAACCCTGCAGTTGAGGATGCCTTGCAATGAACTTTCAGATAGCCATGCTGCTAGGCCAGGATGGCGTGACCAACGGTGCGATCTACGCACTGCTGGCGCTTTCCATTCTCCTAGTATTTACCGTGACACGGATTCTGTTGATCCCCCTAGGTGAGTTCGTCACCTTTGGCGCGCTGACCATGGCCGCGCTGCAGGCGGGTCAGCCAACCAAACTAGTCTGGCTGCTACTCGTCCTGACAGTGATCGACTGCGCCCTGGATCTTCTCGGCGTACTGCGCAAAGGCCACGGCTTTCGTTTACCCAAATGGCTGCCAATCAAGCTCGCCTATGCCGTGGCCATGGTGCTGCTGGTGCAGAACCTATTACTGGCAGACCTGCCCATGACGATCCAGGCCCTGCTGACCCTGGCCCTGTTGGTGCCTATGGGTCCACAGATGTATCGCCTGTTCTTCCAGCCCATCGCTGGTGCCCACTCGCTGGTGCTGTTGATTGTCTCGATTGCCGTGCACGTAGCCATGGTAGGTGTCGGCCTGCTGCTGTTCGGCCCCGAAGGTGCACGCACTCGGCCGTTCTCCGAGGCGGGGCTGGAGCTCGGCCCGGTAACACTGAATAGCCAGACACTGTGGGTCATCGTTGTCTCACTGGGGTTGATCGTCGGCCTGTTCCTGTTCTTCGAACGCAGCCTATATGGCAAGGCCCTGCGCGCCACCGCGGTGAACCGCATGGGTGCAAGGCTGATGGGCATATCGCCGAGCCTGGCGGGCAAGGCGACCTTCGCCCTGGCGGCCTTCATTGGCACCCTTTCGGGGATTCTCATCGCCCCGATCACCACCCTTTATTTCGACTCTGGCTTCGTCATCAGCCTGAAAGGTTTCGTTGGCGCCATCATCGGCGGCCTGGTCAGCTATCCCATCGCCGCCTTGGGCGCGCTGGCAGTTGGCCTAGTGGAAGCCTTCTCGATGTTCTGGGCCAGTAACTACAAAGAGATCATCGTGTTCACCCTGATCATCCCGTTCCTGCTCTGGCGCTCGCTGACTAGCCGTCACGTGGAGGAAGAAGAATGAAACCGCGCCTGCTCGTCACCCTGCTGGTTATTGTCCTCGGCGTCGCGCCACTGCTACTGCCGTCCTTCCAAATTACCCTGCTCAACTACATAGGCCTGTATGCCTTGGTAGTACTGGGTCTAGTCCTACTCACTGGTGTCGGTGGCATGACCAGCTTCGGCCAGGCAGCTTTCGTCGGACTCGGGGCCTATACCAGCGCCTACCTGACCACCGCCGAGCAATTGCCAGTCTGGCTCGCCTGGACCGCCGGCTCACCCTGGCTATCATTACTGGTGGGTATCGCCCTCACGGCCTGCGTCGCCCTACTGCTTGGAGCCCTGACCCTGAAGTTGTCCGGGCACTACCTGCCGCTCGGCACTATCGCCTGGGGCATTTCGCTCTACTATCTGTTCGGCACCTTAGATGGCCTAGGCGGCCAGACTGGCATCGCCGACCTGCCGTCGATCTCATTGTTCGGCCTATCCCTGGATAAGGGTGAGAAGATCTATTACCTGATCTGGGTTGTGTTACTGGTCGCGATCCTAATCACCCGCAACCTACTCAACTCCCGCGAAGGCCGAGCCATCCGCGCGCTCAAGGGCGGTCAGATAATGGCTGAGTCGATGGGCGTGAATACCTTCCGCTCCAAGCTGGTGGTGTTCCTTATCTCGGCGTTATTCGCCGCCATCTCGGGCTGGCTCTACGCACATACCCAACGCTTCGTGAACCCGACGCCGTTTGGTCTGAACATGGGTATCGACTACCTGTTCATGGCGCTGATAGGCGGTGTCGGTAGCGTTTGGGGTGCCCTCCTCGGGGCCGGCATTCTGACCATGCTCAAGCAATGGCTGCAGGACTGGCTACCCATGCTGATGGGCAGCCAGGGCAATTACGAAACAATCGTTTTCGGCCTGCTCATCGTGCTGCTCATGCAGCGCGCTCCGGGCGGTCTATGGCCACTGCTGGTGCGTTTGGTTCCAGCCAGTTGGCGCAACGGCCACAATGCCCCAAGAGCAGATGACCAGCCGAGCGGACTACCGCGCCGAGACCTACCAAATAGCGGCCAGGTGATCCTCGAAGCGCGTAACGTGACCAAGCGCTTCGGCGGCTTGGTAGCCAATAACCAGATGAACCTATCAATCCACGCCGGAGAAATCCTCGCACTGATCGGCCCCAACGGTGCCGGCAAGAGCACTATGTTCAACCAGCTCTCCGGGGTCGACACCCCTACCGAGGGCGAGGTGCTGTTCCTTGGCGAGAAGATTAATGGCATTCCCTCGCGCCGCATCGCCCACATGGGCATGAGCCGGACCTTCCAGCACGTGAAGCTGCTATCGACCATGAGTGTGCTGGAGAACGTCGCCATCGGTGCTCACCTGCGTGGCGACAAGGGCATCGTACCGGCGCTGCTTCACCTGGAGCGCGGCCAAGAAGCAGACTTGCTGCGTGAAGCCCGGCGCCAGCTGGAACGAGTTGGCCTCGGCGACTACCTCTATGAGGAAGCCGGTAGCCTCGCCCTTGGCCAGCAACGCATCCTCGAAATCGCCCGCGCATTGTGTGCTGACCCGTGTTTGCTGCTGCTCGACGAACCCGCCGCAGGCCTGCGTCACAAGGAGAAGGAAGCCCTCGGCGACCTGCTGCGTAAGCTGCGTAGCGAAGGCATGGCGATCCTGCTGGTGGAACACGATATGGACTTCGTCATGGGCCTGGTGGACCGCGTCACGGTAATGGAGTTCGGACAAAAGATTGCCGAAGGCCTGCCCGACGACGTACAGAAAAACCCGGCAGTACTCGAAGCCTATCTCGGCGGAGCGGAGTGAAGACCATGAGCAATCAACCTCGCAACACCCTGCTCGAAGTGAAAAACCTCAGCGTGGCCTATGGCAAGGTGGAGGCGCTAAGCAATGCCAGCCTGACCGTCGGCGAAGGCCAGATCGTCACCGTGATCGGCCCCAACGGTGCCGGCAAAACCACCCTACTCTCGGCGATCATGGGCGTGCTTGGCTCCAAGGGCCAGGTCAACTTCGACGGTACTCTGGAAGCCGTACCGGAAGTCGAAGTGCTGGTCGGGCGCGGTCTGGGCCTAGTGCCGGAAAAGCGCGAGCTGTTCGGCAGCATGAGCGTCGAGGACAACCTACGTCTCGGCGGTTTTATGCGCTACCGCAAAGGCGATAAGTACCTAGACGGCACCCTCCAGGAAATTTACAGCCTGTTCCCGCGCCTGTTCGAACGACGCAAACAAGAGTCGTCGACCCTTTCCGGCGGCGAGCGGCAGATGCTCGCCGTGGGCCGTGCGCTGATGGCCAAGCCCAAGTTGCTGATGCTCGACGAACCGAGCCTGGGGCTAGCGCCGCTGATCACCCGCGAGATCTTCCGCATCATCGCCGACCTGCGCCGTCAGGGAGTATCAATCCTGCTGGTGGAGCAGAACGCCCGCGCCGCGTTGCGGGTAGCCGACTATGCCTACGTGTTGGAAACCGGACAGATCGCCATGCAGGGCCCGGCCGCCGAACTGGCCGACGATCCGCGGGTAATCGAGGCCTACCTCGGCCTGGCCAGCAAACACCAGGAAATGCTCGCGACCTGAGCCACCACGCGCCTGCGCTGTGGGCGCTATCTATTTGCAAGGAGAAAGCCTCATGGCTCGCTCGACCCCTCCACGCCTGTGCATTGTTGGTGCCGGTGCCATCGGCTGCACCCTGGCGGCACGCCTGGCTGTCGCAGGCCAATCGGTAAGTATGCTGGCCCGTGGCAACACACTCGCAGCGCTCTGCGAAAACGGCGTACACCTGACCGACCTGGATGGCGAACATCACGCCCGGGTAAACGCCAGCGACGACTGCAACACATTGGGTGAACAGGATCTGCTGTTCGTTTGCACCAAAGCCCCAGCACTCGCCAATCTGCTGCCCAGTCTCGCACCACTGATCGGCCCGCAGACCGTCGTGGTCCCGGTGGTCAATGGCGTGCCTTGGTGGTACTTCCACGGTGTCGCGGGACGCTTCGCCGAACGCCAGGTGCAGGCGGTGGATCCAGACGGCGTGCTGAGCGCAGCACTGAACGTGGATCAGGTACTGGGCTGTGTGGTGTTTATCACCGCTGAAACCGAGTGCCCCGGCGTAGCACGCTCCAATAACCCGCACCTGATGATTCTCGGCGAACCGAACGAGCAGATGAGTGAGCGCCTGGAATGGGTACGTGCACTGATCGCTCACAGCGGTATCGAGGCCCGTGCTACCGAGCGCATCCGCGATCAGCTGTGGACCAAGATCATCGCCAACCTCAGCTCCAATCCGCTATCGGTGGTTACTGGCGCGACCCTGGAAGAACTGTACGGCAAGACCGAATTGAAAACCGTGGTTGCCAAGATCCTCCAGGAAACCCTGCTCACCGCAGCGGCCTATGGCGCACGCATCAACTTTGATCCGCAAACCTTCATGGAACTGGGTGCCGGTATGGGGCCGGTGCGCACCTCCATGCTGCAAGACTACGAACACGGCCGGCCACTGGAACTGGCCGCCATCGGTGACGCGGTAATCGAGCTGGCGGGCTACCAAGGACTTGCCATGCCCACCACCCAAGACATCCTCACTCTGGCGCGCTTTCGCGGTGCCCAGATCCATGCACACTGACAGAGACTTTGCCATGAACGCCATGACCGACCTCAGCAAGCCCACTCACTGCAGCGACGATGAATGGGCACTGCGCATCAAGCTCGCCCACTGCTACCACCTAGTCGACTACTTCGGCTGGACCGAGACCATCTTCAATCACATTTCCGCGCGCCTACCTGGGCCGGCCCACCACTATCTGGTCAATCCGTTCGGCCTGAACTACAGCGAAGTCACCCCAGCCAACCTGCTCAAGGTCGACCTGCACGGCAATAAGCTCGACGAGTCGCCCTACGACGGCAACCCCGCTGGCTTCGCTCTGCACAGCGCCGTACACGGCGCGCGCGACGATATTCAATGCATTCTTCACACCCACACCACGCCGATCTCCGCGGTGGTGCAAAAGAAGCGCGGCTTCACCCATGACGACTTCTACGGCGCACAACTTTACGGGCGCATCGGTTACCACACCTTCGAAGGCATCACCCTGTTCGAAGACGAGAAGACGCGGATGATCGAAAGCCTCGGCGACAAGCACATTCTGGTGCTACGCAATCACGGTATCGCGGTCGGCGAGAGCAGCATCGAGAAAGCCTTCTTCCTACTCTGGACGGTGCAACGCGCCGCCGAGAACCAGTGTGCCGCCGGGGCGTTGGGCGGTGAAGACAATCCGCTTGAAGACGGTATCGCCGAAAGATGCGCCAACCTCACCGCCATGCTGATCCGCGAGAGTGGCTTCGCCACCAAGTTCTATGACGCCATGGTGCGCAAAATGCGCGCCGAGCGCGTACTGCCCTGGTAACCACGAGGAATCGTGCCATGAATGCCGCCGTCCACCCCAACCTCCTGCACTTCGACGAACCGCCGATTTCGCGTCTCGATCCACAGGGCGTGCTGCTCAGTTGCAATGCGGCCTACCTGCGGATGTGCGGCCTACGCGAGGACGAGCTGATCGGTAAGCCCCACGAGCAGATCAATGACCCGCGCATGCCTGCCGTGGTCATCGACAGCATGTGGCGGGCACTGCATGCCGGCGTACCTTGGACGGGCCCAGTCATGGGCCGGCACCGGCAGGGCGAGCATTACTGGCACACCCTCTATGTAGTACCGCTGTTCGATAACGGCAAACTGTCGGCGCTCGGCACCGTTTACCAGCCGATCAGCCGCGAAGAAACACTGGCCGCCAGCGCGCTCTATGCCCGCCTCAGCCGTGGTCAATCGCCATGGACACCAAGCCAGCGCTGCACCGCGTTGCTCGCAAGCCATGGCTTGCAACTGGGTCTTGGGCTGCTCGTACTGGCTGCCATCATCACTGCGCAACTGCCCCTGGCCACAGGCTTGCTGGGGCTATTCACGCTGCTGCTGGCCGGGCTACAACCAGCCCTGCGTCAGCGCCGCTTGACCCGCAACATCCTTGGTCAGTACCGGGAAATCTACAGCGAGCAGCTACTGGCACCACTGCATAGCCACCACGCCGATAGCAGTGCCTTGCTGGTAATGGCCCTGAACAGCCAACGCGCGCGCATGACTACGGTGATGTCGCGTATCTGCATCAACAGCGAGGTACTGCGCCAGCAGGCACATACCTCAGCCGAAGTGGTGGAGAGCGCCGCCGAACAACTGGACAGACAGGTACGCGAGACCGAACAGACTGCGGCGGCCATCAACCAGATGAGCGCCACCATCCAAGAGCTTTCACGCAACCTGCAGAGCACCGCCCAAGCGGCGCAAAACGCCGACCAGTTGGCCCGCGACGGCGAACGCCTGTCGGACGACAGCCAGAACTCCACTCAGACCATGCATACCTCAGTGGAGGAAATCGGCAGCGCCGTCGGTAACCTGGCCGAAGCCATTGAGTCCATTGGCGGTATCGCCAGCGTGATCCAGAGCATTGCCGAACAGACCAACCTGCTGGCCCTCAACGCCGCTATCGAAGCCGCCCGCGCTGGTGAGTCTGGCCGGGGTTTCGCCGTGGTCGCCGACGAAGTACGCAGCCTCGCCTCACGCACCCGTGATTCGACTCATGAAATCCAGCGCTCCATCGAAAGCCTGCGCAGTGGTAGCAGCAACGCCTTGGCAACCGCAAAAAGGGGCGAACTGGCCGCGTTACGCGCCAGCGCAGATGTGCAGCAAACGAGCCAGGCACTGGTACGCATCTGCGAGGAAGTCGGCCAGATCAGCGGCATGAGCCTGCAGATGGCCGCCGCCATCGAGCAACAAGGTCAGGTAGCCGAGCAGATCAACCAGCAGATCACCGAGATCGCCGGCTTCACCGAGCGCACCAGCCAGCAGGCCGGACGCACCACCGAGATCAGCCAGACGCTGCACCAGTTGGCCGAATCGCAATTGAGCCTGGCGCAGCGTTTCCTCAAGGGCTGAGCTCGCTACAGCTAGATGTTCGGAAAAATCTGGCAAGCACGTACAACAACCTGGCCACCACGATCAATTTCCTATCGCCCGCAAAGGCTTGAATAGAGCCTCATAACGATCCCTTCGGGACATTAGCGAGGCCACCCCATGTCCACTCAGGAATACGATTACATCGTGATAGGCGCCGGCTCGGCCGGCTGCGTGGTTGCAGCCAGGCTGATCCAGCAGAATGCTGGCAGCGTGCTGCTGCTTGAGGCCGGAGGCAAGGACAGCAGCCCCTTCCATACCATGCCGGCCACTGTGGTTCAGGTATTCCAGCAGAAGTCCTGGCCGTACATGACCGTGCCGCAGAAACACTGTAACGACCGCGAAATGATCATTGCCCAGGGCAAGGTGCTCGGCGGTGGTAGCTCGGTCAATGGGATGATCTACATACGTGGCCAGCATGAGGATTACGACGACTGGGTAAGTGACTGGAACTGCCCGGGCTGGGGTTATCGCGATGTCTTGCCCTACTTCAAAAAGGCAGAAGCCAACGAGAGCCTGAGCGGTGAATTCCACAGCCAAGACGGCCCACTGCCAGTCAGTGAGAACCGCTACCGCCACCCGATGACCATGGCCTTCGTAAGCGCGGGCCAAGAGATGGGCTTGCCCTACATTAACGATTTCAATGGCGCGTCCCAGGAAGGGGTCGGTTTCTACCAGACCACCACGCGTAATGGTGCCCGCGCCAGCACCGCGCGCACCTACCTGAAAGCGGTGCGCGACAGCAGTAAGCTGACCGTAGTAACCGACGCCTTGGCGCACAAGGTGATCGTTGAGAACGGCCGCGCCACCGGAGTGAAGTTCAGCGAGAAGAATGGCGCGCCGATCACCGTGTGCGCTCGCAAGGAAGTGATCCTCAGCGCCGGCGCTTTCGGCAGCCCGAAGATTCTCATGCTCTCAGGCATAGGGCCAAAGGAACATCTATCCAGCCTCGGTATCGAGACTCTGATCGATCTGCCGGTGGGCAAAAACTTCCATGACCACCTGCACCTGTCGCTAAACGCTACCACCCACGAACAGAACAGCATCCTCGGCGAAGACAAGGGCCTGCGCGGCATCAAGCACATGCTCCAGTGGCTGGCTTTTCGCAGCGGCCTGCTGACCAGCAACATCCTCGAAGGCGGCGGCTTCATCGATACCCAGGGCGCCGGCCGGCCAGACATCCAGTTCATGTTCCTGCCGGTGATGGACAATTTCGACAACACCCCCGGTGAAGCCCCGCCCGCCGCCGAGCACGGTCTTACAGTAAAGGTCGGCCATCTACGCCCCAAAGCCCGCGGCGAAGTGCGTCTGCGCAGCACCGACCCGGCGGACATGCCGTTAATCGACCCCAACTATCTGGGCGACGAAGATGACCTGCAAGGGCAGATACGTGCCGTGCAAACCGGCCTCAAGCTGATGCAGCAACCGGCGCTGAAGAGCCTGATCAAGAAGATCACCGCGCCCGAGAATATCGACTGGCAGGACACTGCCGGCATCGAGACGTTCGTGCGCCAGGCGATCAAGACGGTCTACCACCCTGGCGGCACCTGTTGCCTGGGTATTGACCCGAGCAGCTCGGTGGTCGACCTACAGATGCGTGTGCATGGCGTGCCGAACCTGCGGGTAGTCGACCTCTCCGTGTGCCCGCAGATCGCCAGCGGCAACACCAACGCGCCGGCAATCATGCTGGGCGAACGCGGTGCCGATTTCATCCTCGGCAAGGCCCCTCTAACGCTAAGCGCACCACACGAGCAAACGCTGGGCCTCGATGCGCTGATTGGCACACCGCAGTTACTCATCGAACCCAGCCGCTCCTGATCGACCTTTCCCGCCTTGGCGCGCATACCGCGCCAGGGGCTCCCGCACGCCCAGAAATCGGATCGAGGATCACCCATGCGTTTCTTTCAGCAGCGTTACCTGATTACTGCCATCTCACTTGCCCTGCTCGCCCTAGGACAGAGCGCACGGGCCACTGAAGGCGGTGGCGGTGCCTACGCCAATGGCAGTGAAGGCTTCATGACCGGCGCCATGCCGCCGCCAGGCAGCTACCTAGTCAGCTACAACACCTATTACACCGCCGACAAATTCGCTAACGCGAATCCGGCGTTCGACGACTTCAAGGTCAATACCGCCGCTACCATCCTGCGGGCCATCCATGTCACCGACAAAAAGATCCTCGGTGGCGACTGGGCGATGCACGCCTTCCTGGTCGCGGCCGATGTGGACGTCAACATGGGAGCAGGCGGCCGCCAGGATCGCGCCGGCATGGGCGACTTCATTTTCAGTCCGCTGGCAGTCGGCTGGCACGCCGGTAACTGGCACTGGATTGCCGCCGTTGACCTGTACCTGCCAACCGGCCGCTACGACAAGAACGAGCTGGCTAACATCGGGCGTAATTACGCCACGGTCGAACCGCTGTTCGCCTTCACCTACCGCAACCCGCAAGGTTACGAGTTCTCGATGAAGACCATGTTTGACCACAACTACGAGAACCGTGACACCAATTACCGTTCCGGCAACGAGGTGCATACAGACTTCGTTGCCGCCAAGCACTTCGGCAACTGGGCCGTAGGTATCGGTGGCTACGCCTACAGACAGGTAAGTGGCGACAGCGGCGAAGGGGCGGTACTTGGCGACTTCAAAGGCCGCGCCACCGCACTGGGCCCGCAACTCACCTATACAACGGCCTCGGGCTTGAACATCCAGGGCCGCTACCAGCACGAATTCGACGTAGTGAACCGTCCGCAAGGCGATAAGTTTTGGTTGAACGTTGCCATCCCTCTTTGATTTTTATCTGCCAGGAGTCACCCCATGAGCGACATCCAAATACTTCCTCAGGTGCAGGCGTTCCTACAGCGCCAACATGCCCATTTCATCGACGGTGCTTACCGCTCTAGCGCCGCCGATAGGCGTATCTCGATCATCAATCCAGCTAACGGCGAAGCCATTGCCCAAGTAACCGCCGCTGATACTGCTGACGTTGAAGCCGCCGTCAGTGCAGCACACCGCGCCTTTAAAGGCAGCTGGGCCGCGACCTTGCCCTATCAGCGCGGGGTCATCCTCAACCGTCTGGCCGATCTGCTCGAAGCTAACAGCGAAGAACTGGCCCAACTGGAAACCCTCTGCTCAGGCAAATCCATCCATCTATCGCGGATGTTCGAAGTCGGCCAAAGCGCGGTGTTCCTACGCTACTACGCCGGCTGGGCGACCAAGATCAACGGCGAGACAATGTCCCCCTCTTTCCCGTCGATGTCCGGCGAGCAGTACACCGCCTTCACCCGTCGTGAGCCGGTGGGCGTGGTGGCCGGTATCGTGCCGTGGAATTTTTCGGTAATGATCGGTGTATGGAAGATCGCCGCTGCCCTGGTCACCGGTTGTACGCTGGTGCTCAAACCCAGTGAATTCACCCCACTGACGTTGCTGCGCCTGGCCGAGCTGGCGATGGAAGCTGGTGTGCCGGCCGGCGTGTTGAACATCGTCAACGGCACCGGCGAAGTCGGCGCACAATTGGTCAACCACCCGTTGGTAGCCAAAGTTTCGTTCACCGGCTCGGTGCCGACCGGGCTAAAAGTTGGCCAGGCGGCAATGGCCGCCAATCTCACCCGAGTAACCCTGGAACTGGGAGGCAAAAATGCCGCGGCACTGCTGCCAGACGTCGACCTCGACGCAGCCATTGGCGGCCTTATCCAAACCGGTTACGTGCACCAGGGTCAGGTCTGCGCTGCCCCGGAACGGCTCTATGTACCGCGCTCGCGCCTCGACGAGACCCTCGAGAAATTCAGCACCGCATTGAAAGGCATGAGCATTGGCTCTCCCCTTGATGAGAGCGTCCAATTCGGACCTCTGGCCAATAAGCCGCAACTCGACAAGATGGTGCAATTCTTCGACCTGGCCCGCGAGGAAAGCCGCATCGTCTGCGGCGGCAACGCGATTGAACGCCCCGGTTACTTTGTTGAGCCAACGCTGGTACTCGCAAGCAGCGCCAAGGATCGCCTGTTGCACGAGGAAACCTTCGGCCCACTAATATGTGTGCTGCCATATGACGATGTCGAAGAACTGCCTGGCCTGATGAACGACTCGCCATTCGGCCTTACTGCCAGCATCTGGACCAACGACCTGTCCCGGGCACTGCGCCTGATCCCGCAGATCGAGGCCGGCACGGTCTACATCAACATGCACACCTTTCTCGATCCGTCAGTACCCTTCGGCGGCATCAAGGCATCGGGTACAGGCCGCGAATTCGGCAGCGCATTTGTCGATGATTACACCGAACTCAAGTCAGTGATGATCCGCTACTGAACCGCCTTTAGGGCCGGCTTTCCGGCCCTGCTTCAGCCCGCTCAAAAACGCACAACACCACACTCGTTTCTGGCGCGAGAAATGCTTGAATTTTCCCGTGATTAGTCATGTGTGCAAAATCATCCCAATTGCGCACCAAAACTATTAGAAAGCCCTTCGAGGTGCCTTGTGAGTGTGCAAAACCTCCACGATTTCGACCACTGGAATCATTCAGTACATGCCGTGTGTGGGCGATTTATCACCCAACGCTGCACTCATACGGACAATTTCATAGGCGATATACAGCACCATCAATTGGGTGATCTGAACCTGGCGGATATTCAGGTAAACGCCCAGTCGATTCGCCGCGAACGCGGCAGCGCAAGCCGTGGCGATGATCGATTTTATTTTCTCGTCTTGCAGCGCGCAGGCAGCATGGTGATCAACCGCAGCGCGCAAACATTTAACTTGCACCCAGGCGATATGGCCCTGCTCGACTCTGCCGAAGCGTTCGAAATGCAACCTAATGGGTTGATCGCACAACTGTCTATCCACCTCTGCCGTGACGCCGTCGATCGGCTCCTACCTGCACACGCCCGGCGCTTCGGCACAATCGAACAGAGCGGCCTGAGTGGGCGTTTGCTCCACGGCATGTTGCAGCAGATCAGCGCTGGGGAAATGAATCTGGGCGCGGGCCAATCTCATGGCGCAGCATTGCAGGACGCCCTGATCAGTTTGCTGCAACCCTCCTTGCATGCTGATGATGTGCCGGATACCGGCCGCCCCCTACGGCGACTCGCAGAACGGATGATCAACAAAACGCTGCTGGCACCACCGACACCAACCGAACTGGCCGCGAGGCTGAACATTTCAGTACGCCAGCTCTACCGTCAGTTCGAACTCGATGGTGACAGCATTGGCCGCTACATCCAGCGCCAACGTCTACATTGCGCCGCACGAGATTTGGCTCAGAGCGGTGATAATGCCCTGCCAATCACCACCATCGCCTACAAGTGGGGGTTTACCGACTCAGCGCACTTTTCCCGGGTATTCAAGCGCCACTACAGCATGCCGCCCAAGGATTACCGCGCAAACGCCATGGGCACGATCAGCGCGCAAAATAACCAAGGACGCCCATGAACATTGCCATCATCGGTGCCGGTGCCATGGGCTGTTTGTTCGCCGCACGCCTGGTACTTGGTGGCGCGCGAGTCAGCTTGGTCGAGGTCGACACAACCAACATCATGGCGATCACTGAGCACGGCCTGCACCTGCATCTCGGTGAACGCCAGCACCAGGTCAGGCTGCCCATTGCACTGGCCAAAGACACCCAAGGACCATTCGACCTACTGATGGTCTTCACCAAAGGTATGCACACCCGAGCAGCGATCGCTTCGGTACGTCACCTGATCGGCCCGCACAGCTGGTTGCTAACCCTGCAGAACGGCCTGGGCAATGCCGAGTGCATCATCGAAACGGTATCCGCCGAGCGTGTCCTGATCGGCATGACCGACGTACCGGCAGACCTCGCGGCACCAGGCGTCGTGCACGCAAGCGACAGCGGCAAAATACGACTGTGGCGCTACCAAGGTGACTCGTGCGTCCAACTACAAGCGATCAGCAAGCTACTGAACGACGCTGGTTTTGACTGCGCTGCGGATGCAGCGGTGCAAACAGCCATCTGGGAAAAGGTCGCGTTCAATGCGGCCCTCAATGCCTTGTGTGTGCTGATCGGGAAGCCAGTTGGCGTGATAGGCGCGAGCGAAGATGGCCGCTGGCTGGCCGAGCAGGTGATCGACGAAAGCCAGCGCATCGCCATGGCCACGGGCATCGCTTTCGACAGTGAGCGCGTTCGCGCACGCATGCGCTTGGTGTATGCCGAGCAGGCTGAACACCGCCCCTCGATGCTGCAGGATCGCCAAGCCGGAAGACCCAGCGAAATCGAATCAATCAATGGCGCGTTACTGCAGCACGCACGCTACCACCAACTGAGCACGCCGGTTCTGGAAACCCTCTATCGCCTGGTGCGCCTGGGCGAATAAATGGTTTCAGGCTGCACCCCGGCGTAGGGTCTGGGAAGGCAGGCAACCGTAGCGCTTGCGGTACAACACAGCGAAGTGACCAAAGCTGCCGATGCCATGGCGCAGCAGAATATCGGTGACACTGTCACAACTGCCAGCCTGCTGCAACGCTGCGTGAACCCGTGCCAGACGCCGACTCCTCAGGTAGTCGCTGGGACTCTGGCCGAGAAACTGAGCGAAGCCGTTCTGCAGAGTGCGCACCGAGACACCCCCGACCTCAGCCAGTTGCAGCAGCGGTAGCGGCTGCTCCAGATGGGCTTCGATGTAATCGCGAACACGCCGCACATGAGATGGCAAAGGTCTGCGCTGCTCGTCGTATAGTTCGGCATGGTAGTTGTGCGGCAATTGAGTCAACAACACCGAGACTAGATAGTCCGACAGCGCCGTACCGAACACCGCAGGCTGGGTCTCGGGTTCACAGTGCTGGCAAAGACCGCAGATGTAGTCGAGGGTCTGACTGATCACCAGCAACCCTGGATGGTCGGGTTCGACACTGATATCGAACACCAAAGGCCGGCTCAATGGTCGATCCAGCAGGTGTTGCAACTGCCGTTCCATAGCATCACGAGCGACCCGCAGAATCAGACTGCGGCAATCGCGGTCGGTACGAATGTAGCTGTGCTGTGACGGCGACGAGACGGTCAGGCCGCCACGTTGCAGCACTGCACTGTGCTGGCCAAGGCGAATCAGGCCACTCCCTTCTAGGGTGATACGCACTAGATAAAAGCGCTCGATGTCACCGGCATCGATCTCGACGCTGGCGCCATAGTGCAGATCAAACAAGGCCGCATCGCCGAAAAATACGCCGTACAACTCGGAGTTCAACGATTCTCCCGCGGGCATGTTCATGTGGTGCGGCCAAAGGCAGCGGCTGACCGCATCCTTGACCTCCTTAAAGCCGCCGGAACTCATGAGTTTGTGATGCCGCAAGTGATCGAACATATGTCGTACATCCACGTAGGGTCTGTTGACGTTTCAGCGTAAGCCGCAGGGCCAGGCCGGCGCAGCCGTACTGAAACGCCAACAGACCCTAATCTTCGATGACTGATCGCAACCAGGACATCGGATTACGATCAATAATTCACGTGAATAAGAAAGCAATATCCATACCGAGCACGGCCTTCTGACAGTCAATTAGATAGCCCCCCGTAGGCCTTGACGCCTAGACCCGCATGGCTGGGCGGCCATCTCGAACACCTCGTTCTAGCGCACCAAAACAGACAGTTGCTCGACCTGCCCGTACCGCAATGCGTCACATAGGGTGACAGCCGCGCTACCGATTCATTGAGTTGCGCCTGGCGAATCACGCTTGCGTGTTTCGGTCAGCGCCTGCCTGCCCCCCTACCTAGAATCGGACCAAGCACACATGCCAGCTGCGCACATTCGTAGCGGCCTGGCGCTCACCGTCCCTGATCGATGGCAACCGGAGATGACAGCATGAAGACGTTCACTCGCTCTCTACAGTTACTCACCTGCGCAGCCGTGCTGGGGTTTGGCAACCCGGCAAGCGCCGATGACCTACCGACCATCCGTGTCGGCTGGTCGATACCAGCCGAAGAAATGAAGTACTGGATGATGCGCCGCGCCGACGCGTTCCCCGAACTGGGCAAGTCGTACCGTATCGAATGGACGCAGTTCCAAGGTACCGCGCCGATGGTCCAGGCAATGCTCGCGGGCGCACTCGACTGTTCATCTCAAGCCCCGCTTTCGCTTGGCCAGGGCGCATTGTCCAACGGCCTACAGGCTTATGTGATCGCCCAGCATGTGGCCGAGGCCCCGGGCTCGTTCTCGCTGTACTGGGCCGTGCAAGAAGACTCGCCGATCAAGAGCATCGCCGACCTCAAAGGCAAGACCGTCGGCGTCAACGTCTACGGTTCAGGTTCCTACGGCCAGATGGCAATGCTGCTCAAGCATCACGGGCTCGACCCTGCCAAGGACATCAAACTGGTAGAAACCGGCTTCCCTGGCTCCGAAGCCGCTCTGCGCGCCGGCCGTATAGATGCTGCGGTGATGAATCAACCCTTCGCGGTGAAGGCCGAAGCCAAGGGCGGTGTACGCAAGCTATTTGCTCTATCCGATCTGATGCCCAACACCGTGCACCTGCTCGAGGTGTGCCGCAAAGACTTCGTCGATGCCAATCCCGCACTGGCCAAGCACTACATGAAGGATCTGCAGAAAGCCATGAGCCTGTTGCAGGCCGACCGAGCGCAAACCATAGAGGTGGTGTCCGAGGTGACCCGAGCGCCCACCGCTCTGCTCGATCAATACCTGCTTAAGGAAAACGACTTCGCCCGTGACCCGCAGGCGCAACCGGACTTTGCCGGCATACAGAAGATGTTCGACCAGTACCTGGAAATCGGTCTACTGAAAGCCCCTCTACAGGCTGATCAGTTTCGTCCCACCGTGCTGCTGCAGCCCTGAAGGGAGAATGAAGGCATGACCAGCCAGAACATGATTAGCATCAGCAAGCTGTGCAAATCCTTCTACACCGCCGACCGCCACACCCATATGGCACTCGACGATATCAACCTGGAGATCCGCGAGGGCGAGTTCGTGTCCATCCTCGGCCCCTCCGGCTGCGGCAAGTCGACCCTGCTGTACATGCTCGGCGGTTTCGTCGAGCAGAGCTCCGGTGTTCTGGTCGCACAGGGCAAGACCATCAGCGGGCCTGGCCCCGATCGCGGCCCGGTGTTTCAGGAGTTCGCCCTGTTCCCCTGGAAAACTGTGATCGGTAACGTCATGTATGGCCTGCGTGAACAGGGCGTCGGGCGGCGTGAGGCCCGTGAGCGGGCGATGGCCCTGCTGAGCAAGGTCAATCTGGCGGAGTACGCCGACTTCTATCCCAAGGAGCTTTCCGGTGGCATGCGCCAGCGCGCGGCCATCGCCCGCACCCTGGCCTACGACCCGGCGATCCTGCTTATGGACGAACCCTTCGGCGCTCTGGATGCGCACACCCGCACTGTGCTGCAGAACGAGTTGCTGGAGATATGGGAGCGCGATCGCAAGACGGTGATGTTCGTTACCCACGGGGTGGATGAAGCCGTGTTCCTTTCCGATCGCGTGGTGGTGATGACCCGCTCCCCTGGACGGATCAAGGAAATCGTCGACATCGATTTGCCTCGGCCGCGGGTACGCAGCGAACTGCTGGTAAACCGTCGCTACCAGGACTACATCGTCTACCTCGAGCAGTTGATCGAAGACGTTCACCTGGAGGCCTGCAGCGCATGAGGGCTCTTGGTCATTATCAGCTGTTCGGCAAGCTCGGCCCGCTGCTGGTGGTGCTGACGCTCCTTCTGATGTGGGAAATCACTGCCCGCTGGATGCAGCTAGACGGTTTCCCCACCGCTGGCGAAGCCTTGCGCCAGTTACCGGTGATTCTCTCTGACAGCCAGGCCCTGAGTGGTATCGGCGACTCATTGCGGCGTATGGCCTGCGGCATTGCCCTGGCCTTGGCGTTCGCCGTACCCGTTGGCCTGTGCATGGGCCGCAGCGAAACCCTGGCACGCATGCTCAACCCGCTGCTCAGCGTGATCTACCCGATTCCCAAGGCGGCACTGATGCCCATGGTGATGCTCTGGTTCGGTATTGGTGACCTGTCGAAGATCCTGGTGATTTTTCTCGGGGTCAGCCTGCCACTGCTGTTCCACAGCTACCACGGCGCCCGCAGCATGGACGAAAAACTGATCTGGTCGGCAGCGGCAATGGGGATGGGGGCACCAACACGGTTGTTCAAGGTGGTGCTGCCAGCAGCCTTGCCCGATGTACTGCTGGGTTGCCGCGTAGGCCTATCCATGGCGCTGATCGTGATGATCAGTTCGGAAATGATTGCTCGTCAGTCCGGTGCAGGTGACCTGCTTTTCAATGCCATGGACATGGCGCTGTACCCGGATGTGTACGCCATGATCCTGATCCTCGCCACCCTGGGTTTCCTCCTCGACTGGCTGTTCGAGCGCCTACGCCGCCGCCTGACGCATTGGGCCGAAACTCGCCAGGACAGCCACAGTGGAGCGGCCTCATGAGACGCCTCGTCAATGCCTTACTACCTCTGATTCCCTTGTTGCTGTTGGCGCTGGCCTGGGAGACGAGCACCCGCCTCGGCTGGGTGGCGGCCAACCTGCTGCCTGCGCCGAGTGCGGTGCTCATGCGCCTGGCGCAATTGCTGCCGCAAGCGGAGTTTCTCTTCCACCTGCAGCAAACCCTGATCCGACTTCTCGGTGGGTTCGCCATCGCCCTGATCTTCGGCGTAACCATTGGCCTGCTGGCCAGCCGAGTGGCCGGCGGCCTGCTGGAAACGGTGATCCGCGTGCTCGCGCCGATTCCGAAGATAGCCTTCTACCCGGCTTTCGTGCTGATCTTCGGCTACGACCATGCGTCCAAGATCGCCCTGGTGGTGGCTGACGCTATTTTCCCTATTCTGCTGGCGACCTTTCACGGCGCACGCTCGGTGGAACCCAAGCTGCTGTGGTCAGCGCGGGCGGCAGGAACGGGGCGCACCGCCAGCCTCTATCGTGTGGTACTGCCCGCGACCTTGCCGGCGATCCTCACCGGCTGCCGAATCAGCCTGCTGATCGCCTGCGTGACGGTATTCCTGGCTGAGATGATCTTGTCCACTGATGGTCTTGGCCATCTGCTCAGCCTGGCCGCCCGCTCGTTCCAGATGGTCGACATGTTCGTGCCATTGATCCTTATTTCGCTAATCGGACTGCTGCTTAACGTCACGCTGCAGTACACACGCAAATACCTGCTTCGGGGCCAGCCCTGAAGACTGATCGTTAACCGCCAACGGCATCAGGCCGGACTCCCTTCTCTACCACTCATGCGGTGGATGGGAGCCGGCTGCCAAAAAAGGAGTCGTAACATGAAAATCTGTGTTCTGGGTGGAGGGCATGGCTGCTACGCAGCCGCCGTAGAACTGAGCGAAGCTGGGCATAAGGTGAATTTCTGGCGGCGTGATAGCGCGGCATTCGTGGCAATCCGTGACCAGGGCGGCATTCAGGTAAGGGACTTTCGCGGCACCCGCCTGCTACCACTGGGCGACGACAGCAGCGGTCTGCAACTCATGGACCAACTAGCTGCTGCCGTCGAAGGTGTGGAACTGATCGTCATTCCACTGCCTTCGACCACGCACCAAGATATGGCTAAAGAACTGGCACCGCTGCTACAGAACGGTCAGGTGGTGTTCCTGCCACCAGGTACTTTGGGCAGCTACCTGTTCGCCAAAGCCATGAGCGACGCTGGCAACTCGGCCGATGTGGCCTTCGCCGAAACCGGCACCCTGCCCTATCTGGCTCGCAAACACGGTCCGGCCGAACTGGTGATCAGTTGCTATGCCACACGCCTGCCCACCGGCGTATTCCCGGCGCGCCTGAGTGAGCACGCCTTCAGCGTACTGTGCGCGGCCTATCCAAGCGTCGAGCCCATTGAAGATGGCCTGTCTGGCGCGCTAATGAATGCCGGACCGATCATCCACCCGCCACTGATCATGATGAATGCCGGCCCCCTGGAGCACTTCGAGCGCTGGGATATCCACAACGAAGGCACCCAAGCGTCAATCCGTCGGGTCACCAACGACCTGGACGCTGAGCGCATGGCCGTTCGCGAGGCCCTGGGCTATGGCGCGCCACACTTCCCACTGGCTGATCACTACGCCAGCAACGGCGACGAATGGATGTACGGCCGTGGCGCCCACGGCAAACTCACCGACAGCGGCGACTGGCGCGAAGACATCGACCTGCAGCACCACCGCTACATGCTCGAAGACACACGCCTAGGCCTGTCGCTAATAGTTTCCGTGGGGCGCTGGGCCGGCGTGCCAACGCCAATCGCTGCCGGGCTGCTGGCAATCGCCTCCGCTGTAGCCGAGCGCGACCTCTATGCCGAAGGTCGTACCCTGGAAAATCTTGGCCTGGCACAGCTGTCTCGCGAGCAGATGCAGCACCTGCTGCGAGAAGGAGCGCTGCCATGAACATGAAAAAAGTACATATCATTGGTGCCGGACGTATGGGCCAGGGCATGGCACTGGCCTTCATCCAGGGCGGTCTACCGGTTGTGCTGATCGACGTGAAGCAGCGCAGCCCAGAGGACGGCCTCTCCTATACCGCTCAAGTACGCAATGCGGTCAGCCGCGAACTGCAGGCCAAGGTCGAACTCGGTCGTCTCACCAACACGCAGGTGCAGGTTGCCCTGGCTCGCCTCACGGTGTTGTCGCGCGAGGGCTGCGAAGCCTCGCTGGCCGAGGCACGCTACCTGTTTGAAGGCGTACCGGAAGTGCTCGACATGAAACGTGAGCTGTTCGCCTGGCTAGGCGGTTGCATTCCGGCCGATGCGCGGGTGGCTTCTACCACCTCGACCTTTCTGGTCAGTGAGCTGGCAACGTTCATCAACGAACCGCAGCGCTTCATCAATGCCCACTGGCTGAACCCCGCGGATCTCATACCGCTGGTGGAAATCAGCCGCAGCGAGATCACCGATCAAGCCGTGGTTAGCGACATGGTCGAGCTGCTGCAGAGTATCGGCAAGGTACCCGTGGTCTGCTCAGCCTCTCCCGGCTACATCATCCCGCGCATCCAGGCCCAGGCGATGAACGAGGCGGCGCGCATGGTCGAGGAAGGTGTAGCCAGCGCAAAAGACATCGACAAAGCCATCCGCGTCGGCTTTGGTCTGCGCTTCGCCGTACTCGGCCTACTCGAATTCATCGACTGGGGCGGCGGCGACATCTTGTTCTACGCTTCCCGCTACCTGTCCGGCCAGCTCGGTGAGCGCTTCGAGTGTGCCGATGTGGTTCGTGACAATATGGCCAACGGCCGTAACGGCCTGCGCGACGGCCAGGGTTTCTACGACTATACCGGCCAGGATATCGATGCCTACAAAGCGCAGCGCATGCAGGAATTCTTTCGCCTGCTCGATGCCACAGGGCTTAGCGCACGCTTCGATCAGGCGTTGGAAAACAACTACTGACCACCCGACCAAACAGATCCATGCACCTGCCGCACCATCGCGCTTGCTGTGATGGCATCGCGGCGGGTGCCGAATTTAGTAGAAATGTCTATGATTGTCCGTCGACTTTCACAAAGCAGTTCCTTTCATGTCCATTCCCAAGAAACGCCGCAGCCGCTACAACCCTGCCAGCGAAGATTTTCACAAGGAAGAGTTTCCTTTCTACTGGCTGGCACGTGTGTACGGGCGCTACACCATGGCTATGGAGAAGCTGCTCAAGCGGATCGACTTGGATATCCCGCGCTGGCGGGTGCTGAATATTCTCTTCGAGAACGATGAATCGAGCATTTCGGAGATTTCCGAACATGCTGTGGCCAAGCTTTCGACCATTACCAAGATCGTCTACCGCATGAAGGATGATGGTCTGGTGGAGACCAGTCAGAGCGCCCAAGATGGCCGCGTCACGCAAGTCAGTCTGACGGCAGCAGGCCGCCAAGCGTTTTTCGACATGCATGAACTTACCGATGAGTTATTCCACAAAAGCTTCCAGGGCCTGAGCGAAGCTCAACTGCGCAAACTCAATCAGGTCTTGGCGAGTATCTTCGCCAACCTGCCAGAGCACTGATCAGCGTCGAGAGCTCGCCGCCCTCAGACACTGGTGTACTGACAAGCGCCCCTATAGCAAACCTGTTGCTATAGGGGGTTCTTTCTTATCAGCTCTCCAGCGCACGCACTCGCTCATGGCGCTGCTGGGCTTTAGGCTCGGTGGTGGATTGCAGGGTGAAATCGAATTCGATTTCGGCAAAGCGCCCATCTACGCCATGGGCCTTAGCACGCGCCGCGTCGTCGAAGAAGTCGATTCGGGCGATCAGCTCATCACGGGTAGCGTAGGCAAAGTCATCGTGCAGGTACTTGTCGCCATCCAGGTTGATCTGGGTAGTGAGGTGACGATGACCCGGCGCAGAGATGAAGAAATGCACGTGTGCCGGACGCTGGCCATGGCGGCCGAGCTGGTCGAGCAATTGCTGGGTAGGACCATCGGGTGGGCAGCCGTAGCCGGACGGTACTATACTGCGGAAGCGATAGCGGCCCTCGGCGTCGGTCTCGATCCGGCGGCGCAGGTTGAACTCCGACTGCGTAGGGTCGAAGTAGGAATAGGTGCCGCCCGTGTTGGCGTGCCACACGTCGACGATGGCACCAGCCAGCGGTTTACCGTCGGTATCGAACACACGCCCCTGCATAAACAATGGTGTAGCGGTATCCAGGCCATCATCGAGGCGTGCTTCGCCCTTGCTCAGCGGCGCGCCGGCGACATACAGCGGCCCTTCGATGGTGCGTGGGGTACCGCCGGTTAGACCGGCCTGTTCATCTTCGGCGTCCATCAACATGTCAAGATAATGCTCGACCCCCAGACCGGCAACCAGCAGACCAGCCTCCTGGCGGCTGCCGAGCTCATTGAGATAGTTCACTGCTTTCCAGAATTCTTCCGGGGTGATTTGCAGGTCTTCAATGATCTTCGCCGTGTCGTTGAGTACACGGTGTACCACCGCTTTCATACGGCTGTTACCCTGGTCATTAGTGAAACCACTGGCCTCTTCAAAGAACTTTTGTACATCCACGGTCTGCGCGATACGTACGGTCATGGCTGTCTCCTCATCTTGTTTTTGTCTTGAACGGATTATGCGAGCAAAAAGAGCGGATCAACGATCATCGTCATGAACTGAGGACGGGTGACGACACAGCGCCATGACCTCGATTTCCATGTAGGGGTACAACGGCAACTGCATCAAAGTGTCGTGCAGGGCTTGGGCATCAGGCACATCGAACACGCTGACGTTGGCGTACAGCCCGGCGATGCGCCACAGGTGTCGCCAAGTACCCTCGCGCTGCAGGCGCTGAGCCAGTTGTTTTTCATCCGCCTTCAAGCGATTAGCCTGCTCGGCAGGCATGTCAGTAGGCAGTTTTACGGTCATGCGCACATGGAACAGCATGGCAACGTCCTTTTTATAAGGGGATTAACGACGGCAGAAGTGCTTCAGTCTTTCTTCATCGAGCGTCACACCGAGGCCTGGTGTGGTCGGTATCTTCAATTCAAAATCGCTGTACACCGGCACGTCGACGAGAATGTCCTCGGTCAGCAGCAGCGGGCCGAACAGTTCGGTATGCCACTCCAACTTGGCCAAGGTGGCGAATGCATGAGCAGAAGCCAAGGTGCCGACGCTGCCTTCAAGCATGGTGCCGCCGTACAGGCCGATGCCTGCCGCTTCAGCGATATAGGCACTGCGCAGCACGGCAAGTGGACCGCCGTTTTTGGCGATCTTCAGGGCAAATACCGGCGCTGCACCAGCACGTGCCAGATTGAAGCTGTCCGCCACGCTTTCGATGGCTTCGTCAGCCATTATCGGTGCTGGGCTGCGGGCGCTGACGCGGGCCTGGGCTTGCACGTCCTGGCGCGCAATCGGCTGCTCGATCAGGTCCACTCCTGCATCACCAAGCGCCTGACAGGCACGCATAGCAACGGCTTCACTCCATGCCTGGTTGACGTCCACCCGGACACTGGCACGGTCGCCCAGCGCTCGTTTGATAGCCGCCACATGGGCAATATCCAGAGCTGCCTCACGGCTACCGATCTTCAACTTGAAGACGCGATGGCGGCGCAGATCAAGCATCCGCTCAGCCTCGTCGATGTCCTTGGCGGTATCACCGCTGGCCAGCGTCCAGGCCACCTCCAGACCATCACGCACCCGACCACCGAGCAGCTCAGCGACCGGTAGCCCCAGACGCTTGCCCTGGGCATCCAACAACGCGGTCTCCACCGCTGACCTGGCGAAGGTATTGCCACGGATTGAGCGGTCAATACGTTGCATCGCGGCATTGATGTTGCCGGCCGGCTGGCCAACCAACAGTGGAGCGAAATAGCTTTCGATGTTGGTTTTGATGCTCTCCGGGCTTTCCCCGGCATAGGCCAAGCCACCGATGGTGGTCGCCTCGCCAACCCCCTCGATAGCGTCGCTGCAACGTAAGCGCAGAATCACCAGCGTCTGCTGCTGCATGGTATGCATTGCCAGCTTGTGCGGGCGAATGGTCGGCAAATCGACGATTAGAGTGTCGAGGCTTTCGATCAGGGGAACGCTCATTGGAGGTGATCCATATGCAGGTCAGCGCAGCTGGCACACAACAGCGAACCAAGGCACTGGGGTGCCCCGCTCTCGAGGCCAGCCAGGCGCGAAAAATCAGCAAAAGAGGAAAGGATGCGAGTCATCACGAGCATATCCTTTAGGTTTAATTTTTATCGAACCACAGATTGACCTCAGCAAATAAGCCAGTCCAATATTGAATCGGTCTAATTTCATACCCTGGAGGTATCATGGAGCTTCGCCATTTACGCTACTTCCGCGCGCTGGCAGAAACTCTCAATTTCACCCGTGCGGCTGAACGTTTGCACATCGCTCAACCACCGCTAAGTCGACAGATTCAGCAACTGGAGGATGAGCTGGGGGTAGCGTTAATCGAGCGCAGCCGACCGCTACGCCTCACCGAAGCCGGGCGTTTCTTTTACGAACACTCCGTGCAATTGCTTGAGCAACTCGGGCGGGTCAGTGAAGACACCCGACGTATCGCCGAGGGTCAACGGCGTTGGCTGGGGATCGGCTTCGCCCCGTCCACGCTATATGGCGCGCTCCCGGAGTTAATCCGTCAGCTGCGCAGCGAAGCGGCCATCGAACTGGGACTGTCAGAGCTGATCACCTTGCAGCAGGTAGAAGCACTCAAGCGCGGGCGTATCGATATCGGCTTCGGGCGCATCTACATCGACGACCCGGCTATCGTGCAGGAGGTGATTCGTGAAGATCCGCTGGTCGCTGCCCTACCAGCAGGCCATCGCCTGTTGGCCGCCCCGGCATCGCTGCAAGATCTGGCGGCTGAACCCTTCGTGCTCTACCCCGGAACGCCAAGACCCAGCTATGCCGACCACGTGCTCGGGCTGTTCGCGCGTAATGGCTTGAAGATTCGCGTGGCACAGATGACCAATGAAATGCAGACCGCCATCGGCCTGGTGGCAGCCGGGATCGGCATCGCCCTGGTGCCGGCCTCGGTGCAGCGCCTGCACCGCGACGATATTGGCTATACGCCACTGCTCGACGTCACGGCAACCTCGCCGATAGTGATCAGTTACCGCAAGGATGATGATTCGCCGTTGCTCAGACGTTGCCTAGCATTAGTGCGCGAGGTGGGCTGAGATCACGGACCTGAATCTCCGCAGATTGGCTTCAGCATCGAGAAATAGGTCCGCGCCAAAGGCTTTCGCCGTACCGCGCTGATACTCGTCGGCCGCGTGCTGCACGCCGAACAATTCGCCGACTCGGCGCTGTACAACGCCGAGCATCGCCACCTGTTCCGAACGCCAGACGCCTGAAGTTGCCAACTTGGCGATTTCAGCGGCGCAGCGCACGCCGCGCGAGTAACAGCAGGTCATCCAGCGCCGGCACGCTGGCCAGCAACACCAACAGCAAGGCCAGCGGCACGGTGGCGATGTATCCCAAGTAGCTGAAACCCAGTGCACCGATCACCCCACCGAGGAAGAAGTACAGCGCCAACAGGCTGAGCACCCGCAATCGCTGACGGTCGGCTATCACTCGGGCCATTTCAGGCCCGCGCGTGCGATTCCAATAGAACAGCTTACCCAGCTCAATGCCGATGTCAGTGATGATTCCGGTGATATGCGTGGTGCGGATTTCGGCGTTGGAAAGCTTGGTGATCAGTGCGTTCTGCAGGCCCATGATGAAACACAGCAGCATCACCGTCAGCGGTACAAACAAGCCGGTAATCTGCGCCATTGCCGCGCCCAAAAAGCCGAAACACAGCAGCAACAATGCCTCAAGCAGCAGCGGCAAGGCGTATTCGCTGTGCAGATGCCGCCGCCGTGAGTAATTGATCATCACCGTCGAACACGCCGCACCGAGCAGAAACGACATCACCGCGCCGAGGCCACCCCACACCAGTTCATACGCACCCAGAACGATGTTATCGGCCATGGCCGAGACAATGCCGGTCATGTGCGAGGTGTATTGCTGCACGGCAAGAAATCCACCGGCATTGATCGCCCCTGCAACAAAGGCCAGGGTAAACCCCAGATGCCGGTTGGCAGCCGCGCTGCGAGTGCGGCCGGTCAGACTTCTCGCATAACGAATGGGCATTGGGTGACCCTGATATACAGCCTGTTAGAGATGAATCTCTGCGCCTTTGATGCCGAGTAGGCGCAACTCTTCGATCAGGTCATTGAGGTCGGCGAAGGACTCCACCTGCTCCTGGTCATCAACCAGAAAGAAGCTGGTGCCTGCGTCTTTCTTCAACATCACGATCCATTCCCGGGTATTGGCCGGGTTGACGATGATATGCGTATCAAAGACGACACCCTGTGCCTGCTTATTCTTTATATCTTCACGTTGCATCAGCTCGCCCCTGCTTATTCAACCGTTACCGATTTCGCCAGATTACGCGGCTGGTCTACGTCGGTGCCCTTGAGCACGGCCACGTAGTAGGACAACAGCTGCAGCGGAATGGTGTAGAGAATCGGCGCAAGGGCGTCGTGGATGTGTGGCATGTTCACCACGTGGGTGCCTTCGCCGTTGCTCATACCGGCCTGCTCGTCGGCGAATACCAACAACTCACCGCCACGGGCGCGCACTTCCTGCAAGTTGGATTTAAGTTTTTCCAGCAACTCGTTGTTGGGTGCCACGGTGACCACGGGCATGTCGCTGTCGACCAACGCCAACGGACCGTGTTTAAGCTCGCCGGCCGGGTAGGCTTCGGCGTGAATGTAAGAAATTTCCTTGAGTTTGAGCGCACCTTCCATTGCCACTGGGTACTGCGCGCCACGCCCGAGGAATAGGCTGTGGTGCTTCTCAGCAAACAGCTCGGAGACTTTCTCGACCACATCATTCATCGCCAGGGCTTCACCCAGGCGGGTCGGCAGGCGGCGCAGCTCCTCTACCAGCTCGGCTTCAAGGGCTTTATCCAGAGTGCCGCGCACCTGACCGATGGACAGGGTTAGCAGCATCAGCGCGACCAACTGAGTGGTGAAGGCTTTGGTCGAGGCCACGCCGATTTCCGGGCCGGCCAGGGTCAGCAGACACAGGTCGGATTCACGCACCAGCGAGCTGATGCCAACGTTGCAGATCGCCAGGCTGGCCAGATAGCCCAACGCCTTGCCGTTACGCAATGCGGCCAGGGTATCGGCGGTTTCACCGGACTGGGAAATGCTCACGAACAGGGTATCCGGCTGCACCACCACCTTGCGGTAGCGGAACTCGCTGGCGACTTCGACCTGGCTGGGAATACCGGCCAGCTCTTCCAGCCAATAACGGGCGACCATGCCGGCGTGGTAGCTGGTGCCGCAGGCGACGATCTGCACGTTGCGCACTTTGCCGAACAGCTCGGCAGCCTGCGGGCCGAACGCCTGGACCAGCACGTGATCGCTGCCCAAACGGCCTTCCAGGGTGCGCTGCACGACCTTAGGCTGCTCGTGGATTTCCTTGAGCATAAAATGGCGGTACTCGCCCTTGTCGGCGGCTTCTGCGCCCTCGTGATACTGCACGCTCTCACGCACCACGGGCTGGCCGTCAACATCCCAGATCTGCACGCTATCGCGCTGGATCTCGGCGATATCGCCCTCTTCCAGGTACATAAAGCGGTCGGTGACCTGACGCAGGGCCAACTGATCGGAGGCGAGGAAGTTCTCGCCAAGGCCCAGACCAATCACCAACGGGCTGCCGCTGCGCGCAGCAAGCAAACGATCCGGCTGCTTGGCGTTGATTACTGCCAGGCCATAAGCACCGTGCAACTCCTTGACGGCTGCCTTCAAGGCAGCGCTGAGGTCCGGCTGGGTTTTTAGCTTGTGATCGAGCAGATGGACGATCACTTCGGTGTCAGTGTCGGAGCTGAACACGTAACCGAGGCCCTGGAGCTGGGCACGCAATTCTTCGTGGTTCTCGATGATGCCGTTGTGCACCACGGCCAGATCACTGCCCGAGAAATGCGGGTGAGCATTGCGTTCACTCGGCGCACCGTGGGTCGCCCAGCGTGTGTGGGCGATACCCAAGCGACCAACCAACGGCTCTTGGTGCAGGGCGCTTTCCAACTCACTGACCTTCCCTACACGGCGGCTACGTTGCAGCACGCCTTGATCATTAAGCAACGCCACGCCGGCGCTGTCGTAACCGCGGTATTCCAGGCGCTTGAGGCCTTCAACCAGTACGGCGGTGATATTACGTTCGGCGACTGCACCTACGATGCCACACATAGCCTTCTCCTTATGCTTCAACAGGCGCGCAGATCAGCTTGATCCCGCGCTCGGTCAATTGTTCACGCGCCTCAAGGCTGAGGCGTTCGTCAGTTATCAGGGTATGGATGCTGCTCCAGGGCAGCTCCAGATTGGGAATTTTGCGGCCGATCTTGTCGCTCTCGACCATCACCACCACTTCGCGAGCCACCTCGGCCATCACCCGCGACAGGCCGAGCAATTCGTTAAAGGTGGTGGTGCCACGGCTCAGGTCGATGCCATCGGCACCGATAAATAGCTGGTCAAAGTCATAGGAGCGCAACACTTGTTCGGCCACTTGGCCCTGAAACGACTCCGAATGCGGGTCCCAGGTGCCACCGGTCATCAGCAACACCGGCTCGTGCTCTAGCTCGCTGATCGCACGGGCCACATTGAGCGAGTTGGTCATCACCACCAAGCCAGGTTTGTGGCCGAGCTGCGGGATCATTGCCGCCGTGGTGGTGCCGCTGTCGATGATGATCCGTGCATGCTCACGGATGCGCGCCACACCGGCACGGGCGATGGCCTGTTTGTATTTCGAGATGGGCTGAACGTCGCTGATCAGCTCCTGCGGCATGGGCACCGCACCGCCATACCGGCGCAGCAACAGGCCACTCTTCTCCAGTGCGGCGAGGTCTTTGCGAATGGTCACTTCAGAGGTCGCGAAGGCTTTCGACAACTCATCCACACTCACCTCACCTTGCTCGGCGAGCTGGGCAAGAATGCTGTGACGACGTTGCGGAGTGTTTCGCTTAGACATGTTTATGTTTCGATTCGAAAGATAATGGCGCGAATCAAAACATAAGGCCGACGTCTCTGCAAGCAACCGTCGATCAGTTCAGCGTCAACTTGACCCCGAATCCCACCAGAAACAAGCCTCCAAGCTTTTCCATACCGCACGCGATTCTTGGGCTGGCACGCATACGTTCGGCAAGAAAGTGCGTAAGTAGGACTATCAGCAGACCATAGAGAAAGGTCAGCACCATGATGGTTAGCGCCATAAAGCCGAAAGTAACCAGCCCCAAGTGCCGCTGCGGATCAATGAATAGCGGGAAGAAGGCCATGTAAAAGATGATGGCCTTGGGGTTGAACAACGTAATGACTAAGGTCTGCCACAAGTACCGGCGTGGTTTTATATCCAACGTTGGTGCCGCACCTGGCTTGGCCAGCAGCATACGTAGACCTAGCCAGATCAAGTAGGCCGCGCCCAACCATTGCACCATATGGAAAGCCGCTGGATAGGTTTTGAGCAACGCGGCCACGCCGGCAACAGCCAGCCACAACAATACCTGATCGCCGAAGATGATGCCGAAGGTCGAAGCCAAGCCACCGCGAATGCCACCCTTGCCGGTGGAAAGGATCAAGGCCAGGTTACCCGGCCCGGGAATCGCCAAAAGGATGATAAATGCCAGCACAAAGGCACCGTAATCGGTAACACCGAACATTCCTGCATCCTCCTCGCTAGATCCAAAACTGGGATGAGTTAGCCTCAGAACCTTTATTAAAGTAGCGCCCGTTCCAAGTGTTCATCACTTCTTGCTTGGACGCTTCCAGCCTTCAATATTGCGCTGCTTGGCGCGGCCGACGGCTAGGGTGTTAGCCGGTACATCGCTGGTTATTACCGAGCCGGCACCGGTAGTGGCGCGATCACCGAGTGTCACTGGAGCAACCAGCGCGCTGTTTGAACCGACAAACACGTCTTCACCGAGCACAGTCTTGGACTTGTTTGCCCCGTCGTAATTGCAGGTGATGGTGCCAGCACCGATGTTAGTGCGCGCACCAATTTCCGCGTCACCCAGGTAGCTCAGGTGGCCAGCCTTGGCGCCCTCGCCCAGTTTGGCGTTCTTCAACTCAACGAAGTTACCCACATGGGCCTTGGCACCCAACACCGAACCCGGACGCAGTCGCGCGAATGGCCCACAGTCGGCACCCACGCCCACTTCGGCACCTTCCAGGTGGCTGTTGGCTTTGATAATTGCGCCTTTGCGCAGCGTGCTGTTCTTTATCACGCAATTAGGCCCGATCTGTACGCCGTCCTCGATGACCACCTTACCGTCGAGAATCACGTTGATATCGATGGTGACATCACGGCCCACAGTCACTTCACCGCGCAGATCAAAACGCGCTGGGTCGATCAGGGTCACGCCTTGCACCATCAAGCGGCGCGCAGCGCGGTATTGGTAATGGCGTTCCAGTTGCGACAGCTGAATGCGGTCGTTGGCACCTAGCACTTCCATCTCATCGACCGCCTGCTCGGTGGCGACCACCAGGCCATCGGTCACAGCCATGGCGATCACGTCCGTCAGGTAGTACTCGCCCTGAGCATTGCTGTTAGATAAGCGGCCCAACCAGTCAGCAAGACGCTTGCCCGGTACAGCGAGGATGCCAGTGTTGCCTTCGCTGATCAGGCGCTGCTCAGCCGTCGCGTCCTTGTGTTCAACGATGGCCTTAACCACCCCACTGCCATCACGAACGATGCGGCCGTAGCCAGTTGGGTCATTCAGGTTGACCGTCAACAGGCCTAACTGCTGCTCCGATACCCGCTCCAGCAAGCGCTCAAGGGTGGCGACTTCAATCAGCGGCACATCGCCGTAGAGAATCAGCACTCGCTCGGCAGTCAGGGCTGGCAGCGACTGAGCCACGGCATGACCGGTGCCCAGTTGTTCACTCTGCAGCACGAAATTCAGATCATCCGCAGCCAATCGCTCGCGGACCAATTCCGCGCCATGTCCGATCACCACATGAATGCCTTGCGGCTTGAGCTGGCGGGCGCTGTCGATCACATGACCGAGCATGGACTTACCGGCAACCGGATGCAGAACCTTGGGCAAGGCCGAGCGCATACGGGTGCCTTGGCCGGCGGCGAGGATGACGATATCGAGCGACATAGAAGATGGTCCTGGGCTAGGCCGGTTGTTCCCTGTGGATAAGTCCACGACACAACCAACTGAAAAGATGAAATGACAGGCAAGAAAAAGGGCAGCCAAGGCTACCCTTTTACTCGTTTGCGATGAAGCGGTGGAATTAACCGCCGAACTTCTTGCGCATCTGCTGAACGGTACGCAGCTGCGCCGCGACCTCAGCCAAGTGAGCGGCAGCGGAACCGTAGTCGAACTCCGCGCCCTGCTCATTCAAGGCTTTCTCAGCGGCCTTGAGGGCCAACTGAGCAGCAGCTTCATCGATATCGGCAGCACGCTGCACGGTATCGGCGAGAACTTTCACCACACTCGGCTGAACTTCCAGGAAGCCACCGGAGATGTAGAACACCTCGGCTTCGCCACCCAGCTTGACCAGACGAATTGGACCCGGTTTGAGGTCGGTGATCAGCGGCGCGTGGCCTGGAGCGATACCGATATCACCCAGGTTGCCGTGCGCAATCACCATCTCGACCAGACCGGAGAAGATCTCGCCTTCTGCGCTGACGATGTCGCAATGGACTGTCATAGCCATGTCTAACCTCACTATCGATCTATTGGCACACCATTAGCTGTACAAACAGACCGTAAGCGCCCGTTACCGGGCGCACGGGTGATTACAGTTTCTTCGCTTTCTCAACAGCTTCTTCGATGCTGCCAACCATGTAGAACGCCTGCTCTGGCAGGTGATCGTAGTCACCTTTCAGAATGCCGCTGAAGCCGGCGATGGTGTCCTTCAGGGAGACGTACTTGCCTGGCGAACCGGTGAAGACTTCGGCCACGAAGAACGGCTGGGACAGGAAGCGCTGGATCTTACGAGCACGGGATACCAACTGCTTATCTGCTTCGGACAGTTCGTCCATACCCAGAATCGCGATGATGTCCTTCAACTCTTTGTAGCGCTGCAGTACGTACTGAACGCCGCGAGCGGTGTCGTAATGCTCCTGGCCGATAACCATCGGGTCCAGCTGACGCGAAGTAGAGTCAAGTGGATCGACCGCTGGGTAGATACCCAGGGAAGCGATGTCACGGGACAGTACAACGGTGGCGTCCAAGTGGGCGAAGGTGGTCGCCGGGCTTGGGTCGGTCAAGTCGTCCGCAGGTACGTATACGGCCTGAATCGAGGTGATCGAACCGGTCTTGGTCGAAGTAATACGCTCTTGCAGAACGCCCATTTCTTCGGCCAGGGTCGGCTGATAACCCACTGCAGAAGGCATACGGCCCAGCAGTGCGGATACTTCAGTACCGGCCAAGGTGTAACGGTAGATGTTGTCCACAAAGAACAGTACATCACGGCCTTCGTCACGGAACTTCTCGGCCATGGTCAGGCCGGTCAGTGCTACGCGCAGACGGTTGCCTGGTGGCTCGTTCATCTGACCGTAAACCAGAGCTACCTTGTCGAGAACGTTGGAGTCCTTCATCTCGTGGTAGAAGTCGTTACCCTCACGAGTACGCTCACCCACACCGGCGAACACGGAATAACCGCTGTGCTCGATGGCGATGTTACGGATCAGTTCCATCATGTTTACGGTCTTGCCGACACCGGCACCACCGAACAGACCGACTTTACCGCCCTTGGCGAACGGGCAAACCAGGTCGATAACCTTGATGCCGGTTTCCAGCAGTTCATTCGAGCCAGCTTGCTCAGCGTAGGAAGGCGCGGCACGGTGAATGCCCCAACGCTCTTCTTCGCCAATCGGGCCAGCTTCGTCGATTGGGTTGCCCAGCACGTCCATGATCCGGCCCAGGGTTTTCACCCCGACCGGCACCTGGATACCTGCGCCAGTGCTGCCGACATTCAGGCCACGCTTGAGGCCTTCGGTCGAACCCATCGCAATGGTACGTACCACGCCGTCGCCCAGCTGCTGCTGAACTTCGAGGGTGGTTTCGGCGCCGATTACTTTCAGCGCTTCATAAACATTCGGCACTTGATCACGCGGGAATTCCACGTCGATAACGGCGCCGATGATTTGAACGATACGTCCGCTACTCATCTTTGGTTCCTCTGAATATTTGAACCGTGCTTAAACCGCGGCAGCGCCGCCGACGATTTCCGAAATTTCCTGGGTAATCGCTGCCTGACGTGCTTTGTTGTAAACCAACTGCAGGTCTTTGATGATATCGCCAGCGTTGTCGGTGGCGTTTTTCATCGCGATCATCCGGGCCGCTTGTTCAGCCGCGTTGTTCTCAACCACTGCCTGGTACACCTGCGACTCCACGTAACGCACCATCAAGCCGTCCAGCAGCTCTTTGGCGTCGGGTTCGTACAGGTAATCCCAGTGGTGCTTGAGATCTTGATCCGGATCGGCCACTAGCGGAATTAACTGCTCCACCGTTGGCTTTTGCGTCATGGTATTGATGAACTTGTTCGAGACCACGGACAAACGATCGATGCGACCTTCGAGGTAGGCATCGAGCATTACCTTGACGCTACCAATCAGATCATTGATCGATGGTTCTTCGCCCAGGTGGCTGATCGCAGCAACGATATTGCCACCAAAGTTGCGGAAGAACGCCGCACCTTTGCTGCCAACCACGCAGAGATCAATCTCCACGCCTTGCTCGCGATTGCTCGCCATGTCTTTAACCAGAGCCTTGAACAGGTTGGTGTTCAGACCACCACACAGACCACGGTCCGAACTCACCACCACATAACCGACGCGCTTAACGGCACGGTCAATCATGAACGGGTGGCGGTATTCCGGGTTGGCGTTGGCCAGATGACCAATCACCTGACGGATACGCTCCGCGTAGGGACGGCTAGCAGCCATGCGCATTTGTGCTCTGCGCATTTTGCTGACCGCCACCTTTTCCATGGCGCTGGTGATCTTCTGCGTGCTTTTGATGCTCGCAATCTTGCTGCGAATCTCTTTTGCGCCTGCCATTTGACACCTATCGGGTTAGCAAGCGGGGACCTCGCGGCCCCCGCTGCGGCTTACCAGGTTTGGGTGGCCTTGAACTTCTCGATACCGGCTTTCAGCTGGCCATCGATGTCGTCATTGAAGTCACCCTTCTCGTTGATCTTCGCCAGCAAAGCGGCGTGATCCCGGTTGAAGTAAGCAATCAGGGCTTGTTCGAATGCACCCACTTGGGCAACTTCGATGTCCTGCAGGAAACCACGCTCAGCGGCATACAGCGACAGCGACATATCGGCAATCGACATCGGCGCATATTGCTTCTGCTTCATCAGCTCGGTAACGCGCTGACCATGCTCAAGTTGCTTACGGGTGGCTTCGTCCAGGTCAGAAGCAAACTGGGCGAATGCTGCCAGTTCACGGTACTGAGCCAGAGCGGTACGGATACCACCGGAGAGCTTCTTGATGATCTTGGTCTGTGCAGCACCACCCACGCGGGATACCGAAATACCGGCGTTGACCGCAGGACGGATACCCGAGTTGAACATGGCCGATTCCAGGAAGATCTGACCGTCGGTGATCGAGATCACGTTGGTCGGAACGAACGCGGAAACGTCGCCAGCCTGGGTTTCGATGATCGGCAGAGCGGTCAAGGAACCGGTCTTGCCAGTCACGGCGCCATTGGTGAACTTCTCAACGTACTCTTCGGAAACGCGCGAAGCACGCTCCAGCAGACGGCTGTGGAGATAGAACACGTCGCCTGGGTAGGCTTCACGGCCTGGTGGACGGCGCAGCAGCAGGGAAATCTGGCGGTAAGCCACTGCTTGCTTGGACAGATCGTCATACACGATCAGCGCGTCTTCACCGCGGTCGCGGAAGTATTCGCCCATTGTGCAACCGGCATACGGTGCAATGAACTGCAGCGCGGCGGATTCGGAAGCGGAAGCCGCGACAACGATGGTGTTAGCCAACGCGCCGTTTTCTTCCAGCTTGCGAACCACGTTAGCGATGGTCGATTGTTTCTGACCAATGGCAACGTAGACGCACTTAATGCCGCTGTTCTTCTGGTTGATGATGGCGTCGATGGCCAGAGCGGTTTTACCGATCTGACGGTCACCGATGATCAGCTCACGCTGACCACGGCCAACCGGGATCATGGCATCAACCGACTTGTAACCGGTTTGCACCGGTTGGTCGACCGACTTACGCCAGATCACGCCCGGCGCAACCTTCTCAACATCGTCGGTAGCGACGTTGTTCAGCGGGCCTTTGCCGTCAATTGGGTTACCCAGTGCGTCGACAACGCGACCCAGCAATTCCGGACCAACCGGAACTTCCAGGATGCGGCCAGTGCACTTGGCGCTCATGCCTTCGGCCAGGGAGGTATAAGCCCCCAGAACCACTGCACCCACGGAGTCTTGCTCCAGGTTCAGTGCCATACCGTAGACACCGCCCGGGAACTCGATCATTTCGCCGTACATAACGTCGGCGAGACCGTGAATACGCACGATGCCGTCAGATACGCTGACGACAGTGCCTTCGTTACGGGCTTGAGAGGCGACATCGAGATTCTCGATACGCCCCTTGATGATTTCACTTATTTCGGAAGGATTGAGTTGCTGCATAGCTCTGCTGCCCCTTCAAACTCAAGATTTCAATGCTTCGGCCAGCTTCGCGATTTTGCCGCGAACTGAGCCATCGATAACCAGGTCGCCGGCGCGGATAACGACACCACCTATAAGAGCGGCATCCTCCGCGGCGTGCAGACGCACTTCTCGGCCGAGCCGTGCACTGAGAACCTTGGCGAGTTTGTCTTGCTGTTCATCGCTCAATGCGAAGGCACTGGTGACATCCACGTCGATCGACTTTTCCTGCTCGGCTTTGTACAGCTCGAACAGTTCAACGATCTCTGGCAACAGGGCCAGGCGATCGTTTTCAGCGGCGATGTGAATGAAATTGCGTACCTGGGCGTCGAACTTGTCACCACACACCTCAACAAAGGTGGTGGCCTTGTCTGTACTCGTCAAACGCGGTGCTTTGAGCAAGCTTTGCATGGTGTCGTCTTGCGACACCGCTGCAGCCAGGCCGAGCATGGCTGACCAAGAGGCCAGTTGCTGGTGGGCCTGAGCATACTCAAAGGCAGCCTTGGCGTAAGGTCGGGCCAGCGTGGTCAGTTCTGCCATGATCGCGCCCTCGCTTAAATTTCGGCTGCCAGTTTGGAAACCAGCTCCGCATGCGCGTTTTGGTCGATAGATGCGCCCAAGATCTTCTCGGCACCGCTAACGGCCAGGCTACCCAATTGGGCACGCAGCGCGTCTTTGACACCGTTGATTTCCTGTTCGATCTCGGCCTGAGCCTGAGCCTTCACACGGTCAGCTTCGACACGAGCCTGTTCACGGGCCTCGTCGACGATCTGGGTACCGCGTTTCTTGGCTTGCTCAATGATCTCGGCTGCTTGGCCTTTAGCTTCGCGCAGTTGCTGACCCACTTTCTCTTGGGCCAACTCCAGGTCACGAGCTGCACGGCTAGCTGCGTCCAGGCCATCTGCGATCTTCTTCTGACGTTCTTGCAAAGCCGTAATGACCGGAGGCCACACGTACTTCATGCAGAACAGCACGAAGATGAAGAAGGCAACGGACTGGCCAATCAGGGTTGCATTAATGTTCACGCCAACACCTCGCTCGTTCGTTGTCCATCAAACCAATCACTCGAAAACCGAGTGATTAGCCTGCCAGTTGACCAACGAAGGGGTTCGCGAAGGTGAAGAACAGTGCGATACCAACACCGATCATGGTCACGGCGTCGAGCAGACCGGCAACGATGAACATTTTCACTTGCAGCATCGGAACCATTTCCGGCTGACGCGCAGCGCCTTCCAGGAACTTGCCGCCCAGCAGGCCGAAACCAATGGCGGTACCCAGGGCACCCAGGCCAATCAGCAGTGCTACAGCGATAGCGGTCAGACCAACTACAGTTTCCATCTTTCCTCCCGACTTTTACGTCGTATTGGTTTAGGTTTTTAAGGGTAAAACGGTAAAGCAAAACCGGTACTTCTATGCCCTTGCGGGCGCCCACTATGAGCGTCTAGACGCTCTTAGTGGTTGTCTTCGTGCGCCATCGAAAGGTAGACGATGGTCAGCATCATGAAGATGAACGCTTGCAGAGTAATGATCAGGATGTGGAATACCGCCCACGCCCACTGCAAGGCAACGCCCAAGGCACTCAGCCAGAGCAGACCACTGCCGAACATCACAGCGATCAGAATAAACACCAGCTCACCGGCATACATGTTGCCGAACAGTCGCAAGGCCAGGGAAATCGGCTTGGCGATCAAGGTGACGAATTCCAGCAGGAAGTTGACCGGGATCAGCAGCGCCTGCACGAACAGGTTCTTGCTACCAAACGGGTGCAGGGTCAGTTCGCCGATAAAGCCGCCGATGCCCTTGACCTTGATGCTGTAGAAAATGATCAGCGCAAACACCGACAGGGCCATGCCCAGGGTGGCATTCGGGTCCGTAGTAGAGACGGCACGGAACGGAATGTGCGAGTCGCCGCTGATCATGATCGCCAGTTGCGGAATCCAGTCGACCGGAATCAGGTCGACTGCGTTCATCAGGAATACCCAGACGAAAATAGTCAGCGCCAATGGTGCAATCACTGCGCTGCGACCATGGAAGCTGTCTTTCACGCTGGTATCGACGAAGTCGATCAGCACTTCAACGAAGTTCTGCAGGCCGCCAGGTTGACCGGAGGTGGCCTTCTTCGCAGCCATACGGAACAACAAGACGAAAAGCAGGCCTAACGCGACGGACCAACCAAGGGTATCAACGTGAAATGCCCAAAAACCCATTTCTTTGGCTTCTTGTGCTGTGTGGGCAAAGCCCCAATCACCATTCGGCAGTTGCCCATAGGTCAGGTTCTGCAAGTGGTGCTGGATATAGCCCGAAGCTGTTTGTTCTGCCATGTGTGCCTCAAACGCCTTAAGGTCTCGAAAGTCTTTTTTTCATCAGCAACGGTGCGAACCAGTTGACCAGTTGGGTCAGGAAGAACACGCCGAACACTGCCAGCGGCTCTAAAGGCTTCACACCTGCAAAGGTCAGTGCAAACAGCACTGCCGTTAAAACCAGTTTGCCCGCCTCACCGGCATAAAAAGACCGGACGATGGCTTGAGCAGCCCGCGCTCCACTAAAACGGAACGCCTTGTGGGCGAAATACATATTGGGTAGCCACGCAACCAAACCACCACACAACCCTGAGTAACCGGCAACTGCGCCCAGCCATAGCCACAACAACAAGGCTAACAGCAGCAGAACTAGCAGTTGCACCAGCAGTACAGGGAAAACAGCTAGCCGATGGAAAGGCAGGCGATTTTGCATGCGAACATCCATCTTGTTTCCTGAAAGCTCAACTCGGGCGTCGGCACCGTTGAATCAATAACTTGGCATAGTTTGTGCCGACGAAATGCGCGCAGAGTATAGGGGTGGTTCCCCCCCCATTCAACTGCTGGGTAGTGATTTCCGACTACTCGCTACACGTGCAATTGTTTCAACGAATGTGAGCAAGTACACCTTGAAGTTCATCCAGTGAGCTGTAGCTGATCACCAGTTGACCTTTGCCTTTCTGACCATGCTTGATCTGCACTGGCGAGCCTAGGCGCTCAGCCAGACGCTGCTCCAAGCGGATGATATCGGGGTCAGCTTTTACCACCGCAGCAGGCTTTTCTTTGCTGCTCAACCACTGGCGAACCAGCGCTTCAGTTTGGCGCACAGTGAGGCCTCGTGCGACAACATGTCGCGCGCCCTCCGTCTGCTGTTCGGTAGGCAAACCGAGCAAAGCACGGGCATGCCCCATCTCAAGATCACCATGGGAAAGCAGAGTTTTTATCTCTTCCGGCAGGGCGATCAAACGCAGCAGGTTGCTGATGGTCACCCGCGACTTGCCTACCGCGTCGGCAACTTGTTGTTGGGTCAGCTGGAATTCTTGCTGCAGGCGCTGCAAGGCCATGGCTTCTTCGATGGGGTTGAGGTCTTCACGCTGGATATTCTCGATCAACGCCATGGCGATGGCGGCTTCATCGGGTAGCTCGCGAACCATGGCTGGAATCTTGTCCAGGCCGGCTTGCTGACTGGCTCGCCAGCGCCGCTCACCTGCAACAATCTCGAAACGGCCTTCGCCTATTGGCCGCACCACAATGGGCTGCATCACGCCGTGAGACTTGATCGACTGCGCCAGTTCTTCCAGAGCGGTGGCATCCATGTCGCGGCGCGGCTGGTATTTGCCGCGCTGGATCAGGTCGAGGGGCACGTATTGCAGTTCACGGCTGTCGACCTGCGCGGCCTCTTCCTGCAAGGCATTAACACTGGTGCCGCCCAGCAGGGCATCCAGACCGCGTCCCAGTCCTCGTTTTTTCACAGCCATGCGAATTTCCTTATGCGGTTGCGGTGTGGGCGTTGGCGCGTTGGCGGCGTACCAGTTCGCCGGCCAATGCCAGGTAGGCAATGGCACCACGGGATTGCTTGTCATACACCAGTGCCGGCATACCAAAGCTCGGCGCCTCAGCCAGACGTACATTACGTGGGATCACGGTTTGATACAGGGTATCGGGGAAGTGTTGCTTGAGCTGCGCCGAAACATCGTTGGTCAGGCTGATGCGTGGGTCATACATGGTGCGTAGCAAGCCTTCGATCTTCAGTTTTGGATTGAGGATCTCGGCGATGCGCTGAATGCTGTTGACCAGGTCGGACAACCCTTCCAGGGCGTAGTACTCACATTGCATGGGGATGATCACGCCATCAGCAGCAACCAGAGCATTGACCGTCAGCATCGATAGCGCCGGCGGGCAGTCGATGAGGATGTAATCATAATTCTCACGGATCGGCGCCAGGGCATAACGCAGGCGGCTTTCCTTCATCTTCATTTCCAGCAGCGATACTTCCGCTGCTGTCAGGTCGCGGTTGGCCGGCAGGAGCTGATAGCCGCCGTGCTCGGAAAACTGCATGGCATCGACCAGGTTGCATTCGCCAATCAGCACATCGTAGATCGAATGCTCGAGCGCGTGCTTATCCACACCGCTGCCCATGGTCGCGTTGCCCTGAGGGTCAAGGTCAATCAGCAGCACACGGCGCTTGGTCGCCACCAGCGAAGCAGCCAGATTGATGCAGGTGGTGGTCTTGCCCACGCCGCCTTTCTGGTTAGCGATTGCGAATACCTTAGCCATGCTGCTGTTCCCCCTAAGCCGAGCGACGCAGTATCAGCAGATGGCGCTGACCTTGGCAACCGGGAACCTTGAGCACGTGGGTGGCGGTGAGACGAAAGTCCGCTGGCAGGGCCTGCAGTTCGTCATCTGGGTGAACGCCTTTCATCGCGAGCCATTGGGTATTGCTATCACCCAAATGCCGAGTCCAGTTGCTGAAATCTTCCAGTGAACTGAACGCCCGCGAGCAAATCCCGCTGAATGGCACAGCTGGGTTGAATTCCTCAACACGGCTGTGGATAACTTGCAGGTTGGCCAGTTTCAACTCCAGCTTCACCTGAGTCAGGAATCGGGTCTTCTTGCCGTTGGAGTCCAGCAGAGTGAACTGCCGCTCGGGAAACAGAATGGCCAGGGGAATTCCCGGCATACCGCCGCCACTGCCGACATCCAACCAGTTATCCCCAGCCTCTGCCACGAAAGGCACTACGGACAGGCTATCGAGCAAATGGCGCGAAACCATTTCATTCGGGTCGCGCACCGCTGTGAGGTTGTAGGCCTTGTTCCACTTGATCAGCAGAGCCAGGTAAGCCAGTAGCTGTTCGTGCTGCTGCGTGCTGAGTTCAACACCCAGCTCAACAGCGCCCTGGCTGAGTTCTTCGGCATGGCGTGCAGTAACCAACGACATCAGGCGCTGTGCTCCAACTGCTGACCGGCAGTGCGTTTTTTCAGGTGAATCAGCAGCAGGGAAATCGCTGCTGGGGTAACGCCCGGAATCCGTGAGGCCTGCCCGAGGGTTTCTGGGCGGCTGTTGCCAAGCTTGTGCTGAATTTCCTTGGACAACCCGGAAATCCCCGCGTAGTCGATATCGACTGGCAGCGTGGTGTCTTCACTGGCGCGCAAGCGGGCGATTTCGTCCTGCTGGCGGTCGATATACCCGGCGTATTTGGTTTTGATCTCGACCTGCTCGGCCACCTGTGGGTCCGGTGCACCGCCGCCAGTGATGCTTACCAGCCCGGCGTAATCGATTTCCGGACGGGCCAACAAGTTGAGCAGATTGTATTCGTGAGTCAGCGGCGTGCCGAAGTGGGCGGCAATCGCATCGCCCTGGGCTGTACCCGGTCGTACCCAGGTGCTTTTCAGGCGCTGTTCTTCCTGCGCGATGGCCTCGCGCTTGCTCTCGAATGCAGCCCAGCGCACATCATCCACCAGGCCCAATTCGCGGCCTTTTTCAGTCAGACGCAGATCAGCGTTGTCTTCGCGCAGGATCAACCGGTATTCGGCACGCGAAGTAAACATGCGGTATGGCTCCTGGGTACCCAGGGTAATCAGGTCATCGACCAGCACACCGATGTAAGCCTCATCGCGGCGCGGGCACCAGCTGTCTTTGCCCTGAGCGCGCAGTGCGGCGTTAGCACCAGCGAGTAACCCTTGCGCACCAGCTTCTTCGTAACCGGTGGTGCCGTTGATCTGCCCGGCGAAAAACAGCCCGGCGATCACCTTGGTTTCCAGGCTGTATTTCAGATCACGCGGGTCGAAGTAGTCGTACTCGATGGCGTAGCCAGGACGGACGATATGCGCGTTTTCCATACCGCGGATGCTGCGCACGATCTGCAATTGCACATCGAACGGCAACGAGGTGGAAATGCCATTGGGATACAGCTCATGGGTATTCAGGCCTTCTGGCTCGATAAATACCTGATGGCTGTCCTTGTCGGCGAAGCGGTGGATCTTGTCTTCAATCGACGGGCAATAGCGTGGACCAACCCCTTCGATCACCCCGGAATACATCGGCGAACGATCGAGGTTGGCCGCGATGATTTCGTGGGTACGCGCGTTTGTATGGGTGATCCAGCAGCTGACCTGGCGCGGTTGCTGTTCGGCGCGACCAAGGAAAGACATCAGCGGTGTTGGCGTATCACCCGGCTGCTCGGTCATCACCGAGAAATCTACCGAACGACCATCGATGCGTGGCGGTGTACCGGTTTTCAGACGACCGACGCGCAGCGGTAATTCGCGCAGACGTTGCGCCAAGGCAATTGAGGGTGGATCGCCCGCACGGCCGCCGGAGTAGTTCTGCATACCAATGTGGATAAGTCCGCCGAGGAAGGTGCCAGTGGTTAACACCACGGAATCCGCGAGGAAACGCAGGCCCATCTGGGTGATTACGCCTTTGACTTCAGCGTTTTCAACGATCAGGTCATCAGCGGCCTGCTGAAATATCCACAGGTTGGCCTGGTTTTCCAACGTTTCGCGAATAGCGGCTTTGTACAGCACGCGATCAGCCTGCGCGCGAGTAGCTCGTACCGCTGGGCCCTTGCGGCTGTTCAGTACACGGAACTGGATACCACCCTTGTCGGTGGCTTCAGCCATGGCGCCGCCAAGCGCGTCGATTTCCTTGACCAGATGGCTCTTGCCTATCCCGCCAATCGCCGGGTTGCAGCTCATCTGCCCGAGTGTTTCCACGTTATGGGTCAACAGCAGGGTTTTTACCCCCATGCGTGCTGCTGCCAACGCAGCTTCGGTACCGGCATGACCGCCGCCGATGACGATCACCTGAAAACGGGAAGGGAAATCCACCACGCACCTCGTGCCTGTTGAGAAATGGGGGGCTTTTTGGATTGAAAAGCGGGAAAGGCGGCAAGTATAGGGATTTAGCCGGTGTGAAAGAAGCCTTTTGCACAAAAAATAGCCAGCTCGCTTGAGGGCTGTTTGGCTGTGCCGGTTAATAAAGAATAAAAGAGAGAATTTTTATAAAGCCTTGTTTATATGTTTATTACTTAGCAACGGCTTTTCTGTGGATAGATTTCTACAGGCCAATAGATTAAAGGCTTACAGCGATTTAAAAGTCTGTGCTGATCCTGCCAGCTGCCTGTTCAGTTGCCGTATGCAAGCTGTGGATGAAAGTGATGGTTATCCACAGGGGGCGTTATCCTCCGTTTTATCACCGGGTTATGTGCAGGGCTTAGGCGGGCTTTTCCACAGGGCTTAGGTGGATAAATAAATGGTTAAACGTGCGTATTGCGCCCAGGCGAAGGCCTGCCTAAGTGGCATAAACATAGTTTTAGAGGGGACGCTACGTAGATGGGTTAGCCGCAGTCGGCAATAGTGAAGATGGATGAATGTTTGATGCGCCGTAGCCCATCAGGAATATGCCGCAGATGATGGGTTACGGCACATGGAATCGGCAGTGATTGCAGGTCCATTGCTCTCGCCGCTAACTCACCCGACCTGTCTAAACGATGTTATTTGCCAATACAGAAGCTGGAAAAGATCCGCCCCAGCAGGTCATCAGAGCTAAACGCCCCGGTGATTTCGCCCAAGGCTTGTTGAGCCATGCGCAGGTCTTCTGCAAGTAACTCGCCTGCGCCTGCCAGGGTTAGCTGCGCATGGCCGTGTTCCAGGTGAGTAGAGGCCAGGCGCAAGGCTTCAAGGTGCCGCCTACGTGCGCTAAAGCTGCTCTCGGAGGTCTGTTCATAGCCCATACATGCCTTGAGGTGTTCGCGCAGCAAATCCAGGCCCTCAGTGGACTTGGCCGACAGGCTGATGGTGACGTGGCCGTCATTACAGACTTCCAGCAGCACTGGTTCGCCAGACAGATCAGCCTTGTTGCGGATCAAAGTGACTTTTGCAGGGTCAGGACGCAGATCAAGAAATTCCGGCCACAGAGCAAAGGGGTCATTCGCTTCCGGCGCAGTGGCATCGACCACCAGCAGAATCCGGTCGGCTTCACCAATGGCCTTGAGCGCACGTTCCACACCAATACGTTCAACCTGATCTTCGGTGTCCCGCAATCCTGCGGTGTCGACTACGTGCAGCGGCATACCATCGATGTGGATATGTTCGCGCAGCACGTCACGGGTAGTGCCGGCGATCTCAGTCACGATGGCGGCTTCACGACCGGCCAGGGCATTGAGCAGGCTGGACTTACCGGCGTTTGGCCGACCGGCGATCACCACGGTCATGCCATCACGCAGCAGGGCACCTTGCCCTGCCTCGCGCAGCACACCAGCGAGATCGCTGCGCACACCTTCGAGCAGGCTGAGCACATGGCCGTCGGCAAGAAAGTCGATTTCCTCTTCTGGGAAGTCGATAGCCGCTTCGACATAGATGCGTAGGTTGATCAGGCGCTCGGTCAGGCCATGTACCCGCCGTGAGAATTCGCCCTGCAGCGAGCGCAAGGCATTGCGCGCGGCCTGTGCAGAACTGGCTTCGATCAAGTCGGCGATTGCTTCGGCCTGGGCCAGGTCGAGTTTGTCATTGAGAAAAGCCCGCTCGCTGAACTCGCCCGGTCGCGCCAGACGTGCGCCGAGTTGTACACAGCGGCGCAGCAGCAGATCGAGCACCACCGGCCCGCCGTGGCCCTGAAGTTCCAGTACATCTTCGCCGGTGAAGGAGTTAGGCCCTGGAAAGTACAGGGCCAGGCCTTCATCGAGCATCTGTTGGTCATCGGTAAAAAATGGTCCGTAGTGGGCATAGCGTGGTTTCAAGTCACGTTGGCAGATTGCCGTGGCCAGTTTTTTCGCCAGTGGTCCAGACACCCGCACAATGCCAACGCCGCCACGGCCTTGGGCTGTGGCAACGGCAGCAATGGTTTCTGTGACGGTTTGCATGCGGTTCTCCTGAAGTCGACATAGCAAAACGCCCCTGAAAAGGGGCGTTTGTTACAGCTTAGAAGCTAGCGAAAATCAGGCGTTTGCGGCCTTGGTCGCGGCTTCAATCTTGCGGGTAATGTACCACTGCTGGGCGATGGACAAGCAGTTGTTGACCACCCAGTACAACACCAGACCGGCAGGGAACCAGAGGAAGAAGAAGGTGAAGATGATTGGCATCATTTTCATCACCTTAGCCTGCATCGGATCCGGCGGAGTTGGGTTGAGTTGCTGCTGAATAAACATGGTGGCACCCATGATGATCGGCAGGATAAAGAACGGGTCTTTGATCGACAGGTCAGTTATCCACAGCAACCAAGGTGCCTGGCGCATTTCTACGCTTTCCAGCAATGTCCAGTACAGCGCCAGGAATACCGGCATCTGTACCAGGATAGGCAAGCAACCACCAAGCGGGTTGATCTTCTCCTTCTTGTACAGCTCCATCATGCCTTGGGACATTTTTTGCCGATCGTCGCCAAACTGCTCTTTCAACGCAGCAAGCTTAGGCGCTACAGCACGCATGCGGGCCATGGATTTGTAGCTGGCAGCGGACAGAGGGAAGAAAATCAGCTTGATGATCATCGTCAAAACAATGATCGACCAGCCCCAGTTACCCAGCAGGCTGTGGATATGTTCCAGCAACCAGAAGATAGGCTGAGCGAGGAACCAGAGAATGCCGTAGTCGACAGTCAGCTCAAGACCTGGCGACAAGGTCTTTAGATGGCCTTGTAGTTTCGGGCCGGCATAGAGAACGGCACTGATTTCACCCTGAGCGCCGGCAGCAACCTGAATGGCCGGGCCGGTAAAGCCGACAATGTAATTGCCTTGGCTGTCTTTGCGGGTCTGTACTTGGTTAGTAGTGTCTTTGCTTGGAATCCAGGCAGTGACGAAGTAATGCTGTAGCCAGGCAACCCAGCCTCCTTGAACGGTTTCTTTGAAGGCTTGTTTGTCGATGTCTTTCATCGACACTTTTTGGTATGACTTTTCAGGCGTCCACAGCGCACCGCCGAGGTAGGTGGCGGTGCCGGTAGCTGTTGTCGACGAAGGGTCAGCGCTACCATCACGCTTGAGCTGGGCAAACATGTTGCCGCTCCACGCTTGGCCGCTCTGGTTGTCGATCAGGTAGCTGACATCCATCTGATAGGACGCTGGGTCAACGCACCCAGGCTTTTTCAGCTGTTGCTCTTTGACCGTACATTCAGCGTTCAAGCCACGCTTGAAGGTGAAACGCTTGATGTAGTTGACGCCGCCTTCGCTGAGTTTCAGATCAACCTGCAGTTGATTCTGACCATCAGCCAGCTCATAGCTTTTCTTGTCGCTGCTCCACAGGGCACGGCCGCTGGACTTATCCGGTGCGTTAGTGCCAATCAGGCCACTCTGTGCCAGGTAAGTACGCTCGCCACCGTTGTCGAACAGTTGAAAAGGTACATCGGGACGATCCTGACGGCGTGGGTACTGCGTTAGGCGCAGTTGCACCACATCACCACCGCGCGGATCGATGGCCAGATCCAGTACATCGGTCTTCACGCGAATCAGTTCATCACTGGTCGCTACTGGTGCTGTACCGATAGCGCTCGGTTCAGCGGCAGCCGCCGTGCTCGGAATATCGTCACCAGAACTTGAGTTTGAAGTCGTGGCGCTGGTATCCGGCAAGCCTGGCACGGTGCTGCTGGTCGCGGCAATTTCTGTCGGTAGGGCAGTTTGACCGTAGTCCTGGTTCCACTGGAGAACCATCATATAGGACACGATTGCCAGGGCGACGATCAGGATTGAACGTTGAATATCCATGATTATTCGGCCATCGAAGAGGAACGGGAGGTTTTCGCGGGGGGGACCGGGTCGTAGCCACCGGGAGTCCACGGGTGACAGCGGCCCAGCCGACGTAGAGTCAGCCAGCCACCGCGCATGACGCCATGATGTTCAATGGCTTCAAGCGCGTAGCAAGAACAGCTTGGGTAGAAACGACAGTGGCTGGCCATCAAGGGACTGATGGCGTAACGGTAGAACTGGATAGGAAGCAAAACCAGTTTACGCATGGGGACTGTCGATCACCCCAGGTGTTACGACGGCTTCCGGGCTAGGCGGCTTGCTGCGTTCGAGGCGTTTCCAGAGTTTGCCAAACTGGCGTGCCAGCTCAATGTTCTCCAGATCACCAAGGCCTTTACGTGCCACCACCACAATGTCCCAACCAACCAAATTATCTTGATTCAGGCGGAACGATTCGCGGATCTGGCGCTTCAGACGATTGCGCTCAACCGAGAGCTTGACGCTCTTCTTGCCGATCACCAATCCCAAACGGGGATGATCAAGCTCATTGTTGCGCGCCAGCAGCAGGACATTTTTGCCCGGAGCTTTGCCGCTAGGGGAGTCGAAGACTGCCTTGAATTGTCGGGGGGTTAGCAGACGCTTTTCCCGACTGAAGTCTCGACTCACCACAAGACCGAAATATTAAACGGCGAGACGCTTACGGCCCTTGGCGCGGCGACGCGACAGGACAGCACGGCCGTTCTTGGTGGCCATACGAGCGCGGAAGCCATGAGTGCGAGCGCGTTTGATAGTGCTGGGTTGGAAAGTACGTTTCATGATGCGGTACCTGGGTGGTCGACTACGGGCCGGAATGGCCCCCGTTTTAAGAGACCGGCAATTCTAGAGAAACCCGAGGGTCAGGTCAATTTCCAACCAGGCTTTTCATGCATAAAGAAATATAAAGAAGAGAATATTTAAAGATGTTTAGTAATGTTAGTAACTATTAGCTCACCTAGCATCTGTGTATAAGTGTCTGAAGACCAATAGATTTAAGCCTTTCGGCCAAGGGTAAGTCTGTCAAAAAAGCGTGCTGCAACTGTGTGGAAGCAGCGCACAAGCTGAGGATGGAATGGCGTTTTACCCACAGCAGGGTTTTCCACCGGTTTTTACCCTGGGTTATCCCAGTACCTTATGAAGGTTTATCCACAGCCTTTGTCTGGCCTACACCATCAAGCCATTAATGCGAATAACACGTTGATTTTCCTTGCGCATAGAAGCCTGTACATGTGGATAACTCAAGCTTCGACGGCTACAATGGGCGCTGTTTTTTGCCTCGCGCCTTGCGATCTAGGGGATGTCCGTGTCTGTGGAACTTTGGCAACAGTGTGTCGAGCTTTTGCGCGACGAGCTGCCTGCTCAGCAATTCAACACCTGGATCCGTCCACTGCAGGTCGAAGCCGAAGGCGACCAGCTTCGCGTCTACGCACCCAATCGTTTCGTCCTTGATTGGGTCAATGAAAAATACCTCAGCCGCTTGCTTGAACTGCTTACGGAACGGACCAACGGTCTAGTACCGGATATCTCCTTATTAATAGGCAGTAAACGCAGCAGTGCGCCCCGTGCAGCTGCATCTGTTACAGCGCCTGCGCCAATCGCCGCAAAGCCAGCACCTGCGGCGGCACCTCCGACGAACGGCGTAAGTGCTGAACCGTCACGTGCCAGTTTTGATCCTATGGCCGGCGCTGCCAGTCAGCAGGCACCGGCGCGTACTGAACAACGCACGGTGCAGGTCGAAGGTGGGCTCAAGCACACCAGCTACCTGAACCGTACCTTTACCTTTGATAACTTTGTTGAAGGTAAGTCCAACCAACTGGCCCGTGCAGCAGCCTGGCAGGTGGCGGACAACCCCAAGCATGGTTACAACCCACTGTTCCTTTATGGTGGTGTGGGCTTGGGTAAAACTCACTTGATGCATGCGGTGGGTAATCACCTGTTGGCGAAGAACCCGAATGCCAAGGTGGTTTATCTGCATTCCGAGCGTTTTGTTGCGGACATGGTCAAGGCACTTCAGCTGAATGCCATTAATGAATTCAAGCGTTTCTATCGTTCGGTAGACGCGTTGCTGATCGACGATATTCAGTTCTTCGCCAAAAAAGAACGCTCACAGGAAGAGTTCTTCCACACCTTCAACGCTTTGCTTGAAGGTGGTCAGCAGGTAATTCTCACCAGTGACCGTTATCCGAAAGAAATCGACGGGCTGGAAGAGCGTCTCAAGTCGCGTTTTGGTTGGGGGTTGACGGTTGCTGTTGAACCGCCGGAGCTGGAAACCCGCGTGGCGATTTTGATGAAAAAGGCCGACCAGGCCAAAGTCGACCTGCCACACGATGCGGCCTTTTTTATTGCCCAGCGCATCCGCTCTAACGTGCGCGAGCTGGAAGGTGCATTAAAGCGGGTGATCGCTCACTCGCACTTTATGGGGCGTGACATTACCATCGAGCTGATCCGTGAATCGCTCAAAGACCTGCTAGCCCTGCAGGATAAGTTGGTCAGTATCGACAATATCCAGCGCACGGTGGCTGAGTACTACAAGATCAAGATTTCCGATCTGCTGTCCAAGCGTCGTTCGCGTTCTGTAGCTAGGCCTCGCCAAGTGGCGATGGCTTTGTCGAAAGAACTGACTAACCACAGCTTGCCGGAAATTGGTGATGCTTTCGGCGGGCGTGATCACACAACGGTATTGCATGCATGCCGTAAGATTGCTGAACTTAAGGAATCCGACGCGGACATCCGCGAGGACTATAAAAATCTGCTGCGTACGCTGACAACCTAGAACCGTTAAAAGTCTGCCGGGCTCTAGCTCGTGTCACTTTAAACAGGTTCTAATTACGCAACTCCACTAGGCAAGGGACTAGACCATGCATTTCACCATTCAACGCGAAGCCTTGTTGAAACCTCTGCAACTGGTCGCCGGCGTCGTGGAACGCCGTCAGACCTTGCCGGTGCTTTCGAATGTTCTGCTGGTGGTTGAAGGCCAGCAACTTTCGTTGACCGGTACTGACCTGGAAGTCGAGCTGGTTGGTCGTGTCACCCTGGAAGAGCCAGCGGAGTCCGGCGAGATCACCGTACCTGCGCGCAAGCTGATGGACATTTGCAAGAGCCTGCCGAGCGATGCACTGATCGATATTCGTATCGATGAGCAGAAGTTGCTGATCAAGGCGGGTCGGAGCCGCTTCAGTTTGTCGACGCTACCGGCTAACGATTTCCCGACTGTTGAAGAAGGTCCAGGCTCACTGACCTTCAGCCTGGTGCAAAGCAAGCTGCGTCGTTTGATTGAACGCACCAGTTTTGCCATGGCGCAACAGGACGTTCGTTATTACCTCAACGGTATGTTGCTCGAAGTGCAGACCGGCATCCTCCGCGCCGTAGCTACCGACGGTCACCGTTTGGCCATGTGCTCCATGAGTGCAGATATCGAACAGGTTGAACGTCATCAAGTCATCGTGCCGCGCAAAGGTATTCTTGAACTGGCTCGTCTGCTTACTGAACAAGATGGCAGCGTCAGCATTGTCCTTGGTCAGCACCATATTCGTGCTACCACCGGTGAGTTCACCTTCACCTCGAAACTGGTAGATGGTAAGTTCCCGGATTACGAGCGCGTTCTTCCGCGTGGTGGCGACAAGCTGGTGGTTGCTGACCGTCAAGGTTTGCGTGAAGCCTTTAGCCGCACAGCGATTCTTTCCAACGAGAAATACCGTGGCATTCGTCTGCAACTGGAATCTGGTCTGCTGAAAATTCAGGCCAACAACCCAGAGCAGGAAGAAGCCGAAGAAGAAATCGTTGTTGATTACAACGGCAGTGCGCTGGAGATCGGGTTCAACGTCAGCTACTTGCTTGACGTGTTGAGCGTGATGACCACAGAGCAGGTTCGCCTGATTCTTTCCGATGCCAACAGTAGTGCTCTAGTGCAAGAAGCCGACAACGATGATTCGTCTTATGTTGTTATGCCGATGCGTCTGTAACTGCTGAATGTCCCTTACTCGTTTTACCGTCACCGCGGTGCGTAACCTGCACCCGGTGACCCTCTCCCCTTCCCCTCGTATCAATATCCTTTCCGGCGACAATGGCAGCGGTAAAACCAGCCTGCTTGAAGCGATCCACTTGCTTGGCTTGGCCCGCTCCTTCCGCAGTACACGCCTGCTCCCCGTCATTCAATACGATCAGCTCGCCTGCACGATTTTCGGTCAGGTGCAGATGTCTGATGGACGGCAAAGTAATTTGGGTATTTCGCGGGATCGCCAGGGTGAATTTCAGATTCGTATCGACGGGCAGAATGCACGTAGTGCTGCACAACTGGCAGAGACGCTACCGCTGCAGTTGATCAACCCTGACAGTTTCCGTCTTCTCGAAGGCGCACCGAAGATCAGAAGGCAGTTTCTCGATTGGGGAGTGTTCCACGTGGAACCTCTTTTTTTACCTGCGTGGCAGCGTCTGCAGAAGGCCCTGCGTCAGCGGAACTCATGGCTGCGGCATGGTACACTTGACGCCGCTTCGCAGGCGGCCTGGGATCGAGAATTGTGCCTGGCCAGCGACGAAATTGACGGTTATCGACGTGCTTATATTCAGGCCCTGAAACCGGTTTTCGAGCGCACCCTGAATGAGCTTGTTGAGCTTGAAGGTCTGACCCTGAGTTATTACCGTGGCTGGGATAAAGAGCGTGAGCTGAATGCAGTGCTCGCTTCTACTCTCCCGCGCGATCAGCAATTGGGTCATACCCAGGCGGGCCCACAGCGAGCCGATCTTCGGTTGCGCTTTGGTGCGCACAATGCCGCCGAGATACTCTCGCGCGGCCAGCAAAAATTAGTAGTGTGTGCCCTGCGTATTGCGCAGGGTCATTTAGTAAATCAGGCCAAGCACGGCCAATGTATCTATCTGGTGGATGACTTGCCGTCAGAACTGGATGAACAGCACCGCCGTGCATTGTGCCGATTGTTGGAAGACTTGCACTGCCAGGTGTTTATCACCTGTGTAGACCATGAATTGTTGAGGGAAGGCTGGCGCACGGATACGCCAGTTGCCATGTTCCACGTGGAACATGGTGGCATTACCCAGACCCACGACCACCGGGAGTGAAGGCATGAGCGAAAACCAAACGTACGACTCCAATAACATTAAGGTCCTCAAGGGCCTGGATGCCGTACGCAAGCGGCCTGGTATGTACATCGGCGATACAGACGATGGCAGCGGTCTGCACCACATGGTGTTCGAGGTGGTCGATAACTCGATTGACGAAGCACTGGCTGGGCATTGCAGCGAAATCACCATCACCATCCACCCGGATGAGTCGATCAGCGTGCGCGATAACGGCCGTGGCATTCCAGTGGACGTTCACAAGGAAGAAGGTGTTTCCGCCGCCGAAGTGATCATGACGGTGCTGCACGCCGGCGGTAAGTTCGACGACAACAGCTACAAAGTTTCCGGCGGGCTACACGGTGTAGGCGTTTCCGTAGTAAACGCGCTGTCCAAGGAACTGATCCTGACCATTCGCCGCAGTGGCAAAATTTGGGAACAGACCTATGTGCATGGCGTGCCGCAGGCACCGATTGCTGCTGTGGGCGACAGTGATACCACCGGCACACAGATACACTTCAAACCGTCTGAAGGCACCTTTGCCAACATCCACTTTAGTTGGGACATCCTGGCCAAGCGCCTGCGCGAACTGTCGTTCCTCAACTCCGGTGTGGGCATTATGCTCAAGGATGAACGCAGTGGTAAGGAAGAGCTGTTCAAGTATGAAGGCGGCCTACGTGCTTTCGTTGAATACCTCAATCAGAACAAAACTGCGGTCAACCAAGTATTCCACTTCACCATGCAGCGTGAAGACGGCATTGGTGTAGAAGTCGCCTTGCAGTGGAACGACAGCTTCAACGAGAACCTGTTGTGCTTCACCAACAACATTCCACAGCGTGATGGCGGCACCCACCTTGCTGGTTTCCGTTCGGCATTGACGCGCAACCTGAATGCTTATATCGAGCAGGAAGGTCTGGCCAAGAAGCACAAAATTGCCACCACCGGCGATGATGCCCGCGAAGGCCTAACGGCGATTATTTCGGTAAAAGTACCGGACCCAAAATTCAGCTCGCAGACCAAAGACAAGCTGGTTTCCAGCGAAGTCAAAACGGCCGTCGAGCAGGAAATGGGCAAGTACTTTTCTGACTTCCTGTTGGAAAATCCCAACGAAGCCAAACTCGTGGTTGGCAAGATGATCGATGCCGCGCGTGCCCGTGAAGCGGCGCGTAAAGCCCGTGAAATGACCCGCCGTAAAGGTGCGCTGGATATCGCTGGCCTGCCGGGCAAACTGGCCGACTGCCAGGAGAAAGACCCTGCCCTTTCCGAACTCTACATCGTGGAAGGGGACTCCGCGGGCGGTTCTGCTAAGCAGGGCCGTAACCGCAAGACGCAGGCGATCCTGCCGCTCAAAGGCAAGATTCTCAACGTTGAGAAAGCGCGTTTCGACAAGATGATTTCCTCCCAGGAAGTCGGCACCCTGATCACCGCGTTGGGCTGTGGTATTGGCCGCGATGAGTACAACATCGACAAGCTGCGTTACCACAACATCATCATCATGACCGACGCCGACGTCGACGGTTCGCACATCCGCACCCTGCTGTTGACCTTCTTCTTCCGTCAGCTGCCGGAGCTGGTTGAGCGTGGTTACATCTACATTGCTCAGCCGCCGCTTTACAAGGTCAAGAAAGGCAAGCAAGAGCAGTACATCAAAGACGACGAGGCCATGGAGGAATACATGACCCAGTCGGCCTTGGAAGATGCCAGCCTACACGTAAACGAAAGTGCCCCTGGCCTGTCTGGCAGCGCGCTAGAAACCCTGGTTAACGATTACCGCCTGGTAATGAAGACCCTCAACCGTTTGTCGCGTCTGTACCCGTTGGAGCTCACTGAGCACTTCGTCTACATCCCGCGTGTGGAAGCCGAACAGCTGGCCGATAAAGCTGCCATGGAGCAATGGTTAGGCCTGCTCGATGCGCGCCTGAAAGGCATGGAAAAATCCGGCCTGGTGTACAAAACCAGCTTGCACGAAGACCAGGAGCGTCATGTCTGGCTGCCACAGGTTGAGTTGGTGTCGCATGGGGTTTCCAGCTACATCATCTTCAACCGCGACTTCTTCGCCAGTAACGACTACAAAACCGTTACTACCTTGGGCGACCAACTCAACAGCTTGCTGGAAGACGGTGCCTACGTGCAGCGTGGCGAGCGCAAAAAAGCGGTCAACACATTCAAAGATGCCCTGGCTTGGTTGATGGCGGAAAGTACCAAACGTCACAGCATCCAGCGCTATAAAGGTCTCGGCGAAATGAACCCTGATCAACTCTGGGAAACCACCATGGACCCAGAAGTACGCCGCATGCTCAAGGTACGTATTGAAGACGCGATTGCTGCCGATCAAATCTTCAACACCCTGATGGGAGACGCCGTAGAACCGCGTAGGGACTTTATCGAGACCAACGCACTGGCGGTGTCTAACCTGGATTTCTGATTTTCTCGAGAAGGGAAAGTTAAGCGGTTCGGCCAGAGTTAATGTCCCACTGCTCTGCCAAGAAACCCCGGTTGACCGAATGGTCTTCCGGGGTTTTACATTTAAGGAGATTTTTCGGGCTTAAGTGGTATTCGACTTGTGGAGTCGAGTTCACTTTTTATGATGTAGCCATGCGTATGGTAGTAATAGCTAGTTGCGGGGCGTCGTTCTTTAGCCATATGCCGGATTGGCAGTGGCAGCGTCAGATGTTGGAGCAAGCGGCGTTTGGAGATGCGGTGTAGCTTATGAAATCCCTGTAAGAAAGCTAAGTCGCTTTATGAGCACACCACATATAGCAATGTGGTCAGTCCCTAAGAAGGTCTATCTTCACCTTCAGCAAACCGCTATAGCGAATGGCTTACACGGCAAGGCGTTGTTAGCCACTTCCTGAACTGCCTCGCGAGCACTAATCTAATGCCATCCACTGAGCAACGGATGTGCTCGGAATCAAGGATGATTGACCATCGCTAGGACGCATTGACAGGATGTTGAATGGTCAGGAAAAAACCCGCTTCGGCGGGTTTTTTGTTGGCTGAAAAAGCACAGAAACACGGATATCAGAAAGCACTGAGGGGAGCCGTGGCTCCCCTCAAATAATGGCTTCATATTTTTATTGTTAGGCGGTCTGTTGTTATTTTTGATGACCGTTGGTGCCGCGAGCTTTTTCTGACCTAGGAAGGCCAAGAGAAAACGTATTTTTTTGGACGCTAGCGGTGCTTTGTCACGTTGTGATCCAACCAGCTCGCTACCTCAAGGTAGTTTTATTGTTCTATCTGGTTGCCGGGCCGAGCCCTAAAAAGCCTGCTTTCTCCAAAAAAATCTGTTTGCTACCGACCTGTCTGTTGTTTTTGTTGTGTCAGTGTCGAGTCGCGATGCTGCTGATTTTATTGTTCTTGTACCTAATACATAGCAAAGCCTGTGCCATTTATTTAATTAGTATATAAATCAATAACTTATAAATAATCGTCCGTGTACAGTGATCACCACGTGTGTGTTTTTGTTTCTGTGCTACTCATTAACGTTACCTTAGGCGTGGGATGATGCCGTAGACCGTTACCTTGAAAGGAACTAACGTGACTGGAGCATTGTCGGGTGATGGGTATGCCAGTGAGGCCGCTGGCAGGTACTTCGCGTAACGGGCCTATATTCGGCTTCGGGCAGGGTTATGGCGACCTTCTTACATGGCAACCGGCGGCAACGTAGTCGACATTTGTTGCTAGCGGGTGTGTCAACCTGCGCGCCAAAGTGCGGACAGTTGCCATCTCGTCCTGTGCTGATGAGCGAAGAAGATGAAGCGTTAATAGCTACTGCTCGTGAACGCTTCGCAGCTCCCCTACGTATGGAGGTTGAGCTGGATAACCTACTAGCTTTGAGTTTGATGCGTGGGCACTGAAGAAATAGCAAAGCTGCGTGATAGCGTTTTCCAGCAGCGAAAAACCCCGGTTAACCTTTGGTTAACCGGGGTTTTCGTTATGGCGGGGTTACAACGTGATGCACTCAGGTTTGGCTCAAGCCAGCGGCACCCACCAGTAGCGCACAAAATGAAAGAACACGGGGGCGGCGAAGCAGACGGAGTCGAGGCGGTCGAGCATGCCGCCGTGGCCTTCGATCATATGGCCCCAGTCTTTCACGCCACGGTCACGTTTGATTGCCGACATCACCAGGCCGCCGGCAAAGCCCAGCAGGTTTACGGTCATGGCCATCAAGGCCGCCTGCCAGACGTTGAATGGGGTAATCCAGCAGAGCAATGCGCCGATCAGGCAGGACAGGCTGATACCGCCGACAAAGCCTTCGATGGTTTTCGATGGCGACAGATTGGGCGCAATTTTGTGCTTACCGAACAACTTGCCGCACACGTATTGCAGCACGTCAGACAGCTGCACAACGATAATCAGCCAGGCGATCAGCAGCAGGTTGCGGCCTTCATAACCAGGGATATCCAGGGTGAGTAGAGCCGGTACTGAGGAGATGCAGTACACCGCGATCATCAGCCCCCACTGCACTTTTGACGCCCGCTCCAAGAAGCGCTTGGTATCGCCGCCCAGCGATGCCAGGATCGGCAGCAGCAGAAACAGGTACACCGGAATAAAGATAGCGAACAAGCCGTACCAGTCGAGCGCGATCAGCAGGTACTGCATTGGCAGGGCGAAGTAGAAGGCTGCGACCAGCGCGGGATAATCGCTGCGCCGCGTTGGGGTGAGCGTCATAAACTCACGCAGCGCGTAAAACGATACGAAATAGAACAGCAGGATCACGCCCAGATTGCCAAAAAGGAAGGCAATCCCGATCACCACGACCATCACCCACCAGGCGTTGATTCGCGCATTAAGGTTGTCGATAACGCTGTTGGGTGTAGGGCCGCTACGCCACTTAAGCAGCCAACCAATGGCCGAGGCGAGCAGTAACAGCGCGCCGATACCGGCGAACAGCAACAGAGTGTTGTTATCCATCTCAAGCCTCCTCGGGCGCTAGTGCCAACAGGGCATTACGGGCGCGTTGTAGAAATTCATCCTTGCTTTCATCGGTTAGCGGCTCAAGCGGTTTGCCGAAACTTAGGGTACACAGCAGCGGCAACGGCAGCGCCCTGCCCTTGGGCATAACGCGGTTGAGGTTGGCGATCCACACCGGCACCAATTCGATGTCAGGGCGTAAGCGAGTCAGGTGAAACAGGCCGCTTTTAAATGGCAGCAGACCATCCTCAAGATTGCGCGTGCCTTCCGGGAACAGAATCAGCGAATCACCCTGATCCAGCGCATCAAGCATGGGCTGTAACGGGTTTGCCTCAGGGGTTGCCCGTTCGCGGTCGATTAATACGCCGTTGAAGACCTTATTGATCAGGTAGCGACGCACACCATCGCGTTGCCAGTAATCGGCACCGGCAACCGGTCGAGTGGTGCGGCGCAGCGGCGCGGGCAGCGATGCCCAGAGCAGGACGAAATCACCATGGCTGCTGTGATTGGCGTAGTACAGCCGCTGCACGGGTGTGGGTGTGCAACCAAGCCAGAGTGCACGGGCACCGGTGAGTAAGCGTGCGGCCGAGGTGATGATGAACGCGGTCAGGGACGCGAGCATGGACGACTCCTTATCCAGTGATTGAAAGCCATGGCAGGCCAAGTAGGCTCAGCACAGCGACGAGCAGTTGCGCGAGTAAGCAGAGCGCTTGCCGGCGTAACAAGCCCAGGGCACCCCGGCTGCGTTCTTCCCAGCTGCGCGCAGGCTGATTAGCCGGTTGTAGTTGTAGCAGGACCAGTGCCTGGTCGAGATCGATTTTCTGCGTAGCCAACTGATCAGCACGCTCGGCAAGTCGCTGGAACAGTTCAGCATCCAGCGCCACCCGCAATGCCCAGTACTTCTGCCCAATGCCCAGCAAGACCAGTAGCGCACAGAGCACTGCCGACAGCGGTTGTGCCGTGACGCCGAGAAGCGGTGCCAGGCCAATGATTAGGGCGAGTACCGTGAGTACGCTGGACAGCCGATCCAGCGCCCTGCCCCGACGCAGCAAACTGGCCACAGTGAACAGCTGCATTTCAGTTGCCATAGGCTGCCGCCTCGCTAGATGTGCTGTGGTGGTCCAGCGCTAGCATGCTTTGCAGGGCTTGTTGATGAGCTTCACTCAGCACCACCTGAGGACGCGCGCGGCGCAGCAGGGCCAGGGCTTCTGCTACATCCTTGCAGCGCCCGCTGTGTAGCAACCAGGCGGCAACCGCAGTGGCGCTGCGTGAATAACCCAGCGCACAGTAAACCAGCACGGTGCCGTGTTGACGTAAATCCTCAATGCACTGCGCGGCCTGCAGGCAGTCGGCTGGGTTAGGGACGCAGAGATCGAGCAGGGGCAGCGAGCGGTAGGCCTTAGGGCTGGCTATTAACGGCAGCTCGGCACATAAATCGAACAGCGCATGGAATTGTTCGGCTTCGCCAGGGGCAGGAATACGCCCCAGCCAAACGCCGGTGCTGACTTCATTTGGGGTCGGTTGAGCGCCGGTCCATAAACGTGAGTTGAGCCATGCGGCGGCCAGGTAAGGCGCGAGTAACCAGGTTGCAGCGCTGCTTAGCCGGCCCTCGGGGTTTTTCTGAAAGCCCGCCGCACCGAACAACAGATAGTTGAGTGCGACCAGCAGCAAGGAGAATGCCGGCCATAACAGCCATAGCCAGCTCCCACCGATATTCACCGCCAGGGCGCTGAGCAGTGCTGCGCCAAAGCCGTAGCGTAATGCCAGGCGTAAGCGCTTTGGATCGCGGCTCAGCTGCCAATTAAGCAGCGGACTTTTACCCTGTAACGGCCACAACCAGACGCACAGCCAGCCGGCTAAAACCCCGGTGGGCAAGTCGATGAAATGGTGTTGCCAGGTGGTCAGCACGGACAGGCCAATCAACGCCATCCAGCCGTGTAGCGCGACGCGTAGCAGCAGGCCACGGGTGTGACGGGCGAACATCACCCACAGCACCACCAGCAGGGCGATATGCAGCGAAGGTGCTTGGTTGAAGGGTTTATCAAAGCCCATCAACACGTCGAACATATGGCCAAACAGGCCATCCAGTTCAGGTCGCTCGAAGGTGAAACGCAGGGGCCAAAGCATAAAGCAGGCGATGCAGATGATCTGCACACTGAGCAAGCGCAGCGCGTGGTGATCCATTTCCCGCCGAGTAAATGGCAGCAAGAAAGACAGCCCATAAAGCAGGTCGATTGACCAGTAAGGCACGATAGTCCACGGCCATAACGGCATGTGGCTTTCCCAGGCAAACACCAGGGTGCCAACGTCCTCACGTTGGCCACTTAACCAGTTGGCGAAGTTGTAACTGGCAAAAAACACCGGGGCCAACAGCAGTAGCCAGAGCACCCCGCGTTTCCATAGCCCCGGCTCGCGGCTAAGCGTAGCGCCCTGCATCAGGACACCCGCTGCGCCAAAGACACGCTGAAGATGCCCCACTCATCGACACGCTGGGTCAGTTTACGAAAGCCTGCGGCCTCGACCAGTTGATCCATTTCCGCCTGGCTGCGGCGGCGCATCACCCAGGGTTGGCCGTCGCGGTGGCTGGTCAGGGCGCGCGCAATCAGCTCAAGCTGTGGATGCCAGGGCTGCCCGGTGTACACCAGATAACCGCCCTCCTCGACGGCTGCCGCCAGCCCGGCGAGCGAGTCACCGACCATCTGATTGCTGCCGAACAGCTCATACAAACCGGAAACCACTGCCAGCGTCGGTTTGGGATCAAGTGCGGCGAGGTCGGCTTTATCGAACGCATCGCCTTTGACGAAGCGGGCGATGTCCGCCAAGCCTTTCTGCTCAATCAAGGCGCTGCCGTCGCGCACATTGATGTCGCTGTAGTCGCGCAGCAGGATCGACTCGGGCTTTTGCTCCATGCCCTGCAGCGCTTCGAGAATGTAGCGGCCATGGCCGGCGGCGATATCAACGATACGCACCGCACTGCCCTGCTCGTGCAGCTTGCCCATGGCCAGGCGCAGCAACTCTTCGGCATGCAGCTTGCGCTGGCGAATGCCGCGCCAGCCGATGGAGTTGAGATAGTTCTGGTCGATCAGTTTGCCGATTGGCGTTTTGCCGCTGGGCTGGTTGCGGTAGACGTAATCCAGGGTGCTACCCGAGTCGAAACCGGTGTCGAAACCCAGTTTGACCCCGTCCGCCAGGCTACTGCCAAGCTTGAGACTGGCGCGGGTGGCACGCCAGTAAAGGTCGCCGAGGGAGTTGTGCGGCAGCGGCGCGGCGAGGCTTTCTGACTCTGCGCAGGTCAGTCCGAGACGATCCGCGTCGAGCAAGGACGGCCGTTGCAGCGGTTCTTCAAAGTTGCGTAAGAGGAAGCGTCGAGCGCGGCTTAGCGCATGGCTGCGGTCACGCTCGCCGAGGGTGTCGTGGAAGAACCCAGGGAGAATGTGCTGCTCTTTACGCAGGCTGCCCAGGCGTTCGAAGAACTGCTGCTGCGGTTTGCGGTGCACCACAAAATCGGCACCTGAGATCAGCAACTGGGTGGGAATCTGAATCGCTTGAGCATCAGCCACTACGCGCTCGGCGGCGTCATACAGGCCGAGCAGCATATTCACCGAAATGGCGCGGGTAATCAGCGGGTCGGCGTCGAAGGAGGCGATGCGTTCAGGGTCGTGGCTGAGGTATTTGGCTTTTACGTAGCTGTTGACGAAGAAGTTGCCGCGCAACGCGCGCATCAGCTTGAGGCCGGGACGTGCCAAGGGCACGTAAAGTTTGACCTTGAAGGCCGGCGAGGCGAGCACCAGGGCGCGGATCTTCGGCGCGTAGTCATGCGCCCAGGTGGCCACTACGACCGCGCCGACGCTTTGCGCCAGTACCGCGATATCTTCCACCGCCAGGCCATGGTTGGCGCTGATGTGGTCGATAAAGGTCTGCACATCGCGCACGCTGGTGGCAAAGCTGGGGCTATCGCCGCGCTCGCCAGGCGACAGGCCATGGCCGCGTGCGTCCCAGGCGAAGAAGTCGAAATCGGCCATGTCCAGTTCATCGACCAGATGGGCCATGCGTCCGCCATGTTCATGGCCGCGGTGGAACATCACCACGGCGCGTTTAGGCGCGGCGCTGTTCGCGTTGCTGGCCGGCCAATGACGGTAAAACAGCTCTACGCCGTCGTGGGTGGTAAAGCTGAGCTCTTCGGCTTGGCGCATCGAGATATCCTTATTTCGAGTCAGTTGGCTGTGCCGCTTCGGCCAAACCCTGGCGCACGCGGTTGTACAGGGTGTAAAGCAGCAGGGCGAGAATCAGCGCGAGCAGGCCGTTGAGCCAGGCTGCCGGGAGCAATGCGCAGGCTACGCCGGCACCCAGCACACCGAAGCAGAAGGCCCGGTCGCTCTTGCCCATCGGCCCGTCATAACGGCGCGAGGCGCCCACCATCGGGCCGAGCACGCCGGCGTATTCGCTAATCAGCGCGAACAGCGCCACCAGCACCACCAACAACGGTGATACGCCGGGCAGCAAGGCAAAGGGCAGAAACAGCGCGCAGTCGGCGATCACGTCGCAGAGTTCATTGAGGTAGGCACCGAGTTGCGACTGTTGGCCGAACTCACGAGCAAGCATGCCGTCGACTGCATTTAGCGCCATACGCAGCAGCATCCACAGCGGAATCAGGGCGAACAACCAGGTGTGCTGATGCAGAGCCAGCAGCAGGATGCCGAGTAAAACGGAAACCACAGCAGCAAACAGCGTGACCTGATTGGCCGTCACGCCTTTGTCGTAGAGGTGTTTAACGCCGGGGCGCAGTAGGTTCTGGAAGGCAGGTTTGAGCTGATAGATAGACAGCATGGCGAATCGTTCCTTTTCGCTGCTTGGGTGTATCGCCTCAGCTTAACCGCTTTATTTGCCGTACAGCCCAGTAAGACTGTGCGCGAGCGCGCGGATTTGCCGGTTGGCCAATTACTGGGTACTGGGGCGAAAACTTATCCCCGCAGGCCTGATAGTCCATTTCAGGCCTTAAAGTATTTACTATCAATAGGTTACGTATGTTGATGGCACTCTGCTGGTATTCTTATACAGGACTTATCCACAATCGCTCAGGCTGGTGCTTGGGTATCCAGCGGCTGGCTCTGTGCATCCAGTGAGCCGATATCGCGCTGCGCCTGGCTGACCCATGCGAACGCGCGATCATTTAACTCGGCAATGGCACGCGGCCCTGTGCCTTCGGCGTGCATCAACGGGCCGATAACCACTTGCACGGTCCCAGGCGTTTTTCTCCAACCGTCTTTGGGCCAGAACTCCCCGGCGTTATGGGCAATCGGCAGTACCGGCAAGTTGGCGTTTACCGCGAGGGACGCGCCGCCTCGGCCGAATTTGCCGATCTGGCCTGGTGGAATACGCGTGCCTTCCGGAAATACCAGTACCCAAGCGCCCTGCTCCAGACGCTCATGGCCCTGCTTGGCCAGTTGTTTGAGTGCTGCCTTGGGGTTGCTGCGGTCAATGGCGATAGGTTTGAGCATGGCCATGGCCCAGCCGAAGAACGGCACATACAGCAGTTCGCGCTTGATCACTTGGCTCAGTGGCTCGAACAGTGCCGAGAGAAAGAAGGTTTCCCAGGTGCTTTGGTGTTTGGCGAGAATCACGCAGGGCTGTTCAGGGATATTCTCCAGCCCCTTGATCTCGTAGTTGATGCCGACCACTACCTTGGCCAGCCAAACGGCGCAGCGGCACCAGGTCTGATTGACAAACCGGTAGCGCGCACGAAACGGCAAAAAGGGTGCGACGAAGACGCTGAGGGTGCACCAGAAGAAGGAGGTGGAAGCGAGTAGCAGGTAGAAGATGACTGTTCTGATGGTCTGCAGTGTCGACATAAGGGGCTTTACCGTCGCAGGCAGGACCTGCTTTATGAGTGGAGTAGCTGAGCGGCGACTGCCGCCAGATCATCGAATACCAGTGTGCCCGTTGGTAATGCTTTGGCCAGGGTTCGTTGACCTTTGCCGGTTTTTACCAACACAGGCTGACAATCGACGGCCTGCGCGGCTGTCAGGTCACCGCTGGTATCGCCAACAAACCAAACGTCCTTGAGTGCCACTGCATAGTACGCAGCAATTTGCTCAAGCATGCCGGGTTTCGGTTTGCGGCAATTGCAGCCGTCATCCGGACCGTGCGGGCAATAAACCACCAAGCCCAGTTCGCCGCCCTGCTCTGCCACCAGCTCACGTAAGCGCGTATGCATGGCGTCCAGCGTGGCCAGGTCGTAGTAACCGCGGGCAATGCCGGATTGATTGGTGGCCACAGCGACGGTCCAGCCGGCTTGTGACAAACGCGCAATGGCCTCAATCGCGCCAGGCAGCGGAATCCATTCGTCGAGGGTTTTGATATAGGCGTCGGAGTCGTAATTAATCACGCCGTCGCGGTCGAGAATCAGCAGTTTCATGGCGGCAGCTTAAAGCTCCGTAGGATGGGTTAGCCGCAAAGCGGCGTAACCCATCGTATACAGGGTGATGGATATCGCTGCGCTGCCTGCGCGGTTCAACCCATCCGGCGTTGCGTTAGCCGAGTACCGAGATGTCGGCGACACCGAGGAACAGCCCGCGCAGCTTGGCCAGCAGGGCATATCGGTTGGCGCGCACGTTGGCATCTTCGGCATTCACCAGCACGGCTTCAAAGAAGCCATCCACCGGCTCGCGAAGGCTGGCCAGTTGGCCCAGTGCCAGGTTGTACTGGCGTGCTGCGGCCAGTGGCTGCACCGCTTGCTCGGCTTGCTGGATGGCCGCATTGAGGGCGAACTCGCTGGGATTGTCGAAGTAGTGCGCCTCAACACTTGCCGCTACTTGCCCTTCGGCTTTGCTCAGCAGGTTGGACACGCGCTTGTTCGCCGCTGCCAAAGCAGACGCCTGCGGCAGCGCACGGAAACCTTGTACGGCCTGCACACGCTGATCGAAGTCCAGTGGCGACGTCGGGCTAACCGCACGTACCGCTTGATACACGGCCACGTCGATGCCTTCGTCTTCGTAGCGCGCACGCAGGCGGTCGAAGATAAAGTCCAACACTTGTGGAGCCAGGCCAGCTGCTTTGACCTTATCGCCCAACTGGCTGATGGCGAACGCGACAGCTTCGGCCAGGTCCAGGTCCAATTGCTTCTCGATCAGGATGCGCAACACACCCAGCGCGGCGCGGCGCAGGGCGTACGGGTCTTTGCTGCCGGTGGGCAGCATGCCGATACCGAAGATGCCGACCAGGGTGTCCAGCTTATCGGCCAGGGCCACGGCGGCACCGGTAAGGGTGCTGGGCAGTTCGGCACCGGCACCGCGCGGCATGTACTGCTCGTTCAGCGCCAGGGCGACGTCTTCGGGCTCGCCGTCGTGTTTGGCGTAGTAGTAGCCGGCGATACCCTGCATTTCCGGGAATTCGCCAACCATCTCACTGGCCAGGTCGCATTTGCAGAGGATGCCGGCACGCGCGGCGCGCTTGGCGTCGCCGCCGATGCGCTGGGCGATAAAGCCAGCCAGGGCGGAAACCCGCTGGGCTTTGTCGTAAACCGAACCCAGCTGAGCCTGGAATACCACGTTGGCCAGGCGCTGGTTGAAGCTTTCCAGCTTCTGCTTCTTGTCCTGCTTGAAGAAGAACTCGGCGTCGGTCAGGCGTGGACGCACGACCTTCTCGTTACCCGAGACGATCTGTGCCGGGTCCTTGGACTCAACGTTGGCCACGGTGATAAAGCGCGGCAGCAGTTTGCCGTTGCTATCGAGCAGGCAGAAGTACTTCTGGTTGTCCTGCATGGTGGTGATCAGCGCTTCTTGCGGCACTTCCAGGAAGCGCTCCTCGAAGGAGCACACCAGCGGCACCGGCCACTCGACCAGCGCGCTGACTTCATCGAGCAGCGCCGGCGGCACAATGGCCGTGCCTTGTTGCTCGGCGGCGAGTTGGTCGACCCGCGCGGCGATTTGCGCGCGGCGCTCGGTGAAGTCGGCAATCACATAGGCGCTGCGCAAGTCTTCGGCGTAGTTAGCCGGCGCGCTGATGCGTACGTCATGGTTGGCATGGAAGCGATGCCCACGGGAAACCCGGCCGGCTTGCTGGGCGAGGATTTCGCAATCGATCACCTCGTCGCCAAACAGCATCACCAACCACTGGCTTGGACGGACGAATTCGGTTTTACGTGCACCCCAGCGCATGCGCTTGGGAATCGGCAGCTCGTTCAGCGAAGTTTCGACGATGCTCGGCAGCAGACCAGCGGCGGCCTGGCCAGGAATGCTCTGGCTGAATTTCAGCTTCGGCCCGCTCTGGTCGATCTGGCTCAGCTCAACGCCGCACTTCTTGGCAAAGCCAAGGGCCGCTTGAGTCGGGTTGCCGTCTTTATCGAATGCCGCCTGGACGGGCGGGCCATCGATGTTCTGGGTGCGATCGGCTTGCTGTTCTTCAAGCTGCTCGATCAACACGGCCAGGCGGCGCGGTGCTGCGTAATAGCGGCTGGCGCTGTAAGACAAACCAGCGGCTTTCAGGCCTTTTTCGATGCCAGCCAGGAAGGCTTCACCGAGGGTTTTCAGGGCTTTCGGTGGCAGTTCTTCGGTGCCCAGTTCTACTAGGAAATCACGGGTACTCATTCTGCTGCCTCCAGCTTGGCCAATACTTCATCACGCAGGTCGGGGGCGGCGAGCGGGAAGCCGAGTTTACGCCGCGCTTGCAGGTAGCTCTGCGCCACCGAACGGGCCAGGGCGCGCACCCGCAGGATGTATTGCTGACGCGCAGTCACCGAAATAGCCCGGCGCGCATCCAGCAGGTTGAAGGTGTGCGAGGCCTTGAGCACCATCTCGTAAGTGGGCAGCGGCAGCTCCAGCTCGATCAGGCGGTTGGCTTCCGACTCATAGAAATCGAACAGCTCAAACAGCTTGTCGACGTTGGCGTGCTCGAAGTTGTAAGTCGACTGCTCCACTTCGTTCTGGTGGAACACGTCGCCATAAGTCACCTTGCCGAACTGGCCGTCGGTCCACACCAGGTCGTACACCGAATCGACGCCCTGGATGTACATGGCCAGGCGTTCCAGGCCGTAGGTGATCTCGCCGGTCACCGGGTAGCACTCAATGCCGCCGACTTGCTGGAAGTAGGTGAACTGGGTGACTTCCATGCCGTTCAGCCAGATTTCCCAGCCCAGGCCCCACGCGCCGAGGGTCGGCGATTCCCAGTTGTCTTCGACGAAGCGAATGTCGTGCACCAGCGGATCGATGCCGATGGCTTTCAGCGAGCCGAGGTACAGCTCCTGGAAGTTTTCCGGGTTCGGCTTCAGTACCACCTGGAACTGGTAGTAGTGCTGCAGACGGTTGGGGTTTTCGCCATAGCGACCGTCAGCCGGACGACGGGAAGGCTGCACGTAGGCGGCGTTCCAGGTCTCTGGGCCAATGGCGCGCAGAAAGGTGGCGGTGTGGAAGGTGCCCGCGCCAACTTCCATATCGTAGGGCTGTAACACCACACAACCCTGCTCGGCCCAGTACTGTTGCAGGGCGAGGATCAAATCTTGGAAGGTGCGCACGGCAGGCGTAGTCTGGCTCACAAATTTCACCCGTACTTTGGCGGCTTCAGAAAGTCCGCGAGTATACCGAAGCCAGGGAAAACCCGCATGCCACGCTGTTTTTGGTGCACTGACGATCCGCTGTACATCGCTTATCACGACCACGAATGGGGTGTGCCGCAGCGCGATGCGCAGGTGTTGTTCGAGTTATTGTTGCTCGAAGGCTTTCAGGCCGGGCTGTCGTGGATCACCGTGCTGAAGAAGCGCGAGCGTTACCGCGAGGTGCTGTTTGGCTTTGATGTGCAGCGCTTGGCGGCGCTCACCGACGACTACATCGAAGGCACGCTGATGCAAGACCCCGGCATCATTCGCAACCGTCTCAAGCTCAAAGCCGTGCGGCAGAATGCCCAGGCCTGGCTAAAACTGGATGACCCGGTGGCGCTGCTCTGGTCGTTTGTCGGCGGTGTACCAACGATCAATCACTTCAGCGAGCGTAGCCAGGTGCCTGCGGTAACCGCTGAAGCCGAGGCCATGAGCAAAGCGCTGAAAAAGGCCGGCTTCACCTTTGTCGGTCCGACCATCTGTTATGCCTATATGCAGGCCGCCGGCATGGTCATGGACCACACCACCGACTGTGATCGTTACGCGCAACTGCAATAGGAGCATTCGCCATGAACCGCATCGAAACCCTGGAACAACTCCATGCACTGTACGGCGAGCCCCACGAACGCTCCCTGCGCAAGGAAATCGCCTACCTCAGCGAGCCCTATCAGGCGCTGGTTGCCGCCTCGCCCTTCGTGATTCTTGGCACCCATGGCCAGGATGGCCTGGACTGCTCGCCGCGTGGCGATGCGCCGGGCTTTGTGCGGGTGCTCGATGACCGCACCCTGCTGCTGCCGGATCGCCCCGGCAACAACCGCATCGACAGCCTGCGCAATATCATCCACGACCCGCATGTGGCGCTGCTGTTTCTGATACCGGGTGTCGGCGAGAGTTTCCGGGTCAACGGCCGCGCCAGCATCTGCCTGGAGCCGGAATTGCTGGAGCTGTGTAGCGCGCAAGGCAAGCTGCCGCGCAGCGTGCTGCGCATCAGCGTCGACACGTGCTACTTCCAGTGTTCCAAGGCGGCGGTGCGCTCCGGCCTGTGGGATGCCGAGCGGCATGTCGAGCGCTCCAGCCTGCCGTCGGCTGGGGATCTCCTCAAGGCTGTGATGGAGGCGGACTTCGATGTGCCGGCTTACGAGCGCGGGTTGCAGGAGCGTTTGAAGACGATGCTGTACTGACGCTCTCGCCGCCTGGGCGGGCGCTTGTAACAGTCAAGAGAGTGCGAGGCGGTTACAATAAGCGCCTTTTGATCGGCTGGAGTGACCTGTGGAAAAGCTCAAAGGTGCCCTGGTGGTGGGCTTTCTACGTTTGTTTGCCATGCTGCCCTGGCGTGCCGTGCAGGCGGTGGGGGCGGCCATTGGCTGGCTGATGTGGCGGCTGCCGAACGGCTCGCGTACGGTCGCCAGCATCAACCTGCGCAAATGCTTTCCTGAACTGGACGAAGCCGCGCATCAGCGTCTGCTGCGCCAATCGTTGATGGATATCGGTAGAACCCTGACCGAGAGCGCCTGTGCCTGGATCTGGCCGGCGCAGAAGTCCATCGGCCTGGTGCGTGAAGTCGAAGGCTTAGAGGTGCTGCAGCAAGCCTTGGCCAGCGGCAAGGGCGTGGTCGGCATCACCAGTCACCTGGGCAACTGGGAAGTGCTCAACCACTTCTATTGTGCGCAATGCAAACCGATCATCTTCTACCGTCCGCCCAAGCTGAAGGCGGTTGATGAGCTGCTGCGTCAACAACGCGTGCAGTTGGGTAACCGTGTCGCCCCGTCGACCAAAGAAGGCATTCTCAGCGTTATCAAAGAAGTGCGTAAAGGCGGTGCGGTGGGGATTCCGGCTGATCCGGAGCCGAGCCTGTCGTCAGGTGTGTTTGTACCCTTCCTCGGCACAGAGGCGCTGACCAGCAAGTTTGTCGCCGGCATGCTAAGTGGCGGCAAAGCCAATGGAGTGTTTCTGCATGCGCTGCGCCTGCCGGATGGCTCGGGTTTTAAGGTCATCCTTGAAGCTGCCCCGGAGGACATGTACAGCACCGATACGGCAACTGCGGTGGCCGGCATGAGCAAGGTTATTGAGCGTTATGTACGCACCTACCCGAGCCAATACATGTGGAGCATGAAGCGCTTTAAAAAGCGCCCTGAAGGCGAGAAGCGTTGGTACTAAGGCAGCATTTTGCCAATAGTCTGGGCGAATGGCAGAAAGTAGGTTATTAACGGCTGATCCTTTCACGCTCAAGGATCATTGTCCTTCATGTCCAATCAACGCCGTCATCCGCGTATTCCCATGAAGTGCCGGATCAAGATCAGCCACCCGAGCTTTGGTGAGCTGGTCGCCCAGACCGGCGACCTCTCCGACGGCGGTGTCTATGTCAAACACCCCGCCCTCGCCGCCCTCAGCCAGGGCACCCGTGTCACTGGCCAAGTGCAGGACCTGCCGATTGAAGCACCGGTCCTGCAGATGGAGGTGATGCGCGTAGATAGTGACGGGGTCGGCCTGCGCTTTGTGTTTGAGGAGCAGCCAGACTGAGGCTCAATGCGCCTCGTTCACGGCACTCAGGAAACTCTGCGTGCGCACCTCTTGCGGGTTAGTGAACAACTCTTCCGGCGTGCCTTGTTCGTGAATGCAGCCCTGGTGGAAGAAGCACACTCGATCGGCGAACTCGCGGGCGAAGCCCATCTGGTGGGTGACCATCAACATGGTCAGGTTGTGCTCGCTGCCGAGGCGGCGAATAACGTTGAGCACCTCACCGCATAGCTCGGGGTCGAGCGCCGAGGTTACTTCATCAAACAACATCACCTTGGGGCGCATGGCCAAGGCACGGGCGATGGCCACGCGTTGCTGTTGGCCGCCGGAAAGCTGCGCCGGGTAGTGGTTGAATTTCTCGCTCAGGCCAACCATGTCGAGCAATTCCTTGCCCCGCTCGGTGGCTTCCTTGCGGTTCATCCCCAGCACCTGGATCGGCGCTTCGATGACGTTCTGCAGGGCGTTCATGTGCGGGAATAAATTGAAGCTCTGGAACACCATGCCGATCTTGCCGCGCACCTTGCGCTGGTAGCTGGCGCTGGCTGGCACCAGGCGGCCGTCGCGAGTGCTCATATGGGTTAAGGGTTGGTCGTCGACCACAATCACCCCTTCATCAATGCTTTCCAGGGTCATCAGGGCGCGCAGCAGCGTGGATTTGCCCGAGCCGCTGGGGCCGATGATCGCCACCTTCTCGCCGGGGGCGACTTCCAGGTTGAGTTTGTTCAATACGGTCAGGTTGCCGTAGCGCTTGGTTACGTCGGTGAAGCGAACAAGAGGCTGGGCCATGAAGGTACTCCCTGCAGCGGGCAAATTAAGGTCAAGTGAGTTCATCGTGGCTGCAACTCCATGCGGTCTTCGAGGCGGCGCACGCCCCAGGCCAGGGCCAAGCTGAGGAGCAAGAAGAACACCCCAACCATGGTGATGGGCTCAAGGTAGCGGAAGCTTTCGGAGCCGATGTTTTTGGCTTGCTGCATGATTTCCACCACGGTAATCGCCGAGAGCACCGGGGTGTCCTTGAGCATCGCTACCAGGTAGTTACCCAGTGCCGGCAGGATCGGGCGCAGCGCTTGCGGCAGGATGATTTGCCGGTATGCCGACAGCGGCGAGATATTCAGTGCCGTCACCGCTTCCCACTGGCCACGCGGCACGGCATCAAGGCCGGCGCGGTACACCTCGGCGGTGTAGCAGGCGTAGTGCAGGGCGATGCCGATAATCCCGGTCTGCAGCGCGGTCATGCTCAGGCCATAGTTGGGCAGCACGTAGAACAGGAAATACACCTGAATCAGCAGCGGCGTGCTGCGGATAAATTCGATCAGCGCCGTTGCTGGCCACGACAACCACAGGTAGTTACTACGCCGGGCGATGGCCAGAAACAGGCCAAGAACGATGGCGATGGCAAAGCCGGCAAAGGTGATCAACAAGGTGTTCAGCGAGGCCTTGAGCAATTGCGGGAGGATGCTTAGGGCGAAGTTCCAGTCGAAGAAGTTCATTGCAGGCCACCTCGCATCCGGCCACGACTCAGGCGTTTTTCCAGCAGGCGCATGCCGAGGTTGATCGCCTGGGCCATGATGAAATACAGCAGCAGGGTCAGGGCGAATATTTCCAGGGTCATAAAGGTCGCCTGATCCAGCTGACGGGCGCGGAAGGCCAGGTCAGACAGGGTGATCAGCGACACCAGCGAGGTGTTTTTCAGCAGCTCGATCAGCAGGTTGGTGCCCGGCGGAATTGCTGACAGCAGCGCCTGCGGCAGGATGATGCGGGTAAAGCGTTTGAATGGCGTCATGTTCAGCGCGATGCACGCCTCGTATTGGCCTTTGGCCACCGAGCGAATCGCCCCGCGCATCACTTCTGCACCGTAGGCACCAATGTGCAGGCCAAGGCCGACGACGGCCACGGAAAAGGCACTCATCTCGACATTGAACGGCGGCATCGGCAATACGAAGTACAGCCAGAACAGCTGCACCAGCAACGAGGTGCCGCGAAACACCTCGATATAGCTGATCGCCAGCCAGCGCACAGGGCCAATTGGCGACAGCCGACCAAGCGCGGCGATCACGGCCGAGGCGATGGCCAGCAGCGAGCCCCAGAAGGTGACCTGCACGGTGACCCACGCGCCTTGCAGCAGGAGGGGGAATAGATCAGTCATCAATAACTACCGCTCGAAGGACGGTTACAGGACGCGCGCCGAAGCGCGCGGCAGGGGCCGCTCACTACTGACCGCAGAGCTCGGCGGCAGTCTTGTCGGTGAGGTTGGATTGATCGAAGCCGAATGGCTTGACCGTCGCCAGGTGCTCTTTAGTGCCTAGCCATTTTTTCAGCTCGGCATTCACCGCATCACGCAGGTCCTTGTCTTCCGGGCGGAAAGCCAGGGCACCGTAACCGGTGTGGGATGGGTCGTCCTTGAACTCGGCGATGGCTTCCACGCTGTCGCCACCCTTATCGGCCAAGCCCTTCATGGTCAGCTGAGTACCAACTGCGGCATCGGCACGTCCGGCGCGCACGGCCTGCAACTGCGCGGTGGTATCCGGCACCTGAAGTATTTGCTGATCGGTGATGCCAGCGTCGCGGGCGTAACCCAGGTTCACCGTACCGGCCATGATTGCTACCTTGGCACCGCTTTTAGCGATGTCTGCATAGCTGTGCAGGTCTTTCGGGTTGCCGGTCTTGGTCAGCAGGGTGTCGGGCAACTGATAGTGCGGGTCAGTGAACAGCACCTGCTTGCAACGCTCGGGGGTGATGTACATACCGGCGGCGATCAGGTCGAAGCGGCTGGCGCGCAGACCGGGGATCAGTGAACCCCATTCGGTCAGCACCGGCTTGATGGTCTGGACGCCCATTTGCGCGAAAATCTGCTTGACGATCTCCGGCGATTCTCCGGTCACGCTGCCATCCAGCGCGGTATAGGCGAAGGGCGTTTCGTTGGCGTAACCGATGCGAACGCTGCTTTTTTCCTTGATCGTATCCAGGGTCGAAGCCTGTGCCACAGCGGTGACGCTGGCGAAGAGGCTGCAGGCCAGTGCGAGGCGGCCGATGCGGGATGGTTTAACGCTGATCATCGTGATGTTCTCCTGTTTTTTGTAGTCCGCCAGCGGCGGCATGTGGTGTTAGGAGGCAGTTGCATCAAGAGCATTACGGGTAGGTTATTTTTTGAGTACTGTTTTCCACCCTTGGACCGAGCATACAAAGGCTTTTTTGCCTATGGCATTGCACTAGGACAATTGAATCGCAAGCTCATGCGCGGGATGCTGTGCACAGCCGCCCATGGAGCCGTCGATGCAAAACTGGAAGAAGGCCCTGGCTGCTGCGCGCCCGGGCGAATCGAAATACAAACTCCTGGTACAGGCCGTTGCCGTCGATATTGAACAGGGTACCCTGATCGACGGTCAGCGGCTGCCGCCCCAGCGCCAGGTGTCTGATGCGCTCGGCATCAGCGTGCAAACCGTGACCAACGCCTATAAGGAGTTGGAACGCCAGGGCCGCGTGCGCTGTGAGGTCGGCCGTGGCAGTTTCGTTTCGCGGCGGACCAGCGAGCGCGTGGCCAGCACCATGCTGGATCACAGCGAGCAGGCGCTGATGGACTTTTCCAACGCGCGCATCCTGCACACCGATGCCCATGATCGCCTCTGGCGGCAGACCTGCCTGGAGCTGTCGCAGGAGCCTGATCAACCGTGGATTCACGCCTTCCGGCCGATTGCCGGCATGCAGCATCACCGCGATGCAGCGGTGCGCTGGCTGGCACGTTTGGGCATGAATGTCGGCATTGAGGATGTTTTGCTGACCAACGGTGCCGCCCACGGCATCTTCCTCGCCCTGGCGACCCTGGCCGGCCCGGACGATGTGGTGCTCTGCGAAGGGCTGACCGATCACGGCGCAATTGGCAGCTCGCAGGTGCTCGGCTTCACCTTGAAGGGCCTGGAGATGGACCGCTTCGGCCTTAATCCCGAGCACTTCGAGGACATGTGCAGTAACGAGCGCATCACCGCGTTGGTCTGCACGCCCAACCTGAATAACCCCACCAGCTCGCTGATGCCCGATGAGCGCCGGCGGGAGATCGCCGAAATTGCCCGGCGCTTTGGCGTGTACATCATTGAGGACGATGTGTATGGCCCGCTGCTAGCCGGCCAGCAAACAACCCGCCCGCTCAGCCACTACGCCCCGGAGCTGTCGTTCTATTGCACCAGCCTGACCAAGTCGGTGCTCACCGGCCTGCGCATCGGCTACCTGGTTATGCCCAAGCGCCTGGCGCTGCGCACTGAGAGCATCCTGCGGGTGAACAGCTGGATGGCCCCTGCACTGCTCGGTGAAGTGGCCACGCGCTGGATCAATTCCGGCGAAGCCGAAGACCTGGTGCAACTGCAACGCCAGCTATTGGCCGATCGGCAAACGCTGGTCGAGCAGGCGCTGGGCGAACACCTGATCGGCAGCCACCCTTACTCGCTCAACAGCTGGCTGCGCGTGCCTGACGGCTGGGAGATCGACGGCCTGCTGCGCGAACTGCGCCGGCGCAATGTCGCCCTGACCCTGCCCGACCCCTTTGTCCCGCCCGGCATGCCAAGGCCGCGCGCGGTGCGTTTGTGTGTCGGTGCCGAATGCAACGAAAGCAAGATGCGCCAGGGCGTGCAAATCGTGCGTGACGTGTTCGAGCAATACCCGAAGGTGCATGACTTCTAGCGCGGCAAAGCGCTTCGCGGCTGAAGCCGCTCCCACAATACCCTCGATACCGTGCAGGTTTTGTTCCCTCAACCGCTTGCTGGCGAGGGTTGGAGAGGTTGCCTTCGCGTAGCCCGGATGCAATCCGGGAAGCGACTCACACCAGGCTCCCGGATTGCATACCGGCTTCGGACTCAGTGGGGCCGCGCATGCTTTTAAAGAAGTCCGAAGAGATCACCTTCGGCTCATAAGACCTTGGAGCGCGTAGGGTGGACGTCGCTTTTTACGTCCACCGAAATGGTGGATCGGTGAAGCGTGATCCACCCTACGTAAACGCTTTGTCGTAGCCCGGATGTAATCCGGGAGCTTACCCACGCTCAGGTTCCCGGATTGCATCCGGGCTACGGGCGGGTGCGCAACGATTGCGAGGCGCTAAAGCCCATCCGCGATCACCCGCAATAAAAAATCGTCCTAGTACATTCAGCGGGTTAATTTTCCGCTCATACACTCGGTCGCATGTCGTTACGGAATGCGTGCCATGTCTTTTATCCCACTGCATGACCTCCTGCAGGCTCGCCAGCGTATCGCTGGTCTGGTCCGGCAGACGCCCATGGAACACTCGCCTAGCCTGAGTCGTTTGGCCGGCGTGCCGGTGTGGTTGAAGCTGGAATCACAGCAGGCCACCGGCAGCTTCAAACTGCGCGGGGCGAGCAATGCCGTGGCGCAATTGAGTGCCGAGCAGCAGCGCTTGGGGGTGGTTACTGCCTCCACGGGCAACCACGGCCGAGCGCTGGCGTATGCGGCCGCGCAGCAGGGCGTGAAGGCGACGATTTGTCTGTCCGAGCTGGTGCCGCAGAACAAGGTGCGCGCCATCCGTGAGCTGGGTGCCGAGGTGGTGATCGTTGGCCGCAGCCAGGACGATGCCCAGCGCGAGGCCGAACGCATTGCCCGCGAACAGGGCGCGGCGTTTATTCCGGCGTTCGACCACCCGCATGTTATTGCCGGCCAGGGCAGCCTCGGCCTGGAGATTCTTGAGCAGTGCCCGGATGTTTGCGAAGTGCTGGTGCCGCTCTCCGGTGGTGGCCTGTTTGCCGGCGTGGCGCTGGCGATCAAAGCGTCCAGTCCGGCGATCCGCACCCACGGCATCAGCATGCAACGTGGTGCGGCAATGCACGCCAGCCTGCAGGCCGGGCAGCCCGTGGATGTCGAAGAACTGCCGACCCTGGCGGATTCGCTCGGCGGCGGCATTGGCCTCGACAACCGCTACACCTTCGCCATCACCCGTGAGCTGTGCGATCAGGTTCATCTGCTCGACGAAGCCTCTATCGCCCGTGGCATCCGTCACGCCTACCGCGAGGAGCGCCTGGTGGTGGAAGGCGGCGCTGCCGTTGGCATTGCCGCCCTGCTCGACGGCTTGATCACGCCACGCGGCCCGGTGGTGGTGGTGATCAGCGGTCGCAACATCGATATCGACCAGCACCTGCGCGTGCTCAACGGCGCAGACGCCTAAGGAACCCCCATGGCCAAGACTCTGATCCTCAACCAGGCCGACCTGCGCAGCTGCGTTGGCCTTGATAACGACAGCCTGGCGGTGGTGGAGAACGCCTTCCGCCTGCTCGCCACCGCTGCCGTGGCCATGCCGCCAATCTTGCGGTTGGACATCCCCCAGCACAACGGCGAGGTCGACGTAAAAACCGCCTACCTGCCAGGCGTGGCGCATTTCGCCATCAAGGTCAGCCCCGGTTTTTTCGACAACCCCGCGCTCGGCCTGCCCAGCCTCAACGGCTTGATGATGCTGTTCTCCGCACAAACCGGCCTGGCCGACGCATTGCTGCTGGATAACGGCTATCTCACCGCCGTGCGTACTGCGGCGGCGGGTGCGGTGGCCGCTAAATGGCTAGCCCGTGAAGACGCCAAGGTGGTTGCCATTCTTGGTGCTGGCGAACAGGCGCGGCTGCAATTGCAGGCCTTGCGCCTGGTGCGTGAGGTGAGCGAGGTGCGCATCTGGGCGCGCGAGCCAGCCAAGGCCGCTGCCATGGCCGCCGAGCTAGACGATGCCTGCGCCGTGGCGAGTATCGACGCGGTGCTGGACGGTGCCGACATCGTCATCACCACCACGCCCAGCCGCGAGCCGCTGATCCAGCCGCAGCACCTGCGCCCTGGCCTGCACATCACCGCCATGGGTTCGGATGCCGAGCACAAGAATGAAATCGCCCCGGCCGCGCTGGCGCAGGTGGATGCCTACGTCGCCGACCGCCTCAGCCAGACCCGCGTACTCGGCGAGCTGCACCACGCCATCAACGCCGGGTTGATCAATGCCGCAGATGACTTCGCCGAACTCGGGCAAATCATCGCCGGTCAACGCCCCGGCCGCACCTCAGCGCAGCAGATCACCCTCTGCGACCTGACCGGCACCGGCGCGCAAGACACCGCCATCGCCAGCTTCGCCTACCAACGGGCGCGGCAGGCCGGCAAAGGCCTCAACTTCGATTCATAAACCTGTAGGAGAGGTTGGTGCACATCGCGGTTGAAGCAGAACGCCGCCCGGCCCCTCCCACATCAGTACTGTCGAGCATCACTAACGGGGACTCATCCATGTCCGAAATCATCGTCAACCTGCCCTTCACCCGGGAGGAATATGCCCAGCGCATCGCCAAGGCCCGCGCAGCCATGGCGCAGCGTGGCATCGAGCTGCTGATCGTCACCGACCCGTCCAACATGGCCTGGCTCACCGGCTATGACGGCTGGTCGTTCTACGTGCACCAGTGCGTGCTTTTGCCCCAAGAGGGCGAGCCGGTGTGGTTTGGCCGTGGCCAGGACGCCAACGGTGCCAAGCGCACCGTGTTTATGGACCAGGCCAACATCGTCGGTTACCCGGACCATTACGTGCAGTCCACCGAGCGCCACCCGATGGACTACCTGTCTCAGCACGTCATCGCCGCACGCGGCTGGGACAAGCTGAGCATCGGTGTCGAGATGGACAACTACTACTTCAGCGCCGCCGCCTACCTGTCGCTGCAACGCAACCTGACCAAGGCGCGCTTCGTTGACGCCACCGCACTGGTCAACTGGCAGCGGGCGATTAAGTCGCCGACCGAGATCGGCTACATGCGCATCGCGGCGAAAATCGTCGAGCAAATGCACGCGGCAATCTTCGAGAAAATCGAACCGGGCCTGCGCAAAAACGAACTGGTCGCCGAGATCTACCGCACCGGCATCCTCGGTGCCGACGGCCACGGCGGCGACTACCCGGCCATCGTGCCGCTGCTGCCCACCGGCGCGGACGCCAGCGCACCGCACCTGACCTGGGACGACTCGCCCATGCAGAGCGGTGCCGGCACCTTCTTCGAGATCGCCGGTTGTTACAAGCGCTACCACTGCCCGCTGTCACGCACGATTTACCTGGGCAAACCGCCGCAGCACTTCCTCGATGGCGAACAGGCCGTGGTCGAAGGCATCGCTGCCGGGCTGGAAGCCGCCAAGCCGGGCAACACCACCGGCGACATCGCCCGCGCCTTCTTCAAGGTGCTGGAGAAGTTCGGCATTCATAAAGACAGCCGCTGCGGCTACCCAATCGGTATCAGTTATCCGCCGGATTGGGGCGAGCGCACCATGAGCCTGCGGCCGAGCGACGAGAGCGTGCTGCAGCCGGGTATGACCTTCCACTTTATGCCCGGCCTCTGGCTGGACGACTGGGGCCTGGAAATCACCGAATCGATCCTGATCACCGACAGCGGCGTGGAAACCTTCTGCGACATACCGCGCAAGCTGTTCGTTAAGGATTGATCCCGTAGCGGCAAGCCCCTGTTACTGAACGTGGGAGGGGCTTTAGCCGCGACGATCCCCTGACAACAGTCGCGGCTAAAACGGAACGCCGCCAGCCCCTTCCTTAATGATCAAAGGCCCCGGCCATGACCCAATTACGCGACAACCCCATCAGCCCCACCGTCGATTTTGCCCGCGACGGTGTGCAACACGGCTTCCTCAAACTGCCTTACTCGCGGGACGATTCCGCCTGGGGCGCAGTGATGATCCCGGTCACCGTAGTGAAGAACGGCAGCGGCCCTACCGCGCTGCTTACCGGCGGTAACCACGGTGACGAATACGAAGGCCCGCTGGCGCTGGCCAAGTTGACACAAAGCCTGCGCGCCGAAGACGTCAGCGGCCGGGTGATCATCATCCCGTTTATGAACACCCCGGCGGTGCAGGCCGGCACCCGCACCTCGCCTATCGACAAGGGCAACCTCAACCGCAGCTTCCCCGGCAAACCCGACGGCAGCGTGACGCAGAAAATCGCCGACTACTTCCAGCGCACCCTGCTGCCCATGGCCGACGTGGTGCTGGATATTCACTCCGGCGGTAAAACCCTGGACTTTTTGCCCTTCGCCGCCTGCCACATGCTGGCGGACAAAGCCCAGGACGCCGCCTGTGAAGCCGGCATGCGCGCCTTCGCTGCGCCCTACAGCATGCGCATGCTGGAGCTGGACGCGGTGGGCATGTACGACACCGCCGCTGAGGAGCAAGGCAAGGTGTTCGTCACCAGCGAACTCGGTGGCGGCGGCAGCAGCACGGCCAAGAGCCTAGCCATCGCTGAGCGTGGCGTGCGCAACCTGCTGATTCACTTTGGCCTGCTGGCAGGCGAGATCGACGCGGCCGACTCGGTGATGCTTGATATGCCTGACGGCGACTGCTTTGTCGCCAGTGCCGAGGACGGCCTGCTGGAAATGTGCAGCGACCTTGGTGACCACGTGGAAAAAGGCCAAGTCATCGCCCGCGTCCATAGCGTTCAGCGCACCGGCAGCGCGCCCAGCGAATACCACGCCAAACGCAGCGGCGTGCTCGCGGCCCGGCACTTCCCGGGGCTGGTCAAAGGCGGTGATACCATCGCCGTGGTCGCCGACGTGCTGGGCTGAACCTGCTCGCGGCGCTTCCTGTGGGAGGCGCTTTAGCGGCGACTGCTCAATGCACGCAACCCTGACTAACCGAGGCCAACGATGCACAAACTCGACCGCTACGACCTGAAAATCCTGCGCATCCTCTCCGAGGACGGACGGATCACCAAGTCGGCCCTGGCCGAGGCCATCAACCTCTCGGTAACCCCCGCCTGGGAGCGCGTACGCAAGCTGGAGGCCGCCGGTTTGGTCAAAGGCTACCGCGCGCAGATCGACTGGGCGGCGTTGTTCAAAACCCAGCAAGTGCTGGTGGAAATCACCCTGGCGCGCCACACCGCGCAAGACATGCGCCGTTTTGAGCAGCGCCTGAGTGAGGCGCCGGAAGTGGCGTTTTGTTACGCCACCGGCGGCGGTGTTGACTACATGGTGATGATCCGCGCGCGCGACATCGACCACTACCAGCGCTTTATTGACCAACTGCTGCTGGACGATCTCGGCATCGAACGCTACTTCACCTACATCGTCACCAAGACGGTAAAACTCGACATCGAAGGCCCGCCCGCCGAGTTAGACGAGGCCACCTAAGGATGCTCTGAAGTAGCCCTGTATTTCCGGTCGACTTCAGCCCTTGCTGATTTTTAAAACGGCAACTGACCAAAAAACGATCAGTATCTCGCATATTTCAGTGTTTTTAGCCGCTGCGAACGCTTCGCAGCGGCTA